>JADKHW010000022.1 GCA_016721565.1 bacterium | reverse complement strand
TGACAAAACCCCTATGCTCCCGCTTGAGCACTTTTCGAAGGTGTGATTGGAGAACCCACTTAGGATCGCACAGCTCGCCGTCAGTATCCACGGCGCCGCTTCGAGGTGAATTGTCGAAACTAACACAAGATTTGCGGTTGCATTCAAAATGATAACCGCGACAATCCACGGAATCGCAAACCTCGGCTTACCCAGTCCGACAAGAATGCTCGCAGCCGCGGTACATGGTTCGGCCGTGCTGCCGGCAGTAGCGCGACAACGAACGCATAGCAGTCGCGTATTTTAGTCCGCAATGTTGGAATAACAGGGTCGGCATAAAACCAAAGTGCAAGTGCGGCCGGTATTCCAACGGCCCAAACTCCCGCAAGTGCAATCTTGAGCTTGCTTGCGAGTTTGGGCAGATCTCCTTCCGCAGCAAGGCGAGCCGCCATCGGATAAAGCAGGAAATTCATCGCTTGAGAGACTAACGCAAAGAGTCTCAAGAATGTCTTTGCAGCAATGTACGGAGCCAGCATTGCTGGGCTTTGAATGCCCCTAAGACGAGCAAATCACCTTGCTGAAAATAGATATCTCCAATTGCGAGCACTCCCGGTCCACTTTACCAAAACTCGATGCTTCCTTGTACATCCCTTTTTCGAATGTCGGTTTCAACACGACAGGATATCGAATGACCCCGGCTAATGAAGAGAGTACAATTGCACCAGTATTAACCATAAGTGCAGTCTCTGCGTCGACAAGCAAATGGCGTTCGTGTAATATGATGAACCCTAGCAAGCTCCCGAGAAAATAACATGCCTCAATCACAAAAACTCGTCTAAGCCGCCCCTCGGCCAGACCCAACGCGATGGCAAGATCACGTGGCACCAGAATCAGTGGGCCAGGCAGGTCAAACCCTGTTTCAGTGGCAGATAGCCCGAGTGCGGGCATTAGAATTAACCCGACGCCGATCCCAATCAGGGTTGTCCCCATCGAAAGCCCAACTATTGCCCCAAGCACGCGTTCACCTGATCCTGCGGCCCATCTTTGCACCAAAGTCAAACGCCATAAGCCTCTGGTACACATGGCGGCCACATTCAAGAAAGCCCAGGCGACGCCGTAGGAACCGTACTCCTCCACAGGCAGCGCACGCAAAAGCACAAAAATGACTCCCAGCCCATATAGCGCCGGAAGCCCCTTAATTGCCAATGCCCAACCTGCCTTCAGGAGGGCACCTGATCCACCTGCTTTTGTAACCAGCTTTCTCAAAGCTGCCTCGCTACTTGTTCAAGAACTGTAATTTAGGTAGTTTTCGGATTAAATGGTAGAGGTCAAATGAACCTTTTCTATCCCGTCAGCGTCTAATGATGGAATCTTACCTTACCGGAGCCGTCTTTTGTATCTTATTGTCTTACTTTTTGTATTGTTCGGGGCAACGCAAGTCAATGCCCAAATGCCAAGCTTCTCTATTTCAGGGACAATCTCAGACTCGCTTTCCAGGCGAGCCGCTTGAATATGCGACCTTCATGCTCTTTCGCGCTCAAGATAGCACACAAGTCACCGGAATTGCAACAACAGCTAACGGTTCGTTTACACTTGATAGTTTGCGTCCGGGTAAATATTTTGCTCGTGTGAACTTTTTGGGTTATGAAACCAAAACACTCTCCAATCTGAATCTAAACCGTGAGCAGCAAAAGTTGAATCTCGGCAAAATCCAGCTTACACCTTCTGGGCTTTCTACAGACGAGGTTGTCGTTCAGGGTGAAAGACTGTCTGTCGAGTACCACGTTGAGAAGAAAGTCATCAATGTCGCCAAACAAAACATTGCGCCAACCGGCACGGCGGCAGATATTCTTGCGCAAGCTCCATCCGTTTCAGTGGATATTGAAGGCAATGTGAAACTGCGCGGCAGTTCAAATTTCACCGTGATGATTGATGGACGACCGTCAATACTCGATGCCAACGACGCGTTGCAGCAGATTCCTTCCGGCACAATTGACAAGATTGAAATCATTACGAATCCGTCGTCGCGCTTTAGTGCCGAGGGACGTCGGGTATTATTAATATCATCCCCCTGCGCCGCGGAGCGAATGGAGTTTCCGGCCAAGTCAATGCCCGCACGAGCATCGACGAACGACGCGGTGCGGACTTTACTTTTCAAAGACCAGTTGGTAAAGCTGCACTAACGCTCGGCGGCAACATCGGTGTGGGTCGCGATCCCGGTACAAACCGTAGCGAAACACGCACAACATTTGATGACCTGACTACGACGGTGAGGACAGACGGCGAATCAGTAGGCATGCGCGACAACTATGGTCTACGCGCCGAACTTGATGTTCCTATTACAACTAAAGACAACGTCGTATTCGGAGGTAGGCTCGGCAGTTATACGTTTGGGCGCAATTCAGATTTGTCAACGTGGAATCAACGGAACAACTTCCAGCACAGGTTTACAGCTGTCACGCAACCGCACCGATCGTGGTGGCAAGCACACAAGCGCTTTTGCAAACTGGAAACACCGCTTTGCGCAAGACGACCATATTTTAACATTCGATGCAAACTTTGGTGGCCGTGATGGGCAAGATGAAGTAACGACCGAACAATTCTCTGAGTCAGGACAACTTCTGTCAGGTGTACGCACTGAAGAGGGTGGACCACCGACTTCCCGTCTTGAAGTTAAAACCGACTACGTTAGACCGCTTGCCAATAATCGCAAGATTGAGGCAGGACTTTCGTCGCAATTCGGCAAAATTCAACAGTACGAATGATAACAGTAGATTGGACACCGTATCTGGAAACTATGTTCCCGAGTCACAGTTCAGCAATGCGACCGATTTTAGCCGCTCATTGCAAGCCGGATACGGATTATTCTCCGGTGAATTGAAGTCCGTCGAATATCAGATCGGTCTGCGTGCCGAAGCCCTTGATCGCAAAGTTTCCGAAAGAATTTCCGGTCAATCAGTTTCACTTTCGCGAATCGACTTATATCCAAGCCTCCACACCGCGATGCAGCTCGGCGGCTCAAAACAGCTTTCTGCAAGCTACACTCGCCGTGTCGAGCATTCGCGCCCGAGGTATCTTGAGCCATTTATTTCGTGGGAGAATAACTATAATGTGCGCAGGCAACCCTGACCTGCTTCCCGAATTCATCGACTCATATGGCTCAGCCTTCAAACTAAGGTTCTTGGCCAGTTCTCTTCTATTGAAGGATACTACCGAGTCAAACATAATAACGTCGAGATGCTCCGCGGGTATATGCCGAAAACGTGACCCTCACGCAACCTGCCAACGTTGGCAGCCAATTCTCTTTTGGTACCGAACTGCGCACCGATATCACCGTTCGCAAAGGTTGGTCGCTCGGCATTTCCGGCAATTTCTATGATCAACGCGTCAACGGTGATGCACAAGGACGATCGTTTGATGAGCATACCTTCGCGTATGATGGCAAGCTGAACAGCATCATGGCGCTGACGCCGACTACGAAATTTCAAATTGATGCCAACTACAATGGCCCCACAATCACTTCGCAGGGTGAAAATAAACCTTCCTTCACAGCCAATCTCGGTATTCGCCAAGACTTCCTGAACAAAAAACTCAATGTTGCCTTGCAAGTCCGTGACGTATTCGGCACGGGTAAACGCGAATCAACGACGGAGTCACCCGGCCTTTACAGTTATGAGTATTTCTCGCAAAACGCACCCGTTTTCACGCTCAGCGCAGGTTACACTTTCAACAACTTCAAAAAGAAACGCGAAGCGTCACGGAGCGACGATTCAGGCGAAGAATTCTAGCACGAATGATTTGTGAAAATCAAAAGGGTTCGCATTGCTGCGAGCCCTTTTTGCTTGCCAGAAAGTTCCCAGTGACTATCTCAAGAGTACCACACGCCTCGTCTGATTTGCTTGATTTGCTGAAATGCTGATAAAGTAACTCCCGCTTGCCAGCCCTTCTGCGTTGAAGAGCAAACTATGCCGACCGGCTAGAAGTAGTCATCTGATAGCGTCTCAATAAGCCTACCTGTGACATCATAGACTCGAACGACTCCGCGACCATTAGTTCTTAAATCGAAATTAATGTTTGTTGTCGGATTGAACGGATTGGGCCAAACTGAAACACTAAAGTCGTTTGGCAAAGTCGGCGAAATTTCATCATTGATTCCAAGAACTGTCGAACCATAACGGAATAATGCGCTGTATATCGTTACCACCAGCGTGACGAGTCGATCGCCATCATCGTCCGTATCCAATCCGTACTTATGACCGGATGCCGTTGCCACGTGTCGCCCCGTCGCGGCTTTGGATAATCCGGTGTAATTCAACTCCCAAACGTTATTGTCTCTCGTGGCTGTCAGCTTTTTGACCTCGTTGCTTCCCGGCACCGGCACAGGTTCCCAATGCGCACCCTCATCTTGAGTGCGCCTGACAGAATTGTCAGCCTTGTTCGTGAGGAAGCCGATTGAGCGTGAGAAAAACTCAACTTCTTGAATAGCCAATGTCGCATCCTCGACCATCTCGATGTCCCAATCGAAGCCACCGTTTGAGCTGTGGGCACGAACATTTAGAAAATTGGCTGGGTCGTGCCAGTCGCTGATCCGACGAAATCCCACTGCCCAGATATTCTCGGCATCGGCGAACTCAACATCACTGAATTCAACGCTATCAGGTATAGTTAACTCGCTCCAGTTCTCGCCACCGTCTTGTGTGGTCAGAATGCTCATTCCAGCTATGGCCGCTCCACGATTTTCGTCCCAGAAGTCAACCATCGTTACGGCACGCCCCACGAAACCATCCAGCGTCTCCCAGTCCAAACCTCCGTTGAGAGTGCGAATCAGAGTTCCACTGTTCGACAAAATCCAACCGACGTCACCGCTGACAAAGTCACCGGCGATGTAGTGATCGTTTGTCCCGCGCGATTGACTCTCCCACGTCTGAGTACCATCACTTGTTCGCCAGATGACATCATGCTGAACTCCGTCCACGGTACGCGAGCCAAATATCCATCCGCAGGAAATCCGCAAATACGCCGTCAACTATTCCCCCTAAATCAAGTCGCTGGCTCAAATTTGTCCAGTTCATTCCACCGTTCTCCGAATGCAAAATGTGCCCGTAACTTCCTCCGACCCACACGTGATTCGCGTCACCAGATTCAACAAAGCCTAATCCGATTCCCGCATCGGCACGATACATCGACCACGTTTGTCCACCGTCATCAGTAGACAATATTTTGCGATAGTAGTCTCCGAATGCAACCCAGCCATGCAGAGAATCAGCAAAGGTCATCTTGGCATTCCCTCCCGTTGCAGAGTCAGGACGCTGTGTTTCCCAATGGTTGCCGCCATCAGTTGTGTGATGTAACGTGCCGCTTGACGATACTGCCCAACCGTTGTCTTCATTTAAGAAGCAAATATCGCTAAAATAGGAGTCCTCGAAAAAGTACTGGTTGGACCAGCTTATTCCGCCGTTAAAGGTAACCAGAATCTGACAAGTATCAGCTATCACGCCTTGTAACAATGCCCAGCCTGTCTGCGAGTTTATGAAATCGATTCCTGAGAGCGAGCCGCTCGCAAAGGTGACGAGTGTGTCCCAATTGTCGCCGCCATTTGCTGTACCCAAAACCTTGTACGGGCCATTCCACTGTGATTGTACAATCACCCAGCCATGCTCACGATCCACAAAATCTATGTCTCGAATGAAATGTGACACATTTGCGGCCTGCTGTACCCAGGTATCGCCGCCGTTTTCGGTGTGCAGGATAAGTCCCATTTGACCCGTATTGGCTACCCCACCAACGACCCAGCCATACTGTGAGTCCACAAAATAAACGAGCGGCCACGGCACCCGAATGGGCGTGAATAGCCGCTCCCAGTTTCGACCGCCATCGTAGCTCCGGCGGACTATTCCCGCATTATCCCCATCCACAAAGTGTCAGCCGAAATCGCTGAGGATTCCCCATATCTGCAATCCTGTCGGCCTCGGCGTCCGCCACTCCCATGTTTGCGCAGACGCATCGAGCCAAAGTGCAGCCAAAGTCATTAGCAGAAGAGTGAACCGTCTCATATGCACCTCGCAGTCCGTTGCTGTTTACGGGCACCCAATCCTGCCAATCTACATCTTCCTTTCCGCAAGTTCAATACATTGTGACTTTCACACACAAAAACGGGTTAGCCGGAAGGCTAACCCGTTTCAGCTACCTGCTAATTAAGAACTACGATGTAGCCTTAACCCGCTCCGCCTGAGTCAACGCTGCAAGCTTTGCAATATCCTCGACAATAAGTCCAAGGCCCTGTGCGACGCGCTCGCCGTATTCCTTGTCCACCTTGTAGAATAACGCCGTCTGTCGCTTCTGAATGCGCGGCTGTGCGTTCTTCAAGTGCCCTACGATATTGCCAATTAAGTGAGTGCGATCTGTATCGCTCATCACCTTGCGGTAAAGCGCCGCGGGTTGCACAAAATCATCGTCGGTCAATTCAAAACTGAACCGATCGATTACACCCGTGAGCGGTACTGGCGGTTGGGAGTACTTTTGCTCTTGAAGCGGACCGCCGAAACTGTTGGGTGAATAATTCGGAGAGCCGACGCCATTCTCGTCTGTTCGCATAGCTCCGTCGCGCTGGTAATTATGCTCACCGCTCACATGAGGAGCGTTGATTGGAATCAAATGATAGTTCGTGCCCAAACGATGGCGATGCGTATCGTGATAGCTGAATAGTCGACCTTGCAGCATTTTGTCAGGTGACGGCGCGATTCCCGGCACAACTGTACCTGGTGAGAATGCGGCTTGTTCAGTCTCTGCAAAATAATTCTTTGGATTGCGGTTCAGCACCATTCGACCCACAGGAATCAGTGGCGCATCGGCATGCGGCCAAACCTTTGTGATGTCAAAAGAATTGAATCGATATTTCTCAACCTGTTCCGGCGTCATGATCTGCACATACACCCTCCACTCAGGAAACTCGCCCTTTTCAATTGCGTTGTGCAAATCGCGTGTGGCAAAGTCCGGATCTTCTCCGGCAAGCTTGCCAGCTTCTTCCCGCGTGAAAGTCTTTGAGCCAAGTTCGGCCCTGAAGTGAATCTTCACCCACACATATTCGTTCTTTTCATTGTACCACATAAATGTGTGGCCGCTGAAGCCGTGCATATGACGGTAGCCGTTTGGTGTACCACGATCTGAGAACAAAATTGTAACTTGATGCACCGACTCCGGCGTAAGTGACAGAAAATCCCAGAACATGTCGGCGTCTTTAAGATTCGTAGCCGGATTGCGCTTCTGAGTGTGAATGAAATCGGGGAACTTCAGCGGATCACGAATGAAGAACACCGGGGTATTATTCCCCACGAAGTCGTAGTTGCCCTCTTCAGTGAAGAACTTTACTGCAAACCCGCGTGGGTCACGGTCCGTGTCCGCCGATCCCTTCTCGCCGCCCACGGTAGAGAAGCGCGCGAAGACTTCCGTCTTCTTGCCGATTTGTGACAAGAAATTCGCGCGTGTGTACTTTGTAACGTTGTGTGTCACTTCAAAATATCCACCCGCTCCTGCGCCTTTGGCATGCACCACGCGTTCGGGGATGCGTTCGCGGTCGAAGTGCGCGAGCTTGTCAAACAAATGAATATCCTGCGCCAACACTGGCCCACGTTCACCTGCGGTCATGGAATTTAGATCGTCTGGCACGGGTGCGCCTTGACTTGTTGTCAGTGGCTTCTTGTTTTCTGCCATTTTCTTTATCCTTTTCGAACTTTTGCTATATATGATTAAGACCAACTGGTCCTATTTCGTTTCTTCTTTTGCACAAGCATTGCACAACCCGCGCAACTCCACTTGGGCGCGCTCAACCACGCCGATTGCATTTACTTCCTGCGGCACGTTCAAGCTGTTGAAAGCATCACAGTAGAAATCCTCCGTCTTCCCGCAGATTGTACACACAAAATGGTGGTGCGGGGCCGTATTCGCATCAAATCTCAAACGGTCGTGCGCTGGACCCAAAGTGGTTATCAGCCCTGCTTCCTTTAGCATCCACAGCGTCCGGTACACTGTATCCAGCGAAATTGTCGGCACACGTTCACGCACCCGTTCATAAACTGAGGCAGCATCGGGGTGATCCATCCGGCTGGCGACCTCCTTAAAGATCTCCATCCGCTGGTGGGTCAGCTTAATCCCGGATTCCCGCAGCCGCTCCATGAACACCGCAAGTTCCGTTTCCGGCAAACTCAAAGTAAGCTCCTGCAATGAAATACTAAATAAGAATGATTCCTGTTTAATAATATACAGACAACAAAGAAGAGAGTCAAGCCCTAATTAGGCAAACTTCGCCGCTTGAATTCAAATCGTGGGGCCATTTCGTTGACTGTGTTCCTGAAAATTATTAAGTTAGCAAGATAAGCGAAGAAATGCAGCAGGAGCACGGCATTTGCTTCTCTATCAATTCCCCCATCCTTTTAGTCGGTTGGTACCTTTGGAAAAACAAGAGCTACAGAATTTCGATCAATACGCAGGCGAATACGAAGACCTTCTCAATCGGTCGCTCGAATTCGTCGGCAAGGATGGCGAATATTTCGCCGAGTACAAAATTGATCGACTGGCGGATATGTGTCGCGAACGCAATCTTGCGCCTTCGACGATTCTTGATTTTGGCTGTGGGACGGGCAAGAACCTGAAGCACCTCCGCAAGCACTTTCCCAAGGCTGTACTGTTTGGCACCGATATTTCACAGGACAGCCTTGACATTGCTGCCAAACTTATTCTGGGCAATTGCAAACTGGATTACTTCGACGGCGAGACATTGCCCTATAAGGCTCCGATGTTTGACATGATCCTCGCAGTCAATGTCTTTCATCACATTCCGTTTGAACTGCATGAAGGATTGCTTGCTGGTTTGCGCAAAACCCTAAATCCTAACGGTGTCTTCGTCTTGTTTGAGCACAATCCGATTAATCCCATCACCCGCAAGATCGTGCGCGAGTGCCCGTTCGACAAAGACGCGCGTTTGCTGAAGCCAAGCTACTCGAACAAATTGCTGTCACAAGCCTTTGATTCCAAGACGTCGTTTCACTATGTGATTTTTGTCCCTCCTGCGCTGAAAGCGCTATTGTTCATCGAAAAGTTCATTGAGTGGCTGCCGCTCGGAGCACAGTACGCTGCCTTCGTCGCCAATGGCACCAACTCCCAAGCACCTACGCAAAGTCGAGCCTAACAAACTATGCGTAAGATCACATTTTCAATTGTTACACCAGTCTATTCCGGCGCAAAATATCTTGCGGATTTGGCCGGCGAGGTGAAAAAGCTCAAAGACAGTCTCGCAAGTGCCGATGCACCGTGGGATATCGTCGAGCTTATACTCGTCGATGACGCGTCCCGTGATGGTTCCGCAGACGTACTTGTCGAACTAACCGCCAAATACGAGTGGGTGCGCGTTATTCAACTTGCTCGCAATTTTGGTCAGCACCCTGCCACGATTGCCGGGATTCTGCACACGTCTGGAGATTGGGTTGCCACGCTCGATGAAGATCTTCAGCACGACCCCAATTTCCTCCCGCAAATGCTGGCAGAAGCCGTCCTGAATACATGCGACATCACCTATGCCAAACCGGAACAGCATGTGCACCAGAGCCTCTTGCGCGATTGGGGCTCACGTTCCTACAAATACATACTGGTCAAGCTGACCGGTATTCCTCACATCCGCGACTTCAACAGTTTTCGGGTTATGCGTGGCTCCGTTGCACGTGCCACGGCCAGCGTCTGCGGTCATGAAACCTACTTTGATGTCGCGCTCTGTTGGTTTAGCAATAAGATTCGCACTCTCTACCTGCCGCTAAAAGATCAGCGCTACATCGATTCAAAGAGTAGCGGCTATAGCTTTATGAAACTGCTGTCCCACGCGCGCAGGCTTATTGTTTCTACTCAAACCAAAGTTCTGCGCATCGGCTTTTTGATTGGATTGTTTGCCGTTGCCCTGTCGTTCGGAGCGCTCGTCCTTGCGTTTTACAACAAATTTATCGATCCGAATGCTCCCAACGTCCCCGGCTGGGCATCATTGTTCGTGGCCATCTCGTTCTTCTGCGGCTTATCGATCTTCTTGCTCGTGATGACGATGGAGTACATCCGCACCATCCTCCTGCACATACAAGGCAAACCGACTTTCTTTGTCGTTGACCGCACCTCTGACAAAATTCTCGCTGACTACTTCCGCAAGAACTAAGCACGATGCTCCTGCTCGCGACCGCAAACTCCTCTTCGGCCTCGCAACACGTCGTCGCGATTTTCGGTGTTGGCCTAATCGGCGGGGCGGTGAAATCCGCCTTACATATGAATACGGATTTCTCAGAAGAATCCCTGCCGTTCACGTGGTTCACGCCAGATCAGCATGTAGCAGAGCTTGAGTCTGTCGCCAAAGCCCTTTCAGCAAGGCATGCCGATCTCCAGCGCTTCTCAATTCTCTGGAGCGCTGGGAAAGGCGGCTTTGCTTCCTCCGTTAAGGAGCTTGAAGTCGAGTTTCAAAGTTTCGTCAACGTCTTGAACTTCGCTGAAAAGTTGTCGCAATCACACCCGAATGCGCTAGTAGATTTTCATCTCGTGAGTTCGGCAGGCGGGCTGTTTGAAGGCAAAAGTCTCGTCAGTCGCGACACGGAACCCGCGCCTCTTCGTCCCTACGGAACATTGAAGCTTCGCCAGGAGAATGCGCTGTATGCGAGTAGTGCTCGACTCTTCAAGCTTGTTTACCGACCGAGTTCCGTCTATGGCTTTGCGCACGAGGGCAAACGCGCCGGATTGATTTCCGTGATTCTGCAAAGCGGAATTCAGCATCGTGTCTTGAGTTTGGTGGGCAATCAAAATACCCTCCGCGATTTTGTCTTCAGTCGCGACATTGGTCAATTCATAGCCGCGCAGATTCTTGAGATCCCCAAGTCAAACGAGGCAATCTGTCATACGCTTGCGTCGGGCAGACCGACTTCCATTCACGAGATTCAGGAAATTGCCGAGCGGGTGCTGCGCCGCAAAGTTTATTTTGTTTTTTCCGATTCCAACCGAAACGCCGCCGACATTACCTACTCGAAACATCTGCTCCCGACGCACTGGGCGCCGATTGACATTGCCACTGGAATCCGTTTGGTTCATCAAAACATGCAGAGGCTCGCGTAACCGTTGCTCAATAAATTGATAACTGCGCGACTCCGCATCGTCGAAGTTCTACTCTTGGCCATGCTGCTCGGTACTCTTGCTACTGCGCTGCATGGCTATCTTTATGCGGAGTCAGATCAGCTCGAGCAGCTTCCGCTGATCCGCCGCTATCTCGATCCAACATTTGCAGTCGGTGATTACTCCGTTGATGCAATGTCGAGTTTCAGCCCGCGCTATTTCGTCGCATTCATGGGCACGCTCGCCAAAGTTATTCCGCTCAACGTACTTTACCTGTTGTTAACCTGCTTGCAGCACGCCGGAATCGCCGCCGTTACCTTCTTCGCCGCGCGCAAACTTTTCAAGTCAAGCGATCTTCCCGCGCTAATTGCAACGGTGTTGGTAATGGTCTTAGGTTCAGTTGAACTTGGCGGAGCCGCGCACCTTGTTGCTTCGTATATGCTGCCTCGCTCGCTGATACTGTTTATTGCTTTGTGGTGTGTTTGGGAGGGCATCAACTTGCGACCTGCGCGCTGTGCACTGTTGGCCATGGTTGGATCCTTCGTTCATCCTCAAGTTGCCTTACAAGCCGCTGCAATCGGTTTCGGTACAATCGGGGTCTCTTTGTTTTTCAAAGTTGCAGATCAAGCAACGGAAGTTCGCGGCCAAATCCGCAAACAATGGCTCTGGTGGCTTGGTTCTGGAATTTCCTTCGGGCTATTCAACTTTATCTTCTGGTTTCTTCCCTTGCGCGGGCAAAGCCTGTCGCGCGAATCCCTTGACTATTTGATTAGGTTCCGCGCACCGCATGTTCATCTTCCAAGCACATACTCTATTGAGCAGTATGTCGGTATGCTGCTCTTCGTCATTGCCGGAGTACTGTTGTGGAAAATGTGGTATGACGATCCGACCACGGATCGCCTGCTCGCGCGCCGCTTCGGTATCGGGGCAAGTCTTGTGCTCGCTTTTCTTGCTTGCGGTTACATCTTCGTCGAGTGGTTTTCGTTTGGCCCATTTTTGTCCGCACAAGCGTTCCGCGCAGTTTCTTTCATCAAATGGTTCGGATTACTACTTCTCGGCGGAGCGATTGCAAAATTAATCACATCTTCGCGCCCTGCTGGAGCGTGGTTTCTGACTTCCGCATTTGGTCAAGCTCAGCCTGCCATCTTCTTTGTCGGCACGCTGCTCGAATATCTCAAGCAAAAGTGGGACACAACACTAAGCAATTCAAGCTATCGCCTGTTCTTCATCCTTGCCTTGCTGGCCCAGCTCACCCTGTTGGTCGTCTATCGCGGCGGCCGTGAAGCACTTGCATTAGTAGTGATGTTCAGTGTTGCTTTGCTCTTCGTATCGCTAAAGTACTCCCTGCTTCGCAATGCTGCGGCAATTTTGGGCACGTTCGCCGCGTTCTGCATTCTCTTGGCAAGCATCAACGCATTAAAACTGCCCATCCCGCGCAGCATCACGTCAAGAATTGTCGAACCGAAATCAGCCAACGAAGTTGCCATCGAAGGTATCGCTAGGTTCGCAAATAGACACACGCCCAGCGGCTCTATCTTTTTGACGCCCCCCTGATTTTGGCAGCTTTCGCTTGGCTTCCGCGCGCGCTGTTGGTTGACTTCAAGATGTTCCCGTTCAGCGAACGCGATATTCACGAATGGCGCGCCCGCATGAATGCCGCCTATGGCCCCATAACTGGAGCAGGGTGGACCGCGCTTGAATCAATGCAGCAAAACTACAAACAGATTTCGGACAGCAAAATCCGTGAGCTTTCCGGTAGCTATAACCTGTCTTACGCAGTTCTCTCCGTTGAAACTCCTACGAATCTTTTGACGCTCTTCAGCAACGAGACCTACAAGCTTGCAAAAATCGAGTAATCACGGATTGTCTTACAAAATGAAAAAGCGGGTTAGCCATTTGGCTAACCCGCTTTTCGTATTCTGAAGAGCTACGCTTATTCGTCCGTCAGCGTAAACGTCACGACGTGAACATCAGATCCGTTACCTTGCGCAGCCGTAGCCTGGGCAGTGTACGTCGATGTGCACCCGCCGGTCGTCGTGGCGATGCCGGTTACATAATCCGTGTCCGTCGTAGAAAGCGTAATCTGACCTGCGCTCGTTCCGCCCGTGACTGCGGTCGCATTTACTTTCAACGTAAATGTCGCGGCGGCGTTGTCCGTTGCGGCAGTAATCTTCTTGCCCGTGTCGTTCGTTGTCCAATCCAGGCTTGTCGTTGCATCCGTCGCGTCATTGGGTTCCGAACCCGGTGTCGCGGAATTGATGGTTAACGTGATATTGCCGCCCGCGACGGCAAGCTCATTAATGACACTCACGGTCACTGTGACCTGATGATTATCGTGATCTGACGCGAAACTGATACCTGTTAAACACAGGATACAGCTTACGATCAACGCGCTAAGGAATTTGCTGCCCGCCATGGAAACTCCAATCTACTTGTTTTAGTCAGCCTACTTACGGAGATCATCTTCCATTTACGTCTCCGGCCGCTCTTTCCTTTATTATCGGCGAAATTTCAGAAATGTTTAGGTAAGTCTTCCATTGCGATTTTTCCTTTAATGCAACGAATCCAACCTCTTAAAACGATTTTTGTTAAATCATTAAAAATCAATCAGTAAAATGAAAATGCGATAACAATCTTTGGCCTAAAGCTTAAACTACCCAATTCTATCGTATTCCCCAAATGCAACTTACCTTCCTGAAATTGTTTCAACATTCATATTTTGACTATTGACAAACTGTTCATGTTTGACTAACTTTCGGAAAGTTAGATGGTATAGCTATTTAGATGATAGAGTAACTTTTCCCCGACAGCATAATAAGGTTACAACCGAGATCATGAACATCCTGAAATTTGTGTTAATTGCCCTGCTGTGGACCCTCGTGGGTTCTTATGCTTCGTTCGCTGGAACCTCCGATAACCACACGGTAACGGTTACAGTCAACGCGATCAACGAAATCGCCATTACGGGCGGTAGCGTCACGTTGACCATCAACTCCGCCACGGCTGGTGTTGACCCCAACAACGATGTCGATGCTACAACTGGCCTCCTTTGGACCAGCAACCAGACTGGTAAAAAGGCCACGATTCAATCTGACCTTGCCGGACCAAATTTCACTCTCAAGGCTGTTGCCACAGGTGTCACCGGCGGCAGTGCCGCCTCGGAAGTCACAATCTCGACTACTGCGCAAGATTTCATCACCGGTATTGCCACGACAACGGGCAACGGTACGATTCAATATACCGGAGTAGCTACTTCAGCAGAGGGAACCGGCTCAGATATTCACACAATCACAATCACGATTGTGGACAATTAACCAGAGGGAATCGGAATTGACACTCTTGCAATGAGATTTCTGGCCACATTTACAATTTCTGTGGCAGCAGCGATGCTGATAGGGAACGTATCTCTTGCCGCTAATGTGTCAATCCTCAATGGCAATGTTGATCTCGTTGTTTCGACTGCGTCGGCAGGATCAGAACCCGATCCGGACATTGACCAGACAGCTCAACTGCAATGGGACAATTGGCCCAATTCCGCACCTACAAAGAAGATTACCGTCCAAACTAACCTGGCTTCACCGCAATTTGCTCTTGGTGTTCAAGCCATCAACATCACACCCAGCGACGGTACATCGGCCGGTGAAGTTCAGGTTTCAACGTCAGCTACGGACTTCATAAACAGCATTCCCGCAAAAGACTCTCCCGATAACGCGACCTGCGATCTGAGATACAAAGCAACGGCACTCGCCGCAGACGGCACAGGCATTGACACTCACACAATCACCTACACCATCGTGGATCAGTAGGTGATTTCTTTTTTCTCAAACCTGAGAGGCTATATGCTCTTTTGCCGCGCGTGCACCGTGTTGGCCGCGATTCTGTTTGTCATCACAGTCTCGACCAAGTCCAATGCTGTGACTATTTCATCCTTGACACATGAACGGCAGGCAATGCCCGGCGAAACATATAGCGGCACCATTGAGATTGTGAACAACAGCCCGGATGCCGCGATTGTCAAAGTCTATCAAACCGATTACCAGTTTCAAAGTGACGGCAGCAACACGTTTGGCACTGCCGGAGAACTTCCGCGCTCGAATGCAGCGTGGGTGGACTTCAGCCCGAATCGTATCACCATTCCGCCGAACTCGACCTATCTCGTGAACTACTCCGTCAAGGTACCAGCCGACAACTCGTTGTCAGGAACTTACTGGAGTATGATGATGGTCGAGGAGACCCAGACTGCGGCTCCAACCAATAACCCCGCTGATCAACAGGCCGCGATTTCGCAAATCGTCCGCTACGGAGTCCAATGTATCACACAAATTGGCACCACTGGCGAGCCGGACTTGAAAATTGTCGAGGCAAAGCTCACGGCTGACAGCAGTAACGCGCGCGAGCTTATGCTTGACGTCAAAAATGATGGTGATCGTTGGGCCGTTCCCGTCGTGTGGACGGAATTGTACGACCAAAGTGGCAAGTCAGCAGGCAAGTTTGAGTGTGAAAAAAAGCGAATCTTTCCCGGTACGTCTGTTCGTTTCAAGATTATGATGAACGATAGCCTGAAGGGAAATTACAAAGCTCTGATTGTGCTGGACACCGGCGGAGAAAATGTTATCGGGGCAAAGTACGATTTAGAATTCTGACCTGATGTACAAGGCGCGCACAATCTGGCTTTTGCACTCATGGCTGTTTTGCGCTTCGACTGTGTGCGCGGTCGACAGGGGAATTGTCGTCACGATTCAAGATAGTATCATTACAAACTTTGAAGCGCCGGGAATTGTCAGCGGCGCTTTTCTTGTTTCAAACCTCGACACAATCCCCCATGAATTGACGGAAGTAATTGAAGTTCCGACTGACTGGCACCTAATCAGCGGCAGCGGTTCGTTTAAGTTAAGTCCTGGCGCGCAAGAGGTCCGCGTTGTGGCCGCAGTCGTCAAGGGCCAAACTCCTCCCGGTGAATATCACATCACCTACACAGCCCATGAAAAAGACGAACGCTATTCAGCAAACCAACAAGTTCTGACTGTTCAAGTCAAACCAATCATTTCCGTAGAGCTTTCCGTTGTGGAGGCTCCGCTTTTTGTTGAAGCAGGCACTCCCTATAGAGTCACTTTTTCAATTGAACACAAAGGTAACGAGAGTGCAACCGTTGATCTCGTGGCCAAAAGCTCCGCCGGATTCCAAGTCGCGCTCGATTCCAACAAGCTTGAGCTTGCTCCGCAGCAAACTCGATTGCTATCTGCCGAGGTGCTATCTCCAAGGAATCTCACTCGCCCAGTCAAAGACCGGCTCTTCATCCGCGCTACTGCTGGACATGATACATTGGTATCTGGTACGCAAACGTATTCCGTTGTAAACATTGTTCCCGCATCGGCTCGAACCGAGGCAAAGTATCGCCAACTCCCGTCTCGTTTCACAACTCGCTATGTCGGCGGCGACGGCAAAGATGGCGTGCAGTTTGAGTTTGCCGGTGCGGGTCCGTTGGATGATCATGATCACCACATCGAGTATCGCTTTCGCGGACCGGAGAGATTCGAAAACAATGCATTCGGGCTGCGCGATGAAGTCTATTTGAAATTGCGAGCGGATGACGTTTCAATTTCTGCCGGCGACCAGAACTTCGCCCTCTCCAATTTGCTGGAGCGTGGCCGCTTAGGGCGTGGTGTTGAAGTTGACGTCGATAAAGGCAATGTTGAGGCGCGCGCTATAAGCTTCCAGTCGCGCGCACAAATTCCCGATTACGAAGGCCTCGGCGGCTACATCGGCTACTCGCTGGGTCGCCGGTTTAGTTTGCGCGGAAACACGTTAATCAAAAAGACGACACGAACAGATGATGAGTTGTTTAGCGTTTCGTCCTCGTTTGAGCCAGCTCGCCAATGGAAAGTAAATCTTGAGTCTGCAACAGGAACGAAGGGGCATGGAAATGCTGATCCGCCGCTTGCCTTCTGGAGTCGAATTGACGGGCGTGTTAGCACAACGCAAATCTCTTTGCAAAAGCATATCGCGAATCGTGAATTCCACGGGCAGATTCAAGACATAGACCAGAATCTTGTGGACTTGTTTACGTCTCTTCCTTATGGTTTCGGGTGGGCCAACGCTTACCGAGACTTTTCCGAGAATCTCGAGAAATCTGGGTCCGTACCCACCGCGCCGCGCGAAAAGCACTTTCGAACTGGCTTGAACTTTCGCAACTTTTCGCTGGCCAACGCATCATTAGACTTTGAGACGCACACCCGCGTGGATAAACTGACTTCTCCCGAGTTTGACAACCGCGTTTCATTTCTGGTAGCACGTTTGCAAAAATCCTTTCGGACGGTTGGCCTGAGCAGCACCGTCATGCGTGGTGTACGCAAAGACTATTTAACGGGCCAATCCTCTGACCTTGAGAACTACAGGCTTAGTGTGGACGCGCATCCGATCCGTGGACAGCGTTGTGAAGGCTGGTGGCAAACCGGTCATTCTGGTTATTC
The DNA here is from genome assembly GCA_016721565.1 of bacterium. Classification (GTDB taxonomy): domain Bacteria; phylum Electryoneota; class RPQS01; order RPQS01; family RPQS01; genus JABWCQ01. The sequence continues at coordinate 9,447 of JADKHW010000022.1, read as the reverse complement.
CATCGATGCAAAACGTAGCAACATCATCGGCTTCAATGCGGAATACAACACGATCAATAGTTTGCTGCTCAACGCGAGTTTTCAAATTGTTGACCGTAACGACGATCACGACTTCGAAAGTCTGCAATATGATGTAGGAGTTCAATACGAGCCATACAAGAATCACTTCATCACGCTGAAACTGCGCAAGCGCGATTTTGATGAGCTGCAATTTGATCATGAAACCTCGTACATGCTCAGCTATCAATTGCCTGTAGGTATTCCCATCGGCAGAAAACGTGATCAAGGATCTCTGCAAGGGCGAATCTATGATATTGACAATCCTACGGCCGGCGGCATTCCCGGGGCATTGTTACGCGTCGGAGATCGCACCACGTTAAGTGACAAGAACGGCAAATTCGTATTCCATTCCTTGTCGCGTGGTGTGCATTACTTGCAAATTGAGAATGCAGCCTTCGGGCTTGACCGCGTTCCGATGGAGCGCATGCCGATTGAACTCAACATTGTCGGTGCGCGCACCGAATCTATCGATCTGAAAATTGCCAAGAGTTGCACAATCTCAGGTAATGTCTCAGTGTACGGACATCGCGACGAAAACACCGAGCGCGGCATTCTTGTTGAAAGTGGAACTGCTGATTCACTGGCACAGCGAACGCGCGAGCTTCAGCCGTTGCGTGGTTTGGCGGATTGCAATCTTGCGTTGTCAAATGGTGATGAAATGATCACGGCAACAACTGCATCTGACGGCTCTTTCGCAGTCAGAAAACTCCGCCCCGGAGTCTGGACCGTCACTATGCGAACTACCAACTTGCCCGACTATCACCGCCTTGAACAAGAGACCTACACAGTCACACTTAATCCCGGCGAGTCGGAGAAGATTGAGTTGCGCGTAATTCCTCGCGCCCGCCGTCTGTTGATCAAATCCTCCGGTACACTTCGTCTCGGTGAAAGTTCGTTGCGTAACCCATCGATTCCATCCGCGCCGCAAGTGCCAACCCAGTCAAAACAGCCATCCACAAGCAATGTGGCGCCAGACGCCCCACGCATATTGCGCCCCGTTGACGATGGCGGAATTTGGTATGTTCAAATCTGTGCCTACAACAACTTGGCACTCGCCGAGCGCCGTGCAGCCAAATTGCGAGACGATGGTTTTGCATCAAAGATCGCGCCGCTTCATGCAAAGTCGAGTACAGTATACCAGGTTCGTGTCGGTGCATTTGAAGATAAGCGCGCCGCTTCAATTACCGCCCTAACTCTGAACCAGCGCTACTCCAGCGACACGCTTGTCATTGCTGAGAAATCTCCTGCAATTAATAACATCGACATACTCGCGCAGCATCTCGCGGATACTCAAAGCGCAATCAGCGAGACGATTGCTAATAACGTTCAAACATCTCCGCATGGCGAATGGTATGTGCAATTGGCCGCTTATCGTTTACAAACGAATGTAGATCGCATAACCTCTCTTCTTAGTAAGGCCGGTATACACTTCATCTTGGTTCCAATTGCCGGCACGTCCGAGACTATCACGCAAGTTCGTGTCGGCCCGTTTACTACTATGCTAACTTCGCGCACTGCTGCCTCCCTATTCGACTCGTGGCTGGAGTCCACAACACTCGTGATTCAAAGTAAGTCACCGTAGAGATGAATTTGATACATCTGAATGATGAGAAAACGGGTTAGCCACTGTGAGGCTAACCCGTTTTCTCTTTCCAATGTGACAAGTTCATTAGGGTTACTTGTCAACCGGAACCGGAAGTTGGTTCCGCGTGAAATCTTCGATTGCTGCCTCTGTCCAAGATCCCCCCAGTGCTGTGGCCAAATCAATCCGATAGGTAATGAGATCGAAGCGGGCGTTGATCAAATTACGTTCTGCGTCCAACTGCGCGTTTTGCGCGTATAGCACTGTTAAATGGGTTACGTCGCCTTCCATATATTGCGTTCGGGCAATTCGCAGCGCACTATCTGCAGCAACCGTCGCAAGTTCGAGCTGCTCAATTGCCGCAGCCTCATGCTCAGCCAATGCAAGCGCATCTTCGACTTCGCGAAATGCATTCAGCATAGTGGCTTCGTATTCTGCCGACATCTGACGATACACCGTGCCTGCGGCATCGGATTGAGCACGCAATCTTCCGCCCTCAAAAATCGGAAGCGTAAGTCGCGACGCAAGATTAACCGTCATCTTACCCGGGTCCAATGCATCCTTTAGTTCGTGGCTTACATTTCCACCGGTTGCTGTCAGCGAAAAACTGGGAAATCGTTCTGCATATGCTTCTGCCCAAGCAAAATCTGCAGCCGCCAGACGCGCGCGCGCCGCTTGAACATCAGGTCGGCGTACCAGAAGCTCTGAAGGTAGTCCTGCGCCGACAACATCACTTGCATCCGGAAGAGAATCGAGTGTCGTATTGAGTGTGGTTCGCGGATAATAGCCCAGCAATATTGACAATGAATGTTCTTCTGTTCTGATACTCACTGAAAGTAATTCGGCCAATGCTCTTGTTTGCGCAAGCACTGCTTGTGTCTGAAAGACGTCAAGGGAAGTGGCCTTCTTAAGGACAAATCGACTCGAAACCGCGGTACTATCAATTTCATAAGATGTCTCTGCATTGTTAAGCGCTTTCAATTCATCGCGAAGCCGAATGATGGTATAATAGGTTCGTGCGATTTGAGACGTCAAAGCCAGCACGCTTGTGGCCGCATCATATCGACTGGCGACCAATTCCGCAGCCGCTCTGCGCCTGCCCGAAGATAATTTCTTCCAGAAATCTATCTCATAAACAGTGTTCGCCCGCACCGAGTATTCGCGAAAATCGTCATTGTAGCGCTCAATGACTTGTTGGTCACCAGTTTGAACACCACCAGAGGTTGATACCGACGGGAACATCGTGGACGCTGCATATCGATTTACCGCTTGAAGTTGTTCCAAACGTGCGACTGCAATATCCATCGTAGGGCTGGTCACAAGCGCTTGTTCAATCAACCTTGAAAGCGTAGTATCCTGAAACACGGGCCACCACGGTTCGTCAACAAACATAGCGGTCGGAGCCGACAAAAATTGCTCCGGTGTATTAACAATCGTCGGTGCTTGGTGCCGTCGAAGGTATCCGCAGCCAACAACTGCAATTGCCGTAAGCATACAGAGTGCAAATGTTTTGAGAACTATGAGTTCATGCTTCTTCGTGCATAACAAACTTATCATTCGATGTTTTGTTCTATATGCGCTGGGAAAATGACACTCGAATCTGCTTGATTATTTGTGCCTATCTCGCCATTCTCTGAAAAATCAACTTCAAAATCGACGATAACTCGCTCAGGCTCGTACCTCACCGAATGATGTTTGACTGTTAATTTTAAGGGTTTCTTACCATCAAGTTTCTTGACATCAAAATCGAGTTGTAGCGGAATATCTCCCAAGATTCCGATTGTTGGACCGATAACGTCGGCTACATTCATAGTAAGAATCTTGATTCTCTTGCCTAAAATTTTGAATCGAAAATCGAATGGCACATCTTTCAAAACCAAGTTTATCTGTTCTTTATCATAATCATACGCTACAATCCCGGTTCCTTGGACAGGAGCTTGGTAATTCATACCAAGCCAATGCACAAAAACGTTTGCAGTGAAAACAGCACCCGAATCGGTGATTTGAACATGTAGTTGCTCGGCCTTCCACGCGAAATTCGAACTTTTGGACTTGAATAGTAACGGCCCTTCGCCCTTCAAATACCCGGTGGCCTCCAAGAGGTCATTCAAAAGAGACTCGTGAATGACGGCCGATAAGTTTGGTCTAAATGTAGCTGTATCTGTCGCCGTATTCATTGTGGGTTGCGTTAAACTGTCCAGTGCACTATTTCCTAAATTCTCTGATGGGGCATTGATAAAGATCACCGCTACGGCGATGATAACAGCTCCCAGAATCGCGATCGGTAGAAGCTTCTTTGAGCGTACCAAGAGCATCGGAATCCTCAATATTTCATACATATGACTCTGGCGGCCAGAGCAGGCAATGGCGAGTAACACATGCTGAGCGCTAACTGGACTTCACCATATTAGCGAGTCTTGACCCCTTTTGGGTGGAATCATGCAAAACAAACCACTCCTTACTTAGTATACCACTCTACTCTGACTTTAGGTCCACTCCACGCCTTCGTGTCGAATGAAAAGCGAACGATGTTCTGCCCAAGCTTCTTGGCAAAAGGGGTAAAATGTCAAAAAACGGGCTAACCATTGAGGCTAACCCGTTGTTTATTGGTCGCGCGTGTCGGACGGAGGCCGATAAAAGTTGCCTCGACGCGTGGTTCCCTGTTCCCTATTGCAATGGCGGCCTCGCGGCATGCTCTGTCTCTTTTGCAAACTTAAGCATCAGAAATCCTTCCGCCGTTTCAATTTGGATTCACCACTATCACGCGGATCTCAAGGGTGCTAAGTACTAACTTGGCTTTCCATTGCGAGTTCTCGGCAATAGTGGTCAAGAGATTTGGCGGAGTCGCAGAGTCTTTGTGATGAGGAAGTGTGGCAATTAGCCCGTTCAAATCAAGCGAAAGAGGTTCAAGGTCGCGACAAGTGAGCGTGTAGCTCTTCTGCTGCGTTAAGAACGCAACATGAATAGTGTCAAGTCCAACAATGAAGTTCGTCGTTGTGTCACTAAACTTATCATAATCTGATCGTGTAAGTTCGGTTACAAAGTCATACCCAGATGATTTCAGCATCACCTTATCATTGGCAAGATAGCTCAAGTAGGATGTGCCTTCGCTTGATTCCACACGTTGCATGTGCAGCATTTCGAAAATGGCAAATACCGCATTTTGAGTGATGCCCTCTTCTGTTTTCGTGTTGGCAATCAGCGTATCAATATCCTGATCGAAGAATGTCTGTAGCTGCGCATGTCCGTGCATTTCTTCGATGTAACTGATGATCGACTGAATTCTGTCGTATTCATCTGACTTCACTTCATGAGTACTTGCCGTATCCACCTTTTCGTTCACGAGCACATGATTGCGTTCAAGCAGATCCGTCAGTTCATTAAGTTGGCTCTTTTGCGACACTGCGAACGCTCCCCACGAACCGAAAGTCGAAAGCAGACCGATGATGCACAACGACAGTGGAACGACCCGAATGCGCTTGCCGCCTGTGAGTATGTTGTATGCCGCAATGAAAGTCAGCCAAACAGCCAGCAACATCACATAATATCGCGCGACCGTAATCCCGTATTCGTCAATCCGCTTGAAAATGCTGATATACAGCAGTATAATCAGAGGGATCAGCAGGAAATAGAACAGTCGCGAATAGAATTTCACCCACGGATTTGCCTCATCATCGCGCAATGGATAGATAAGCAGGAAGGAGAGAATCCCGAAAATGGAGAAAGCAAGCACGAGATTCGCAACCCAGCCCACCGGCCAATGCGATGTGATCAATATCTTCGCAGCATAGGCATAGAGAATGACCAGATAGACTGTAATCAATGGAAGCAAGACATACAGGGTGAAGAGCTTGAGTCCCTTCGGGAAATCCGTTGCGCGTTCGAGTCCGGGAATATTCTCGGGAACACCAGACAGAAAGAACCACGTATTAAACACCCCTGCAATGACCAGCCACAAGTCAAAGTAGTATTTGTCGTCAATCTTAACTTCAAAAGTTTGTCGATGGCCAGAATGGCCAGTGCAAGACCTCGGACAGAACTGCTGAGTAGACGCCCGATGTCAGAATCCGAATGAACAGCGACTTGTTGAATTGCCACAGCCCATTCATCTCATCGGCACGAATAAACGGCGCAAATGCCACCAACAGATGCAGCGCGATGGCAAGCACGGCAAACCGGGTTCCGTTCGCAATATTTATAGTGTCAGGCAGAGAAAAATAATAGAGTACGGCAAGACCCACAGCCAAGGATGCGACGGCGTACCTATGGACACGCTTGACAATAAACCGTTCCGCAAAGAGCGAAATAGAAATCGTCAAAAGCATGTACAGATAAGATGCCATCGCCAGTCGCTCATAGAGATGACTGACATGCTCTGTTCGATCTTGGTGTGACACGCAGATCATCGCGACCACAGCGGCAAAAGCTGAAATCAACGGCAGCGGAAACCGCTTAAAAGTCTCCGCCGCCTTCTGGCCGATTGTTGCTACGGAGAAGAGCTTCATTAGTGTCAAGTTTGTTCTAAGTGGGAGGTACAGGAAAGTATTAATATACTACAATATCCTTATCACCCCAAAATGTGCAGATAGTTCCGAGGTTCCCGTCATTTCCCCACGATCCTGCAATCGAACGAGTCCACAAAAAAACGGGTCAGCCCTATAAGGCTAACCCGTTGATTTTTAGTAGCGCGTACGGGATTCGAACCCGTGTTACCGGCGTGAGAGAACTGCAAATAAACTCATGTAAATGCTTGTTTTAACTCGCCCCCGGAACCAAGTGACGCCAAGCTGGGTCATGCCAAGTGCGTGCAAGCGCCACCAATCGGGGTCAAGTGACTGCCAGTGTTATGACCCAGGTCATGAAAGTGGGGTGGGGGAGAGGTTGAGTGAAAGCGGTAAAACACCCTGCGGCAAGGGAATTCACTTCGAATCAGAATCTCGGCTTCAAGTAGCTTGAATTGCTTCGGCCCGGCCCATCTAAACAGAACTAAATTCGGCGCAGGCTTATTCTATGAATCTCAGATAAGCTTGGAAAGCTGTTTTACCCACTTGATCTTTCGATACAACATGGGGCGATTCTAAATCGCTCCAACTTACCTTGCCCTTAACGAATGCCATGAAACTCTCGGCGAAGTCTTCAGCAGGACGCTTAGCAGCATAGGGCGTCAAATGCTCGTCAGGGTCATACTCGGATTTGATGTCGCTATCGTAGCGATTTCCGAATATCTCCGTGAATTCTCTGCTCCGCCTGACAAGTCCGGGATACCAGTATGCGAATGCATGACCGTATTCATGCCGAAGCACATCTCTCAAACCGCAATAGCTCTGAAGATCGCCGAAGAACCGCCAGATTCGTAGTGGGTATTACAATTCCTCCTTCATTGAATCCGACCTCACAGAACAATCCATGCGCGATCCACGGAATTGGCAGAAGACTCACATCGGTTCGGTACATGCGGTTTGTCCATAACCCAAACTGGGCAAGTTCCTGTTGAACCACTCCAAGGTCTGCATTAAGGTGTTCGAGCGTGATAAGTCGGGTGGATGCCATGTCCTCAAAACCTCTTTTGTCTTTTACGTTTTGTCGGAGCGAGAGCGTGCGGAAAACGGATAATAATCGAATCAAGATACACGATTCGAATCGGAATTTCAAGGTTGGGGGGAACGACATTGAATCGATACCACGATATTCTGTCGGGCGGCGTGACAGTGCTTAACAATCATCCTAGGCCGTAATTATCTGGCACTTTTGGTGTAAATGCGCTGACGGAAGGTAATCAGCACGTCCGCTTCCCGACGATAAATGGTGCACTTGTATTCGCCCAATTAAGATGAATGTCGTTGTCCATTGAATGAATAGCGACTTCGGGGGCATCGAGAGAAATCCACGACGACGCAGACTTTACAGCATAGAAATCATATTGTCCGGCACCATAAGTAGTCGTATGTCCAGCCAATACGAACCGCCCATCTTGCAATATTTCGCATCCATAAGCTGCTTCGCTTCCCATGCCTCCATATGTCCTTGCACATTGTACATCCCCAACTGCATTCACAACAACAGCGTACATATCATCTCCGCATTGTCCGAATGAGCGCGTGCTTCCAGCCATGAGGATATTCCCCGACTCAGACACGTCCATTGCATAACCATATTCGTCATTCTCTCCCCCGTATGTCCTAGTCCAGAGCGTATCTCCGTTTGAGTTTGTGCGAACAAGATAATAGTCCTTACCACCGGCGCCAAATGACTGTGTCCAACCAAACACAGCGAAGCCGCCATTCGGCAACGTTTTCACTGCGTGCGCCTCTTCATCACTCGGCCCGCCGAAACTCTTCGTCCAAAGGGTATCACCAAGTGAATTCGTGCGCAGAATCCAAAAATCGGGTGGATATTGGTTGTATAACCCGCGAAAATATATCCGCCATCTTGGGTTCGATCCACAGCAAAAACGCCATCGCTCCACGAGCGGCCGTACGATCGTTGCCATTGGAAATTTCCTGCGCCATCCGTCTTGACCACATACATATCACTCCCCTGTGCTCCAAATGATGAAGTTCCTCCGGCTAATAACAGTCCACCGTCTGCTGTAGAGATCACACAATTCGCAACATCATCTTCAGTTCCACCAAAACTATTCAATGCTTGAATACCCCCTGACTCGTTTATGAGCAGTAAGAACATGTTGTTGTCATAGTTGAACTGTCTCGTTCCGACGACAGCACAACCTGAGGGTCTCGTAATGATAGCGTAGGCGCGCAGCTCCGGGGCGTCACTATACCAATAGTTCCAAATTTGCGTGCCGTTGGAATCCAACCGAACCACGTAAGCGTCTCCAACACTGGTGGCCATCCCTGTAAAAGCGAAGCCGCCATCCTCCGTTTGCGCCACGGAACGACCAAATTCGTTGTCCCACGTGCCGTATGTGCGAGTCCATGATGTATCAGGCGACGGATAGTAACATAATTCACCCGCCGTTTACCGGCAGTGATTGCGGCCCTTGACAGTTAGAGTTCAGCGCGCTGACGGTATATTGAAACGGGATTCCGTGATCGCCAGTGGCATCACTATAGCTGATGGCATTAGTCGGCAGGACGTTACCGACTTGAATGCCGTCGCGATAAACAAGGTAGCCGGACTCCCCTGTCACATCCGACCAGGTTACGATTACATCGTCGCAGCGGTCATCGGTGGCGGAGACTCCTTGAACTTGTGGCGGCGGATCTATTATGTGGCCTTGATCGGAATTAGAATCGTTGAAATTATTGCAGGCGTCAAAAGATCGCACTCGGTACGTCGCCAATCCGATGGGATATACGTCATGATATGAATTAGCATTGGCCTCTGTGTTATCTATAACAGCATCATCCCTGAAGATTTGAAACCAGCTTCGCTGTCGGAATTATCCGTCCAAGTGACGATAATGTCATTACACTCAGTCTCTGATGCAAGGCAGTTTGAAGGAGCGGCAGGGGTGCCTTGCTTTAGGCCAATGACAGAAGGTGAAATGAGGCCGGGACAATTGCCCCGAACTGGAATTATAGAGTAGTTGTATGGAGTTTCCGGAACGGCTGTGTAATCAGCATAGTCCGTTACGTCTGCCGGTACGGCGCCAAGCAAAGTGCCGTTACGATACACGATAGATGTTTCATTATGACGTCCAACCATGTGACGAATACGGCTTGGCATGAGTCGTTAGATGCCCAAAGGTACTGAACTTGTGGTGGCACCGCAGTGCCGTTCACCATTATCGTGGTTTGAGGTATCCGGAAGGTCCGCAAACGTTGTAAGCTTGAACATAATAG
>JADKHW010000021.1 GCA_016721565.1 bacterium | reverse complement strand
TGGTGCCAAACTGTTACGGATGTATGTTGTGATGCTGGGGGACTGGAGTGAACTATTCATTGCCGTGTGCGACGTCAGACATCCCCAGTTTACTTTTACCGCACAAATCTGAACGGCATCCTTGTAGAGATTACCAACCTGACACGAACACGATTTTATACTCACAAATCGTAGGCTGCGATTGCCAGAAGAAGGTCGTTCTCTCAAATCTGTCACTTGCCGCAGGGACGAATTTGCGTCTTAAGGCTTCTTGCGATCCATGTGTTAGTGAAGGTGATTGTTCTATCGGTTCAGCGGCAGTAAAATTCTTTACTCCGTCGAGTAACACATGTGCGCCGAATTGTTCGGGAAGCTAAGACGATGTCGAGGTTTCTGTTTATTTTGTTATTGACAGCGTGGGCCAGTGTGGCCCACGCTGTTATTCATTTCGTGCCTGACGACTTCCTAGTGCAGGAAGCATTGAATAAAGCAACGCGAATGATAAGTGTGTGCCGCAACGGGACCTACTACGGTCCCGTTTTTCATTTGGGCGCGCAATGTAACAGTCGCCAGCGAACTCATCATTGACCAAGATTCCGGGCATATTTTGAATTGCATCATCAGACCGCCACGTGGAGACAGAGAGCACCGCTGCTTTACCACCGAGCCTGCTGATTCAACACATACACTTTTTCGAATGATTGGAATAACTGTGTCCCTTGGACAAGCCGTCACGAATTTGGAAAGTCGTGGAGGAGGATTGTTCCTACAGAACAGAACGGCAGATATTCAAGACTGCGTTTTTAAATCTTGTCGAGCAAATTATGGTGGGGCGATTTATGCAGATCACTCTGTTTTGCATTTGACTCGCTGTTCATTTGTAGGAAACGATTCGAGAAACTGGGGAAGAATGATGCAATTATCCTCCTGCAATACTATTCTTGACAGTTGTGATCTTGGACCAAATGGAAGTTTCTTCCCGCACAATCCTGGCGGAGGCGCTCCTGAGATTAATTTGAGCGGTGGTGAAATCGAACTTTTTGGAACCCGGATTCATGACATCGGGCTTGTTGGCGGGTATCACGAGGTTCTCGGGCACTACCAAGGTAGCGCACCAAGGTCAATCCGAACACTTGGTTGTACCATTGAGCAGAACCTCCTCAGTAATTACTACAATCCCGGCTCGCCTTCGGCGAATGAGTTTGTTTTGGATTCCAGCGTGATTCGCAACAACCAAATTGCATTCGGCCTGTTCCCCGGTGGGATACCTCGGCAATGCACTCAGCAGTCATCACAAGAAATTGTTTGAATCAAACACCCAGTATCCAGGTACAGGTGGACCAGGTTGATAAGAAGGGTATATATCAGGGTCCAAACGGTACGGTAATCGAAGAGAATTATTTCGTGCAGAACTTTGGTTACAAGCAGCATGTTTGTCAATTGGCCGTGTTAATAACCCTGACAGGACGTGTTTCAGCGTGCCTTTATGGACAACGGCAGTGGCGCATACCCGTTCGAAATAGGCGGCCATTATGCTTGATCGTGTAGGTGAAGGCGTGCTCGAATACAATTCATTTCACAGACATCCGGGCGCGGCGGTATTTACTGTGGATTGGTTCTCTCCTACCTCCTTCGCCCTTCACAACTTCTGGGGTGATTCCACAGGCCCGTACGAAGCAACGCGCAATCCCGGAGGCTTAGGCGATACCACAAACGCCGCGACAATCTACGATGAGTGGCTTCTAAGCGCAGACGAAATCCCCGACACGAGCTTGTTCCCGAATCCTGTCGGAGACTCACCGCTTCCCATTTCATCCACTTGGCAGTTAGGGACCATCTACCCCAACGCCTTCAACAGCGAGTTCCGAGTAGTGCTTGATGGCATGACCGGAGCGGATTTTGAGGTAAAACTGTATGATCTCTTGGGCCGCGAAGTTGCGCTTTTGCACTCAGGCCGAACCCTGCGCGGCACCCTGAATTTTGCCGCTCCCGCCAACCTTGCCGCCGGAATCTGCTTCATCTCCGGCCCGACCGTTTCTATTCTGAAACCAAGAAAATTCTGTACCTAAAATGACCTTGGATTTTCTTCACTTAGCGGGTCAGGACAATTTCAAATATTTTGGGCCAACCCCTTGACAAGGGGGGGGGGGGATATTATTATATTGGTGGTGAAGCTTGGCTGCATACTGTTTGCGGCGGGGCACACCCACTCAAGCCGGAGGTCGGATTATGGGATGGAAATTCACTTTCGCAACTTCACTCGCCGTGCTTCTTCTCTTCGCGGCACCAAGCAAATTGTTTGCACAGTGTACATGGTGCCAGACGGTGACAGATGCCTGTTGTGACGGGACTGGTACAGCCGTCAACTACCAAATTGGGTGTACGACATCCGAGATTTATGTTCAGTATGACATCTCGAATCTGAATCGAGTACTTATTGAATTAACTAATCTGGACACTTCAACAACTCTCTTTTCTGGATATCTTTCATGCGACTGCGACAGAGCCCAGATCTGGAAAGACAACATCGTGCCACTGGCATCTGGAACAAATTTGAGACTCAAAGCAAGCTGCGAACCGTGTACTCAAGGCGGAGATTGCGCGATAGGCAATGTGAACGTGAAATTCTTCACGCCCTCGTCAAACACCTGTGCACCAAATTGTTCGGGTAGTTAAGGGAATGCGACACAGCTTATTGTTCCTACTAATAACTGCATGGGCCTCATTGGCCCATGCAGTTATTCATTTTGTTCCCGATGACTTCTTGAATCTGCAGGAAGCCATTGACGAAAGTAACTCGAATGATACAATTGTCTGCCGCAACGGGACCTACTATGGCCCGTTTTTCATTTGGGCGAGAAATGTCACCATTTCAAGCGAGTTTGTAATAGATCAGGACCCCGGACATATTTTGAACTGTGTTATCCGACCGCAACGCGGAGATAGAGATCATCGGTGCCTAATGACAGAGGAAGGTGATTCTGCAGAGCATGACTTAAGACTCGTTGGTTTGACCTTAGCGCTCGGGCGGGCCGTAACTGTGGATGAGTTCTACGGCGGAGGAATATATCTTCAAAATCGGACGGCGGTCTTCCAAGATTGCATATTCAAGTCGTGTGTGGCAGACATGGGTGGTGCAATATACTCGGACAGATCTAATCTGACTTTGAACCGATGCACTTTTCCGGGTAATGACGCGATTGATCGTGGGCGTGTTCTCTATGCAAGATTAAGTAGAGTTGTTTTCAATGATTGCGACATCGGACCCAATGGACATCTGTACGAAGGACCAATGTCAGGAGATGCAGAAATCCAAATGGATGGCTGCGGAATTGAAATACGGACATCAAGCATTCATGACATTGGATGGGTAGATGACCATCGCGAGTTATTTCGAAACGTGGATGGAGCTTCAGCACAGTACTTGAGATTGTACGGCTGCACAATTGAGTCCTGCAATCTGAGCATGCTAATTACCGGCGGCGCAACCGGCCCACGCGAATTTAGCATGGACTCCTGCATAGTAAGGAACAATCAGAATTGGTTTGGTTTTTTTAAGGGTTACCTTGTTGGTCCGATGCAAACTGCTCAAATTACTCGTAATTGGTTTGAAGAAAATTACCATTATATGTTTGCTGAAAATCAAGGATTGCTTTATCTTGACGGAGTATCTCCTCGCTATGTAGTTGAAGAGAATTATTTTTCCAGAAACACGGGAACAAATTACGCTTGTATTGGCTTAGCTCGCGCCAATGATCCGTTGATTGGCCGTGTTCAGCGAAATTACTTTGCACAAAATTATAGCCGCGGTCTGCGCATTGGCGACAGTACAACGAACGCGATTGCTCAAATTGGCGAAGGTGTGTTCGAGTACAATGGACTTGTTGGCAACTTGGGGCTATCAGTTTACACCAGCACCTTTCTCTCGCCCACCTCCTACGCCCTTCACAACTATTGGGGCGATTCCACAGGACCTTACGAGGCAACTCGAAACCCCGGCGGCTTAGGCGATACCACAAACGCCGCAACGATCTACGATGAGTGGCTCTTGAGTCGAGACGAAATTCCCGACACAAGTTTGTTTCCCGATGCGGTTGAAAATTCACCTTTGCCTGTATCATCCACTTGGCAGTTAGGGACCATCTACCCCAACGCCTTCAACAGCGAGTTCCGAGTAGTGCTTGACGGCATGACCGGAGCGGATTTTGAGGTAAAACTGTATGATCTCTTGGGCCGAGAAGTTGCGCTTTTGCACTCAGGCCGCACCCTGCGCGGCACCCTGAATTTTGCCGCTCCCGCCAGCCTTGCCGCCGGAATCTACTTCATCTCAGCCCACGACCGTTTCTATTCTGAAACCAAGAAAATTCTGTACCTAAAATGACCGGGCGGCAACTTTAACATGCTATAACAGGCAAACCCTGCCCCCCATTCGGAAAAACACAAAGCGGCCGCCCTCAAAAGAGAGCGGCCGCTTACGTTACCGGCGGGACCCATGATCGCCGTGTTATGTAAGATAATACATCTCTTTTGTGATGTAAAGGGGGAAACAGCCCCTTTTTTATTTTCTCGCGCACAATTGGGGATACCAATGGCATAACATTCTGAACCGGAATTTACAATTGTTAGAGACCCTATTCCATTGTGGTCCAATCTTTGAGTTAGCTCTGCTCCGAGGTCTTGTGAACAATAACGGGCTAAGCATGATACCGGAATTCTATAGCATTAAAACCCAATGGTTTAAGCACATCCACGGGACGTGGCTTTGGCTGCTCCTGTTTGCATCTGGCATCTTTGCGCAAAGTGGCGCGTTGCAAGCTGCCGACCAACAGTTTGATGTCTCCACCCGGTTCATGCAGGCCGACTCCGCCTACCGTACCGTATTCAACCCGGACTCAAGCCCGGGCAAAGGCATGGGCTGGAAGCCGTATAACCGTTTTGCGTGGTTTTATGGCCAGCGCCTCACTCCCGGAATCAGCGTTGACCCGGTCGCAATCCGCATGAACGCCTGGCAGCAAAAGCAGGCTGACCGTAATCCCAACCACCCGCTCGACGAAAACTGGACCAATATCGGCCCGACCAACTACGCGGGCCGCGTCCTGTCCATCGCCTGGAGTTCCGCAAACACAAATATCATTTACGTCGGCTCGGCTTCGGGCGGACTCTGGAAAACCACCGATGGCGGCGCCAACTGGTCACCCTTGACGGATGATCTTGCCAGTCTCGCAATCGGCTCGGTTGCGCTCGATCCGAATGACCCGAATATCGTTTACATCGGAACCGGTGAAGGTTCGTTTAACGTCGATGCAGTTTTTGGAGCGGGCATATTCAAATCCACCGACGGCGGAGCAACGTGGAACACGACAGGACTTTCGTGGACGCAGTCGCAGAACCGTGCCGTCAACAAGATTATTATTGATCCTACAAATACGCAAATTATTTACGCCGCGTGTAATAGCTCAGTCGGCGGTATTTACAAATCTACAAACGGCGGCACGACGTGGACGCTCTATCACACGGGCGACGTCAAAGATATCGAAATGCACCCCGATTCGTCGAACGTGCTCTATTGCGCGAACGGCTATCCGTGGGGTACAGCTTCGAACGGTATCTATAAATCGACAAACAGCGGCGTCACGTGGACGCAGTTGACGAGCGGTTTGCCTGCGGGTTCAAGTTTCGGTCGTTTGGAAATTGATATTAGCGAGAGCAGCCCTGCGACACTGTATGCGGGTATCTCGCAAACGATTTCCGCCGGAGCAGGACTCTACGGTATTTACAAATCTACGAACGGCGGCGCATCGTGGACGCAGCAGGCCACCACGCCGAATATGTATGCAGGACAAGGTTGGTATAACCTCGTTGTTGAAGTGCATCCGACCGATCCGAATCAAGTGTGGTCAAACGGTCTTGACGGCTACAAATCCACCAACGGCGGTGTCGCGTGGACGCGCATGACGGTTTGGAGCTACTCCGAAGGAAATTCGCAGTACGCGCACGCTGATCACCATGCAATGGCTTATAAACCCGGTGATCCCAATACGATTATTCTCGGCACCGACGGCGGCTTGTTCAAGTCAACGAACGGCGGCACGTCGTGGACGGGTTTGAACAATGGTCTGATTACCTATCAGTACTACGCAATTTGTAACGATAACTTGTCCCCGACCGTGGCCTACGGCGGTACGCAAGATAACGGCACAAACAAGTACAACAACTCGTCAACGCAGACTCGAGTGTTGGGCGGCGACGGCGGTTACTGCAATGTGGACTTCACGAACTCTAACAACGTGTATGCCACCACACAGCGCGGTAATCACTACAAATCAACCAACGGCGGCACGTCGTTTAATTCGATTCAATCAGGTATTACGGGTGCGGGCGCGTGGGTCACTCCGCGTGTGATGGACCCGACTAATCCGAATATTCTATATACCGGTACGAACATCGTCTATCGCTCGACGAATGGCGGCGCATCGTGGACGGCAATTTCAACTGCGCTTGACGCAAGTTACATCAGCCACATCGCGGTTGCGCCTTCCGACCCTGCAACGATTTACATTTGTTACGAAGGTTATGACGGCAAGGTCTTCAAGACCAACGATACCGGCGCAAACTGGGTGAATATCGAGACCGGTATTCCCGAACGCTATCCTACTCATATCGCGATTGATCCACTCAATCGCGATATCGTGTATTGTTCGGTCTCAGGTTACGGCTCTGGTCACGTTTACAAATCCACCAACGGTGGAACGTCGTGGAGCAATGTTTCCACCGGCTTGCCTGATCTGCCTGTCAACTGTATCGTGATTGATCAGAGTGACGGCAACAAGCTCTTTGCCGGCAATGACCTTGGTGTCTATTATTCAAGCAATGCAGGATCAAGCTGGGCTGACTACTCGACAGGCTTGCCCAATGTCGTGGTTGATTTCTTAGCGCTGCATCCGTCTACAGGTAAACTTCGCGCCGGAACGCATGGCCGTGGTATGTGGGAAACCGAAACGACCGCACCGTCGCTGATGGTACTGACACCAAACGGTGGTGAGAGTTGGTCAACAGGAGTTTCCAACACGATTACATGGGGAACCGGAGGCTTAGGCGGAAACGTTGCGATTGAAATAAATCGTGACTATCCGAACGGCACTTGGTTGACGCTAATCGCCAGCACACCGAATGATGGTTCGTACGCTTGGACTGTTCTACCTCCGGCGACTTCAAATGCGAGAATTCGTGTGCGCCACTTGACGCAAGTGGACGCAGAAGATATTTCAAATGCAAACTTCACAATTGCAGTTCCATCAATTACGGTGATTTCTCCGAACGGTGGAGAAAACTGGACTGTCGGCTCGCAGCAGACAATTCGCTGGACAAAGAGCGGAAACATCGGCAACGTGCAGGTACGCATCAAACGCGACTTCCCGAACGGTGTGTGGGAATACATTACGCTTACGTCGGACACGTTCCTCACATGGACTGTGTCTTCTCCGACGGAAACGAATTGCCGAATCTATGTCTATCAGGATGCAAACCCAGCTATTGCCGATACGAGCAACACAGACTTTACAATTAGTGGCCCGTGGCTGACGGTTACGCAACCGAACGGCGGCGAAATTTTTACGCCCGGTCAAAGTACCACGATTCGCTGGAATAAGTACAACTTTAGCGGTAACTGTCGAGTCGATATAAACAAGACCTATCCGAGCGCGACGTGGACGACATTAGCCGCGTCTGTTGCTCCAGATTCGCTTGTCTGGAATGTCGATCACATTGGAAGCGCGACCGCGCGTATTCGCGTGACATCGCTGGATTATGCCGCTGCATCGGATACGTCGAATGCGAATTTTGCGATAAACAGTCCATTCCTGCAAGTGACGTCGCCGAATACGGCTGTGACGTGGCTTACCGGAACGACGCAGACAATAAGTTGGTCGCACTCGAATATCAGCGGACCGTTCAATATCTATGTGAATCGTGCTTACCCGACGGGTGAGTTGGAATTGCTTGCGGTCAATGTCACGGGAACATCATGGCAATGGGTCTTAGATGGTCCGACAACCACGACTGCTCGCATTCGTTTACAGCCTGTGAATTTGCCGGGCTACTACGACGACTCCAATACGAACTTCACGATTGGCGATGGTGCGGCCGGTATCACTGTAACTGCTCCGAACGGCGGCGAAAGTTGGCAGATCGGCAGTGCGCAAACGATTACGTGGTCTCGTAATCTTGCCGATGGAGCAGCCACAGTTTCTCTGAACCGCAACTATCCGGGCGGGACGTGGGAGAATATCTCCACCAACAACACAGGCAACAGCCAAGGGTGGACGGTAACTGGGCCAATATCGAGCGCCGCGCGTGTTCGCGTGACGCTTAACTCAAATGGCGCGATAACCGACGCTTCTAACGCGAACTTCTCAATTGTTCAGCCTGCGTTGACCTTGACCGTGCCGAATGGCGGCGAGTCGTACAACGTCGGCGCGACAATCCCGATCGCGTTCACACGCACAAACGTCACTGGCAATGTGACCGTGCAGTTGATGCGCGGCTATCCGAGCGGAACGTGGGAAACGCTGAGCACAATTGTAAGTGGCACAACGTTGAATTGGGTTGCCACAAGTCCCGGTACCGCAACGGCTCGTATTCGCATCTACTGGAATAGCAACAACGCCATCGGTGACACGAGCGCCGCAAACTTCACCATCGTTCAACCTTCGATTTCACTCGTAGCTCCGAATGGCGGTGAGTCGTGGAATCTGGGCACAACACAAACCATCCGTTGGAGTCGTCAAAACGCCAGCGGCGGTGTTCGTGTCATGCTCAATCGCGATTATCCAACAGGATCATGGGAACAGCTCGCGGCATCCGTCGCAGTGGACACGTTCCAGTGGACGCTGACAGGCGTTGCTTCGAACGCTGCGCGCGTGCGGGTTTATTTAGTCAGTGACCAATCGCTTGCGGACACGAGCGCTACCAATTTTATCATCAATAATGCAGGCTTGACGCTGACTTCGCCGAATGGCGGCGAAAGCTGGCTGATGAATTCTCCGCATACCATTCGCTGGACACGCACCAACGCGCCGGGCAATGTGACGGTTCAGTTCATGCGCAGCTACTCGGGTGGAACGTGGGAGCAGTTGGCAAACAACGTCGCCGTTGATACCTTCTCGTGGACTCCGACTGGTGCCGTGAATAATAACGTCCGCGTGCGTGTCTTCCTGACGACGCAATCTACCGTCGGCGACACATCAAACGCGAACTTCGCGTTAGTGAATCCCTCGATTGCGGTCACGTCACCGAACGGCGGAGAGCAGTGGGCCATCGGTTCGCAGCAAGTGGTTCGCTTCACGCGCACATTTGCCACCGGAAATGCCACTGTTCAACTCAATCGCAACAACGGCACGGGCGCGTGGGAGACGTTAGCATCAACCGTTACGGCGGACACGTTTGCGTGGACCGTCACCGGCGCGGCGACTTCGACAGCGCTGATGCGCGTTCGCTTGACATCTGACACGACCACCACCGACAATTCGAATGCGGTGTTTACAATCGCTCAGCCGTCACTAACCGTTACGGCTCCCAACGGTGGCGAGCAGATCTCAATCGGTACCAATACGACGATTCGATTTACGCGCAACTTTGCTTCCGGTCCGGCTACGATCACAATCAATCGCACCTATCCGGGCGGAACGTGGGAGAACTTGACCACAAACTGCACGGCAGATACATTTGTCTGGCTCGCGAGTGGAGCGGCCTCAACGACTGCCCGTGTTAAAGTTGAACTAAATTCCGGCGCGGCCACGCCTGATTCGTCCAACGCGAATTTCTCTTTGATTCAGAGAACGCTTGCGCTCACGTCGCACAATAACGGAACCTATTATGTCGGAACGGTGAGTCCAATTACGTTTACGCGCACAAATGCCGACGGCGCAGTCAATATCCAACTCAATCGTAACTATCCCAGCGCGAACTGGGAAACTGTGGCATCGGGTGTCACAGTGAGTAGTTACAACTGGAACGTCACAACTCCCATCAGCAGCAACGCGCGTTTGCGTGTCGTGCATCAAACTTATGCTTGGGTTGCCGATAGCTCGGATGCGAATTTTGCAATCGAAAATGCGTCACTTGCGATCATCGCTCCGGCTACCGGAGCGGCTTGGCCGGTTGGTTCACAACAGAATGTCGCCTGGACAAAATCCGGCACGGCATCTCCCGTGCGCGTTGACTTCATGCGCACGTATCCAAGCGGAGCGTGGGAGACGTTGTCTGCGTCTGAAACCGACACGGTATTCACTTGGACTGTAACCGGCCCTGCGAGCGCAACGTCGCGCTTCCGTGTTGTTGCAACTGCAAACGGCTCGTTAGGTGACACGTCGGACGTTGTCCAGCTCGTGTTGCCGACGTTAACGTTGACGGCTCCGGCGGACAACAGCACATTGCTGATTGGCTTCCCGCAACTATTCAGCTTGAGTCGTGTCATTGCCAGCGGCGCGGCGACCATTCAACTCAATCGCACCTATCCCGCTGGAACGTGGGAAAATATTGGCAGTACGAGTGCGGATACATTGTCGTGGTTAGTGACTGCGCCGGTTTCAAGCAATGCAAGATTCCGTGTCACGTTGAACAGCAACCCAACCATCGGTGATTCGACAGGAAACGAAAATATCGTTTTGCCGTCGATTACAGTGACTGCGCCCAATGGCGGCGAGCAGGTTCGCTATTTGACGAACACTTCGATTAATTGGACGCGCAGTAATTTGACGGGCGGAGTTCGTGTTGAACTAAACACGAATTATCCAAGCGGCGCTTGGACGACACTTGCAACCGGACTTACAAACAGCAGTTATACTTGGACAGCCACGCAAGATCCGACGACTACTGCGCGAATCCGAGTCGTGCATGAGAGCGTTCCTACATATAGCGACACCTCGAATGCAAACTTCACGATCTTCAGACCGGAGTTGACACTTGTTTCACCAGTTGGAGGTGAGCAGTGGGCGACTGGTTCAGTTTACACGATTCAGCTTACGCGTGTTGATCATCCGCAAGCGGTATTAGTAAAACTCAATCGTACCTATCCAAACGGAGCTTGGGAAACGATTGCTTCCAACGTTACCGGCAATTCAGTGAACTGGACAGCGGCGGGCGCCGTGACCAGTACTGCGCGCATTAGACTTGAGAGCACGCTTTACCCGACTGCCGGCGACACAATGGCCGCGAACTTCTCGATTGTTAATCCGGGCGTGACGTTGATTTCGCCGGACGGTGGCGATGTTTATGCCGTTGGACGTGCGGAGACGATTCGTTTCCAACGCGTGCAAGTAACGGGTGTGGACGTGCATGTGAATCGCAACTATCCGGGCGGCAGTTGGGAACTTCTTGCGTCGAATTTGCAAGCCGATTCATTTGTGTGGACTGCAACTGCACCGACTTCGGCGCTTTGCCGTATTCGTGTGCAGAATACCAGCAATACCGCGCAGAACGACATTTCGGCAAGTAACTTCTCGATTCAGCAACCAACTCTAACTTTCACGTCGCCGGTGATTGGCGACACGATGGCGATTGGCGTGGCGAATCAGATTACGTTTACGCGCAGTGCATCCGCAAATGGAAACGTGCGAGTTGACGTGAATCTGAATTACCCGAGCGGAGCATGGCAACAAATCGGTGTTACGACCGCAAATGATTTGTTCTGGACTCCGTCCGGTCCGCCGAATACGACCACGCGCTTCCGCTTGGTGCATACTGTGATTCCGAATGTCGGTGACACGCTTGATTTCAACGTGCCTGTGAATTTTGCATCGTTGACGTTGACATCGCCGACTGTTTCAGATAGCTTCCAAGTCGGCGATGTGTTGCCGCTTGCGTGGACGCGCACGCGTGTCGGAGCGGGAGCGAATATCTACGTTAATCGCACCTATCCGGGCGGCGCGTGGGAACTCGTGGCCGGAAACGTTTTGTCAGATAGTTACAACTGGAGCGTAACAGGTCCGCGAAGCACATCGACGGTTTTGCGTGTGTTGTCAACTCGCAATGCCGCACTCGGCGATTCCACGCCGGTGGAGGCGATTCTTGTGCCGTCGGTTGCGTTGATGTCACCGAACAGCGGCGTGCTGGGTTTGGGTAATACTGAGACAATTACGTTTAGCAAAACAGACTTCACGTCAAATGTGGCGATTGACATCAACTACACATACCCGAGCGGTGCGTGGCAGACGATTGCGACTGGACTCACCGGAACAAGTTACAACTGGTTGGTTAGTGGAAACGAATCAGGAGTTGCGCGTTTGCGCGTGCGTTCTGAAGAGTATAACGCGCTTGATATTTCCGATAACAATCTGACCCTTGTTACTCCGTCGATTAACGTCTCTTCTTACAATACCTCGGCGCTGTTTACCTTTGGTGATCAGGCCCAGATTGTGTGGACGAAGAACGGCGTACCGGGCGGAGTTGATGTTGCACTCAATCGCGACTATCCGGGCGGCGTGTGGGAAACTTTGGCGACAAACCTGACACCGAACACTTACTCATTCACGATCAACGCGCCGGGATTTGCGCATGGCCGTGTGCGTGTGTCCATGAACGGTCGCAGTGAAATTTTGGATGTGAACGATGCAGACTTTGGAACATTCCTTCCTGCGCTACAACTCACGGCTCCGAATGGCGGCGATACTCTGATTCTGGGACGTTCGCAGACGATTCGCTGGGCGCGCAACGGCGCGAACGGTTCGGCGCGAGTGCAGCTTAATCGCGATTGGCCGAACGGAACTTGGGAAACGTTGTTGACGCAAACATCGGCGGACAGTTTTGTCTGGACGATTTCCGGCGCGAGCACAATTCACGCGCGTGTGCGTGTGCTAATGGTGTTTGACAACAACATTTATGATATCAGCGACGAGAATTTCGCAATTCTGCCAGAATCGGTTGTGTTGATTGAGCCGACGAGCGGTGATTCAATTGCAATCGGCGATACGGTGAAATTCAGTTGGCGCCGCATCGGATTGCAACCCGGTGTGACGGTCTATCTGAAACGTAACTATCCATCGGGTCAGTGGCTCGTGCTCGCAAATGCGGTGCAGGCTGATTCGTTCATGTGGGTGGCGACTGGTGATCCAGCTCCGAACGCGAATTTCAGAATTCTCTCGTCGTGGAACACGCAGCTTGGCGATACGGCGGGGCCGTGTCCGCTCGGAACGCCGGTGTTGACGATTACTCAACCTGCCGCGTCAGGTGCTATGATTGTCGGCGGAACGGAAACGATCGCTTGGACGCGGAGCTTTGCACCAGGGCTTGCGAATATTGAAATTTCGCGCAACGGCGTGAGTGGACCGTGGACGCAAATCGGTCAAACTGACAGTTCGAGTTTCAATTGGCAGGTGACTGCGCCTGTGACAACGACTGCGCGCTTCCGCGTCAGTCTTGTGAGCAAACCGTGGGTGCAGGGTGCAATCGGATTTAACACGACGATTGTGATGCCGCTAATTGATTTGACCTCGCCGGTCGCGGGTGATACGCTCGCCGTTGGACGCGAAATCTTGGTTTCATGGCAAAGAGATCATGTCAACGATCCGATTGATGTGTTTATAGATCGTGGTAATCCTGTCAGTGACGTGGAACTCTTGCGTGAAGACGTCGTCGGTGATTCGATTCATTGGTCGGTAACGCCGCCATTGACGCCGAATTCGCGGTTTGTCTTGCGAACGACATCCGGGATTTTTGTTGAGACGGACGGTGACACGAGCTTTGTGATTACGAATCCTGTGGTCAATGTCTTGCAGCCGAACGGCGGCAATACGTGGGTCGTGGGACAGAATGTTACTATTAATTGGTCGCGTGTTGCAGTGAGCGATCCTGTGCGCGTCGAACTTAATCGCAACTATCCTGCTGGAACGTGGGAAGTGTTGGCGGCGAACGTAGTCGGGAATACTTTTGGTTGGACGGTGGGCGGCAATGCTTCCGCAACTGCGCGCGTGAGAGCTGTGTCAACTATCGACGGCAATCTCACTGACGTGTCAGATGCGAACTTCTCAATTGTATTGCCGACCATCGCGTTCATGAACAGCTTGCCCGCGCGGGTGCCGATTGGTTTTGCACAAAACGTGAGCTGGCAAGGTGTGAACTTGACCGGAACGGTTTCGCTCTATTTGTCGCGCGACAACGGCGCAACGTTCCCGGAACTTTTGGCAGGTGGACTTTCCGCCAATCAATACAATTGGACACCGGGCGGTGCGACAGCGGCACAAGCAAAACTGAAAATCCAAAGCGATGCGTTGCCGCAAGTGAATGCGGTTTCATCGAGCTTTGTATTGGCACAACCGACATTGACCGTGAGCTATCCGCAGAGCGGTGAAGTCATCACGATTGACCAGCCAGTGATGTTGCGCTGGAATCGCGCGGATCATCCGGCAGGTGTTCGAGTAGAATTGGATCGCAACTATCCGTCCGGTTGGGAAATATTGTCAGCGTCCGTGGATGCGGATTCATTTGAGTGGACAGCGAACGGTTCGGCGACCACGACGGCGCGCTTGCGTGTTGTTTCGACGGTGAACGGTTCATGGACGGATATTGGTAACGCAAACTTTACGTTGATTAATGCCGCGCTTGACGTGTTGACGCCAGCTGTTGAAAGCGAGCTTGTGTTGGGTTCGCCGATTTGGGTTTCTTGGCAGCGCACGGGTTGGACGGGTGCTGTGTCGGTGATGCTTAATCGAGTTGGTGGAACTCCGACGGTTATCAATGCTTCAACGACGGCGGATACATTGAGTTGGATGGTGAGTGGTGCGACGGCTGAAAACTCATATTTAGTTGTGCGTTCACTTGCCAATCCTTCGCGTGCCGATAGTGTCCCGTTGACGGGGCCGTATCAGGGTTCGCTTGAGTTGACAAGCCCGATTGCAAATTCGCGGTGGATTATCAACGAGCCGCAGACTGTGCGCTGGGATCGTCATCATTTGCCGACGGGAGTAAATGTCTTCCTCGACGGCGGAAGTGGATTTGTGTTGCTTGGCACGGCGGTCAGTGACAGCTTTACGTTTATCCCGACCGGACTTGAGTATGCGTCAGCGCGTATTGCAATTCGCTCTGAACAACGGAATGACATTGCGGATACGAGCGGAACTTTCAGACTCGTCGCGCCGCATTTGACGTTGAATGAATTGGTTGAAACGGATCTGCGTGTCGGACATGGCCCGATTACGTTTACATGGGACGCCCATGAAGTTATCGGACCAATGATGCTTGAAATTTCGCGCAACGGTCTTGAAGGTCCGTGGGAGCAACTATATTACGGTATTCAGAATAGCTTCCAGTGGTGGGCTACTTTGCCTGAAAGTCAAGACGTGCGGTTGGCTGTGCGGAGTGAACTTGAAGCACAGTATAACGATACGCTGGATCAAATTATTACAATCTATCAGCCGACGCTATCGGTTGAGAGATTCCCGATTGACGACGTGTTGTATGTCGGTCAATCTGTGGAGCTGCATATTTCGGCTGAACATGTTAATCAGCCTGTGATTATCGCGCTCGATCGTGACGGCGAACTCGAACAGTTAGGCGACGCCATCGTGCCGACGGACTTCGCATTTATTTTGACTTCGCCACCGTCAGAGAATTCACACTTTGTTGTGTATGTTCCGGGTGACGATGAACTAAATGTGAGCACCACGCCGTTTGCATTGCGCATGCCGTCAGTGGAATGGACGACGCCGCCTGCGGCTGAAGTGTTTGCAGGTGAGGCTGTGCAGCTTGGTTGGAGCATTGCCGGTATTCCGAACGCTCTGGAACTTGTCAGATTGGATGAATCTGGCGAGACGATTCTCGCACAAGACTTGATTAATGAGTCGTGGACGTGGAACGTCAGCGCTCCGCGCGGCATGGCGCAACTCATCTTGCGAGTAACGGGTTCGCCGGAGTATGCCGATACGACTGCGCCGTTTATGGTGCGTGTGCCCGCGATGAGTTGGGTTGCGCCATCAGAAAGCGGGACGGACACTTCGGGACAGAATCTACAATTGACGTGGAGTGCGCTGGACGGCGCGGCACCTGTTCAACTTGAGGTTTCGTTTGACGGAACGGGTTGGCAATCGATTGCCGCGTCGCTGCTTGACACGACTTACTTATACAGCTTGCCGTATTTTGACGCTGCCTCGATGCAATTCCGTGCAACATCGGTTGAGCATCCGAATATATCGGTTGTTTCACCGGTGCGTTCACTGATTGCGCGGACGCTGAGGATTGATGCGGGGGACGATGATGTTTGGTATGTCGGGGAGCAGCATTGGGTGCGATGGACGCGCCAGCATGCTAACGGCGAGGCGGAGCTTGACGTGAGTTACGGAGATCGTGCGGAGGGGAGTTGGGTGGACGTTACAACGACGCAGCTTGACTCGTTCCTGTGGACGGTTGAAGGTCCGGCAACGGAGTTTGCGTCATTAAGAATTCGTTTGGCCGGTGAACCTCTGGTGTTTGATACGACTGACGCGCCGATTAGTATTCGCGTGCCGGAGATTACGGTTACGGAGCCGAACGGTGGCGAGAGTTGGGATGTGAATCAGCAGATTCGTATTCGTTGGACGAGTGAAGGTATTGCGGGTAATGTGCAGATTGGATTGTGGCGCGGAGCACCGATCAACGACTTCGACACGCTGTTTGTCTCGACTGAGAATGACGGCGACGAAGCGTGGACGATTACGGGGCCGGCGTGTGACAGTTGTTATGTCGTGATTGCATCGGAAGCGGATACCTCTATTCACGATATTTCTGATGCGTCGTTTAGAATTACGGGCGGCGTAAATGCGGATCCGCACAATGCAGGATTGCCGACGGAGCTTGCGATGGGTTCACCGTATCCGAATCCGTTTAACGCTTCGTTGACTGTTCCGTTTGAGTTGCCGCAGATGTCTCATGTGAGCATCACGGTGTTCGACGTGTTGGGCCGTCAGGTGGCGCAACTTTTGGATGAAACACGGCCTGCGGGTTATCTGCGGATGATGTGGGAAGCGGCGAGCGCGCCGAGCGGATTATATTTTGTGAGAATGCAAGCGGCTGACTTCTCGGATGTAAAGCGAGTGCAGTTGCTTAAATAAAGTGCCCGGACCTGCTCTTGCCCGGAGCAGGCCCACTTGCCCAGGTGCGTCGGAAGCCCTCCCGACGCACCGCCCTATATAAGGAGAGCGGATTCGAGAGATCGGGTCCGCTTTTTTGTTTGGCGGCCTCACGTTATTGGACTATAATATAAGCATGAATGTTCCGTTTGTCAAGTTTTTGTGTTATATACTGAATATATTGAATTTGTGAACACATGTTCAAAAACGGATGATTGTTCTTTGGGAATTTGCTTTTGGAGCTGCAAATCCAGCATTTGGGCTGGAGAGGAATTGGGGCAATTTTTTTCTGTGCGGCTGAACCAACAGGCCTTGCTAAATAGCCAACAAAGCCCTTTCTTACTTCTACGGAGGTGTCCATGAAGACTCTTAAGTTCTTGCTAATGGCGGGATGTGTGCTTGGGTTGGAGTTGGGATCGGCTTTGGGGCAAGGGGATTCGTTTAGTTGTACACAGTGTATTTGTGTGGCGGATGGAAGTTGCGGCATGGTAAGTCTGTGACGGAAGTGATGGAGATTGTGAAACGAACACTTTACGGCTGAATGCACAGGGAACTACATAATAAGATACTCCCTGAGTTGCAGCGGGGCTACTTGTGCACAGTGTTTTGCGTGCGTATTCTTGACGGACAGTGATGGCCAATTGATTGCCTCAAGTATTTGTCACAGTTCCTGTCAATCCGGCGATTGCTCGAATAATTGCCAAACGACAGTAGCTCTCACTGCAGATCAGCCATACAAACTTAAAGTTTGCAAACGGACTTGCTTTGGAGGTTCGTGCGAGAATTGTAGTTCATGCATAGCGCGGGGATATGTGTTCATTGGTGGGAGTTTTTCGACAGTTTGTAGCAGTATTCCGGCATGCAATCCGTGAACAGGAAACTGATTACGCACCGATGGTCGCGGTTTTTGTTTACTGCGTGTTACGCGGGGATCATTCGTGTGCCGAGCGAGCAAGCAACAATTCAGGCGGCGCTCGACGCAATTGCGGAAGGCGATAGTATTCTGGTCACAAATGGGCTATATGCAGAAGAGCTTACTGCGCCTGTATTTGGGTTCTCACTAATCGGGGATGTTGCGCCAGACACGGGCCTTTATTTAAGACCAATCGTTGATCCTTCCGCATTAGATTCGCCTACGACTCGCTCCTGTCTAAAGAATCTGCATGGAGATGTTGTGATCGAGAAAATGTGGTTTAAGAACGGCGCGGCGATGCATCCGCATGATAACAATTCTGTGGGCGGCGTTAGAAACTCTGCGGCCAATCTTGTGATACGAGACTGCGTGTTTGATTCAACGTATCGTGGGGTCGTTTCGCCTTTCCTCGTCACACTTGAACGATGCATCTTTCGCGCATCTAAGCGAAACTGTATTTATATGGCGAACGCGACGCTGAGAGCATTTGATTGTGATTTCGAATGCATAGAGACGGACTGGTCTGCGATTATCTGTGGCTCGGGCACAGTCGTTGAAGGATGTCATTTACACGGGGAAATGGGCACAAACTGGGACTGGTGGTTCGTGGTCGGTGGGGAAGGCTGGTCTGTGCGAAACAATGTTTTCGGTCCCGGAGGCGGTTCAAGAGGAGCATTGATTCTTGTCGTTGGCCCGGACGGTGTGTTTGAAGACAACTTGATTCAGGGATGTATTGCGCGCGGGGCATTGATGGACACTCGTCCGCAATGTGACGGATTAATAGAGATCCGCAATAACAGATTCATTGACAATGTCATTCAAGGTGAAGAGTTCAGCGGCACGATGTGCCTGAATGTGAATGAGCAGTACGATGATTCAATGAGGCCGTGCTCTGAATTGCTGGTTACCGGCAACGAGTTCATCGGCAACGTTGGCGGAAGCATTGCCAAGGGAATACTCAACACAGGTCACAACATCATTATGCGAAACACTTTTCGAGATTTGCTCCCGTTGGATCAATGGACTTTGCAGGACGTTGGTGGTGATCCGCTCATAAGAGATAACATGTTTATCGGCAATGGCAAAGCTGTCGAACCCATGTGGGGAAGTCCAATTAATGCTGAGAATAATTGGTGGGGAGACGCATCTGGCCCATTCAACCCAAATTCCAATCCGCTTGGACAAGGCGATGAAGTTGGAGATGGCGTGGATTTTGATCCGTGGTACACGGACACGTTGTTTTTCACGGCTTCGCCTGAGCCGCGGCCGCCGCTTCCGGAGTCGGCGAGCATATTAGCTTATCCTAATCCGTTTAATCCGGTGGTGACGTTTAAGTTGAATGTGCCACGGGCGATGATTGCGCGGATTGAGCTGTTTGACGTAACGGGGCGGAGGGTGAAGGAATTGTGGAGCGGGGCGGTGGCGGATAGGAAAATGGTGACTTGGCAGGCAGATGATTTTGCCTCGGGGCTGTATTTTGTGCGGGCGTGGGATCCACTGGGGAACCGGCCTTTGGCCATGGCTAAGGTTGTGCTGTTGAAGTAACGAAACGGAGGTGGATTATGAAAGCAACGTGTTTAGCGGTTTTCATTTGTGTATTCGCGTCACATGCTTCAACGCTTAGAGTACCGACAGAATATTTAACTATTCAGTCAGCTCTGAATGCTTCCGATCAGGGTGATACAGTATTGGTTGACTTGGGTGTTTATGCCGAATCGGTACTCATGCCGACGCACAGTGTTGTTCTCAAGGGAAACGTTGAGCCGGATACAGGGTTGTACGCGAGGCCAATCATTGATCCGAGTACGCTGAGTAATCCGCAATTCAGACGGTGTTTTACGACATCGGGGAATTACGGATATACGATTGAGGATATTCAGTTTCGCAACGGGCCAGCGATGTTTCCACATACAGGAATCGGTGGTGTTCATCATCTTGATTCGCTTGGCGTGTTTAGGCGCTGTGTTTGGGACTCCACTTATGTTGGTATCAGCGCAGATGCACCACTTAGACTTGAAGATTGCGTTTTCATCGACAACATTTGGCAATGTGTTGATGCGCGTAATGTTGCATTGCACGCATCCAACACAAGATTTCACGGAAGAACAGGAGGGTGGGCCGTAATCGAATGCGGCTCCGAAACAGAACTTCGCAATTGCCGTATGACCACGCAGGGCCAAGGTCGAAATTTTCTGGCGGACGGCGACTTCATTTCAATTACAAACTGTGATTTTGGCCCGTTTGAGCGAAGCGGTGTGCCGATCGTCGAAATTCGCGGTCGCATGAACCTGATTGACAGTTGCAAGTTTCATGATTGTGATATGGGAAGCTCAATTGTCTATATTGAGTCCCCATGTGATGCTCAGACCACGATAAGCTCTTGCACCTTCGTAAACAATTTCAGACATAGTCAATGGAGTCCACCGACTCATCAAATGCTGAACGCCAATTCAACTGAGGACAGTGATGGGTGCTTTGGAGTTGAAGTCAGAGATAATATTTTTCGCGACGCTCTGCAAGGCCACGGAGCTTGGGCAATGACTTTAAGCGGAAAGGTTTCTGTTACGCATAACCGTATTTATCGAACTGGGGGAAGTGATCTGCCAACGGTTTATGCCAGTGATCCCGGACCTGTTCTGCGCGAGAACATTATTTATCAGAACAGAAAAGGTGTAGGAACGGACTTCGGTGAATATCTTGACGCGCGTTTCAACTGGTGGGGCCACGAGACTGGCCCCTTTCATCCGACTTTGAATCCGCTTGGCCAAGGCGATGAAGTCGGTGATGGCGTGGCTTTCGATCCGTGGTACACGGACACGTTGTTTTTCACGGCTTCGCCTGAACCTCGTCCGCCACTTCCTGAGTCGGCGAGCATATTGGCTTATCCCAATCCGTTTAATTCGGTGGCGACTTTTAAGCTTAATGTGCCGCGGGCGATGATTGCGCGGATTGAGCTGTTTGACGTGACGGGGCGGAGGGTGAAGGAATTGTGGAGCGGGGCGGTGGCGGATGAGAAAACGGTGACGTGGCAGGCAGATGAATTTGCCTCGGGGCTGTATTTTGTGCGGGCTTGGGATCCGCTGGGGAACCGGCCATTGGCGATGGCTAAGGTTGTGTTGCTGAAGTGACTTTACCTCTATAAAAGGATAGCTACATCGGAAAGGCGGCGGATTGTCGTCTTTTTTGTTGTTTAATAATGAGTTAAGGTTCGTGAAAATGTGGCCTGAGCGGGCTAAACCGAGTTGCGGAACCACAACGTATGGTGTAAATTGTAGGGTTATCCTCGGAGTCTGTCCAAACCCAAATTTGGTTTGGTTCTTGCGCCGTGGGGACCCAGAATTATGACCCAGAACTATCGATTTTTCCGTGTGATGCTCCTGCTGTTGGCGGGTGGCTCGGCCTATGCCCAACCGTATTGGGAGCCGTTGCTCCGCCGCGAGAATTTAGCGGGACCGTTGCCGTACGAGCGTATCGAGTGCTTCTCCAGCCACGGGGAAGGCATCACAAATGAAGATCGCGGGAATTATTTGCGCCGCGACAGCTTCAATTGGAACATACTATGCGACATTGACGGGCCGGGAGTCTTGTCGGAGTTCGGCTGGACACGGCGTGCTCCGAGCGCTGAGCTGCGGTTTAGAATTTTTGTGGATGACACCGTCGCGTGGGATATGGATTTGCGCGCGGATTCGATTTGCGGCAGAACATCGCCGTTCTTACCACCGCTGGCGGATTCGTCGGCGGGTTGGAATTGGAACTATGCTCCGGTGCCGTTTAATCAGCATCTGAGAATCACCTACGTCGGCAACACGATGGCCTATCACGGCTGTGCGCAGATGTACGACGACGGGGTGACGCTCGAGTCGTTTCGCGTGCCTGTGCAATTGAGTTATTTTTTGAAGCGCGACACGATGGAGACGGTGTGGTCACAGCCGACAAGTCCTGCGATGTGGAATCGCACGGCGGAATCGATTTCGGCTGACACGACTCTGTTGAGTTTCCGCACGGCGGAACCGCTCTCTTATGAAGGTTCCGGAGTGGTGCGCAAACTGTGGATGATTCCGCAAGACACGACGCGCAGTTACTTGGATCGCACGGTGATGCGAATCTACTTTGATCATGATCCTGAGCCTGCGATTGCCGCACAGATTGGGTTGCTGTTCAATTGCTCTGAAGGTGTGACGACTTACAGCGGTGCGGTGGCGGGACGAAGCGGTGATACGTTGTACTTTCAACCTATCATGCCATTCTCTACGGAGTTTCGAGTCGAGGTGGATAACAACGTCGTGAATCCGGGGACGAATCGGATTCGTGTCGGTGCGGATATTGTTGCACTCGAACCGCAGATGTGCCTGCGTATCGCTTGGGCGGACGTTCCTTGTGAATATTCCGACGCGACGCTATGACGGATTTCGCGCGGCGGAGTTTTACGGCAAAGGAAATTATCTCGGCGCGTATCTGGAAATGGATAACACTTCGGGACAGGCTCTCGAGGGCGACGAAACGCTACTCGCCGATGGAGAAGTTGTACGCGCGGGAGTTGGTACGCCGGAGTATTTTAACGCGAGTTACAACTGGGTAGGACCAAACGGTCAGCCTGCTATGGCGAGGCATTTTGCGCACGGTGTCGTGACGATTACGAACAACGACTACTCGGCCTATCGTTATCACTTCAGTGACGCAGTGCCGTTCAGCGATTCTCTGAGTTTGGATTTTGAAGTCGGTGGGTGGCAGCATTTGACAGGCAACTATCGCTGCATGTCACTGGCGTATCTTGAACCGAAACGTTTTAGCGTGCGGGATCAGGATTCGTCGCACACCTCAACGGGTGGTGAGATTTTGACGATTTTCGCGCGCGGCATGGTGAATGGCCGAGTTTTTAACGGTGTGACTTGGAATGGCATTCCGCTCGAACTTGTGGGCGGAAGCCGCGTTGTTACGGATTCGGTTGTTACTGTTCGCGCACGCGCGCCGTTTGCATCATCGGGTGTCGGGGCGTTGGTGGCGCAGTTCAGTGACGGAGTCGAAACGATTTTACCTGCGTGGGGACATCGTGCAACGCCTACGCTTGAGTTTAGAGTT
Source organism: bacterium (assembly GCA_016721565.1). GTDB lineage: Bacteria > Electryoneota > RPQS01 > RPQS01 > RPQS01 > JABWCQ01. Next base: position 37,528 of record JADKHW010000021.1, on the reverse strand, counting down.
CAGCGTGACGAGATTGACGGCTATGCATTTGCCGGAGATACGATCGCGATTACGCTGCGCGGTTATCCTGCGGGCGAAAGCGCCAACGTGGTGTTTGAAGGGTTGACTTTGCCGTGGATTGGTACTGAGCCGGATGCTTCCGAAGACGGCGTGATTGCGGGGCGCGTAACGCTGCCGAGCAGTCCTGCGGAGTTGCCAGAAGTGCGGGCGAAGCTTACAGCGCAGGCCGTGTCCGTGGAGGGATTTCCTGATGCGGTGTCGGATGAGTTTTTGACTTCGATAAGATTGCAGCGAATTGAAATTGAGCGACTCACTGTACTCGGATCGCAGGGCGGAAGTTTGACGGAACTTTGTGCTTGTGATTTTCAGGGTGCGGACACTCTTGATCCGTGGGGGCGAATGCTGGTCAAGCGGATGCAAGTGGATACGACCGGAGAATTTGTTACCGTGGCGCTACCTGTCCGAATAAGCGGCAACTATCGCTTGAACTATTTCTTCGGGCAGTCATTTGAGGCGGGATTGATTCGAGTCTCTATCGACGACAGTCTTGATCTTGACAGCGTGCGCGTGTTTAGCGCGCTGAACCCTCAAGGGGTTTGGGAACGCAGCGACACCATTCGTGGGAATTGGCACTATCTTGACGCTGATACGCATACGGTGACGTTTGCCGGAGATCGCGCACTCATTTTCCAAGATACGGTTGAGATGATTCTCGACCAGATTCTGTTGGAATCGGAGTTTCATATCGCGATACCGGAGAGCGCTCCTGAGCGGCGCGAACTGCCGACATTAGCGACGCTTGCTCCGGCTTATCCGAATCCGTTTAATCCGTCGACGCGTTTGCGGTTCACGCTCAATACGTCGGCGCATGTTAAGCTTGAGGTGTTCAATCTGCTTGGGCAGAGTGTGAAGACTTTGGTGGACGCGCCTATGACCGCCGGTGAATATGAGAGTGAATTTAGTTGCCCTGATTGTGCGAGCGGATTATATCTTGCACGATTGAGTTTGCCGAATACGATGATGACCCGAAAATTGCTTCTGCTGAAATAGAGGATGATGTTCATGCGTGTACTCAGGATGTTATGTTGTGCACTGCTGCTGACCATGGGCATCAAGCTCGCGTCGGCGCAAAGCGTGCTCTTGATTGCTTCTACGTGGGGCAAGGGCGCGGGGCCGTACACATCGGTTATTCAGACTCCGCTGGTCACGGCGGGTTACACCGTACGCGTGTGGGATCAGCTCACGCTGGGTTGGCCGCCGATTGATACTCTGCGCGCGTACAATTGCGTGTTTTATCATGGCTCAGAGCGTCGCGGTACGGGTCCTGCCGATTCTCTTCTTTTGGCATATGCTGCTGAAGGCGGACGCGTCGTGATTGAAGGGTCAGCGGTTGCAAGCTACGACGGAGCCTATCCCGAATTTGAACAGCAAGCGATTCATGCGGATTGGCAGCGAGTGAAGCAAACGGTTTACACGCATCAGATCGTCAGCGCGTCGCATCCCATTGCGGCGGGATTACCTGCCACGTTTACGGTTTCGGGTTTTACGGGCGGTAACAATCCGGACAAAGTACTTCCAGCGCACGGTTCGACGCTTGTGATTCAATTTCAGAATCTGCCGGGAACGGTTGCGGTTTGCGCAACTCCTCGTCAAGCATTTTATTGCGGTTCGCTTAATCGCGTGACAACCACAGGTAACGCGCGCAACATTTTGATTACGAATTTGGTCAACTGGGTTTTGCAAAATCCCGATGACAGCGGCATACTTGATATGGGTTACGGTTTGGGGACTTCGGTTGGCCAAACTTGTCCGGTGTGGGTGAAGGTGAGAAATTTCGGCCCGGCGGAAACAGGGCAAGTTGTTTTGCAAGCTTCGACCGATTCTTCGGCTTGGGCTGATATTGACACTGCGACATTCAATCTTGCTGTATCGGCATCGGACTCATTGTTGTTTACTTGGACTCCGGCATTTGAATCACGCTACTATTTGCGTGCGCTGATGACGACCAACGGCAGTGATACTTATCCTGCGAACAATGCTGCGGGAATGCTTGTCACGACGTTTGACAATGCTTTGCATCCAAAATTGTTTTTCACTGCTGCGGACATTCCGACGCTGCAGGCTGAAGCGTCCTCGACTCATCTGGCTTACTATCAAGCTTTGACCGGGATGGTCAACACGGATTTATCTTTTAATCCGCCGAATGCTTCGCAGTGGGAAAGTGTACATTATCCTGATTTCGCGCGTATGGTGTCGTGCGCGGCTTTGAAAGCGGTACTCACGCCAACTGCGACGTACATCAACCACGCGAAGAATAAGACGATGGCGCTGTGCCGCTATCCGCATTGGGAGCCGGGCGCGAATGTTGATATGGACTTATATGCTTCGCGGTGCTGTGTTGCGCTGGCGTTGTCTTATGATTGGCTCTATTCGAGCTTCTCCAAAGCTCAACGTGATACGATTCAAATGAAACTGCGGGAACAGCTTCAACGGCTTGCGGCGGCGGGACCCAAATGGATTTGGTGGTCAGATGCGAATGTGCATAATCACAACATCAACAACATGAGCTATCTCGGAAGCGCAACCTATGCGCTGTACGAGGAAGAGCCGGAGGCGTTGATTTGGGAAGATATGGCCATCGACAATCTCGATAATATTATGGCGCTCTACGGAAACGTCACAGATGGATCGTGGTATGAGGCCATGAATTATTGGGGATTCATTACGTGGACGATGTTGCCGCATTTGTATGTGCTCCGTGAACAGCGGAACATCAACTACTTTGACAGGCCGTGGGTGCAGTCGTTTGCGAAGTATCGTATCTACGGCTCGATGGCGGATCCGTCATTGATGCCGATGATTAACGAAGCACAGCGAGACGAGTGGTACGGCCCGAGTGATCAGCTTGCGTTGCTTGCGGCAGAGTATGACGACAGCGAAGCGCAGTGGATGCGTCAGCAAGTCATTAATCGAAACGGTTATAATTTTAGCGGGCCATTGGGTTTCTTTTTCTATGACCCCAATCAGGCCCAAACTGCTCCGACCGATCTATCTTGGATTGCGACGGATCAGGATACGTACTTTGGCCGAAGTGAATGGGCAAATACCAATGCGACTTACGTCACGTTGAAATGTGGCTTGGTAGCTGGACGTCATGCCTACCAAACGTATTGGGGAAATGGCGCGATTGGCGGTTGGGAACCGTCGCATTTTCAGCCGGATCAGAACGCGTTCACTCTGGGGTACGGCGACGACTATTTTGCGCAATCGGCAGGGTTACAGCATCCATTGCATCGAACGTTTAACTCGAACACGATGTTGGTTAACGGCAGAGGGCAGATCGGCGACAGCACCAAGGGTGAGTGGCCGCTTCCTGTAAACAAGCTGTCGATGAATCCGCAGTTGGTGGATACGTTCATGCTTAAGAATATGGATTATGTTGTTGGAGATGCGACAACAGCTTATCCATCCACACTTGGCCTGACACGCTACCGCAGGCACTTGCTCTACGTTCGACCCGATTTGGTTGTGGTGCTGGATGACATGCGCGCGACGGCTCCGTCCACTTTCACGTTTATCATGCGCAATCCGAGTAATGTGTTTAGTCAGGTAGGATCGAAGATCCAGATGCATGGATCTGATATTGACGCCGATATGCATATGCTGTTGCCGACGAATCGCACCTATGAGAACGGTTTTAATTACTACTACAAAACCGATTGGGGCGGATACGGGCAGCGCATCTCGAATGCCGTTGCAGATACGTCCGTGCGGTTTGTCAATGTATTTTATCCGCGTCGTCCGGCTGCGTCACCTGCGCAATTGCTGTTTAGCGACAACACTTTGTCGGTCCTGCGCCTGAATGACGAAGAAGGGACGGAGTACACGTGCGCGATCTCCTACGGCCATGCAGGCGCAATTGATGTGGACTCACTTTGGACGGATGCGTCGTTAGCGGTGGTTGCGCAAAATGACACGACCGGCAAGGTCACTTACGGCGCTGTGCGTCAGGCAACCATTGTGGATTGGGGTGATCCGTCGCACCGGCTGTTTGAATCACCTGCGCCGGTTGACGTAGAGTGGACGGTTAATGGTGACACTTTGCGCATTGAAGGGGCTATTGATGAGTGGGCGCGATTCTGGGCGCCGGGTGCGGTGTTTGTGTGGCTAAATGGTCAGGCCGAGCCGTATCATCAAAATGGGCCGCTGATTGAAATTGGCAATCTCGAAAGTGTGCCGAACGGACGCATTTTGGATTTGACCATTCGTTTCGATAATGGACAAATCCTGTTGGACTGGACTGCGCCAACCTTTTACATTAATGGCGCTCCCACGTTTCCAGACTTTTATGACATTTACGCCGCTGACAGCAGCGTGGGGCCGTACTCAATGATCGAGTCAATTTCGGCACAGGACGACCGATATGAGTATATGGGTAATGAGAACCAGAAGTTTTTTTATGTGATTGCCCGTATGGACCCAGCGGCGCTATTCCATAGAGAGAAGAAACCCGCGCGTGGAATGGCCCAGAAATACCCGAGTCGGGCACCGCAGGGTGAGAGGCAAAGGTAGGTTTGCAAGTGGGTACAACCGAGAGGAATTGAGACGCCTGGCAGAATGTGCCGGGCGTTTTTCTTGCCGCTGAAACCCTTTCCATATTCTCCTACGTTTACAAATGTTAGAGAATGCTTCTGTAAATCAATTATTTGGGCTGTTAAAGATTTAGACCCTCATGTCGAGAGTTAGGAGGCTCTTCTTTATTTTCAGTTCTTTACTTCAACATTTTTCACCGGATTTGGCGTTGCGTCCAAAACAGAGAAGTGTTATATTGACACGAATTTAGACAATAGCTGTCTTATTCCCACCGTTCCGGTCTATCTGCCCTTCTCTCCAGACCGTTAATCTCATGATTTTTATTAGCTTGTCCCCCAAGAATTTCGACCGGACATGTATTCGGAAGAAGTTTGCGAAATTTTTCACCAACCCTGAGGACGTCCTGTGAGCCGAAAGGTTCTCGGCCTGCTTTACACCGTAGCTTTCCTGGTGTTTGGCTACAACCTGTTCATGTGGTCGTGGAGTAATCAGGGATACGCGCCTACCCAGCCGATCCCGTTTAGCCATAAGATCCATGCAGGTGACAACCACATTCCATGTATGTATTGTCATAGCTCGGTGGAGAACTCAAGGCACGCCACGGTTCCCGCTCTGAACGTGTGCATGAATTGCCACAGCGTCGTTGCCGTGAACAAGCCAAACATTATTAAGCTTACCGAAGCTTACAACTCGGGCAAACCGATTGAATGGCAACGCATTCACGCGCTGCCCGATCATGCCTTCTTCTCGCACCAGTGGCATATTCGCAAAGGCTTCCAATGCGTTGACTGTCACGGTCCGGTAGAAACCATGGACAAGGTTTATCAATACCGTAAATTGAATATGGGCGATTGTCTCCAATGCCACCGCGACAACGGTGGTCCCACTGACTGCAACGCTTGCCACCAATGAGCCGAGAAACGAATATGAAACAAACGGCTTCACCTGCTACCGAACCCAAGAATCGTCACTGGACGACGCTGGGCGAGCTTCATGGTGACGAGGCGGCGCTGGCTGTCAAGAATTCAGAATTTTATTCCAAGCCCGAAGAGTTCTTTAATCAGGAACAGGCCACCAAGTTCTCCGTGACAGGTGACCCGACGCTGATTTCGGAAGCCGCGGGTTTTATGGAATTGAAGGTCAAGCAGAACGGCGGCGAGTCGGGTGGAATGTCGCGCCGTGACTTCTTGAAAATCTCCGGGAGCGGCGATGGTCTTTGCAACGGCAGGCTGCGGCTTGCGTCCGGCGCAAAAGATTATCCCCTACATCAATCAGCCTGAAGAGATTATGCTGGGTGTGCCGAACTATTATGCATCGGCTGCCGGCGGTTCGCAGGGCAATGGTGTGTTGATTAAGACGCGCGAAGGCCGTCCGATCAAGCTCGAAGGAAATCCGCAGCATCCGCTGTCGAAAGGCAAGCTTGATGCGCGTGGTCAGTATGAAATTTTCAATCTCTATGATCCCGATCGTTTGACCGGACCGCTCAAGATGGTCGGTGGTCAGCCAAGCGTGCTTTCGTGGGGAACAGCGGATACGGAAATTGCTGAGAAGCTGAAAGCCGCTCGCGGTCGGATTGCAGTCTTGACCGGAACGGTTCATGGTCCTGCACGCAATAAGGTGATTGCCGACTTCTGCCAGAGCTTCGAGGCGTTTCACTATAGCTACGATGGTTGGACGCACCACGCGGCGCGTAAAGCTCAGGAGATGAGCTACGGCGGAACGTCATTGCCGTCGTATCATTTTGACAAGGCTGAGTACATTCTCTGTCTTGAAGCCGATCCGCTCGGAACAGGCTACTCGAGTCTTGAATGGATGGCGGGCTTTGGTCAGAACCGCCATGTCAAGAACAACAAGATGAGCAAGCTTGTCTCTGCAGACTGCGGGACAACGGTTACGGCATCCAACGCCGACGAGCGCTTCCGCATGAAGCCGGGTATGAGTGTGCAGTTTGGACTTGCAATTGCTGATGCGCTGCAAGGTAGGGGGGCACCGGGCAAACACTTCATTCCGCGCGTGTCGCCATTTGAAAGCGAAGCCGGACTCAAGCCCGGATCGATTGATCGTATTGCAACCGAGTTGTGGGCTGCGCGCGGCAAGAGCATTGTGATGGGTGGTGACACGCTTGATCACCAGTTGGTTGCTTGCCTGTTAAACGAAATGCTTGGTAATGAAGGTGTGACCGTTGACGGCAACGGCGCTCCCTCGAATCAAGCGTACGGCTCAGTTGTTGGTATGCAAGATTTGATGAATCGTTTGAACAACGGTCAGATTGACGTTGTGATTACGTTCGGCACGAATCCGGCTTACTCACTGCCTGAATCTGCCGGTGTTGCCGCCGCGTTTGGCAAGGCCTCGACAGTGATTCATCTCGGTGACCGTGCCGATGAAACGGGACGGCTGGCGATGTATCTGCTCCCGGGACAGCATTGGCTGGAATCTTGGGGTGATGCTGAACCGCAAGTTGGACTCTATTCGGTTATTCAACCTTCTGTCATGCCGCTATGGGATTCGCGTGCGGCAGAAGAGTCGCTGATTAAGTTTGCGCAAGTTGCCGGAGTGAGCGGTCTCGGAACCTTTGTCGGCGGCTGGCACGAATATGTGATGGAAACGTGGCGCACGAACGTTTACAAGAGCGACGTGTTTGCCGCAGATTTCACAAGTTTCTGGAACAGCGCACTGCGTGACGGTTTTGTTGATTTGCGTGTGGCTCCGACACCGCGTACATATTTGAGTCCTGACTTGGCCAATTTGTCAACGCTGCGCAATAGTGGTGGTGACTTGCAATTGGTGGTCGTGCCTTCACCGCATGTGACGGAAGACGGTAACGCGAACAACGCGTGGTTGCTCGAATTGCCGCATCCGGTGGGCCGCGTGTCGTGGACGAACTATGCGAACCTTGCTCCAAAGACTGCCAGCAAGCTCGGGTTGCGCGACGGCGACTATATTAAGGTAACAGCCAACGGCGCAACGATTGAAGTCCCTGTGCATGTTCAGCCCGGTGATGTGGAAGACGTGGTCACGATTGAAACCGGTTGGGGCCGCAAGCACGTCGGTCGCGTTGGTGACAATGTAGGCGGCAATGCGTTTGCGTTGTGTGCAATTGAAAACGGCATGCTGCGCACGATGGGCGACCCTGTGTCAATTGAAAAGACTGGACGCTGGGAAGAACTGCCCGACGTGCAAGGTCATAACTACACCGAAGGCCGACCGATTGTCGCCGAGGCCGCGTTCGAGGAGTATCTCAAGAATCCGGAAGCCGGGAAGTGGCACGAACACGAACTTGTCTCTCTGTGGCCCGAGCATGAATACAAGGGCAACAAGTGGGGAATGGTGATTGATCAGACGGCGTGTATCGGCTGTAATGCCTGCATGGCCGCCTGCTCTGTTGAAAATAATATTCCTGTGGTTGGTGTGGGCCAGATTCGTTTGGGCCGCGAAATGCACTGGATTCGTATTGACCGCTATTATAGTGGCGATGAGCATGAGCCGGAGTTCACCTATCAGCCGATGCTCTGTCAGCACTGCGATAACGCGCCGTGCGAAACGGTGTGTCCGGTGGTGGCTACGGTACACAGCGAAGAAGGCCTGAACATGCAGATCTATAACCGCTGTGTGGGCACGAGATACTGCTCCAACAACTGTCCTTATAAGGTGCGTCGCTTCAACTGGCACGAATACACGTTTGCGGCTTACGAACCGCATCCGTTGCAGCTTGTGCTGAATCCGGAAGTGACCGTGCGCGAAAAGGGTATCATGGAGAAGTGCACGTTCTGTCAGCAACGCATACGCGAAGGCAAGGAGAAGGCGAAGGAAATGAATCGCCCGATTACCGATGCCGATTTCAAGACGGCGTGCCAACAGACCTGCCCGACTGACGCAATCAGCTTTGGCAATACCAATAACCCGGATAGCCAGGTTTCACAAATGAAGAAAGATCCGCGCGCGTACAACGTGATTGCTGAAGTCAACACACGTCCGGCGGTGACCTATTTCACGAAACTGCGCAACCGTCCGACCCGTGATACCGATCCCTACTTGGGCGGTCATGATGCAGGTGTGGGCGAGATGCAACCGAAAGAGGGAGGTCACCACTAGTGAGCGCTCCGGCAACGGAACAATTCCTCTCCCGCGATATTCGCTTAGGCCACGTTACAAAGGATATCGTTGCGCCGACGGAGCGCATGCCTTCGATTGCCTGGTGGATAGCGTTTCTTACTGCCTCCGGTATGGTGGGCATCGGCGTCGTCGTCATCTACATTTTGTTGACACGCGGCCAGGGAATCTTCGGACTCAGCCATCCTTATGGATGGGCCTTCGATATTACGAACTTCGTGTTCTGGATCGGTATCGGTCACGCCGGCACACTGATCTCGGCCATTCTCTTCCTCTTAAGACAGAAGTGGAGAACGGCCATCAATCGTTCGGCGGAAGCCATGACGATTTTTGCTGTAATGACTGCGGGTATCTTCCCGCTCTTGCATACGGGTCGTCAGTGGGTGGCTTATTGGCTTGTGCCGCTTCCCAATGACCGACTTTTGTGGGTGAACTTCCGTTCGCCGCTGTTGTGGGACGTGTTCGCGGTCTCGACCTACTTTACGATTTCTTTGTTGTTCTGGTACACCGGACTCGTACCCGACTTTGCCACGATGCGTGACAAAGCTAAGAATTTCTTGAGAAAGAAGATCTACGGTGCGCTGTCGCTTGGTTGGACGGGTTCGATGCGGGACTGGAACCATTACGAAAAGGCTTACTTGCTGTTTGCAGGTATGTCCACCGCGTTGGTGCTGTCCGTGCATACGGTTGTGTCGTACGACTTTGCCACCTCGATTATTCCGGGTTGGCACACCACGATCTTCCCGCCTTACTTCGTTGCCGGTGCAATCTTCTCCGGCTTTGCGATGGTGGTGACGCTCTTGGTGTTTATGCGCAAGGCGTTCAGCCTCGAACATTATATTACGATCCGGCACTTGGAGCTGATGAATAAGATCATCCTCTTGACCGGTATGCTCGTTGGCTATGCTTACCTAACCGAGTTCTTTATTGCGTGGTACAGCGAAAACCCGTTCGAGCGCTATGTGTTTATGAACCGTCTGACGGGGCCGTTCTCGTGGGCGTTCTACATTATGTTCTTCTGTAACGTGGCTGTGCCGCAAGTTTTCTGGTTCAAGAAGATGCGAACTTCGATTCCAATCATGTTTGTGATCTCGATTCTCGTCAACATTGGTATGTGGTTCGAGCGTTTCAATATTATCGTGTCGTCGCTGCACCGTGACTTCCTTCCGACTAACTGGGACAATTTCAGTCCGACCATCTACGACTTCGGTTGGACGATTGGCGCGTTCGGGTTGTTCTTGACTTTGTTCCTGTTGTTCGTGCGCGTGTTCCCGACGGTGTCGATTGCGGAAATTAAGCATTCGCTGCCGAAGCCAGCCGATACGTCGAAGGAGGGCACACATGCGTAAGGTTCCTGCGATCATCGGAGTCTATTCCGATCCGGATATTATGATGGAAGCCGCCGACGGCGCTCGCAAGAAGGGTTGGAAGAACCTCGACGCTTATGTGCCGTACCCGCTACATGGGCTTGATAAGGCTCTTGGGTTGAAATCTTCTTGGGTGCCGTGGGTTACTCTCGTGATGGGATTAACCGGCGCGTCGCTTGGTTTCACACTTGAGTATTGGGTGCATGTAATCAATTGGCCGCTGAACATCGGCGGCAAGCCGCTAAATTCATGGCCCGCGTTTATTCCGATTGTGTTTGAAAGCGGCGTGTTGATAGGAGGTATCTCGACGTTCGTGGCGATGTGGGCTGCCTGCAAGCTGCCGAACAAGGCTCCTGTCATTCACGATGAACGCTTCACCGACGATAAGTTTGGTTTGGTGATTCCGCTTGACGGTGTGGTTCCGGCTGATGCTGAAGCCTATCTTAAGGCGAGTGGTGCCGAGGAGGTGAAGCATGTATAAGATCACCCCCCCTAACCCCCCCGCTAAAGCGAGGGGGAATATGCTTTTCATTATTCTCGCTGCATTCTTGTTGATGTCATGCGGGAAGAAGAGCATGCCGACGCTCGAATACATGCCGGACCTTTATCGTCAAGCATCGTTGAAAGCTCAGGAGTGGGATCCGCATTCACCGAATGGCGTGGGTATGAGAACTCCGCCGGCGGGAACTGTTCCGGTTAATTTTGAGCCGTATACGATTGGCTTGTTGGATACGAATGCTGCCAACGCACTCACGAATCCGCTGACTCCGACTGAAGAGGTACTGGCTGCCGGACGGAAATACTACAATACGTTCTGCGTTGTGTGTCACGGCGTACAAGGTGACGGCAAGGGTTACATTGTTCCCAAGTTTACGATGCCGCCGTCACTGTTAAGTGATAAGCTGCTCGCGTGGCCCGATGGTCGTATCTACCACACGGTTACGATGGGTCAGGGTTTGATGCCGAATTACAGACAGCAAATTCCGACTGACAAACGTTGGGCGATTATTCACTATGTTCGCGCACTTCAGCGCGCCGCACATCCGCAGCCGCAGGATAGTCTGCAAATGGCGACGGGCAGATTTAACTTTATGGATGATGCACCGGACACGGCCAAGGCTGTGCTCTGGCCGAAACGATAGCTTAGAGGTGTCTATGCGGGGGATCGTTGTTGGAATTTGTGTACTGCTGATTGTGGCGGCGCAGGGGAAAGCGTGCTCGATTTGTTACAGCGGAGATCCAGCCCAAATGGCCCAAGGTGGCGAGGGTTGTGAATGCTTCGGGTTTCAAAAGAATTGGTCGCTTTCGCTCGACGCCCGTACAGTTGCCAATGAGAGTGGTGTAGCCGTTCAGGAAATACACACACAGACTCAATTTGGTGCGGGTTTATATCGCAGATTGGGTTCAAGGAGTTTTGCCTTTGTGCGAGTACCGTTTTCGTACAACGGACTTAGCAGTACACATGCCGAGACGATTGAGTCCACTGGACTGGGTGATATTGATCTTGTTGCCGGTACGAACTTCAAAGCTACGTTCTTGGGATTTATTCCGGGCGCAACGCTCGGCTTGAAAGTGCCGACGGGCAACAACAACGTCAAGAGTGATGTTGTTCAGGATTCGCACGCAAACCGACTTGACCACCTTGATCACGGCACGACGGTTAACGGACGGTTGCCGGAACATTGTCAGATCGGAACAGGCAGTGTGGATGGTTTGATGATGGCGCACCTGCGTCGGGGTAGTGAAATGCGTTGGGAGATAACATTAGGTTATCGCTTGAATGGCGAAAACTCGTTTGACTTTCACTACGGTAATTCGCGCTGGTTTGATATTACTGCATCGCGAAATCTCACGACACCGTGGTCTGTGGGAATCGGAGGCAGGTTACGGCACGCGGATCATGATTTAGATCATGGCGCGGTGGACAGCGAGTCGGGTGGATTTCTTAGCTCGATGCTTTTGGAATCGGAGTATCGTCTTTCGAGTCGCTTGCGCGTAGCAGTCTATTCGGCCATTCCGGTTGTTAACGAATTGCACGGCACGCAGGATGAAAAGCCGATGTTTTCGGCTGGTTTAGTTGGTTCGTTCTAGTTTGACATCACAAGAAATTATTGGTCGTGGAAATAGGAGGTTTCTCCTTCTCATATGCACGCTACTGTAACACATATTGACAATCCGGGGCCGCTAAGCCTCACCAAATCGCTCAGTAATCTGTTCATGGGCCTGATCGCCGTCGGCGCGCTTGCGTTTCTCGGTGGTGTGGTCGCTGAACCGACGCGGGCGTGGCAAAACTACATCCTAAATCTGTATATGTTTACGGGTTTTGCGTTGGGCGGTTTTGCATTTATCACCATCAATCGCGCCGCCGCTTCGCAGTGGTCCATCATTCCGCGCCGTTTGGCGGAAGCTTTTATGAGCTTCCTGCCGGTTGCGTTTGTGCTGTTCCTTGTTGCGCTCGTCGGTATTAAGATGAGCGGTGATACAATCTATTCGTGGCTTGGCAGCGGCTCGGGAGTTCACAGTCCGACCAAGGTTGCGTGGTTGTCCTACAATATGATGGCCGGACGGAATATTCTGTTCTTCCTCATTTGGATTTTTCTGGCCCGCAAGTTGATCAACTATTCTGTTGTACAGGACAACGGGCAGGCTTCGGACAATCGCACCGCCGCCGCGCGTTTTTCGATTGCCGCGCTGTTGTTGTTTGCTCCGACTTACGCGTTCTTTACGTATGACCTGATTATGTCGCAAGAGCCGAAGTGGTTCTCGACGATGTTCACGGTTTACACGTTTGCCGGTATCTTCCAGAGCGCGATGGCTTTGATGGTGATCGTGTTTATCAAGCTCAAGAATAACCAGCTTAAGAACGTTGCCACGCAATCGCACGTCAAGGACATGTCGGGACTGCTGTTCGCCTTCACTATTTTCATGTGCTACGTCGCGTTCTCGCAGTTCATGCTGATCTGGTACGCAAACTTGCCTGAAGAGACGTTCTACTATCTGAAGCGTTCCGAGGGCGGCTGGCTGATGATTGCCGTCTTCACTTGGACTTTGAAATTCATTTTGCCATTCTTCGGTTTGCTCGGACAGGGCCAAAAGAAGAATCACAAATGGCTGATGATTGTTTGCTGGGGTGTGTTGGCCGGACAGTTCCTTGATCTCTATTGGATGACCGTTCCGTCGCACAACGCCGCGCTTGTTCCGATTAGCTGGATCGAGTTGGGTACGCTGGCGATGTTTACCGGACTATTCGGTTTGTTTGTCTCGCGTTGGATGAGCAAGCATTCGCTTATTCCGGTGGGCGACCCGTATGTTCTGCTCAGCGCAAACTGGAGGTTCTGGGAGTAAATGAGTAACTACAGTCCTAAGAACAGCAGTATCTTCCTGTATATTCCGATTGTCATTTTGGCAATCGTGATGATTGGTTTGGTCTTCAATTGGCAATTCAAGGGTGGAGAAGAGGTTGGCGCCTCCTTGCCGCCGCCGGTAAAGGAATTGGAAGCCTCCAAGATTGTCAATCACCGCGCGCTCGCCAAAGACACCGGTCTTGCGGCTGACGGTAAGATGCTCTACACGATTAATTGCTCATCGTGCCACGGTCCTGATGGAACGGGCAACGGTCCGCGTGCCGCAGGTTTGAATCCGCCGCCGCGTAACTACCGGACCGAAACGTTTAAGTTCGGTAACGACGTTGCTTCTATTTACAACACGCTGCAAAAGGGTTCGCCGGGTACGTCGATGCCGTCGTTCTCGCTGTTGCCTGCGCGTGACGTGTGGGCGATGGTGCACTACGTTCGCACGATGATTCCCAATCCGACTCCGACCGATGATGCAATCGTCGCCAAACTTCCTGAAACTCCGGCAGGTGCGACGGCGGATGCAGGTGCGGGCGCAGCGACTGCTGAGGATGCTAACGCCGGACGTATTCCGATTACTCTGGCCATGCAGCAAGTCACAAAGCCCGGCTACTACGCTGATAAGTCTGCTCGCCACATTGATGAAACGTCAACGGGCGCGCAAGTCTATTTGGCGCGTTGCGCAAAGTGCCACGGCGGCCACGGCGAAGGTATGGCCGGCAGCGTGTTAGGTGTCGCACCGTATCGCTACGACACGACTCAGCCTTTGTATGCTCGCAATGCTCCGTGGATGACCGACCGTGCTCTGTTTGACAAAATTGTACTGAACGGTCTTTCGGGTCGCGTGCATCCGGGGAATGGTACTTTGACGAAGGCCCAGCTTGAAGCGCTGTACACCTTCGTGCAAGGTTTGGCTACGAATTAGTTTCTCGTTTTCGACACTTTCCAATAGGGTCACAACCTCCCCTATGATCAAAAAAAATCTACATTGGCTCGCTCTGGCACTCCTGCCCGTTGCTGTGTACGCGTCTGAACCGGTCACCTCGTGGCTGTTCAATCCCGTTACACCGGTGGCTCAGGATGTCCGGGAAACATTCAAAATCATGCTCGGCCTAACCGTGCCGTTTCTGCTCTTGCCGCAGATTCTGCTCGCCTACGCCATCTGGAAATTCAATGAGAAGCGCGGACATAAGCCCGCGACTTTTCATGAGAACGTGCCGCTCGAAATCGCGTGGACCATCATCCCCGCGCTCGTGCTGGTCGCGATTTCCATTCCGGCTTATAGCACGCTGAAGAAGATTGAAGTTCCACCCAAATCCGACCTCGTCGTTGAGGTTATCGGTCACCAGTTCTTCTGGGAATACCGCTTGCCCAAGTATGACATCGGTTTCGCCAACGAGCCGCTGGTTGTGCCTGCGGATAAGATTGTTACGCTGAACCTGACCAGCGTGGACGTGATTCACGCGTGGTGGGTGCCGAGTTTCGGTGTGAAGCAAGATGCCAATCCGGGCCGTATCACGCATGCGTGGTTCAAGGCGCAGGAAGGTAAGTATAAAGGCCAGTGCGCCGAGCTGTGCGGACCGCTGCACGGTGAAATGTATATTGACGTGAAGGTTGTTTCGGATGCCGAGTTTGAGAAGTGGCTGGAGGAAAAGATGAGTGCTGCCGCGAGCGCTCCGGCGGACAGTGCACACAGCTCATTGCTGTTGCCTGAAGTCGAAAGCGAGGTCGTGAATGGCTGAGAAAAAGCAATCGCTGCTGCTCCGCTACATGTCCTCGACGGATCACAAGGAGATCGGTATCATGTACCTGATCTTCACGCTGATTATGGCTATCGTGGGCGGCGCGTTGGCGGGTATCATCCGCATGCAACTTTGGGAGAGCACGGGCGGCGTCGTTTCGCCTGAGTTGTACAATCAAGTGGTGACGATGCACGCCACCATTATGATTTTCTTCGTGGTTATTCCCGCCATGGCCGGTTTCGGCAACTACCTTGTGCCGATTATGATTGGCGCGCGCGATATGGCGTTCCCGAAGCTCAATGCGTTTTCGTTCTGGCTGCTGGTTCCGGCGGCATTCATTGCTATCGCGAGCTTCTTTGTGGAAGGCGGCGCGGCGGGTGGCGGTTGGACGAGCTATCAGCCTTTGACGAGCGCGCAATATAGCGGCACGCCGGGCGTGGACATGTGGATTTTAGTGGTGCACTTGACCGGCTTATCGTCGATATTAGGTGCCATCAACTTTATCGTCACCATCTTTAACATGCGTGCCCCCGGTATGAGTATGATGAAGATGCCGCTCTATGTGTGGGCATGGTTGACGAATGCATTTATGATTCTTATCGGTACTCCCGTGCTTGCAGGTGCTGTGACGATGGTGCTGTTTGACCGTCACTTCGGAACCGGATTTTTCCGTCCGTCTGAAGGCGGCGACCCGGTGCTCTATCAGCACTTGTTTTGGTTCTATTCGCATCCGGCCGTGTACATCATGATTGTCCCAGGCTTCGGCGCAATCAGTCATATCGTGGCCGCATTCTCGCGCAAGAAAGTGTTTGGCTATCACGGGATGGTTTACGCCATCGCCGGTATCGGTATTTTGGGCTTTATGGTCTGGGCGCATCACATGTTCACGACCGGTCTTTCGCCGTCCGTGCGCGCGTTCTTCGCTTTCATGACGATGCTAATTGCCGTACCGACGGGTGTGAAAATCTTCTCGTGGCTGGCCACAATGTGGGGCGGGACGTTGAAATTTACAACGGCCATGAAGTTCGCGCTCGGTATGATTTCGCTATTTGTGGTTGGTGGTATCAGCGGTGTGTGGCTCGGTAACGTGCCCGTTGATATTCAGTTGCACGACTCGTATTTCGTTGTCGCCCACTTGCACTATGTGTTGTTCGGCGGTTCGGTGATGTCGCTCTTGGGTGCGGCCTATTTCTGGTTCCCCAAGATGTCCGGCAAATTCCTCGATGAGAAGATCGGCAATATCGTGTTCTGGTGTATGTACATCGGTATGTCGATGACCTTCTTGCTGATGCATTGGACGGGAATGCAGGGTATGGCGCGCCGTACTTACATCTATCGTGAGCAGTTTGAAGGCTTGAATCGTATCATGTCCTTCGGTTATCTGTTCATGCTGCTCGGCGGTATTTTGTTCTGCTGGTCACTGTACCAAGCGATTCGCAAGCCTGCTCCGGTCAAGCTCGGTGACGATCCGTGGAATGTCAATGACATTCAAGGCTCACTCGAGTGGATGACCAGCTCGCCGCCGCCAAAGGAAAACTTTAAGACGATTCCAATCGTCCCGTAGCGCGTCGTACGCGCAATACGCGGCGGCTAATTCGGTTGCCGCAACACGTTTCTATCAATGACTGACATATCGCCTGCGCGCAGGCTGGCCTCTTGGCTGCTGTTTCTCTCCATGCTCATCACGATGCTGATGTTGTGGGGAGGGTTTGTGAGAATATCCGGTTCAGGGCTTTCAATTCCGGATTGGCCTTTGATAAATGGAAGTTTATTGCCGCCGTTTTCTGACGCGGGCTGGCAAGCGGTCTTTGAAGATTATAAGCACACCTACCCCGCTCTGACGGATGGAATGAGTCTCGGAACCTTTGAGACTCAATTTGCGATTGAATATTTCCATCGCTTCTTAGCCGCACTTGTGGGAATTGTGTTTCTTGCCATCCTGCTTCGTGCTCGCAAGATGCCTGAAGTGTGGGCAGTCTCCAAGAAACCCCTGCTGTGGGCAGCTGGTTTGATTCTTGTGCAAGCGATTCTCGGCGGCATGGTGGTCAAACTTGATTTGGCTGCTGCGGTGCTCGCGATTCATCTTGGCACTGCCTACATCATCTTTGCGATTTTGTTCTGGCAAGCTCTGAAGCTCTCGCGTTGGGGTGATCCACTCAGAACGGGTCACGAAAAAGCTCAGCGCTTCGGCAAAGAAGCTATCGCTGCAACGCTGATTCAGGTGATAAGCGGCGGCCTCGTCGCCGGAACGGGTGCGGGATTGGTGATGAACACATGGCCGAAAGTGGGTGATCATTGGGTTCCGCCGATGTCGGTCTTGTGGGGTGATTTCTACACTCCAATAGTTGCCAACCTGTGGCAAAACCAAATTCTGATTCAGTTCTTTCACAGATGGTGGGCCTTCATTGTCGCCGGAGCGGTGATTCATTTGATCATCAAGGCGATGAAGATGCCGCTCTCTGCACGCGGACGTCTGGCTTTGCGTGCGACAGCTACCATTCTGGTCTTGCAAATTCTGCTCGGTATCGGCAATCTGTTGATGAAGGTGCCGCCGTACATGGCTATTGTGCACCTTGCCGTGGCCTTCATGCTCTTCTTGGTTTTGATCATCGTCACGCACGAAGTTGCGTACGATCCAGTCGTTAACAAATCCTTAATGTCCCAATTCCGCGATTATATTAACCTCATGAAGCCGTCCATTATGCTGCTGGTGTTGCTCACCGGTGCGGCGGCGCTCATGCTTGAAGGTTCATTGCATGCGAGCAACTGGGAGTTCTGGACCATTCTGTTCGGCCTCACGCTTACGGGCGGATGTGCCAACGGTTTGAATCAATATTTCGAGCGCGAGATTGACGCGCAGATGGGCCGCACGAAAAATCGCCGTCCGTTAGCAATGAAGAAGATGGAACCCAAGCACGCGCTGGTGTTTGTGATTGCTTGCGGGATTGGCGCAATTTTGATTTTTGGCTTGCTCTTTAATTGGCTGTCCGCTGCGGCGGCCTTTGGTACGATTGCCTTTTACAGCTTCTTCTACACCCTGTGGCTGAAGCCGCGTACGCATCTGAACATCGTCATCGGCGGAGCCGCCGGAGCGATGGCGCCGATCATTGCGTGGACTGCCGCGACGGGCACGCTCGCATTTACGCCGTGGCTGTTGTTCTTGATTGTGTTTTTCTGGACCCCGCCGCACTTCTGGGCGCTGGCGTTGTGTGTCAAGAAAGATTACGCCCGCGTGCATATCCCCATGCTGCCCGTCATCAAAGGTGACCACGAAACGCGCCGTCAGATTTTGCTCTATTCCTTCGTGCTGGTGGCCATTTCGCTTCTGTTGCATGTCGGTTTGCTCTATCTGTCTGCGGCACTGGTGCTCGGCGGATTGTTCGTCTATAAAGCTTGGAAACTCTTGAAAGGCGCTGAGCAAAACTATGCTTGGAGTCTGTTCAAATACTCGATTGTCTATCTCACCGCGCTGTTTGTGATTATCATGGCCGACGCGGCCATCACGAAATAACCACCAGCGCACGTCCGTGAAAGGTTTCCGATCGTGGAACCGCAAGAAGAAACCAAGACTCCCGAACAGAAGCGCAAGAACAAACGCCTTGCTCTGTTCCTGCTCATTCCGGTTGTTGTGTTGATGTTCGGCTTCACCTATGTGCAGGTGCCGCTGTTCCGCATGTTCTGTCAAAAAATCGGCTTCTCGATTTCTCCCTTGAACGATGTGGAATATGCCAAGACGGGCCGCATGTGCAAGGTGCTCTATACAGGTGTGACTGCCGGAACGCTGCCGGTCTATTTCAAGCCGAAAGAGTCCGTCCAGACTGTTGAAGTCGGCCAGCCGTTCAAGAACAGCTATCGCTTCGTGAATATGTCGAAGGACACGGTGCATTTCCGTCCTGTTCATTCGATCTTGCCTGAGAAGGCCGCGACGAAATTCACGATGACGAAGTGCTTCTGTTTCGACGACCAGACTATGGCACCCGGTGCCGAGCGCACGTTTGAAGTGGTCTCGGTCTTAAGTGCCGATATGGATCCCGAAATCGAACAGGTCACTTTGCACTATACGCTCTTCGAGAAGAACCCTGAAGAGATGGAAAAGAATCGCGAGATTCCCAACGTCGCCACAGGTGCAACCACTACGGGAGGTAACTAATGCATTCGCAACCCATACCGCCTGAAGTCAAAAGCCGCAACAAGAAATTGGTTGTCTGGCTCGTTGGCGTGGTTACAGTTTTCACCGTACTTTCCTTGCTCTACTTAGTAAAGTACGGCGTCAACTTCGAGCGAACCGGCTACCATTAAGCCCGCCAGCGTGAACGCTGGACCCAATGCGCTGACGCGGGCGCATTAAATATACGCGTCATTCCGATACTGTAAATTGGAATTTGTAAATTGGAATTTCTTTAGTATGTCCCACACCGCCGCACCAGACGGGCATCAGGCCCATCACGATCACGTTCACCTGCCGCCGCCGAGCTATTGGCCGATCTTTACGGCCTCAGCAACGGGACTGCTTGCCACAGGCGTCCTGTTGTGGCTGTGGCATGCTTCGATGGGCGTTACGCTTATCGTTATCGGTTCGCTTTTGGCGATTACCGGCTTGATGGGCTGGTGTCAGGCGCTTATCAAAGAGAATGACGAGATTCCGGACATCATGGAAGACGACCGCTGGATGAAGATGGGCCTCAAGCTCTTCTTGGTCTCGGAAGCTGCCATCTTCGGTGCGTTCTTCGCCCATCACTACTACACCCGGTTCGATTTCCCGAAATGGCCGCCGGTTGGTGCCCCCGAACTCGATACAACTCTGCCCGCCATTGCCACGCTGATTCTGATGACATCCTCCGTCACGATGGAGTATTCACATCACCTGCTGAAGCACGGCAACCGCGATAAGTCGCGTCTGTGGCTCGGGATTACCCTGTTGCTGGGAATCATCTTCATGGGCTTCCAAGGGCATGAATACGGCTTCCTGAAGGCCTACGACAAGTTCACGCTGGAAAGCGGCATGTTCGGCTCGCACTTCTTTGCCATGACCGGATTCCACGGCGCGCACGTCGCCACAGGCATCGTGATGATGTTCATCGTCGGTCTGCGTCTCCGTCTTGGTCACTATACCCCCGAGCGCCATTTCAGCTTTGCGGCGGCGTCGTGGTATTGGCATTTTGTAGATGTGATTTGGATCTTCCTGTTCTTCACGATCTACCTGTTCTAAGCCATTCTGATTACATGAAAACGGCGGCCTCAGTTTGAAGCCGCCGTTTCTTATTGGTGCTGTCTGGGTGTGTAATTCGCTGACCAGAATAGCACATGCAAGTCAAAAGGAAAACAGGCCGTTAGCCAAACAGTTTGGTCTTTCAAACAAGAGGCGTTCAAGTAACAAGTTGGCAACAATATGACCCATTCTGAAGGATTGCTCGTATCTAAATCAATGGTTTCAATTGCTATAGCGTGGGGTCTTTTGAACTATAGAAAATATAATCGCTGACCGGATTCTATTGCATTCCCAATGTACCTGCTGTATCTTAGTCACACATTTCACCAAGAAACTGTTTAGTCCGTGTCAAAATCAGCGAATATGTTCCGATTTGCGATTGCTTTGACCTGCCTTGTATGGCTGGGGACAGACGCGTTTGCCCAACCGGTGATTGGATCAGCGGCCCCGAACTTTACTTTGACGCGCAGCAACCCCGGCGGCGGTACCGTGACACTGTCAAGCCTGCTCGGTGAAGTTGTGTATATTAATTTCTTTGGTGCCACCTGTCCAATCTGCATATCAGATGCATGGATCTCCGAACAGATCTACCAGCAATTCTTGACTAACCCGAGCTTCAACATGCTGGGAATAGATGTTTGGAATCTGCCTGCCGCCTATGTGAACACGACTTTCCGCGCGAACACAGGCATAACCTACCCGCTTCTCGTGAACGGACGCAGCACGGGAATCGCGTACAACATGGAAACCAATCCGGTTCCGTCGCCGACCGATGTCGAGCACCGCGGCCATGTCATCATTGATCAGCAAGGTATCATCCGCTACTATGCGATTTACGATCCGCTCGACACGCTTCAGCAACGGGAGATGATTTGCGTGTTGAAATCATTGCTGGATATGGCACCCGCCAGACCGATGAATGCTGCAATATCTGTTCTGGAAGAAAGCAGCACCTTGCGTTTGTCGTGGCTTCCCGATACGACCTGTCCATTGCGCTACACAATCTACAAATCTGTGACTGGAGATTGGACCGATCTGGAAATAATCGGCGCGACGACCGAGCCAGTTTTCCTGATTGAAACGTTGCCTGATTCTATGGCAACTTATCATGTCACTGCTGAATACGCTCAGCCGTAAATTCATCCCCACTTGAAATCGAAAAACCCCGTGATTGCTCACGGGGTTTTCTTTTTGTTCGCTCTCGTCTATGCAAGCGATCAATCGGCAATTACACGATACGGAATTGCCCAACCGGAGGCGTCGTAAGCTGCCTCATCGTCATATATCGTCTGATCGTCAATGAAATCCAAGCCGATGTGGTGCAGGCCGCGCCGTTGTGCGGCAACATAACTGCCCGAGTAGATTCCATCGCCTTCGGTCTCATCAGGCGCAACGCCGTCGTCATGTAAGGGCAAACGCGGAAGTCTGCCGCCGCGATAGACATTCGGTCTCAGCATCCCAATCGGAGCAGGCAAATTGCCTTCCACTTCCACAAACACCACGACCTCTTCACCCTGAATAACATAGGGCAGACTCTCGCGGTCAAAGTACGTTCTGAGCGGTTCATCCAAATCCACGATTAAGCGACCGTTGGAATGAATATCCGTCATATTGAGAATGTGCACGGTGTTCGGATTTGGATCTACGCTCTCCATCGTCTCAGCCGTGATGGCTTCGATGCGCCAGTTGCGTCGTGGATAGGGTGAATCATCCACACGCACTGCACGCGCCTTGCGCACGAGATCGTTGTACATCGGCTTGTCAATCGTGACCATTTCGTCGTCGGTCATATCGGTAAGCAACCGGAATCTGCCGTCGAAGCTACGCACGCGTGTCAGGATGGCGTGATCATCATCGATGAAATCCACCGTTACGCTTTCGCGCTGACGATGGCCGATTCTCCACCAAGCCAATGGCTCGATTTCCTCATCGAGCGAACGCAATTCGGCCGCATTTATCCCCTCCGAGCCGTCCTGCCACACGTCCGGTTCCTCAACATCCGCATCGGCCAGGAAGATATCCTGCAAGGCCTCTTCGTCCGTGATGTCGGTGGTGTAGTCGTCACCATAGTATGCGTAGCGGTCGTCCTCGCAGCCAAACACCATGAGTGCAAGTGCCGCACTTAGGGCTAACTTCCCGAGAAAGCTAATCTTTGCATTCATTGCGGGTCCTTTCTCTTGTGTGTTTTTCATCATCTTGCCTCAGGCTTTCAGAGGTTTGACACACAGGGTGGGGGGGAGGTTTAACGGGGTTATTCCGCCCCAGTTAATCATCGTCACCCTCGTCTCCCCCGCGGTTTCCCTCGTTGCCGCCGGTACGTCCTTGAATCTCGTGCTTGTTGGCAGAACGGTGGCAGGCTACGCAATTTGTGTAATCGCGGATGCCTTCTTCAAGGTGTTCGCCGGCAATCTTTTGCGGCGTGTGTTCATGACAGTTGTAACAAGTGTAGGTCTTGAGACTTGCAGTCATATCATGGCAGTCCGCACAGCGAGACGGATGATCTTTGTCGAAGCGAAAGTACTTACTGTGCTCGAATGTCGCAGGCTTCCACGCCGTTGTCGTGTGGCAGCTTACACACCCCTGACCGGCAAGCGCTTTATGCAACACGTCAGCGGGTGCTTTTGAGATGTGACATGAACCGCAGTCTTTCGCAATCTCTGCCGCGAGTGCATCGTGCTTAAACTGCGCGGGTTTCCAATGCTCTGTCGAGTGGCACTCGCTACACCCGAGCGAGACAACTTGATGGAGCTTGTCGGCAGGCTTTTGCGCGCTGTGACATTCGATACAAGTACTGGCAAGCGCTGCGGGCAGAAGCGAATGCGAGAACGACACCGTTGCGCTGTCGCGGGCCGTACCGCGATGATCAGTGTGGCAGTTTACACATTGCAAGCTACGCACGGAATTGTGCAATCCAGACAAACCTTGCCTTGCTGGAACAACGTCGGTCCCGTCGGAACGCTTGACACCTATCTCACCCTCGCGGTGACATGTCGAGCAATGGCTTGCCGGTGTTCCTGAACCGAGCTTATGACAGCTTAGACAGTCGTTGGCAACCTCGCTGTGTCCAGCCACCAAATGCCCCGGTGAGATTGCCTTCATCGGCATGACAAAGATCGTTGTTGCGCCAAGTGCAAGCGCCGCGATCAAAGCGAAAAGCACATATTTCATTTCCACCCCCACAATAGCAGAATTGAAATGATGTGCAGCAACGCATAAGCCGTAAAGATCATTGTCAACGGCAAGTGAATTGCACGCCAACGCTGCATCGAGTTAACGAGCAGCGCGTCCGCCATGAGCACCTGCTCGATTTCTGGCTCGCTGCGGCCTGACTTCACCAGTTCAGCGCGGCGCGCGCTCAAACTCTCTCGCGCTTGCCTTAGTAAGTACTTTCCAGTCAATCCGCTCGCAACGACAATGACCATTGTAATTGCCGCAATCCACGGCACCATGGCATTGAAATGGATTCCCGCGTGCACGAGAATCATCATTGAACCCAGCCAGCCAAGCCACTCGTGCTGAACAAGCAGCTTTTGGTGCGTGCTCCACTCAACGATGCGATGCTTGCGTAGCGAGTAGGCCAGTGATAAAATCAGTAACACCGTGCCGACGATGCCGAAGTATCTGCCCACCCAAAGCAATCCAATTGAGTGGAGCAGATAGTCAAATGCGAGCGCTCCGGCAAATAACGCGCAAAAGAGCATAATCGTCGGAATAATTGTCCGCGACGAAGTAGTTCCAACCATAAGTGTATAAATTTAAGGCTAAATACGACTAAAACCGAGCACCTGCTGCGGCTTGTAACTGTTGCCGCAGCAGGTGCTAATGTGCAATTGATAAGCAGAGTTGTGTTATTCCTTCTTTTCGTTCTCAGCCGGGACGGCTTCGGCAGGCTTGGCCGCCGCGTCGATCATGGCCAGATACTTGTCAGGGTCTTTTTCAAATGTGGCGATGCAGTTGCCGCAGCAGAACTCGACCAAGCGGTTCTTGTACATATGCTTCACGGGTTCGCCCATGCCGCCAAGCTTCTCGCCGCTAACGACGCAAGTGCCGAGCGGATAGCTCGCGCTCTTCGCTTCGATAATCTTCTTGTCAAGAATGCTCATCGAGCTTTTCAAGTCCTTCTCAAACGTGCCGACGCAGTTCTTACAGCAGAACTTGACTTCACGGCCATCATAAACTTTAGTCACCGGACTGCCCATCTCACCCAGCGTTTCGCCACTCACGGGGCAAACGGCCAGCGGATAAGATCCGGCAGGCGTGACTTCACTGGTGACGGCAACCACAGCGGTTGCTTCTTTGGCGATGGTTGCTTCACCTGTCTTTGCGGCTTCCGGTTCGCCGGCAAAGGCGTTGATCATGCTGACACACAGCACGAGCGCTGCGAAAATGTAATTCTTCATGTTTTGGTTCTTCCTATTGAGGGTTTGTTGTTCTATTGGTTATGCGCCGTAGCGCCAAGTCAATGCAAGCGCAAACGTGCGGCCCAACAACGGGCCATAAATCATTGACGAGTCAAGCAGCAGTCTGCCCTGATCGTCACGCAAATAAGGATCATCCGATTGTGTCCAGTCAAACAAGTTGTTCACCGAACCTGAAACGCTGACCGTTTTCCACGATTTTGTCAAGCCAAGATTCCAGATTGCATAGGTCGGAGATTCCGAGCGTGAACGGCCTTCGGGAATAAACTGCGGTCCGTAAATCGCGCTCGAGAGTTCCGTCGTAATGCCTTTGCTTGCGAATGCTTTGCGAATGCTCGCATTGGCCGTGTATTTGTTCTGGAATTCTGCGTTGCGCATGACACCGTCTTGGTCTTCATAACGCACATCCGATACGCGACCACCTGCATCAAGCGTCCAACCTGAGTTGAAGCTCAACGTCGCTTGCACTTCGCCGCCTGCGGTGTAGGCATTTGATGAATTGGTATAGACCGTTTGTCCGGCCATCTCACCGTAGCGCAACACCACCTTGCGATCAAAGTGTGTGTAGAAACCTGAAAGGTCAAGCGTCAATCCGACTTCGCGGCCCAGCCACTGCTTGTTAAGTCCGAGGCTTCCCGCTGTACTGCGATCCGGTGCGAGCGTGCTGGGAACTTCGACATTGGCAAATCCCGCCATTGTGGCTTCTTCCAAACTGAAGATAGACACTGGACGAAATCCTGTACCGCCTGAAAGTCTGAGTGCAGTAGCAACGTTCGGTTTCCACAATACCGTTCCGCGTGGAATCACCTGCGTGCCCCATTCGTTCCAGTATTCAATCTTCGCGCCGCCTTGCACCGTCCAACGTCCAGCGCTATCAACGCGCACCGTGTGCTCCAATGTCGCACCCGGCGTGTTATAAATCAACTCAGTCGGCGTAGCCAACTGCAAATTATCCGTGTAGGTCTGGTGGTTGTAGAAAAGTTCAAACACCGATGAGTGGCGCTTGTTCCATTCCTTCTGAGCGGATGACTTGGCAATCACCAATTTCTGATCCGCGTTGTAGGCTGTCGAGCCATACCACGAATCATGCGCGTGCATCACGCCCGCGCCTTCGACAAACCAATGGAAACTCCCCGTCAATGGTGAGGAATATTTTGCTGAAACTTCCTTGCGGTCGGTGTAGATTTCACGTCCATACACGTCCGCCGAACCACGGTCACTGCGACTCCACTTGGTTTCACCCGCAAATCTGCGTTCGTCATAGATTCGTCCACCAAGTCTCAGTTCACCCTTGCCGACCTTAGGCGACGCGCCGACTTGGAAATTCAATCTACGATACTTCGGCGTGTCCGTCAAGCCGTCGTCATCCTGATCAACATAATTCGGTTCCGCCGAATGCAAAAACGAGAACCGCATCGGCAACGATCCCGTCAAGCCTGATGCATTGGCCGAAATCGTGTTCTGTCCGTTATTATTAGCCGAAATGCTGGAGGAAAACGTGCGCGCCACGGTCGGTCTCACGCTCACCAAATTCACGGCTCCTGCAATCGCGCCGCTGCCGAACAGATTGGAGCCGGAGCCTTTCGAGATTTGCAATTCCTTCACGTCCGCAACGGACAAACCGTCAAGGCCGTAGAGTGTGCCAAGCCCCGACATCACGGGCATACCATCGACATTGATTTCCGTGTACGACGGATCAAGTCCCTGCAAACCGATTCCCATTGAGCCGCACAACGCGCAAGGCTTTGTGCGTAATCCTGTCCGGCCTTGCAATGCCGTCATCAGCTTACCGTCGCTGCTGCGCTCCTGCAATTCCGCTCCACCGATAACTTCCGTGCGCACGGGGGCATTGGGATTCACACCTGCGTGTGTGCGCTCGGTTTCAATATTCACTTCACCCATCTGCATCGTTGTCGGCGCAATCGCCAAATGCAGCATCACCGTATCGGTTGCACCGACGGCAACGTCCATCGTCAGTGATTCATAACCCATCATCGAAATCTTGAGCGAGTAGGTTTTCGCTTCAAGATTGTTGATGGTGAAAATTCCATTGGGATTCGTAGCCGCACCGCGCGGTGTGCCTTCCAGCACTGCCGTCGCGCCGACCAGCACGTCCCCCGTATCCTGATCGTGTATCATCCCGCGCAATACGCCTGCCCACAGTTGCATCGGCAATGCGATTGCAATGATCGCGAGATGTGTTTTCCAGTTCTTCATAATCTCCTCAACAAAAAGACCGCTGTCGGAACAGCGGCCATAATTCTTTTTTGGTTACCGTTCTCTCCACATATCAGGAGAGCACCGGACGGAGTTCTCCTGCAAAATTATGCGGAAAGCACTCGAGGAGGTTGCGGAATGTAGTCGGTCAGTTCAATACCCGTATTTAATACAGGAACCGGAATCAACAGCGACACCGGCGCAGAAATCTGAATCGCCATGACCGGACTCAGCATGTAAGGCATCGTCGCAAGCCTACAGCAACCCGTGGCACAACCACTGTCGCACTTGTTGGAGTCTGGAGTCTTTGAATGAGCTTGACTGTTGCAACAAGAATCGGCGTTGTCAGCTTTCACTTGATGCTCGCTCTTGTCGGCACAACAGCTCGCCTTTTGCGCGACCTGCTTCTGTTCCGTCTGATGTTTGGTACAGCACCAACCCGTCGAGCAATAAAACGGCACCGACACAGTCAGAACGACTGCGAACAGTGTCGCGATTGCCAGCCAGCGGGCGATGTTATTGGTGCGAACAGACATCATAGGGTTAATTTCGACATTCTTAGCGCTTTTGTCAAGCCGTCAGATGTTGAACAACGATGAAGTCCTCTGGGTTCCATTCCTAAATTCAATATTTGAACGTTTGGATAACATAAATGTAATATAAACAACACCACTTGACTTTGGAACTTTTTTGTCGTATATTAGGTTATAACTGGTAGCAAGGGCTATCTGTTTCCTGCCTCAATTTCCGCCTGTTTTCCCACCACAATCCCTCAAAGGAGCCTTACCATGACCCGTGGCTTTGTTAAGCTGCCCCGTGCCTTTTTCGCTTGCCCCTCTGGACCGAACCCAAAATCCGCACCCAAATTGAAGCATACTTCGATTTACTTCAACGTCAAGCTTTCCACAACACATCCGTCCCCCAACTCTCCGGCCACGTCGATCTAAAACCCGGTCAACTCTTCATTTCCTGCCGCAAATTGGCAGAAGAGTGGCAGTGGCAGGGCCGACAAGTCAAGGACTTTCTTGAATATTTGCGCGATCTCCGGATTGCCAAACTCGAAGAGATGCAAGCTGGTTACCGTATTACACTTTACGATCCGCCTGCCGACCCTTCTAAGAATATCTTAGTAAATCTTTCTTCTTCGGAAGACTCTTCGGAGAACTCTTCCAAAGAACAAGAAGAAAGAGAAAATTCTAAGAAGAACTACGACCTCAAAAACCTACCCGAGAACGAAACCACAAGACTGTACCGTGAACTGCATGAAGAGTTCCCCGGTGTGCTCGCAAGCGTCGAATTTATCGAGTTCAAGGAGCAGAAACGGATTCAACAGAGGAGGCCGATTGAATACGGCCCCAAAAAGCTCAGGGAACTGATACTTGAGTTCAAACGTGATAATATAAGTGCCCCCGGTGAAGGTCGCGATACCGCAACATTGGGGAATGTGAAAACTGCCGCTGAAGTCTTGCAAGAATCAGTGGAGATGAATTAATTGCTGGACACATGTTATTTACTTGCCAAGGATGACCAAAGATGAAACGTTACCTCACCCTGTTTATGGCCCTCGCGCTTTCTGCGCCCCTGTTTGCCCAAACCACAGTCCGTATCGCCTCAGGTCTTGCACGACCGCTATTCGTCACCTACGCGCCCGGGGATTATGAGCGCATCTTTATTCTCGAACAGTTCGAAGCCCGCGTCCGTGTCTTCAATCTGGTTACCAACACGCTCGAAGCCACTCCGTTTCTCGACATTGACTCAATTGTAGTCAGTTCAGGCAACGAGCGCGGCCTACTCGGACTTGCTTTCCATCCCGACTATCAAAACAATCACTACTTCTACGTCAGCTACAACGACAACTCCGGCACGAGCGTCGTCGCGCGTTTCACCGCATCTGACGATCCCGACAGCGCGATTGCCACGACACGGTTTAACATTCTCACCCAAACACAACCCTTCGAGAATCACAACGGCGGCTGTATTCAATTCGGTGCTGACGGCTACTTGTATTTCGGCCTTGGTGACGGTGGTGATGGCAACGACCCGCAAGGGAACGGCCAAAATCACCAACACACTGCTCGGTAAGATGCTCCGCATTGACGTGAACAACACACAGCCGCCCCTTAACTACGCGATTCCCGCAGATAATCCGTTCGTTGGCGTTCCCGGCTATCGTGAAGAGATCTGGTCACTCGGTTTGCGCAATCCGTGGCGCTGGAGCTTTGACCGTTTGACGCATGATCTGTATATTGCCGATGTCGGACAAAATGCATGGGAAGAGGTGAACGTCACCGCCGCCAGCGACACCGGTGGCCGCAACTACGGCTGGCGTTGCATGGAAGGCTTTAATTGCACAGGCTTGAGTGGTTGCACTTGCAATTCACCCAACCTCACACTTCCCGTCACAGCCTACTCGCATGGCGTGGGCTGCTCCATTTCCGGCGGCTATGTCTATCGCGGCTGTGCCATCCCAAGTTTGCAGGGTAAGTATTTTTATGCCGATTATTGCGGTAACCAAATCTGGAGCTTTACTTGGAACGGCGCTGGCGGCACAACGGATTCCACCGTTTGGACAACCGCTTTTGATCCACCGACCTTTTCCATCACCAGTATCTCCAGCTTCGGTGAAGATGCCTTCGGTGAACTCTACATCTGCGATTTGAACGGCGGCGAAGTCTTCAAAGTCATTCCCAATAACCTCGTGGACTGCAACGGCAACAACATTTCCGATGTTTGCGACATCGCCTACGGATTGTCACAGGACATCGACTTAGACGGCGTTCCCGACGAATGCGATGACTGTTTCCACGTTCCTGCTTCCGATGTTGCTATCACGGTTTCCGAGGATTCCATCTTCTTTGCATGGGATCATGTCGGCGGCGCGGCGGCCAGCTACTCACTCTGGCAATCAGAGGACAGCGAAGCCGCCTTCCCAAGCGGTTGGTCGCAAGTTGCCAGTGGTATCGTCGCCGACGTA
This sequence comes from bacterium, assembly GCA_016721565.1. Lineage (GTDB taxonomy): Bacteria > Electryoneota > RPQS01 > RPQS01 > RPQS01 > JABWCQ01. Next base: position 7,542 of record JADKHW010000021.1, on the reverse strand, counting down.
GATAACCGCGTGCGCTTCAATATTTCACCTTTGGCTGTTTTGGCCGAAATTGGATTCTACAAAGTCGTCACGGTTTGTGAATAGACCGTTTGTTTGGTTTGGTGTCGTTAGGTAAGATTTTCGATGATGCGGAAATCTACAAAATACCGGACGACACGGTGTATATGAATATGATTGATTGGATGAACACACACGCACACCAATTATGGGGAGAACATTATGCTGTGCAAACACACGCTGCAATTCGCGGCAAGTCTCGTTATTGTTTTCGCAACTTTGGCAACGGCCCAAGTGCCGGACAGTCTGTGGACGCGCTACTATAACTCCGGTGAGTCTGAAATCTGCTTCGGCATTGACGAGACCACAGATAACGGTTTGATTCTGGCTGGATATGCCCTGTTGGACACAGGTGCTACTGCGGTGCTAATCAAAACCGGACCTAACGGTTCACCGTTTTGGTCGCGAACATTTGGGGATAATGAGCAAGCATACTGTGTGCTGCAAACTGCTGATGGCAGTTACCTGGTCGGTGGTTCATCCACTAACGAAGAGGGAAACTCCAGCACGTGGCTCATGAAGGCAAGCTCGACAGGTGACAGCGTCTGGAGCCGCACATTTGGCGGCATCAGCGGCGAAGATTGCCGTTCCATCGTTGCTACCTCAGATGGTGGATATTTGCTTGCCGGCAACACGACTTCCTTCGGCGAAGGAGATAATGATGCGTGGATTGTCAAGACGGACGCTAACGGCGGAGGCCTCTGGACGAGGACTGTCGGAAGCGACGGATCTGACCAATGCATCGATGCCATTCGCACTTCCGACAATGGATACGTGTTTGTTGGACAAACAGATTCGCTGGCCACGTGGGGAGGGGTTGACGCTTGGATCGTAAAGCTAAACTCGCAAGGGGATACGCTCTGGAGCCGCACATTTGGCGGCCAAGAGTTTGAGTTCTTCTACTCGGTGCAAGAAGCACAGGACGGCGGGTATGTCGCCGCTGGTGCAACGCAGTCCAATTCCGCCGGTAGCTACGATTTCTTTATTGCAAAGACCGATGCTAACGGCAACGGGCAATGGACACACACATATGGGGATATCGGTGATGACGAATGTTCTGAAATCCGCGCCCTCCCGGACGGCGGCTTCATTCTCAGCGGCCCAACAGGTTCCTTCGACAACAATGCTTACGGGACATGGATACTCCGCACCGACGCCCTCGGTGACACGCTCTGGTCGAAGGTAATTAGGCCTGACACGACGGGTTACGGATTCTGCGGAATACTGCTGTCTGACGGCGGCTACGCGTTTGCCGGCGGTGGTCTTAGAATTTCTAATGGCCGACAAGACATGCTCGTCACGAAAATCGGAGCCATCCCCTTGCCCGTCACGCAATCCGTCACGCCGTTGCCTTCGGAATTTGCCCTAAGTAATTTCCCTAATCCGTTCAATCCGGTGACCACGATTCAATTCTCCATGCCGCAAGCCGGACATGCCACCTTGACGCTGTTTGACGTCAACGGCAGACAGATTGAAACTTTGCTGAATGACAACCTTACAAGCGGCGAATATCACGTCTCCTTTGACGGCGCGAATCTGCCTTCGGGAACATACTTCGCTCGCGTACAAGCCAACACATCTGCCGCAACACACAAAATTGTTTTGCTAAAATAACATTCCGTCGAGTAGAGAATGGATGACCAATGATGAATAATTCACTCGCGCGAAGCAAGCGGACGGCATTTGCTGTTCCGCTTTTGCTCGTTCTGTTTACAACCGCAACTTTCGCTCAACCCACTGAATGGCTCGCACGCGGGCGCGGCGGCGGTGGCGGACAATTTAATCCGTCCATCTCGCCGCACAACTCAAACGAGTTTTATGTCGGCTGTGACATGAGCGAGTGGTTTCACACCACAGACGGCGGCCACAGCTTTGACGTAATCGACTTTCGTGATCTCTCGTCCAGTCCGCTTTCCGTTGTGCGCTTCACGAGCAATCCGCTAATCATGTACGCGCTCGATCAAGAGTACGGGGCACGTCCCGTCAAATCCGTTGACGGCGGAATTACATGGACTCCGACCTTTGATCCAACCGGTGAAGATGCTTACAGCCTGTTCGTGGATTACAACAATCCCAATCGTGTCATCGTGAGTTCCTACACCAACATGTATTTCTCGAATGACGGCGGAGCGGGATTTTCATCGCGCTTCAGTGATTCCGGTGGTTTGCACATCGCCGGAGCGTTCTTTTATGCCGACACAATCTACGTCGGCACAAGCCTCGGACTGTTGCGCTCGACCAACGGCGGACAGATTTTCACCGCGTCAAACATCGTCGGCATTGCCGCCGGGCAAGCGATGATTTCATTTGCCGGAAGTCAAGCCGGCAACACCGTCAAGTTCCTGTGCACCACTGCTCCGACAGCGGATGTCTATCCAGGCATCGGCGGCGGTGATTTTGAAATCACACAAGGGCTTTACACGCACACGCTCGGTGATCCCAATTGGGTGAGCCGTTTCGCAAGTTTGCCCGCAGGTTCCATTCCGTTTTTTGTCGGCATGTCAAACAACGAAATCGACACGATGTGGGCCGCCGGAAGTAATCCGCCGTTCTATCATCCGCATATCTTGCGCTCGACCAACGGCGGAGCAAATTGGACCAGCGTGATGCAAACCGTGAGCAACGTCAACGTGCAAACGGGTTGGTGTGGTCAAGGCGGCGATGAAGGCTGGGGCTGGGCAGGGCAAGCGCTGGGCTTTGCCGTTGCGCCAAGCAATCCGTGGCAATGTATCATCACCGATTACGGTTTCCCGCACATGACCACCGACGGCGGACAAACGTTCCGCGCGCTCTATGTGAATCCCGATGACTTAAATCCGAGTGGAGCCAACACGCCGCAAGGTTTGTTCTATCACTCGAACGGACTCGAACCCACGAGCGTGTGGCACATTCATTGGTCCACTCCGCAAAAGTTGTTTGCCAGTTGGACCGACATCACCGCAGGTCACAGCATCGACGGCGGCGAAACGTGGGGCAGACCCGCGCTCGACATGAACAATGCCTATTCCGTGAACACCGTTTATCAAACAGTTCAGCACACGAACGGCAAACTTTACGGCGCAGCCAGCACGGTGCACGATCTCTATCAAAGCACCTACCTGACCGATTCGCGCATTGACGGTGGTGACGGACAGATTTTCATATCGAGCGATTCAGGTAGCACATGGTCGATGATGCACGATTTCAATCATCCCGTGATTTGGCTCGCGCTCGATCCCACCAACGCCGAGCGCATGTACGCCAGCGTCGTGCACTCCACACAAGGCGGTATCTTCCGCACGAACAATCTCTCAGCCGGAGCAGGCGCAACGTGGACACGCGTTGGCATTCCCCCACGCACCGAAGGTCATCCCTACACGGTTGAAGTCTTAAACGACGGCACGGTCGTATGCACCTATTCAGGCCGCAGAACGACGCAGTTTACTTACAGTTCTGGAATATTTGTATCCACCAATCAAGGCACGAGCTGGGCGGATAGATCAGACTCAGCAATGGTCTATTGGACCAAAGACATCGTCATCGATCCGCACGATGCCGCGCAAAACACATGGTATGTTGCCGTGCATCGCGGTTGGGGCGGCGCACCGAATGATCGTGGTGGAGTATTTCGCACAACCAATCGCGGCGCGTCATGGACAAGAATTTGTGACCAACTTTACAGCGAATCCATCACCATTCATCCCGACGATCCAGACATCGCCTACGTCTCCACCGAAGAGAGCGGATTGTTCTACACGGATAATCTCACCAACGCAAATCCGACATGGACACAGCTTGCCGAGTATCCGTTCATGCATCCGCAGCGCGTGTTCTTCAATCCCTACAACACAAACGAAGTGTGGGTCGCAAGTTTCGGCAACGGCATGCGCAAAGGCACAGTCGGCGGCCTTGCCGCTCCGCAAAATTTGACGATAACCACGGTGAACGATTCGCTTTCCTTCCGATGGCTCGCCGTTCCCGGTGCGACGCAATACACACTGTGGTCAAGTGCCAATCCGAGCGCGCAACCGGGTGATTTCACGATGGAGCTGTCAACGACCAGCACAACTGCAATGCTGACCCTGCCGGTGGACGGAATGCGGGTTTATTTCGTGCGGGCAGAGTAGTTGACTCTCGCGAACAGACTGCGTAAATTAGAGTGTCAGGCTATCGCGAAAGTAACTTTATGAGGCACTCATGCGCACGGCCTTAAATAACACGCTAACACTGCTTCTTTTGAGCGGGCTACTATGCCCGCTCGTTTCGTTTGGGCAAGATAGCCTGAACGTGAGGAAGGTGGGAGACGTAAAAGTTTGGAACCCCCCTGTAACAGCCAATGTCCACGGTAGTATTCTTGCCACCACGGCCGCAAGATCGGGCATTATGTTATTCGACATTTCTGATCCTGTTTCGCCGTCTGAATTAGGCCAATATCCTTTTTATCTCCCTGGAACCCGAGTCGAATATTTTGGTAACTATGCGCTTTTCATTGGTAGCGATAGCTTGTCGTCGAATCGATTATATGTGCTCGATATTTCTGATCCCGCTCATCCGCAATTGAATTCACGAACGAGCAGAAGTTGCAATGGCTTTGCTGTCTGGGGCGATACGCTATTGTCTCAAGAATATTCCAACGGAACAAACGTTCTGCGGCTCTATGACCTGAACGCCGATGACATTTTCGACAGCGAAATCGGTGAATTTAGTGTCAGGTCGCGCTTGCTAAAGGGCGTACAGGATTATGTTGCTATTTCATTGTACTCTTCCGACGAATTGCTTTCATTTTATCAACGAAACCCTGACACGGGCTTTCTTTGAAACACGAATTGGAATTTTCCGATGACGTATTTCGAGTTATCGAGTTCGATGATTATGTTCTTGTACTGACTCGACACGATTTGCATTTGGTTTCGTTGACCGATTCTACCGCTATGATCAATTGGACGATGCATATCCCGGGAACATGTGGAAGCATTGCTGTTAACGGCAACAAAGTGTACGTCGTATATTCGTCTGGGCATTCTTGGATGACAGTCTATGATCTGGAAGACCCAATGGCGCCCGACTCCGTCGGAAATGTCCAGGTGTCATATACTAGTGGTCGATTTGTGTTTGCTGATTCAATCATGTACACAACAACGACCTATCCCAGAACGGGCCTTGTAATTTATGATGCCTCCGATCCGGGGAATATCCATGAAATAGGGCTTTTCGATTCCCCCGGTCCTGCAAACAACCTCGCTCGTCTCGATTCTTTTCTATACGTTGGACGGATTGGTTCATTTAGCGGTATATGGGACATTGCCAGTCCATTTGATGTAAATTTCATTTCTCATTCGTTCCCCAATAGCTATGAGACCTGCATATGGAATAACCGCGCGACTCTTGCTGCCAGCACCCTATTCTGCAACTACGATATGTCAGATCCGCTCCACCCTGCAACACAGGGCTGCACTGAACCACTTGGGTGGGCATATTGTGCAGGTCCCGGTGTTGTTGGTTGCTGACGTGAGAATGCGACACAACATCATATATAGCGCCTCAAATACGCACGGTCTTAAGGTAATTGATGCTTCAGATTTATCAAGCCCAACACTGATTCAATCCATTCCTATTCCCGGTGAAACAAAACAATTGGAACTCCAAGATAACATCCTTATGACTTGTTCCCGATCAGGCGGAGTCCGCTTCTGATGTAACTGTTCCCGAATCACCCGGAGCTTATCGGCATGTACAATTCGGGTAATTCTGCTGAAGATGTTATTCTTGTAGACTCGATTGCCTATGTTGCGGACTACTACCCGCTTAACGGTACTTAATGTTGCCGACGCGCTTGCGCTTGCGGGGCCGCCAACGCCGCGTGAACTTGCCGTTACTGCAAGCGGCGACTCGCTTGCGTTTAGCTGGCGAACAACTCGTAACGCTGTTGCTTACAAACTCTGGAGCAGCAACGATCCCGCCCTGCCACATGAACTCTACACGTTAGAAACATGACATCCGATACCTCCGCTACGTTGCCTACCTGCCGACCCGATGCGAGTCTATGTTGTTACCGCTGAATAGAATTCTGCTTGCATTGCTGCTTTGCGCGAGTGTATCGCATGCCCAACGCATTGTCGGTTACTACCCCGCATGGGCAATTTACGGGCGGCAGTATTTCATCACCGACATTCCTGCCGAGCATTTGACGCATATTAACTATGCCTTTGCCAATATCGTCAATGGCCAAATTGCGATCGGTGATCCGTACTCCGAGATTGATTACTTCTATCCCGGTGATTGCTGGGATCCCGGCTGTGAGCGCGGGAACTTTCATCAACTGCGGATTCTCAAGCAACAGCATCCGCAACTGCAAACCTTGATTTCCGTTGGCGGTTGGAGTTGGAGCAACTACTTTTCAGACGTTGCCTTCTCACCCGCCAACCGTGAATTGTTTGCCAACTCATGCGTGGATTTCATTCTCGATCACGGTTTTGACGGTGTTGATCTCGATTGGGAATATCCGGACGGCGGCGGTGAACCCGGCAACATCGAGCGGCCCGAAGATGCCAATTTGTCCTGTTGTGTCAGCACATTCGCCACAAACTCGACTCCTTGAGAACGTCGAAGCCCGCGAGTTTTTTTGACACTCGCAACATCAGCTTCGCCCTCACACATCGCCAATCTCAATCTGCCTGCACTTGCCGCCGCAGTCGATTTCATCAATGTGATGTGTTACGACTTCGCCGGAGCGTGGGCAGACTACACCTACTTCAACGCGCCGCTGTTTTTCGATCCGGCCAATCCGTTTTCTGAACCGTTTCATTCAGGCTTTAACACCGATGCCGCACTCGATGCCTACATCGCCGCCGGAGTGCCGCGCAATCAGCTTGTCGTCGGCATGCCGTTCTACGGTGTCGGATTCGGAAATGTCAACGACACAAACAACGGCCTTTACCAAACCTTCAGCGGTCGTTCGCCGAGCGGCACATGGGAAAACGGCTACTACGACTATTGGGACCTTAGGCAAAACTACGTCAATCAAAACGGTTATACGCGCTACTATCACCCGATTTCGCATGTGCCCTATTTTGCACAATCCTACGCTTAACGTGTTTATCAGCTACGATGACACCATTTCCATGCGCGAAAAGTGAGTATGTCTTGACTGAAACCTCGGTGGAGCGATGTTCTGGGGGCTTGCTGGCCGACCGCGACGGCGGGCTGCTCTTAACAATGTTCAACACCTTCGAGAATGCCAACCAGCTTCCCGCACCGGTTGCCTTGACCGTCACGCGCATTGAGATTCGCTGACCTTCCGGGGCTGGCAGCCCGTCAATCGCCGCCTGTAATACACCCCTCTGGTCAGGCACAAACCCCGCCGCGAATCCGCTGGACTATAGTTTTGAATTGAGCACGAATGCGACTGTCGCCACACTTCCGCTGGCGGCAGGATCAACGAAAGTCTTTTTCGTACGTGCCGAATAAATCAGTCTTGAATCTGACCAAAATCTAGTATTTTATTTC
>JADKHW010000020.1 GCA_016721565.1 bacterium | reverse complement strand
AAAAACGGCGACTCTTTCGAGTCGCCGTTTTTCTTTCACCTATCAGGTGGAGACTAACTATTCTTCAGCATCTCCAGTGAGCGCTTCGGATTCATCAGCTTGACCGTACGATCACCGGCTTTGCGGTCGTCGGCGCCGTCAATGATGAGTTTGCGCAGTTGCGCGGGAGTCAGTTCAGGCTTGATCGTCAATAGTTTGCCTGCGAGGTTCAACACTTGCGGAGAACTCATCGAAGTTCCGTTCAGCTTGATCTGCGTTCCGCCGGGCACATAGCTCAACACTTCAAAGCCGTTACCATAGACATCCACCTTGCCAAAGCTCGTGAAGCTCGTCTCTTCACCGGCTTGATCCACCGCGCCAATCGAAATGATGTTCGGCAGATCGTAGCTTGACGGATAGAACTCGGCAAAGGCGTTGTCGAGGTTCGAGTTACCCGCGCTGGTGATGAACAGAATGTTCGGCGCGTTCATAATCGCATTCTTGAATGCGGTGTCGCCAATCGTGTAGATCTTGCGTGCGAGTTCTTTGCGTTCATCCGGCGTGCCACCTGCGTTGTTGGCTTCCAAAGCGGATTCGATGCTGGCCAGATCACCACCCCAGCTCATGTTCACCGCGCGGACGTTGTTCTTCTTGAAATACTCAATCGTCTCAGTCAGAGCCGCCGCATCCTTCGTGGCCTGCTCAATGGTCGGCAGTTCAGGCAGAATGTGATAGTCAAACGTCAAGCGCGCAGCCAGAATACGGCAATAGGGATTTCCCGCCGCCGTGATGCCCGCAACGTGCGTGCCGTGGCAGTAGTTGCCGTAGAGGCCAATGCTCTCGATAAACGGCTGCACTTCGTCCTGCTTCAGGCTCGAGATGTGCTTCTTGATTTCCGTGGCTTCATCACTTTCGATAGCCGATTGCACATCGCCCAAGCCCTTCATCCAACGGCGCATTTGATTCTCGTCACCGAGCTTGGCGTCACCAATCGGATAGAGCAACGACGTTTCTTTGTTCGAGTGCAAATCCCACGCGATACCGTGCACGTCATCGACAAAGCCGTTCTTGTCGTCGTCCTTGTTGTTGCCAGCGATTTCTTTTTCGTTGGTCCACATCTGGCCCAGCGGCTGGAAGATGTTCCAATCCACACCGGAATCCCACACAGCCAAAACGACCGGCTTGTGATTCTCGCCCTTAGCAAACTCAACATTGCGCTCGGCCCAGATATCAGCCTTCACAACTTGGTTGGCTTCGATGTAATCAGACAACGCCTTGATGAAGATCTCTTTTTTCGGAAGGTAGAAATTCAAAGCGAAGAACGGTGACAGCAGCGATGTTGCGTTGTCCTGTGTCATCTCGCCGTTCGTTTGATCAAGCTGGGGTTGCAAGCCGGCTTCCAAACCACCGATCATGACAGCTTCCGAAGCCATCTCCGCGCCGCCCTTTTGAGCCTTCACGTTGGCTTCAACGACTTCGTACGGCATGTTGGCGAGCATCGAACGAAGCTCTTGATCAAGATTCTTGTCGTAGTTCTCTTGGCCCTTGAGTTGAGTGCGAGCGATTGCACGACCCACCAATGCGGTCGTGTGACGTGCGGCTTCCTTGTCTTCAAGGCTAATGCGCAAGTTCACGAGTTCAAGATAACGCTGCCAGTCGCCTTCGATCATCGCAATCGTGCCGAGGTTCGCGTACATCCCTTGCAGAGTGGCCTTGTCGGTAATCTCGTACTTGTCGAGATCCGCGAGAATGTCCTTCTTCACTTCGGCCGCGAGTTTGTCGATTGCGGCATTGTCCTTCAAGAAATCTTCAATCTTCTTGTCAATCTTATAGGTATGACGGGGCAGATCGTCGAGCTTCTCAATCTTAATCTTGTCGGCAATTGCCATGTTGGCAAATAGCGCGACGAGCACCATGATAAACCATGTGCGCTTCATGTACGTCTCCATGCGGGTTTGGGAAAAAAAGAAAAGTAACTGAAATTCGATGGGAAAAGGCTCGCCGTAGTACGCCGACGAGCTGTCAAGAGATTAGATACCCATTCCGCCCACTTTGTGGCAACGGGGTGGGGTGGAAGGGAGGAGAGTGTTGGAAAGGCTTACCTGTTTCAAACCGCAGGGCGGATTCAAGATCGGAAAACAACGGTTTAAACCCAATAGAATCAAGAGCTTTTGGCTGAGCATTCACTCCATCCAGCAAGAGTTCGCGCCCATTTGGCCAAAGACTGTATTTACAGCAATTTCGGGGACGAAGGCAAGAGTCGGTCTGGAAAGAACCCGCCAAGGGTCTTCGTAAATTCTTGATTTGAAATAGCTTTGCTGACAGTAGCGTTGACCGGGCCGACGAGCCGATCATCAAAGATACTCCGATAGAAGACGGCAATCAAATCATCAAGCTGAATCCAGCTCATCATCTGGCGGCCATTGCCAAGCCTGCCCCCAAGCCCAAAGTTGAAAACCGGGAGGAGTTTCCCGAGCACGCCGCCCCAACCTGAAATCACTGTCCCGATGCGCGGATGCACCACACGGATTCCGGCTTTTCGTGCTGGATCCGCCGCCCCTTCCCAAGCTCGGCAGACTTCGGCCAGAAAGGTGTTGCCCTGAGGCCCGTTTTCATCGGTTGGCTCAGTCGAGCTTTGATAGATTCCGAGGCGATGTTCCTGCCTGCCAAATGCACAACTGCGTCAAAGCCTTCGAGCTTATCAGCTTCAATCTCACCTGTTGAAGGATTCCAATAGATCGAGTTTGCGTTGCCCCGCTTGCGCTCGATGGTTACGACTTCGTGTCCACCTGTGGTCAGAAAATGCTTGAGATTGCTGCCAATCATTCCGCTTGCACCTGTGATCGCAACTTTTAGGCGTGGGAGGCCTGCAAACTCCGCATGTCGCGAAAGGTCTATCCAAGTCCGCTCGTGCCGCCACGGGAAGGCTGTGTTGAGCATCCAATTTACCTGTGACTTGCCAAAGAACTCGCCAAGTTTCCCCAGAGGGAATTCGTAGTCGATTCGGTCTTCAAGTTCGCTGCGGCCCTGCTCTTTGTCAGTACACACATGCAAATGTGTCCACTTGCGGAACGGCCCGCGATCCTGCTCGTCAATGAACTGTCTGCCTTCGACAATGCTGTGATGCCGGGCCAGCCATTTGGTTTTGAAGGGGCCAGCCGGAACCAACAGCTCCCGACGGCTGCCTTCGCAGACATGCTCATCACCCCACGTCACTTTGATGGCTGACCACGGCGGCGTCAGGCGTTCCAGTGCACCAATCCGCATGTGCCAAGCATACAGTTCAGCGGCTGGAACGGGGAAGAGGCTTTTCAGGCTAAACTGAGGCACAGTGAATTCCGGCTTGGCAAGATATTGTAAGCAAACTGAAATATACGCTTTTTATCAGCTATGCGAAAGCGATGGTTCCCAGCGGACCTGAACCACCTGAGAAATCTCATGTAAAACCGTTGAATTACGAGGAGCCATTCCGTATCTTCAAGCAGTTATTATTCCTCAGCTATCCCACCCACTATTTCCTATGGCCTTGATATTTAACGGCTCCCCCGAACCCACATTGGGTGTCGAATGTGAGCTTCTCTTAGTTGATCCGAAGACCTGGCAAGCGGTCAACCGTGCTCCCGAACTCTTAGCCGAACTCGGTGATGTGGGCTGGGCAAAACCCGAGCTGCTCCAGTGCATCATTGAGATCATCACGACTCCCTGCCGCACCGTTGCTGACGTCAAGCATGAGTTGGTTGAAAAATTCCGCAAGACCGAAGAGGCTGCCAACCGTCTGGGCATGACCACTTGTTTCGTGGCCACGCACCCCACAGCGCTTTGGCACGATATGACCATCACGGACAACCCGCGCTACTTGAATCTCGTCAACCGTATGCAGTGGCCTGCTCGCCGCGCGATGATTATGGGGTTGCATGTGCACGTCGGTGTGAAAACTGCGGAGAAAGCCATCGCGATCTTCAATGCGATGACCACGTTCCTGCCGCATCTGCTTGCGGTGTCCGCCGCATCGCCTTACTTCATGGGCGAAGAGACCGGCTTGGCTTCGTCGCGTATCAAAGTCTTTGAAGCCATGCCGACAGCCGGTTTGCCGCAGCGTATGCTCAACTGGGCTGAGTTCCAACGGTTTATGAAAACACTAATTCATGCCGGCGCGATTCAGTCCATTCAAGAGATCTGGTGGGACATTCGTCCTCATCCGAAGTTTGGCACGCTTGAAATTCGCATTTGCGACGGTACGCCAGATTTGGATGACTTACTCGCGCTGGTTGCGTTGTCACAGTGCTTGATTTGTTATCTGGACGACCTTTACGACAACGGCGAGCAGTTGCCCATTCACAAGTATTGGTTCATCAAGGAAAACAAGTGGCGCGCGACTCGTTGGGGACTCGATGCGGACATCGTTCACAGTGACGACGGAACGACTCGTCACATGCGTGACGACTTGCAGTTCCTTGTGAATAAACTCACGCCGTTTGCAATTCAACAAAACTGCTTAAATGAGCTTAAGCATATATCCCGCATAGCGGATCGCGGTGGGAGCTACGAACGTCAGCGCGCTGTCTATCGCAAGACCGAGAACTTCGCCGCTGTCACCGAGTCCGTCGTGAACGAATATCAAGAAAGTGTGAAGCGCGCGTAGAGATTCGCGCGGCACAGATGGAACAACCACGGCTTTCCCCCGAAGTCAAACGACTCGGCTGGGTTTCGTTTTTTACCGACATCTCAAGTGAGATGTTGTATGCAATCACGCCGATCTTTCTCACAACCGTTCTTGGTGCGAGTGCTGGAGTTATCGGTATTATCGAAGGCATTGCCGAGGCCACAGCGAGCATTCTAAAAGGTCTGAGTGGCTGGTACTCGGATCGCATTCGCAATCGCAAGGGTTTCGTCTTAGCAGGCTATGCTTTGTCTGCGTTGGCAAAGCCGCTGATTGCAATTGCCGGATCGTGGCTCTTTGTCTTGTTCGCGCGCTTTTTGGATAGATTTGGCAAGGGAGTGCGCAGCAGTGCGCGTGATGCGTTAATTGCTGACGTCACTCCGAAAGAGTTGCGCGGCCGCGCGTTTGGATTGCACCGAGCGATGGACACTGCCGGAGCATTGCTTGGTGTCGCCATTTCGCTCTACATTATTCAGACCTATGGCGACACCGGTAAGCTGCAAATCCTCTTGCGCAATCTCTATTGGCTTGCGTTTATTCCCGCCGCGATTGGTGTTCTGTTCATCTTCTTCATCCGTGAGCCGAAGTTCGCGTCAAGCACAGCGCCGCGCAAACTGAAACTCACAGGCGCGAAGTTCGGTAAACGCTATTGGCTGATTGTTACGATTGCAAGCATCGGCTATCTCGGTTTCAGCAGCGACGCCTTTCTCATCTTGAAAGCCAAAGACATTGGCTTGTCGTTGAGTAATGTGTTGCTGGCCTACCTTGCCTACAATGCTTGTTACACGTTGGCGTCGTACCCCATCGGCAAGCTCTCTGATAAGATTCGTATGGAGTATCTGCTCAGCGCAGGTTTGCTGATTTACGCTGTTGTCTATTGGGGCATGGCTTCGGTTGAGTCTCGACTTGCCGTCATTGCATTGTTCATCGTTTACGGATTCTATGCCGCTATGACAGAAGGCGTTATCCGCGCGCTGATTGCCAACGTGGTTTCAGCGGACGTGAAAGCTACTGCGCTTGGCATTTTCAATATGATAACAGGATTGCTCGCACTTCTGGCAAGCTTAATGGCCGGATGGCTGTGGGACAACGTTTCTTCAGATGCGCCGTTCTTCCTAGGAGCCGCTTTCGCCGCAGTTGCCGCAGTCGGCTTCCTCTTGATTTCACTTCAACGCAATAGAGCTTTATCCCCTCTTTGATATTTCAACTTTCAATTTATTACTATGCAACGCGAACATCACAAATGGTATAGCCCCGCTCTGGGCCGCGAAATGGAGCTTTTGGTCTTCGGCCACTATGGTCGGCCCTTGTTGGTCTTTCCTTCCGCACAGGGCCGTTTTTTCGACTATGAATGCAATCACATGATTGAGACGATTCGAGGGCACATTGATGCCGGAGGTGTCAAAGTGTTTTGTGTGGACGGTATTGATTCAGAGAGTTGGTTTAACAAAGGCATGGCTCCTAATCTCCGTGTTCGTGCGCACGAATACTATGAGCAGTATATCACGCATGAGGTCTTTCCGTTTATTCACCACCATTGCGGCTCGCAAAATGTTCGGATCGCCGCGACGGGTTCGAGTTTTGGCGCTTACCACACGCTGAACTTCGCGTTAAAATATCCGTGGAATTTCAGTCATGTGCTGTGTCTTTCCGGCAACTACGACATTCGTGACAGACTTGAAGGCTACTATGACGAGAGCTTCTATTTCAATAATCCGATGGATTACTTGCCGAACATGACTGATCATGACACGCTCGAAGCCATTCGGCGCATCAAGATCGCGCTCGTCGTCGGACAAGGCGCATGGGAAGGTAATTGCATTGACCAAACCAAGCGCATTTCCGAGATTTTGAATACCAAAGGCATCGGCCATCACCTCGATATGTGGGGCGATGACACGCCGCATGATTGGCCTTCTTGGCGTCGTATGATTTCCGTTTACGTTCCTCAACTTTCTTAAACCACGACAGCAATGCAACACCACGACGAACTTCCGCATACGCTGCGCCGCATCGGCCTCTTGCTCGGCAATGAATACGCTTGGCCGCTTGCCTATGAGACCTTGATTGAAAAGCTCGGTTCGCATTTGAATTATCAGGGCCGCCGCTTTGACTTTGAAATAGAGCGCCTCACAATCGAGCCGTTTGACCTGCGTCAACCCGTGCGCCAGCATGTCATTATCGATCGCTTGGGTTATTGGCACATGACGGTGCGCGAATGGCTGAAGAAGTCCGCGTTAATGAACGATTCGCACACCGTGAACAATCCGTTCACCTTTCAGTCGATGGAGAAGCACTCCGCATACTGCGTGATGATTCGTTTGGGTTTCGACATACCCGAAACGTGGCTGATTCCGCAGAAGCAGTGGGACATCAATGACGACCGCGCACGCGTTACAGCAGAGAACTATCATCAGCTTTTTGAACTGGATGAAGTAGTCGAGAAGGTTGGTGGTTATCCGGTCTTTATGAAGCCGTATGACGGCGGTGGCTGGCGCGGCGTTACGCATATCAAGAATCGCGCGGATCTGCATAAAGCTTATGACGAATCGGGTTTGCAGACCATGCACATTCAGAAAGGCATCAAAGATTACGAAATCTTCTGCCGCTGTTTAGGGTGTGGCCCGCAGATTCTGCCGATGCGCTACGATCCTGATCAGCCGCTGCACAATCGCTATCGCATTGAGCATGGCTTCTTGAATCCATATCAAGGCGACTACTTGACGAAGCTCACGCGCATCATCAATGCCTTTTTTGGATGGGAGTATAACTCTTGCGAATCGCTGCTGCGCGGCAGTGATATCTATCCGATTGATTTTGCCAATGCGGTTCCAGACACTTCGTTGATTTCGCTGCACTACTATTTCCCGTGGGCCATCAAGGCGCTTGTGCGCTGGTCGCTTTACTGTGCAGTTACTGAACGCAAGACGCGCCTTGATTTGCAGACCCGAGATTATTTTGCGATTGCTGATCGCGACATTCCGTTCGCCGAAAAGCTTGATCTCTATCACGACCTCGCGCAGCGCTACTTTGAAACTGAGCGTTTTGAAGTCTTCTGCGCTTCACATCTTGCAGATCTCGATCAACTGACGCTCGACTATTTCTCATCGCCCGAATGGGATGAGATACTAATCGAGCGTTGTCGCCGCTCATTCCCGGCGCATGAGCATGATCAGTTCATCGCACACTATCGCGGTCTTATCAGCTATTGGGTGAAAACCGAACAGGACAGGCTCTCGCATCACTAACTTTATGTCGGATTCATCTCGTGTCTTGACTCTAATCGTGCCCGCCGACACTCCGGCGGGCGCGACAATTTTTCTTGCCGCCGATTTCAATGGCTGGAGTCCCTCACATCCGCTATCGCGCGCAATTCCGCAGGCAGATGATACGCACCGATTCGTAATTCCGCCTGACCTTGAGCATGCCGAATTCAAAATCACGCGCGGTTCGTGGGACACTGTTGAGTGTACTACAAACGGCGAACCGCTCGGAAATCGTGTGTGGGCAAGTGATTCGCACAACGGCGATCTGAAATTAGAGATCGGCGGCTGGTGTGATTTACATCCAGGCACGCTGCATTGGAGACCGCGCCACACCGTTGTGGGTGATTTGCGGATTATGAAGGATATCTTCTCGCCGCAGCTTGGTAATATGCGCGACATTCTTGTGTGGCTGCCGCCCGAATACGATACGCGCACGCACGAACGCTATCCCGTGATGTATATGCACGACGGGCAAAATCTCTTCGATGAAGTTTCGGCTTACGATCAAGAGTGGGGCGTCGATGAAATTTCCACCGAGTTTGCTGAGAAAGAGAGCTTGCGACACATCATCGTCGGAATTCCAAACATGGGACTTGCGCGTTTACACGAGTATTCGCCGTGGGAGGATGACTTTCGCCGCTCGCGAGGATTCGGTGAGCGATACGTTCGATTCATCCTGCAAACGGTAAAGCCGCAAATTGACAATCAATACCGCACGAAACCGGAACGCGATTACACTGGTGTTACTGGATCGTCACTTGGCGGTTTGATATCACTGTATGCGGGGATGACTCGCACGGACAAATTCTCGTTCGCGGCTTGCTTAAGCCCGAGTATGAATGTGGCGGGCGGTCGCATCATGAAAACCGCACAAGCTTGTCACGGTGACACGCGAATTTGGATTGATTATGGTGTGCGCGAATTCGGTGGCGAGCGCGGACTTTCAAATCAAATGATTGACGCCGTTCGCGAATGCGGACGCATCTTGAAGTCCAACGGTGTTGACGCACGTGTCGTCATTGACCCCGAGGGCGAACACAATGAATCCTCGTGGCGACGCAGGTTCCCCGATATTCTGCGCTGGTGGCACGAAACTATGCCGAAGTAAAAACACGAAGCCCGACTCATTTGAGTCGGGCTTTTAATTCAAGGCAATCGCGTCAGCGCATTGGGTCCAGCGTTTACGCTGGTGTACTCTTTCATCTTTTCGGGTTTTGTCACGCCCTTAAGATATTTATCGAAGAACTCAACGTGCTTGCGGTATTCTGCGATGATGTTGGGACGCTTG
This sequence comes from bacterium, assembly GCA_016721565.1. Classification (GTDB taxonomy): domain Bacteria; phylum Electryoneota; class RPQS01; order RPQS01; family RPQS01; genus JABWCQ01. Next base: position 60,200 of record JADKHW010000020.1, on the reverse strand, counting down.
CTTGCGCCGTGACCTTCATCGGGGAAGATTAGCGAATCAACAGGAGTTCCCATCTTTGTGAGTTCGGCAATAATCTGACGCGCTTCACCGACCGGCACGCGAGGATCATTTTCACCGTGAACTACCAATAGTGGAGTCTTAATCTTGTCGGCCTTGTTGATCGGTGAGACTTCCGTTAAGAACGCTGGATCCGAGAGCGGCCCATATTCCGCTTCACGCAATGCGCGGCGATAGTCCGCAGTCTTCTCAAGGAACGTCTTGAAATTCGCGATGCCGACAATGTCAATCGCGGCATTGTACAGATCGGGATATTCCGTGATCATGCCGAGTACAACGTAGCCACCGTAGCTACCGCCGCGAATGCCAATCATTCCTTGCTTCGTGTAGCCTTGTGTAATCAGCCAATCTGTCGCGGCTTTGTAATCTTTCAACGAATCTTTGCGCTTCTTGTAGTTGTCCATTGCCAGGAAGTCACGGCCATAGCCCGATGACCCGCGCGGATTCAAGCAGAACACACCGTAGCCGTTCAGCATCATGTACTGAATATTGCGAATGAATGCCGGGCGGAATTGCCCTTCCGGTCCACCGTGCGCTTCAACGATAAACGGCACGGGCTGGCCTTCGTTGTATGAAGCAGGCAAATACAAGTAGCCTGAAATCTCCAACCCATCAAAGCTCGGGAATCGCACCAGCACCGGATCGCGGAATAAGGAGCGATCGATACCCGCATAAATGGATTGCGTCAACTGCGTAAGCTTTTCAGTCTTTGGGTTCCAACGATAAACTTCCGGCGCCATTGTCGGACTTGAGAACGAAATAATCAATTCGCCGTCCTGCGTGAATCCTGCAACGCCCATCTGGCCGTCGAGCTTCGGCAATTTCACGGGAGCGCCGGTTGCTACTTCACGGACTTTCGCGCGACCCCATCCGTCTTCGTTGGTTGAGGCGGCCATGTATTTGAAGTCACGCGAGAAACCCACGCCTTCGCATTCCCACTTGGTGTCAAGCCAACCGTCAGTGACGTAGGTGACCTTTGGCGAACCGAGCTTCATTGTTGCCATCCGCGCCATGCCTTCGGGGTTGTCGTTGCAATCAATGTAAATCGTCTGATTGTCGGGCATCAGCGTTACTGATCCGTAAACAACGTCACCCTTATCCTTAGTGATCGTCGTCCACTTGCCCGTAGTCAAGTCAAGGTGGTGCAGATCGTTGTTGACGTTCGACGTGTACGTGCTGATAATCATGTGCTTGCCGTCTTGGGACAAGTCGGCGATATTATTGGAACCTTTCACGCCGTCAAAGATCTTCTTCGTAGCACCTGAAGTGATGTTCATTTCATAGACAAAGAAGTCCGTGCCGTTCTCTTCGTTGGACGTATAATAAATCTTTGAATCGTCCGGCGCCCACACAACTGAACCGAATTGCACTTCCGGCTTATCGGTTAGCTTAAGAATTCTGCCCGACTTCGTGTCCATTAAGTACATCTGCGAATTTTCATCACCGCCAACGGAAGCTGTGACAATCGCGACGTGCCCATGTTTCGCAAGTGTGAATCCGTCAATGCCGTCTTCAAACGTTGTCAACTGATACGGCCAGCCGCTGTCCGTAATGCGGTATATTTGTGTCGCACCCGACGCGGACGATGTGACGTACACATCTTTGCCGTCCCAACTGTTACCCGACGGACTCCAATTGCCAATCTGCAAGAACGTGCCGATATCTGGTATATACTGTCCTTCCGAGAGCATTGTGGCCGGAGGATTCGCATTCGCGAGCGCACATCCGAGCAGAAGCAAAGCTGCAAGCTGCTTAATCATGTTCGAGGGTCCTTCTATTTTGTCGCTTTCTTGGGATACTGTTCCGACTTAAACGCGCTGAACAAATGCTTACATTTGTTGCGCTGATATTTTCCTGTGGATGTGACGGGGAACTCGTGGCCGAATGCCACAACTTTCGGGCATTTTGAAACCGCGAGTTCGCGTGCGCAAAATTCGATTATCTCATGCTCGCTCACATTTGCGCCCGGCTTCAAGCACACGTAGGCACCTACCTCTTCGCCATACCAATCGTTTTCAAATCCGATGGCCATAGCTTTGTCAATGCCGGGAATCCGCGCAAGTACTTCATCTATTTCAAAGGGCGAAATGTTCACGCCGCCGCGAATGATGAGTTCCTTCAATCTTCCGGTAATGAAGAAGAACTTGCGGCCTTTCTCATCCGTTTTGAAAAATCCTTCGTCTCCGGAACGAAACCAGCCGAACTCAAAGGTTTTCTCGTTAATTTCGGGGGCTGCGAAATAATACTTCATCACGTTGACGCCGCGAATCACAATCTCGCCCTTTGTGTCAGGTGGCAACGATTGCCCGTGATCATCCTGAATCTCCATCTCATTCTGCGGAATGGGTACACCGATGGAGGGGAATCCGTATTCGCGCATCCAGCGCTTGTGCTCGGTATCCGTTAACTCGACAGGGAGGAAGCAGGAGTAGCAAGTAGTCTCAGATAGTCCGTAGCCGTGCACAATTCTGAGTCCGAATCTGTCCTCAAAGGCGCTTGCAAGCTCGACCGTCAGCGGGCCCGCCCCGCATATGATGTGACGGAAATTCGGCAAAGAAAGTTGCTTACCTTCGAGACTTTTTTCGTGTAGTAAGAACTGCAAGAGGGTCGGCACCACACTGGCAATCTGTACATTCTCCTGTTCAATTCGCTCGAAAAAGTGATGCGTCGAGAACTTTTGATTTAGCACTACAGTGCCGCCATAATACATAGGCGTCATCAAAGTCACGACCGTGCCGTTCACATGATGGAGCGGCAGTACGCACATCATCCGCTGTCCAGCCGTCAGGCCGTGCCATTCCGAAATCCCTTGAGCATCTGTCAGCAAATTCTGCTGCACGAGCACAACGCCTTTTGGGTTGCCAGTTGTGCCCGACGTATAAACAATCAGCACTTCGTCTTCAAGACCAACGTCTTCTACGAGCCGCGCGTCGCCCGAGTGGTTATTTAGCTCCACCGAGTAATGCAGATACTTTGAGCTGAGTTCGCCACCCGTTTGCACAATCGTCCTGAACTCAAGTAGCTTCGCTTGCAGAGCCGCAATTCGCTCAACATAAGGTGCGCGCACAAACGCAAGCTTCGTTTCCGAATTGCTCAAGATATACTCAACACGCTCGTCGGTTTCGCCTAAGTTAATCGGCACAACCACCGCGCCAAGCGTCCACGCTGCGAAATACTGAACCACCGTCTCCGCATGATTATGTGAAACCGTGGCAATTCTGTCGCCGCGCTTGATTCCGTAAGTCTCAAGAATGCGTACTGTTTTCCACACCAGTTCAGAGAACTCGCGGTAGCTCCACTGACTTCGTTCGCCCGAGTCCGTGTAAAAGATCAAGAAGGGTTGTTCCGGTCGATCCGCAAGCTGCTTTGCCAGCACCTGACCGACATTCTGAAACGGAAGAGGGGAGAGAGCTTGCGCTCCCTCCCCTAATCTCCGTGCATGTGCTAATTTCTCACTAAGCGAAGTCAATCGCTCCTCCAATCACATGTACAAAATCTATTTGCCCAAATCGTAAATGAAATCAATCTGCACATTGGTCTGTTCGGCATCGCCGAAATCAAGTTGCAGTTCCGTTTGTCCGCGCCATCTATTCGCAATCGGGAATTGGAAACCTCCGAGAATCATGAGTGCGATTTCTGTATCGGACTCGTCAGCATCGTAATTCCCCGGCCCTTCAACACTCGAGTTCAAGAAGTGGACCGCGAGGCCCGCGCCGGGATAGACGTATAAGTTCTTCCCAACTTCGAACGTGTAATACACAGAATTGCGGTAGGCGATATCCGTGAAGCTCCATTCGTAAACTCCCCATCTTCAGCTTCATCAGCTTCATCCGCTCTCCACCATGTCAGAGCCATTTCCCACGGAAGGTTCTCTCGTCCAAGTTCCCATATCCGCGACGGCGCCTAAAGTAATTGCGCCATCCCTATGATCCGGATCTACGAAGCCGGCGCGAGGCCCGATCCCTTTTAATCCGATGTTCGTCTTAGCAATCGCGGAATTCCCCGATATGAGCGCCAAGACAGCAAGCAATAAAACAGTCTTCTTCATAGTATTCTCCTTGTTCATGCTTCGACCTGCCACACTATTACATAGAATAGCCACTTTTCATCAATAATTCAACACATCTTCATCGTTCTGCAATCGCAAGTACCTCAATTTCGGGAGTTTGCGGGAAAAAATCCATAGGCTGTACCATTTTCGCCTGAAATCCCTGCTCAGCCAAGATTTTCAGATCGCGGCTCAGTCTGGCGGGGTTACAACTTAGATACGCAATTCGATGCAGTTTGGATTCCATTAAGGCAGCCAGCACTTCCGGATGGCAACCGCTCTTAGGCGGGTCCAATATCACTAAATCGTCTTCGGAAATCTTGCGGGCAAGTTTCGGCACAACTCGTGCCGCTTCACCTTGCTGCAATTCTGCTTCCACATTGGGACGGAGTTTAGCAAGCTGAGCAAATGTACTTTCGACCAAACCGCTCTGCTCTACCACATGCACTCGACTTCCGTCACGCGCAGCTGCAAAGCCAAGCGCGCCATAGCCGCCATAAAGATCCCATACGGTTCTTGCCGCGAAGTCATCACGAAGTGACTTGAGATAGCTCAGGACTTCTGCAAATGCCTCTTCGTTCACCTGAGCAAAGCCTGCTGGATGTGCTTCCAATTTGTGCCCCAACCAATCGACCTGCATGGCTCGGCACTCCTCTTCTCTCCAAAACGTGCCTCGCTCTCCCACAATTCCCACCTGATTCGAACTTGCGCCCCAAATTCCGCCTGGAAGTTCTATTTTCTTTGCAAGTTCTAAGAAATGTTGAACATCCGTCTCGACTGGTCGGCCCTTAAAAATGGCCATCGCGCCCGGCCCTTCAGAGGTGTCAAAGAACATCATCCGGTCAGGCAATATCTCTACAGTTAATTCGCGCAAGTCCCGCAGAATCCAACCTGCATGACCCACCGCTGAGGCCACTGGCTCAATTGCGAGTAGGCACTTTTTGATCGGGGAAAACCCTGCCCCTCGTGCTCCAGTAGCATAGCCAAGCTCGGCACCCCCATGCTCGCGCATCCGGACCTGTAAGGTTAGACGGTTCCGGTAGCCCCACTGTTGCGGGCTTGGCCAGATGTCGGCGACTAATTCTCCGTCAACCGCCCCTCGTAGCACCCGCCTGACCAGCTCGGTCTTTTCAGTAAGCTGGCAGTCATAAGTGACGATTCCCCATTCAGAGGCAGGGCACTCCTTGGCGTGTCGGCAGGGGTGCTCGCAGTGAAACGCTGAGAGCTTTAGTACTTTTGGGTTCACCGCGACCATCGGGTTGCTCTCCGTATCTGGTGTAAAGGCCACTCGGTCACCTGTCACCACCCGCTCCGCAAAAAACACCTGCCCACGGCTCTTGACGATCCCGCGGCCATCGCTGGAGAGAGCCGTAACCTCTCCGACCTGTCTTGCTCCGGACTTAAAGCTATGCTGGAGCGATTCTTGCTCCGAATCTTCAATCATTGGTCTCTGAGGCCGCTGGCCTCATCCTTTCCATTGCGGTCATTTCGATGTAACACATCCGATAAGTTATGAAAATTTTAGGAATTGTGGTAGCCAGACGAGGTTCCGAGCGTCTGCCCGGTAAAGTCCTTCGCGAACTGGCTGGCGAGCCGATGCTGCTGAAAGTTCTTGCCCGAGCGTCGCATTCTACCCGGTTGAACGACCTCGTGGTGGCCTTGCCCGATAACAAAGCCGACGACTCGATTGAGTCCCTCTGTCTTTCCAGCGGATACTATTGTTTCCGCGGATCCGAATATGACCTCCTCGACCGCGTGTACCGTACGGCTATTGCTTACGGCGCAGACATCATTGTTCCTTTGCGCGCAAGCTGTCCATTGATCGATGGACAATTGGTTGACCAAGTTGTTGAAAAACTTCTTGAGAGCAAAGATGCAGATTGGTGCACCAACCGCTTGCCCAAGCACTCGTATCCCGAAGGACTCGAAATCGATGCCATTCGCATTGAAACCCTGCGCAGGGCGTGGCACGAGGATTCACACCCCGGCCCACGCCAGCATCTTGAATCATTCTTGATTCGTCGTGTGGATTTGTTTAATACGGCCAGCGTTTCACACACTCATGATTTGTCGCATGTGCCGTGGCAAGTCCTGACCTTGCCCGATCTCGATCGTGTGCGTGCAATTTTTGAAAAACTCGGCAACAATACATTCAGTTGGCATGAGGCGCTCGCCGTATGGGAAACCATTGCCGACGACTATTCGCCCGCCGAACCGATTCCAAACTCCTACTGGCACACCAGAGAGTCATCCTAAGGAAGAGCAATGATCTCCTTTAAGTCAAACAAGCCCGTTGCGAACACTGTATCTGCAAGCAATAGCCTTAACAGTAAAATACTCATCACCGGAGCAGAGAACTCGCTGGCTCGCTTTCTGGCCTACGGTCTGCTCGATGCGGGTGCGCAAGTTTCCGTGCAAGCCGTTTCTCTGGATACGTACCTTGCTCTGAAATCAAACTTTCCGGCTGTCCAGCACAGTTTCGCCGATCCACGTTTTGCAGAGATGATTGGTACCCTTGCTCCGGACATTATTCTGCATGCATCGACGGAATCTTCGCGCGATTCGTCTGCGCAAGCTCCGCTGGCAGCTTTTAATCGCATTGTTGAAAAGACCGCTGTGCTCTGTGATGTTGTCCGTCGCAATTCTGCCAGCACTCGGGTCGTGTTGATGTCCTCAACAGATGTCTATGGTGAATGCGCTGTTGCAATGAATGAATCCGCCGCACTTGATCCTGTCTCCATGAATGGCCGCTACTTCGCGATGGCTGAAGAAATCCTGCAAGATTTTGAACGCTGCTATGATCTGAAAGCAACTATCCTGCGCATCGCGTCAACCTATGGTCCTGCAGTAGGGACCAACCCCGTGCACGACCTGTTGTTCAATTTGCTCGGCCCGCAAGGCACAAACATCAAATACCACTTTGAACCCAATGCGACCCGCGACATCATTCATGCCGCCGACGTTTTGCAAGCGGTGAAATTAGTTTTGAGCAATCCAACCGAGGCCATATACAATATCGCATCTGGCCACAGCATGACGATGGGTGAACTAAACACTCATCTGTGCTCAATTCTCGAACTGCCGAATATGGGCAGTTGCGCTTCGCCGACTTTCATCGAAGCTACTCACCAACACTTCGATGCGAATAGGATCACGTCATTAGGCTTCAGACCCCAAGTCCCGCTGATTGAGGGCTTGCGCGGCTATGCGGCGTGGTGGAGCGGCATGAAAGCAGCTTAGCTTCCTCACACTATCCTCAATGAAAATAGCCCACTCAACGTGGGCTATTTTCATTTTATCAATAGAGGTTGCTTACCGAGTTTCGAGTTTCGCTTGCCTCGCCATCTCCTCACGAACTTCCTGCATCAGCGGTGCAATCATTTCAGCCGTGAAATCAAATTTGATTCCCGCCGCAGAGAACAATTTCGGCAATGGACGAGATCCGCCGAGCGACAAACCATGCTTGTACCCGCGCAGCGCCTCGGCTGAGTCCTTGCGTGAGCGGCTCCAAATCTGAAATGCACCAAGCTGTGCAATGCCGTACTCGATATAGTAAAACGGCACTTCAAACAGATGCAGCTGTGCGTGCCATCTGTAATCCCGCGCCTCTTCAAATCCAGTGTGATCAGCTCCAGCTCCGAACTTCTCGACCAAACTCCGCCAATAATCTCGACGTTGTTCGCGTGTGTGCCCAGGATGAGTATAGATCCAATGCTGGAACGCGTCAATCGTCGCAATCCAGCACAACAGAGCAAGCTTGCCTTCCATCTCTGTGCGAATCGTGCGAGCCTGATCTGCTTGGCTGTAAAACTCGTTTAATTCGGGCATCGCCAGAAGTTCCATGCTCATCGAGGCCACTTCGGAAAACTCCATCGGTGCATGTCGATAAGCATACAATTCTTCATCCCTCACCGCAAACGCGTGAAAAGCGTGTCCGCCTTCATGCAAGAGTGTGAACACGTCGTCGTTTGTTCCGACGGCATTCATAAAAATAAATGGCAAACGCACTTCGGCCAAATCGCTCTGGTAGCCGCCCGGCGCTTTGCCTTTGCGGCTCGACAAATCGAGCAAGCCGAGTTCGTTCATCTTGTCAAACTGCTCGCCCAATTCCCGATCGACACGATGAAAGACTTGTGAGCAGGCACGAATCAACTCGTCTGCCGTTCCGAACGGATGCAACGGCTCCCGGCCATGCGGATCGCACTCCAAATCCCACGGGCGAAGCTGCTCTACCCCCAGCGCTTCCTTGCGCGCGCGCGATGCTTCGCGAAGCACAGGCACGACGAGATCAGCGACTGCCTTATGGTAGGCTTCGCACTCTGAAGGAGTATAATCAAATCGCTCGTACTCCCTAAACTTGAAATCGCGGTAGTTCTCAAACCCCGCATTCAGCGCAATCTGATGGCGCCTTACGAGCATCTGATCAAAAATGTCTTCAAGTTCATCGCGATCTTTCAGACGGCGCTCTGCCACAAGCTTGTAAGCGGCTTGACGCACCGAGCGATCCGTCTCTTCAAGCTTTGCCAACGCGCGCGGAATCGTAATCTCGGCTCCCTGCCATTGCACCGTCATCGCACCGAACAATTTTTGGTATTGCTGCGACAGCCGCTCAAGCTCAGTTTCAATCGCGACATTTTCTTCGCGAAATAAATCTACCGAGTTCAAGCACGACCGCATGAAAACTTCGTAACGTGGCCCTAGTGTTGAGGCCCAAGAATTTGCGACGAGTTTGCGGTTCAAGCGATCTTGAGCCTCCTTCATGCGCGGTGCAATCTCTTCAACGAACACCATGTAGGCCTTTTCAGCCTGTTCGTTATCTGTCGAGCACGTCATCGCAATATACCTGCGGGAGGATTCCTCGGCCAAAAATGCGGACAACTCACTTGAATCGGCAATCCAATTCTCAAGCTGCGCCGCACTCTCTACCTGTCGCTCTTCCAAATCCTGATAATACGGTGCGACGTCGTCCCAATTAGACAGCGTCAACCCCGATGCCAAAAAATTGCGTGGGAATTCCGTTGACGGACGCTTCAGCTCCGCCACGCGATTTTCAATCGTAATCATCCCGAAATTGTCTCCTGAAATATTGACCGCTTATCGATTCGCGGTCACAATGTAGAATCCTAATGTGTCAAGCGTCGTCAAGTCAATATATGACGTGCTCGTCACCGTTGTTAAAATTGCTGAATTCTCAAGTGTCGGCGGGAATTGCGTTCCGCGCCATATCGTGTAGCTTGACGCGCCCATGACAGGAAGCCATGATAACTGCATCCCGTTACTAACTACCAGCACCGTCAAATTCTCCGGCGGCAGTATGCCCGAGGTCAAGATACAAACATCGTCCACAAGCGCTTCTACGAGTGACCCAAGCGGCTGATCGTCCGCAGCTACGCGAACGCGGACCGCGTTGGTTAGCGGAATATAATCTTCCAGCACGAATGTCTCTCGCCGCCACTCTTCCCAATCAACGTTCTCGTGCAACATCGGCAGCCACGTTGCGCCGCTGTCACTCGAAACATCAACATCAAAGTAGTCTTGCCCCGGATTGTTGCCGTTGTCATTTGTGAACCACGTATATAGCTCAATCACGGCATTGCTCTCGGCGCTGAGATCCCAAATCGGTGAAAGTAGAGTCGTGCGACCGCCATCAACGTCGTTCGCTCCGACACCATTGCCTGCGCGACCGTCGGTCACAAAACAATTGACTCCATTTGCCGTGTGATCCGTGTCCGGCTGACAGACAATGCTGTCCAAGTTTATGGTACGATCAGGATCCATTCGATTCCAAATGCCAAGCGTTGCGTTGTCCCCTACCGCTCCAATGGTCCAGCCTTGATTTCCTGATTCGAAGTCATAACAGAACAATTCGCTCGGCATGTAGAAATCAATCGTGGTGTCTGCGTTCAATACGAAAGTTGATTGTGCCGCCCCACGAGTGCCGTAAGCGCGCAATGTGTATGTGAGTTCGGTTGGCAGGGGGAGAGAGTAGGAACCGTCTATGTCTGTTGCGACAGGAGCAACCGGGACTGCTAGCGCTTTGACCGTTGCTCCCGCGAGAGGATTGTTGTCTGCGTCGAAAACATGCCCTGAGACAGTAGCCATAGGTGACAAGGTCATGGACACATCTTGAAATGTAGTGTCATTTTCTACAACAACAACACCGGCAACGGTAACGGGGTGATATCCGAACTTCGTGAAACGAATCGTGTACGTTCCGGCACTGAGCGGAAAGCGATAGGCTCCAGTTGCATCTGTCATTTCCACGCGGGTGCTGCCCTCTGCGGACACCGTCACGCTATCGATGGGTTGTCCTGCAGATGTAACAACACCCTGTACGAATCCAAGATTAAACACAGCCTGCACAGCCGCAAAAGCATCGACAAATCCAAAGCCAAATGTATTGTCGTTGCCGACATTTCCATAGCCTTCATCAATTGCAGTGCTAAGCAACGCTTCTTTGATCGTGATTGCGTCACACTGCGGACATGCCTCACGCATTAAGGCCACAACGCCCGCGATATGAGGCCCTGCCATCGAGGTTCCGCTGAATCCATCACTGTAGCCGCCGCCAGGCACGCTCGAAAATACACTGACTCCCGGTGCCGTGATTTCCGGCTTGATTGCAGTCCCTTGACAAGGGCTTGGGCCGCGACTTGAGAAACTCGCGATATCAAAGGGTGGAGTATCGCCGTCTAAAACTTGAGCTGCACCAACGGAGAACATCTGCACTTCGCTCAACGCATGAATCGCCGGACTGCGCATCGTCTGTGCATTTGGACCCTCATTGCCGGCGCTGAATGTCACAACACAGCCAAGAGCTTCAAGATTCACGATAGTCGCATTCCATAAATCCCAGCACTCAACATAACCAAGTCCGCCATTCACACCCCAACTATTTTGCACAACATCCGGCACGTCATCCAGCGTCGTCGAGTCTCCGTCCGGATTGGCAAACCACTGGTAGGCGTTAATCACGTCGTTGTCAAATGCATTGCCGACGCCTTGGTTGATTGCGTTGCAGGCAATCCACTCCGCGTCCGGCGCGCCACCGACGGTTGTCGTATCTGTGCCGCTAATTTCGCGACCGCAAATCGTACCCATGACGTGGGTGCCATGCGAGTTGCCATCGGTCGGAAAGGTTGTCGGAACCTGATTGAGCAAATCATGCCAAGCCGCCGAAGCAGTCGCGCTCAATCCTCTCCAGCGCGACGCCAGAGCCGGATGAGTGCCGTCAACGCCCGTGTCAAGATTTGCTACCAGCACGCCATGCCCGGTTATTCCCAATTCACGATTCACCCGTGTCGCGCCAATGGCATCTTGACCGGGCGTCGTAAATTCATCATCGAGAGGATTGCGAGGTCTGCGAAATATCTCGTCGTCACTCACGCTATCTTCACTGCGAATCGGCTCGATTGCAACGGCTTCAAAGTTCTCCGACAGTCCCATGATGTCACTGCGATTTCTCAGCGCGTTAAAAAACTCCGCTTTGGCGCTCACAATAAACAGGTTTTCAATCCAGTAAGCCGTGTATCCTTCCACCAAACCAAGTTCTTTTCCCGCCTCAAGCTCGCCTTGGAATTTCGGCTGTGTCATCCGTGCGTTAACTCGCAGGGCATTGTAAATCTCGTTGTACCGCTCGGCTCGTTTCGCGCCGCGCTCATGCAACGACAAATCCAACTCCCGCACGTCAATCGGACTTTCGAGAATGATGATTCCCGAAACAAACTCATCCTTTGCGACCCGACTGAGTTCCGCATCAAAGTTCGGCGAAATCACCGCCGCTGAAACTATTCCAACAAAAATACCTAATACGAGTGCTGCAAAAATCACATGTTTCATATCAATCCCCGTATGTTGGGAAACCAGCTATTGTTCGGAAACCACAAAGTAATATTCCAGCAAATTCTCCGAAACCGGAGTAACAAATTCCGTGGACGGAGTCGTTCCAATCTGAGTCGCATTACCAATCGTCGGCGGCCAGCTCGTGCTGCTCCAAACGGAATAGAAATCTGCATTCTCGGCTACAGACCAATTCAAATGGACATTGCCGCTCTCAATAGTAATCGTCAAGTCACTAACCGCCGTGGGAGGAAGATTGCCACCAGCATCAATCGTAACAGGGACATCAAGAACCGGCGTGACAGGATCATTCGAGGTCAGCCTGAGCATAGTCGACGACGGGCCGTCCGGCAAACAGCAAGAGGACAATCTTAAAATCACATTCTGTTGTGAACCAATGGCCACATTCCCCGATGGCGGAACTGTTTGTACCGCTGGCGCCGGACAGAACTTGATGGCAAGATTGTTTACAATGTATGCCGCATTGTAAACGACGTTTACACCCTTCATCTTGTCGCTGTTCTGCATCCCGATCGTCGCCGATTCCAAGCGATTGGTGCCCATGCTGGCATATTGGTAAGTAATCGATCCGTCGGATTTCAGAATCACTTCAAAATTGTACAATCCGCTATTGGCAAAACTTTGCACATTTTGATACGAGACCACAAAACTATCTACGTTGTTCGTCCAGCGGCGGATATTCGTTCCTGTGCGCTGCGGACTCAAATCGTCCCACCAGCACGCGAGAATGTTCTCAGGTGCGGCGGTCGCAGGCAAAGTAAGATTCGTGTATGAAGTTGCTCCGGTGGCACTCGAGGTAAACGACAGCCATCCGTTCGCTGCCACTCGAATCTGTGTGAAATTGGTCCCATAGAACGGGAAGCTGAACCCAAGTGCAAACGGCCCCAGGTTTTGATCATCGCTCGAAAATGCGATCTGCGTGCCGATTGTACTAATGTCAACCCAATTGTAAATGGGGCCGCCCGCAGCAACTCGGCTGTCAATCCATCGGCCTCCGCCAACTCCGGCACCGTAATTCGTTGCGCCGAAACTCAATTCAGATGCGCTCCACGTCAGCGCCGCATCACCGGTATTCTGTATCGCGATGTTCACGTCATACGTGTCACACACCGGCACGGCTTCTGAAATCGTATTCGGCACTACGGCAATTTCCGCACGCGGCGCGGGATTCAATTGAATATCAAGAATCGTTGGCGTTCCCCCAACCACGTTGACATTATTCACAACTTGACTAACATAGCCCGGCGCAGAAAATGTCAAACTGTAAGTTCCGGCAAGCAGCATGCGATAATATTCGCCATGAAGCGTGCTGCTATGCGTGACGTAGGGAATATTTGCGAGCATCACATTGGCGCGCACCGGGTTTCCAGTTTCTGCATCCGTCACGACTCCACGAACACCTTCGCGCGCCATCTGCAAATAGCTGATCATCGACTGACGATTCTCGCGCCACAAACTGTCAAGTGCGGCTTCAGGCCCCGATTTCGTGTACGAGATTTCCATCGTGACTTCCTTGTCACCCATCCACACGTAGTTCCAATCCTGCATGCCGCCCGACACATGATACCACTCCGCACCATTCGTCGTGCCGTCCGGCGGGAAATTGCTGTGGTTGTACATCGTCGGATTCTCTTGCGCGTAAGACAGTGCCAACTGATAGAACAACGCGTTTTCCGGACTCGGCGAAAACACGCTCGATCCGTTGTAGTTGCTGTCCCAAGGATAGTTGGCTACGACTTCGCCGCCGTGGAAATTCGCGGAGATGACAAAATTCCGCGAGGCTGTGAAATCCATTACGTGTGCCGTTTCAATCTCACGACCGGCTGCCGTATTGGTCGAATCCCAACACCGATCAGGAAAATCGCGATTCAAATCTTGGCCATTTGCATTGAATCTTTGTCCCAATGTTCCCACATTGCGGCCGTCGGGGTTCATCAACGGCAGAATGTAAATCTCGTAATCATCGGCCATTTCGGTCAATTCCGCATTGATGCCGTAACCCGTCAAGAGAGTATCAATAAGCTTCATGCAATTCTCAAGCCCGGTCAACTCGTCACCATGCATCGCGCCGATATACTTGACTTCAATTTCTGGTTCATCTAAACCAACATTATCTGACACCATGCCCACCCACATTGGCCTACCCTGTACAGAATTGCCGATGCTTTGATACGAAAACAATGTCGGATAAGCCGCTGCCCACGCGATAAACTGCGTCTCGATTTCCGCATTCTCGTGATAAGTATCTAATCTTCCCTGTTCAACACGCTCTTCAGGCAGCCACTGCATGCTGAACCCGCGTGCGCGCAATTGCTCAAAATCTTCCTGCAAAAGGTAAACATGCGCCTTTGGTCCGCGATAGTGATCAAAAATACCGCCGGCATCTTCAATTGTCTTTGCATCCAGCGGAGATTTAATTTCGATTTCAGCCAGCCGCGAATTGTTCATATTCTTCTTCGGTGGCCGCGCGGACGCGCTCATGGCAAATAGAAATACACTTGCCGTCAATAAACTTATAACTAAATTCCAGCGCTTCATCATTCGATCCAATTCTATGTTAACTTCACTCCGGCCTTTGGATGGAGTTCAATCCACTCGCTCCATGAACCCGGATACAATTGTAAATTCTGAATTCCCGCATAGTCCAACGCCCACAACAATTGACAAGCCGTCACCCCCGAACCGCAATAAGCGACGACGGGTTTATTGTCACCAACTCCGTAACCTTGAAACATCTTTTGCAATTCCTGCGTGTTCATGAGCTGTGCCGGATCTCCTGTTAGCAGTGTTGCAAGAGGAATGTTCTGTGCGCCATTAATGTGTCCTGCGCGTTTATCGAGCGCTTCCACTTCACCGCGAAAACGCTCCGGCGCGCGGGCATCATACACAAGTCCGCCATCTGCAATTCGCAGAGCAACCTCTTCCGCGTCAATCATCATGTCTTCGCGCAACTGAATCTCATACGGCTCGACCGGTGCGCGTTTGGTTTGGAGCATTTCTATTTCGCGCTCTTCGGCCTTCCACTTTGTCAACCCACCGTCGAGCACCATGACGTCATCAACACCAATCCACTTCAGCAGCCACCACAACCTCGCCGCAAGTTTGAAACTCTCTTCCTCAGTTGCGACGACACGCACACCCTTGCCGATTCCCTTGTTTGCAAGTCGTGAAACCAAGTCTGCCGGAGCAGGGAGGGGGTGGCGTCCTTTCGAATAGTCACCGACCTCAGACAAATCCGCATCGACATCAATAAACACCGCACCCGGAATATGCCCACTCAAGAAATCTGCATAGGCCGCTTTTGAGTCCTGATGCACCCAGCGCACGTCGGCAATTACCAAATCTGGATCGTGCAAATGCTCAGCTAACCACTCCGTCGAAACAAGTTGACTCAAAATATTCTAATGCTCCACAATCACATGAAAGTACCCGCGCGTCGAATGTATCGGGGTCGCATAAGGCAAAACAGCAAACGTATCCGTCGTTGCGGCAACCGTTGTCAAGAAGCTACCGGTATCCACCGAATCGGTTTTAACCAAGAACAATCCCGTCCCGGCATAACTCCAAAACAATCGCACGCTATCCGCCGCAGCACGAATAACTAAATCAGTTACCGGATTTGGAGGTCCGGAAAGTTGCGGACCGTGATAGCCTTGGTCCGCCACAAGATTGTCGGTCGCGTAATTTGTGCTCGTTGTTCCCGTCGGCGTAATAGCCGCAGGATCCGCTGCATTTAGGCAAGGGGAATCTTCCGCTTGACCTGTCGCGATATGCGCAAGATAATAATCATGCCCGACCCCGCTGACCCACAGTGGGTTCAACTGTATATTGCGATAACGGTCGCAGGGATCACCATTCGCATTCAAACTGTCAAGCGCGCCCAGTCCCACCGGACCTTGCGATGGTGAGTTGCTGAAGAATGCAAAACTCGCGCTGTCATTTGAGGCTACGCAGTTGTACCGAATCGCCGCAGTCGGAGCCACAAAGAAATAGATTCCGTCACCGTGATTTTCTGCGATGATGTTGTTCTTCACTTGAGTTGATCCGAAGCGCATATAGATTCCGGCCCCGTCAATTGCCGTGTTTCCAGCAATCGTATTGAACTCAACCGTTGCGCTTGTGCTCCCAATCCAAATTGCACCACCTGTCGTCGAAGTGTTGTTCAAAAACAGGTTGTTTCGAATTATCGCCGGAGCAGCATCCAGAAACACTGCACCGCCCGTGGAGAATGAGCTATTATTCTCGATTCGGCAATTGAGAAGTTGCCCCGTAGCTCCCTGTGCCAAATATCCGCCACCCGCCGTAGCCATTCCGCTCTTGATCGTGCAGCCATCAAATATCGGAGCAGAACCCGAGCGGGCGCAAATCACGCCGCCTGAGTCCGCAGCCCCTGCTTCAAAATAGCAGTTCGTGAAAGTCGGAGAAGACTGCTCAAGGAAGACCGCGCCGCCTTGCAAAGCCTGATGACGTTCAATCGAGCAGTTGGAAAAGCTTGGCGAGACAGAGGCCATCCGAATCGCTCCGCCCTCCGTTCGCTTGGTCGTCAAAGCGCGCGAATCAGAAATTGAGCAATACTCAAATTCGCTATTTCCTGAGTTGCCGCTCATCGTCACACCGCGCCAACGCCCCGGATTCGTTACAGTGTCCGTTGCGAAGACGATCGAATCTGTGAACGCGCCGAGGGCATTCACAACTCCGGTTACATCTAGACCACTTGGTCCGCAAAACATTAGCGTGGTCCCCGGCACAATGGTCAATGTGTTTGGAGAGTCAACCACAACATCCGCAACAACCTTGATCGTGTTTGGTCCAATACTGCCAGAGAGTGGTCCGAACAATCCGTCGGGCGAAAAGCCATCAGCACTTTCCAGCGCGCCCATATCAGGAAGCGTCATCGCTGGTTGCGGTCGAATTGCTCCGCTTAAGTCCTCCGTCAACGAATTCCAATTCCCTGCTCCAACTGCCGGGCTACCAAAGGTGAGATTCCAATTTCCACTTGCGGCATCCTCAAATTGAGGATCAACAAACAGATTGAAATACGTGTCGCACGAATCTCCATTTGCGTTCACAGCCACAATTGAACCAAGCAGTGTCGGACCATTCGTGGGATCATTGCCTGCGTATTGAATGTTACCTTGCAGTAGTGAGTACGCAATTCGGGATGCGACTGCCGCGTCAAAGTAGAGATTGTCCCCTAACGACAACGCCACTATCGAATTCTCAATATCAGCAACGGTAGACTCCAGCCGCATGCCGCCATTCACGCTGCCGCCAATCGTACAATGCTGCAAATAGATCTTGCTGCTGTTCGTGGTTGCCAGGCCGCCGCCAAGCGCCGCAGTTTGGTTCTTTGTGATTAGACAATTCGCTGCATTCAGCGTGCTCTGATTCGTCGAAATTCCGCCGCCGTTCAAATCAGAGGAATTATTTGAAATCTCGCATGAGAAGAATGTCGCGTCCGCGGCTTCCCACAAATGCACACCGCCGCCTTCTGCATCTGCCGTGTTCCTGCGAATACGACAGTTTGTCAGCGTTGGCTGTGATTGTCTGATTGACAACCCACCGCCATTTCCCAAACTTGTGTTGCTGTCAAAATCACAATTGGTGAACGTCGGATGAGCGTTATTGCGCAAGAAAACTCCCGCGCCGTACAATCCCGCAGTATTCTGCCTTACGATACAATCACCCCACACATAAACTCCGCCGCCGTCAAAGTCGGTCGTGTAGTTAGCTTCAACCGTGCAGTCGTAGATCAGCGGTGACGAGTTCTCGCAAGCAATGCCACCTCCATGACCACGCGCGTTATTCGCACGCATAATTGAACTGTCAATCCGAGCCGTGCAGTTCTTAAACATAATCCCGCCGCCGTTAACCCGCGCGTAATTGCTGTCAAAAGTACAATGCACCAACATCGGGCTTGCGCCGCGCACATATGCCCCACCGCCGCTGCCGTTCGTTGAAACATTCTTGAAGGCTCGCGTGTCTGAAATGATGGTGCCGATGTTATTGTGAATATACATCGCACCGCCCTCGGTGCGCGAAGCGTTCCGTTCAAAATAGCACGAGTCCATTAGCAATGTCGATGCAGTCACATACATTGCTCCACCGGCCAATTCCGCTTTGTTCCGGTAAAACGAGCAATGCTCCAACCGAAGCGTCGTTCCACCCGTCACAAAAGTCCCCGCCGATGATGCGTTTTCGATTACGGCGTACCGGATGTAACTCGAGTCATTTGCATTACTAAGACTGAGTCCGCGCCACCGCGAGGGATTCAGAAGAGTGTCCGTTGTAAACACAACCGAATCGTTCGGCGTTCCCCCGACCCCAAAATAGCCAGAAATTCCAAGGGAATACGCGCCCGTAAAGTACACTCTGACGCCCGGCTCAATGGTCAGACTATCGGTCGCTAAAACTGTAATATTTCCCTGCACAACGTAAGGACTTGTGGCCAGGGACCAATTGCCCTCCACATTCCCTGACAGCACAAAGGTCGAGTCAGCCCTTGCCACAACCGTTAGGGAAACCCACAGGAAGACCATACTGACCCATTGCCACAAACCCGTACTCATTCTGCCCATTTGCCAATCTCAGGTTACGTTTCCATACATCGCCATCACACAAAGTCACATTACTCCTATCCATACAATTTGCAACCGATTCCTCCTGAATGCAAGCCTCAACCGCCTCGAAACTCCAATTGAACCGACAACCAATAAGATTTTAAGTATCTATTAATAATCAACTAATGACTCTTTCTGATTCATTGGGCCTAACTGTTGCGTTGTATGGCGAGGCTTAAACCTATTTCTGCCTGCATCCTGCAATGATTTTCCTAATTCTGCAAACTACTGCATCTGAAGTTACAAACTACGACCTTATAAATATTTGGTTCCCCCGGGCGATTCATAGAAGGAGAAGCGACATGACAAAAGGGAAAATCACACATTGGGCGTTGCTGGCAATCGGCGCGCTGTTGGTCCTGACGACCTCGGCCTTTGCGGTTACGCAGGGCGATGTTGTAAGACTAAAACAAAAAGCGGCTCGCGGTGAGGCTTTCACACCCGCAGAGAGACGCTTGGCTGATGAAGCCAGATCACAGCTTGGAAGTATGTTTGAGTGGCCGAGCCAACAAGCTAATCACCGGCCGCCTCACAACCCTCTCGATGTTTACATTGCCGCCGAAGTGGATTACGAGTGGATTGATATAACGGAAGACGGCACTTCCGCCGATATTTTCGACGATGACCAAACCGTTGGTCCGTTCGCGCTCGGATTTGATTTCACTTTTTACGACCAAACTTACTCCCAGGTCTTTATGACCTCTAACGGCTGGGCGGGTTTCCAAGACCCGGGTGGTTGGGCCATTTATTTCAATGGCACAATTCCCGACAACTTTGATCCGCACGCGACTCTGGATATTTTTTGGGATGACTTGTATCCGCCTTCCGGTGGGGAATTTTATTACTATGCCGACGACGCGAATAATCGCTTCATTATGAGCTGGATAAACATTCCGCACATCGGAACTGAAGACGAACTCTATACTTTCCAAATCGTGCTCACGCCTGATGGAAACATTCGCTACAACTATCAGCTTGTAACTGAAGGCGGCTCATACGGCAACACTACTTGCACGGTAGGTCTGGAGAATGAGACTTCAACGGATGGTATTCAGGTTTGCTATGACGGTACGGGTCTTCTTCCTGTGAGTGAAATGTCGTTGCTCCTTGGCCAACCTGACGGCGTGCCGCTGTCGGTGGAAGATTTGGCCGTGTCCGTGACTGATCACACCGTTGACTTAACTTGGAATGATCCAACCGAAGACACCAATGGTAACCCTGTAACACTCACCAACGTCCAAGTTTGGGAAGGCCGACCCGGCAGCGGTGAGCTTGTTGCAACAGTTGCCCCCGGCGTGGAAACGGCGCACTTGACAAACGTGCTTGACGGCTCCAAGGTCTATTATGTTCGTACGTATGCCAACCCATACTTTGGCGCCGCTCAGCACGTCAATGCAATTGTCGGTACGCCGAGTTATGCCAACGATTTTGATACAAACAACGGCGGATGGACCTCGGAAGACGGCTGGATCTGGGGTGTTCCCCAAAATGCAATGGCTCCTGAGCCATTTTCAGTACCTAATGCCTGGGGAACGGACTTTCCTCAATGGCTTCCCAGCGTTCGCCGATTACTCTCTTGTCTTCGACAACAATTTAGTGGTCGCCAATGACCATGCTGTGATCGAATTCTATGGATGGTGGAGAACCGATTTTGGTTGGGACGGCTGTAACTTCAAGGCCTCGCTCGATGGTGGGCAGACATGGGAAATTGTTACTCCGGAAGGCGGCTATACGATTGACGCAATGTTCACTGGCTCTCAGAACCCGTTGTCCGGCGAACCCGCATGGACAGACGTTTCCAGTGGTTGGGAACACATTGAAATCCCGCTAGATGACTACATTGGCGAAGCGCCGATGTTCAAGTTCCACTTCGGTTCATCAGACTGGGCACAAGGTAACCCCGGTTTCTACCTTGACGATGTCATCATGTGGGGATTGACCACACCGGTCTATGCAACCGTTTCCGGAAATGTTTCCTTTGACGGTGGCAACGGTACCATAACTGCTGTGGATGTAAGTGCCAACGGTCACGGTTCGCCCAACACGCATCCGGCGGCAAATGGAAGCTATACTATCAGCAACGTGCTCACGGGACAGCGCACCGTCACTGCAAGCTTGGCCGGATACCACCCGGCGTCGCAACCTGTTACGGTTGTACAAGGCGGGAATACTGGTGTGAACTTCACACTTACCCGTCTCGACCCACCGCCGCCGACCAACGTGGCAGGTTCGGTTAATAGTGCGTCAGGCCTCATGACACTCACCTGGACCGCTGCAGCGGATCCGCTGGTTGATGTTTACACGATCTATCGCAGAATTGCAGGCGATCCGGATTTTGTACAGCAAGGCACAAGCACCGGCACGACTTTCCAACAAACGCTGACGGCGGACGGAATCTATCAGTACGTCGTTACTGCCACAGATAACAACGTAAATGTTCCGGTTACGTCCATTCGCTCTAATCAGGCCACCGTTCTCTACGGCGAGCTTCCTGTCACCCAATTGGGAGCTGACGGTAATTATGACGATCGCATTCACTTGTCATGGTTGACTCCGGCGTCATCCAAGGAACTGAACTGTTCTATGACGATGGTTCAGCCGAACAGTTCTACGTTGTGGCCTTCCCTGCCGGTCCTTCAGACTATTTCTGTGTGCGCATGACGCCGCCGGACGATGCGAGCTTCCCGCTTCTGATTTATGCGGCCACCGTCTTTGTTGAAGACCAGCTTGAGATTCCGTGGATTGGTATTTGTCCTCCGTCAGAAGCTTTTGACGGTCCGGACATTACCAACGCCATGTATGAATGGACAAACCTCCACGCTGATTCTACTCCGGGTTGGGTTTACTGCGAAACCGACGGTAGCCTGTTCTTGGACGAACCGGGCGACTTCTACATTGTCTATCAGTTCCCGCCCAATGAAAATGACCAGCCTGCCGTTGGTTCAGACTGGACAGCAGTTGACAACCGCTCCTATTGGACACAGACACCAAATGATTTCTGGAATCTGTGGACTGCGCATGATTGGATGATGCGTGCATGGATTGGTGGACCGCCACCTGAAGGTGGTCTGGCAATGAACCAAGACTTCTACATGCTCTCAACGGGTTCTGCGTCCGGCTACGCAATTGATCGCGTTCCCACGCTTCCCATTGTTGGTTCAGTAGAAAACCCTGCCCACATTACTGGTGGTGACTACAAGAAGGCCATTTCGCGCGGTCCGATTACCCGCACAAGCAATGAATTCCATCCGCTTGATCGTTGGTTTGCTCCATACGTCGAAGCCCCGCAGGTTCAGTTAGTTACTCGCGATCCGCGGACTCCGCTCGATGACATCGTCAACTACCGCGTTTACCGTGGCAATACGATGATCGGACAACCCGTCGAAACGAATTACTTCGACTTGAACCGCATCGAAAATACTCCTTACAGTTATCACGTTACGGCCATGTATGATAACGGTGTTGAATCTCCGTCATCGCCTGTTCGTACTTTGAGTTGCAACATGGCTCCGGAAGCGCCGTCCGGTTTGACCGGCACGCCCATTGGCAACACGCAGATGGCCTTGGCATGGGTTGCCCCGACGCTGAACCGCGATGGATCGGCTCTCGTCGATTTGGCTCAGTACAAACTTTACCGTGATGGTGTGCTCATCGCAACGCTGGCCGCAGGAACCACGACGTTCAACGATACCCCGCCGCAAAACGACGGTTTCTATACGTGGACGGTTACTGTGCAAGATGAAGTTCCCAATGTGTCTGATCCATCCGAACCGTTTATCGGTGCAGTCGTCAGTCCGTTTGAGGCCGTTGACTACGAATGGGTTGACATCACAGGAGTCGGTACACCACTCACTTTCGACTGGTGGGGCGCTACCGCAGGTCCGGTTGACTTGGGATTCAGCTACCCGTTCCTTGGAGAGGAATACACACAAGTGTACATTTCTCCTGGTGGTTGGGTTTCATTCATACAATCGCAAGGTTTCTGGTTTAGCCAGCCGATTCCGGACGGTATCGAACCGAATGCCGCAATCTATCCCTTCTGGGATGAGCTTGGTGCGTTTGAAGGTGCTCAAGTGTATATCTACAATGATGCCGCAGAAGATCGATTCATCATTAGCTGGATTAATCTCCCGCACCTGAACGACTTCAGCTTCACTTACACGTTCCAGTTGATTCTCGAAGAAGGCGGAGCGGCAATCTTCAACTACAACACCATCCCCACTAACGGTTGGCCCGGAAATCAGGATTGTACAGTTGGTATTGAAGATGCTACCAGTACGAGCGCCGTTCCGGTTTATGCACAAGGCTCAGGTTCAATCGCACCGGAGAGTGAAACGTCGATCGCGTTTTGGGCCGGTCCATCTGGAACAATCACGGGTCTCATCCGTGAGTTCGGTTCCAATGCGCCGCTCAACAACGTTCGTGTCACTGTGGATGAAGTTCCTGATCTGTTCGTGACAACCGACGTAACCGGTCTGTATGTACTTGAAGTCGAACCGGGAACATACCACGTTAGAGCACACATTCAAGGCTATTGTGATCAGGAAGCCACAAACGTCGTAGTGGCCGATGATGGCACCGCGACGCGCAACTTCACAATGCGCCAGCCGAATGCCGCTTTCAGCGTAACATCGATCAACGTGTTATCTGTCGTGGGTCAAAATGCTACGGCTGAATTTGAAATCACCAACCCCAACGGTCAGTGTGATCTCGAATACTCGATAACCACGAGTCAGAACTGGCTGACCGTGACGAACGCTACAGGTAACGTCGCGGCCAATCAGTCGCAGTTGATTACGGTCAACGGTGCCACGGCAAACTTCGCTCCGGGTGACTATTCGGCCACGATTACGGTCACGCACAATGACCATGATAGCCCCTTGTCAATTCCGGTCACGATTAGTCAGTCAACCGATGCCGATGAAAATGCCGAATTGCCGACTGAATTTGCATTGCATCAGAACTATCCGAATCCGTTCAATGCGACCACTGTGTTGAGCTTCGATGTTCCGCAGGAAAGCCGTGTCGAACTTGTGCTGTTCAACATTCAGGGTCAGGAAGTGGCACGTCCCGTTGATCAAATGATGGCTGCGGGTCGCCATGCTGTAAACTTTGACGCGGCCAATCTGCCCACGGGTATGTATCTGGTCAAGATGAATGCAGGAAACTACTCAGCCGTCCAGAAGATGGTCCTGCTGAAATAGCCTTGCCTCACTAAGGTTAAGTAACGAAAGCCCGCCCTCAGCGGGCTTTCGTGTTTTCGGGACATAAGGGCATGAAATGTGCAATTGTCAACAATGCTTGAAGCATGGTGTCGAAATCGAGTCAGCATACCCTATGCCATGTGTTATAGCGTTCTTGTCCGAAAACAAGTCTAAATAACGATTTCCCTTATGACGGTTCACAAGAGCTTTTGTAGGCCAATTCGCCCACTCTGCGCCACCTCCATCGGCATGGCGGCATATCTCTCCTCCGCGTCGACCCTTTATGCCGCGCAGATCACAGGGGGATTCAACGTTGTGTCGTTCTGGCCCGCCGCACTCGGACTCGCCTTTGCCTTGAGTATCGGTGTCGCCTGCGTCTGGGCTATCAAGAAATCCCGACGGGCCTCAGACCATGACGACGTCTCTGTCTGGCGCGCCTTAGCCGAGAACATCGCTGAGATCGTCATTCTACTCTCGCGTGACGGCAAAATTCTCTATGCCAATCGCTGGCAGAATGAACTCAATACAATCGTCGGAACACCCGTCGAAGAGCTTATCGATGAGATTGAGCGTACGCGCTGGCGCGAGTTTCTGCCTGAACACTCACGAGGCCGCGATTCCTGCACTACCGCCGTGTTCAAGATGAAGCTCCCCGGCAACGGAGTCGGCTTCTGGGAATTGCGGTTGGCTCCGCTTGAAAATAGCCCCAACGGTGCACAGTATATTCTTTGTGCTCGAGATGTTTCGGATATCCACCTGAAGGAAGTCAGCAAAGACGTTCTCTACAAAATCACTCTCGCTTCCTCGCGGATTGAAGCGTTGCCTGAATTGATCACCTACGTCGAACAGCAAGTCTCACGGCTTGTTGATACTCGGAATTTCTTTCTGGCCGTTTACCACAAGGATACCAATACCTACACCAAGATCGTTTCGAGGGACAAATCAGGTTTCATTGAGAGCATGGAGTCCACTCTGGATCTTTCAGGCGGCTTGACGGACTACGTTCGAACGTATGGCAAGCCTGTATTGATGAACGAAACTAATCGCGAACAATTGAAAATGGAATTTCAATTGCGACCGATTGGTGATTCTGCCGCATGTTGGTTGGGTGTTCCGCTTCGCGTCGGCAACGACGTACAGGGTGTATTTGTCGTACAATCCTATGAAGATCCAAACCGCTACACACAAGCCGATGCAGATCTCCTTACCATAGTCGCAGGCTCCATTGGCCGCGCACTTGAACGTCAGCAAGCACAGGCCGATCTGAAACACCGTGAATCCAAACTGCGACTACTCACTGAACGTATGCCTGCACTCTTGTGGTCCCAAGATGTTGAAGGCAAGATTACATATGCAACTGGTGCGGCGTTAGGCTCCATTGGCCTCACTGAGCGACAGTTCATGGGCAGAGCAATCTACGATGTAGTGTCCTGTGCTGAATCCGATATCGCTGACAGAATGATCTTTGCCGACGGTGCCGCATCGATTGATTTTCACTTTAAGCACAGGAACAGATCGTTCGAAGCGTTTGTAGAACCGACGTTTTCAGACAGAGGGCAATTCGTGGGAGCAACCGGTGTTGCGCTCGATGTTACCGAGCGCGACCGTGCAGGCAAAGAGCTACGACGTTACTTTGACATCTCCGGCGATTCAATAACTGTGGCAAATCTGAGTGGAGTGTTGCTTCAATGTAATGAAGCATACTTGCGGATGACCGGTTATACCAGAGAAGAACGGCTTAGCCAGCCGGGGCACTCCCTCATTCATCCTGATGACATGGCTGCCGTCGCGGAGGCAATGGGAAAGCTGCTTCGTGGTGAATCAGTTATTGCCTTGGAAGTCCGCGTTCGCTGCAAAGACGGTTCGTATAAGTGGGTTGCATGGAATTCCGTGCTCGGCGCAGATGATGGCCTAATCTACAGTAGCGGAAAGGACATCACTCATCGTCGTGAAATTGAGAACGCGCTCCGAGTGCGCGAAGAACAGCTGCAACTATTCATCCGGCACTCTCCTGCCGCCTTAGCCATGTTTGACAATGACATGCGCTATATAGTCATTAGTGAAAGGTGGCGGCTTGACTATGGTATCGGGGACAAGGAAGTCATCGGCAAGAATCACTATGAGGTCTTTCCGGAAATCGGTGAAGAGTGGAAAGAAATCCACAAGCGTTGCCTGGGCGGTGCCACTGAAGAATGTACCAAAGACCCGTTCCCGCGAGCGGATGGCTCGATTGATTGGGTCCGCTGGGAGATAAAACCGTGGTACAGCGGCGACGGCGAAATTGGCGGGATAATCATGTTCACCGAAGTGATTACATCGGAAGTTGAAGCTGAACAAGAACTCGCGCGCTCGCGCAACCTCGCTCGACAGATTGTGGCGTCTTCCCTTGATGCCGTCGTTGCCATGGACAATTTTGGACTTGTCACCGAGTGGAACCCGCAAGCCGAAAAAATCTTTGGTTACTCTCGTGATGAAGCGATCGGCAAATTGCTGCATAATCTGATTATCCCGGATGCGCATGCAAAGGCCCATTTTCAAGGACTTGAAAACTTTGCAAGGACAGGTGTTTCAGACATTTTGAATCGCCAAGTTCAAATGTCGGCCTGCCGCAAAGACGGCACAGAATTCCCGATTGAAATGTCCATCGGGACAATCCCTTCGGGTGATGAAGTGCTTTTCTCGGCATTTATTCGCGATATCAGTGACCGCCTGCAGCACGAGCGTGACCTGCATGAAAGCCGTCATCAGTTGAAAGAAGCTCAGAGAATCGCAGGACTTGGATTCTGGAATTGGAATGCGATAACAGATGAAATGTATGTCAGCAAAGAGAAGTTGGTTCTCTATGACCGACCGAATCTGAAGTTGCCGATGACATTCTTCGAGTTTCTCGAAATTGTGCATCCCGAAGACCGTCAGATTTTTATTGATGCTCATCAGGCCATCATGGGTGGCCAAAACTCGTTTGAGCTTCACTACCGTATTGTCAGGCCCTCAGGGGAAATTCGCCATGCCTTCTCTCAGGGTGAGGCATTGCGTGATCAAAACGGCAACATCCTTAAACTCTTCGGCACCACACTCGATCACACCGACCGAGTTCTGGCGGAAGAGCGCGTGCGCAGCAGCGAAGAGCGTCTCGGATTGGCGCTTGAAGGTTCATCCGACGGGTTCTGGGATTGGAATGTCGTTTCCGGCGATTGCTACTTCAACCCGCGCATTGTCGAATGGCTGGGATTTGATCCGAATGAATTTGAACATCATGTCAAGTTCTGGGAAAACTTGATTCACCCGGACTATCTCGATCAATTCAATAGCGCGTTTGCCGATCACGTCGAGAACAGAACTACCCACTACGAAATTGAAGAACGCATCCGTACTAAATCCGGGTCGTGGATTTGGGTTCTGTCGCGTGGAAAAGTAGTCCAATGGAATGAGGACGGTACACCACTCCGCGCCGCCGGTACTTGGACGAACATTACTATTCGTAAGAATATGGAAGCACGCGCGACTCAGCTTGGACGAATCATGGATCATTCCATGAATGAAGTTTACATCGTGGAAAAGAACTCCATGAAAATTATTGAGGCCAATCATCGTGCGCGCCTAAATACTGGCTACTCCCTCGAAGAGCTTCAAGAAATGGTGATCTCCAACCTGCTTGAGAACTGGAGTGAAAGTGAACTCAAGAATCTTGCGGCGCCGCTTATCAACGGTTCAATGGAAGCTGTTCGCAGTTCGAGCATCCATGTCCGCAAGGACGGGACAAAGTACCCCTTTGATGCAACTCTTCAGGTCATGGATTGGAACGACAAGACCGTCTTTGTCTCCATCGGAATCGACAACTCAGAAAAGGTCAAGGCAGAGCGCGAATTCAAAGACCTCGAGGCCCAGTTGCGTCATGCGCAGCGTTTGGAGACGATTGGCACACTTGCAGGCGGCATCGCGCACGATTTCAACAATATTCTGACGCCGATTCTCGGCTATGCAGACATGGTCGCGTGTGAACTTGAACCTGAATCCAATACCCGCCGTGACATTGAGCAGGTGATTCAGGCGGCGTATCGCGCGAAAGGCTTAGTACAGCAGATACTTGCCTTCAGTCGTCAAGCCGATCAAACTCGTCACCCCTTGCAGATTGACATCGTAGTTAAAGAGACGATTAGACTCCTGCGCGCCAGCGTTCCGCCCAATATCGAGTTCTGTCAAAATGTTCACAATGTCGGATGCGTGCTATCCGATCCGACAATGCTGAATCAAATTCTGATGAACCTTTGCACAAACGCTTATCAAGCAATCGGGGACGAGATAGGTGAGATATCTGTTTCGCTAAACAGCGAATACCTATACGCGACAGATAAGATTGGAAAAGCGAATTTGTCCGAGGGCAATTATGCCATCTTGACAGTTGAAGATTCCGGCCCCGGTATTGATTCACAAACTATCGAGCGAATCTTCGAACCATTCTTTACTACGAAGGATGTTGGAAAGGGTACGGGACTTGGATTATCCGTGGTTCACGGCATCGTTCAGGCACACGGCGGCGCGATTACTGTTGATTCAGAACTCGGGAAAGGCACGAAAATCACCGTATTCTTTCCATTGCTGGAAGTAAGTGAAGCGGTCGCGATGCCTGTTGAACATGAAGATTTGCAAGGAACAGAGCACATCTTGCTCTGCGACGATGATGATACCATTCTTTTGCTCGCACGGCAGATGCTCGAGAATTTTGGTTACAAAGTTTCCTCGACGAATGACCCTGTCGCCGCGTTGGTCATGCTCGCCCAAGCGAATCCACCGATATCTCTCGTCGTTGTGGATGACCGTATGCCTATTCTATCAGGCCACGATGTGGCACTGTCCGCGCGTGACTATAATCCCAATTTACCTGTGATTCTCTTGTCTGCAAGTTTGCAGGCCGAAGACAACCAAGAACCTTTCGCAGCCGTTCTTGCCAAGCCTGTTGGGTCTAATGAGCTTGCTAAGATTGTCCGCACAACAATTAATAACTCTCAAATAGTGGTGCCGCAATGATCAAAATCCTCGTCATAGATGACGATCCCAATGTCCGTCAGATGATCTGCCGGATGCTTGAACGTGAAGGCTACGAAGTCGAATCGGCTGCTAATGGCCGTGAAGGCTTCGAAAAATTTCAGGCTTGCCCGGCTGACCTCGTGATCACCGACATTATTATGCCTGAGCAAGAGGGAATTGAGACGATTCGACTCCTGAAGGCAGATCACCCCGATTGCCGGATTATTGCAATCTCAGGCGGAGGGCGAATGGGGCCGTCAGACTACTTGTCTATGGCAAAGCTTTTGGGTGCTTCGCTGACTATCAGCAAACCGTTTGACCGTATGCAGCTGCTATCGTCTGTTAAACAGGCACTGTCTGAAAGTGTTGCCTGATTCAAACATCGGCTTTAAGCGGATTCTTTTTGCACGATTGCCTTTGAATCTATAGGAGGCACCGCTGGTTCATGCCCACCAACCCCATACATTTCTGACACATCCAACTCAGTAAATATTTGTTATCTATATAGATACAGATATTCAGATGGATATTTTCTTAGCCACTCTTTTTTTTGCGTTCACGAAATTGTCTTGACTTGCCACAGCCTCTGTATTATACTTAGTACACCAATTAGTTTGGTGACATTATCACGATAAGTGACCCTATGTATAGACTGTGGAAGAAAACAAAAGACTGAGGAGAGAACATGAAATTGAGAATTATTTTTGTTGCGATGGCGGTGTTTATGCTGGCTTCTGTCAGCCACGCACAGTTCAACGCTGGTTTGTACAACTTTGGTCCGAACTTGTTGATGAATTCGTGTACCGGCGGCGAGCCGTTGGGTCCGGATTGTGTTGTCCGTATCTATTGGGATGCTAACAACAATGGTCCTGATGCTTCGGATCAGCAGCCTGCAGTTGGCGACGGTTTTGGCGAGGCCAACTACAATTCGTTCACGCTTCAGTCAGGTTATGACTTTGGCACACCGGGCGGCTTTTATGTTGACCCGACGTTCACGATTTCGACGTTGACCCCGCTGCCCTCACGTTACTACCTCGTGTGTGACTGCGGTGGTGTGAAGTGGACTTCGTCCGTGATCACGATTTTGAACGGTTTGAATGACTACGATATGGGCGCATTGCCGTGGACCTGCGAGACCACGGTTGTTCCGTGTAATGGGCCGACTAACATCAATGTCGAGACTGTTGGTGGACATCACTTCCTTCCGGACGGCGCTGTTTACACCAATTGCTTCAACGCTTGTGCCGGAACCGTTGTAACGATTTGCTTAGGTCCATTGAGAATTGACGAACAGCCAATCTCGGGCTTTGGTGAATGCCAGGGTACGCCTGCGGCCTTCCAAGTCACTCCGGCGGGCTGGGTGTACAACTCAGGCACGAGCGAATGGTGCTTGCAGTTAGTGATTGAATCTGATGGTTGCATCTGCTTCCGTCTTGATGACATTCTGCCCGCAGAGCACGGTGGCATTGATGCCGTAGCACGTGACAACAGTGTTGTCTTAAACTGGAGCACCTTGTCTGAGAATAGTATTGCCAGCTTTAGCGTCTTCCGTAAGATTGCTGGACATGATGCTTATGACATGGTTGGTAACATCGAAGCTGCCAACTCCGCAACTGGTTCCACCTATAGCTTTGTGGACAACGGCGTGGTCAATGGTACCTCGTATGAATACACCCTCGAAACTGTGAACCTCGATGGTTCGCGTGAAGCGTGGGGCGTTGTCGTGAATGCGACCCCGTCGGCCAATCTGGCCGTTATCACTGAGTACGCTTTGCATCAGAACTACCCGAACCCCTTCAACCCGAGCACCAGCCTGGTGTTTGACGTTGTTGCTGAAAATGTCGTGAACCTGAAGGTTTACAACGCAATGGGTCAGGAAGTTGCGACGTTGGTGAATGGCACGATGAATGCCGGCCGCCACACCGTTAGCTTCGATGCTACGAATCTCACGAGCGGTTTGTACTTCTACACGGTGAAGATCGGCAACGAGTTCACCGCCACGAAGAAGATGCTCCTCGTTAAGTAGCGTTTGTTAAACGCGGTTTTGCGCTTGCGCGGCCTCAGCTATTGCTGGGGCCGTTTTTTTTGTTAATAGGGGGAAAAAAGGAACTGAGGGGCAGTGGAGGGCGGGTAGCAAATTATGCATCTAATATACACTATTTGAACGTATGTGTCAAGTTTTTGTTCCTAAAAAGTTAATTGTTTATAAACATTTGTTCAAATTGTAATTATGAAGTTTTGGCATTGGAGTTACGAGGATTTGGAGGAAATTGGGGAGGTGTGAGCGGAGGCTAAGGTACAAGACTTTAACAAAAATGACCTGTAGCCGGATCAATAGAAACCACCACTAAATTACCTGAAGCACCACAATTTGCGAACCCTTACCATTCCCCAATGCACATCGCACTCTGTACCATTAGATCTGAATGGCTGCGGTAAGCATGCTAGTAAGTGCGATGAATAACTATGGCGGTAATCTCTGAAACTTATTTGGGGACCTGCATGGTCCAGCAATGAAGCCCGCCACCATTGTGGTTGGTTTCTTCTGTGTTTATCTGATAGATGTTTCTGTCGGGGAAGAATTGCTTCAGTATTTGTCTTGCCTGTTCGTCCTTGGCTTTTGAAGATTTCGGTTTCCCTTCGGTCCAGTATTTGGCTTCAAAAACCGTTTTATTCGTGATCAAGAAATTCAGATAGCTGGATGAAGGAACAAAGTGAACCGTGTCCCCAATTGAAAAACTTTTTTGTTCCCAGAGAATTGCTTTGGAAAGAAACTTAATTTCGTCATTTTGATTAACTGTGTCCAATGCGAAAGTCATATAGTCATTATCAGGCACAGGCATCTTAACAATGGTGAATGGCTTCCCATCCTGGTCGGTGGCATTCTTCAGGATGTCGTAATTGATTTTCATGCGCTGAAGGTTTAGCTTTTTGACGGGGTCGTGTTCCGCTTCGGCTGAATCGGGGTAGGATATCAGGATTGTACTATCATTGACGAAACGGCAAAACTCATCAAGATGGCCTTTGACACCGATTCCAAAATAGTTTTCCGTTATAAGTGTTCCCCACCCAAACGGATCCTCTGCGGCACCTTCCTTCAGCCAGATAATCTTCTTTGCATTCAGCACTCTCTTCAATTCCGCTTCCTGTGCCTCTTTGGTCATGTCCGGGTTGCGGTGCATATTCACGGACTCCACCTGCAAAATGGTACCTTTTCCATTTGTTTCAATGGCGCCGCCTTCGTTAACCATGAGAGAAGAAACTACGGGGAACGGAAATGCTTTATGAAGAATGGCGATATATTGCTCCCTCTTTTGTTGGTCCGCAACGAACATGTCCCTATATTTAGGTTCGGAAAAGAATCCATAACAATTCCAGGCAAAATTCACCAGTCGCGTTTCGCCAGCTGAATTCTTCATAAACAATAACCCGTCGCGGTTAGCATAGCTAAATTCAACTTCGGACGATAGGAATTGAATACTGTCTAACGTTGCTCCAGCCTCTGAAAAGTCCTTCATGTAGGATTCCTTTGAGGAATCAACGGCAATGCAGTACACCTTCATTTCCTTACTGAGCCGGGTTACCATTTCATTTGTGGCCACGTCCCCAAATCCGCTGATTACTCCAGATTGAGGTTCCCATTCGGCAGGAAGGTAGAACTCGGCTCCATTGGTTGGGTTACAAAAGCACAAAATTGTGAGTCCAAATACGGAAAGTAATTGATAGAGAATGTTCATGTTCTGTTTGCCAGTTTCAATTGCCATTGTCGGTGCCACTTAAGGAGTCAAATTCCCGAGACTCGTGAACAAGAAGGGTTTTTGAGTTGAGATTGTCAAGGGGGTGGGGGCGCAGACCCCCATCCCCCGACCCCTTCCCCCGTGAACGGAGGAAGGGGAGAGCGGAAGGGCAGAGATCCTTCAGGCCGCTGTGGCCTGCGGGATGAGAATAGGGCTTGAATTTACGATTTTGCTTGGGTAGGTCCCTTCGCTGCGCTGCGGGATGACAATGTGTATTGAGTTCTCGATTTTTGCAACATGTCGCCATTGCGGGTGTTGACACCCACAACGGCGAATGAAATTTAGGCGGGTCAAGACCCGCCACTACGGATCTATCGTGAATTGGTTTGGTGCGCACGTAGGTTACAATTGGGAGAGTTGTGCCTCGTTGGAAATGGTGGGTCGGTTATTCTTTGCGGTGGGAGAATTGAAACTAAATTCAATAGGCGGTCCAAAGAAGAGTCATAAGTCTCTTGTAAGGTTATAATTCATAGAATGTTCAAAATTAGATAGCGGAGCCTCGATGCCTCAAACACGGTTGAGACAAAGTTCACGAACTCGGTGATTTCGCTTGCCTTGCCCCGATTTTGAGTGTAAATTGTAGCGATACCCTCTGTTTTTGAGGTCCCCTTGTACATGTGTAACCGCAGGTGATATTAACATGAAAAATTGGTTCAAGATTCTGTGTTTGGCCTTGAGTCTAATCGGTGTGTCAGCATTGTATGCTGCCGAATTCTCATCAGGTCTCGATGCACAGCTTCAGTCCGGCAAAGGCGATGAGTTTATTAGTACCATCGTGATTTTGCCAAGCGCTATTGATATTCAAAATCTTGACTTCACGCTGCATGCGCGCAAAGTCACGTTGGCTGAACGTCATCGTGAGGTGATGGCCGCGCTGAAGTACAACGCAGAGCAAAATCAGCCCGCGTTTATTGATGAGCTTGAAGCTGAGACTGCCGCCGGAAACGTCAAAGGCTATACGGCCTATTGGATTGACAATCTCGTGGTTGTCAATGCGCGTGCGAGCTTTATTGAATCGTTGCGCAATCGCGGCGACATCGAATATGTTTCGATGAATTTCAAGGCTGAATTGATTGAGCCGATTCGCTCGAACGATCCGAACGCAAGCGTTCGTCCGCCGCGCCGTAATCCGCTTGACAATGAAACGACGACTCCGGATCAAGACGCTATCGGTACTACACGTGTCAATCGTGAACTTGGCATCACGGGCCAGGGCGTGCTCGTGGCCAATTGCGATACGGGTGTTGATGGAAACCACCCTGCGCTGGGTTCGCGTTGGCGCGGTAATTTCGCTCCGGCGGCTCAGTGCTGGCGCGACGCATTGGGAAGCGCACCGAGTTTTCCTGTTGACGGTGGCGGACACGGCACGCACGTCATGGGTACGATCGCAGGACGCGCAATTTCCGGCAATGACACCAACACGGTCGGTGGTGCGCCGAATGCGCGTTGGATTGCGACGAACACGATTAATCAGGGCGTCGGCACTCCGTTTGACAATGACGTGATTGCGGACTATCAGTGGTTTGCCGATCCGGACGGAAATGTGAATACGATGGACGATGTGCCGGACGCGATTCAAAATTCGTGGGGTGTTAACTCGGGTTTCTCGGGTTACACAACCTGCGACACTCGTTGGAATACATTTATCTTGAACTGTGAAGCTGTTGGGCCGGTGATTTCGTGGTCTGCTGGCAATGAAGGTTCGTCCGGTTTGCGTACACCTGCGATTCACTCATTCAATGCTTACCAGATTTTCTCAGTCGGTGCGGTTAACGCTGAAGACGGATTGCCGCCGTTCCCGATTGCAAGCTTCTCAAGCCTTGGACCCACGCCGTGTACTCCGTTTGTGCCGGACAACATCAAGCCGGAAATTTCGGCTCCCGGTGTGAATATTTATTCTTCCGTTCCCGGCGGCGGCTACGATGGCACCTATTCAGGTACCTCGATGGCCGGACCGCACGTCGCAGGTGTTGTGGCGTTGATGCGTGAAGCATGTCCGAATTGCGATCACATCACGATTAAGGACGCAATCATGCAGACCGCGCTTGATCAAGGTGCTGTTGGTCAAGACAATACGTATGGCTACGGTGTGATTCGTGCGTATGAAGCAGTGCTTGCCGTTTCCAATCTTGGTCGTATCGGTGGTATTGTTACCGATGGTGTGAACCCGATTAATGGCGCCACTGCGAAGATTCTCTCCGGTTCAAATCAAGCGTTGACCGATGCGAACGGTCAATACTACCTTCCGCTTTCGAGTGGAACGTATGACGTCGAATTCTCAAAGGTCGGCTTCCTGCCCGATACGGCTTTCGGTGTTGTCGTAAGTGTTGGCGATACGACGATTGTAAACGGACAATTGACTGCGCTTGTTGCTGTGAACTTCATTGATGAAGATTTTGATACCGGCGCACCGGGCTGGACGCATGATGCTCCGGCCGGCTGGGTGGACAACTGGCACATCTCGACCGAGCGTGCAAACTCTGGATCGTCATCGTTCAAGTGCGGTGATCCGGGTGCGGGCACCTATTCGAGTCTCTGTGACGCGCGTTTGACTTCGCCTGTGATGAACAGCTTCCGCAATCTGCGCAGCTTAGTTTTGTGACGCAGATTACGTCTGAAATTTCTGCGGCATTTACCGACTCGGCCTACGACGGCGGTATGATTGAAATCGCGGTTAACAGTGGCGCATGGACTCGCATCACGCCGACTCCGGGCTACAATAAGACGTTCCGCTGGCGCGCAGGTGGTACGAATCCTTATACCGGTCCTGTCGCAGGTTCGCCGTGCTTGGCCGGATCCATCACGACGTGGACCTCGTACAACCTTGATTTGTCGGCCTACGAAGGCTCTAACGTGCAACTGCGTTTCCGCTTTGGTTCAGATGCCGGATCGAATCAAGAAGGCTGGTATGTTGATGACGTCGTCGGTGTGGGCTACACGAATCCGACCATTGAAGCTCCGACTGACCTTACGGTTTATTATGAATCATCGACTGATGAACTCGTGTTCAATTGGACGGGAACGGCAGGAAGCTATCAGTTGCTTAGCGCGACTGATGTTGCAGGTCCGTTTAACGTGATTGAAGGCACGACATCTAATACGACGATTTCGATTCCGTTGCCTGTCGGTGATGAACTTTATTACGTCGTTGTGGCCGTAAACGGTGTGGCGATTTCAAATCCGTCTATGCCGATTCGCTCGAACGCGAAGTAGACAATTCGATTGTTTAGAATTCAAAAGAGCCTCCGCGATTGCGGAGGCTCTTTTCGTTCATAACTTATGGTGAAACTATTTTAGTTCAATTCGCTCTTCGCGTTTCATTGCGCTGACGGGGATGTTTGAACCGCGACGTGCAGAGACCACGAAATCAAAGTCATCACCGTTGTTGATCGGCATGGTCCAAGTGGTATCGGTTCCGGCTACTTGCGCATGCCAATACCAAAGCGAGTCAAGCGGCCCGGCCCGGAAG
The DNA here is from genome assembly GCA_016721565.1 of bacterium. Lineage (GTDB taxonomy): Bacteria > Electryoneota > RPQS01 > RPQS01 > RPQS01 > JABWCQ01. The sequence goes on along the minus strand of JADKHW010000020.1, from coordinate 24,117 downwards.
ATGTCATAGGCGTACGGCGTCAGTGGATTGCCCAATACATCTTCGGTGACGGGTTTCCAGATTAATCTGATAACGCTGTCTTGTGCGAGGATAACAACGTCCTCAACAACACTTGGAGCAGGATCCAACGGAGTTGATTCAAAAATTATCTGGTCGAGAATTGCTTTCCATCCGCTTGACAAGGGATTCTTTCCTGTCGTGCGAAGCGTGATCGTGTTGAAGCCCTGTGCAAGCGTGTGTGTGCCGCCAATCAGCGTGTCCGAGCGCACCCAGCTTTGATACAGCGTGTTCTGATACATATCGGCGTTGACAAGGCTGTTTTGACCGTTGACTTGCACGCTGACGATAGCGGCGTTGCTTGTCTTGCCGATAAAGTACTTCGTGCTAAACGTGCCACCAGATGGCGCCCAAAACGGCAGTGTTACATAACTCGTTGCATTCGTGCCTGTCAACACGTAGCAGGCCATTCTGCCCCACGGATCGGTGTTGTCGAAGCGGAGCCAATCGCGGCACCATTCTTCTTTGATGCGCGATCCCGAGAAAGCGCTATACACAAGTATTTCCGGCTCCACTCTGAACCAGTAGCGATGATGCAATAAACTGTCGGCTGTTGCACCGGGGCTAAACTGAGGTGTTGCTGTTACCAAAAAGTCTCCGGAATAGAGTCCTTCCGGTACTCTGATTTTGCCTTGTAGTCTGCCTGCTGAATTTGCTTGAGGTGTCAGACCAACCCACGGACACGGAATACCATCAATCGCTGTCATGGCTGATTCAAGATTCTGAAGACCGTGCATTTCGATGGCCAGCGTGTCACCCGCGTACACGGCATCTATGATGTCCGTGCGCGTTGGTCGAAACGACAAGGACGGCCCGCCAAGATGTTTCCAATCCGTTTCGAGTGTGTCGTAATCAAACAGAGTGTCTGATCCGATATTCAGCATAAGCATGATCGGCAACGTGCCTGCATCAATTCCTTCCGGTACATAGAAGCGCGCGTCAAACAGTGAATCACCGTTAACGGTTAACAACGAAGACTCCGCCAACTCCAAGACATTTGCTCCTAACTTTGCTCCCACAATCGGGAGAGTTGGATCAATTCCTTCGCCCAAGATACGCAATTCTTCCCCCGCATGTGACGCGCCGTCACCGCTGGCATCAACAATCTTCCATTGCGGGCGTTGCACGTACGCATAGGCAATTGACCTATAGTGTCCGGTCAGATTGTTAAATCGTCCGACTTCGGTTTCAAAGCGTATATGTGAGGTGAATGAGATCGGATCGTTGTTGTGCCACCGATAGGCTGCCGATGTATCAGAGAGATAGGCGACGCAGCCGTGAAATGGCAATTGTGTATAAACCGGATCCAATACCGGCCACCTTTATAATAATCTTCGGTTCCAGTTCCCTGCCAAGTTGGTTTGGTTTCTCCATCAATAAAAAGAATTCATCGCCTTCTAAGACGTGGTTGTCGCGCTGCTGCATGTCTTGGACTGTGCCGACATAATTCCCCGGTCCATCGAAATCGGCAATCAGATAGTTTTCCCACTGCCGTGTTGGGTTCATCTCGTGATATTGGCCGTGCAAACGAAACGGACCGGGGGTTGAGCTTGCCAGCTCGACTTTTGTGTAGAGTGGTTGCGGTTGAGCCGTGCGATTTTCAAACTCTACACGGATATGTTTGTCGGCAACGATGGGCAAATTGAAATAGAGCGTATCTCCAACTGAACCTGTTACAGTTGAGCGATAGGGCCGCCAACCGATTGGCGTCCCCAGCGCAACGGATATGGGTCCTTCAATATCCGGCAAGGGATAGCCGTCTGTGTAAACTCGCACCCAGAAGTTCTCGAAGACTTGTTGAGTGCGGTTATTCAGCTTCAAAAGCAACCTGCGAGTTTGGCCTGTTAGCGGAACATCAATCACCGTGGCGGATTGGCCGGGGCTAAGTGTCAAAGATGTATCTTTGCTTGATTCCGTTGGCACATAGATAGGAGTTTGCGGAGTCGTCAAACGAGTGGCCAGCGAGTCGAGCATGGCCATATATTCGGGACTCGGCGGCATCGTAAACGACGGAACAACTGTCCCGGTCGGAAACTTCAGTACTGTGACATGAAAATAAATGTCCCACGCGTCATTGTAGGTTATCTTGATGCGGTTTTGGAATGGAATTGGTGCGTAGCTGAAATATCCGCCAGAGGAGCTATCTGCAACCGGAGGGAGAAACGGACTCATCTCTCCAAACGGATAAACAATCGGTGTGTCTATCAAAGCGGTGGTCATGTTGTCCACATACAGCCGCCATCTCCACGCCGGAGTTTGGTTGTCCTGCGTCCACCACATCGCGACAACCACTCCGGGGCCTTGTTGGTCGCAGAGTATTTGGTTTCCGAATTGGTCGGCTCCGTAGTAATATCCCAAATCGTTGTTGCCACCATTCCTAGCCCAACTTGAGAAATGCACGATTTGTGCGTTGAGCGGACTTGCAAGCCTCTCAGGGTGCAGAATGTGATCCCAATAAGACTGTCCCAACGCCGCTGAAGCGGAAAAGCAGAGTACCACGAGTCGCAACAAAGCCAATTGAATGGGGCCAAGATTAATGTTCATGCCATAAGTTAAGCGGGTATTCTACGGAAACCAAATACTACTTCTTAGCCAAACATCTTTTCCCGTTGTATGTCTGCCCAGAAAGTTGTAACATTACTTCACAGGTAAATTTATTGACTCATAATTTACAAAGGTTTAACAGTACATTTTCATGGAACTTCTGCTTGCGCCGTGGCCGTGGTATGTCAGCGGGCCGCTAATTGGCCTAACTGTGCCTCTTTTGTTGATTTTTGGCGGACGTGTCTTCGGCATGTCCAGCAGCCTCCGGCACGTCTGTGCCGCCGTTTATCCGGGGAAAGTCGAATACCTAAGATACGATTGGCGCAAAGAGGGGTTATGGCTCCTGCTGATGGTTTTGGGGCTGGTCGTTGGCGGGTATATTGGAGGGAATGTGCTCCGAGCTGAGAACTCGGTCGCGATCTCGTCTGAGACGGTGAATGATCTTTCCCAGCTTGGCATTTCGGATATCCAAGGTTTGGCTCCTGTATCGCTGTTTAGCTGGAGTTCGTTGTTCACTTGGCCGACAATTCTACTGCTGGTTGTGGGTGGTTTTCTGATTGGCTTTGGTACACGCTGGGCTAATGGCTGCACTTCAGGTCACGGAATCACCGGACTGGCTAATTTGCAGTGGCCTTCGTTGCTTGCCGTGACCGGTTTCTTTATCGGCGGACTGTTCGCCACACACCTGCTCTTTCCCCTCATCTTCTAAGACAACAGATGAACTCGCCATCCACATACACCATGTCGCTGCGCAATAAGCTCATCTTTATTGCCATCGGAATCTATTTCGGAATTGTCATCTCAAAATCTGAAGCCATTTCGTGGTTCCGTATTCAAGAGATGTTTCGGTTTCAGTCTTTTCACATGTACGGACTACTCATGTCGGGCGTTGTCACTGCCGCGCTGAGTTTGAAAGTGATTCGCTGGTTTGATATCAAGACGATTGACGGCCAACCCATTGAAGTCGCTCCCAAAGAGACCAAGCCGTGGAAGGCTTATCTGCTCGGCGGAACGTGTTTTGGGATAGGTTGGGCCTTCACCGGAGCGTGCCCCGGCCCACTCTACACTTTGATTGGAACAGGTTTGACCATTATGGCTGTACCGTTGTTGTTTGCATTTGTCGGAGCATGGACATACGGCTATTTGAAACCGAAACTTCCTCACTAAGGACTGTAATGTTTTTCCGCCAAATTGAAGACCCTTACCTCGCGCAGTATGCTTATCTGATTGGCTGTCAGGTGACAGGTGAAGCGCTGTTGATTGATCCGGAGCGAGATATAGACCGCTATGTGACAATCGCTTTGCAGAATAATTTGCGTATTGTTGCCGTTGCTGAGACGCATATTCATGCTGATTTCGTCAGCGGTTTGAAGGAATTTGCGCAGAATTATCCGGTCAAAGTTTACGTGTCAGCCGAGGGTGGCGACGATTGGCAATACCAATGGAAAGCCGAAGCCCCCGCAAAGATGTTTCATTTGAAACACGGTGATATATTCCGTGTCGGCAATATCGAAATTGAAGCTGTTCACACTCCCGGTCATACGCCTGAACATCTCTGTTATTTGATTACCGATCGCGGTGGAGAGGCCGATGAAGCGATGGGTATGATTACCGGTGACTTTGTCTTTGTCGGCGACGTTGGCAGACCTGATTTGCTTGAATCTGCTGCCGGACAAGTTGGAGCAAAAGAGCCTGCGGCACGCGCTCTCTACCGTTCGTTGCTTGAATTCTTCCAACTTCCAGACTACTTGCAGGTTTGGCCGGGGCACGGAGCAGGTTCGGTCTGCGGTAAGTCGCTCGGTTCGATACCCGAATCAACTGTGGGCTACGAACGTCGTTACAATCGCGCACTGCTTGCCGCGCAGAGCGGGGAAGAGCGGTTCGTGCGCGAGATTCTGCATGGCCAACCTGAACCTCCGATGTATTTCTCGCAGATGAAACGTTGGAACAAACAAGGGCCGCCATTGCTCCCTGTCGAGTTCAATCTTGCGTTAATTGCACCGGAAAAACTCCCGGAACTTGCCAAAGACTCGAAAACGGTGATCATTGATACACGGCTTGAGCGCGAGAAATTTTTCTCGGGGCACATTGACGGCAGTATCTGGATTCCGCTCAGCAAGAGTTTCCCGGCTTATGCAGGGTCACTGATTTCACCGGATCAGAATGTTATCGTCTTGTGTTATGACGCGCTGGCGGAGCTTGCCGTTCGCATGCTCTGGCGGATTGGGTTCGATAATATTCTGGGTTATGCCAGTACCACTGATTTTGACAAATGGTTGAAGTCTGTCAAGCCGGCGCTTGCGCAGCTTCCGTACACGACCTTCACAAGTTTGATGTCGCAGCCCAATGACAGCTATCTGCTCGATGTTCGCGGGGAAACCGAGTTTGATGAGGGCCATCTACCGGGAGCAATCTGCATTCCGAGTACGAGAATAATGAGCAGACTGTCCGAGCTGCCGCGAGACAAACAAATTGCCGTGCATTGCTCGGCGGGAAGCCGTTCTACTGCTGTAGCGTCGTACTTGAAGCGCAAAGGTTTCCACGCAGTCGCTGTTGACGAAGGGATTGAGGCGGCGGCGAAGTATCTCATTCGTGATAATGTGACAGCGTAGCTTCACGAAATAGTTCTAAGTAGAAACGGGTTAGGCGCAAGCCTAACCCGTTTTGTATTCCTTCAAGACTCAACTTAGTGCGTGCAACAGGGTGGAGGACCATGATCCGCCGCAAGTCCCGCTACACCACGCCACAACAACACGAATGCGGTAATCGCCATCAACGCTCCTGCAGCAACGTTGCCATATTTACTAAAGCGAGCGGGAATCCGCTGAATTAATGCGCCAAGGCCCAACAATGCGGGCATCGTCCCGATACCGAATGCTTGCATGATCATCATGCCGTCGACCGGAGAGCTTGCCGCCGCTGAACGTGCGACCATTGCATACAACACACCGCATGGAAGTAGCGCCGCCGCTAATCCCATTCCCGGCGCCATCCACTTGCCCCAGCGCATCGCGCGTTTGGACATGGCAATCGAAATCTTCGCCAAGAACCCCCCTGATGTTGGTAGCACATACGCCAACACCAAAGCGAGGATCATCAACGCACCACCCGCTATCGAAACCCATGCCGCCGCCTTCTGCAATCCCGTTTGATTCATAAAGATTGCGCCCAGCCATGCCGCAAGAAATCCCAAAGCCGAGTATGACACAAGTTTGCCGACCGAGAATCCCAACGGTGCCCACGCACCTCCGGTCATCTTGGAACGACAACCCAACGTCGCCAACGGCCCGCACATGCCGATGCAATGTGCGCTACTTAGGATGCCGACCATGAAGGCTGGTAGAATATCTACGGCGAAACTACTCATCTTCAGTTCACAAAAAATGAAATTCGGTCACGAAAATGCTTCTCACGCAAATTCAAATCCGCTACGCATTCCCATGCGCCGCGAGCGAGTGGGGTGGAGGCTTTTACGGCGTAGCGGCCATTTCCCATGGACATGATCTGCGCGGCATCGCGATCGAGACTCTTGTCCGACGGACGATACAGGCTGCACGAACCAACAATTGAATCACACGGAAGACCTGCTCCGTCGATGATCGTGAGCATGACTAAATCACGCTCGTCACCCGCAACACTTGCGGTTACTTTCCAACCTGTACGAACCGTGGCCTGCTTTTCGCTCACGATCTCTTTCAGGTTCGAGCCTTTCTCATAGTAGTGCTCGGTCATCAACTGGGGCGGATTGCTTGCCGCGACGGTCACCAGCACGGCGTTCATTGCAACCGTCCCTGCTAATATTGCAACAATAATCATCGGCCATAAGTTCTGGTCGAGAAATTTCTGAAACTTCGTGCGAGTCACTTCAGTGCTCATTATGCCCCTGTTTCTCATCCTTGTCGTGATCATCATCATCGTGATGACCCGTGTAAACCGGTCCCAAAAATTTCGCGGATGCCGTGCCAATCTCTGTGGCACCGTCCATCAATTTGAACTCCATCGGCGTTGCGGACGACTTGATTTGATCCTTCGGTACCATGATGAACGCTTCAGCTTTAATGCGTTCACCCGGAACAAGTTCTATCGGTTCACCCAACACCATCAACTGCGCTGGAATTGGTGATTCAAGCTTTACCGTCACTGTCCGTGTGCGTGCATCCGTATTCGTGAAGTGCATTTGCAGCATGTTGCGAACGTTGCCGTCTTCTTGCATCAGATACGGAGTGCCTGCAGGTCGCACCACTGCAAAATCAACGATCTCACGGGCGGACAATCTATAGGTGAACATCGCACCCAGCAGCACAAACACCGCAAGATACAAAATCACACGCGGACGCACGAGACGATGCTTCTTGTGCTCAATGCCTGCCAGCGAATCGTAGCGAATCAAACCTAACGGACGATTCACCTTAGCCATCACCACATCGCATGCATCAATACAAGCGGTGCACTGAATGCACTCAAGCTGCAAACCGTTGCGAATGTCAATTCCCATCGGGCAAACTTGCACACAGCGATTGCAAGCCACACAGTCACCCTTCGGAGTGGGATCTTTTGGCCGAAGGTTTCCGCGCGGTTCTCCTCTGCTCTGGTCGTAGCCGACAATCAAGCTGTGTTCGTCGAGGAACACCGATTGAATACGCGCGTACGGACAGAGAAAATGGCAGAATTGCTCGCGGAACCACGCAAAGTTGAAGTACGATATCGCAGTTATAAATACTGCTACTGCCATCGCAGTCGGATGCGCCGCGCCGAACGTCCAGAACATTTCGTATGAAGCTTCCGGCCCAATGAAGTAAGCCGTGAAACTCAAACTCATAGCAGTTGCGACCAACCAAAATATTCCGTGCTTGAATATCTTGCGTGTCCAGTACGCATCATCGTGCGGACCGTTGTCAAGCTCTTTTCGCTGCCTGGGATTGCCTTCAATCCAGCGTTCAACGCGATAGAAGATGCCTTCCAAATACACTGTTTGTGGACAGGCCCAGCCGCACCATAGTCTCCCGAACATCGCGGAGAACCAAAACAAGGCCAGTACCGACATTACCAGCAGGAGTGCCAGCAAGTACAAGTCAGTTGCCAAGAATGTATGGCCGAAAAACGAAAATCTGCGACTCACAAGATCAAACAAGACAAACGGATTTCCGTTGATCTTGATGAATGGAGCCACCAAATAGAAGACAATCAAAACAGCAATCACGATGTTACGTCGTGTTGCCCACTGACCTTTTGTGATATCCTGGTAGACCCATTTCCGCTTACCATGCGAACCAATTGTGGCACTCATGTTCGGCATGTGCGGTTCGATCACCGGAAGCTGACGTGATTTTTCCAAACTAATTCCTTCCCCCTCCCCGGAACCTCGAAGTCAAACTGAATTACATTTTCTTGCTTGCGGCCGTAGCGGTAGAATCTGCGACGGCTTCAACTTTCGGAGCGCGAATGACGGCCATATCGTATGCCTCGCCTTCGGCTTTCTTTCCAGCAACTGGCGGTGGAGTCGCCCAAAGCGTCATCACATATGCCGCCAGCATCTTAATCTTACGTTCACCCAGAATCGGGCCCCAGGTTGGCATACCTTTGGCCGCGACTCCGTTCATGATTGTCGTGGTGATGTTGATTTCTTCAGGGCCGTGTATCCAGAAATTGTCCGTCAGGTTTGGTCCTATACCACCTTCGCCGTAGGTACCATGACATGACACACAAAATGTGCCAAAGTACTTCTTACCTGCGGCAACCGGATCTTTGTCATAAAAACCAGAGGCGACAAGTTCCGCTTCGCGCTGTTCGGCTACCATTGCGGCTTGCGCAATGTCATTGGCCAAATAGTCTTTCGGCAGTAAATTAAACACGTGAACCAAGGGCGTATAGACCACAGCAAACACGATGCAGATCAAGAACAACTGCACCCACCATTTCGGAAGCGGGTTGTCGGCCTCCTGAATGCCGTCGTACTCGTGTTCCAACAACTGTTGTTCGGGAATGAAGTCACCCGGAAGCAATTCTTCCGGCTTGTTATCGTGATGCTTATCGCTCATGAGGACAGTCCTCTCGTAGAATCCGAATTTGTAATTTTCTCATCATCGTCTTGCAGAGGTAGATTGCTCTCGTCTTCAAAACGATTCTTCTTGCCTGAAAAGGTCCACCACAAAACACCGGCGAAGGCGATAAACAAGACGACCAGTGAAACCACTGACCACACACTTGTTCCGGTGTTGGCTAACATGTCTCTTAGCATTATTGGCCTGCCAAAAGTTGTACCGGCTGCTTACCCATTCTTTGGAGATAAGCGACCAATGCAACCAGCTCTTTGCTCTCCATCCCATTTATACCTTCGGCGGATAATCGTTGACCGATTTGCCCTGCTTGCGAACGCATGGATGTCTGGGCATTTTCAATGTCCGTTGCCGTGTAGGGCACGTTCAGTTTGACCATCGCGCGCATCTTCGCTTCTGTATTCGAGGTATTCAGATCATTCTCAGCCAACCACGGATAGCGCGGCATTATCGATCCTGGCGACGTTGAACGCGGATCCATGAAGTGCAGATAGTGCCAATGATCAGGATACTTTCCACCGACGCGTGCAAGGTCCGGACCGATACGGCGCGAACCCCACTGGAACGGATGATCGTATTCAAACTCGCCCGGCTTGGAATATTCACCGTAACGTAATACCTCATCACGCAGAGGTCTAATCATCTGCGAGTGACAATTGTAGCAGCCTTCACGAACATAGATATCTCTGCCCTCAAGCTCCAACGGCGTATAAGGAACTGCGGCGCTCGCATGGAGTGGTACATAGCTTTTAGGCATCAACAGCGGCCCAATTTCCACGATGCCGCCAATTGTAATCATCACGACTGTCACCATTGCAAATGCAAACGGCTTTCCTTCCAGAATACTGTGCCAGCGCGCGTTGCCGGCATAGGTTTCAGGTTTCAAGCTTGCGAGCGACGGCGCAGTCGCTTCATCATTGGCATGTTCGGCATTGCGAACGGTTCGCCAAACGTTGTAGCACATCAAGAGGATACCCGTCAGGTACATCAATCCGCCCAACACACGTGTGTGATAGAACGGAAGGATGCGCTGCGTCGTTTCCACGAAGTTCGGATACTGCAGCAAGCCGTCAGCGTCAAAAGCACGCCACATCAAGCCCTGCATAATTCCGGCAGTCCAAATCGGCACGATGTACAGCAAGATACCAATTGTCGCTATCCAGAAATGCGTCGTCGCTAAACCCTTCGAGTAGAGTTCGGTTTTCCACAACTTAGGAATCATGTAGTAGAACATACCGAAGACCATGAAGCCCACCCAGCCCAACGCGCCGCCGTGCACATGCGCCACGGTATAATCGGTGTAGTGCGTGAGCGAGTTAATGGCCTTAATCGACATCATCGGACCTTCAAACGTTGACATACCGTAGAACGTCACCGACAACACGAAGAACTTCAGAATGGGATCTTGGCGAACCTTGTTCCATGCACCGCGCAACGTCAACAAGCCATTTAGCATGCCGCCCCACGACGGTGCTATTAACATAATACTAAACACCGCACCGAGCGTCTGCGCCCAGTCCGGCAATGCTGTGTAGTGCAAATGGTGCGGTCCAGCCCAAATATATAGGAAAACCAACGCCCAAAAGTGAATAATCGATAGACGATAGCTATACACAGGACGATTAGCAGCCTTGGGCATAAAGTAGTACATCATTCCCAAGAACGGCGTCGTTAAGAGGAAGCCCACCGCGTTATGCCCATACCACCACTGCACCAGCGCGTCCTGCACACCTGCGAACACCGAATAGCTCTTAAATAGAGTAGCCGGAATCGCCAGGCTATTCACGATGTGCAGCATCGCAATTGTAACAATTGTCGCAATGTAGAACCAAATTCCGACATAGAGATGCCGTTCGCGGCGCTTGATAATCGTTCCGAAGAAATTGATCGCAAACACTACCCACACCAGCGCAATCAAAATGTCAATCGGCCATTCCAGCTCCGCGTATTCCTTGGAAGTTGAAATACCCAATGGCAACGTGACTGCCGCCAACACAATGATGATCTGCCAGCCCCAGAAGTGAATCGTTGAAAGCGTGTCGCTGAACATGCGGGCTTTCAAGAGCCGCTGTGTCGAGTAGTACACTCCGGCAAAGATCGCATTTCCCGCAAACGCAAAAATCACCGCGTTCGTGTGCAGCGGACGAAGCCGTCCGAACGTCAGGAACGAGGTGTCGAAATTAAGCTGCCAGAAGGCAAGCTGCGCCGCTACGATCACTCCCACAAGCATTCCGACCACACCCCATATTAGGGTTACAATCGTAAACTTACGGACGATATCGTAATCGTAGCGAAAGGTCTCCATCGCCATACAGTTACTTCCCGTCTTTATCTTTAGTTGAATCTGTTTCGTCTAAAAGAATCCTGTGCGCTGGACTTTCCAAATCGTCAAACTGTCCTCCGCGCACTGCCCACAAATAAAAACCGACAAACACCAGAATGAAAACTACCGCCAGTGTCATCAGAATATAGAGAATGTTCATGGTTTGCTGCCGCGGACCGCTAAGGTCAAAACCGTGATCGAGGAAATCGGCATGAGCAATGCCGCAAGTAAGGGCGATACCAACCCCGACATCGCCAGCCCTGCTCCAAGTGCGTTATACCCAATCGCAATCATAACATTACGGCGAATCGTCTTCATCGTATTGCGCGAAAGCGAAACCATTTCAGCAAAGGCAATCGGCCCGCGTCGCGACACAAACACATCTGCCGCGCTTCTGGCGACATCTGCTGCCTCAGCAGCCGAAACTCCAATAGTCGCGCGTGACAGGGCCGCCGCGTCATTCACTCCGTCTCCAAACATCGCCGTGCGGATGCCGTTAGCTTCAAGCTCGGCTACGCGCGCAAGCTTTTCTTCCGGCGAAATATCACCGCGCGCCTGCGCTATTCCCAAAGCTTGTGAAACACGCGCTACTTCTGCCGCACGATCACCACTAAGTAATTCGATTGATATGTTTTGCTTTTGCAGAGCTTCGACTGCACGAAGCGCGTCCGGGCTAATTGGATCGGCTACCAGCAGCACGGCACACACTTTTCCATCGCGCGCAATTAGTACGTTGCCTTCAGCATGCGAAGCCCACGCTTCTTCGAGGCACTCCAGTTCGCGCATAAATCTCCGCGACCCCACCACCAGCTTTTGTCCTGCTACTATTCCGGTAATACCTTGCTGATGAACCATCACGTCTGTCACCGCAAGTTGAATCTCGTCCTTAAGCTTCAACGCCGCGCCAATCGGATGCACCGCATAGGTCTCAAGTGCTGAAATCTGCGACATCAGACATCTCTGTTCGCTAACAGAAAGTGTCGGAGCAAAATGTGACGCGACAAAATCCATCTTCCCCGATGTCAAAGTTCCGGTCTTATCGAGAAGCGCGTGTTTTATACTCGCCGCGCGCTCCAAAGCCTCAGCCGACTTGATAAAGATTCCGCGTTTGGCCGCGCGTCCCATCGCCACAGACAGTGCTACCGGAGTGGCAAGGCCTAATGCACACGGACAGGTAATCACCAATAACGCCGCGACATTCCAAAGAGCCTTTGACGGATCAATCTGCCACCAAATCAAAGCAGTCGCCGCCGCAAGGGTCAGAACCGTAGCCACAAAATATCCTGCGATACGGTCATGTAGTCTGACAATTTGCGCACGTTGACTCGCTGCTCGGCGAATCATCTCTGCAAGCTGAGACAGCCGCGTGAACGCTCCAACTGCCGTCGCCTGAATCCTCAGCGGCACCGATACCACCTGAGAGCCTGCAAACACTGTTGCTCCCACGTCCTTGAATACGGCGTCCGATTCACCTGATAAATGGGCTTCTGTCACCCACCCGCTTTGCAATGCAAGACCGTCCACTGCAATCACGTCACCGGGCAAGAACACTAATGTGTCCCCGGCATCAGCCGCCGCTAATGCGATATCCTCTATCTTGCCATCCGTCTCACGTCTAACCGTTTGCGGGGCTTGCTCCATCAACGTTTCCGCCGCATCCGCCGCGCGTGAGGTTGCTCTGCTCAAGAGCATCCTTCCCGCAAGCAGCAGGAAAATCAAAACGGACAAACTGTCAAAGTAAACTTCACCGCGCTCCTGTACCGTAGCGACGATACTGACTGACATGGCCGCCATAATTCCCAAACTGATCGGCAGGTCCATGTGTAGCATCCGCGCGCGCAGCCCGGCAATCGCCCCGCGATAAAACGGCATCGCGGAATACAAGACTGCGGGGATCGCCAAACCAAAACTCACCCAGCGGAACAAGTTTGCCAAATCCTCTTCGATCCCCGTGAATTCTCCAGCATACAGTGCCGCTGCCAGCAACATGATGTTTCCGGCCACAGCACCCGCAACTCCCATCCGCAGCAACAGACGTCGTGTTTCTTTCTTACGAGTCTGTGCAATCGTGTCTTCAAGGAGTGGATGCGGAGTGTATCCAAAACGATCAAGCGCCTGCGCCAAATGGCTTAGCTGCACTATGCGAGGGTCAAATACAATTGCGACAATATTGCGACCCAAATCAAGCTGTGCAAAGGCGGCACCTTCACGTTCTAACAAGACCTTCTCTACCAGCCACGAACATGCCGCGCAATGCACGCCCTCTAAATAGAAACGAACACCTATTCCACCCTCAGCTCTTGGCTCGGCATATCTCTTCAGGAATTCTGCATCATCGAAGTAATGAAACGCTTTGCCTGATATTCGCGCAGGGCCTCTTTTGCCGGGGCCGAGATTTTCCCGTAATGCGTAATAGTCATCAAGGTTCGATTCATGCAGGATCGCATAGACCGCTTCGCAGCCTGCGCAACAGAATGCCTCCCCTGAAGATATCTGTCGAGCCGGAGGAACGAGGAGTGAGCAGTGAGCGCAATTTTGCTTCTGATTCACTTCTGATGCTAATTGCGAAGTCTTTTCAGTCATGCCTTTTTTGCCACAAAAGGAGGCGTACTTTATTGCTCTATTTCGTCATTCATGGCAATAGTCTGGATTCAATCGACTCTTGCCTATGTAATCAGACTGAAATAGTCTGTTTATAAACTGTTGATTTGAATCCGTACTAAATCGTCCAGAATGTGGATGTGTTCAGGCTGATATACCTGTTGCGCCAACAACGAAACCATCTTTATCATAATGCATCATTGCCGCAAATGCAACCCCAAACCAAGATTTCTTTTTAACTTTACCTCTCTTGTCTACTTAACTGTGATTTAAGCACAAAAAAAGCCGGGCATTGCCCGGCCAACAAGGTGACAAAACCCCTATGCTCCCCGCTTGAGCACTTTTCGAAGGTGTGATTGCAGAACAACTCCGAGTATCGCATAGCTCGCCGTCAAAATCCACGGCGCCGCTTCGAGGTGAATTGTCGAAACCAACACAAGATTTGCGGTTGCATTCAAAATGATTACCGCGACAATCCACGGAATCGCAAACCTCGGCTTACCCAGTCCGACAAGAATGTTTGCGCCGGTACTAAACATCGGCTCAAGCAGAGCGGCAGGTAGCAGAGCGACCACAAACGGAATTGCATCTGCATACTTATGTCCTAACAATGTTGGAATCACCGGATCGGCATAAAACCACAGTGCAATCGCCGCAGGAATGCCAACCGCCCACACTCCCGCAAGCGCTATCTTCAACTTGCTTGCAAGCTTGGGCAAATCTCCTTCTGCCGCAAGTCGCGCCGCCATTGGGTAAAGCAGAAAGTTCATCGCTTGCGAGACAAGCGCAAATAGCCTCAAAAACGTCTTTGCTGCAATGTACGGAGCCAACGCCGCAGGGCTTTGAATCGAACCCAAGACTAACAAATCACCCTGCTGAAAATAGATGTCGCCAATCGCGAGGATCCCTGTCCATTTGCCAAAGTGTGTCGCTTCCTTGTAATCCGCTCGTATAAATGTAGGTTTCAGCACGATCGGATATCGAATGATTCCTGCAAGTGATGAGATCACAATCGCACCGGTATTTACCATGAGTGCAGTCTCCGCATCAACCAACCAGCCATTCTGCGCAAACACAATAAAGCCCACAAGACTGCCAAAGAAATAACATGCCTCAATCACAAACACTCGCCTAAGCCGCCCCTCGGCCTGACCCAATGCGATGGCAAGATCACGGGGTACCAGAATTAGCAGTGCCAGACACGTCAATCCGGTTTCTGTCGCCGAAAGCCCGAGCGCGGGCATTAGTATTAACCCGACGGCAATTCCAATCAGGGTTGTCCCCATCGAAAGCCCCACAATCGCTCCCAGCACGCGCTCGCCGGATCCCGAGGCCCACCTCTGCACCAAAGTCAAAGCCCATAGGCCTCTGGTACACATGGCGGCCACATTCAAGAAAGCCCAGGCGACGCCGTAGGAACCGTACTCCTCCACAGGCAGCGCCCGCAAAAGCACAAAAATGACTCCCAGCCCATATAGCGCCGGAAGCCCTTTATTGCCAATGCCCAACCTGCCTTCAGGAGGGCGCCTGATCCGCCTGCCTTTGTGACCAGCTTTCTCAATCTGCCTCGCTACTTGTTCAAGAACTGTAATTTAGGTAGTTTTGGGATTAAATGGTAGAGGTCAAATGAACCTTTTGTATCTACTGAGCGTCTAATGATGGAATCTTACCTTACCGGAGCTACGTTTTGTATCTTATTTTCTTACTTTTTGTATTGTTCGGGGCAACGCAAGTTGATGCGCAAATGCCAAGCTTTTCAATTTCAGGAACAATCTCAGACTCGCTTTCCGGCGAGCCGCTTGAATATGCGACGTTTATGCTCTTTCGTGCACAAGATAGCACACAAGTTACTGGAATTGCCACAACAGCTAACGGTTCGTTTACACTTGATAGTTTGCGCCCGGGTAAGTTCTTCGCGCGCGTGAACTTCTTGGGCTATGAAACCAAAACACTCTCGAATCTGAGTCTTAACCGCGAACAGCAAAAACTGAATCTCGGCAAGATCCAGCTTGCTCCTTCGGGACTTTCTACAGACGAGGTTGTCGTACAAGGTGAAAGACTGTCTGTCGAGTACCACGTTGAGAAGAAAGTCATCAACGTCGCCAAACAAAACATTGCGCCAACCGGCACGGCGGCAGATATTCTTGCGCAGGCTCCATCCGTTTCAGTGGATATTGAAGGCAATGTGAAACTGCGCGGCAGTTCAAATTTCACCGTGATGATTGATGGACGACCGTCAATACTCGATGCCAACGACGCGTTGCAGCAGATTCCTTCCGGCACAATTGACAAGATTGAAATCATTACGAATCCGTCGTCGCGATTCAGCGCTGAAGGGACGTCGGGTATTATTAATATCATCCCCCTGCGCCGCGGAGCCAACGGAATTTCCGGCCAAGTCAATGCCCGCACGAGCATCGACGAACGACGCGGTGCGGACTTTACTTTTCAAAGACCAGTCGGCAAAGCTGCACTAACGCTCGGCGGCAACATTGGTGTGGGGCGCGATCCAGGCACAAACCGTAGCGAAACACGCACAACATTTGATGACCTGACTACAACGGTCAGGACAGACGGCGAATCAATGGGCATGCGCGACAACTATGGTCTACGCGCCGAACTTGATGTTCCTATTACAACTAAAGACAACGTCGTATTCGGAGGTAGGCTCGGCAGTTATACGTTTGGGCGCAATTCAGATTTGTCAACGTGGGAATCAACGGAACAACTTCCAGCACAGGTTTACACGCTGTCACGCAACCGCACCGATCGTGGTGGCAAGCACACAAGCGCTTTTGCAAACTGGAAACACCGCTTTGCGCAAGACGACCATATTTTAACATTCGATGCAAACTTTGGTGGCCGTGATGGGCAAGATGAAGTAACGACCGAACAATTCTCTGAGTCAGGACAACTTCTGTCAGGTGTACGCACTGAAGAGGGTGGACCACCGACTTCCCGTCTTGAAGTTAAAACCGACTACGTTAGACCGCTTGCCAATAATCGCAAGATTGAGGCAGGACTTTCGTCGCAATTCGGCAAATTCAACAGTACGAATGATAACAGTAGATTGGACACCGTATCTGGAAACTATGTTCCCGAGTCACAGTTCAGCAATGCGACCGATTTTAGCCGCTCATTGCAAGCCGGATATGGATTATTCTCCGGTGAATTGAAGTCCGTCGAATATCAGATCGGTCTGCGTGCCGAAGCCCTCGATCGCAAAGTTGCTGAACAAACGTCCGGTCAATCTGTTTCACTTTCGCGAATCGACTTATATCCAAGCCTCCACACCGCGATGCAGCTCGGTGGTTCAAAACAGCTTTCTGCAAGCTACACTCGCCGTGTCGAGCATTCGCGCCCGTGGTATCTTGAGCCATTTATTTCGTGGGAGAATAACTATAATGTGCGCACAGGCAACCCTGACCTGCTTCCCGAATTCATCGACTCATATGAGCTCAGCTACCAAACTAAGGTTCTTGGCCAGTTCTCTTCTATTGAAGGATACTACCGAGTCAAACATAATAACGTCGAGATGCTCCGCAGTGTATATGCCGAAAACGTGACCCTCACGCAACCCGCCAACGTTGGCAGCCAATTCTCTTTTGGTACCGAACTGCGGACCGATATCACTGTTCGCAAGGGCTGGTCGCTCGGCATTTCCGGCAATCTCTATGATCAACGCGTCAACGGTGATGCACAAGGACGATCGTTTGATGAGCATACCTTCGCGTATGATGGCAAGCTGAACAGCATCATGGCGCTGACGCCGACGATGAAATTTCAAATTGATGCCAACTACAATGGCCCCACAATCACTTCGCAGGGTGAAAATAAACCTTCCTTCACAGCCAATCTCGGTATTCGCCAAGACTTCCTGAACAAAAACTCAATGTTGCCTTGCAAGTCCGTGACGTATTCGGCACAGGTAAACGCGAATCAACGACGGAGTCACCCGGCCTTTACAGTTATGAGTATTTCTCGCAAAACGCACCCGTATTCACGCTCAGCGCAGGCTACACTTTCAACAATTTCAAGAAGAAGCGTGACGCATCGCGGAGTGAAGATTCAGGTGAAGACTACTAATTCTTTGCCCTGAACTTTTATATAAAAACGGGTTAGCCAATGGCTAACCCGTTTTTGTTTCTACTCATAATAGCTTATGAAGTTGCCTTCACGCGCTCCGCTTGCGACATCGAAGCAAGCTTTGCAATCTCATCGACTGCCAATCCAAGCCCTTGTGCGACTCGCTCACCGTACTCTTTGTCTACCTTGTAGAATAACGCCGTCTGCCTCTTTTGAATTCGCGGCTGTGCATTCTTCAAGTGTCCTACGATGTTGCCGATTAAGTGGGCACGATCCGTATCGCTCATTACCTTACGGTAAAGCGCCGCCGGTTGCACAAAATCATCGTCGGTCAATTCAAAACTGAACCGATCGATTACACCTGTGAGCGGTACTGGCGGTTGGGAGTGTTTTGCTCTTGAAGCGGGCCGCCGAAACTGTTGGCGAATAATTTGGACTGCCGCCGCCATTCTCATCCGTCCGCATCGCTCCATCGCGCTGGTAGTTGTGCTCACCGCTCACATGAGGTGCGTTGATTGGAATCAAGTGATAGTTCGTTCCCAAACGATGACGATGTGTGTCATGATAGCTGAACAAGCGACCTTGCAGCATCTTGTCCGGCGATGGTGCGATTCCCGGCACAACTGTACCCGGTGAAAACGCTGCCTGCTCCGTCTCAGCAAAATAATTCTTTGGATTGCGATTCAGCACCATTCGACCCACGGGAATCAACGGTGCGTCAGCGTGTGGCCAAACTTTTGTAATATCAAAAGAATTGAATCGATATTTCTCAACCTGTTCCGGCGTCATGATCTGGACGTACACCTTCCACTCAGGAAACTCGCCCTTTTCAATAGCGTTGTGCAAATCGCGTGTGGCAAAGTCCGGATCTTCTCCTGCAAGCTTGCCAGCTTCTTCCCTAGTGAAAGTCTTTGAGCCAAGTTCAGCCCTGAAGTGAATCTTCACCCACACATATTCGTTCTTTTCATTGTACCACATAAATGTATGACCGCTGAAACCGTGCATTTGACGGTAGCCGTTTGGTGTACCACGATCTGAGAACAAAATTGTAACTTGATGCACCGACTCCGGCGTAAGTGACAGAAAATCCCAGAACATGTCGGCGTCTTTAAGATTCGTAGCCGGATTGCGCTTCTGAGTGTGAATGAAATCGGGGAACTTCAGCGGATCACGAATGAAGAACACCGGGGTATTATTCCCGACGAAGTCGTAGTTGCCCTCTTCGGTGAAGAACTTTACTGCAAACCCGCGCGGGTCACGGTCCGTGTCCGCCGATCCCTTCTCTCCGCCCACGGTAGAGAAGCGCGAAGACTTCCGTCTTCTTGCCGATTTGCGACAAGAAATTCGCGCGTGTGTACTTCGTAACGTCGTGTGTCACTTCAAAATATCCACCCGCTCCTGCGCCTTTGGCATGCACCACGCGTTCGGGGATGCGTTCGCGGTCGAAGTGCGCGAGCTTGTCAAACAAATGAATATCCTGCGCCAACACTGGCCCACGTTCACCTGCGGTCATGGAATTTAGATCGTCTGGCACGGGTGCACCCTGACTTGTTGTCAGTGGCTTCTTGTTTTCTGCCATTTTCTTTATCCTTTTCGAACTTTTTGCTATATATGATTAAGACCAACTGGTCCTATTTCGTTTCTTCTTTTGCACAAGCATTGCACAACCCGCGCAACTCCACTTGGGCGCGCTCAACCACGCCGATTGCATTTACTTCCTGCGGCACATTCAAGCTGTTGAATGCATCACAGTAGAAATCCTCTGTCTTCCCGCAGCTCGTGCAAACGAAATGGTGGTGCGGGGCCGTATTCGCATCAAACCTCAAGCGGTCGTGCGCTGGGCCCAAAGTGGTTATCAGTCCTGCTTCCTTTAGCATCCACAGCGTCCGGTACACTGTATCCAGCGAAATTGTCGGCACACGCTCGCGTACCCGCTCATAAACCGAGGCAGCATCTGGGTGATCCATCCGGCTGGCGACCTCCTTAAAGATCTCCATCCGCTGGTGGGTCAGCTTAATCCCGGATTCCCCGCAGCCGCTCCATGAACACCGCAAGTTCCGTTTCCGGCAAACTCAAAGTAAGCTCCTGCAATGAAATACTAAATAAGAATGATTCCTGTTTAATAATATACAGCCAACAAAGAAGAGAGTCAAGCCCTAATTAGGGCAAACTTCGCCGCTTGAATTCAAATCGTGGGGCCATTTCGTTGACTGTGTTCCTGAAAATTATTGGTTAGCAAGATAAGCGAAGAAGATGCAGCAGGAGCACGGCATTTGCTTCTCTATCAATTTCCCCATCCTTTTAGTCGGTTGGTACCTTTGGAAAACAAGAGCTACAGAATTTCGATCAATACGCAGGCGAATACGAAGACCTTCTCAATCGGTCGCTCGAATTCGTCGGCAAGGATGGCGAATATTTCGCCGAGTACAAAATTGATCGACTGGCGGATATGTCGCGAACGCAATCTTGCGCCTTCGACGATTCTTGATTTTGGCTGTGGGACGGGCAAGAACCTGAAGCACCTCCGCAAGCACTTTCCCAAGGCTGTACTATTTGGCACCGATATTTCACAGGACAGCCTTGACATTGCTGCCAAACTTAATCTGGACAGTTGCAAACTGGATTACTTCGACGGCGAGACATTGCCCTATAAGGCTCCGATGTTTGACATGATCCTCGCAGTCAACGTCTTTCACCACATTCCGTTTGAACTCCATGAAGGATTACTTGCCGGTTTGCGCAAAACTCTGAATCCCGATGGTGTCTTCGTCTTGTTTGAGCAAAACCCGATTAATCCCATCACCCGCAAGATCGTGCGCGAGTGTCCGTTCGACAAAGACGCGCGTTTGCTGAAGCCAAGCTACCGAACAAATTGCTGTCACAAGCCTTTGATTCCAAGACGTCGTTTCACTATGTGATTTTTGTCCCTCCTGCGCTGAAAGCGCCATTGTTCATCGAAAAGTTCATTGAGTGGCTGCCGCTGGAGCACAGTACGCCTTCGTCGCCAATGGCACCAACTTCCCAAGCACCTACGCAAAGTCGAGCCTAACAAACTATGCGTAAGATCACATTTCCAATTGTTACACCAGCTATTCCGGCGCAAAATATCTTGCGGATTTGGCCGGCAGGTGAAAAACCCAAAGACGTCCCGCAAGTGCCGATGCACCGGGGATATCGTCGAGCTTATACTCGTCGATGACGCGTCCGTGATGGTTCCGCAGACGTACTTGTCGAACTAACCGCCAAGATGAAGTGGGTGCGCGTTATTCAACTTGCTCGCAATTTTGGTCAGCACCCTGCCACGATTGCCGGGATTCTACCACGTCTGGAGATTGGGTTGCCACGCTCGATGAAGATCTTCAGCACGATCCCAATTTCCTCCGCAAATGCTGGCAGAAGCCGTCCTGAATACATGCGACATCACCTATGCCAAACCGGAACAGCATGTGCACCAGAGCCTCTTGCGCGATTGGGGCTCACGTTCCTACAAATACATACTGGTCAAGCTGACCGGTATTCCTCACATCCGCGACTTCAACAGTTTTCGGGTTATGCGTGGCTCCGTTGCACGTGCCACGGCCAGCGTCTGCGGTCATGAAACCTACTTTGATGTCGCGCTCTCGCTGGTTTAGCAATAAGATTCGCACTCTCTACCTGCCGCTAAAAAGATCAGCGCTACATCGATTCAAAAGAGTAGCGGCTATAGCTTTATGAAACTGTTAGTCCCACGCGCGCAGGCTTATTGTTTCTCTCAAACCAAAGTTCTGCGCATCGGCTTTTGATTGGATTGTTTGCCGTTGCCCTGTCGTTCGGAGCGCTCGTCCTCGCGTTTTACAACAAATTTATCGATCCGAATGCTCCCAACATCCTCCGGCTGGGCATCATTGTTCGTAGCCATCTCGTTCTTCTGCGGCTTATCGATCTTCTTGCTCTCGTGATGACGATGGAGTACATCCGCACCATCCTCCTGCACATACAAGGCAAACCGACTTTCTTTGTCGTTGACCGCACCTCTGACAAAATTCTCGCTGACTACTTCCGCAAGAACTAAGCACGATGCTCTTGCTCGCGACCGCAAACTCCTCTTCGGCCTCGCAACACGTCGTTGCGATTTTCGGTGTTGGCCTAATCGGCGGGGCGGTGAAATCCGCCTTACATATGAATACGGATTTTCAGGAAGAATCCCCTGCCGTTCACGTGGTTCACGCCAGATCAGCATGAGCAGAGCTTGAGTCTGTCACCAAAGCCCTTTCAGCAAGGCATGCCGATCTCCAGCGCCTCAATTCTCTGAGCGCTGGGAAAGGCGGCTTGCTTCTCCGTCAAGGAGCTTGAAGTCGAGTTTCAAACTTTCGTCAACGTCTTGAACTTCGCTGAAAAGTTGTCGCAATCACACCCGAATGCGCTAGTAGATTTTCATCTCGTGAGTTCGGCAGGCGGGCTGTTTGAAGGCAAAAAGGTCTCGTCAGTCGCGACACGGAACGGCGCCCAACTCCCTCCGGAACATTGGAAGCTTCGCCAGGAGAATGCGCTGTATGCGAGTAGTGCTCGGCTCTTCAAGCTTGTTACCGACCGAGTTCCGTCTGCGGCTTTGCGCACGAGGGCAAACGCGCCGGATTGATTTCGGTAATTCTGCAAAGCGCGTATTCAGCATCGTGTCTTGAGTTTGGTAGGCAATCGCATTCTTCCGCGATTTTGACATCAGTCGCGACATTGGTCAATCATTGCCGCCGATTCTCGACATCCCCGAGTCAAACGAAGCAATCTGCCATACCCTGGCATCAGGCAGGCCGACTTCCATTCACGATTCAGGAAATTGCAGAGCGCGTACTGCGCCGCAAAGTTTATTTTGTTTTTTCCGATTCCAACCGAAACGCCGCCGACATTACCTATCCGAAACATCTGCTCCGACGCACTGGGCGCCGATTGACATGCCACGGAATCCGTTTGGTTCATCAAAACATGCAGAGGCTCGCGTAACCCGTTGCTCAATAAATTGATAACTGCGCGACCCGCATCGTCGAAGTTCTACTTGGCCATGCTGCTCGGTACCTGCTACTGCGCTGCACGGCTATCTTTATGCGGAGTCAGATCAGCTCGAGCAGCTTCCGCTGATCCGCCGCTATCTCGATCCAACATTTGCAGTCGGTGATTACTCCGTTGATGCAATGTCGAGTTTCAGCCCGCGCTACTATTTCGTCGCATTCATGGGCACGCTCGCCAAAGTTATTCCGCTCAACGTACCTTACCTGTTGTTAACCTGCTTGCAGCACGCCGGAATCGCCGCCGTTACCTTCTTCGCCGCGTGCTACTTTTCAAGTCAAGCGATCTTCCCGCGCTAATTGCAACTGCGTTAGTCATGGTCTTAGGTTCAGTCGAACTTGGCGGAGCCTCGCATCTTGTTGCTTCATACATGCTCCCGCGTTCACTGATGCTGTTCCTTGCGCTGTGGTGTCTCTGGGAAGGCGTTAACTTGCGGCCTGCGGGCTGTGCAGTCTTGGCAATGATCGGCTCCTTCATTCACCCGCAAGTTGCCCTCCAAGCCGCCGCAATCGGATTCGGCACTATTGGTGTCTCTTTATTTTTCAAAGTTGTTGCGGATAAAACAATTAATGATGACGGCCAAATCCGCAAACAATGGCTCTGGTGGCTTGGTTCTGGAATTTCCTTCGGGCTATTCAACTTTATCTTCTGGTTTCTTCCCTTGCGCGGGCAAAGCCTGTCGCGCAATCCCTTGACTATTTGATCAGGTTCCGCACCGCATGGCTTCCATCTACCCAGCACATACTCTATTGGGCAGTATGTCGCTGTGCTGCTCTTCGTCATTGCTGGAGTACTGTTGTGGAAAATGTGGTATGACATCCGACCACGGATCACCTGCTCGCGCGCCGCTTCGGTATCGGGGCAAGTCTTGTGCTCGCTTTTCTTGCTTGCGGTTACATCTTCGTCGAGTGGTTTCCGTTTGGCCCATTTTTGTCCGCACAAGCGTTCCGCGCAGTTTCTTTCATCAAATGGTTCGGATTACTTACTCGGAGGAGCGATTGCAAAATTAATCACATCTTCGCGCCCTGCGAGCGTGGTTTCTGACTTCAGCATTTGGTCAAGCTCAGCCTGCCATCGTCTTTGCTCGACAGCGCTGCTCGAATATCTCGTAAAAAGTGGACACAACACATTCAATTCAGCTATCGTTTACTCTTCATCCTTACTGCGGCCCAGCTTGCTCTGTTGGCCATCTATCGCGGTGGCCGTGAAGCACTCGCATCGGTAGTGATGTTGGGCGTCGTTTTGCTCTTCGTATCGCTAAACTTCTCTTGTTCGCAATGCTGCCGCAATTTTGGGCAAACCGTCCGCTACGTTCTGCATTCCTTTGGCAAGCATCAATGCATTAAAACTTCCTCTCCCGTGCAGCATCACGTCAAGAATTGTCGAATGAAATCAGCTTAAACGAAGTTG
>JADKHW010000019.1 GCA_016721565.1 bacterium | reverse complement strand
CGTCAACTCACGTGCCATCGTAATCGGATCACCCAGTTCGACCAGCTTCTCAACTTCCTTTGCAGGCAAACCGAGATCAATAAAGTAATCTGTGACATCAAGAATCTTCTTCTTCTCTTCGTCTTTCAGCACGTGCACAGGCCGCGTGCCCATTACACCAAGGAGACGCTTTTTCGCCGTGTGTACATAGACGCGCTGGCTCATCAGTGTACGGGCGTCAAATCCGCCGAGCGGCTGAAAACGAACGAAACCGTCTTTGTCAATATGCGACACGATGAAGCCGATTTCGTCCATGTGGCCCGCGAGCATGACTTTCTTCTTGCCCGTGCCTTTCTTGAAACCTGTCATGTTACCCATCGCGTCAACCGATACGGTAAGTCCGACTTTCTCGAACTCCGAACGAATCAACGCGCGAATGCCCTCTTCGCGCCCTGAAACGGCGTGGCACTCGCAGAATTTCTTCAGCAGTTTGAAATCCATCTTTCCTCTTCTTGGGGTTTAGTTCAAGACACCATCTGAAAATACTCAAAAACCCGTTAAGAGGCAAGAGAAAAGGGCTCCGCATAGTGCAGAGCCCTCTATTTTCAACATTCCAAACGGCTTAATCCATCTGGCGGCGGAGGAACGTGGGCACTTCGAAATCATTGATGCTGCCTTCGCCTTCGTCACCGACCACAACCGGCTCCAAACGGCCGTTCACTTCGCGTGTCAACGGCTGCACATTAATCGGGAAAGCCGGCTCAACAACGCGTTCGACCTTCATCGGCTCGCGACGGATTGGGGTTGGGATTTCCACGTGTGCCTGCGGACGGCTAATCGGAGTGGTGCGATAGGCTGGCGTTGTGCGCAAATTCGCTACCGTGCGGCTAAATCCGGTGGCAATGACCGTCACACGCACTTCGTCTTCGATGCTCTTGTCAATCACGGCACCAAAAATGACTTCAGCTTCTTCGCCTGCGGCTTCGGTGATTACTGTCGTCGCATCGGCCACGTCCATCAATGTCAGGTTCGCGCCGCCCGTGATATTCACCAGAACCGAACGCGCTCCGTCAATGGAAACCTCCTCAAGCAGCGGTGAGGAGATCGCCTGCTGTGCTGCCTCGACCGCGCGGTGTTCGCCAACGCCGACGCCGACGCCCATCAATGCATCACCCTTTGCGGCCATGACCGTGCGTACGTCGGCAAAATCCAGATTTACCATGCCAGGTTCGGTGATCAAGTCAGAGATACCGCGCGTGGCATGCAACAACACGTTGTCGGCAAGCTTGAATGCATCAATTAAAGACGTAGAACGATCCACCAGTGATATCAGTCTCTGATTCGGAATTACGATCAGCGTGTCGACCTGCGAGCGCAATTCCTCAATGCCTTCAAGCGCATGTGCCATGCGCTTCTTGCCTTCGAATGCAAACGGCTTTGTCACGATTCCGACTGTCAATGCACCCAGCTCACGCGCGATTTGCGCCACTGTGGGTGCGGCGCCCGTGCCAGTGCCACCACCCATACCTGCGGTCACGAATACCATGTCTGCGCCGGACAACAATTGAATGAGTTCTTCTCTATTCTCCTCGACTGCTTCACGACCCACAGCGGGATTTGCACCTGCGCCGAGTCCACGCGTCGATGTGGTGCCGATCTGAACTTTGCGCGGGGCCGCATTGGAATCGAGCGCCTGCGCATCTGTATTTACGGCGATGAAATCAACGTTCTTGAGTCCCGCCTCTATCATCCAATTCAGTGCGTTGCCACCGGCGCCGCCGACACCAACTACTTTCATTTTCGCGCCGAGCGTATTGTCCGCGAACATGAATTGCATGGCTGCCATTGATGTTACTCCTTCGAATATGTGAAAATCTTAGAAAATTTCAGAGATAAATTTGCGCACTTTATGGGACGTACGCTTGGTCCACGATTCCGAGTTGTTCCCCGAGGCGATCATCTCGGCGTACTGACGATTCCCCTGACGTACAAGTCCGACCGCCGTTGCGAATTTGGGTCCGAATCCGAGGTCGTGCTGAATCATCATTTCCTGCGGTGCACCGATGCGGACCGGCAGAGCGAAAATCTCTTCCGCTATCTCGGCCATACCTGACATGGACGCTCCGCCACCTGTCAACACGATGCCCGCACCGATTTGCTCAAGCACGCGCGTTTTCTTTAGTTCTTCGCGAGCGATGCTCAAAATCTCTTCGACTCGCGGACCAATGATAGATACCAGCATCGAACGGCTTAATTCGCGCGGTTCACGACCACCGATACCTGGGATTTCAAGGAAATCATTCTGATTAATTGCGCGATGATGTGCCGCGCCGTGTTCGATCTTGATCTGCTCAGCAGACTCCATCGGCGTTCGCAATCCCATGGCGATGTCGCGTGTTATGTAATCTCCGCCGTAGCCGATTACTGCCGTATGGCGAATGGCGCCGCCTTGAAACGCGGCAACGTCAGTCGTGCCGCCGCCAAAATCGAGCAGAATAACGCCAAGCTCTTTCTCGTCTTCAGTCAGCACGCTCTCCGCCGAAGCCAGAGGTTCTAAAATCAAATCATGCACCGCGATTCCAGCGCGCTTGCAGCACGCGATGATATTCTGAGCGGATGAAACAGCGCAATGAACAATATGAACGTCCGCTTCCAATCGCACGCCCGCCATACCGATCGGCATACGAATGCCGCCTTCGGCATCAACCATGTATTCTTGCGGAAGTACATGCAATACGCGACGATCCGGAGGAAGCAGAATTGTGCGTGCCGCTTCAACAACTTTGTCGACATCGCCGGTTGTCACTTCGCCTGTCTGTTCACCGCGCCAACGAGTGATGGGAATTACGCCGCGCGAGTTCAAGCTCTTGACGTGTTCACCTGCAATTCCGGCCCAAACTGATTCAACTTCGACGCCCGCTTTCTCTTGCGCGATGCCGATGGCCTCCGCAATATCGTGCGCTGTTTGTTCGAGATTGACGACGACGCCGCGGCGCAGTCCGCGCGACGGCACACAACCCATGCCCAACAAATGCGGTTCACCGTCGAGATTGGGTGCGGCGATGATGGCGGCAATTTTTGTGGTGCCGATGTCAAGTCCGCACAGAATATCCTGATGGGAATGTGAGTGTTTCATAACTGTTGCGTTTCCTCCGCCTGTGGTGCAGGCAACTGTAATGTCACGAATCCGGGCAGTCGCAAATCAACGACGGCGTTCGAATCGAGTCTATCTTGAAAACTTGTTTCTCTTAAAAGCTTATCCAACGCTAACCAATTCTCACTGGCAATATTGGCTGCTAACGTCACTGACAGCACCGGGTTCATTGTCACGGCGCCCCAATTACCGTCAACACGGTATACTTCTGCCATGTTATCCGCAAGCTCCGGCGCGATTTGTTTAACTCGTGCGAATTCCATTGCAACAGGAAAGAGTGGATCGCGCTCCGACATTGGTCCGGCTTGGCGTGCGAAGGGCAGGTTCACAGACAACCACGGCAATGAGTTCTTCCATGATTTGTCCGCTGCAGGGAGGAGAACCAGGTCATCACTCACTGCCAAATCGGTTCCATCTCGTACAATCGCCATTCCCTTGCGTTCAACCACATGAATACTCAAAGTGTTTGGCGGACGACGCTCAATATCTGCGCTTTGAATCCACGGGCTTAACAGCAAACGCTCCTTGATCGCCGTGGTCGAGTAACTCGCCAAAGGCTTGTTCAGTTCACAGCCCGACAACGCAAGCACGGATTCGCGTGGCAACTCAACACCGGCAACAATTTGAATATTTGTACACGTCCACGTTGGAGTTCGCATGGCCAGTTCTATGATGCCCTGCCGCATCAGTCGATTTGCCACAATGGCCATGACAACAACAACCCCGATGCCAATGATCCACAGAACCGCTTTGAGTCGCGTTTTGCGTTTACGTTGTTTCAGTTTAGACTGCGAAGGGGTCTGCATCGAATCCAATCGGAATGACTTCGTTTTCTAGAGTTACATTGAACTGATCTCGAACACGACGGCGCACCGTTTGAATGAGTGTTGCAATCTCGGTCGCAGTTCCTGCACGGTCATTGACAAATATGCCTGCATGTGTTGTCGGCACAATCGCTCCGCCTATTCGTAGTCCTTTGCATCCAGCCGCTTCAATCAACCTGCCGGCATAGTCTCCGTGAGGGCGTTTAAAAATCGATCCTGCGCTAGGAAACTCAACAGGCTGTTTCTCGCGACGCAAATGCCACACCCTACGCATTTCAGCAAAGATGGCTGATTGATCACCCGGCTTAAGTTCGTAGCGACTCGTCAATACGATCACATTGCGAAGTTCAGGCGCGCTGCGATAGCCGAATGCAATGTCTTGCTTAGTCAGAGTCTTGATTTCCAGCCCCGGGGTAATCACACGAACATCCATGAACGTGTCTGAAATCTCGCCGCCGTATGCGCCAGCGTTCATGTAGAGTCCACCGCCAACTGTACCAGGAATACCCGAAAGCGGCTCCAAACCGGAAAGCGATTTTTGGGCTGCAATTGTCGTTAGAAAGAGTAATCTCGCTGCCGGGCCCGCGCTTATGATATTATCGGAGGTCGAAATCTCAGCAAGTTCTCCATGCGAACGAATCACTACTCCACGAATACCGGAGTCAGAGACAAGGATGTTTGAACCTAAGCCAAGATAGAAATACGGAATCTCAAGTTCTTGAAGTGTGCACAGGAGATTCACTAACTCAATTTCGCTTGAGGGTTCTGCAATGATATCCGCTGGACCGCCCGCACGAAAGGTTGTCAGTGGAGCCATTTGCACATTCTCGCGAAGCGCACAAGGACGGCGCTTGGCGAGCTCTTGCAGCTTACTTCGCATGGCTCGCACTGGTGATTAGTTGCTCCACAAAATTGGTTATTGATCCCGCGCCCATCGCAATGACGATATCGTCCGACTTGATGTGTCCCCGAATCTGATCCGGAATCGACCGTTCACTAGAAATCAACTCAACTACCGATCCAGCCAAACGTAACGGCTCGGCAATCAAATCAGATGAAACGTTCGGTAGTGGCCGTTCGCGCGATGGGTAAATATCGAGCAGGAGAACTTTGTCAGCGATGCTCAGAGACTTCGCAAACTCATTCGCGAAGTCCCTTGTTCTCGTGAATAAATGCGGTTGAAAAACAGCAACCAATCGTCGTTCTGGCCAGCACTGTTTGGCGGCCTCAAGAGTTACACGCACTTCAGTCGGGTGATGGGCATAGTCATCAAAGATCAAGGCGCCATTGATTTCGCCTTTGCGCTCAAACCGGCGATGCACCCCGTTAAACTGCGACAGCGCTTCCCGAATCACTTTCGGCGAGAGTCCTGCTTCAAGTGCGATTACGACAGCCGCCGCCGCGTTCAGAACATTGTGCCGCCCCGGTATCTGTAACTCAATTTGAAGAGTGTCACCTTCCGGAGTCTGAAGCACAAACAACGAACTTAGGCCGGAGTAATTCTCTTCAAGAATTCTAAATGAAGTTGTTTCGCTTCGCCCGTAAGTCAAGATCGGGCGTTTGATTCGAGGCAAAACTTCTTGCGTATGAGTATCATCTCCGCATGCAACAACAACACCGTAGAATGGAACCTTGTTCGCGAATTCCACGAACGCGTCCTTGATACTCTCGAGATCAAGATACGTATCGAGATGCTCCGCTTCAATTGTAGTAATCACCGCAAGAGTAGGAGAGAGGCGCAAAAACGAGCGATCAAATTCATCCGCTTCTGCAACCAAAAACTCACCCGCGCCAGTCGCGGCTCCCGTTCCCATCGCGCGTACTTTACCGCCAACGATGATTGTCGGCGCCAATCCTGCGTGTGTGAGAATCGCGCCAATCATCGATGTCGTGGTCGTCTTGCCGTGTGTTCCGGAGATCGCAATCCCGCGCTTAAGCCGCATCAATTCCCCAAGCATTTCACTGCGCGGAATCGTCGGGATTCTATGTTCACGCGCGTAGCGAACTTCAGCATTTTCTGGCCTCACGGCTGAAGAGAATACGACAACGTCAGCGCCTTCCGATTGCTCTGCTGTGTGCTCGTACCAAACCTTTATTCCGAGCGATTCCAAACGATCAGTGACATCGGTATGCGAAAGATCAGATCCGCTGACTTGAAAACCCATTGAAGCCAGCACCTCGGCGATTCCGCACATACCCGCACCACCAATACCCACCATGTGAATACGACGAACGTGTCTAAATGTTGTGGGACGGGCGGCCATGACTATGCGGCTCTCAATATTCTCATTACAATTTCGAGGGCTGCGTTTGGTCGCGCCAACGACTGCATTGCTCTGGACATCATCTTGTATTTATCAGAATCTGAGACAATACTGTGACAAGTATTTAGGAGTAATCTGCCACTCAAGTCTGAATCCGTGATCAATTCTGCAGCGCCGCTCTCTGAATACGATTTTGCGTTTGCTGTCTGGTGATCGTGCGCTGCATGTGGAAAAGGTATCAAGATCGCTGGCACTCCAAACAGCGCAATTTCTGACAAAGTCATTGCCCCAGCACGGCAGACAACAATATCTGAGTTTCCCATTCGCGTCGGCATGTCTTCGAAGAACGGTGCAGCTATCAATCGACCTAGACGCTTTTGTCTCTCCACGGCAGACAAGGCCTGCTCTGGAATCCCAGTCTTGCCTAACTGCCATGTGACAGTAGCGAATGCACAAAGATCTTCAAGTGCGTCAGCGACCGCATTATTAATCGAACGCGCACCCAATGATCCACCTGTAACCAAAATTCTCGCGGGGCTGGAAATAGCTTGCTCCGATCGGCCGGTTGCAAACTCCGTCATCTTCCTTCGCAACGGATTTCCGGTCAATACTGTGTGCGAATTGGGTAAATGCAATTGCGCTTGCGAATATGCAATGAACACGGCTTTAGCGCCTTTCGCAAACTTTCTTGTTGAGAGTCCCGGATACGAGTTCTGCTCTTGCAAGAAGTAGGGTATTCCCAATGTCCGTGCGGCAAACAACACCGGTGCCATTACGAATCCACCTGTCCCCACAACAACATCCGGTTTCAATCGGCGTAAGAGCATAAATGATTGAAAAACTCCGGCTCCCGCCTTTGTCGCACCAATCATGCTTCTAACGACGCTCTTACCGATTATTCCACCCGAGCTAATTGTGTGAAAAATTTCGCCCGCCGATGGTACTGCTTTCGCTTCAAAACCAGCCGCAGTTCCGATGAAATGCAACTCGACACTCTTATCAACATTGCGTAGGGCTTCGGCAATTGCCAACGCGGGGTAAACATGTCCGCCAGTTCCGCCGCCTGTCAGAACAATTCGCATGAGATTAAATAGAGAGTGGGCGAGCCGCACCTTGCCACTTGGCCGATGTGTTTTGCTGTTTGGCGATATTCAAAAGCACACCAATAGCCGCAAGCGAAATGACGAGAGATGTGCCGCCATAACTTACAAATGGAAGCGGCTGACCTGTTGCCGGTAGTAATGCAAGGTTGACTCCTACATTAATAATCATTGAGCAAGCAAGTGAAGCCGTGATTCCTGCCGCGAGATAGTACGAGAATCGATCTTGCGCGTTGAGCGCGATCTTCCATCCGCGAACGATTACAACGAGAAATGCGCTCAACAATAGCAAAGCACCAACCAAACCTGCTTCTTCGCCGATAATGCTGAAAATGGAATCGTTGTACGGCTCAGGGAGGTAATAGTGCTTCTGAGTCGATTGGCCTAAACCAAGACCGAACCAGCCGCCTTGTCCGATTGCAATCAACGATTGTCTGACATGATAGCTCGTGTTTAGCGGGTCGGAAATCCCGTCAGTGAACGCGGCGATGCGTTTAATCATATACGGCTTGACAAGCAAGATCGCGCCTATACCGGCAATGGCAACAGGAAGCATCATCAACAGTTTCTTCCATTCAATTCCGTGAACCAAAAGTAGCGTCAAGATTGTGCCGCATATGAGAATGACCATCGAGAGATTTGGCTCGATGATAATCAAACCAAGAGCAAGCACTATGATTCCGAGCAACGTGTTGAATTTCTGCTTGCGGTCAGAAGGGAATGAGGATTCGTCAATTTCAGAGAGCCGCTTAGAGGTATAAGCAATTAGAGCGTATTTCGCCAATTCAGCCGGCTGAAAACTCAATCCAAAGAGTGAGATCCAACGCTTCGCAGTTGTACCCGGAAGTTTAGGAAGAACCAGCACAACGAGGAGCGTAAAGAGAGCAATAACCAACGCGGGACGAGCGATCCTTTCAATGAACTGATAGCGAACGTGATAGAAGAGCACCAACGCGACGATGCCTGCGGCCAATCTTTGCAAATGATTTGTTAAGAATGTGATCGAATCGCCGTTCGTAGTCTGCCATGAATGAGCTGCCGAGGATGTGAACATGAAGATAACGCCTGCTATGCAAAGCGCCACGACCGCCCCAAGCAACGGGAAGTCAAGAGCGGCCTTGCCGTATCCCAATGGTGAATATGCCGTTGTCGGCCGAGGTTGCATCATAGTTGCTTCACAAGCGTTTTGAAATGTTCGCCGCGTTGCTCATAATTCGAATATTGATCATATGAAGCGCAGCCCGGAGACAGCAAAACAGCTTGCCCTGAGTGCGTGATCTGGTTTGCCAAGCGAAAGGATTCATCCAAATTCTCGCAATAGTGAATTCGTTCGTTCTGGACAAGCTCGGAATTCACTTTTGCGCGCGCCTCGCCAAACACAATCAAGTGCCCCAGTCGATTGCCAAGCAGTTGCGACAACGGCGCGAAATTCTCATGTTTGGGTCTTCCGCCGAAGAGTAGCGTGATAGTTCCGCGCACCGCTTCAATAGCTGTTAATGTCGCTGTCAGATTGGTGCTCTTAGAATCATTAATGTATCGGATCGAATTTACGTCGCTCACAAACTCAATGCGATGTTCAACGGGTTTTGCATTCACAAGCGCAGAGTGAATCGCGACATCAGTCGCTCCTGCACATTTTGCCGCAGCCGCTGCAGCCGCTGCGTTCAGCAAATTGTGTTTACCTTCCAATGACCATTCTGTTTCGTGTAGAAGTCGGACTGTTTCTCCACCTTCTATTCGCGTTAAGGCGCCATCCTTGACGAGAATGTCGGCAGAATCACTCGATCCGAATGAAATTGGTGCGCTTTGAACTTGTCCGCAGCGATTGGCCAGAAACACATCATCGGTATTGTAAACGAAGAAGTTGCGAGAATTCTGATTCGCCGCTAACTTCAGCTTGAGATTACCGTACGTTTCAATATCGCCATGACGGTCCAAATGGTTCTCAAGAATATTCAGAATTACGCAAATGTCTGGCCGAGCGGAATGTGTCATTTCCATCTGAAAGCTCGACACTTCGACGACAAACACGTCAACGTCACGTGCAGGCAGGCAGTCACTCCAAGCTGTGCCGATGTTACCCACGGACTGTGCACGTATACCGGATGCATTCAACATTGCAGTCAATAAAGTCACTGTTGTTGTTTTTCCATTGCTGCCGGTCACACCAATCCATTTCCCGTCGTAGCATAACGAGGCAAGTTCAAGCTCTGACCATAAACCGATGCCGCGCTGTTGCCAAGTTTGAAGCCAGTCCGGTTTGAGCGTTGCACCCGGAGATATGACGATTGTGTCAAACAACTCCCTGACCAACCGGCTGTGTTCACCTGTTTCCACTTCAATTCCGTTGGCCTCAAGCTTGGCGACCGCATCTCCAAGCTTTTCTCGAGGTTTAATATCCGAAATCAGTGCTGTCCCGCCGAGCCTTTTTACCAGTCCAGCTGCACCTATCCCGCTCTTCCCAACGCCAAGTATTCCGAATTTGCGTCCTGACAAGTTGGTGAGCATCAACGCACCTTGAACATTGTCAGACTAATTAACACAAGCAGTACTTGGACAATCCAAAACCTCACAACCACTTTAGTCTCGTGCAAACCCTGCTGTTCAAAGTGGTGATGCAAAGGTGCCATTCGAAAAATACGTCGTCCCTGACCGTATTTTTGCTTTGTATATTTGAAGTAGCCTCGTTGGAGCATCACGCTCAATGCTTCAGCAACGAAGATGCCTCCGATTACCACGAGAAAGAACTCTTTCTTCAACAACACCGCCATCGTTCCGAGCGCGGATCCGAGCGCAAGTGCACCTGTATCGCCCATGAAGACTTGCGCGGGATAGCTATTGTACCAAAGGAACCCAAGTCCTGCTCCCAACAACGCAGAACAAAAGATCGTTAATTCACCAGCGCCATCAAGATAGATGATATTTAGATAATTGGAGAAATTTACGTTGCCTGAAACGTAACTAATGACGGCGAATGCCGCCGCTGCAATAGCCGTAACCCCGATAGCTAAGCCATCAAGTCCATCTGTGAGGTTAGTGCCGTTGGAAGCTCCGGTTATAACAAGCATCACAACAACAGGGTAGGCCCAGCTGAAGTCAAACATAACGTGCTTAACAAACGGGACAGTAGTCTGAGTAACATTCGTGTGAAAGTTTTGTCCGAACAAATGAGAGTAGTTCAGAAGAAATAACCCAACGACCAGACCAAGCCCAAATTGCGCAATCAACTTTTGCCGAGCAACTAATCCTGCTTTCTTCTTCTTGACCGTCTTTAGATAGTCATCCCAAAAACCAATCGCGCCCATCCACAAAAACGCGAGCAAAGTTAAGAGCACATAGAAGTTCGTCAAATTGGCAAGTAGCAGCGTCGGTATAGCAACTGCTGCAAGAATCATCAAGCCGCCCATCGTGGGCGTGCCGGCCTTGCTGAAATGTGTTTGCGGCCCGTCAACGCGGATCTCTTCGCCGATTTGATGCGCCTTCAGTTTGCGAATCAGCCACGGCCCAATAAAGAATGAAATTAACAACCCCAGGACCGCCGCGAGCGCGGAGCGAAACGTCAAGTAGCGAAATAGATTCGCTCCAATTAGTTGATCGCGTAACGGTACAAGGAGGTGATATAACATTAATGAAAGAGTTCTTCGAGCTTAAGCACAATTCTATCAAGCGCCATGCCGCGCGACGCCTTCACGAGTACCAAGTCATTTGCGTGAATCAATTGCTGAAGAGTGGGCAAGGCTTGTTCGACAGAGGGGTATGTTCGCAATTGAGCCTGAGTGAACGCCGCAGAGGCAACGTGGGAAAAATTCGGGCCGATCAATACAGCGAGCGCTACGCCTGCATGATCTAATTCGCCAACAACGTCGCGATGTGCGCTGTCGGTCACGTCACCAAGTTCAAGCATGTCGCCTAAAATCGCTATCTTGCGCGGACCTTGGTGAAGCGAAAGTGTTTCAAGCGCAGAACGCATGCTCGATGGATTTGCGTTGTAAGAGTCGCCGATAATTGTTACCGTTCCAACTTTGCGAACTGTTGCACTACCTTTGGTCGGCTGTGCGAGCGAAACTGCTTGAGCCGCATGTTGCGGCAGAATGCCGTGTTGAATTGCGATTGTCATAGCGGCAAGTGCGGCTTGTGCTGCTGGTCGACCGGGAACTGACAGTTCAATCTTTGCACCGTGCACTTCAAATCGTGCGCGCGCTTCGTCATCAAACTCCAAATGTTCACCGTGAACATAAACACTCTCCCAGTCTGCGGTTGGCTTTTGAAATCCGTATCCGACTCTGGTCTTGCAATTCAAACTGGCCTTTATACAGCGCGTATCTTCAATTGGAACAATGGCGATGCCGCGTGCTGCGACATATTCAAATAGTTCACCTTTGGTCTGCATCACGCCGTCAATGGAACCAAATGATTCGATATGAGCTTCTGCTATCGCCGTAACAAGTCCCCATTGCGGATCTGCGATCTTGCAGAGATAGTCAATGTCCCCTTTGCGTGCAGCGCCCATTTCACAAATCAGCACTTCAGTTTCGAGCGGAGTCCGCAGAATTGTAAGCGGAACACCAAGTTCATTGTTGAAATTGCCTTCCGTCGCGTTCACGATACAAGCTCCTGTAAACGCTGCGCGGACGTAATCTTTGGTCGTAGTCTTGCCGACAGATCCGGTTAATCCGATGACACGACCTTTGAGTTTTTTGCGCCATTCACTCGCAGCACCAGATAGTGCGGCGAGTGTATCATCAACGAAGATTAGCTTTGATTTGAGCGCGGCGTCGGAGATTTGAAAAGAGCGATGCACAACTGCGGCGGCTGCACCTGATTTGAGAACAGCTTCCACAAACTCATGCCCGTCACGGGTGCTTTTGAGTGCCCAAAATGTGTCACCGGGGGTTAACTTTCGGCTATCAAAGCAAATTCTCAACTCTAAGTTGTCGAATGAGTTTGAGCCGCGGAGTTCGCGACTCAGCCAACCGAGGGTTGGAAGCGTCATTGCAGATGACCGTTTGCCCGCAGCCAATCGCGAATCACTTCAGTATCATCAAAAGGGCACTTGACGCCATTGATTTCCTGATACGTCTCGTGACCTTTACCGGCAACCACAACAACATCGCCACTGTTCGCTGAATTCAAAACAGAATGTATAGTCTGTTTGCGATCGGGATTCACGACAATCTTTTTGCTGTCTGAAATTCCTGCGCGCATGTCTTCGAGAATCGCTTCGGGCTTTTCGGATCGTGGATTGTCAGAGGTTAAATACACTCTATCGCTCCACTTCTCCGCAGCCTGCGCCATCAAGGGCCGCTTCCCGCGATCTCGATCTCCGCCTGCCCCAATGACGCAGAGCAATTTGCCCTTGGCCAACTCGCGCACTGTGGAGAGAATCTTCTCCACTGCATCCGGCGTGTGCGCATAATCAACCAAGACTGCAAATGGAGCGTTTGAGAAAATGACTTCTGCGCGGCCACGCACCGGCCTTATCTGCGGTAACGTATGAATAATTTCATCAAGTGAAACGCCAAGCGCATTCGCACCGGCAATTATCGCAAGAGTATTGTACACGTTGAAACGCCCAACCAGTGGAGTTCTGGCGTGAAATTCTTGCGAGGAGGTCAGCAATCTAAAATCCGTTCCTGTCGCTTGCAGATTCAAATTTGTCGCCTGAAAATCACTATGTGAGTCTATGCTGTAGGTCAACGCCGGGCGAGTCGTGTGTTTCTCGAAATGAATCGTTTCCGGGTCATCGGCATTGAAGATTGCAGATCCAGATAGTCTGATTGATTCAAAGAGCATCATCTTCGCGCGTCGATATTCTTCCCATGTGCCATGAAAATCTAAGTGATCTCGCGACAAATTCGTAAAAATGCCGATTTCAAATTTCAGATCGTCCAGTCGGTGCATGACCAGTCCGATTGAAGTCGCTTCTAAAGCAACATGCGTTGCGCCGTGCGATTTCATTGTGTTGAATGCAGCGGCAAGCTCAGGTGCTTCAGCAGTCGTGCGGTCGCTGTCGAATTTGTAATTCTCAAAGAACATCCCCAGCGTGCCGCAAACTCCGGTCGGTCGTCCGCATAAACTGAGCAATTGCGCGAGTGCGGCGGTCACTGTAGTTTTGCCGTTTGTGCCGGTCACGCCAATCAATTTTAAATCCCGTTGCGGATTGCCTGCCAAATTCCAAGCCACAGTTGCCAGTGCTGCACGCGCATTGTTGACAATAATCGTAGGTGCTGTACACTGCGAGGAACTGCCAGCTTCAAAAATCACGGCGCTGGCTCCGCGATCAAGTGCAACATTGACATACTTTGCGCCGTCATCTTTGTGACCGCTGATAGCAATGAACACGTCGCCGGGCTTTACCTTCCGCGAATCGTAACTAACCCCCGTGACAATTTCTGACCCGGCAGCATTGAGCAATTTGCCGCCAACTGCTTCTGAAAGTTTAGCGAGCGGAAGCATTCTGAATCGAGCCAACAGGCTGTGCGACGACAAGACACTCATACCCTTGCGGCACCAACTCTCCTGCCGGAGGATATTGCGACGCTACAACACCGTAGCCCTGCAAACTCACCAGCAGTCCTGCGTTCTGCATGTGTTCAGCGACGACGCGCAACGGTAAACCGAGCAAATTCGGCATCGTCACACGCGGAACATTTGCAAACTTCAAAGTGTCGTATGAAAACTCTTCCTTTACAACCGAGTCTTTTTCGGTCTTCCTCTTATTCGTGTCCGCTGGAGCCTCTACAACCTTTGGTTCAGGCAGAAGTTCAGGATGGCGCTCTTCAAGAATTTCGTGTGCAATCGATGCAAAGACTGGAGCGGAAATCTGCCCACCGTAATATCCTGCGCCTCGTGGATCATCGACCATGACCATTAGAACATACATCGGGTCATCAGCAGGAAAGAAGCCCGCAAACGAGCTAACGTACCGATTCTGAAAATAGCCGCCCTCTTTCAGATTTACTTTTTGCGCCGTGCCCGTCTTGCCGGCAATCTTGACGCCTTCAATCTTCGCGGCTTTACCCGTACCTTCTTCCACAACCATCGTCATCATGCGTGTGAGTTCGCGCGCGTTCTCCGGACTTATCACAGGCCGCAAGCCAACGGGATCAAACTTCACGTTCTCGCCTGTTGGAAATTCGAATGAGTGAATGAGCTTTGGCTGCATCAGTAAGCCGCCATTTGCAATCGCGGCATAGGCCGACGCGATTTGCAGCGAAGTAACCGAAACACCTTGAACGATCGCAAGGTTAGATCTCGTTGGTCCGCTCCACTTTGCAGGCTTCGGTACAAAACCTGATGGCTCAAACATGATGCCGATATCCGTCTTGGATCCAAATCCGAACTTTGTGATCCATGAATAGACGTCATCCGCGGTCATACGCTCGGCGATCTTTGCACATCCAATATTAGAAGACTTAGCAAAAACTTCCGCAACACTCAGTGTTCCGTACGGATGTGCGTCATTAAGTATCTTGCCGGGAACACGGTACTTGCCTCCCTCACAGTTAATTAAAGTAGATGGTGTTACAACACCTCTTCTAATCCTGCGCTCACGGTGACGACCTTAAAAATCGATCCCGGCTCAAATAAATCTGTGATAGGCCAACAGCGTCGAAAATCTCCTTCGGTTTCCGACGGGTCATTCGGATCAAACTGCGGTAGAGTGGAGATTCCCAACACGTCGCCCGTGTGAGGATCCAACAACAGTGCGCAGGCCTTCTCAAACTTCTTGTCCGCTAATCCGTCTACCATGCAGCGATCCAAAATCGCCTGAAGCTGCAAGTCAATTGTCAACTGCACATTCGCGCCTGAATGCGCTGTTACATCGTCCATCGAATTCATCACAGCCGGCACAACGCGACGCGCGTCATTCCAGACCAACACGTCGCGCTTGTCACCATTCAATAATGAATCCAATGCCCGCTCAATACCGTCTTGGCCGATACCATCAACATTCGTGAAGCCAACCGCCGTCCCTGCGGCCACCGTAGCTGGGTAACTCCTTCGTGCTTCGCGCACAAATTCGATTCCCGGCAAAGCAAGGCTTTCGATCTGCTGTTGAATTTGCCAATCAACCCGCCGAGCCAAATATGTAAAACCTTTTGCGCCGATCTTTTGGCGCAGCGTGCTTTCTGAAATCGTTAAGTAGTTTGCCAGCACCGCCGCGATGCTGTCCCGGTTGCTACCCTCATAAGGCCGAAAACCCACTGCATAAGAGAGCGGCAGCGTCACGGCCATCGGCATACCGTTGCGATCTCTGATTTCACCGCGCGGCATCGGCTCATGAATCGTATTAAATGTTTGCGCCAGCGCCAAATCCCGCCAGCGGCCGTGCTCAATAACCTGCAGCTGCACTAGCCTCCCTGCAAATGTCGCCATAACGCACAAAAGGCCCACGGCAAGCAGGCGTTCGCGAGTCCGAAAACGGGCAGGTCTACTGATGAACGGAGGTAGCGCCATTTATGGACGACGAGGAAAGTGAATATCTTGTAACGGGAATGTTGATAGAATCGATGTGCGTCGTGCGGGATTTCCAGCCGTGCTTCTCAAATGCCCACTGCGCAACTTCATTATATGGAGCGGCCGTATCAATTGAACCCGTGAGATGCTGAATCTCTTGGTCAAGTTGGAGCATCGTCGAGCGCTGTCGTGCAACATCAATCGTTAGCTGCTGCACTGTAAAATTCCGCCACGCGACAAGCAGAGCCACAACTGCCACCATGCCGAGAAAGCTCAGCAGACGGATAAGCGTGGCCTGTCGGCGCAGAACTTTAGGAACGCGCTTTGGGCGATAAACGGAAGCTGGCACTGAAATAGTGGACACGATTTGAGGGGCTATACGAGCTTTTCTATGACCCGGAACTTGGCGCTTCGGGAACGCGGATTCTCCGCGATTTCTTGTGGAGTAGGGAGGAGCGGTCCGCGAATAGGATACTTGCCTTGCGGACGAGGTGATGGTGCTGTTGGAAGAGGCGAGAAGGTTTGTGGCGGCTGCACCAGCGCCTGCATGAATTGCTTGACTGGCCGATCTTCTAAGGAGTGGTAGGTCAGGACGACCAACCGGCCTGTGGGTTTCAAAAACTTCCAGGCCACGGTAAGCCCGGAGGAAAGTTCTTCAAGCTCATGGTTGACAACCATCCGTAGCGCTTGGAAGACTCGGGGGAGCGACTTTTGGGCAGTCGCCGAAACGGATTTGCGAATCACATCGGCAAGCTGGCCAGTCGTTTCAATCGTAGTTTCACTGCGTGCTTTGACGACTGCGCGAGCGATGCGGCCTGCTTGCGGATCCTCTCCAAGAGTTTTAAAAATCTCTTTAAGTTCTAACTCCGAGAGACGCGCCAGCAGTTGCGCAGCGGTCTCACCAGACTCTTGTGACATCCGAAAGTCAAGCGGACCATCGCTGCGATAGCTGAAGCCTCGCGCTTCAGCGTCAAGCTGGTGAGATGACACTCCGAGATCGAGTAAAACTCCTGAAAAAGTCGCACCAAATCGCGAAAAGAGCTTGCTCTCTGCCTCTGAGAATCGTATATTCCAAAGTTCGTTGCGATCAGGCAACGTTCGCCGAGCTTCAGCGATCGCCTCCGGATCACGGTCTATCCCACACAGTCTGCCTGTTTCTCTAAGCTGCTTCAAGATCAGCTTAGAATGTCCGCCGCCCCCCACGGTAAAATCCGCATACAATCCGTACGGATCTGTGACCAGCCATTGAACCACCTCGTTGCCCATTACAGGTATGTGATAGGAGGAGGAATCGTTCATCTTCGGCTTTGAGGTTTGTCAACGAGCAGTCTGAAAAAAGTCCCCTGCGGACATCTGCGGTGACCGCAGGGAATCCGTCACGGCCAGTGGCCTAACGGATGGCGAAAATTTCATCGTCTGATCCAAAGGCTACCTGCTCGGCCGCCAGTAACAGCTCGCTCTTTTGCACATGCCCCTCGACATTGAGGTGAATCACCGAACAGCCGCGCGAACGGAAATGCTCGATGGTGGCATCTAATTGCGCCAGAGCCAATCCGGTTAGTTCACCTTGTACGGTGATTTCGGCTTCATTGTGCAATTGCTTCGTATGCAGATGCAGACCCATCATTTACCCTTTGGATTTGCTCTTGTCCGCAAGCATGTTCCATGCTTCGGACTTAGAAAGATTGAGTTTGTCGAAGCGCGACAGATAGGCTTCGGCGTTCCAGATTGTGAAGAACTTCTGACGGCCAAAGAAGATGACCTTCTGGCCGATGTTAGCTTGTTTCAATAGAGTCTGCGGCAGAGTCACTCGACCTTGAGCGTCGATCGGTCGTACCGCTGCCTCGGACAGTAGGACCATATCTCGGTCGATACTCTCATCCAGTGCGAAGTTGGCCGTCTCGTTTTCTGAAGGGGCGTAGATCGCGTTGAAGTAGTCGACCGGGAACACATTGATAAAATCGGAGCTGCCGATGGTGAGCACCACATGCCGCTGAGCGTCCCCCGGAAGCGCGTTCCGAAACTCAGCGGGAATAGACAAACGGCCTTTATCGTCAACCGCTGCCTCGTGTTTACCTACAAACGGAAGAATGCCCATTTGGGTGGTTGACCCACAACGTCCCTTTTTGCTCCACTTTGTACCCAAGATAGCTTAGGACTACTCGAAAGTCAAGGGTCGCCACCAATAAATACATATCCGAACTCGGTATTTAACATCTTGATATATTTTCTCTTATCAGTTCGTTACTCCTCGGTGTAACCGTTTACCGACCTAAAGAGAGGCAAACTCACCTCCATCCCACTCGGCCAAGCATTTTCGCTGGCCTTTTTTGTTGCCTCACGTAGAAACAAATAGCATCTTTGAAAGCTCCAACAAGCATAGCCCATACAACGTGTAAATCGCCGATGAAACTGACCACAAAGATTCTCGCCCTGACCACAATACTTACTCTTGCGACTGTACTGATAGGTTGTAAGAAGGACATTGAAGTTAAGCCGCAGCAGAAGCTGAGCACGGTGGAGCGCGGTGACATGACGCAGACCGTTGTG
Source organism: bacterium (assembly GCA_016721565.1). Classification (GTDB taxonomy): domain Bacteria; phylum Electryoneota; class RPQS01; order RPQS01; family RPQS01; genus JABWCQ01. The sequence continues at coordinate 66,548 of JADKHW010000019.1, read as the reverse complement.
GCCACTGGTAGCATCAAGCCATTGCATCAGATTGAAATCCGCTCGAAGACTGGCGGGACTGTACGCAAGTTCTTTGTTGAGGAGGGTGATTGGGTGACTGCGGGGCAGCGTCTATTTGAGATCTCGCCCGAAGCATCTCCTGCAGAACAAGTTCGTGCGCGCGAGGAACTGAGAACCTCGGAAGTCGAAGTTCGTCAGGCAGAAGATGATCTGCGCATCGCCAAAGAACTTGCAGATAAGAACCTGCTTCCAGCACAAAACCTGCGTGACGCCGAACGTGAGGTGGAGCGCGTAAAAGCCCGCCTCTCGGCAGCACAAGCAGAGTGGGCTTTGATCCAGCGCGAACAAATCGGTGACCGAAGAGGCGATATGGAAATCGTTCAAACCTCAACAACGGTTGTTGCTCCGATAACAGGCTTAATCTTCACGCGCGAGTTAGATGAAGGCGCATCCGTCACCCCGACAACTTCCGCGACCGGTGGTACGGTCGTCATTACAATGGGCGACCACACCAAACTCGAGTTTCGGGGTGACGTAGATGAGGCTGATGTAGGTAAGCTTAAAGCCGGTCTGACTACGAACGTGACAGTCCAGGCTTTTCAGGGCAAGACGTTCAGTGGTGAAATCTACCACATTTCGCCCGTCGGCCGCTACAGCGAAAAAGAGCAACAGATCGTCTTCAACGTAAAGGCCACGGTCGACAACTCAGAAGGCAATCTTAAAGTTGGTATGAGCGCGACTTCTCGGATTGTCGTCGATGAACACAAGGACGTGCCGATCCTTGATGAGATGGCACTCTTCTATAAAGGGGATTCAGCCTTTGTTAAAGTCGTGACAGACACCGTTGCGGGTACGACGGAAGACCGCCCGATCACTTTGGGAATCTCTGATGGCATCCGTACAGAGGTTGCCAGCGGATTGAACGGTGGCGAAATCGTCAGTGCCGGAACCGTGCAACCGGAGAAATAGACTATGGGTTTCATTGAGCTCATCAAGCAGGTCTTCATTACTCTGGGTATGAATAAGCTGCGCAGTGCATTGACGATGTTCGGTATAACATGGGGCATTGCCTCAGTGATGCTGTTATCTGGACTCGCTACAGGCTTCTCTGAAGGGGCATTAAGCAACATTCGCTCTTTAGGCAAAGATGTTGTCATTGTATGGGGAGGCCGCAAAAGTATTGCGACCGGTTCCGCCCGAAAAGGTGAGACGATCCGGTTTGACGAAAAGACGCTCGATGCATTAAACGCAAAAGCTCAGAACTTCTCATTCTCACCTGAAGTCTCGGCGTGGCAGACTGATATGCGGGCTGGCCCGCGGCTGTTCAACACACGTTTGGCCGGTGTTGGTGAACAGTATGGGGAGTTACGAAATGTCGTTCCTGATCACGGACGCTGGATATCGCGCCGTGACATCAACGAGGCTCGCCGCGTTTGCGTTATAGGAGATGAAGTTCGCAAGAAACTCTTCGGTGAAGAATCGGACCCCTTGCACGAGCGTGTGCTCATCGGCGGGCGTGAATTTCTGATTGTCGGTTGGAAGTCCGCTAAGAAGCAAGGCTCATCTTATTATGGCCCGGATAATGATGTGGTCTGGATTCCTTATTCGACACAGCTTGCGCTTTATGATAGATATTGGTTCGGGAACTTCATATTTTCTCCCTACGATATAGAAAAGCACGACCTTGCGGTTGCCGAATTCAAGAACATTGTTGCGAAGGTTCACAAGTTTGAACCCGAAGACCCTGAAGCCCTAAGCTTGTGGGACACTCACAAAGATGCGATGGAGACCGCCAAAGTCTTCGATGCTATCAATGCGTTAATGGTCGCTATTGGTGCGATTACCCTAATGATCGGCGGACTCGGAGTGATGAACATCATGCTCGTATCCGTTGTTGAGCGCACGCGTGAGATCGGCATTCGACGCGCGATTGGCGCCAACGCGATTGACATCGTGAAGCAATTTTTTCTGGAGTGTTTGATCATCACGGTCATTGCCGGGGCAGGAGGGATGTTCGTTGGCTGGGGCTTGATCGAGTTAATGAATAATGTGACCTTACCAGAGGGTATTTCCCCACCAATCTTATCTGAAAAGACAATGCTCATTTCCGCAGCGATGATTGGTTTGGTTACCATCTTTTCGGGCCTCTATCCAGCTATTCGTGCCGCACGAGTTAACCCGATTCAGGCTTTGCACCATGAATAAATCAATGGCTATCGTCCATGTCGTTCTGTTGCTTGGCCTGCTTGGTTGTAAAGATGATGACGATTCCCCGCACAACTCAAACACGCACTGGCACGCCGAATTCGTGGTCGCCAACGCTACTGCACCCGTTGCCGCTCCAAGTTCAGATTTATTTCTCTTTACTCGTGAGGGCGAGGGTTTATTTGTCTGGCAAAACGGAACCGAGACACGAGTCACTCCTGTGGGCACATCAGTCCGACCTGACTACTCGTGGTCGATTTCAGGCGAGATCGCCTTTGCCTATTCGGTGCCCGGTGAACCAAGTGAATCCTCCGGAGTGTTTTTCGTCGAGACGAATGGAGTTGTCACGCAAGTCTGGGATCGCGGTTCATCACCTTCATTGAATTATACCGCGAACTACCTGCTATGTGCGGGACCTGTTGAGTCTGAACATGAATCCGGGATCTGGAAAATCCATTTACCAAGTCTTGAACGCGACCGCCTGTCCACTACAGGGATTACACCAAGTCTTGGCAATAACGGACAGGTCTTTACATATCTTGTGCCGCAGTCAACGTCAAACGGCTCAGTTCTCACATCTAAACGTATGAGTGATTTGGAGCCTTTGCGCATGATAAGTCATGTCGCGCGTTTCCAATGTGCCAGTGTATCTGAAAACCTACTGATTGAGATAATTGCCAATTTAGACGGCCTTCCAATTCCTCCAGCCATCTATCAGACATCAGTTTCCGTTTCTGCACCGCTTGAGTTGATTGCCCAACCTGCCACCAACATGCTGTTGCTTGAAGATGGTGGAATACTCTTCAACCGGATGATAGGAGATAGCTTGGGTAGCCTCATCATGCGCGACGGTGACAGTGAGTCCATTGTATCAGACTCGCTATACTCTGCCTCCGGGTTTTCGAGGGACAACATTTTTGTTGCCGGAGTATCCGGCATTACATGGCTGTCTTGGTATTAACCTTTAGTCCGTAAACTGAAAAGCCCCGCCAATTTGGCGGGGCTTTTCGTTGCAGTCGATTCATTTAAAAATAGTGAGTCACTACCTGTTTGTCTTCCGATTCACCCGCGATAAACCTGCGTACGATATCAATACTCTGCGTCTTGATCTCTTGCTCTGTGCCTGAGAAAATTACTCGGCCCAAGTGTAGCATGACGAGGCGATCCGCGATTTTGAAAGCTGAAACCATATCGTGCGTCACGATTATCGAAGTGACCTTAAGCTCCTGCTGCATTTGAATGATCAAATCATTAATAGAATCCGCAGTAATCGGATCGAGTCCAGTTGTCGGCTCATCATATAAAATGTACTGTGGTTTCATCGCAATCGCACGAGCAAGGCCCACGCGCTTGCGCATACCCCCCGACAACTCAGACGGCATCTGCTTCTGTATGCCCGAAAGACTAACCATTTCTAGACACTCCGCGACGCGCTTGTCAATTTCGCCCTTGGTCATCTTGGTATGTTCAACCAAGCCAAGCCCAACATTCTGTTCAACTGACATTGAGTCGAACAATGCCGCGCTTTGAAACAGCACGCCAAACTTCATACGAATGCGGTAAACATCCGCGCGCTTTGCGTTGGAGATTCTGTCACCGTCAACCAATATTTCACCTGCGTCCGGATCGAGCAGGCCAACAAGATGTTTCAAGAAAACCGATTTGCCGCAGCCGGACTGCCCGATAATCACGAGCGATTCTCCCGAATCGATCTGCATATCAACGCCACGCAAGACCTGCTTGCCGCCAAAACTCTTCTTTATACCACGCGAAATAATCATTAAAATAAAATCATTGCCAGGAGAAAGTCCAACACGAGCACTGTTAATGAACTCCAAACAAATGCCTTGATCGTCGCACTGCCCACGCCTTCCGCGCCGCCCGACGCATCAAAGCCGACGTAACAGCCGATCATCGCGGAACTCATTCCGAAGAAAAGCGATTTCAATAAACCTGAAAACACGTCATAGAGATCAAAGAAGCTTGGAATCAAACCAAAGAACTGCGAAGACGTTAAACTCAAGAACACAGTCGTCACAAACCAAGCACCCATGATTGCAATGAAATTTACCTGTGTCACAAGCACCGGAGTCATCATGGTCATCGCGGCAATGCGGGGCACGGCAAGATAGCGCGTGCTCGATATTGCCATAGACTCAAGCGCGTCAATTTGCTCCGTTACCTTCATAGTACCCAGTTCGGCCGCAATTGATGCCGCTACGCGCCCTGAAATCACAAGGCCAGTCAGCACGGGGCCCATTTCGAGCACGATGCTCTTAAATACTCCCGGCCCAATCATATCGAAAGGCATGTAGCCTTCCAACTGATAGTGAAGCTGCCATCCGGAAACTGCGCCCGTGAATAGCCCTACAAGCAAAACGAGCGGCAGGGACTCGACGCCCAGCCGCACGCATTCCCTAATAAATAGTTCCCTACGAGAGAAAATCGCACCAAGCTCTTTGGTGATTCTTCCCATCAAGATACCAAATCGTCCCAACTCGCTCGTAAATTCGAGCAACAGCTTTCCGATTAGTTGAACGGGGGCAAGCAGTATCGCGGGAATTGTTACGGCTCTGCTCAAGCTTTAGTACTCCGCTCCTAATGAAAAGAAATAGCGCGGTTTTGAAGTGTCCACACCATCCGTTGACCAGGCGACATCCCAACGCAAGAGCAAGAACCCAAGGTTTGATCGCCACCCAAAACCATATGCTGCCTGCAAATCGTGCAAACGGCGGTTTCCGTCTTCGCCGACTGAAGTTAATCTGAATGAATCGTTAAACCAGGCCGCACCAACATCCGTGAAAAGCGCGCCGCGCACATCGGCTAATGTAATCGGCAACGGCCAACCCATTTGTAAATAGCGGACGAGCGGGAATCGAAATTCTTGATTTGTCAAAAAGTACCGTGTGCCCGTGCCGCGTTTTTCAAAATAGTCGCCGCCTCGAAATGGCGTGATAAACGACGAGAAATAGAAATCGTTAATCTCATCGGTTGGAATCTGGTCGTTTTCAAATCGACGGTTAATCCAATTTGAAACTCCGCCCATAAAGAACCTCTGCGGTTCCGGGCCACCGCTGAACCCGCCGCTGAGGCGCGAGGCCCATGAGTAGTCGCGCCCCATTCGGAAATACTGCCTGACATCACCCTTAGCTGTGTAGAATTCAGAACTCCAAACTTCTCGATGCTCGCGGTCGCCCTGGAGATTTGGACTGTAGGATGTTGACACCCGATAGCGCGTGCCGTTCACAGGTCCTGTGCTGCCCCAAACAACTGTGTCATGCACATAGCCCAATTCAGGCAAAACGATTCTGCGGCGCGCGGTCTTATAATAGTCGTAATAGCCATCGGAGTTTGGTGACCACTCGGCGCGGTCAATTCCATATCCGCCCACGATCAACTCAGCACGAGTGTATTTCGAAAATGGATAACTCAAATCGAATTGTGTCTGCAGAGTCTGGTCGCGCACGTTCCCCGCATCAAGGTAGTATACATATCTGTACAAACTCGCACCGTAATTGATGCGGTTCGGAAGATAGTAATATTGTGCCGAGAAATTCGAGTTGTCGAGATTGTTGAAATCGTAATATAGGTCTGTATTGACAACTGCCTTGCGTGTGCTGGCTGTGACGGTGATTGCCCGAGCATCCTGTTCAGATATTTGACCGATGCCATCTGCAAATACATAACGCGAGTACTCGCGCGAGTCATCCCGGAATTCGAGTGTTTCCGTGCTGCTTTCAGCTTGTTCACCAACAGACTCAACAGCTTCTGGAGTGCCATGTTCACGAAAGGCCGTAGGTGAAGGTGTTTTAGCTTCCATCTGATCAGGTGATTTGATCAGATACAGATCGTAGCCGCCCTCATAGAACGAAGTGAACACCAGCCGATTTGCCTGGGCAGAATAACTCGGTTGAAAGCAACCTGTTAAACCGTTTGTGATCGCAATTGTTTCACGTGAAGCAAGGTCCATGCGATAGAGATTCGAGATGCCGCTCGCATCTGACACAAAGATCAAATATTTTCCGTCCGGCGAAAGAGTTGGGTTCTTTTCAGTGAACTCACCGTCAGTCAATCTTTCGCAGGAAGTTGCATCGAGTGCCACACGATAGACGTCCATTGAGTGATAATCGAATTCCCACATCTGGAATGATTGATCATAGCCAGAGATTCGTAGGGAGTCCTTACGGTCCGACGCAAAATACAGCATCGTGCCGTCGGAACTCCAAGCTGGATCATCGTCACTAAACACATCGTCAGTTAGCTGAATCAAATTCTCCGATGCCACTTCATAATAGTAAAGGTCGGATTGCCCCGATTTTAATCCCACGAATGCAATCTTTGATCCGTCCGGCGAAAACACAGGATTGAAGATGCCTTCGAGTTTAGGCCTAAAGCGTTTGGTGATCTCGTGTTTCTTGACATTCAGTACGTTGATTGCGTCGAGCGCACCGGCCTTCGAGGCAAAAACAATATTTTCACCATCCGGCGACCAGGACATGCGAGCGTCCAGCCATTTGAGCTGCTCAAAGTCTCCGCTGCGCTCGCCTTGCAACAATCGCTTAGACTTCCCGCTTTCGATATCGTGTAGCCACACATCAAAGTAATCCGAGCGATCGGAAAGGTACGCTACCTTCTGCCCGTCCGGAGAGACCGCACCGCCGTTGTTCACGAAGTTGCTCGTCTTCCGATGGTTCGTTAGACGTTCCGCAAAATCATCCGGCGTTTCGTAGTTCACAACGCCAGGCCAATAGATTTTTCGCAGCCAGCTTTGCCATGCTCGGTTAAATTCTTCCATCGTGAGTCCGGTCGTGCTCTTAAGAGTTCGTGGCACTTCACGCGAAGATTTAACTTTATTGACAAACTCACCGACCTTCTCCTTGCCATAGCGGCGGTCAAGATAGTAGAAGACTGACTGACCGCCTTTGTAGGCAAAGTAACCACCCAAATAATCAATAGGGGGGAGGTAGCCGGTAATTGTCGCATCGCGCATGAACATGTCAGCTTCTGTATCCCACCCGCCGCGCGATTCATACTCGGCCAAGCCTTCTGTGAACCACAACGGGACATCCGAAGTCGCAACACCGATCAGAATACTCTGGAAACCCGTGCCGTAGAACAACCGCATATTCACGGCATGTGTCAACTCGTGATGGATCACATGCCGAAATGCTTCGTAGTTTCCAGTGTAAGGAAGCACGATGCGATTCTTGAGAAACTCAGTAAATCCACCTAGCGACTCTTCCTGAATCGACAGCGAAACGTTGGTCTGCTGAAAACGATTATGCGACGCGTAAATAATAAACTTGACGCGCCCTTCTAATGTGTAATCCCAACTTGATTCGATCAACTTCAATGCGTTCTCTGCTGTCTCGGCAGTAAACTCAGCAATTCGCTCCTGTCCCTCGGAATAGTACACGTCAAAATGCTCCGACTGGATATATCTCCAATCAAACTCGACGTATTGCACTTTGTTCTTGCCAAACCCCTGAGCAAAAGCCGAGGCGGCGAGAAGTATGAGCGCTAAGATGAGGCTTACATTACGGGGCATATTGAACTCCGGGGACAAGACATTGAGACCCTAAAGTAGGGAACTCTGCCAAGCACTAACTTGTTTCCGTTTTTTAGGTAAAACGCCCCGAAGCCGGGAGCAACGGGGCGCACACTTAAGACATTTTTTGCTGGAATTGGTTTAAGGTCCAATGACCTCGGCAACCATTTCAAGCAATTCCTCACTCTTGATGGGCTTTGTGAGGTAATTGTAGGCACCCTCCTTAATGACCTGTACCGTATCCTCGATCTTCGGATACCCCGTCAGAATCACAATTGTAGCACCCGGGTCAATCGCCTTGATCTCGCGGAACACATCGATACCGCTTTTGCCCCGCAGTTTTACGTCAAGGAATGTCAAGGCCGGCTGCTTTTCAAGGTGGAGGGCTACGGCTTCATCACCATTTGATGCCGTTAAAACATCGTATCCAGCCGCCTGTAACAGATCCGACATAACCTGTAGAATCATCGTGTCGTCGTCGACGACAAGGACATAGGATGACCGCGGCTTTGTCTCTGCGGCCTTCTGTTTCTCGATGTTTTGCCGGATTTCTTCGAGATTGCGCTCGTCATAAAGTCGCCAACCTCGCCAATCCCTGCGAACCTTCGTGATCAACCCCTCGCGTTCCCACTTGAAAAGAGTGGACTTAGATATCTGGAGGTTCTCGCAGACATCCTTTGAGGAATAAAATTTGCCGTCACGTCCGGTCATAGTACCTCACTATAGTAGTTATAGTTAGTAATATAACCAACCTCAAGGGCGTTGTCAAGCCTTGTTGACCCGAACTCCATAATTTCTAAGGCTTCTTATCATCTGGTTCGTCCCCACGGAGGCCTTCTTTGAATTCTTTGGCCCCACGTCCCAAGCCTCGCATCAATTCAGGGATCCGCTTACCGCCAAACAGCAGTAGCACGATTGCCATGATGAGCAGTATTTCAACCCAACCAAACCGCATAACTCTTATCCCTTAGGGTGGTGCCTCAAATCTGTAAACTCAGCTAATTAAGCAATTATTCCCGCCAAATTCAAGTACCCTAGGGAAGGGTAGATTTGACAACATAAAAGGCCTGTCCCAACAACGAGGTTACGCCCACATCAGTCCAAGTTGTATCCGAAACTTGCGCAACTGGCGTCACAAATGGGCCATCAGGAACGGCTGCTCGGTAAACTGAGTAGTGGGGCGCCTGTCGTTGTCCAGTGGAGGACTGCATCATTGCCTGAAGTAGAAATCACCACAGTCGGAGGTAGCAAGGCCAAACCCTTAGCCCTGATCATTCGGTCGCCGAGTCTCGAATTGGCGTTTCCGCCATCCTCGGGTAACCATGTGGATTCGCAACTGTCCCAAACATAAGACCGACCGGAAACTCCGGATGATGCATCCAGTGCGAAGGCTGTCGAGGCTTCCGATACCGCCACATAGAAATCACCATTGACGACGAGCGGTTGTTCGCCTGCATTCTGAAGCACGCAGCGTCCCCAACCCGGGCTAGTTCCTGCGCTTCCTGTAGTCAGATTAGGCAATGTACCTGTAGTGAAGACTCCGAGCGTGTCGCCCGGCATCCCACCTACACCATTGGCATTGAGTACATGCAAAGTTACCAAACCATGAAGCGAATCCGGCTTCCTCACGGAAACGGCATATTCAGCCATACAAAGCACAAACGGAACAGCAGTCGGGGTGAACTTCACAGCCCAAGCCATGCCCTCATCCGATGACCATTGATACGATTCTGCGGTTTCATCATCATAGGAAATCGTTGTCGGACAATTGGCTTGTATGGCCAGTTCAAAAGTGTCAGTCCGTGCTGTCAGATTCCCACTGTCCGTTACGCGCAAATAATACTCATAAAATCCAATCGGGAACGAGTGTCCGACAGAATATCCGCCCAAGGTTGCAGCGCTAAGTTGCGCACTATCTTTGGTGGCAAATCCGTCTGATGTCCAGATTAAATACGGCAGAGAATAAGTTCCTGTGTCCTGTACTTTGCAATGGAAACTTACTGTTCCGGGAACGGCATCGCAAACAGGATTGTGTGTAATCGCCGGTGGTTGGTTATTCGAGAAGCTCTTGATCTTAAACAGGCTCGACGTGTCTCCGACTGAAGGGGCCGATGCAATGAGGACTCTGACTCGAGCAGAATCAGTTGCCGGGGATGTGGCTACCCATCCATAGAGTCCGGTATTCGGAATTGACGCGGCAAGCACTTCCCAGCCCGGCGTAGAGGGAGATCGGCTTAGTTCGACTCGCACATTTCCAGTCACATTTATTGCTGTCCATTGCACGTCAATCCCGAATCCAATCGTGACCGAATCTCCCTGAGCAGGAGTAAATAATGTGATGTCGCGATTCGAAATTGTAAAATCGTTATTCGAAACATCGCTGGTAGTGGGTGATCCGTCGAGCACAACTTTCACGCGTGCTTGTGTTGTTGGCGTGCCGCTTGCAACCCAAGAGAATTGACCGTCATTAGCTGTTCCGTTCACAAGTGTTTCGTAACTTCCGCTAACTCCCGTTCGGCTGAGTGACAGCGATATGGTCCCCGTATAATTAGTAGTTGACCAAGTAATCGAGATCGTGTCGCCTCGACCGAAATTTTGCCCGCCATTGGGCTGTAAGATCGTGACGGCAGGTGGGGAAGATACCTGACGTACAATATCCATAAATACGGGCAAATGATCTGACGAAGTATGAAGCGCGTCGGCAATGCTGTCGGGAACTGCCGTATTGGTTCCGTTGTTAATCGATTGTCCGAAGTGATTGCCGTCGTTGCCAAATTCAGTGTAACTCCCCGGAAGAACTTGCCAGCTCGGTAGTGCTTGAAATTGATACGTCGGCAACAGAAAATCGAATCGGTCATCTAATCCGCCAGTGGATCCGCCGTCACCAATATCTGTTAGTCGTGGTGATTGCGTATGAATGGACGCAAATGTCGCCGAGTTATGCCAACTCCCGGATTGACTCAATACGTCATACAATCGACCATCATTATCCGCTTGGCTTTGTGTTGCAATGTCAAATGCGGGCTCGTTGCTTGTATAAAGATTGAAATCACCGCCAAATATATAGTGGCCAGGTCCAAGTGCATTCAGATGATTGCGGACGATTGTCACTTCTGCCAGTCGGTCATCTTCAAAACCTTGACTGGCTTTCAAGTGTGCAGAGTACATTCTAAAATCAAGTGAATCTGCCGTGACGCCAGCAGGACGTACTATGTAGCCATTAATATCGCGCAGTGCAGTCGTTAACGTGACCGTACCTTGATGACTCACGCGTGCCGACTTGTAATAGAACGCGTTGTCGGTATCCGGTCCATCGAGAAAAGGTGCACTCGAATATGCGCCGGGCTGTCCCGAATTTAGAACTTGATTGAGAAACTCGTTGACTCCTGAACTGGACTGCATTTCCTGAACAATCAATACGTCAGGGTCAATCGCATGCAGAATCTTGCGAAACTCAGGATTTCTTGAAGCTGAATTGTTCCCCGGATAGTTCAAGAGGTTGTAGGTCATTACACGCAGGGTATCGTAGGTTTGCGCGTGGGCGATTCCAAGTGCTCCAACACACAATATTAGCCATCGTAAGGTAGATTTCATCCCAAGCATTTTCATTCGGGTCAGCTAAGTTCGCATTCTTAATCACTCAAGCACATAATTTACGACAGAACAGGCCAGAATGCAAGTTTCATTGCTAAACCAATAAAATACTTGACCTTTAGAACTGGAATGGATATATTATTTGTTGGGCAAGGTCGATTTTAAGTCTAATAATATCAATCTAAAGACCATATCCGAGGATTACTTTGCTTTCTTCAGGAGAGGAAATGGCACATAATGTGAGCACAATTGTTCCCGCTTTTGTCGCTGACGAAGAAGCATCTGGCTCATTTCGGTTTGAGTATATTCGCATTGAAGAGGGCAATCGACCGCTCCCTTGGGGGGAGCATGCCCAGTGGATTCCAGCTGTGGATCTTTTTGGCAATGAACACTTAGTTGTGCTTGAAGTACACGTTCCCGGAGTTCTGCCGGAAGAAGTGCGTGTTACCTTTGGGCCAAGTTGGGTTCGTATTGAGGGTGTTCGCAAAGATATCGAAATTTTAGGACGGCGCGAGTTCTTTCATGTTGAGATTGCGCGAGGTCACTGTCTCCGTGTCGTCACTCTCCCCGATGGACTTGACACACAAAAATCAGAAATCACTTTTGAACTTGGAGTTCTTCGCATTGTTATTCCTTGGATCAGCCGTGAGTGGGCCGTTGCCTGCCGTAAAGTCCACTTTCCAGAGGAGTGGTCATGAGCAAGCCTGAAGACATCGCCGTCCCTCCGCTCAAGAGTTCAGGTATTGGAGATAGTCCAATTCGCATCCCCGAAGCGTGTCCGGCGCTTTTGCTCAATGATGTCTTGATATTTCCCAATACGATCGTGCCGCTCGCGATCTCTTCGCCTGCGATGATTGCCATGATCAATGACGTGTTGGCGGGGCATCGCGTAGTCGCAGCGTTTTCGCGCGCCCAATCTCCACCGAGCGATAAACCCGAAGATCAATTCTATTCTGTTGGAACGGCTGCGCACATTATGAAGATGTTCCGCATGCCCGATGAGACCATTCGCGTACTCATTCAAGGCATGGTGCGCGTCAAACGACTCGAAATCCTGAAGACGGATCCGTATCTTCAAGTCAAGATTCAGCCGATGCAGATCCCACGCGACAGCACCATTCAGATTGAAGGATTAACCCGCACTGTAATTAGTGATTTTTCAAAGTATGCTGAAGAGAATACGTTGCCAGACGAAGTCCGTATCGCTGTGCATAACATTGCCGATCCGGGTGCGCTTGCAGACATAGTTGCTTCTAATCTGAATCTCTCAATTTCCGAGAAACAAGAAATTCTCGAACAAAATGCTCTCGAAGCTCGCCTGACTCTCGTTGCCACGCACCTTTCCCGCGAGCTTGAATTGCTCAAGATCGGTACGGAAATTCGCGGCAAGGTCGAGCGCGAACTCGAATCGAATCAAAAAGAATACTACCTTCGCGAGCAGCTCAAGGCCATTCGCCGCGAACTTGGCGAAGATAGCGAAGTAAGCACTGAAATCACAGAGTTTGAACGCAAGGTAACTGAAGCCGCGATGCCCACACACGCCGCTGATGCTGCACGCAAAGAACTCGATCGCATGAAGGTAATGTCGGCGGCTTCGGCTGAGTATTCCGTCTCACGGACCTACATCGAGTGGTTAGTTAATCTCCCGTGGAGCAAGGCTTCTGTCGACGAGCTGAACCTCATTCAAGCTGAAAAAGAGCTTGATGAAGATCACTATGGTTTGGGGGAAGTCAAAACTCGCATCCTCGAATTCTTGGCCGTGCGCAAACTCAAGCGAGACAATCGTGGGCCAATCCTATGTTTCGCAGGACCTCCCGGAGTAGGGAAGACCTCGCTCGGTCGTTCCATTGCGCGTTCAATGAATCGAGAGTTCGTCCGCATGAGCTTGGGCGGTGTGCGTGACGAAGCAGAAATTCGCGGCCATCGCAGAACCTATGTCGGTGCTATGCCGGGTCGCATCATTCAATCATTGCGGCGCGTCGGTGTCAAGAATCCGGTCATCATGCTCGATGAGATTGACAAACTTGGTATGGACTTTCGAGGAGATCCTGCCTCGGCATTGCTTGAGGTTCTCGATCCCGCTCAGAATTACACCTTCTCAGATCACTACCTTGATGTTGAATTCGATCTCTCGTCAGTTTTCTTTATAACAACTGCCAATGACGTGGGCTTAATCCCCGGCCCATTGCGCGATCGTATGGAGATTATTGAGATCCCAAGTTACATAACCGATGAGAAGATTCAAATCGGTTTGCGCTACCTCTTGCCGCGTCAAATTGAAGAATCGGGACTGAAATCTTCACATCTTGCCATCACCGAAGACGGTATGCGCGCGATTATTAGAGGTTACACGCGTGAAGCGGGCGTACGAAGGCTTGAGCAACGAATCGGCGCAATTTGCCGCAAGATTGCTCGCAGTGTCGCTGAAGGCAAACGCAAGCGAGTGAACATTACAGCTAATACTGCATCGCAATACTTGGGACCGGCTCCTTATGCTGAAGACGGTCTACCCGAAGCCCCGCAAGTTGGGGTTGCGCTCGGGCTTGCGTGGACGCCCGTTGGCGGTGAGATTCTTGTAATCGAATCAACATCGATGCCCGGTTCCGGAAAGTTGCAAGTTACCGGACAGCTCGGCGACGTGATGAAAGAATCCGCACAAATCGCATTGTCCTATTTGCACGCGCATGCCCGTGAATTAAACATCGCGGAAGAGGGTTTCACGAAGAATGACGTGCATTTACATGTTCCAGAAGGTGCACAGCCCAAAGAAGGTCCAAGTGCGGGTATCGCGCTTGCCTCGTCATTGGCTTCGTTGCTGTCAAACAAGCCTGTGCGCAACGACATGTGTATGACCGGCGAGATTACATTGACAGGTCAAGTCTTGCCTGTCGGCGGAATTCGCGAGAAGATTGTGGCCGCCGCTCGCCGCGGAATTACAACAATCGTGATGCCCAAGGCAAATGAGAAGGATCTATTCTACGTTCCTGACCACATCAAGTCCCGTTTGAAATTTCATTTTGTTAACGATCTTGATCAGGCGTTGAAGCTAACGCTTCGTGCGCCAATCAAGAAACGCGGCGCGGTGAATGCATAGCCTGTCACTTGCAAAATTTCGAGAGTGGTCGTTCTGGTCACTGGTTTTCCCGTCGCGCTGCGTCTATTGTGCAAAGGAGATGCCTGCATCAAATATTCTCTTTTGCGATAGGTGTTGGGCAGAACTTCCTCGTGCCGAAAAGACTCCGACTGAAAAACTCCCGCGCTATGTTGATCGTGTGCATGCCGGATTCGCCTATCGAGAGGGTGGGATCACGCGCGAAATTGTTCATGCTCTAAAGTTTGATGGCCATACGTCGCTTGTCCCGAAGATGGCGGACTTTTTGATTCGCACTATTCCTGCTGGATATCTGAATAGTGACGATGTTTGGACACCCGTACCACTTCACTGGTTGCGATTTGGTGACAGATCTTTCAATCAAAGCCTGTTGCTATGTCGCGAACTGACTAATAGAACAGGCGGCGAAATTGTCCCGCTATTGAAACGCACGCGTAACACTCCGGCCCAAAGCGGTCAAGGATTTCGCACGCGCGCGCAAAATGTCAAAGACGCTTTCCGTTATTCACACAAAGGCGAGGCTCCTAAATCTGTGTTGTTGATAGACGATGTTGTAACCACCGGCGCAACGGTGTCTGAATGTGCTCGTATTCTTAAAGCGAGCGGTGTTGAACAAGTTCGAGTTCTGGCGTTTGCGCGGGCGGTATCGTAATGATCAACTCTTCCCAAAAGGAGCCGGTGTGAAAACCATTTTCGTTCTCCTCACTCTGCTGTTGTCCCTTGCAAGCGCCGCACTCGCTAACTACTCCCCTGATATTCTGTTCGTAAAGATGCGCAGCCCAGTGCGAGTGTCCGCACTCGACAGTCAATTGAGCACCTGGTCAACCACGGTCAACCAAATCGTGTCAACAGGCGCAATGGCGGATCAGCCGCTCGCTCAATACTCCGAGTTATCGCAGGCGCTTGAACGAATCGTGCGTCTGCAATTCTCTGGCGGGCAAGACCTTGAAACTCTGGCATCACAACTTTCATCTGATCCCGAGGTCGAATGGGTAGCTTTTAACAATCGTTATTCCACGGGGCAATCACTTGACGACGCCTATGTTCCGATTGACAGTCTCTACCCCGATGCTTGGTGGCTCGAGAAGATTTCGGCAGGTCTTGCGTGGGAGATCACTCGCGGTGACACGTCAATAGTCATTGGCATCATTGACACAGGCGTTGACTACACTCATCGCGACTTGCGTAGTAATATATGGCACAATCGCGGCGAGATCCCGGAAAACGGAATTGATGACGATAGAAATGGTTTTATTGATGACGTTATCGGCTGGGACTTTGTGGATGCACCGAGTCTGCCTGCGGGCGGTGATTATCTTGTCCGCGACAACGATCCGATGGATGATTTTGGACACGGTACCTATGTCGCAGGATGCGCATCTGCCGAGTCGGATAATCCTGATTGCTTCCCTTCGATAGGATTCAATTGCCGCATCATGCCTCTGAGGGCTGGAAACTCGCGCGGCACTTTAGAGGAAGATGATATTGCTGCGGCGATACTATATGGCACATCGAATGGCGTAGCAATTATCAACATGAGCTTTGGTGATGTAGTCGCGTCACCCCTGTTGCGTGAAGTTGTGACCATTGCGCACGATGCGGGCGTTGTTCTCGTTGCTTCTGCGGGAAACGCGACGGACTCAACAATCCATTACCCTTCAGGTTTTCGGGAAGTAATTGCCGTCGGCGCGACTGATTCACACGACCGCAAAGCAAACTTTTCGAATTATGGTCCATCTGTAGATGTTATGGCTCCCGGCGTGGACATAGGATCTACAATCCTTGGCGGAGAGTGTGGGCTGTGGGATTTCCCATCGGGAACAAGTTATGCGTCGCCCCTTGTCGCAGGTTTGGTCGGGCTGATTCTTTCCGTCAATCCTTCACTGTCACCGGATGATGTCCTCAACATTTTGAAGTCGAGCGCGGACGATATCTACACGGATGGGTGGGACTCATTAACCGCAAACGGGCGCGTGAATGCGCGGCGAGCAATAGAAAGCGCCGCGTTTGGTGCGGATGCGGAAGCGCTGATTCTTTCGCCAGCAACGGATTCAGGAATTCGCGGTAGTGTTGCAATTATCGGTAATGTCCAGGGCACAGCTTTTTCAGACTACACACTTGAGTATGGTCTTGGTGAGAATCCGCAAACTTGGAATTATGTAGCTTCTGGTACGCATAGAATTCTGAATGACACTTTAGGTGTAATTCAAGCGCCGACTCTAAATACAGTACTGGTTGTGCGTTTAACTTCTCGCGCGACAACTCAGCATCAATCCGTTGACATGTCGCACGTTTACGTTCAAACTTCTCCGCCAACTATTGACAGTATGCGAACGCGCACTGTCCTTGATGGACCTGGTTTTGGATTGCAAATTCGCGCTTGGAGTAATCAATTTAGCTGCGCAACTCTGCTAATGACCAATGCGAGCGGAGATTCCGTTCGCGAGGACTTTGGTTACGTCGGAGACGAGCACGTCGCGATCGTCTTGCAATCGCGCTATCAAGGCGAATGGCGAGCAGTGCTTCAGATTACGAATCTTATGAGCGAATCCGTGAGATCTGAACCGTTTTCGTATTCTTCTGTTCAAAATAGCATCAGACCGTATCTCTACAACTCGCAAGCCACGAGCATGACGCACGGAATCGTCGGCGCGTTCACGAGCGATTACAACTGTAATGGCATGCTCGAAGTCTGGATGCTCCCCGTTGACGAGAACAACATCGTTGACACGCTTGAAGCATACGAGTGGAATGGCTCCGATTTTGTTGAAACGGAGAACACCTACGGTCCGCACATTCCACAATGTTTTGGAGACGCTGACGGCGATGGGCTTCTGGAAATGGGTGCTCGCAGATTTGGTGAATCGCGCGTTTGGGAGCAAACAGACTCATGCAGTATTTTGAACAATCTTGTGTTCGAGAGCCCAGACAGTTTTTCGCAATTTCTTATTAGCCGATTTGTCCGGCTTGACAGTACCTCAAATCGCGAAGCAATTCTTGCACGATCAATTGTTGATTCAGTCTCACAATTTGTTGTTTTTGAGATAAGCGCGGACTATTCTCCGCATTTGCTTTCCGTGCTGCCGAACGAAACGGATGGACTCAATAGCTACGGACCTCCAACAACAGCAGTTGGTGATGTTGACGACGACGGATTGGTCGACATTTTCTTCGGTGATTATGATGGTGATGTCGTGTGGTGCGAATGGACGGGAAGCCAGGCTGTTCAAGTGTGGAGCACACGCTTACCGCAAAACGATGCGACATCTTGGCTGACAATCGGAGATTTCGATTGCGACGGTCAGGATGAATTGGTTGCAGGTTGCAGATCCAATGCGGGCGCGCCATCTGAAAGCCAACGACTTTTGATGGGCTGGGATTACTACATCTTTGAGTCGAACGGTAACAATGAGCTTTCCGTTGTGGATAGCATAGCGATTCTCGGAAACGAGAATGTGACGCCAAATCCTGCTTCCGTTGCCGCACATGACGTTAATGAAGATGGCTGTGATGACATTCTGATTTCGGCATACCCCGATTTCTATATTGTCACGCGTGACCAACAAACCGGACGCTATATACCTGAATGGCACGCTTTCCCCTCAAAAGCAGGCGGGCTCGCGGTTGCGGATTTCAATCACAACGGCATCAATGAAATACTGATGTCGGATGGATCACAGCAAGTTCGTATTGAAAACGCTGTTGCTATGGCGAATGCACCGTATCCACCTGTGCTTTCTGGCTTCCCACTTGATGAGTCGCGGATTTCACTCAGTTGGTCGCGCGTGACAGGCGCGGTTCATTATGAAGTGTATTATGCGCAACCGGGTCATTCATACGAATTGTTGACGTTTTTGACGGACACAACATTCGCCTGGGACGCTGCTTTAACGGACACGGTCTATCGTTTTGCCGTCGCGACATATGATACGACATTTGAGCAGCCCATCAGCGTCTATTCCAATATTCTCGAACTTTCTGCTAACACTCCTCCGTCAGCACAGGATACTGCGCTGCATGCAGCGCCGAAGACGATCGCCGTAACGTTTAACGAGCCGATGAGTTCTTCGGTTTTTGTACAGGGTAATTGGCGACTTGCTGACGGTTCGATGCCTGCGGTTATTGCCGAGAATTCCGGGATGCGTATCATCTATCTCACATTTGATACACCATTCCCACCCGGTGAATATCAATTGATGATGCGGAATTTGCGCGATGCGCAGGGAACTCCATTGCCTGCTTCTGAGGCGTCGGTTGTCTTCACCGTTGTAGAATCTCAGCCGCTGCCCGCGTATGTTACATCGCATCATCTTGTCGATGCGCCTGTAGGCAATCATGTGCAAATCGAGTTCTCAGAGCCGATGTCGGAGAACGCCGTAGCCAACGCAAACTACAGTATTGTTGATCCGCGATTGAACGACGTTGCCTATCCCAGTACACATGTCGAATTTGAAAACCCTGAGCATACACGAATTGTGATCACGCTTAATGATCACTACCCTGCGGGTGCTGTTGGCGTTGAAGTCAGAATCAATATTTCGGGCATCAGTGCGCAAAGCGGTTCATTACTTGAAGCGACCTCACTCCTAATCAGTGAAAGCGCTTCGAACCTTGATCAAGCTTATGTTTACCCGAATCCGTTCCGTGGTCGCGGCGCGGCGGGAACAGATGGCGTATACTTTGCCGCCTTACCCCAGTCAGCCGTCATCAGAATCTTCACACTTGATGGAGTCTTGGTCAGAAAAATCCAGCATGACGGAGCGACTGGTCATGCAGAATGGGATTTGCAGACACAAGATGGTGAGGCTGTAGCTTCTGGTATTTATCTCTTTCAGATTGAATCAGACGGCGACGAAATCATGGGTAAACTTGCAGTTGTGCGGTGAAGAAAGTTAAGATTGGCCTTACCGGCGGAATTGGCGCAGGTAAATCAACCGTTGCGAATATGCTCGCGAAGCATGGCGCGGCCATTGTTACAGGAGACGAACTTGGCAGACAAGTGCTTGATGAAGATGCTGACGTTCGTGAAGCACTTGTTGAACGATTTGGTGCGCAGATAGCCAGCTCTGATGGAATTTTGAACCGCAAGGCACTCGCCGCACTCGTATTCGCTGATCCAAATCAGAGCAAGTGGCTTACTCTGCTAACCTTTCCCGGCATCTATTCCCGTTGGCAAAACGCGTTTGATCAGTCCAAGAAGAGTATCGTTGTTTTTGATGCGGCGCTCATCTTTGAGTGGAATATCCAAAAAGACTTTGATGTGATTGTCGTCGTGGCCGCCGACGCCAAGCTTGCATACGACAGGGCGTCAGTAAGGTTTTCTAAGGAAGACATTGAGCGGAGAATTGCTGCACAGCTCCCTGTTGCTTACAAGGTGTTAAACGCTGATTTTGTTTTTCAAAACGACGGATCACTGGACGATCTTGCCAAACAAGTAGAAGATCTTTGGAAACATAAAATAAAATCTTTGATTGCATGAAAACACTTCTCCACATCGTCAGCATTGTTTGCGTTAGTATGTTAACCGCGATTGCGCAGGACTTCACGTTGGCACAATTCCTAAATGTGCAGTCCGCAACGCGAGCAACTTTCAGTCCAGCTGGCACCGAAATCGCTTACCTTGCGAATATCAGTGGTGCACCACAAGTATGGAAGACTTTTGACCACCCCGGGCCGACTACACAATTGACATTTGAAGATGATGGTGTGGAAGGCGCTTGGTGGTCTCCAGTTGATAGATCGCAAATGATTGTCGCGGCATCGCGTGGCGGGAGTGAAAAATCCAAACTCTACATGATGAATCCGGGATTGTCACCGCTTGTCCCGCTGACTCCAATCGACAACGAAGGCATCTATCGGTTTGGCGCGTGGTCGCCCGACGGCACAATTATATGCTATTCGACCAATGCTCGCAATGGTATTGATTTTGACGTTTATGAGCACCATCTCACTGAAATTGAACCGCGTCTCATATATGACGGCGGCGGCAGTTTGTCTGCCAGCCAATATTCTGCTGATAACCGCTATCTGATTATCCGGCGAGATATGTCGAATGTCAATTCAGACCTGCTTTTGTATGATAGAGAGTCAGGTTTAACGAAATTGCTGACCGAGCACACCGGAGATGAGTTCTTCGGGGACGCGTACTTTGACCAATCCGGACGGAACATCATCGCACGAAGCAATCGAGGCCGCGAGTTCATTGGCATCGCCTCTTACAGTATTGAGAGCGGCCAGTGGACATGGCTCGAGACTCCCGAGGCCGAAGTTGATATGCTGACGGTGGCTCCCGACGGCTCGGGGTATGCGTTTGTCGTAAATGACAAGGGCCTCTCTCGCTTCTATTACAATAATCTCGCGAAAGAACGCAGGATTGAGGGCTACCGATTCCCGGACGGTATCATCCGCGATATGACGTTCTCGCCTGACAGCAAGCACATGGCTATTTCGTTTGGCCACGCGACGAAGCCGTTTGATCTTTGGATCTACGAGCCATTCTCAGACAAACTTTATCAATTAACTTCATCGGCGACTGGTGGAGTCCCAATGCAGCTTTTCGTTGCACCAGAGGTCGTCGAGTACGAATCATTTGATAAGCTCAAGATTCCTGCATTCTTCTATAAACCGCTCAATGCACCTGCGAAATGCCCGGTCATCATTGCAATTCATGGTGGTCCTGAGTCGCAGGCGCAGCCTGATCTGTCCGGCTTGTTCCAATATTGGCTGTACAACGGTTATGCGATTCTCGAGCCAAACGTACGTGGTTCGTCCGGATTTGGCAAAACATTTCTGTCCTTAGATAATGTTCACAGGCGCATGGATTCTGTCAAAGACTTGGAATACGCGGCCAAGTGGCTTGGCGGTCGCAAGGATATTGACAAAAGCAAGATCGTTCTTTTCGGAGGTAGCTACGGCGGCTTCATGGTGTTATCTGGGCTAACAACTTATCCCGATCTATTCGCCGCCGGTATTGATGTCGTTGGCATCTCAAATTTTGTAACATTTCTTGAAAACACCGGCAAATATCGCAAAGCACTGCGTGAGGCTGAATACGGATCACTTGCTACCGATCGTGAGTTTCTTGAGAGCATCTCTCCCTTGAATCAAGTTGACAAAATCAAAGCACCGCTTTTTGTTATCCAGGGAGCAAATGATCCGCGCGTACCGCAATCCGAGGCCGATCAAATGGTTGAAGCTATTCGTGAACGAGGAGGAGTAGTAGAATATATGCTGTTTGAAGATGAAGGGCACGGTTTGCGCAAAACAGAAAACAAGATTGAAGCCTATACCAAGGTAGTCGAGTTTCTCAATCAGCACGTCAAAGGCCAACAGTAGCCGCGATAAGAATAGGATACAAGAAAAGGGCGGCAATTTGCCGCCCCTTTTCATTGGATTGTTTGATCTATCTAACGATCTCTCGTCGAGTGGCAAGCCATTGACGGATCGAACTGATTGGTTGTCGTCTTGCACATCGCGACAGCCGCTGTGCATGTGTAGTAGCTGTGCTCGTTTGGCCACCACTGAACCTCGCGATATCCCATGGACACTTGTACCGTGTTCGGAAGATTGGGTTGAACGATTACCGAGATATCGTCGCCAATCACGCATCGCACAGGCAGGCGGAGGAGTTCCTTAATTCGAGATAGCCGAAATTCTCTGTCTCACACAATGGCGTTCCCGGCTCAATTTCCGTCACTGGGCTAACGCTTGCATCATTAGTCTGCGCAAGCGCGGCTGCAGTTGCTTCGTACTCTTGGTCTGTCGAGTTGGTGCCCCAATTCGATGAACAACCAATGATCAAGAGTATCATCAGCAAGAATGGAATGGACTTCATAATTTACTCCCTGCGGAACCGCACCTGAGTTCATCAGGTCTGTACCGCAATTGTTAGATGATGGGACCATCGTGAACAATTTTGCTATGCTACTCTTGCGCGCGGACCACTTGCTCCTTTCATGCCCGCTACTTCAGTAAACACCAATTTTGAAACCTACAGACACTAACTTCCAAACTTCAAACGACCTTACAACCTACAAACAGTCAATTGGTATTGCACCCATAGTTAACACCTCGCAGAGACGGAGCAAACCGGACACCTTGACATTCAGTCAGATTTGTTTACATTTGTAGATTCCTTAGCGGATGTAACTCAATGGTAGAGTACTGGCTTCCCAAGCCAGTTGTTGCGGGTTCGAGCCCCGTCATCCGCTCTAAGTAAAACAGGCACTTAACGGTGCCTGTTCCCGTTTTCTATAAGGAGTCTTAAATTTCTATGAACTGCCCGCTTTGCAATGGAAATAGCATAAAGCACATTGGTGATCTTGCGAGCAGGCCGTCGTCGCGATGCGGTACTTGTGATTTGCTGTTTGTCCATCCGGACTTTCACCTCTTGCCGGAAATGGAGCTGCAACGTTACCTTACCCACCGAAACAACCGCGACGATTCTGGGTACCTCGTATTCTTGGAGCGGCTAATCGCTCCGCTTGTTGCAAGTGTTACACCGGGGTCAGAAATTCTCGATTTCGGTAGCGGCCCAACCCCTGTCATGGCTGAGCTAATGCGCGAGCGCGGCTACCGGGTTGAGATTTATGATCCATTCTTTTCTGTCGATATTAATGTGCTGGATCGCACCTATGATGCGGTAGCCTGTTGCGAAACCGCCGAGCATTTTCGGTTTCCCATCGACGACTGGTCGAAGATAATGAAGTGTATGCGCAGCGGTAGTATGCTCGGTGTAATGACATTAATGTACAACGATGAGATGGACCTCAACAGATGGTGGTACGCCCAAGACCCGACGCACATTTGCTTCTACAGCGTACGGACAATGGAGTGGATCGCCGCGCATTTTGGTTTGCAGCTTGAAATAATCAGTGACAGAGTCGCACTATTCGAAAAAAGATAGCGGGACCCGAAGTCGAGTCCCGCTAATTTTATCTGAAATTGGTTTGGCTTATATCGCTTGCGTCATCTTGCGTAGCCACGTCAGCGCTTTGCCTTTAACCTTTGGAGCAAGAACTTTTCGCACGCGAGCGTGGTAATCGTTCAAGTACTTTCGTTCTCCAGCAGTCAATAACGACACATCGATCAAGCGTCGATCAATCGGGCACATCGTTACATTCTCAAACTTGTAGAAACCTGGACGATCTTTATCGAGAGCAACGTAAACGAGGTTTTCAATTCGAATGCCGTACTCGCCATCCTTATAGTATCCCGGTTCGTTGGACAGCAACATGCCCGGTTGCAATACTTCATTTGGGAATCGAGGTGCAAGTGAAGCGGGACCTTCGTGGACGCACAAGTAGTGGCCTACGCCATGTCCCGTACCGTGCAGATAGTTAAGTCCGGCCATCCAGAGCGGACGCCTTGCTAAGACTTCAAGCTGCGGTCCACGAGTGCCAATGGGGAAGGGCGTTGTTGCAACGGCGATATGCCCCTTCAGGACGCGCGTGAAACGATCCATTTGTTCGCGCGTCGGCGCACCACAGCAAACAGTACGCGTGATATCCGTCGTGCCGTCGGGATATTGTCCACCTGAATCGACAACCATTATTCCGCGCGCCTTCACCTGTCTACTAGTTGCCTGAACAGCTCTATAGTGAACGACCGCGCCGTTGGCCGCGTATCCAATAATAGGTGAGAAGCTCGGGCCGCGATAAAGTGAACTTGCGGAACGCGCACGTTCAAGCTCTACTTCAAGCGACAATTCGCTCATCGGAATCTTGCCGATATTCTCATCCAGCCACGACAGGAACTTCACCATGGCAGCTCCATCTCGAATATGCGCCGCTGCAATGCCCTTGATCTGCTTCGAGGTCTTCATTGCCTTGATCAGCGTGACAGGCGAACGCTCGGTAAGCAAATCTGCCTTGCCCAAAAGCGAGAACATCCACTGCGTGGCAGTCGCATCGTGAACCCAAACTTTGCCGCGCGACTTGGCCAACTTCTTTACAGCATCACCGAACGCATCGTAGCGGTGAATTTGGACCTGCTTCCCAAGGTGCTTACGCACGGCTGGAGTCACCTTGCGCAAGTCGAGGTAGAGATGAGCCGTGTTATCGCGAATGATCGCGTAGGATACGAACACCGGATTGTACTCGACGTCGCGCCCTCGCAGATTGAATAGCCATGCGATGGAGTCAAGTTCATTCAGAATGTGAGCGGTAGCTCCGCGTGACTTCATCTCTTTGCGGACGCTCTTCAACTTGGAGATTACCGATTCGCCCGAGTATTTCAATTCATGCACTTCAAGGGCGTCCGTTGGAATAGCAGGTTGATTGGGCCACACCTTGTCAACGAGATCGCTGGGAACAAGTACCAACTGCAAGCCGATTTCGGAAAGATCGCGATGGAGTTCTAAACACCGCTGCCGGGAGACGACTTGCGGATTTACTCCAACCTTGCCTCCTTTAGGAAGCTGACCTGCCAGCCATTGCAACAGAGACGGTGTTCCCGCAATCCCAATCTTATGCAAACGAATTCCTGAACTGGAGAGTTCTCGCTCTGCTTGCAAGAAATAGCGCGAATCCGTCCAGAGGGCTACGCCGCTTGTTGTTACGCATACCTCTCCTTGCGACCCAGTAAAGCCGCTTATGTAGGCACGTCTTTGCCACGCCTCGGGGATATATTCGCTGTTATGCGGATCTGAGCTCGGCACCAGATAGGCGTGAATGCCAGATGACCGCATGTGATCGCGCAGAGCGCGTAACTTTGCTTTTGTATTCAATGTATTTCCTCCTGTATACTAAGTTACAGCTAAAGTCCATAAAAATCAAGCCTGTTAAGTTGAACATACGTGTAAGCTTAGGTGCACAATTGAAACACTGGCGTACCCTTTGCGCCTATTCTGGGCACGTTTGCAGTTTTGCCATAGTTTCAGTACACTTAAGATTCACCCAAGTCATCTTATTGATTAGAGTTATATGAGAATAAGCGTTTTTGGTTTGGGCTACGTTGGATGCGTTTCTGCCGCGTGCCTGTGCGAGTCTGGGCATGAAGTGTGGGGTATCGACGTAGATCCCGTCAAAGTTAATTTCTTGCTTGAAGGTAAGAGTCCAATTGTAGAGTATGAACTCCCGGAGTTAATTGCGAAGCATCGCGCCGCAGGGCATTTGAATGCAACAACCTCGATTGAAGAGGCTGTCCGCAAGACTGAGATTTCCTTGATTTGCGTTGGTACACCTTCGCTTCCGTCAGGAGCCCTCAATACTGAATATGCTCGCAGGGTCTGCGAACAGATTGGTGCGGCCATAAAAGATTTGACTCGTTCACACACTGTTGTGTTGCGAAGCACATTATTGCCTGGTACAACGCGCAGAGAGCTTCTGCCGCGGCTTGAGCAGTTCTCCGGTAAGGCAGAGGGTAATGGTTTCTACATCGCCTATAACCCTGAATTCCTCCGCGAAGGTTCTGCAGTGTCGGATTTCTTCGGGCCACCGAAAACCGTTATTGGTGCAGAGCGTGAAGTGGCAGCTAAGCAGGTTGCCGAGTTGTACAAAGGCCTGCCGGGTCCGTTCCACATGACCAAGATTGAGGAAGCCGAATTGGTCAAGTATGCGGACAATTCGTTTCATGCTGTCAAAGTTGTTTTCGGCAACGAGATCGGTGCAATTGCAAAGTCGGTCGGAGTGGATAGCCATCGCGTGATGGATATCTTCTGCTCAGACACCAAGCTGAATCTCTCGCCATACTACCTTAAGCCCGGCTTCGCTTTCGGCGGCTCTTGTCTGCCCAAAGACGTTCGCGCTCTGTCCGCATGCGCGCGCCAAAACAACGTTGCAGCACCGCTGCTCTTTTCGCTCATGGAATCTAATGAAGAAAGCGTAAAGCGCGCGGTAAAAGCAATCCAGGCCTTTGGTAAGAAAAAGCTCGGCGTCATGGGTTTGGCCTTCAAGGCGGGTACTGACGACATGCGTGAAAGCCCTGTAGTAGAGCTTGTAGAAACACTGCTCGGCAAAGGCTTCAACATCAAGATTTTCGACCGCAATGTGTCACTTGCTCGGTTGATGGGCTCAAACAAAGCCTACATCGAATCAGCTATTCCGCATCTGGCTGAGCTATTATGCGAAAGTGCTGACGACATCGCAGTGCATTCTGAAATCGTGCTCGTGACCTATCGCGATCACGAGTTCTATCCGGTATTGCAAAAGCTCTCGAAGCATCAGATCGTCTATGATCTCGCGCGCGTACCCGATTCCGAAAAGATTCACGCGGAGTATCATGGCGTCTGCTGGTAAGGTCCTTGTCTTAGTCGAGAATCTTTCTGTTCCGTTTGACCGGCGCGTCTGGCAGGAGTCGCTCGCGCTGGCACGTGCCGGATATCAGGTCAGCGTTATTTGTCCTCAGATGGTCGACAAAAAGCCGTTCGAGATGCTCGAAGGCGTCGCCATCTATCGCTATCCCATGCCCTACACCGCTAATCGGGCCATCGGTTACGCGTGGGAGTATTCGTGGGCCATGCTGTGGACGTTTGTCTATGCTTGCTACTTATTTGTCCGGCGAGGTTTCAAGGTCATTCATGCCTGCAACCCGCCGGACTTGTTTTTTCTGATCGCGCTGCCGTTCAAACCCTTCGGCGTGAAATTTCTGTTTGACCAGCACGATCTATGTCCCGAGACGTTTGAGTCGAAGTTTGCAGGCCGAGGCGGCATTATTCTCAATATACTCCGTAAACTTGAGCGCTTGACCTACCGCACAGCGAATGTTGTGATTTCCACCAACGAGTCTTACCGCAAGATCGCAATTGAACGCGGCACTCTTAAGCCCGAACAGACGTTTGTTGTCCGGAGTTCGCCTGACCTAAAAAAATTCAGCCCTCTTCCCCCGAACGTAAAGTGGAAGCGCGGCAAGAAATTTTTGGCCGCTTATCTTGGCACTATGGGTGCGCAAGACGGACTGGACTACTTGCTTCGCAGCGCCAAACTCATTTCGCAAGAGTGGGGGAGAGATGATATTCATTTTCTCCTCATGGGAGGTGGTGAGAATTTACCTGTCCTACAACAGATGGCCAGCGAACTCGGCTTGAACGATGTCGTGGAGTTCACTGGCCGCGTCTCCAACGAGCAGGTCCGCGAAGTGCTGTCAACGGCTGATGTGTGTGTTGCTCCCGATCCAATCAATCCGCTCAACACGCATTGCACGATGAACAAGATTCTCGAGTACATGGCCATGTCAAGACCCATTGTATCATATCGCTTGACGGAGTCCGAATACTCAGCGCGAGAAGCGGCCGTCTATGCCCGTGACAACGACGTGGAAGACTTTGCCAATCAAATTCTTGCACTGCTTGAAAACCCCGCTCAACGGGCCAAGATGGGCGAATTTGGTAACAGGCGTTTGCGTGATGAGCTTTCTTGGGAGCACAGCACTATCCAACTGTTGCGTGCCTACGATTTCGCGTTTGGCCGCACGAAATAGAAACGGCCACGAAATACGTGGCCGCAATGGGATTAAGGTCACGATTACGCTATGCGGTATTCGGTGCTTTGCCAAATGCCACCCGAGCAAGCAGCGTCATCAATCCGCCGCCTACAAGTGCAAAGCCGATTGCTAAGGCGACTGGGCTGGGACTCTTGCTGCCCGCCGAACGGCTCGAAATCAATCCGCTTGAGTTCTTTTTCGTAATCACAAGATACCAGTCGCGGCCCTGACCCGACCTCATGACGTAGTGCGCCTCGTTCTTGTCAATGTGAATAATCCCTTCGCCCGGTTTCAGTTTTGTCAGCTTATCTGATTGGTCGCGCGGAATCCCGGCATCGCCGGCCGCTTCGCCTGCCGATTCACGAAGCTTAATCTGCGCTCCTAAAACTTCTTCCCAAGCCTTTGGACTCACCGCTTTTCCGCCCATCGGAATTCTCCCGAGGCAAAAATAGTCAACAAGTTTTGCTTCGCGCCCAAAATCAGAGTCTGTGTCAGTTGACCCCGTCTTGACGAACTGCATAAGTGGCCAAATTGCGAGGACAAACAAGACAAGGGTTGATGAAATCCAGAACTTTATTAGTGAATTCATACGATCTTAGTGGTTATTTGACACTTGGGCAAAGATACGCAACATCTACGACATTTCAAAAGCCGCATTTGGCCGATTTCAACCAAGCTCGTGGATTTCGCACATTTGTTAATGTGAACATGTCGTCTAACTCAATGATTTACAATATAAAAACATTTCGGCAGCAGTTTTGCTACATGATGAAGCGAACACGAAACAATAGCCCTTCCAATCTCGGAAACTTCTGCCTTACCAACGGCGTAAGAATAGATAAGAGAGATGAGCGGGGGGGGCAATGCCTAATGAGTCCGGCCCGTTCGCGCGATTGGCCGGACTCGACAATTCTGGACCTCTCGGTGGAGGGCAACTGTGGCCCTAATCTTGCCCTACATGCATAAGCGGCCCGTCATTCACGAGTCGGCATGGTTGTCTCCAACCGCCGTTGTGACAGGTGAAGTGGAAATAGGCCCCGAGTCGTCTCTATGGTTTGGTACAGTGGTACGGGGGGATGTGAATTGGATTCGCATCGGCTCGCAGGTCAATTTGCAGGATGGTGTCATCTGTCATGTGACCATCGCGAAAGCACCGCTGTTAATTGAAGATCAGACCTCGGTCGGCCATGCCGCAGTCGTACACGGTTGCACACTAAAACGCGGTTGCTTGATTGGCATTGGAGCGCGAGTGCTTGACTTGGCCGTTGTTGGCGAACAGTCACTCGTTGCTGCAGGATCCGTCGTCTTGGAGAACACCATTATTCCGCCCGGCGAATTATGGGCGGGAGTACCCGCTAAAAAGAAGCGTGATTTGAGTCCTCAAGAACAAAAAGGGTTGCTGGATACAGCTGCCCGCTATGTACAGTATCGGTTACACTACCTCGGTCAGGATGCGGAGATCCACGCTGAATGGCTGCCCAAATTACAAGACAAGAAATGATTACCACTTTCAGAGTTAAAGCCCCAACGACTACAGGAACGACGGACATCGGAGTTGTGAAGTGGTTTTCCCAGAAAAAGGGATTCGGCTTTATAGAATCTTCAACAGGCGCTGAAGTTTTTGTGCACTACTCTTCGATTACAGGTCGCGGCTATCGTGTGCTCGAACCCGGCGACAAGGTGAAGTATGAAGCTGTCCCCGGCCCCAAAGGTGATCAAGCATATCACGTAGAAGTATTGTCCTGATTTCCCATGTATGGAAATCACTTGGAGGCTTTCGGCAGAGTGCCGGGAGCCTTTTTTGGTTTATGGGCGTGTGGTTTGCTCTAAGCACTGTGATAGCCAGAATCTGTCTGCTGAGGTTGTGCCCATGAAACGACATGTTGCAATATTACTGCTTGTGCTCGGAATCTGTTCTTCGAGCGCTTTCTGTGCGGCCAATCGCGCTGAGCCGCCCTACTCCTTCTCGTGGCGGCAAATCAGCCGCTCTGAGTGGATGCTCGATTTTACGCTTCCGCCTATGCGGCTCGACAGCATTGAATTGTCCGGTATTCAGTGGGCAGACATTTCTGTCAGCACTCTCAGCTCGCTCACCCAGCCCGGCGCTCCAGCACTGCCATGTGCATCTATTTGGATTCCCGCAGTCGTTGACCTTGCAAACTTCGAGCTGATCGAGCAGCAATCACATTCGCTTCAAACACCATCGCCGTTACCGGCACCGCAGCCGCTCGACCGCGTAGTTCAAGCCAGCTTGACGTATTTGCCGAATGAAGCGCTTTACACTCAATCCGCACCTTTCCCAGGTCAATTGCTTGAAGTCATTCAAACTGGAACTCTGGGCAAAACGGGCATCACGCAGCTACGTCTTTCTCCGCTGCAATACAGCCCTGCCTCCGGTACGCTTACGGTTTATGATCGTTTGACCTATCGCGTGACGTTGCCGCAAGGACAGAGTCTCGACGGCGTTGCAAATCCCTCACTCTACGAGCCGCAGCTCATTAACGACTTAGTCCACATTCAGCGACCCGTAGTTCCTCCCAATGAAATTACCTCGCCGCGTATGTGGATTGTCACTACTCAGGAATACGTTGATGCGTTGCATGATTGGCAGGAATTCAAACGCGCGTGCGGCATCACAAGTGAAGTAATTGTCTTCTCCGAAGTCGCGAGCAATGCTGCCACTCTGAAGTCGTATTTGCAGAATCTTTACAATGAATCCGAGTCCCCAGCTGAGTATCTATTTCTTATCGGAGACAACATAGACGTGCCAGGCTTCTACGGAGTCGGTTCGAGCTTAACGGATCACCCCTATAGCTGTCTCGCCGGTGAAGATTTCTTGCCTGATATTTCAGTCGGTAGACTCCCCGTGCAAAACGTCACACAACTGTCTCAGTGGCTTTCCCGAGCGCTGGCGTATGAGCGGGATGGTGAAGTCCCGCAAGCAGCCGAGGCCATAGTGTTCTCAAGCTCCGTTGCGCTCGATCCACTGCACGGACAGCAGGTCAACAGTGTCTTCCAGGGTGCAGGCCTTAGCTCCACTGCACTACAACAACCGCAGAGTGGTGCGCTTCCTTTGTTGCTAAGTGCCCTTAATGATCAGCCTTTATGGACATTCTATATCGGGCACGGTAACGCACAAGGCTGGTCATCAGTCGCACCGCATTTCACTGACGCTGCTTTGCCTCAAATTCCAAATGCGCGTCCAGGCATTGTTGTTTCAGTAGCATGTGCGACTGCTGATTTTGATGAGTCCGAAAACTGCATCGCAGAAGATTGGACACTTAACCTGTTGACTGGGGGCGCACTCTGCTACATTGGCGCGACCGAGAGTACCGCCTTCTTCTACAGCGACACAATCGGTTTGGCGACTCTGGAAGCCGTGTTCGATCGCGATTACAGCAGCATCGGCAAAGCGCTCGATTATGGCAAACTGCGTTGCGCGGAGTTCTTCCCGCAAGCTCCGGGTGGATTGACCGAAGAGACCATTCAGCAGTTCATTCTGTTTGGTGATCCGTCCTTCAGACCATTTACGTCTACACCCGTTGCCGCTCAAATTGAAATTCCGGATATTCTGCCGGTCGGCTCAACGCACATTCCAATCACGGTTCGCTACAACAATCGCGGTGTCCCCAACGTCGAAGCTGTTCTGACAAGTCCGACGACCAGCCCAATCATTGCATACACCGATGCGGATGGATTTGTGCTCTTAACACTGCCTGTCACAACCGAACACCAGTGGACTGTAATGCTGCGTGGGCTAAATATCCGCTCGACGGAGCATAACTTGTCCGTGGTTCCTGTGGCCGGACCGCTCGTGCAAATGCAGCAAATTGAGCTTGACGAAAATGTTGGCGACAACGATGGTCGCGCTGATCGCGGAGAGAGCGGAACACTCAGAGTTCTTTTGCGCAACGCGGGTACGAGTGCGTCAGAGCCGGGCACGCTACGCCTTGAGAGCAGTAGTGGCGCGCTGACCTTTTCTCCTGCCCAGTTAAGTTTGCCGTCTCTCGCTCCGCAAACCGAAGATTGGCTCGATGCAACCGCCAACTACTCGATTTCAACTACAGTCTCGAACGGCGTCACTGCTGTTGTGCAAGCGTGGACTGGCGCTGGCCAAGGCGCTGCATTTGCGGGAAGTTACTCGATTACACTTCAGTCACCGCACATTGAACTTGAACATCAGTCACTTACCGAATTGGTTGGTGATGGTGATCAGCTTCCTGAAGCTGGTGAGCAATTGAGTTTGTCGCTCGTAGTTTCCAATCGTGGCAATCGTTCTGGGGACACTACCGCATTGGTCGCGTACCTGTTCTGTTGTATGTTCTGGATTCACAACCGCAACAGGTTCCCGGCATTCAAGGCGCACTGCAAGTGCTTGGCATCGAGTACGAAATAGTAACTCAATTGCCAATTGACCTTTCGCGTTACAGTTCCATCTGGATATTCTGTGGAGTTCATCCCAATCAAGAAGCGCTTCCCACACAAGCCGCACAACGTATTGCAGACTATCTCGATGACGGCGGGTCTTGCTACTGGGAAGGCGGTGATGTGTGGGCATTTGACAATGAAACGGCTTTGCACCCTTACTTCGGAATTGATGGTGTGTCCGATGGATCAGGAGACGCTGGTCCACTTGAGGGCGTGCGCGGTAGGTTCACTGAAGGCATGTCGTTCATTTATGGTGGCGAAAATAGCTTCATCGACCGAATCCGATCGATCGGATCTTCCGTTGAAATACTGAACAACATACGTAACAACGCCCGTTACGCACTTTGTGTTGCGAATGCATCGGCCAACTACCGCACGATAGGTAGTTCGATTGAGATAGGTGCATTGCAGGACGGTGAAGCTCCCTCAACAAGAGTTCATCTCGTCCGCAAGATGCTTGAGTGGTTTGAAATTCCGGTATTACACGATTTGACGCCGCCGTCAATAACACACATTCCCGTGGGTGTTTGGCACAATGCAAATAGGCCGATACCCATCGTCGCGGATGTGCAAGATGAGAGCGAACTGGATGTAGTTGCCTGTGACTATCAAGTGAATGGCGGCGCCATGCAATCAATCGCTTTGCATGCAGAGCAAATCGGATTCTCAACTCTACTGCCTTCCCAACCCATCGGTTCGCGAATCACTTACCGGTTGCGCGCTGCCGATCGTTCCACTCCGCAAAACACAACTGTTACCGATGAGTATGTACTCACTGTCGAAAATTATGCTGACAGAATTGTCAATCTCGTGCCGCGAACTGAATCGCTTGAGTGGATGCGCAAACACGGTGCAACAGGGACGTTTTCGCTCACGAGCAGCAAGATCTCCGAAAACTCAATTGTACTCATTGGCGATCAATTTGCTCGCACTTGCGCATATGTTACAGAAGTTGTCGACCTGAGTGGTTTTGCTTCACCCCAGCTCGAGTTTTGTAGTAGCCTTTCGGGTAGCAACCGCCGTGAACCTGTGACTGCTCGCATTATCGCCAGCACAGACGGCGGTACGACATTTCCCCATCTTCTCTGGCGGCAGAGTTCTGCACCCGATCAAAAGGAGTGGATCCAAGAGAACAATCTCACTGCACTTGCGGGCCAACAAAATGTTGTCATTAAGTTTCTCTACTACGCCGACAAATATTGGGAGATCTCAAATCTTCATCTGCGCGATTCTAACGCGTGCGCTAAGCCCGTGCGAAACCTTGTCGTGAAACCCGGCGAGATCATCAGTCTACATTGGTCACCTTCACAAACGAACGATGTCTCATATTGCGTCTATGCGGCCTCGTCAATGAGCGACCGATTCGCCCCGATTGCAACGCTAAAAGACACGTTCTATTCTGATCTCGAAAGCCTTACCCTGCCGCAACGGTTTTACCGCGTTGAAGAGGTCTCTGTGCAACCCATGCGAACGACCTGTCAGCCCGCGAAGGAGTTGCCTTTCGACAGGGTATCCCGTTCATTCCAACGTCGCTTACAGTAGCCGCTTCTTTGCATTTATTCTGCAAAAGGCCCTATTCGGGCCTTTTGTGCGTTTGTCTCATTCCCACGTTCTTGCATCTTCGCCCAGAAAGCCGTAATTTAATGTAGTTTACAACTCGTGCGCGGGATTGTTTTATGTATTTGTTATTACTTGTTTTAATTCCTATTTTCGCTATCGCACAAGAGCGCCATCACTTTGGCGTGGATTTCGACGCGTTAAAAACTCGCCACGAGTTCTGCCGTAGGCCGGGACCAAATACATTAGACGATTCCCTGCACCAATTCAACGTCCTGAAGATTTGGTCCGACCTAACTTTCAATCTGAATAATCCTAGCATTGCAGGTTCCGCTCGCTTGCGAATGGCCTTCGACGAAACACCTTTACCACGCGTTGATCTGAAGCTTGTTAATAGTCTGTCTGTTGATTCCGTCACAAGCACGACTCACACTGTTGATTCCGTAAGCCGCCAAGGGCTTGATTCACTGCAAGTCTATCTTTCACCGTCTTTGCAGCTCGGCGATACGGCGGATATCACGATCTTCTATCACGGAACGCCGAGCATAATTGATGGCTGGGGCGGAATGTTCTTTGCACAGGCTGCCGGATGGCGTCCGCAAATATGTTATACGTTAGGTGATGCTCTGGATTTGGATCCCCCACCGGCAAACTTCGCTTGGCTGCCAAGCTTTGCCGATCCCAATGACAAAGTGGAATGGGAAGCTTGGTTGCATGTTCCCCCTGGCAAAGTCGGAGTGAGCGCCGGAGTCCGCCTCGATTCAACACTCAATCAGGATAGCAGCTCAACTTGGCACTATCGGTTGGATCAGCCCGTCTCAACTTACTTGCTGTTTGTATCTGTGTCCGAATATGAAATCATGACTCAGCGCGAAAGCAATCCGGTCATTGAGAACTTTGTCTACCCGTCTCGTGTCACGCAAGCTCAGGTTCATTTTCAGCCCGTTCCAGAATGTATTGATGCTTTTTCAACGAACTTCGGACCGTTCGTGTTTGATCGCTTCGGTTACAACATGACTCGTAACGGCGATATGGAGCACGCGACATCCGTTTCGCATTACGACGGAGCAGTTGTCAGCAATCGCTCTTGGGATTGGATTTTGTTCCACGAGATGTCCCATCACTGGTGGGGCGATTGGGTAACCTGTGCCGACTGGCGCGACCTCTGGTTGAATGAAGGGTTTGCGACGTATTGCGAAGCGCTTGGCATGGAGTGGGTATATGGTGACCAGAGCTTTCGTGACTACATGCGGACCGATTTACAGCCTGCCGCGCGCAGCGCCTGGGAACGCCTCTACGATCTACGATCCCGACTACTATTGGGGCGCGATTGTCTATGAGAAGGGTGGATGCGTTTTGCACATGCTGCGCTGGGTCATGGGAGACTCACTGTTCTTCGAAGCGTTGCGGGATTACGGCCAACAGCACGCCTTTAGCACAGCAACGACGGTAGATTTTCAAGCTGTCTGTGAAGCTCATTGCGATTCCACTTTGCAATGGTTCTTTGATGAATGGGTGTTTGAAGGGACGGGGTACCCACAGTATCAAGTTACGCTAAGAACGTCAGACATTGCAGTCTTGGAGATTGACCAAACGCAAACCGGCACGCAATTCACTATGCCGGTTGAAGTAGAGTACTGGCGCGGTGACGGGAGCTTCATCGCATTGGACACAATTTGGGTAAATCCTGATTCTCTTTACTACAGGCCGATTGGCTTACCTGATTCAGTGTCCTTTGATCCAAATGGATGGCTTCTCAAGTCATCGACAGTTCGTCATTTGCCATTGTCTGAACTGACAAAGGTGTCAGAGGACTTCACTGTATCATATGCCTACCCAAACCCCTTCAACCCGACTCTGACGATAGCCTACGACTCTCCGAGGCCGCAGCCCGTCACGATGCGCGCCTACAATGTGCAAGGACAGCTCGCAGTAGAGAAAACCGACATGGCTGCCGCAGGCTCAAATACTCTCGTTTGGAATGCGGAGAACCAAGCATCGGGAGTCTATTTGATTAAACTTTCAACGCAAAATGAAACGCGTACAGTCAAAGCTGTACTCTTGAAATAACCACTAATCTTGAGACGGACCGCCGTCTCTTTCTGTTTACACTCTTGGAGATCAATTTTGAGTAAGTACGTTTACACATTCGGCAATGGTCAAGCAGATGGCCGTGCTGATATGAAGAATCTGCTGGGTGGCAAGGGTGCCAACCTCGCCGAGATGAACCATATGGGCCTGCCTGTTCCTCCCGGGTTTACAATTTCTACTGAAGTCTGCACGTATTATTATGACAATGGCCGCACTTATCCAACTGAATTAACAGGGCAAGTTAAAGACGGTATTTCCTACATCGAGAAGCTCTCCGGCGCAAAGTTCGGTGACAATCAAAACCCGTTGCTCGTCTCCGTTCGCAGTGGTGCGCGTGCATCAATGCCAGGTATGATGGACACGATTCTGAATCTCGGATTGAATGATAAGACTGTAGAAGGATTGATCAAACGCTCTGGTGACGCACGTTTCGCATATGACTCGTACCGCCGCTTCGTGGCCATGTACGGCGATGTTGTGCTGGACCTAAAGCCGCAAACCAAGGAAGAGCACGATCCGTTTGAAGATATGCTCGA
This sequence comes from bacterium, assembly GCA_016721565.1. GTDB lineage: Bacteria > Electryoneota > RPQS01 > RPQS01 > RPQS01 > JABWCQ01. Next base: position 30,058 of record JADKHW010000019.1, on the reverse strand, counting down.
GGCCAAGAAAGCCAAAGCTGGCGTCAAATACGACTCAGAACTTTCCGCCGAGCATCTCAAAGAACTCGTAACAGAATTCAAGAATGCCATCAAAGAGCGCAAAGGCATGGCATTCCCCGATGATCCCTACGAACAATTGTGGGGAGCTGTCGGCGCGGTGTTCGGCTCATGGATGAATGAACGAGCGAATGTTTATCGCCGCTTGAACAAGATCCCCGAAAGTTGGGGCACTGCCGTCAACGTGCAGGCCATGGTGTTCGGTAATCTTGGCAATGATTGTGCAACAGGCGTTGCGTTCACCCGCGACCCGGCATCCGGAGAAAAGGTCTTCTACGGTGAATTCCTCGTAAATGCTCAGGGTGAGGACGTCGTGGCTGGTACGCGCACGCCGCAGCAGGTGGCATTGAAAGCCTCACAAACATGGGCCTCGAATCACGGCATTCCGGAAGCGGATCGCAATTCAAGGTATCCGTAGCTCGAAGAAGCAATGCCTGATTCTTACAAGCAATTGCTCGACATATCGGACAAACTCGAAGCCCACTACAAAGACATGAACGACATTGAGTTCACGATTCAAGATCGTAAACTCTGGATGCTTCAATGTCGCGCGGGCAAGCGCACTGGTATGGCCGCAATTCGTATCGCCGTTGAGATGGTCGAAGAGAAATTGATCACCGAAGAAGAAGCTGTTTTACGCGTCGATCCTAACGCTCTCAATCAATTGCTTCGTCCGATTTTTGACAATGAGAAACTCAAAAGTGAAAAGCCTGTCGCACGCGGATTGAATGCCGGCCCCGGCGCTGCTACAGGCCGAGTAGTCTTCCACGCCAGCGATGCCGAAGCGTGGGCGGCCAAAGGCGAGCAAGTCATTCTCGCACGCATCGAAACCAGTCCCGAAGACATTCGTGGTATGGATGCCGCGCAAGGCATCCTCACCCAGCGTGGCGGTATGACTTCGCATGCTGCGCTCGTTGCTCGTCAAATGGGCAAGGTCTGCGTCGCAGGTTGTGAAGCTATTCAAATCGATTACACAAAAGGTACCTTTACTGCCGGAAACGTAATGGTGAAGGAAGGCGATTGGATTTCGCTGAATGGCTCAACAGGCGATGTTTACAAAGGCAACATTCCGACGAAGCCGTCAGAAGTAATTCAAGTTGTGCTCGAAAAGACTCTCGATCCTAAGGAAGCGCCGACCTATCAACTCTATGCCAAACTCATGGGCTGGGCTGACAAAATTCGTCGTATGAAAGTGCGCACCAATGCAGATCAACCTGATCAGTGCCGCAATGCCGTTGCATTTGGCGCTGAAGGGATCGGTCTTGTTCGCACCGAGCACATGTTCTTTGAAGGGAACCGTATCGACTCCGTGCGCGAGATGATTCTCGCGCCGGATCTTGCGGGCCGTAACGTGGCGCTCAGTAAACTTGAACCCTTCCAGCGCGAAGACTTCGTCGGTATTTTCCGTGTGATGAACGGTTTGCCCGTGACGATTCGTTTGCTTGATCCGCCGTTGCATGAGTTCTTGCCGCACGGTGACGTTGCCGTTGCTGATTTGGCCAAGAAACTCGGCCGCACCCCAGCTGAAGTCGAAGCTAAAGTTGAATCGCTACACGAAATGAACCCGATGCTTGGTCACCGCGGTTGCCGTCTCGGTGTGGTCTATCCGGAAATCACTGAAATGCAAGCACGCGCGATTTTCACCGCCGCTGTCATGGTGAAGAAGGAAGGTATTGAAGTGCATCCCGAAGTCATGGTTCCGCTTGTGATGACTCCGGGTGAATTAAAATCACAAGGTGACGTGATTCGCCGTGTTGCCGATGAAGTCTTTAAGGCCGCCGGAGTTTCCGTCGAGTATCTCGTCGGAACGATGATCGAACTTCCGCGCGCAGCACTCTGTGCGGATCAAATTGCGCAGCAAGCAGACTTCTTCAGCTTTGGAACAAACGACCTCACGCAAACCTGCATGGGCTTGTCGCGTGACGACTCAGGCCGCTTCTTGCCGTATTATGTTCAGTCGCAGTTGCTGACCGCCGATCCGTTTGAAGCTCTCGATCAAACCGGTGTTGGGCAATTGGTCGAAATGGGTACCTTGCGCGGTCGTCAAACGAAACCGAAACTCAAAGTCGGTATTTGCGGTGAGCACGGCGGCGAACCTTCATCGATCATCTTCTTTGATGGCGCAGGATTGGATTATGTGTCCTGCAGTCCGTTCCGGGTACCGATTGCGCGCCTTGCTGCCGCGCAAGCAACTCTTATGCATCGCAAAGGCTAATCTGCAAGCATAATGCTGAACGAAGAATTCTGGACTCTAGAGGGGCCCGGCACTGCGCATACGCGAGTGCTGGGTTCCCGATTCTCTGCACGAGCATTCCCATTGGAAGCGGGAGAGTCAATCGAATCGGCTCTCTCGCTATCCAAGAAACTCTATCACGACGCCTCGCATCATTGCTGGGCAAGCATTGAGCGCAAAGACAACGATCTCGTTCAAACGCAGAGCGATGCCGGTGAACCGAAGGGAACTGCCGGTCTTCCGATTCTGCAAGAGCTACGCAAAGCAGCCCTTGAGAATTGCGGAGTCATTGTGACCCGTTGGTTTGGCGGCACAAAACTTGGAACGGGCGGACTCGTTCGAGCGTACGGAGAATGTGCCGCTCTGGCCATTCAAGATGCGATAAAAATCCAGCGCCGAACCGGACTGATTGTTGTGGTTGATGCTGATTATGACATGCAAAATGTCGTGTTTCAACTTGCCACTAAATTCTTCGCCAAAGTCGAAGGCGGCGGCGAGGGTGATGGAACAGTTATGCGAGTGCGGCTGAAACGCAAACAAGTTGACGACTTCATTGTCGCTTTGCGCGATCACTCCGCCGGCAAGTTAATTGGAAACGTCGGAGACGTGTGGATTTCCTAATTCTCGTGTTACTTGCACTTGCCTTAAGTGCTTACTTCTCCGCAATGGAGATTTCCTATACAACCTTTGATGCGATTATCATTGGCGGGTGGAAAAAAGCGCATAGGTTTGGTACGAGGTTCGCCGAGTTTCTGTCTTCAGTTCCCGAACGCTATTTGTTCACGACACTCGTCGGCAACAATCTTGTCATGGTGGCCTACTCGTCTTTTCTCGTTATCTGGGCGGAGCGTGAGCAGATTGCTGAAGGATGGATTGTTGTATTGTCTCCGCTTGTGGTCTTGGTAATCGGAGAAGTCATCCCCAAGACGTTGGGGCTTGCCTTTGCCAATCCGTTTGTCCGATTTCTCTCCCTGCCGCTCTATATTTTCTATTGGTTGTTCGTGCCAGTTCGTGCGTTGGTTGTTCCGTTGGAGAAACTCCTGCGTGGTAAAGGCGACACAAGTGAACGTGCGGCTCACGCCTATGATGTGCTGTTTCGCCGAGAAATTGATGCGGTGCTGGCACGCGCGAGTAAGGAAGGGACGGTCACGGAGAAAGAATCCGAGATTCTTGATCGGTATTTGCATGCGCGCGAGGTTCGCGCCCGCGATATGATGACTCCGCGTTTGTCGTTGGTTGCCTTACCTATGACCGCATCCATTCAAGACCTCACCGATTTGCTGGAAGACACACACCACAGCGTGATCCCTGTCTACGAAGATACGATAGACAACATTGTCGGTTTCTTGCACTCGCGTGATCTATTACAGTCTCGCGAGTCAATTCGTGAGTTCTTACGCCCCGCGAGTTTTGTTCCGGAGTCAAAGTTGCTTGTAGAGTTGCTTGAGCAGTTCAAGAACCAGCGACTTTCCGCCGCGATAGTTGTTGATGAGCATGGCGGAACGGACGGAATTGTGACGCAGAAAGATCTCTTTCGCGAGCTGGTTGGTCCGCTTCGCGAATCCGAAGAAGCTACTATAGTCGGTTCTATCAAACGACTGGCCGAAGGAAAGTACCTTGTTTCAGCCCTCGCTGACCTCTCTGACATCGCTGAGGCCACAGGTTGGCGCCCTCCGGACGGTGATTATGCGACACTCTCTGGCCTATTGTCAGAGCATCTTGGACACATTGGCAGACCTGGCGAAGAGATTGAAATTGATGGAGTTATTATCAGGATTCTGGGTTCAACCCCACGCCGCGTGGTAAGCTGCCTCGTAAGACTTCCGCCAGATTTTGATCCGGAGGGTTAACAAAATGACCTGCTTGACAATCCCGCCCAGACCCGCTATATTAAGAATCTTATTGCGGGGTGGAGCAGCCTGGTAGCTCGTTGGGCTCATAACCCAAAGGTCGTAGGTTCGAATCCTACCCCCGCTACAATATGAAAGCCGTCGACGACTCGACGGCTTTCTTGTTTTGGTAAGTACTTATTGAAAAGCGGCGCGCCTAAATTGGACGCGCCGCTTTATCTTTTAGCAACTAGCGTAACTACGGAGTTGCGGAAGAAACCACGATGTAGAAGTTTTGCACCTGCGTGTTAACGATACCCGTGTGAGTGAAGTTTAACGATGAAGTCGATCCAACGAAAGTGTTGTACGGGCCAACCGGATTCGTAGAAGAGTACACCTTATAGTATGGTGCGCCAGTCGTTGCCCAACGCAAGATTACGTCGTTGCCACTCGGTGCAATCGTGATTATGGGTGGATCAAAGTTGAATCCGCTCATCCGAATCATACGATCACCGTTTCGAGCATTATCGAGTCCTGAGTTCTCCGCGTACCATGCCATGTCGCATGCATCATAGTAGTAGGAATTACCATTCGGCGAATTGGTATCCAAACCAAATGCAACGGCGCAGTCACGCGGTTCTGTATTCTTGACGCTGATATAGAATGCCGCCGAAACAGGAATGTTACCTAAGACAACATTGGTCCATGCCGCGCCTGCCGGCAAACCACCTGCATCATTAACGGTACCCGTCGTATCACGAACAACTACCGTTCCGGGTGTTCCACTCGGACCGTCAGCAAGATACACTGTTACAATTACCGGCGCCTTATACGTCGTTGGTGCCGTCGGATTGATCGCGTACTCCGCCGCGCATAGGCTGAACGGGTAGTTACCCGGATCGAACTTCACTGCCCACTCAAAGTCGGGGCCATCAACCCAATTGTAATTCTCAGCCGTACCATCGTCGTAGCCAATCCACGGTACACACACGTCGCCCACGTTGAACTTCAACTGGCCGCTATCCGGCAAGCGATCAGAAAGATTCTCTGTGTCAACCGTACGAAGATAATACTCATAATTGCCGTTCAACAACCCGGCAACCGTTGCAGAATACTCTGTCGGATTACCCGTTGGTGTAAATGAAACGGAATCAAACGAGCCTGCGCCTACAAGTCGATAGTACAGACGGAACACGTTTGATCCTGGACTGTCATCTGTCAGTAACGCAAGGAATGTAGCAGATCCTGAAGCTTGATCATCTTTTTGCTTATGGCTGATGACTGGTGTCGTGCCAATAGTAAAGTCCGCATTCGATTCATCAAACGCAGCAGGGTAAGCAAGTCCGGTCACCCGAATGCGAGCATGTGAAGTTGCTGGCCCGGTTACTGTCCAAGTATATCCATCTGCAGACGAAGCTGATAACTGTTCCCACGTTCCGCCTGGGTAATTGCGATTCAACTCAACTCGTGCTGTGCCAAGTCCAGTTGAACTCCACGCAATTTCCTGGCTTGAACCCGGTGCCCAAACTTCACCGCCGTTCGGCGAGAAAATTGACACAGTTGGCGTAATCAATGAGAAGTTGGCATTAGAAGAGTCACCGACTGCCGGAAGATCAACTGAAGTTATGCGAAGTCGCGCGGCCACGGTTGCAGCACCTGACGGATTCCATTGCTGAACACCGTCATTCGCCGTATTCATGAACAAGTTTTCCCATGCGCCAGCGGGATAGCTTCGATTCAATTGAACGTTTACATTTCCTGAAATTGCTGAGCTTGACCACAGTACGTTATAGGTCTGGGCAAGATAGTATTGTGCGCCGCCGTTCGGCGCGGCCAGCGTCAAGGACGGATTCAATTGACCGGAGGCATCGGTAGTGTACATGATCGAACGACCTGCAACCAGTGTCGCCGCTCCAGAGCCATATGCGTTCCAGAAATAGTAGTCGATACCCGTGGAGTGATCCTGATTCTGGATACCAACAGATGCGTAATCATTGTCATTTGATGCACTATTCGGACTCAAGTTTACTGTATTGTACTGAACCTTTATTTTGCCGTTCCCGGATGCAGAAGGATAGAAGGCAGGGTCATACAGAATGATTTGGAATGTCTCAACAACATTCGTCCACAATGTTCTGGCCCGCCATTCGATCACGTAGTAGTCTTCTACTGAGTTGTAGTAGACGTACACGTTCTCCGTTGCACCTGATACCTTCAAGTCGTCCCAATATGCCGCAACCTGATTTGGCGGTCCAATGGGGGTGCCCATACGATAATTACGAAAGTCCGTAACAGTGGGGTAGTTTCCCAATGCGACCCAACCGTTAGAGCAAATAGTGACTGAGTCAAAGGTATTGCCATAAAATGTGAAGTCAAACGGCAACGCGCGAACCTGCGTATCGTCGTCGTCTTCAGCGGTATCGCTCATGTTCAAATTCGTACCCGGACCGCCAGAGCTTGGCGCGATTTCCACCCACGAATACACAGACGCTGCCCCAACTGGCTGGCTTTCTGTGTTATCAAAAGCATAATAACCAAAGCCATCTGGTCCGGAAGGACTCGTCGATGTAAACGTTCCAATAGTCAAATTGAAATCTGTGCTGTCTCGGAACCCGTTGTCATCATAAACAACCAACTGCATTGGAGTCAGGTGGCCATTGAACATTGCATTGCTGATCGAAATCGCGAATGTGTTCGACACACTGTTGCCTGTCGCGCCCGCATTGATATTCCCGAAGACGCCAACTGAGTCGGTCACGCTGACGCGTGGATCCAACGAACGCAGAATACCGTCGGAGCCAAGCAATTGGCGTGCGCCGCTATTCGTAATCGTTGGGGTAAACGTACCCACTTCGCCGGGATTTAGGTTCCCACCAGGGCCACCAAATGTAAAAGACGTGTATGCAACGTCGGGTGCAGACGGGGTAAGGTCAAGGCGAACAACGTAGTTCCCTTGATCGGTTGAAAGCGTCAAGAACAGCGTAACCGGCTCTGCGTTGAAGACTGACGTTATCGCAATCCTAAACGGCGATGAAGGGTTAGCGTTGCCGCCGGCAGCAATGTTTGCATAGGCACGGGATCCATTGACGATTGCAACGCCTGGGGTAGCCGAAGTCAGAACGCCGTTAATACCAGTGACCGTGGTCGAGCTGCCGGTATTTGTAACGTTGATACTGAGATCGACCGTTTCGCCTGGGTTAAGAATGTCGTCATTGTTGCCGATGGTCCCGCTCAAATTGTCATCGTCTATCGCAAGTGTATTGAATGCGAGATTAGCAGCCACATTGCTGACCGTAATGGTTCCCAAGTACGGAAGCTGATCTTCCTTGGTTACAGTCACAAGCATCGAGCCAGTCGTGGGCGTGGCCACAGGCAAGTTCACCGTGCCGTTTGCATCTGTGTAACCGCGCGCGAAAGTTTCAGTACCTTTGAGCAGGCAAACAAGCGCACCCTGTACGTTTGCGGCAACTGGATTTGTTACCGTAACGCTAACATTGTTCGTTCCGCGATTAATTGTAGCGGCGTGCGTAACACTCGTTGTAAACGGGTTCTTTGTCCAAATTTTTACGCCCGGGTCACCCTGCAGATTTGACCAAGCGCAGAAATTGTCAACGGCCGACGGTACAAACACATGATAATTCTTGTACAGTTCGAGCTTGCCCGAAATGTTTATGATACCCGTCTCCTGAATATCAAGAGCGAAAATTCCGTACATCGCACCGGCGTCAACGATGTTGTTGTAGGGAACGTGTGTCCCTGTTCCCTGCAAACCAACGCAACCAATCGCGCCGCGAGGTGAAGTTGGAGTTTGCGTCGCAGGCATTAGCCATTCTTCTGAAAGAGTCTGGCCCGCGCTCTGGAAAGTACCCGTACCACACGTCATTGAATAGACGAATGGAAGTGCGCCACCAACTGTACCCGAACCACCGACCGCAGGAGCGCCGTCTAGCGCTGAGGGACTCATTTCACCAATCCATGACATTCTGTGATTAAACACGCTCAGATTGTCGTCAAGAATAGCATTAATTTGCGTCCCGGAAATGCCTCCACCATAGACATCGACAGCAGGACAGGTCTTTCCGGCCTGTAGCATAATCTGACGAGTGTATTCCTTGGTAGACGGGTTGGAATTGATAAATCCCGTGTGCGCGGCGCAATACGTGCTCGAAAACCACGTCGGATCACCTGTGTAGGGATTCGATTCGTAGTTGATCATCTTTGTCACAAGAGCTTGTAATGTCGCTTGACTCTCCGAAGGAAGTCGGCCAACTGCAATGTCTGGCACAGGATCTGAGTTGTCACCACCTGAGGGTGTGAGCACACCGTAGTTGTTGTCAAACCAAGTGCCGTCTGTAGGCGTAGAATAGGTCGCCGTTGCGCCGGGATCACCGAAGAAGCAAACAAACTCTAACGCGCCGTTTGAAGACGTATAGAGATTAGAGATGTAGCTACGGATTGCCGTTGCTGATGTGCCGGTCTGAGTCAACGTAACATATGATGCGTCCAAACCTTTTCGGCGATGCCAATCTACCAAGCGCTGCGCTTCAGTCGTGTTCGTGGCGTTGTCTGGACAGATGATAATGTATTTGCCGGGAAGGGTGGGCAGTGCATCGAGTGCGCTACCTGCAAAATTCTCAAAGCGCGAATAGAGCTTCTTGAAGCTCGGCGAAATATATTCGGGATGAACCGTGATTTCGTTCTCGCCGATTCCGCCTGCGTTCTCAATCATCACTTCGATATTGTCATACACACGCAGCTCATGGCGCACCGGGTTGTATTGAACCGGAGCCACCGCAAGCACTACGAAACGAACGTCTCGCAAAGTCGCGGGAGTTGTAATCGTCGCGATTTCTTGTGGGTACCAAGCATCTTCCGTGTAAACATTTTCATCAAAAGCGAAGTTCATACCGTCTAAACGGCGTTGAAGTTCTTCGCCTTCATACGGCTGCTTTGGCGCGACGTCGATGTTCGGCATGACTGTGTACGATGAAGTCGTAACATTTGCTGTTACTTGACCGGTCGGACTCACCATGATGAGTTTTGTCGAAAACGGTAGATTTGGTTCGCCTTGCTTCACTGTTGTGCCTTCACCTGGCACCTTCACTGAAGTAAACGTGCGACCTTCGAAATCTACTTGTTCGTAGCTCACTTGTGGATCAAAAAAACGAACCTGAACGGCGTCTTGATCCGGGCTTACAACTTCGAACGGTATCGGATGAACAGCTTGCGGACCGGCAAATTCCCAGAAGTTAGCAGGGGTTGCGGGCATCAGCGGGGTTGACTGGCCGGACTGTGAGGTTGCGGCAAATCCAGTCGTGATCATAACAGCGCCTATAATCGTCAGCAGGACGGTGAGGCTTAGGCGAGCATTCGTTGGCATCGGACCACTCTTTCTCAATTTAGCACATAGTTACACTAAGCTTTTAATTTAACCATTTCTACGCCGGATTGCAATGAAATGAAGACAATTAGAAAATTTAATAAAATTCGTAACATTCTTATTTTGTTTGAATTTAAATATAAGTTAAGAGCCCAAAGTGTGGACTTGTCTGCGCATCCTCAAAGTATGGATAAGTACTAAATATGATACAAGCAATCATATTTTGATTCAAAATAAAGGGCTGGCGAGTGAACCGCCAGCCCTTTGTCCAAATTTTGATTACGACTAATGGCCGCCCCAGCCGACCACGTAGTAGAATTTCTCTGCGTTTGCGGCAAACCCTCCCGGAATTGTAAATGTGTTGGTCTGGGTATTCCTTCCAAGACCAAGGCTCGAAAAATCGGGCGTGATACTGCTGTAGATCCGGTAACCCCAACTGTCATCATCTACCCAGCGAAGTAATAAGTCGTTGCCCGAAACGGCAATCGTCAGACCGACAGGAATTGCTGGTCCAGTAACTGCGGCTATTCCATAAATCTGCATGTCATCAACATACCAGCCTTCGCGATTTGCCCCACCGTCAGAGCCAAATCTCCATCGTAATTGAATGCTCGAATCTGCATAGGCTCCGAGATTGAACTGTTCTTGAGCCCAGTTTGAAATGGTGCCCGCATAGCATGCCTGACCCGCAACTGGGCCTGAATATGGGTTGCCGCCTCCAGCTTCATGTCTCGTTGTTTTGGGATATCCTTCAGTTGGAGTAATCGGAGCGAATGGACCGCCGTTCACCGACATCTCGACCCAACCCCCATCATATGCAGAATCTGGATTTGCGTTTGACAGCTCACTGTCAACGATGTGATAGAAAATCAGCGTCGCCTGTGGCGGCAGGTTGTTGACCACTGGCGAAGTCAACTGCGCATCAAGGAGATTCGCGTAGTTACCCGCACCAGTGTCACCGCACTTATATGCGCTTGCTCCTCCGTGAGCTTGCTCTGTGCTGATGTGCCACTGATCTATCCACCCGTTGGCAGGAGCGTGTGTCCAACCAACTCCACCACTTTCAAATGTCTCGTTCAAAACAGTTACAATCGATGCAATTGTGAAGTCGCTGAGGCTCGTATCCGTTGAATCAGGAGTACCCACTGCTGATACTCGAACTCGGCAATTAAGCGAAGATGTACCCGTCACCAAATAGGCAAACTGACCGTCGTTGGGCGTGTTCCCTGCAATGGAAGTCCACGGACCCAAAAGTCCGTTGCGTGACAGTTCAATATTAACACCGCCTGTCACCAATCCCGGAGACCACAACACATTCACAGTCGAATCCTGCAGCCACAACTCGCCGCCATTCGGAGAAAGCAGAGCAAATTGGGGATTGATAGCTCCTGTTAAATCGGTAGTGAACGTGATCGCTCGCCCGTCAACCAACGTTGTCGAACCCGCTGTGTAAGCGTTCCAATAGCAAATCTCGAGGCCCGACGTGTGATTTATGTTCTGAATTCCGACTGTCGCGTAATCGTTATCAAATGACGCGGAGTTCGGATGCGGATTCACATCCTGGTACTGCACAAGTATCTTCCCGTCACCTGTAGGAGATGGCGTAGCTTCAGGGTCGTACAAGATAACTTGGAACTTCTGCGGAGCTGCGCCACCCGCCCACAAGCATGTAGCGATCCACTCAATGATGCAGCGGCCGTTCGCTGCATCATCCAAGACATACACGCCGCCGTTCGGAATACCGGTTTCGATCAGATCGTCCCAATAAGCCGCGATCATATTCGCCGGTCCAAGCGGAGATCCCATATGGAAATTACGATAGTCAAATTGCGTTGTTGAACCAAAAGCAATCCAACCATTCGAGCAAACCGTAATCGTGTCGTACGACTGTCCGTAGAATTGGAATGTGAATGGCAGTATGCGGCTTACAACATCGTCTTGATCTTCGCCACCATCGGTGAAGCCAAGTGATTGACCCGTTCCGCCAAGTCCCGGCGCAATTTCAATCCAAGAGTAAGCTACAAGCTGCATCGAGGCTTGGTATCCACCAGGAGTTCCGCTAAGCGCTGACACTGCGAACGGATTGCCCCCATTTGAAGCATTGGCGCCTGCATTTACGTTGCCATAAGTTCCCATCGAGTCGCTTACCGAAACAAATGAGTTAAGCGAACGAAGAATGGCAGATGCCGTGGAAAGCGCGCGCGATCCGTCGTTCAACATTGTGACGGTAAACGATCCTGCATCACCTGGATCAAGTCGGTTGTTTCCATCCGGGAATGAACTTGAAACATACGCAACACTTGCCGCCTGTGGAGTCAAATCAACACGGACATTTTGGGCGCCTGCCGACGAAGTAAGTGCGAGGTTTAGGTCACCGGCTCATTATTAAAGACTGAGCCAACGTTCACGCGATATGGAGTTGTCGGTGAAGCCGTCGCTCCAACCGCAATATTCGGATAGCTCTGCACACCGCTCGTAACCGTGACCCCCGGAGTAGCGCTGGTCAATGTTCCAGTGATTCCAGTTACGGATAGTGAAGTCCCAGTATTCTGTAATACGATGCTGAGATCGACCGTTTCGCCGGGATTCAAAACGTCGTTGTTATCACCAACGGTTCCACCTGTGTTGTCGTCGTCGATTGCAATTGAGCTGTAAGACAATGAAGCCGACACATCGCCAACAGAAATCGTACTGATATAGGCATGCAAGTCCTTACCAGAAACCACGATGTCCATCGTTCCTGTCGTCGGAGTACTCACTGCCAGGTTGATTTCGCCGTTTTCATCCGTATATCCGCGCGCAAACGTCTCTGTCCCTTTGGTCAAGCCGACCAATGCATGCGCCACAGGATTACCTCCAGTGGTAACTGTCACCGCAACATTGTTCGTCCCGCGATTGATCGCTGTTGGATGCGTTACGATCAACATTTGCGGAGTCGCCAAATAGACCGGTACACCCGGGTCGCCCTGCAAATTGCACCAAGCAGAGAAATTTGTCACATCTCCGCTTGCAACGGCATTGTAGTTGCGGTATAGTTCAAGCTTTGCGCCGACCACTGCCAATCCTGTTTCACGCGCGTCATATGCAAAGATTGTTTGCATACCGCCGCCGTCAAGAATGTTGTTGTAACGTGCATGCGTGCCTGCGCCAGACATGCCGACGCAGCCAATCGCATGATTGCCGCGCATGAATTCTTCGGTTAATGCATTGTCACCGCTAAATGTTCCGGTTGCGCATGTCACGACCCAAACATATGGCCATTGCTGACCAACGTTCAGACCTGTCAATTGTGCAGATGTAAACTCGGAAATCCAAGACATTCGATCATTGAAGACACAGACGCCGGCCTCCAGGTGAGCTTCCAAAGTAGATGCCTGCATTCCACCCGGGAAAACGTCAAAGTCCACCGTTGGCAAACCATGCTGCAACATGATTGCGCGCATGTATTGCTTTGTTGCCGGATTGGACGGCACTTGCGATGTATGTGCGGCGCACCATGCGCGATTGAACCATGCGGTGCTCGTCATGTAGGGATTTGATTCGTAGTTGATCACGTTATTGATCATCGCGGTCAAATTACCAAGGGTTGTCGCAGGGATTCGGCCCACTGCCAAATCGGGTACTGGATCAGGGTTTCCCCCGTCATCGTTGCATACGAGTTATCCAAAGCTGTACCTGTCGCAATCTGATAGGGAGCGACCGCATCCGGATCGCCAACCAGGGTCACATATTCCAACGCACCGTTACTCGTGCTAAACTCGTTAACGATGTAATTGCGAATGCTTGTTGCCGTGGTTCCCGTCTGCGTGGTTGTTGCGATGTAAGCGTTGATTCCGCGTTTCCGTCTCCAGTTAACGAGATTCTGTACGGCGGCAACTACGCTTGCGTTCGGATCACAAATATACAGGTGGCTACCCGGCAATTCAGGCAGTGCATCCAGACGGCTGCCCTCAAAGTTCGGCATCGTGCGATACAGAGCTTTGAATGCAGGCGAAATAAACTCCGGATTGTGCGTAATCTCATTTGCTCCGATACCGCTGGTCTGCGTGAGACTCACATCGACCTGTGAATAGGCGCGAATCTCCCCAGTCACAGGATTCACCTGCACGGGGCTGATCGTCACAAGCACAAAGCGTACATCACGCAGCGTCGCAGGTTCCGAAATGGTGACAACCTCTTGCGGATACCAGCTATTATTGTTGTAGTATTCAGGGTCGAGCGAGACTTCGCTGTCATCCAGCGCGTTGGCGCCCTCTGCCAACGGCACGTAAGGTGATGGTAGGTGGGGGAGGGTAGAGGTCGTGAATTGCAGGTCGTTCACATGCAAATCATAATTCCCTGTGTTGTCTACCATCACAAGACGCACAATTCTCGGTAAATCCGGTGCGCCCGGAATTTCCTGCCCAGCTTCGCCGCTCATGACAACACTGCTATACACTTGGCCCGACAACTCGGTTTCTACGACCGACACTGCCGGGATCACGAAGCTAAGCGAAACATTGCTCAAGTTGTTGCTGAGGACATTCACTTCGGCGGCCTGAACAACTTCCGGCCCTGCGAACTTGCTGGGTACAGACGGCAACGGGGTGTTGTGAGAGGATGGGTTACCAACATTGGCGGCCCAACCCACAACGGCACCGCATGCTAATGCAAGATGTAAAACTAATTGCCGTAACGACATACGAATCTCCTTTGTACCAAAATACACAAGCATGGGGAATCAATATCCCTGCTCAAGAATAACCTAACAATATAGCCCTGAGCAAGGGGGAGCGCAAGCACTTTTTCACTACACCTCAAAATAAGTTTGGCTAGCTTGTCTCTATTTGTTGCTATTCACGCCCGCCAAACAGCCGTTAAAACTTGTATAATCGCTTGATATTTCACAAGAGTTAAACTGACCCGCTAATTAGGGAACCAGATTTGCAATTGGTCGGGAGGTCAATAACTCAATTCTTGGTCTCCGCGCGTTTGAAGCAAAATCAACCAATATCACCTGATTCCAGCGACCCGGCGTCAGATCACGTCAACGCTCCCGACTCTGTAGAGCAATTGCGTGCCACAGTGCTTGCTAATTCGGAATTACTTGCCGAGTTAGACGCCGTGCGCGAACGGCTCGCCGAGCTTGAAGATCTTGAAGTTCAGCGAATCACCGACGAGCAAGAGAGGTTTGATTCCCTCAACGTCCTTGACGAGTATGCCCAACAGTTGGAGGAAAGCCGAGACAAGCTAGCCCGTCTCCTCCGCGCAGGGGTAGGGATCGAAGAGGCCCGTACCACACGCGGAATCTTGCAGACGGTCGCAGACGCAGTTGGGGCAGCAGGTTGGGCGTCGGCAGTTGTTTACCTTTTCGAAAGCTTCGAAGTTATTGAATCGGCGTTTTATGGGGTGTGCGATGAGGACATAATAGAACTCGAACGCAATCGCCGTCCTGCCGACGAGCGAGCGCGCATGTTTGCACCAACGTTTGATGAATTCAAGGTCAGTCGCTCCTATTTCGTTCCTTCTCAACGCCTTCACGAAGTTATCCACAGCCGTTATGTGGTCCCCGGTCGCCGCGAGTCTATGCCCGGTGATGATTGGGATCCAATGGACCTTGTCTATGTGCCGATGTATTCGAGCACGGGTAAGATTCTTGGTACGATAAACTGCGATGATCCGGTTAACGGCAAGCGCCCTAACGCCGAAGTCTTCCAATATCTCGAAATTTTTGCCGACCTCGCAGCCCGCAAAATTGAAACGGTTCAATTACTGAATCGTCAAGCGGAAATCGAATCGCAACTGCGAGAGAGCGAAGAGAAATATCGTACTATTTTTGACCGCTCTGCCGACGGCTTCTTCTTAATGGACGACCTGTTCCGTGAATGCAATGATGCCGCACTCAAACTGTTTAGCTGCGAACATGACGATGTGATCGGCCATTCACCTGCCGAGTTTTCCCCCAAATTTCAGCCGGACGGCCAGCGCTCAGATAAACTCGCTTCGGAGTATATCAATCGGGCGCGAAACGGAAACCCACAGAGTTTCGAGTGGGTACACCTGCGCAAGGACGGCGCTGAGCTAAACTGCGAAGTTTCTCTAGCAAGCATCGATGTAAGTGGTCGCTCGATGATCATGGCTATCGTCCGTGACATTACAGACCGCAAGCGGATGGCGCATGACAAAGACACGACGGCAATTGCTTCACAGCTCTTCTTGTCCGCTCGCTCTATGGATTTGGTCTACTCGCAGTTGCCCAAGATTCTTACATCCCGCTTCCCTCTCAATATTGCCGCCGTTGAGCTCTACGATCAACTCTCAGACGAAATGGTATTGGTTGGCGAAGAGAACACCGGGTTGCCGCTCGGTTTCAGAGTCCCTGCGGCAATGACAATTTCCGGTACTGTGGTTCGCAGTGGTGATCCTGTCACAGATGCCCAGACGGGCCGTCGTCCTGACTACGCTCACGCAGACTTGCGACGGATCGGATTGCAAAAGATTATCTGTGTTCCCTTGCGCGTGCGCGATCATGTTATCGGAGTAATTTGGCTTGGTGACACCGAACATGTCAAATCCTCCGGACAAGCAGTCCAAGATCTTTACCAGTTGATTGTACCTCTGAACGTCATTGCTAACTATCTTGCACAGGCAATAGATAGGCAACGAGCCGAGGAAGAACTCTTTGATCTGAAACAGTTCTTCGAGAGACTGCTCGATAACCTTCCCGCACAGGTTTCTGTCTATGACACTCAAGGCAGGTATCGCTATGCCAATCGCGCCAGCGTGCCTGACGAAGTTATGCGCGAGTGGGTCATCGGGCAAAACGATGACGACTTACAGCACCGACTTGGTTTGTCTGCTGAAACTGGTCGTGTACGCTTAGCTGCAATCGCCGATGCGTTGCGCAAACGTGATCTTGTGACCTTTGAAGAGCTGTCCCGCGATGCCGGTGACAGAGAACGCTATTACCTAAAGGCAATCAGTCCAGTTTTTGGTGACACGGGTGGCGTAGATTATATTATTGGTTACGGTCAGGACATAACGGACACCAAATTGTGGGAACAAGAGCAACGCCTGTTGCGCCAGATTCCTGCCGACAGTCCGTATCCCGTGTTATCTTGTGATCTTGAGGGAAAAATCCGCTATATGAATGCGGCAGCCGAAGAGCTGGTCGCATCACATGGCGGAGCGGTTGCAGAAAACATTCTACCATTAGACCACCACGCTGTTGTCGCAGAATTTGTCGCGGGTGAAAAAAGCAGGATCGAGAAATCGCGTTCACTTGGCGACTTCAGCGCAATTTGGACATACTGTCGAAACTCGTATGGGAACATTGGCGTGTATGGAGCTATATTGCCTGCTCATCAGTCCAAAAACGCGCCGACAAGCAGTCAACAAGCACACTTGGCGGACACTGTTACCGCAAGCATTTCCCTCCCGGTTTGGATGCTCGATGCGTCAGGTAACACAATCTCGTCCAGTGTTGCTGCAAGACGATTGCTTTCTGAACTAAATGTCGACAGTGTACGCAAGCTGATGGACGAGGATTTCTGGACGGCAATCCTGTCTAATCGCGGACCTCAGCGTGAAGTATTGGGCAAAGAGTGCCAATTTCATTCACGCGCGTGGAAATGGACTATCACTTTCACGACCGATCAGCTCAGGCTTATCGAGTTGCAGGACGTCACAGAATTCAGGCAGTTGCAGGACAAACTTCGCCACGCGCAAAAGCTCGAGGCAGTAGGCAGGTTGGCAGGCGGAATAGCTCACGATTTTAACAATCTGTTGACTGGCATCATTGGCAATCTTGAATTGCTTGAGCAGGCACACGTTTCGTCCGATCACACACGCGATTGCGCTCGCGAGGCAGCCAAGGCAGCTGAACGTGCATCAAATCTTGTGCGGCAGTTACTAAACTACAGTCGCAAATCTGCCGACGAGGCTCGCTCGCTCGATCCTAATGCGGTATGTTCAAGCGTAGCACGTATGTTGTCTCGCACGGTTGATCGGCGAATATCAGTCGTTGAAGACTCGTGCGAAAAAGTCTGGCCGATTTCTGCCGATCCAAATCAAATCGAACAGATATTGATGAACCTCGGGGTTAATGCCGCTGATGCGATTCTTGAAAGAATTTCTGTCGACGGTTCAGAAAGTGAACCACCGAAGATAAGCATAAAAACAGAGAACGTAAAAGACTACAATCTCATCGGCGCAGAGGGCAAGCGTTTGACACGAGACTGTGTTGCCATTTCTGTCATTGACAACGGTTGCGGCATGTCACAGCAGATACAGAAGCGAATCTTTGACGCGTTCTTCACAACTAAAGCGGAAAATCGTGGTACCGGTTTAGGTTTGTCAATTGTTGCAGAGCTTGTCGACGATCTCGGTGGTGAGATTGATGTTCAATCGCAAGAAGGACTTGGCACGACGTTCAGGCTGCTTATTCCGCGAACAGAAACTGCGATCAGCGCTCAGATCCCCGCGCGCACCTTCGGGAATATTCGTGGTGGTACTGAGACTGTACTATTGGTAGATGATGAACCCGTGATCATTGACTTAGGAAAAGAGGTGCTTGAGCACGCTGGATATACTGTGTTGACCGCAATGGATGGTCGTGAAGCTGTTCAAATCTTCTCAGAAAATGCAGATACCGTTGCACTAGTAATCATGGATATTTCGCTACCCGTGATGAGTGGTGATGAAGCTGTATCGATGATACTTGCCGAGCGCGAAGACACTCCCGTTATCCTCTCTAGTGGATTACCCGATGTCGCCTCAGAGCGTCGCAAGATAAGCCTCGGATCTGTTGCCTTCATTCAGAAGCCGTATCGCCCCTCAGAACTCCTCAGTGCAGTTCGCGAAGTGCTCGATCACGCCCAACAATGAGGCATCGAAGTTAAGCTAATGGGTGTGAAATACCTGTAAGTTTAACATTAACAATAGAAAATAGCAAAGCCCACAGGACCTGTGGGCT
Organism: bacterium; assembly: GCA_016721565.1. Lineage (GTDB taxonomy): Bacteria > Electryoneota > RPQS01 > RPQS01 > RPQS01 > JABWCQ01. The sequence continues at coordinate 11,606 of JADKHW010000019.1, read as the reverse complement.
TGACTTTTTTCAGGCAAATCAATACAATTAGTGTTCTTACGGCTTCTGGGGGAGTAGATTGCTTGCCCTAAGCCGCATGTGGTGGTTGTAGCTCAGTTGGTTAGAGCATTGGATTGTGGTTCCAAGGGTCGGGGGTTCGAATCCCCTCAGCCACCCCCGCGAGTAATGTTCGCCACGCGTTTCCGTGGCCCCATCGTCTAATGGTTAGGACTCGAGATTTTCATTCTCGCAATGGGAGTTCGATCCTCCCTGGGGTCACCAAAAAAAGCCCTCGTCTTCGCGACGAGGGCTTTTTGCTTAAAACATTTCGGGTGCTTCTCTCGTCATAAACGATGATGGGCATCGTCTTCTCGCCGCACCGTACCGCCGACAACCAACGCTGCACTCACCAAGGCAAGGTTCTTGATAATGTACTGTCCTTCAAGTGTGAGACCCCACGGCACATGTGTGAAGCACACGTCAGGTAACAGGACTAACGGTAGCATCGTTCCGGGCATTTGCAAAAGCAGCAAGAATATGGAAACCCGAATCAAGGGCCGCCATAACATGCAAATCCCAATCAATACTTCCCACCAACCAAGAATCGGAATGAAAATTCGTGGTGGAATCCAATACACAGTCTTTTCCACAAGCTCTGCTGCCGGACTGACGCCTAATGGCTTAAGGATGCCGAACCAAATGAAAACGACCGCCAATGAATATCGTAGCAGCCGCATTCCCCACTTTTCCATCCATGCGGACAGTGCCGCGTCAAACTGATCGTATCTGCTGGACATATTCTATGAACTTTGTTGTGCAATAACAGTCTTTGGTGTTATACCTTTCAATACATTTGCGCGTTCCACTGCTCGTTCGTACGCTTTGTCAGCCTGCATTTGATAGCTTAGTCGAACAAATATTCCGGCCAACGGCCAATAAATAAAGTTCATTGTATCCGATTGCCAAGCCGACTGATAGAACAACCAAGCCACATAGAGTAACGTGGCGCCTTCCAGTGTCCGTCCGTAAACTCGCATGTCAATGTCTGGTGAAGACCGCAGTACTTTTCCGCGTCGATAGATAACAAAGAGGACAAGGAACATGAGTGCGGATCCTAAATACCCGTATTCAATCAGCATCCATGGAATGGACGGCGCGCTCGAAGTTAAACCGTAACCGGCGAAATATGCTGCTGTCTTCGAGTGACCTTCCGCAACATACGACAGTGTGATTGAACCTGGTCCATGACCAAACCAAAATGAACGCGCGTCTTGGCTCGCAAGAACTACCGCGCTGACAAATCTGTACGAGCGTTCGAACTTGCCATCAGTTTGGGGCCGATCAATTTCAGTTTGGAAAACCTCGGGTAGCGTCGTGATATAGGTTAGTGGGTTGCGGCCTCGCGCCAGACTCCAGATTCGACAATTACATAGTCTGCGACAAAGATCATTAGAACGCCAAGTAAACTGAGAAGGAAGGCTACAGCTGGCCTGCGTATGAACTCGGCACGGACCATGAAAACGAGGAATAACGGTAGGAGAAGAAAGAAGAATTTTGCTTCACCAAGTATCGGCCCGACAAGCATCCACGCCATGGCACACAAATACCACAGGCGAATGCGCTTCTCTTCAATCATCTTCGCAATCAGATAGCAATACAGCACGAGAATGAACAGCGCAATGCCCGGAGTTTGGCCACGCCCGAACGTTCCGTACATATCGTCCTCGGATATCCAATTCGTGAACTGCCATTGCCACAAAATGACAGGTGTCTGAATAAGTCCGATCAGGAACAAGAATCGAATGTACTTCGAACTGGATTCAGAACTCGGATGCAGCCCGGCCGCTGCCAGGAACAACAGCAAATAGCGAAACCCGACGCGAAGCCCGACGAGCGTTGTCGCCAGAGTTTCGCCATTCATCAAAGCCGATAGAACCGCAAACACTAACAACGCCAATATTGCTTTTTCAGCCGCAAACACGCTGTGTTTCGCCGAAAAGAATGTTAAGCCGTAACGAAGCGCAAACAGTAGAATTAGTAGGTCTACAAGCCACGTCGCTTCACGCGGAATCAGTTGCCAGTACTCTGACAACCAGTCAATCGAGTAGACCAAGGCCCCGAGTAAATAGAGTCCAACTCTGGGGGCCGCAAAAAAACCGATGCCAAGCGGGATACCAATTGCAGTTAGATATAGAAGTCGGTTTTCAGAATCTGTACCGTCAAAAAAGGCAAAAATGATGGCTGTGTAGAGAATTGCTACACCTGCCCCCAAACCTACCATTAATGCGCGATCAAGATTCAAAATTTAACTCCTTATAAAACCATAAACATAGCAAGGCAAAGAGCGTGCCTTTTCCTAATCCGGCACGCGAAATTTTCAACTAACATCGGAATATTGTAAATTAAGAAGTTTCAGCCCGAATACAAGTGCCTCCGGGGTCCGGTGACACATATAAAGGAGTCTAACAATGTCTTCCAATAAGGCCTGTTGCTGGATACTGGGTATCTTTGCAGGCGGTTTTGTCTTAACTGTATTGGTCATCGGTTGGGGTATCTCGCAAGCCGTCAGCGGTGGCTTCAAAGGTAAATTGAGTTCACATACCTCAATTGAACCCAATACGTGGCTGGTGCTTCGACCGACAGGTACAATACCAGAGTATAATGTCGATCCTGACCTCGGGTTCCTCGGCGGTAGCGGCGGCTCCTCTCTAAATGACATGCTCCGCGCCATTCAACTTGCCCAAGATGATCCGAATATCTCAGGAATCGTGCTTCGCCCGATGGGGGTCACAGGTATGGCCACGATTCGTGAACTACGTGAAGCTCTTCTCAGTTTCAAGCAAGGTGATAAGCCCATTATCACTCATTTTGACATTGCCACTGACCGCGCCTATTACTTAGCAAGTGTCAGCGACAGCATCTTTATGATGCCGGGCCGACTTAGCGGAGTCAATTTCGGCGGTATGGAATTCAGTAGCACCTATTTGAAATCGACATTCGAGAAAGTGGGTCTCAAGTTCCATGTTATCCATGCAGGTAAATACAAAGGTGCGTTTGAAGATTTCGCGCGTGACAGTATGTCCACGGAGTTGCGCACAAGCCTGACTTACTTGTACTCGGATGTGTATGATACCTATGTTCGCGAGACTGCAAACGCCCGCTCTAATTTGACCTTTGAGGCGCTTGACCATGAAGTTCGTTCCGGGGACCAGTTTCTTGTCAGTGCAGCTTCATGTCTCAATCGTGGTTATGTCGATGGCCTGGTTGACTGGCCAGTTCTGCGCAGTCGCCTTCAAAAAGACTCCAAAGAATTTGAAGGCGTTTCCGCGCATAAATATCTGGCGTCCAAGAAACTCGAACAATTTCCGACACACGAATCAGAAGTTGCTGTTGTCTTCGCACAGGGCGAGATTTCCTTTGGGGATGACGAAAGTGGGTGGGGCGAAGATGGCATTACTGCTTCAGGAATGGTAAAGCAACTCGACAAGCTTGGAGAAGACGAGAATGTCAAAGCAGTCGTCATTCGCGTAGATTCCCCCGGTGGTTCCGCGTTGGCATCCAAACAGATCCTCGAAGCCGCCCTTCGTCTTAAGGAGAAGAAACCCATCGTAGTCTCCATGGGGCGGGTTGCCGCTTCGAGGCTATTACATCTCCATGGCCGCAAACGAGATAGTGGCTCAACCGAACACCATCACCGGCTCAATTGGTGTGGTAACAATGATCCCGTCCGCAGAAGAGTTGTACAAGAAGATAGGCGCTCGCGAAGAAACCATCTCGATTGGTCGTTGGGCGAATTTCTTCCGCTTCGACAAGACTCTTGGCCCGGATCAGGAACAGGTGCTGAATAGTTTAATGGACTCCGTCTATCTCGAATTCCGCGAAGATGTTGCAAAAGGCCGCAACCTCGAACTGGCAAGTTTGGATTCATTAGCAGAAGGTCGCGTATGGACAGGAAACCAAGCAATGGCTCGTGGTCTCGTGGACACGCTCGGTGGTATTGACCTTGCCATTCGACTTGCCGCCGCTGATGCGAATCTCGGCAAAGACGAGTACGACCTTGCCTACTATCCAAGAGAGAAAGACGTCTTTGAGTTCATCGTATCGAAATTCTCGACTCGATTCAGTGCACTTGCAAATCTTAGCGACAATGTACGTGCTTTACAGGATCCGCAAGCATTATTGAAATACGTCAAGAACTACTTTGACCGCTTTGAATTCTTGCAGACGATTCTTCCAACTTCAATTGATGCCTGATACAGTCAAAGTAATACATTAGAGAATGACCCCGCCATTTGGCGGGGTCATTCTCTATCAACCACGAACGGAGAAGAAAGCGATCTAATCGCAGTCTTGGTTGTATTCAATGGTCAAACAATAAGATCCATGCGCTGCAGGGCTTGCACCGTCAACGACGATATAGTAAGTTCCCGAACCTACGCAAGTCGCAATTGCTGACGTCAGTCTCTGGCCACCGCAAGTGAACGGATCGTTGTTGTTTGATTCGATCAATTCTCCGCTTTCATCACCGCAGCAGGCATCTTCAAACAGACACAAATAGGTGTCGAAACTTGAGCCACAAGTTGAAATCCGCAACTCGCCAGAACTTGGAAGATCAAGTTCGGCAACAACGTCGCGGCCATATCTGCCGTTTGGATAGGTGCAACGATTCGTGCTTGATGTTGTTGATCCGCACGTTCTGATGTCCAAGTCATCCTCTTCCGGCATGTAAAATATGGTCCCCGGGCATGTTCCAAGAAGCTGGTCCATTGCACCACCTCCCGCCATGCGTTCTTCGGCTTCTGCATAAATCTGCGGATTCACAAGCCTGTCAAGCTTGAAATAAAAGTCGTACAACTCTTTCGGCACGTCCCACTGATTCTGATCATACAGTTCAATCTGACGGAAGGCCGCATCAAGAACTTTTTCAGCGCTTGAACCGCTGACAGTGAGATTCTGTTCGGGTGTTGTCACGCTCTTGATCTGGCCGCCGTCTCCCGCACTGACAGACCAAGACATTGCCAAACACGCGGCGCAAAGCATGAATGCTTTTCTCATTGATGTCCTCTTTGGGTTATTCAGCTAAAAAAGCTGTCTGCTGACAATTGCTTATATTAATCAGACTAATATTATCAAAATTCTGCCAATTGTCAACAGACTGGCACAAAAAAAGAACCCCACCGAATGGCGGGGTTCTTTCTCTAACTAATTGATTTTATTCTTCACATGTCGAACAGGCTACAAAAACTCATATGGTCCCGTTGTCGCTTCCGCACCTGTGACTTCAAAGAAGTAGGTGCCTGGCACAAGGTTTATTGTCACCTGACTGTCAGTACCTTCTGGATCGCCGTCGCCACCATGGAAGTCGTTGTTCACGGCCAATGGTGCCTCGCAGGTCACAGGCCAAATGCGAAGCATTGAATTCAAACCGTGTTCAAATCCCGTACGACCTGGCGTATCATCGGCGTACACGCTTATCGTAACCTGACGCGGGCAATCGGAGATCGTGAGTGCATACACATCTAAGTCGCCGGTCTCGTCAATCTGGCCACAGAATCCTTCGCCGCAATGAATCGTGTTGGCAAATGCATCACAGCCTTCGGGGAACGACTCTTCGTGCTGGGCGAAATCAGCCGGGCACTCGGGATCATTACTCGGTTGGATACAGGAATTGCCGTGGAACATAATCGAGAAACGGTATTGACCAAAAGCAGCTGGTCCATAGCCGTCCAGCACGATGTAATAAACACCAGGTTCAAAACAACGGGAGACACCCGCCTGCAAAGTTGTGGAGACACCACAAACTTCCGGCGCATTGTCATTGCTTGCAAACAAAGTAGAACCCGGCTGATTACAGCACGCACCAGTATAAATGCAGAGGTATGTATCAAAACCAGAGCCGCATGTCGTAATCGTTATGCTGTCCCGGTATTGCACGGTCAAGCGGATGAACAAGTCGCGCCCAATGCGGCAAGCCGGGAAAGTGCAATTATTTGTTGCAGTATTCGTTGCACCAGTTGTAGAGTAGTTATAGGTCATGCCTGAATCCGGCCCCATAATCATTCCACCTGGACACAAGTCGCTAAACTGATCCAGCGGATTTGCGCCGCTGCGGTCTTCGTACAGTTCAGGATTGACAGCGTGATCAAGCTTATAATACAAGTCATACAGCTCTGCAGGCACTTCCTGATCAGTAGCTTTGAGGTCAGAAATCTGCTGATAGACCTGCCAAAGTTGAGCCGATTCCGTGCTTTCTTGCGAGCGACTTTGCTGAGCAAAACACACGGAAGCAAGCCCCAAGCATGCCACCAGTATCATTAAGAAATTCTTCATCTTTCCAATTCCTATTTCTATCGAACGAATATTTATTGTCTGAAAATTGCCCATCGAGTCGGCAAAGGCTTACGGACATCTGCAGGTCGGCTCAGCAATTTGAACCTAAACCTTTGAAAAACAGTATCCATTAACGAGTGCATAGGTTGCCCGGATATACCGCTGAGCTATAATAACTCACTTGGCAAATCACGCTCCATTTGGCAACCATTTGTAATAGATTGTATGCCTCTCTTGACTCCGCCTCTCCAAACAGCTATCTTCAGGAATTAAAGAGGGTAACGAAAATCCGACTATCCCCCTCCGCTCGCTCGGCAACCTCTTACAAAATACAGACTTCTTTGCGGTTCGTCAAGGAGATGTTCAAGAAATACACTGTCCTGACCAGTTCTGAACTCCGTTTGTCAGCATACTTAATACAGTCTTGGGTCCACACTATTGAGGTGTCAAATGCATCGTAAGCACTACTTCCTTGCGGCCTTCCTCGTCATTGCCTGCGCATTTTCGCGGGTTGGTGCCCAAACTGCGCCATTTGGGCTATACGAAGAAGCGGAGTTTTCCCCCGATTTCATACCGATCGAGTCCAATAGCGACTTGATCCGTTTCACTCTGGATATGTCCCGCCTCCAGCCCACCGGTCAAATTGATTTGAATCAGAAGCTACCCGGCACTTGGGGCGAAATGAACGCGACTGGTGCGCTCATGCCGCGCTTTACGTTCTACCTTGCGTTGCCCCCGACTGGCAATCCGACCGTTACGGTGGAGGGCTGGGAAACGATTTTCTCGACCTGTCCTCGAACAATTCCCGAGAATACGGCTCAAGTCCCGCGTGTTGAGCTTGGCGATGTCGGCATTCTGGGTGGGGTGCGACTCGTTCCCGTGACGGTTAAGCCGATCACCTACACAAACGGTCAGAACACGTGCGCTATCCTTGACATGGCCACAATCCGTATTGACATCGACAGCAGCAAGGCCAGAAACCCATTGCCATACGTCAGAACCGCTTATTCGGAAGCATGGAGATCTGTCTATCAAGCCGTTGTTATGAACTGGCAAGATATTCCCAATTTAATGGTTCGCGAGCCGTCGCACATCCTGATGATTGTTCCCGATCCGTTCCTGACATTTATTCAAGAATATATTGTCTGGAAGCAACAGCTCGGTTTTATTGTAACAGTCGTATCTGAAAGTGAAATCGACGACGACAACAACGGCAACCAGCTACGCAATCGAATCATTTCCGAGCTTGACCAAAGCTCACCCAAAATAGACTATGTCATCTTGGTTGGTGATGAGAATACCATTCCTGTTCACTCCGCAGCACACCGACGATCCGATGTCCCGTTTCAGTGATTTTTCCTATCCCGGTGACTTCACAAACGAAGCATATTTCACTGAAGTTGTCGGAACAGACCCGTTCCCGGATGTTTTCTTGGGCCGCTGGTTGTTAACAATCAGAGTGAAGCGCGCTCAATCGCGGTCAGAACCATTCAACATGAGCGCGACACGTTCCTCAGCGATTCGCTGCGTTTTGAACGCTGCGCAGTTTCCGCTGACAATAGCGTGCCGTCACAACAAATCACGATATCCTATGCTCGCGAAATGTTATTAGAAGAAGGTTTCGAGCAAGTTGATACTGTTTGGGCTGCAGACAACCCCGGACCGCAACAACTGATCAACTATGTTGACGACGGCGTAGCTTTCGTGAACCACAGAGGCTCAGGTTGGAATCAAGGCTGGGCCGGAATTAATTTCTATTACTGGACGGTACCGCAAATTTCAAACCCCGGGTTGCTCTGTATCGTTACAGGAATTGGATGTGGCGTTGCAAAGTTTGATGCGCCTGATGGCCAATGCTTTGGTGAGCAATGGATGCTGCACGGTTCTGTCACGACTCCACAGGGAGCCGTTGGTTTTATCGGGCCTTGCTGGAACACGCACACGGTTTATAATGATAACCTCGACACGTGTTTGTACCGTGCGATCTTGACTTATAATATTGACAATCTCATGCCCGCGCTTGTCGCCGGAAAGATGTTCGCTTGGGCGATGTTTGCGGATTTCCAGAATGAAGATGGTGTCCAGCAGGTCGCAACCATGATGATGCGGCAGTACCTTGGCCTTTGTGATCCGAGCCTGAAACTGTTCACGGACACACCAGAACGCATGCCGATCACGCTACCATCCGCAATTCCAGCGGGGCCATTTTCGTTTCCCGTCACCATTGCTGACGGATTTACTGTGGACACGGATAGTCTTGCCATCAGTTTTAGAACTGAAACAGGCAACCAATCCCAGTTCGCAATTCCCACTCAAGCTGGAACATGGTACTTGCCCGTTGATTTCGCATTTGATGATTCTGTTGTTGCCACAATTGATGGACACAATATCTTAACTCGCCAAATAGGAATAACTGTAGCCCCCAGTGGCGTTTATCTAATTCATCAAGGCCTTTCGGTCTCAGATGCGGGAGGTAATAACGACGGACGTATTCAGCCCGGCGAAACGGTTTCTCTGCGCGACACCGTTCGCAATATCGGATCGGATGCTGCCTTTGACGTTGAAGGATCACTTAGTACATCTAGTGACAATGTGTCTATTACGGTTTCACAAGGTCAATATGGAAACGTTGGATCGAACGAAATCGTTGTGGGTGCTCCGTTGTATTCTCTGACCGTGCTGCCTGAATTCAGGGGTAGCAATATGGCTATTGAAATCGCTTATCAAGCTGTTTCAGTCGATCCTCGCTCTGATCAATTCTTCTTGACGGTATATGCTCCCGAACTTGAACGATCAAATTTGATCGTTGCCGATGGCGATGACGGATTCCTTGAAAGACTTGAACCTGCGGGCTTAGTATTTACAATTACTAACACAGGCAATGAAACTCTGATCGCCTCTGCTCTGGAATTGCAGACCACCAGTGGCTACATCATAGTTGAAGACGGCACTGCGCAAATCCCGGCAATTGCTCCCAATCAATCTTACACATTGCCTGAAGACGCGCTTCGAATCTCGGGTGCATGGAATGCGCCGACTGGAACTCAGGTCACTGTGAATGCAATTGTTTCGGCACAAATGCCGACATATGCTTTCTCGCGCTCGCTTGCGTTGCCGCTCGTGCTTGGTCAAGTCGGACAAGCCGATCCGATGACCGGTTCGGATAACACGTACTACATGTATGATGATCTGGATGTCGATTACGACCGCGCTGCTGTTTATGATTGGTTCGAGATTTCGCCAACACTTGACGGTCCAGGCACAACTCTGGAATTCACGCAAAGTCAGCAAACATTTTCTGTTCCTGTTCCCTTTAGTTACGGCTACTTCGGCACATCCTACAACAGCCTCTCTATTTCTACGGACGGTTGGGTTGCCCCGGGAAACACAGAAGCGACAAGCTACGACAATCATGCTCTGCCATATTCTTCGGACTTAGTATCCGGAATGATTGCTGTGCTGTGGAATGACCTGTGGTATTTCTTTGGCGACACCGGCGACATCAGTTACTACTATGATGCCGCCGGTGATCGTTTCATCGTCGAGTGGCACGCGGTTACCGATTGGGGAACAGGAACTCGTCCAAATACGTTCCAAGTTCAACTGCTGAACCCGGCAACGCACCAAACTCCGACTGGCGACGCTGAATGGGTTATGCTCTATCAAAGCTTGACAATGCACCCGACTGCGGCTCAGGGCGCCACGATTGGCTACGAAACATTTGACGAACTCTACGGGGCGACATATTATCACAACAATGTGGAGCCGCCGACATCTGCTCCACTTGAAAATGGTAGAGCTATTCGTTTGACCACCGCACCGCCGACGATTACCGATTCGCCGGAAGTGGCGGAGATCCCCAAGACGTTCGTGCTGTTCCAGAATTACCCCAATCCGTTCAATCCTGAAACCACGATTGAATATGCACTCGCCGCTCGCACAAATGTCAAGCTTGAAGTCTTCGACGTGCTTGGCCGTAATGTCGTCACCTTGGCTGAGGGTGCGCGCGATGCAGGTATTCACAGACTTCAATGGAATGGCAAGAGTAACTCCGGTATTTCTGTACCGAGCGGAATTTACTTCTATCGACTGGTCACACCGGATATTGTTCAAACGCGGCGCATGCTCTTGATGCGCTAAACTGCTTCGCGGTAGCATTCGCGGCGGAAGCCACTAACAAAAAGAAATTTCATCTTAACATAGGAACGAGATCGCAATGGCTAAGAAGTGGACCCCTTCTGAAGAAAAATACTTGTTGGAAAATTACGGCAAGGTGCCGATGGCAGAACTCGCGGATCGCTTCGGCGTAACCCGCAAGGCAATCAGCGCCAAGCTCGACAAACTGCGTCAGACACACGGTATTGATCCCGTTGGTGCACGTGAGCGTGCCACGGCGAGACAACGGCGTCAAGCGCAACTAAACGAGAAAGTCCCGCAGACCGGCGGCGCTAATCCGCGTAAGATTCCGCCACTGGGTGTCATTACACATCCGCAAATTGAGAATCTCGCTGCCGTTGAACCGGCCGGAATGTCCGCCACAACAAATGTCGTCAAGACTGCCCAAGGTTGGCAGCCAATTATGGTGACGAAGAAGCGAGTGACGCGGTAATCTCGTGGAAATTTCGGTTGATGGCCATTCGCTGACCTTAGAGCAAGTCGAGCAAGTCAGCAATGGTGCACATGCAAAATTAGCTTCGTCTGCCCGACCGCAAGTCGAAGCCTCCCGCGCGTGGATTGCGCGGCTCGAACAAGCTGGTGCTAACGCGCCCAGCGTTTATGGAATCAACACGGGTTTCGGGAGTTTGAAAAGCGAGCGCTTCTCCGTGAATGACGCGCGTCGCGTTTCCCGAAATCTGATTATCTCTCATTGCTGCGGCACAGGCGAACCGTTCTCCGAACGAGTTGTCCGTGCCGCAACTCTTTTGCGGGCCAACGCTCCGCTCAAGGCCGCCTGGTGCCTGACCATCTTGTAATAGAGACGCTTTTGGAGCTTCGAATCGGCATATCACTCCAGTTGTCCCTTCACAAGGATCACTTGGAGCATCCGGTGACTTGGCTCCGCTGTCTCATCTTGCGGCAGTCATCACTCGTGATCCAGACATCGACAGTGATGAGTCGAGCGGTGAAGCATGGTTCCAAGGCACAGAAGATGAGTGGGCGGAGGCCATGCGCCGAGCTGGTCCTGACTGATTCTGGAAGCCAAAGAGGGACTTGCTCTCAACAATGGCGTGCAATTCATGTGCGCCGTCCGACGTTGACCTTACTTGATGCCGAGCGCTTGTTGAAACTGCACGACA
>JADKHW010000018.1 GCA_016721565.1 bacterium | reverse complement strand
CACGAACCGGCTTCTTCTTCCTTCTTGATCTGCGACTTGCCACGCCTGATTTAATTGCTCGTTTAGATAGGTACTGTGCGCTACTCGATCCGTGTAGGCATAGGTGGCTCCCGGCTCAACTCCCCTTACGTGGACTAGTATAACGCTGAGTTTGTGCGATGTCTCCGAGAAATATGAGTTGATAGCGCTCGCCCGGCATGACTTACTCCTTTGTCTTTCCTCTGCGGGTTGCCTTCCGTTCCTTCAACATTTTGCCAAGAGTGACACTGGGATGCGCTTCAAATCACTAAGAATCGCTTGCTTGATTGCATCTTTGTGCCGGCTAAATCGATCTCGGCGTGACTTAGGCCATTGCTGGCAGATATCATTGTTTGCCACTGGTTTACTACAGGCAAAAATGTGCCGCTTACATTCTTGATGATTCGTTTCCGATCTACAGATTTTGGAAGCTCATAATAGAGCACATCATCAAACCGTCGAAAGAGTGCGTCATCAAGTAATGCAGGATTGTTTGAGGCCGCAATTATCAGACTCTCCGATTTGTCTTGCTCCATAAACTGAAGGAAGGAAGGCGTTTAATACGCGTCCCATTTCCCAACGTCATTATCTAAGCTTCTATCACTTCCAATTGCGTCGAACTCATCAAACAAATATACTCCAGGAACTTCGTTTATAAGATCAAAAACTTGTCGGAGTTTTGCTGCGGTCTCGCCCATGAATTTGGTGACCATCTTGTCAACTTGTATACTATGTAATTCCAATCGCAACTCTTTTGCAAGAACACGAGCAGTCATTGATTTACCTGTTCCAGGTGGACCAATGAGCAGAATCTTTCGTCTATGTCCAAGACCGTGACTCTTTAATTTGTTTTGTTGCCGATACTCTTCAATGACTCTTTGAATTCGAACTAACAGTGTTTGAGGCATGACCAGAGAGGAAAGGGGCGTTGTAGGTTCTTCAGATAGAACCAGTCCTTTTAAATCGAGTCTACAGCGTCTTTGCACCACGCTGGTCTGGGTTCTTCGCGCCCATCGACGATTTCGCGAATGTCATTAGCAAGTGAACCGTGCCCTTGGATAGCTTCATGTGCTGCGACTTGGAGCGCTGTCATAAAGAATCGCTCGGCATCACCACTTAAGTGTGAGCGAATGAGTGATTTTAGTTGTTTTCATGCCTGGTTCTCGCCCTGTTTTTGAGTTTGTTTTGACTTTCCGACCCCTCTCCCCCCCCCCCCCTTCCTCCAAACCCGCGCACGGCTCCGCCGTCACACCACGGAAGTGCATCACCAACGCGGTCTTCAGTTCGCCGTGAGCTTCGGTCAATAGTTCGTCGGCCCACTCGTAATCACAGTCGGTGATCGCAATCATTATCCGCCGCGCGCGCGCCTGCAGCTTCTGACTCCCCATCCGCAAATCCACCATCAAATTCCCGTAACACTTCCCCATCCGCACCCACGCCGCCGTCGTAATCATGTTCAGCGCGAGCTTCGTCGCCGTCCCCGCCTTCAACCGCGTAGATCCCGTCAAAACTTCCGGCCCCACAGGCAATGAGATAATAACATCAGGTCTCTCGAATCCCCCTGCTCGGGTGTTCGCGTCTGCGCATTGGGGTCCAGGGTGGCCTCCTCATCCCATGCTTGGCATAAAATGGTTACATATGAGGAGCGCAGTATAACATCCATGCTTCTTAGCGTATGATAAACCACCCAAGACATAAGGCGTCCTTCGCGAAGCCGTAATCCCCACCACCACATCCTCATGCCCCAAACAGCACAATTCAAAATCGTGAATCGCGCCGTCCGGATTATCCTCAGCCCCCTCCGCCGCCTTCCGGAGTGACTCATACCCCCCGGCAATGAACCCCTGCACCAAAGTCGGATCCGTCCCAAACGTCGGCGGGCATTCCGAAGCATCCAGCACCCCCAACCTCCCCGATGTCCCCGCACCTATATAAAGGAGACGGCCACCCTTTTGAAGGGCAGACACAATGTGCTCAACGAGCACCTCAATTTCAGGAATCGCCGCCGCCACAATCTCCGGCACCTTGCGATCTTCGCGGTTCATGGCTTCCAGAATCTCGCGCGTCGTCATCGAGTCGAGATTCATCGTGTCCGGATTGCGGGCCTCGGTCGAAAGCCCCGCCAGTTCTTTGAATACGGTTTCTTTCACTTTTCGATAAACAGTTTAATCAACCGACTTCCGTCAGCTAAGTTGAGTTCTGTGAGTAACTTGAGACCCAATTCCTCAGGCCAGGCTTCCTGTCTCCACTCCCGGCCCTTCCAGAACAGGAGCACGCAGTCAATGTTCATCAACGGGCGGCACCACTTCATCAAGAGCGGCAGTTCCGTCACTGCTCGGGCGGTGATGCAGTCGAATCTCCCCACCTCAGAGTGGATAAGGTCTTCGACACGTGAACAAACCACCGTAACCCTTTGATCAAGCTCTGTTTCACGTGAAACACGCGTCAAAAAGGCTGCTTTTCTTGAGTTTGACTCAACCAAAGTCCATGTCAAATGAGGAGTTAGGAGAGCCAACGGAATAGCCGGAAAGCCGCCGCCGCTACCAATGTCGAGTACGTTCCCGGTTTCCGGGAGCAGTTCAAGCCCCGCCAAAGACGGAGCAAGATGTCGCTCTTCCAGCCGCGCACGATCAGCCTGAGATACCAACGGAATCCCGGCTTCGGCCACGCGGCGCATATAGTGTTGCAGATGGGTCTGCTGTTCTGGTGTCAAAGTATAATTCTATTCACAGCTTGTCCACAGGAATTGCAGAAGCTGTCTCATATAATCCTTATTCGTTGGAGTCTGATAATGCGGGACTTAATGCGATTTTTGTGAATCTATCTTGAGCAAATCCACATAGTTATCCACGAGAGAATGTGGATGTTTCACGTGAAACACTCTAAAACAAGAGCTTACAAATGGCCGAGTTTTTTCATGTGAATCAGCAAGGCTGAAGTGTCCGAAGGCCGCACGCCGCTGATTCTTCCGGCCTGGCCTAAAGTCTTGGGTTTGAAGTGGTTTATCTTCTCGCGAGCTTCGTGGGACATAGAATGGACGGCCCAAAGGTCAATATCTACAGGTAGTTTGACCTCTTCCCAGCGTCTCACCTGGTCGGCGCGCTGCCGTTCGCGGGCGATGTAACCTTCATATTTTACATCCATTTCCACAGCTGCAATCAGGTCTTCATCGAGTTCTTCTTCGACCTTTCTGGCCAGTTGTGGGCTATCTTTCAGCATCGAGGTCAGGTCGGCTTCGGGGCGCTTTAGGATGGCTGAGAAGCGGCTACCTTTGAGCTTTGGGTCGGAAAGTAGGCCGGATTCGGCGAGTTCGTCTAACCGGGTGTCGTGCAGGAGCGCGGTTATCTGATTAAGTTTTTGTTTCTTTTCTAAATAACCGTCATACTGCTGATCTGTGACCAGCCCCAGCTCCCGGCCTATCTCTGTTAAGCGTTGATCTGCATTGTCTTGACGCAATATCAGGCGGTGCTCGGCGCGCGACGTGAACATGCGGTAGGGTTCGTCGGGGGTCTTGGTGATCAGGTCGTCAATCAGGACGCCGATGTAGGCTTGGTCTCTTCCGAGTATCAGAGAATTACCGCCGTTCAGTTTCTGAGCGGCGTTCACTCCTGCAATCAACCCTTGAGCGGCGGCTTCCTCGTATCCCGTTGTGCCGTTGATCTGACCGGCGAAGAACAGGCCTTCTATCACCTTAGTTTCTAAGGAGTAATGGAGCTGATGAGCAGGGAAAAAGTCATATTCGACCGCATATCCGGGCCGCATCATTTCGGTGTCTTCGAGTCCGGGGACAGTTCTAAGTGCTTCAAATTGAACATCTTCCGGAAGACTTGAGCTAAACCCGTTCATATAGACTTCGAACGTGTCCCAGCCTTCGGGTTCGAGGAAGATCTGATGCCTGTCCTTATCGGAGAAGCGCACGATCTTATCTTCAATTGAAGGACAATAGCGCGGCCCGCGGCCCGTGATTCGGCCTGAAAACAGCGGTGAGCGGTGTAAACCGTCGCGTAGAATATCGTGAGTCTTTGTATTTGTATAAGTTAGATGGCAAGAGAGCTGATCATAGACAGCTTTTGGCGAGCGCACCGAGAAGGGAATGATGCGGCCGTCTCCGGGTTGGTGTTCGCAGACGGAATAGTTAATGGTGCGACCATCGAGGCGCGGGGGGGTGCCGGTCTTCAGGCGGCCCACCTCAAATCCCTGTTTCATCAGCATTTCCGAGAGTCCGAGCGAAGGTGCCTCGCCTATCCGCCCACCCGGGAGCTGCCAATCCCCCATGTGCAACAGCCCATTCAGAAACGTCCCGGCGCAAAGCACGGCGGCGCGGCACTCTATGCGCTGTCCGCTATGGGCAATGCAAGCCGAAAGTCGTCCGCCAGTTGTCTCGAAGTCTATGATTGTATTCTGTTTGAGATCAAGATTGCGCTGAGAATCCAGTATTTTGCGGGCCTCACGAGCATAGAGAACTCTATCGCATTGCGCACGCGGCGACCAGACCGCCGGCCCTTTCGAGCGATTCAGCATCCGAAACTGCACCGTAGCGAGATCGGCAAGCCGCCCCATTTCGCCGCCCAGCGCATCTATCTCCTTGACTAATTGGCCTTTAGCAAGCCCGCCGATGGCCGGATTGCAGGACATTTGGCCAATAGTTTGAAGATTCTGCGTCACCAGACAGGTGCGAAGCCCCATGCGGGAAGTGGCAAGAGCCGCCTCAATCCCCGCATGTCCGCCGCCGATCACGACGACATCATAAGTATGTTGTATAGCCATCCGTTTTTCTTGCTAAGTCGAGTACAATGAGTTGTTTGAGAAGAGTTTGTTGTCGCGCGAGCAGATTATACGTGTGCTCTCAGATATTTGCTAAATTGAGTGCAGAGAGTGATTTAACAGGTTGTTGTGGATTATCAGAAGGGTAAGTCGTCCCAGTCTATGGTTGAACCTGCCTGATTTATCTTTTCTTCGACACTATCAACGGAAAGCACGAAATCAAGTGTGCCTCGAACCCAACCAAGAATTAGATAGCCCTCTGCCTGCGTGAGTAGCTGAGTGGCGTGTGCCGCGCTGAAGTTATTCCTAACGTCGTTGAATGTGTCAAAGAGCTTGACGCTTTCTTTTAGGATTGTTCGAGCCATTTTGGACTCAACAAGCCCTTTCTCGTTTAGACGATTCACGTACTTTCCAAACACACTATGTAGCGGCTCGCCCTTGTTGTGCAATACCCCGTGCGTGTCACACCGCTCGCGCGCAAACGCAAGAACAAGCGTGTGCAGCCTGTCAATTGCCGACTCGGGTTCGTTTCGTTGAACTGCATCGCGCAAGGAGTTTATGATCTTCTCCACATTGTTAGAATTTATGTGTTCGCTCAGCCTTTCGACATGGTCCATTGGAGAATTCTGTTTGAGCCGAACCACTATCTTCCTGCATTGTTCGAGTCGACTTGCCTTGTCAGGTGAACTACACTCTTGTTCATAATACATTATCAGGTCGCTAAGAAGTTTGCCAATGTTTGAGTTTGATTCATTTGCCCAAAAGCACCGCAACCTGTTTGCCTTAGACTCGCCGTATGAACTGTATTTTTCAGTATAAATGTCGATCCCAACACTCTCAATAATGAAATCAGCAAAAGTACGATTACTAAAATTCAACACGTAACCACCGCTCATTTCAAACAGTTTCTCGAGGTTTGTCTTTTCAAGTGGATTTAGATCTGACATTGCATAATTCTCTATTTGCCTAAGTAGATCCTTACAAAGGATGACAGAAATGAAGGCCGCAGAATTTCCAGAGGGGTCCTTCATTCCGCTTCGCTACATTCAGGATGACGACGCGCTTTGATACTTGGTACTGCTTGGCGCGGGCGGATTGCCATCCGCCCTTACATAAATATCTGCGATCTGTAAACGCTCGTTGGGGGGCCTCATTCTCGATTTGCTTGGCGGATCCTTAGGGAAGGTGGATGACAACGCGCTTGGTATCGGCGGGCAGGTAGGAAAGGACACCTGCCGCCGCGAGTTAAGTATCTTGGGGCCCATGCTCACCATGCCGCCGACTTCGCAGATGCTTTTGATTATGCAACTGCTCATCGAACCGGGTAGAGCCATTTCCCACTCTTCGTCAAAGTAGCGATAGTTTTCAAGCTCGCCGCCTTGAATGTCGCGGCAACTGGTCTCAAGCACACACGAGCGCTCGGTTACGCAGTCCCACTTGATTAACTCCAAATCGTAACCCCAATTATCAAATCCGGTGATGGACTCCCGGCGCTGTCTGCGAGCCGCAATCAATGCGCTACGCGCTTCCGCACGCATATCCGCCGGCGGTTCGTATTTGATCCACGCCTTCACGATGCCGTCTTCCAATACGCTGAACGATTCGACATCCACATAAACCAGTCCGCGATCGGACACGCAAAACGAATTTCTGTCCCGCAACAGGTGCCAATCCGCACCGCGTGCGATGCTCACGGAAATCAGCAAACTAATCATCCACGCAAGTGTGTTCATACGTTTTCTCTAAATATTCATCCTATCTTCACAGATTCTCGTCGGGGCTACTTTCAGTAGCACTTCGCTTAATCCCCCATCCGACAATTGGGGAGACCTCATTTCTTTGTTTTCGCTCTCTTTGCCCCCGAGCTTTTCTTTTTTGCGGCGGCGCGGGTTGAGGCTTCAATCGCAAGCTTGCCAAGTTCGCGGAGCGCGTCGTCATCTTCCAAATCCTCAGAAGACAAGGAGTAATAGTGCATGCGCATCTCGGGCTTGTCTTCAAAGGGCGCGAACTGTTCCATCTTGCGCGACACGAAGCGCGCGCGATTCTCTTCGTCGGCCTTCAGATAGATCATGTCGCCGTCGGTCAACGCGAACATGCGACCGTTCATGTAGAAACCCGCGCCGCCGAACATTCTCTTTACATTGATTTTGCCAAGTAACGAGAGACGTTCGGTGTAGTAGTCGAGGATGTCTTGGTTGAGGGACATATCTAAAATTGGAAATGGGAAAAAAAGCAGATTGCTCCACGTGAAACACCAGCGAGCGCTGGACCTAGCTGGCGCTAACGCCAAACCCGGGCGGGCGCCCGCCCCCCCCCCCCCCCGCCCAAAAGGGGGGGGGGGGGGGCCCCCCCCGGGGGGGCGCGCCCGGGCCCGGCCCCCCCCCCCCCCCCCGGGGGGGGGGGGGGCCCCGGCCCCCCCCCCGGGGGCGGGGGGGGGGCACCCCCCGCCCCCCCCCCCCCCCCCCCCCCCCCCCCCCCCCCCCCCCCCCCGGCCCCCCCGCGGGCCAGCCCCCCCCCCCCCCCCCCGCCCCCGCGGCCCCCCCCCCCCCCCCCCCCCCCCCCCCGGCCCCGGGGGGGCCGGGGCCCCCCCCCCCCCGCGGGGGCCGCCGCCGGCCCCGGGGCCCCGGGGGGGGGGGGCCCCCCCCCCCCCCCCGCACATACCCCCCCCCCCCCCGGGGGGGGGGGGGGGGGGGGGCGGGCGCCGGGCGGGGTGGTTCCTTGCCCCCCCCTGCCGGGGTGCTCGTGATGGTGGCGTGATGGTGTGTGTTCCCCCCCCCCGCCCCGGGTTTCCCCCCGGGGATAGGGCGGGGGGCCGCTGGGTTTTGAAAACACTTTTATGGCTTCCCATAATAGCATTACTGCGAGCACAATTAACACGAGTGCGACCCACGGCACGAAATTGGTTGGCAGCGCGAAGCCTGATGCCGCGACAAATCCTCGAGAAACATATTGTAACAAGGCCCAGCCGCTCATGATATACATGATGAGCGTGGGAATTCCGGCGACGTACCAAACCCACTTAGCTTTGTAGGTGCGATGCAGCCAGACCGTGATGCCCAAGAGTCCAATCGCCGCGAGCAGTTGATTGCTTGCTCCGAACAGCGGCCAGAACACGCGCCAGCTCGGAATGACGTTGCCGCTTGCGTCTTTTGCGGTTTGCATCACGAAGAAGAGCGGCACGAACGCGGTTAACGCGGTGGCGAAGTAGCGGCCAAACGCACCTTGCCATCCGGTGAGTTCTTGCAAGATGTAACGGCCCAAGCGTGTGCACACGTCGAGCGTGTCATACACAAACGTCGTGAACGCCATCAACCCGAACAGCACGCCGAAGCTCGCCGGAATGCCAAAGACCTCCATGAACTTGCCCAGCCCGAGTGCGTAGATGAAATTCGGTTTGCCGCCGAGATTGGCGACGGCTTCTTTCGAGAGAATCATCACACACGCGAGCGAGACGACCGCGACCATCGCTTCGAGTAACATCGCGCCGTAGCCGACTTTCTTGGCGTCGAGTTCGTTTTTCAATTGCTTCGAGCTGGTGCCCGAGGCGATGATCGAGTGAAATCCCGAGCACGCGCCGCAGGCAACGGTGATAAACAAAATCGGAAAGAGCGAGGCCACGCCCGCGCCGGTGGGAACGTTCCACGCCACAAACGCCGGGTATTGAATCTCGCTGCCGCTGAAAAGCACCCCCGCCGCACCTGCAATCAAGGCCGCGAACAGGAAGAAGCCGCCGAGGTGTCCACGCGGTTGGAGCAAAAGCCACATCGGTGCGACCGCCGCGACGAAACAATATATAAGGAGAGCGACGACCCAGACTTTTTGCGCGATAAGGTCCGACAGCCCGAACCAACCCGCCAAATCAAGCGGAAGATACTGCCCGAACCAGATCGCCGCACCGACCAACGGCAAGAAAATCAACGTGGTTGTGAGCAACGAGAGCTTGGTCCACCTTAACACGAACGCCATCACAATCGGTAGGGCGAGATACAAGAGCGACGAGGTAGCGATGCCCGCGCCGCTGACTGCTTGGCCATTCTCTAAGGTGATGTTGCCCACAAAACTCCCGGCTACGATATCGGCGAACGCGACAATAATATAGATGAGCGCAATCCACACGAACGTGAGGAATAACAAGTAGCTACGGCGCGTCATGTGTTCGCGCACCACTTCGGCAATCGAGCGCGCCTTATGCCGAATCGAGGCCACGAGCGAACCGAAATCGTGAATGCCGCCGATAAAAATCGCGCCGAGCAAAATCCAAATCAGCGTCGGCAGCCAACCAAACATCATCCCCGCCACAATCGGTCCGACAATCGGCCCCGCCGCCGCGATCGCCGAGAAGTGCTGACTCATCAGGAACTTCCAGTCAATCGGATCGTAATCCACACCGTCGTTGAGTTCCACCGCCGGTGTTTTCACGTTCGGATCGAGTTTCAGCAAGCGCGCGAGAAAGCTCCCGTACGTTTTGTACGCGACGAGCAAAATTATCGCGGAGGAGAGGATGATGGTTAGGAGCATACGTTGATAACGACTTTCCCTTGCGCGTGTCCGGATTCCACATAGCGCACAGCTTCAGCAACTTCGCTAAGCTTGTAGCGTTTTACAATCACGGGTTTAACTTTACCTGCTTCAAGAAGCTCTTTTAAGAATTCCAAATCCTTTTGATTCGGCTTAATCATCGAGTTGCTCATCTTCTTCCTTCCGGTCATTGAGATCCACGGCCCAAGCAACATCGCTTCAAACATCTGCTTCGTCGCGCCACCCGTCATGACATATCTTCCGTTGTCTGTCAGCGCGCGCTTGTAATCTGAAATCGGATGATAACCGTTTGCAGCTAAAATCAGATCGTATTGCTTACCGCTTTTCGTGAAGTTCTCTTTGGTGTAATCAACCGTGTGATCTGCGCCAATCGAGCGCACCATTTCGAGATTCTTCGTGCTGCATACGGCAGTCACTTCAGCGCCAAACGCTTTGGCAAGCTGCACCGCAAAAGTTCCGATCCCGCCCGATGCGCCATTGACCAACACTTTTTGTCCAGCTTCAATCTTGCCGTGGTCGCGCAGACCTTGTAGCGCGGTAACCGCAGCCGTCGGTACTGCCGCTGCTTCTTCAAAAGAAATATTGGCGGGTTTCAGGGCAATAGAATTCTCGCGCGTGCATACATATTCAGCATAGCCGCCAAAACCGTTCTGAGATAAATCTCCAAATACTTCGTCTCCGACTTTGAATTGTCTGACACTATTGCCCACAGATTCAATAGTTCCGGCGACGTCGGTTCCGAGAATTGTGTACTTCGGCTTAAACAAGCCAAATCCCACCAGCCGCATTATGAACGGCGAGCCGCGCAGAATATGCCAGTCTCCTGCATTCGCCGAAGCCGCATGAACCCTTATTAAGACTTCATCTTCCTTGGGAACGGGTTTGACAACTTCTTTCAGTTCGAGTACATCGGGTGACCCGTACTTTGCGTTTGTAATAGCTTTCAAATGTGCACCTTTGTTTGATAGACAAGGGAGATTAGATTTAGAAGCGAGTGTGAGTTAGGAGCGTACGTTAATTACAACCTTCGCTCTGGCGTGTCCAGTTTCGAGATAGCGAATCGCGTCGGGGACTTCTTTGAGCGGATAGCGCTTTTCAATCACGGGCCGAACTTTGCCCGCGTCGATCAGCTCTTTGACGACTTGCAGTTTCTCTTTGCTGGGTTTTGAGGCGACCATCTTAAACTTCTTGCTGCCGAACATCGAGAGAAACGGGCCGTAGAACATGATTTCGAGGAGCAGCTTGTTGCCGCCTCCGGCCATGCCGTATATTCCGTTCGGTGTGAGCACGCGCTTGAAGTCGCCAATCGGATGGTAGCCGTTGATAGCAGAGAATCATGTCGTAGCGCTTGTCGCCTTTGGTGAAATTCTCTTTTGCGTAATCAATGACGTGGTCCGCGCCAAGTTCGCGCGCTGGCTCGAGGTTGCGCGCGCTGCACACGGCGGTGACTTCCGCGCCGAGCGCTTTGGCGATTTGCACCGCGTAGGTTCCGACTCCGCCCGCCGCGCCGTTGATTAAAACTTTTTGTCCCGGTTGGACATTGCTGATATAGCGCAAACCATGCAAGGCTGTCACTGAAGCAAGTGGAACGGCCGCCGCTTCTTCAAAGGAAAGGCTCTCAGGTTTAGCGACAAGATATTTGGGGCTTGCGCATTTGTATTCGGCAAAACCGCCCAACCCGTCGTCAAATGTTTCGCCGAACACCGCGTCGCCGACTTTGAATTCGGTCACGTTCTTGCCAATCGCTTCAACAACTCCCGCGATGTCGCCGCCGAGAATCTGATACTTCGCTTGCGGTTTCGTAAACCCGCACATAAACCGCACGAGAAACGGATCCGCGCGCAGCAAATGCCAATCCGCCGCATTCGCCGACGACGCATGAACTTTAACCAGGACTTGATCGTCCGCAAGTGTCGGCGTCGGAACGTCTTCATATTTCAAAACGTCCGGCGAGCCGTATCGCGTGAATGTAATGGCTTTCATAAGTAGTGCAATTGAATTTTATTCTGAACCAACAAGTTTGCGAAAGTCAGAGTCAGTAGTACTCAAACGAAGAACCTGAGCGCATACCCACATTCACCGAGTCTTTGGTGATGGAAAACTGAAGCCCTGAAGCATCCGGGCTTTTTCCGCCCTTGTCCAAACCGCGCGGCCGCCATGTTGTGGGGGGAGCCCTGCCCATTTCTGCAAGGCACAGCCCCTTGTCTACCACGCTTCGCTGTGTCCGGTTTGAGCTGGCGCGGTCCCATAGTCGGCGAGCGCTTCCTCAAACTTGCTCAAGTCATACAGGATGATTCCTTTGTAGTAGTAAGCGTTGGCGTCGTTTGGCCTAACCACCAGAACGGCATCCCATGCCGTGATGGCTTTCTCTTTCTCGCCCAAGTAAGTCAGGCACTCAGCCCGATTGTAAAGTGCTTCGTAAAGGTCTGGGATCAGTTTCAGAGCTTCGTCAAGCTTTCAGTGCATCCTCATACTTTCCTAATGCGCTCAAACAAACGCCACGATTGAAATGTGCCTGTCCAAGTTGCGGATATCTTACGAGAATGCTGTCAAAGATCTGGAGGGCTTCCAAAACTGTCTTGCTCCGAAAGGTCCACGCCTTTATCGAGCAGCCCGATAATCCTTCTGCCGGTCCCGCCAGTGCGAAATTGGTGACCGCCGCAAACGAAACATAGAATGACAAATACCAATAGACGGAGAACTGGTGCCAGTAAGTTGTGTCGCATAAATATGACCGCTGCTAATTTGAAAATATGAACATGAAATTCCCCCAAGCAAATCGAAAAGTTCATGTCGCGGCGCATGTGTCTTCACATGCCCCGCTTACCGAGATACCAAGCACATATATATTGTAGGGGTGGATGGCAATCCGCCCGCGCCAAGCAAAATCGAAATGTCAAAGCGCAATCAACTAATCCAAGCCGACGAGTTTGCGGAAGTCGGGGTCGGAATGGTACGGGGTGAACTCGGACTCAATAACCCAACCATCTTGAAAACGGAGTCCTTCTCAATCGCAGTTGCTAATGACTTTATCATCTCCTCACGCATATTTTCTGTTGCATATGCGCGAGCAAGTATTGCGTATTTCTTAGCCTCTAGTGGTACAAGTGCTATTGCGCTGTTGATCGTCTCGATTGCCTCAACACTGCGCCCTAATACCATTAAAATAATTGCCTTGTTGAGTAGCACACATTGGTGCACTGGATTTATCGCAAGCAACGAATTGTAGGCTGCTAAGGCCTCTTCTCCGCGACCTAAATCTGCAAGGCTATTGCCCTTGTTAAGTAGTGCGTGATAATAATCCGGTTTGATTTTAAGTACTTCATCAAAAGCGAGAATTGCCTCTTCGTGACGTCTTAACTTCGAAAGCATGTTGCCTTTGTTATATATTACGCCAAAATACTTTGGGTCAAGTAACAACGCGGAGTCATAAGCCGCCATTGCTTCCTCATAACGGTGAAGCGATGCAAGACTAACACCTATTTTATTTAGTGTCTCTGGCTTGTCTTTGTCTGGCTTGAAGCGCAATGCTGTCTCTAGAGTCTCAAGAGCTTCCTCATGACGGTCTAAGGCCCCAAGGCTCCAGCCTTTGTTATAAAGCGCCTGGTGCAAATCTGGCCTTAACTTGAGCGCAACATCATAAGCTGCGATTGCCTCTTCATGTCGACCTAATGTAGATAGGCTCCAGCCTTTATTGTAAAGTGGCTGGTACTTATTGGGCGCGAGTTCGTGCGCGGTATCGTACGAGTTGATCGCATCGTGATTCTTGCCCAGCTTATTCCGTACGAATCCCAAATTGAAATGTAAGTCGGCAACATCAGGAAAAATCCCACACAAATGATCATAAAGTTGTTCTGCTTCTTCAAATCGGCCTGCATTTAATGCTACTCGGGCTGCGCGTACATGGGCTTCAACTGCTTTTCCAGTTTCAGTAAGGGTTTTGCCGATCTCTTCTATAATTTGATCATCGTTTTCCTTCGGAAACGCAAGCTGTTGTATTTCCGTACGGATTGTCTCTCGAATTGAGACCGCTTCTTGGGCAACGCGTGTGGTTATAGTTTTTGTTTGCTCTTCGTGTGTGTCGAACTCTTCTTGCTTCCGTTTCTTCTCGCTTCGTTTGTCGAAAAGATAGCCCGAAATCACAGCGCCAACAGCTCCAAGCATCTTGACAAAATCGGAATGTTTCCATTCACCCCACATCGCCCACATAGCAAAAGCGGCGGCAACGAGAATGCCAATCCAGAGTTTTAGATGTTTAGTGAAAGCACTCATTATGCAGTTGCTTTGAGTAGATCCTAATCCCTACGGGACAGGCTACAGATGACAGAATTGAAGACAGCAGAGAGATCCTTCAGACCGCAGCGGTCTTCAGGATGACGACGCGCTTTAGGACGAAGGAATCCAGAATTTCTGATTCCGGCGGGGCGGGGACGCCTGCGCTCGGCGGCCAGAGGCATTCCGCGCCTCCCCAATTTCCCCTCCGGCCGCGTAAGTCCAATGCCAAAACCGTTTATCCAACTGTTGAACAAATGGTTAACAAAAATGCTGCTTTATAGCCCAAAAAGACTTGACAAACGGTCTTCGTGTCGTATATTATAGTCGCTTTTCAACATACCCCGCCTCGCTCCTACCTGCCGCCCCTACAACTTTTTCACCCTGTTTTGTTACTCTAATCCGACCAGTTTGCGGAAGTCGGCGTCGTTGTGATAGGCCATGAAGTCAGGATCCTGACTGGCGTTTGCTTTCGCCAAAGAATCCGTTTTGATGGCATCGGCCAGCGCGGCGATCATGCCGTCGCGGTTTTTCAATTTGGCGTAACAACAGGCGCGATTGTATTTCACCCACACTTGATTCGGCACGAGTTTGTCAGCCTGGTCGAGCGTCGCTATCATCTGCTCAAATCGTTCAAGCTTGTAGAGCGCGATGGCCTTGTCCAAGTATCCGAAATAATGTTTCGGGTTCAACGCGAGCGCTGAATCGTGATAGGCGATAGCCTCATCGCATCGGTTCGTTATGCAAAGCAACCAGCCTTTCAAATTCACAACGAAGTAGTAATCTTCGAGCGTCTTGTTTTGGAAATCCGGCTCGATGCTTGCCAACGCTTCTTCGGCACGGCCCAATCTGGCAATAATCATTGCTCTGTACCAGCGCGTCTTGGCGCTCGAAGAGTCAATCGCCAACGCCGAATCCAGCGCCGCTAACGCTTCAGGAAATTTTCCAAGATCATTCAGGATGGCGCTCTTCGCATTCAACGCGCGCGCGTTCCGTGGATTAATAGCCAACGCCGAATCAATATAGGAGATTGCGAACTTGTGATTGCCGTTCAGCAATCGTTCTCCGTTCGCGAGCAACACATAGTACACAGCCGCAAGGCTATCCGACAAACTCTTTCGGTCCATGCGCGACAACAACTGCATCGCGCTATCCAATTCAAGCGCGGCGGAATAGAAGATCGCACTGTCCAACGTGGTTTTTTGAACCGGCAAAATGCGATTGAGATTCTCTTTATAGCGTTTCGATGTGCCGATCGTATTCCCGCCAATCTCGCCGGTCAGATCAATTAGGGCGAAGGAAGCGATAAACATCCGGCTCTTTCCGGCTTCTTTTTTCGAATCGGCGGTGCTCTGGCCGGACAACGAATCTTGCTTACAACCCGCCGTCATCAAAAGATTCGTAAGACAAGCAGTAGCGAGCAGGACAAAGAGTGTTTTTATAATGGCTTTCATTCCTGAATCTCTCAAAGTTTCTTCATGTAACTGATTTGCCGATCGACTTCCTGAAAGCCGAGCTTCTTGTGAGCACGGTGGCTGATTTCGTTTTCAAGCAAGGCATCGCTCGCGATCTCCTGCCAACCGCAGCCGCGCGCGTACGCCTCAGCCGCCTGCATCAGCGCGGTGCCGACGCCTTGATGCTGATATTCCGGCTCCACATACCATCCTTCTATATATAGGATACAGTCGGAGTCGCAGCCGTCGGCCCGATTGCAAGTTTGCGCTTCGAGAAAACCAATCGGCTCGCCCGAGTCCGTCTCGGCCAGCCAAACCACAAAGCTCGATTTCGCAAACAACCATTCCGCTTCCTGAAACTCAGGACACGGATCTTTCCACAGCTTGCACCGCATCTTGTGCCAAGCCATCAAATCATGTTTTGTAAGGAGACAGATGTTCAAAGTAGGGGTGTGAATTGACAAAGAGTTTCGGTAACCGGGGGAGGTGCAGACACCTGCCGCCGCGTTCACATTCTCAAATCTGATTTGTTCTTACGGCTTGGATGTAATCAATGTACGGCGGGTCGTAACCTTCCGCGCGAAGTTCGGCATTGATCTGGCCGCGATGATGCGGAGCGTGCAACGCAAGATGCAGCAAAATATCGCTCACGGTATTTGTGAACTCTTTGCCTTGCGTATTTGTGTAACTCACTTTGCGCTCAATATCCGCATCAGTCATGTTCTGAAAAAACTTTTCCCAACGGCGCGCAAGGTCTTGCTGTTGTTCCAAACATTCGTACAACTTCCAATCCGGCCACACCACATGATTGCGCGGATCATCCGTCATGCGATCAAGCCACAGATGCTCAGCCGCAAGAATGTGCGCCAGCCACGTCACTGCTTTGGACGGAACATCGCTGTGCGAAATCATCTCTTCAATCTCTTGCGAGTTCGCCCAACGCGTGTATTTAATCAGGTGTTTTAGATCAGCAAGTGTCATGGTAGGAAAATCGAGTCCGCGGGGCACCCGCTGCGGGTGCCCCCACGAACTCAAACTCTGTTAATGCTTTTCAAACGTTTCCAGCCAAGACGCGCTGGCGTCCTCTGCCTGAGGCAGCGCGCTCAAATATGAAAAGACTGCCGCGACTTCGAGGCTGTCCGCACGGCTCGTAATCGACGGCGACATCGCTGTCGTGTCAATTAACGTTCCGTCCGCACGCAATCCCGTCTTCAAAAAATGCGCGAACGATTCGTTCGTATAACCCTTCAGCTTCTTCGTCAAATTCGCCGCAGGCGGCCAATTGGGGTCGCCTTCAAAGACCGGCCCGCCGGTGTAGTTCGGAGCGTGGCAACCGATGCAAGTGACCTCAGCAATGTATCTTCCGTACTCTGCCGTCGGTGCAATTTCAGGACGCTTCGGACTCTTGAAATTGTGATTCGTAATTTCCGCTTGGTTTTTTATTCCACCTTGCGCAAGCACCATCTTTCCGATGGGGCCTAATGAAAGAGGTGGATGTTCCTTGTCGACTTTGGGCGCAACTTTTAAGTATGCATAGATTGCCGCAAGGTCTTCATCCGAAATATTGTTCAAATGAAAACTCGGCATAAAGAGCACTCCGGTTTTGTCGCGCTTAATACCGTGACGCACAATCAAGTCAAGGTCTTGAATTGAATAGCTCGGCGCGAGTCCGCCTTTCCTTGCGTGATGTTCGGCACGGAAAAATACGCGAACGGCATCATGTCCATTTCTTCGCCGCCCAAATCCTTTCCGTGACAACCCACGCATGTTGCGATTGACTTAACAAGGTGTTCACCTCGTGCGACAGTAGCGCTGTCGCTCGTAACATAAACGTTCTTTCCTTTGACATCCGGATAGGTTTTGCTCATGATACTGCCGGCCTGCATAAAGACATAACCGCCGTACAACACGACGATTAAAACCAATGCTCCGACCACAATTCCCATCCACTTCAAAACGTTCTTCATCTCACTGCTCCCACAGTTCTTTGATTTGAAAAGGTTCTTATTCCAAATAGTCGGGCGCTTGCTCCGACAACAACTCCTCTAATTGAAACGAATGACGTAACGGATGCATGACGGCGTGTTCCATCATGGATTCAACAGCCATGTCCACTCCCCAACGTGATTTGTGAACCGCGTTCATCTCTTCTTCGCTTACTTTGGAAAGCGGTTCGCGCCATTTCTCTAACAGATGATCCAAATACTCATCACAGACTTCTTCAACCTCTTCAACCGACGGTGCAACGTTGATGTCGGGGTCGGGAAGTCCAAGCTTCTCGCACATCCACGTCATGTAACCGCGACCCGCGCGAAAAACATGCACGAGCAGATGATCTAAACTCTGATAATCAGGATCTTCGGTTTGTGGCAGTTTAATTTCGGCGGACTTAGCGGCCCACCAAAGGTCCAAAAAGTCCTGCATGAACTGCTCATGCATCAGCACGCAGGCTCGCGCGCCCCGGTATTTGTAATGGGATAGTTCGGCCATTATTGGCTCCATTTGTGAGCGGACTCCACCAATTTACCTAAGCTTGTAATATACGAAAGTTGAATTTTTTAAGCACGTTCAAGACCCGACATAACTGTTTAAGTCCGGGAACTTGACAAAGCCCGATTGGAGTATGTATATTGTCATACCAACCAGTCGGTATGTATAATGAGAGAAAGCTACACCGCCACCCCGCGACTGCTCTATGTTGCTACCCAACTGTTTTTGAAACAAGGGTTTGCGGCTACTTCCGTGGATCAAATCTGCCGCACTACAGGGGTCTCCAAAGGGGCATTCTTTCACTACTACCACTCCAAGGACGACGCGGCTGAAGCGGCGATTGACTACTTCTGGGAACTCCTGGACGACTATCTCTTTGGAGGATTGGATCTCTTTGAGCCGAGCCCCAAAATTGAGAGGATTCGGGAGCGGATGATTGAACTACCCGAGCATCTGCATTTTGAAAATGGCTCGCTGCTCGCTGTCGTGGCCAACGAAGTCTCAGACTCGCAAAGGGGGATTCGGGTAAAGCTTGAAGAGACGTATGACAAGTGGAGCGACAAGCTTGCGGCGGCGCTTGAAGCAACGGGGTATGAAACTCAATTTAGCAAACGGCTGGCGCGGCAATGGATAGCGGTGTATGAAGGCGCAGTTGCTCAAGCGAAAGCGCACGGTGACAAGAACATCATTCGTGAGCAGCTCGAACTATTTGGAAAATTAGCTTACCGACAATAGATTACCGAACGATTGAAAACTGGAGAGAACGACGATGACTGAAAAAGGCTACTTTCTGGACTTGTTCCAGCGCGAACACAAGACGCTCGTGAAGCTCTTGAAAGAATATCCTGCGGCTAAGGCTGATTATAAGCCCGCAGACAAGACTCCAACTGCGAAAGATCTCGCATGGAAGTTTGTTGCCGAGCAAGTTGCTTTTGTTGATGGTACCGCAAAAGGCAAAATTGAATTTGACAAGATTCCGCCTTCGCCCGCAACATGGGCTGAAGTGATGAGTGCCCTCGACGCTCGCCTTCCGGTAACGTTAGACACCATCAACAAGATGACCGAGGCCGAGTGGGAAAGCACGATGGATTTCTTTGTCGGACCCGGCCAAATGGGAAAACTTCGTCGTGGAGATATTCTGTGGATCATGATGTACGATATGATTCATCATCGCGGACAGTTCTCGATTTACAATCGTCTGGTCGGTGCAAAAGTCCCCAGCATCTACGGACCTTCAGCCGACGAACCCTGGATGTAGGCCCTGCGCTGGACCCAGGGCCGAACTCACGCCTGCGAAAAGTAGGCGCGGGCGCTTGGGAGCTTCGAATTGGTTAGTAAATAAAAGCCCCGACATTTGTCGGGGCTTTTTGTCAGCAGGCGGGTCAGCGCCACTACAATAATTTCTAATTTCATCCATATGCTCGATGACTCTTGCAACTCCTAACGTGCGCAATCTATCTGCTGTGTTTGGAGCTGAGTGGCGACCGCCTACAAATCCCCAAACGGTCATGCCTGCGGTTAATGCTGCGGTTGCGCCGACGACAGAGTCCTCGATAACAAGACATTGCGAGGGCAAGACGTTGTTTTGTTCGGCGGCGTGCAGATACACATCGGGAGCGGGTTTGGGCCGCGCGACCATGGAGACGGAGAAAATATTGCCTTTGAAGCCGACGTGTACGAGCATCATCTCGATTTCGTGCGGGCTGCTGCTGCTCGCGATGGCTTTGGGGCGATGTTTCAGGTGCTCAAGAACTTCGGCGATGCCGGGGATGGCTTCGAGTTCTTCGTGGAAGGCGCGCTCGACGCGCTCTTTCATGATGTCGCGAAATTCGGGCGGCATGCCTTTCAAGCTCTCAAGATATTCGGGTGAGCGCGTCGAGAGTCCCACGTAGCGACGGATGTACTCTTCGATCGTAATCTGTTGACCGAACTCGGCGCGTGTTTCAACTTCGATGCGTGCAACGAGCCACTCGCTATCCACGAGCACACCGTCGCAATCGAAGATCAAAAAATCTGGCTTCAAGAAATAACGATCCTGCTCTTCACTAACTCCACAATTGACACCGCCTTATCGTACGCAGAGTGGGCAGATTCAAATGAGGGCCAAAACTCTTCATCATAACGAAGTTCTACCGCGTATGGCGTAAGCCGCGAAGCATCTTCACGAATCGTTCCAAAAACGGAGTCCTCTGATTCACAAAGTCCTGCCAATTTCTCAATGTTATGGATTCTCGGAGCGTCAACGGACCGCGACACTAAGAATGCTTTCAACGCGCGTTCAGCCGCTTGTTGTGAGTGGAAACAGGAAGCATCAAGAGACTGTCCGGAATCCAAACACAGCTTCGCTGTCGTCAAGTCGCTTTCCGCCTTCCTAAGCATCCCGTTAACAAGGTCGGCGCTACTTTTCATAGAGAACTTTTCCTTCTCTTATTGCCGTGGTCACAAATGCTTGGGGAACCTCACGCCATTCGGCAATTTCTTCCGATGTATAGACCACAACATCCATTGCAGTCGGAATATCACTCAGCGCCGCATATATGGGAGCGGATCGTTCCCAACGAGGCTTTGTTGACTTTGCAACCACCAATATGTCCAAATCACTGCCTGAGCGTGCGTTACCGCGTGCGCTGCTGCCGAACAAGACAATCTGTTCGGGAGAGCAAACGGACACAATTCTCTGAACGATTAGGTCGAATATTGTACTTCGTTCTTCTGTCATTGGAATACTTTGCCGTGGTTATTTGTTACGCGCGTCTGAATATGCCGCCGAAATCGCGATGCCGCCGCGCGTGTTGAAGTGGGCGATGACTTCAACGTGGAACGGCTTGACGAACTTCATGAAGTCTTCGCCGATGTCCACCGCGAGATGCTCGTGAAAGACGCCGACGTTGCGGAAGGTTTCGAGATAGAGCTTCAGCGATTTGGATTCGACGACGTATTTATCCGGCGTGTAGATAATCTCGATTTCGGCGAAGTCGGGTTGACCTGTCACGGGACACAAGCATGTGAACTCGGTGCAATTCAGCGTGACTTCAATCTTGCCCGGCGAATGATTGGGAAAGACTTCAAGCTTGCGCGCGGCTTTGGCTTTCTTGCCGAGCGACTTCAAAGATTTGGTGTCGGATTTTTGGGTGGGCACTTGCGGAAAATTAGAAATTTGAAATAGGAAAGCAGAGGATCGCTCTGCTTTTCTTACTGACTTGTAATCACCGTGTCGCTACTCTTGGCTCTGACTAAAGTAGGAGACGGGGGCGGCGGGCTCGCTGATTAGTTTTTTCAGATTGCTCAGCGTCTCTTCGGCTTCGTAAGGCTCGAGTTCTTGGAAAGCTGCGGGCAATGAATTAAAGAGCAGCAATCTTTTTTTCGTGACGATGCCGAGCTGCTTCGCGCCGGTGCGGGTGCTGGTGTAAAGATAGACGTGCTTGGGCCAGATATTCAGATAGGCGCCGATGCGCGTGGCGGTGTCGTAGGCATAGACGTCATTCAAACCGGGAATCGGCAAGATGGCGCGCTCGACTGTTTCCAAGAGCGAGTCAAATGTTTTCGCGGCTTGCAAAGCTTCCGCTTGCGAGACAAGTTTCTCTTCGGCAATCTTCAGCGAATCGGCGGAGCCTTTACGCTGATGCTTGCCGGGCTTGC
Organism: bacterium; assembly: GCA_016721565.1. Taxonomy (GTDB): domain Bacteria; phylum Electryoneota; class RPQS01; order RPQS01; family RPQS01; genus JABWCQ01. The sequence continues at coordinate 18,569 of JADKHW010000018.1, read as the reverse complement.
CGTCGCTCTTCGTCGCACAGGCGGCCGCGCGAATCGCCGCTTCAAGCGTGGGCTGGCCGATAAAATATGCAAACTCAGCTTTGGACTTCGGACGGTTTTGGGCAACATAGTTTTTGACAACGGACTCCAACACGGCTTCACTTAAAACGGACATCTCTACCTACTTTCTATTTTCCTATACAAAATTTTGAAAAGATTCTGTCCAGCACTTCTTCGCCGATCGTCTCGCCGGTGATTTCTCCGAGCGCGTTGGCGGCGTCGCGTAAATCGCTGGCCATCAACGTGGGTTCGTGAAACAGGCTGCGCGCGCGTTCGATGGCTTCGCTTGAACGGCGCAGCGCATCGTGATGGCGCGACTCGGTGATGATGAGATCGCCCGCCGTTTCCAGCTCGTGCGTGAAGCGGTGGGTCAGTTCGGACAGCAGTTCTTCGACGCCGTCGCCGGTCAGGGCCGAGATCTTTATGGTCTTGGTCCCACTCAGCTTAAACTCGGTCGGCGGCGAGAAGGATTCGCTCCCTATAATATCGCATTTATTCAGGACAATGAGGGCATTTTTGGAAGAAATTTCTGATAAAATCTCTGTTCCGGGAAGGTCCCGAGAGGCCAAATCGACCAACAAAAGCACGATGTCTGCACGATTCAGGGCTTTTCGCGTGCGTTCCATGCCGATCGCCTCGATTTCGTGAGAGGACTCCCGAAGTCCGGCGGTGTCTTGGAAGATGACTTCGTGGCCGGAAAGTTCGAGATGAGCTTCAACAACATCGCGGGTTGTGCCGGGGTGAGGGGAGACGATGGCGCGTTCGTCGCCGACGATGCGGTTCAGCAAAGTGGACTTTCCCGCGTTCGGCGCTCCGACGATAGCGACTCTCAAACCCTCGCGCTCGATGCGGCCACGGGCGAAAGTTGAGATCAGATGTTCGATTTGGTGCTGAAGCTCTAACAAATCAACCTTGCGGGACTCCAAAGATTGGAAACTCACGTCTTCTTCGCTGAAATCAAGTTCGAGTTCCAACAATGCCAATAAATCCAATATCTTCGCGCGCATTTCGCGAATGTGCTCGGAGAGCTTTCCAGCCAATTGTGATAGTGCGGCACGGGCAGAAGCTTCAGAACGAGCATGAATCAGGCCTGCAACGGCTTCGGCTTGGGCCAAATCGAGCTTGCCATTGAGGAACGCGCGCTCGGTGAATTCGCCGGGCCTTGCCATGCGCACATCATTTGACAATATCAATTTTAATATGCGCTTAGACGATATGTTACCACCGTGACAAGAGACCTCGACCACGTCCTCGCCCGTGTAAGAATGCGGGGACTTAAAAAAGCTGATCAACACTTCGTCAATCAGCTCATTGTTATTATTATAAATGTAAGCGTGCTTAACCGAGTTTGGAGCAGGCGGGCACCCCGCAACGATGCAGGGGAGTGTTTGTGCAACCTCCCAGGACTTTGGGCCGGAGATCCTGATGACGGCGATGCCGCCGATGCCGGGCGGAGTGGCGATGGCGGCGATGGTGTCGGAGTTCGGGGTCACGGAGTTGGGGAAGATGGGCTGGCGGAGTTTGGAAAGGGAGAAGTGCCCGCTAATGCTTGCCTGGCAAAAGGAAAAGACCTCCGGCCCACGCGATGGACGAAGACCCACCGAGAGCGGCATTATTGCCAACGTTACTTGAAGCCAAAAGTTGCCATCAGGAAGCGCTAAGGTAGGCGGCGACAACCCCATGGATCATGTGGATCCGATACCATGATAACCGTCCTCCGTTGCAACCCTTCGTAGCTTTCGCTGCCAATCTCCCACGTCGCTCCAAAGCATCGCCGTCAGGCGAGGCGCAAACAGAGCGTGTCCCTCGCCGACATTTGCGCATCCTACTGCGATCAGATCGCCGTCGGCAAGCCTGCACTATGCCATCTTCACCCGTGAAGCAATCCTGAACCCACTCTGGGATATCGAGAGCCAATTTGTGCGGCATCTGAGCCGCCTGCCTCGGATGATGGCTATAAGACCCAGCTGATGCCTTGTGTCATCATATAGCCCTCCCTCCGTCAATTTGCCACAGATCCCTCCCTGGAATTAACCAGACACGCCTCCTGGTTCGCGCACCAACCCCCTCCCGCGGCGCTTGGCTAAGCGCGCTTGGACGCGGCGCCACAACCACCGCTTATCCGTCCAGGAAATCCAACGTATGTCATCATGACCGGCCAACCCCCCAAAATCCTTGGCCATATGGAGCGGTGCATGTAGCCCTTCATCGTCGCCTGGCGCCAAAGTTCTTCCCCGACCGAGTCCACCTTGACCAAGTCAAAGGCGCCAATTGGGGAATAATGAGTTGTCCGCCATCAAACATCGGTTTCGATGGGCCACGTCGCCAGTTCGCTCCACTCAAAACGCTTTGCGGAATTTGGTGTCTGTCGACGGTCTTTCATCATCCACGCATTGAACAGCGACAAGAACTAAACGGAGGCGAAACTGGTGCTTCATGGGCTTGGTGAGGTCTAACGTGCGGGACAATCCTGCACGGCTCGCGTGCCTGCCCGCAAATCATACCCAGGATCATTTCAACCTCTTCTTCACCGAGTCAATCTTGTCGGCGAGCGCGACTAAGTTTCTGTCCACGTCGGCGAGCTTGTCTTCTTTTTCTTTGCGCCAGCCTGCTACTTGGTCGGCGAACTCGTCGGTGCGCGCGTTGGTTTCCATGTCGTTCAGGCGCGCGATCTGTTCTTCAAGCTTGGTGCGGAAGTCGCGCATCTTGGTGAGCTTGTCTTCCCACTCATCGAGCAAACCCGTCGTGCGCTCTGTCCACTGCTCGTATTGCTTCTTGCGTTCACTGCGGCCCGCTTCAATACGCGCGGCGGCGGCTTCCCACGACAAATCGAGCGACTTGCGAATTTCGTCGCGCTGTTCGCGCGCGAGTTCGGCGCTGCGCTGCCACGGACGAAGATCTTTTATCTTCTTGTGGCAATCAAACGGATCGCCGTTCGTCGCAAGCTCCGCGCATTCAATCATGTGCGCTTTGCCCGTCGCGTAATTTTCTTCGCGCACGGCTTTGCGATGCGACCAGATGGCGTCGTCGGCAGTCTTCCACAGTTTCCACAGCGCTTCGCGGTCTTTGGGAATCAGCGGGCTTTGCTTTTCTTTCGTGCCGCTGAACTCTTCGCGAATTATCTTCATCTGATTGGCAATCGCGTTAAAGTCGTCAGCGAACTTCGCGTTGGGGCCTGTTTGCTGTAGCTCGATTAACTTCGCTTCGAGTTTGCCGCGCAGTTCGAGCGACACGAGCTTTTGCTCTTCGCGCTCCAAGTTTTGTTGCGCGCGCGCGTCGTCGCACAACGCTGAAAAATCTTGCCAGAGTTTTTCGCGCTCTTCATGCGGCAGCGGCTTCAGCGTTTTGAAAAGATTGCCGACCTCTTTGGCGTGCTCGAAAAATTCCTTGTAGTGGCGCACACCGTCTTTGGTGTGGCCTGTATCGAGCGCCTTGATAGCGGCGGCAATTTGCGCGAGGTTCTCGGCGGCGCGCTCGTGATCAATCTGCGGCGCGGTGGCGTGCGCGTCCGCCTCTGGTGAATCAGACGGCTCAAGCGCGTCGGTGGAAAAGGATTCCGCCGCGTTTTCGGGTTCCGGGGTCACTTCCGGAGTTTCATCCGGAGTCTCTTCCGGGTTTTCGTTTTGGATCTCGTCGGTCATGGTAGGGTGGCGTTGAGTTATTCTTCGAAATAGTCTGAGTCGAGACGTTTTATTGTATATGTGGTAACGGTGCTAACACCGATGTCGTGATCGATCATGAGTTGGGCAAGTTCGAAGCCGTCCACCAAGACAACTTTCTTCTCTCCAATTCTGGTAACAAATTCCCGCGCGTCTTTTGTGAAGCTTGACGTGGTAATAAACACGCCCTTCTTGGCGCCGTGATAGTCCAAACTTCCTGAGAAGTCGCGAACAGAGCCTGCGCCAACAACATTCTCCCAACGCTTAGCTTGAACATAAATGATGTCCAGACCGAGCTTGTCCTCTTTGATAATCCCATCAATGCCGCCGTCGCCGGACTTGCCGACAACGCGCGCGGCTTCTTCAACTGAACCGCCGTAGCCCATTCTTACAAGAAGATCAACGACGAGTTGTTCAAAGAAGCGGGGGGAGCAAGACTTGACCATTGCCAAGGCTTCGTCAGCAAGCGCAGCGCGAAAATGTTTGTAGCCATCGGCCATGCGCTCTTGTGGTGTTGCTGTCGCGGTTGATTCAGCGCTTTCATGAGATTCGGATTCCTCTTCGCGACTGAATTGGCTTCGCCAGTCGTTGTATCCTTTGAACTTCTTGAGGTAACGCATGTCGATCCTGTCGGGAGACTGTTTCAAAGTCTCAGTGCCAAGCGACGTGATGATGTATTTCCCGCGCCCACGACGCTCAAGCAAACCTGCGTTGGTCAAATATACGAGCGACCAACCTGCACGGTTTTCATATTTTGGTGTTGTGCCGCTTTGCAGCAGTTCACCGCGCTCTTGCTCGGCCACATTCATAACGAGCGCAAGTTGATCGTACGTTTCCCGATTTGCGTGCACGAGGCCGTCTTCATGCAAACGCAGAATTGGAAGCATCATCGTTTGAAAATCTGGTATTGCCATGTGCGATGCGGTTGTGGTTTACGCTTTTCGTCCGTGCGGTGCTTTGAATAGATCCCTACGGGATGACAATGCGCTTGGTGATTTCGAGTCCGCCTAACGCGGGCGGCACGCCTGCCGCCCCTACAGTTTCCTTGTCCCCCAGCGGACCTTTGCCGAATATTGCACCCCCCGAACCGTTTTCTAACATTGCGTGTAATACTTGGAACGCCAGGCACAAGGCTAACCGCCTGGCTGGACATGGCCAGCGGGCACAACAAATGTCTGGCGAATTCTTTTGGAGCGACGGTGGGGCCTTTGTTTTGCCCTTTGTATTATTTCTTCAGCTTCTTCTTCGGCTTGTCTTCGACGACGACGGCTTCGGGGAAATCCACCGGGAGCTTGATTAAGCGTTGCTCGACGATGGCCCAGACGTTGAAGAGCGTGTAGTAGAGCGACAGACCGCTGGGGAAGTTGTTGAACAGCAGGACCATCATCACGGGCATGATGTAGAGCATCATCTTCTGATTCGGGTCGGTCAGCGTGGCCTTCGACATGAAGAACTGCGACACGCCCATCACAATCGGAAGCAGACCGACGCCGCTGCCGTACATCGGAATCGTGAACGGCAGATGGAACATGAAGTCGGGTTGACTGAGGTCCGTAATCCAAGCAACGAATGGCGCTTGTCTAAATTCAATCGTCGAGCGGAAGATGATAAACAGACCGTAGAGAATCGGCATCTGCAACAGCATCGGAATACAGCCGGCGGCAGGATTCGCGCCGCGCTCTTTGTAGAGCGCCATCATCGCCGAGTTCATCGCCTGCGGATTCTTCGCGTGCTTCTCTTTCAGCGCTTCGATCTCGGGTTTCAGCGCGGCCATCTTCTTCATCGCAATCTGCGATTTTCTCGTCAACGGCCAAAGCACGACCTTGACCAGGATAGAGAAGATGATAATCACGACGCCGTAGTTGTGAATGAACTTGCCGAAGAACTGCAAGAGCCACAACACCGAAAGCGAGAACGGTCTGACAATCACCCAACCCCAGTTCATGGTCTCTTCTAAGCCGACGTTGAAGAACTCAAGATTCTTCTTTTTGATCGGCCCCCAATAGACCTGCACGCGGCTTTCAAGAGTTTGGCCCTCCCACGGCATGCGCAGGCTGGCATCATATATATGTGGGACGGCCTTGTTCTTAGGGTCGCGGGTCGAGCCGAACATGTCGGCTCCGGCGGCCGGGCTGGTCGGGACCATCGCGGCGATAAAGTACTTCGAGCGCACAGCGACAAATGGCGTGCGGCCCGTGGCGGAGAGTTCGACCTTGGGATCCGTGCCGAGCTTCTTCTCTTCGAGATCCTCGCCGACCATCGCATAAGCTCCGCCAAAGTCATGATCCGAAGCGGGATCCGGCTCGGTATGCGGGACGCCGCCTTGCCAAGTCAGCTTGTATTCGCGTGTTTCTGGCGGGAGGAAGCCGTTAGCCTTCAGCGCCAGGTCAAAACCGTATCTGTCCGCGTCAATGACATAATAAACAGTCAGATACTGACCGCTTGGCGAAACCCAAGTCAGCTCAACCGAGTCGCGGCCGCTGGGAACATAAAGCCTCGGTGTGCTTGGCTCGAAATGTACCTTGCGCAAGCTGGACAGATTCCGCGAGCCTAAATCAATGTCCCATGAACCGATGGCCGAGTCCTTGTCGGTCGCCATCGCATGCAGATTGACCGGCGGGCCGGACTTAAGCTTGTATTCATTGAGAACATAGCTCGTCGGACGGCCATCGCTCCCGATCCACATCTTGAACTTCGGGGTCTCGATTTCGACCAGCTCAGATGAATAGGGCTTAGCGGGTTTCAACGAATCCGGTGCTGTCGTTTGCAGGATAAGTGATGAATCCGGAGCGGACTTTATCACCGCATCGGCGACTTTATCTGCTGTTTTCGCAGGAGTTGTTTGCTCAACGACAGTTTCCGTTTTCGGCGGAGTGGGCGGGGTGATCAGCTTGTAGTATTGCGGAATTAGCAGGACGATCAGACCGACGACGACAAGGGCGATGATGGTATTGCGATCAAACACTTTGTTGCTTTGTTAAATTGTTGTTCCCTTTGACTCTGGAACTAAGTCCACGCCGCCGGGGTGCCAGGGGCCGCACTTGACGACCCTGCGAATTGATAGTGCAAGTCCTTTGACAAATCCTTTTTTATTAAGTGCTTCAACGACATATTCTGAGCAAGTCGGCGTAAACCTACAACGACCGCCCAAATGCGGGCCGAGCGTCACCTGATAGGCGCGGATTAGCTGGATCAGAAGCCAGGACACGACAAAATTGGAAATGTGAAAATGGAAACAGGAAAGGCAGGTTACGAGAGCTTTGAGAGCAGAGCGCGAAGCTTGGTTTCAAAGGCTTCCCAGTCAGAAACCGGTTGGCGAAAGAGGGCGTAGAAGTGTGTGCCCTCGGGCCAAAGGTGCTTGTTTAAGCGATAAAATTCTTTGAGTTTGCGGCGGTGGCGATTGCGATCCGGCGCATTTCCGACCTTGCGCATGGCAGCACAAGCGAGCTTGCGCTCGAGCTGCCCGGGCAAAAAAAAAGAACCAGCTCCGGAAGTGTCCGTCGCTGGCCCATTTTACGTACCCGTTCCAGCTCCGAACGGCCCGACAGGCGCTCGGAAGGTCGGAACTTAGTTTCGCTCATCCGATACAGTCAGGCGTTTGCGACCTTTGGCGCGACGACGTGCGAGCACTGCGCGGCCATTCTTGGTTGCCATCCGCTCACGGAAACCATGACGGTTCTTGCGACGGCGATTTGAGGGTTGATAAGTTCTTTTGCTCATGGCTCAGACTTGGTGTATTTAGATTTCTTTGTTCCGATTGTAGGCGAACCTGCAAAATAGACAAATCCCGGTACATTGGCAACCGCATGTGATGGAGCTTTTGCTTCTCATTATGTCTTAAACTATTATTTTTACTTACTTGAGTGTAAACGAACGAGAGGCTATGTGTCTGTTTTGGAGGCGAGTTGCGAGGCCGTTATGAGCGCGAAGATGGGCATCTGGTTTAGTCAATTGGCTGTTCTCAAGCTTTTTGCTGCATTACTACGAGACTTCTAACATGGGTCGGCAAGAGTTTCCAATGTTGTTTGTGCATAATATACAGGGGAAAGAATGACCCCTTTCCTGAGTATAAGTTGATATAGCCTCTGTATTGGCTGTTGCCTCTCTAACATATACGATGTCGATGGCAACAGAGCACGAATTAACAACTCTCTAACGATTGTAAGTGCGAGTAAAAAGAGGAGTTGTACTCGTTGACAATCGGTGTGGATGTGTTATATTATGAGCCCGCTGAGTGAGGTCCGGGGGCTAAACCCTCACCTCATGCGGAGTTATCCTCCGTGCTTCTCTCCACTTTTGCAACTATATTCTATTCTCGCCTATGGCTTCTGTTGCAGCGATTCCAGCATCTGAATTGTGGACCGCGATCATGTCTGCGGTTGCGCCCTCGGTCTCCGAGACGACATTCAGCTCATGGATAGAAACTCTCAAGCCCGAAAAGCTTGAAGACCGCGTTCTGACTCTGCTTGCCCCCTCCAAGTTCCACCGCGAATTCGTCGAAGAACACTTTGTCCCGGGTTTGGAAGCCGTTGCCCTCGAAAACACCGGCGAGCCGGTACGAGTGCGAATCCGTGTCCAAGGCGCCGGAGAGATTCCCAGACAACGGAATCTGCGCTTTGCTCCGCCTGCGCCTGTCAATCCCATTGAGTCGAATGGCTCAAATGGTTCAAACGGTCATACGGTAAGTGTGGCAGATGCGGCGGCGGAAGCCAATCTGAATCCGCGCTATCGTTTCGAGAACTTCATTGAAGGAGATTGCAACAGTTTCGCCCGCGCGGCCTGTTTGGCAATCTCTGATTTATCACGCCCAACGCTGTGGAATCCACTGTTGATCTACGGCGGCACTGGTTTGGGTAAGACACATCTTCTGCAATCCATCGGCAATCGCGTGTTGTCGGTTCGCCGCAATGATGGCATCAGAGTTAGATACGTCTCATCCGAGCGCTTCACACAGGATTTTATTCAATCTGTGCGATCACAGCAAGGCGCCGACTTTGCCGATAAGTATCGCAATGTCGATCTGCTGCTCGTGGATGATATTCAGTTCTTTGCCACAAAAGAAAGAACTCAGACAGAATTTTTTCACGCTTTTAACGCGCTGCATCAAAGCGGTCGCCGCATCGTAATGACATCGGATCGTCCGGTGCATGAGCTTGCGGGATTTGATGAACGCTTGATTTCGCGCTTTGATTCGGGACTTGTCACAAACGTAAATCCGCCGACGTATGAAACACGTTTGGCTATTTTACAAGATCGCGCGAAGTTTGAAAACTTCCCGTTACCGTTAGATGTTGCGGATCTGTTGTCCACTCACATTACCAGTAATGTTCGTGAGTTGGAAGGCGCGTTCGCCGCGTTAGTTGCACATTGTCAGTTTGGACGAGTGCCTGCAACGCTTGAGCTTGCACAGCGAGTGATTCAAGAAAAGACCGGAAAGCGCACGGGACGGCCGCCGGTTGAATTGATTCAGCAAACCGTGGCAGATTACTTCAGAGTCAGTCAAGACGCACTGCGCGGCAAGACACGCAAAAAAGAAATTGCGTATGCACGAATGATCGCAATGTATTTGATGACAGAAATCACCGAGCATTCGCTGAAAACAATCGGTGGATTTTTCGGCGGACGTGATCATTCAACCGTTATACACGCGCGTGATACCATTGCAGGATTGCGCAAAACGGATGAAGTGCAAACAGTTTCCGCATTAAATGATTTGGAACGACGTCTTTCGCTCGGTCCGATCCTGCGGACAAGTATGTGAATTGATGTTGGCAACCGCGAGAGATATCGACTCGCGGAGTGAACGACGGGGGATGGTTGGCGGGAAATTGGGGACAGTTCGGTTTGAGGGGACAAGTAACAGATACCGTGCACTCAGTTGTGCAGATGACAGAGTTCCGCAAAACTAAGGAGTAAGCGTGGTTATCCACGAATTCACACGCTCTGTTACTACTACCAATTTCTTTTAATCTCTTCTCTATATCTACAGAATCAGAAACGCTACATGAAATTTTCCGCTCCACAAAGCAGCTTAGCGGCAGCACTCGCTCCGCTCTCCACGGTTGTCCCGCAAAAAAGCCCGATGCCGGTGCTGTCGCACTTTCTGGCAGAACTGAAAGGAAACAAGCTTACTCTGACCGGGTCCGATATCGAAGTTACGATGCAGACGGAACTCGAAGTGCAAGGGCAAAAAGACGGACGAACGCTGCTGCCGTCGCGCAAGTTTTTGGAATTGATGCGCGGACTTCCCGACGTGACGGTTTCGATCGAAGCGAGCAAAGAGCATCGCATCACGATCACCGACACCGAAGGAAAAAAGTACCAGTGTTCAGCGGAATCGGTGGATGTCTATCCGCAAGTCCCGCAGCTTTCTGAAACTTCGACGTTCAAAATGCCGCGCAACAAACTGCGCCGCATGATCAACAAAGTTTTGTTTGCGGTGTCGCGCGATGAGCTGCGCCCGCAGTTGACCGGCGTATTTTTGGAACTGTCAAAAGAGCATTTCCGTTTGGTTTCCACCGACGGTCATCGCTTGGTGAAGATCAGCACAAAGTCCGACGGCTACAAAGGCGAAACACAAACGGCGATTGTGCCTCACAAGGCGATGGCCGGTGTTCAACGTATTGCCGAAGGCGAAGGCGAAATGGAGATTGGATTTGCCGGTTCACAGCTTGGATTTCGCGCGGGCAACACCACGCTGATTACGCGCTTAATTGAAGGCCGTTACCCGAACTACGACGCCGTGATTCCGACAGAAAATAAGCACGTTTTGACCGTGGGACTTGATTCGCTGTTCTCGGCGATTCGCCGCGCAAATATTTTTGCCAACGAGATTTCACGTCAGGTGCGCGTCCACGTTGAAAAAGAGACTCTGCAAATCAAGGTAGAAGACATTGAGCAGGGCAACGAAGGCTTTGAAACCATCGCCTGTGATTTCACCGGCGAGCCGATGGATATCGGCTACAACGCGACGTACGTACAGGATATGCTGCGACAGATTGACACGTCGGATGTGAAGTTTGAGCTTGGCTCCTCCACATCAGCTGGAATCGTCAAGCCGACCGAACAGGAAGAAAATGAAGACCTGCTGATGCTGATTATGCCGGTCAGGCTTAGCTGAGCCGCGGCAGAGACTCGTTCGAGAACATTGGCGGGATTAAACAACCCTCGGCGTGCGGCGCCGGGGGTTGTGCTTTTTGTGACAAAAGCGCTTGAGTCTCGGAGAGTGAAGTTGTAAATTAGTGATTGGATAGTCAGTTGCCAGTGTTCCCAAAACCCCCCGTTCTTCCGGGGGAAGCCCCATTATCCCATGAAACACGTCCCTGTCCACAAAGTCATTGAAGCGCTGATCCGCGACAAAAAGTACCAAAAGGGGCTTCGGCTCGCGCTGATTGAGGAGCGCTGGGCCGAAATCGTGGGCGAGCAGATCGCCAAATACGCCCATGTGCAGGGGCTTGAGCGGGGGCGGCTGCTGGTTCAATGCGATCATGATGTTTGGCGCTCAACGCTACATCATACCAAGCCCGAACTGCTGGGCCGGATCGAGCAGGTGGTGGGGAAGGGCGTTGTCAAAGAGATATTTCTGAATTAATATTGGTGCGTGGCATCCGCATTGGATTCCGCGCGATTTGTGATTCTATCAACCACGGAGGCGGCCATGAAGCGGATTTACTTGCTTGGGATTACTGTGCTGCTGTTGGGACAGATTGCATTGGCGGATTCGACATTTGTTTCGGGTGCGGTGCGCGGGAATTGGACGCGCGAAGGTAGCCCGTATATTGTCGACAACTATCTTATTATCGAGACGGGTGACACCTTGTCCATCGGCCCGGGCGTGCGTGTGTATTTTACCGGGCCGTATTTTCTGCAAATGGATAGTGCGGCATCGTTGCATGCGGTTGGTGCCGAGGGAGATTCGGTGGTGTTCACGGGCCGGACAGATGTTGATTCGTTGAGGTGGGCGGGAATTGATTGCAATTACAACGCTGACACTTTGCGGTTTGAGTACTGTGTTATCGAGAATGCGACAGGGCAAGAGAGCAAAGCAGCGGTGACGTCCGCAACTACGAGCGGGTGAATCGAGCACTGCACCTTTCGACGAATATTGGCCGCGCTGTCGAGGTGAGCGGGCTGCAGGTGCGTCGATTGCGTTTGTCAACTTATTCCGTGGCGCATTTGCGAATTGTGTCTTTGACGATAATCGTGGGAAACCATGGCGGCGCTGTGGCGACTCTGGACGATGCAACAGGACGATTGATGGCTGCGTGTTTCGCAACAATCGCGCGGGCTCGGCGGTGCAGTTTTCGCATTTTGCTCCCCTATCAAGAATTCAACGCTGCGTATTTTAAGACAATCGAGGCGAGGGTGATCGGATATGGCGGAGTCGGCGGAGCGATTTGGTTCGAAGGCAACGCTGGGGCCAAGTAAAAAATTGCATTTTCGGAAACAACTATGCGCGCGAAATGGGCGGCGCGATTGCGAATCCGTGGGGAGGCAGCGAGGCCGATACAGGATATGAAGGCTGTTTGTTCTCACAGAATTCATCCGATTCGCTGGGCGGCGCCGTGGCGTTAGGAGACGGCGAGATAGTAAAGAAATGTGTCTTTGATGCTAACTTCGCAAATGGCGGTGCCTTATTACTTTGCGAGACGGCGAAATTGCTCGCAATGCACTTTTGTCTATAACAATGCGACGTCAATGGGGGCTTTCGGCTCGCATCACCATGTTGTCCCGCAACCTGAGACTCGTGAACAGTATAATCGCATACAATTCGGGAAGCCCAGCGATCTATCGACCGGATTGCTATTTAAATTATTTCCGCAACAACGCCTTTTGGGGGAACGACTCGCTATTCGGGAATGACCAATGCTCCAGCAGACATCGCGTAGAATACATGAATGTCAACGGGGACTCATGCGATCAAGATTACAACATCTATCTGGATCCACAATTCGTTGACTGGGAACTCGGCGACTACCATTTGACAGAAGGTTCACCTCTGATTGACGCCGGAATTGCCGGAGCGATCTTCAACACATCGAACGACCCCGACAACACCCCACCCGACATCGGCGCGTATTACTTCGATCAAACGAGCGCGAGTGACGAGCTTCCAGAATTGCCCAGCGAAATTTCCACCCCGCAAAACTACCCCAACCCCTTTAGCGGGGAAACAACAATCGAGTTCGAGGTGCCGGAGGAAACCCACGCGACGTTAGAGTTATTTGACATAACAGGCCGTCATGTGCGCACGTTGTTTGACGATGTTGCGAACGGACGCAACTCGGTGCACGTTTCGATGAACGGACTCGCGAGCGGGATTTACATTTACAGATTGAATGCAAGTGGTTATACACTTAGCCACAAAATGCTGTTGATAAGATAAAGGGAGAAGACGATGAAAAAGATTTTGATGTTGGCCGCGCTGTTTAGCATGGCGGTGATTGTAACGTGTTACACGAATCCCGAGACGGGGCGGAAGGGGCTGATGCTGCTCAACGCGTCGCAAGAGGCGGAGCTTGGGCTGACGGCATTCAATGAAATTAAGGCGAGCACACCGCGCACGTCGAATCAAGCCGAGCAGGAACTGGTTTCAAAAGTCGGCCACAAGATTTCCGGTGTGGTGAAGCTGTCGAAAGCCCAATGGGAGTATGTCTGCTTCAGCTCGGAGGAGCCGAACGCGTTTTGTTTACCCGGCGGAAAGATCGGCGTGTACAACGCCATCCTGCCGATTACGAAAAACGAAGCGGGCTTGGCCGCAGTCATTGGACACGAAGTCGCCCACGCAACGGCACGACATGGCGGCGAGCGCATGAGTGAATCGCTGTTGATGCAATTAGGCGGCGTGGCTCTCGATGTTGCGCTCTCAAGCAAACCCGAACAAACGCGCCAGCTTGCGCAGACAGCCTACGGCGCAGGTGCCACGCTGGGCCGCACGCTGCCGCACTCACGCTCGCAAGAACTCGAAGCAGACCGCATGGGCCTGATGTACATGGCCCGCGCAGGATACGACCCGCGCGAAGCGATAAATTTCTGGAAGCGCTTCAAAGATTACAAAGGCGCAGGCGGACAGGTCCCCGCATTTTTGTCCACGCACCCCACCGATGACCGCCGCATCGCCCAGCTCGAAGGCCTACTCCCCGAAGCAATCAAAGAATACGACAAGCATCGGAAGTAGACGCGACTCCGGCTCAGATTCAGGCACAGACGGCAGAAGAGGCAGTCGGAGAGGGAAGTAGGAGAATTTATAACTGCAGATGAACTTAACTTAGGAAACAATTCAGGTAAGTTATTGAGTAAATAGACTCGCTTGCCTGTTGAACGACTTTCTTACTGGAGGACACGCTCATGTTACGGACAACTTTGATTGGATTGCTTGTGTTGGGTGTGATGGTGACGAAAGGTTGGGCAAACTTTAATGCATTTCTGATTTACAATGGAGGTGTGGCGGAGCCGGCACTTTCCGACTCGTGTTTTGATGGGACACCACTTCCGGATGGCACGATTGTGAGCATCTTTTGGGACTTAGATAGTGATGGGCCTGATGACGATGATAACCTTGTGCCGACAGGTATTGGTTTCGATCGGGCAAATTACAATGTTTTTCAAATGAATGGGGCGGCAGTACTCGGTCATGCAGGAGCTTTCATAACAGATCCGCTGTTTACGTTTGGGTCAAACCAGCCCAATCCTTCACGGTTCTGGCTCAGGATATGTATTCCCGGAGCAGATCGTTATTGGCGCTCGGACATCTTTTCCCCTGTTCAGGGACTCCAAGACATCTATTTTGGGAGTTCTGTGGGTAGCATTCCAATGGTATGCGTCAACGCATCATGTACAGGTTGCATCCCGCCTCCGGTTGTTACGGGCTTAACAGCAAGCCAAACTTTGTGCCAGAGAATCGACGTCAATTGGAACTTGTATAACGGGAGTTCGCTTGTAGACTCGCTCGAACTCCGGAGATCTGGAAGTTTCTTAGTGCGATTGGGTGTTGAGGCGACGAGCTTCGTTGACACAACCCTAACCGGAACCACAGGTCTTTATGAAGTGCTCGCGCGCACGATAGACCAAATCGATACATGTTTCTCTGTATCACAAGCCATATCAGGCCGACAGCGGCTCATCCCGAGTGCACCAACAAACGTCGCGACCGTGAACGGTAACCGCAATTCTGTTACTGTAAGCTGGGTCAACGCGAGTTCTTTACAACGGATTCAGTCTGCGTATTTCGCGATGGCGCCGATGTGATGCGCGTAAGCCGCGGTTCAGCGGGTCAGGGGAGGCAAGCCTCGGTACCGATCATAGATAGCGATGTTCATACATTTACGGTAGCAGGGTGGAGTGCAACATGCGGATATGGTCCACAATCAACAAGCGCTCTTGGATGGGGCGTCCCATCACCATCCTCCCACAAACGTCGTTGCGTCTGATTCAGCCTGTGACGGAATTCCATAACTTGGAACGCATCAGCTGGCGAACTCGATCACTATATAATTCGCAGGAACAACGCCAATATCGACACGGTTGATGGAGAAACTACGAGTTCTTTGATGTTCCGGCTGATACCAACACCTATTCGTACAAAATCATTGCGTTAAACGGAGCTTGTAGTTCTTCGCAGAGCGTTGCAAATACTGGCTGCCGTGTCATTCTGCCCTCAGTGCAGAATATTGCGGCTTCGGAAAACTACATTGATCGCGTGGTTCTGGGTTGGCACGATGTTTACGGAGAGACTGGTTATATCATATCACGAGATTTTTCACCAATCGCGACGGTAGCCGCAAATCAAACATCATACGTAGATTTTAGTGAGACCTCCGAAGTAGCCTATGAGTACAGCGTGCAAGCAACTTCGGCCTGTGATACCAGCGAGATGGAGTACTCGGATGTCGGTATGCGCACTTGCGGTGAGCTTGCGCCACCAATTGTGACAATCGGTACAGATGGAGATGATGCAATCCTGAATTGGACAGTTGTCGATACGACGGTCTTAGGATGCCCTGTTGATGTTACCATACGCCGTGTATTTCTCTGAGACTAGCGATGGACCCTTTTATTTCCTAGCGGGAACAACCGATACAACCTATCGACATGTTGATGTAATGCAGTTTACAGAAATCAGGTTCTATCAGATTCACGCATTTGCCGGAGAAGTTCAGTTGTTATATGATTTACCCAAGACGACCAGAGTTACATACAATGATGTGAATGAAATGATAACGAATGAACAAAAACGCGAGGAAATGACTTGAGTAAAACTAAGTCCTAGGCGTCATCGCACTATCTCTGCCGCATGGATCATGTGGCCATCTGGGGTGACAGAAAATTCGACATGCCCGTGTATGCCGCACAATTTGGAACACCTACTACTGTAAACTTGCCGTGGTTGCATGTCGTTGTCGAGACGAAATACGCGTGGCTCTATCAGAAATCGGTCGGTAAAGCGTGGACAACGGTTTCGCGCGACGACACCACAAAAGTAAACGTTGGTGAGCTGTGCATTCAACTTGATTGCTACGGCCAACACAAAATCTGCGAACGCGACACGTCCTATCTCGAAGTCCAAGAGATCAAACGTCGCGTGGCTGTGAAGAAAAAGAAAGCCGTTGTCAGCGCGTGGGCCAACGATCCCGTGCTCGAAAAAATCACCGTAGAAATGGAACCTTAGCCGCTTGTAAAGCGGGTTTTGTGCTTGCGCGTTCGCGTATAAATTGAGAGGGAAATATCAAATGAAATTCATGAAATCAATTCTGTTGGTGATTGCGCTTGTCTGCGCGAATGTGGTGTTTGCTCAGTGGGATATCAACGAAGCTGAGACCTTGACATTCACCAACGGGCCCGTCGGTAAAAACCTCGTGGTCGACGGCGAAGGCAATGTGCATGCGGTCTTCCGAGCAGGCAACAGCGTGATGTATTACGTGCGTTCGGCGCAAACGAATCAGTGGACAGCAGGTGAAGCAGTCACCGATTCTGCGAGCATGGGAAGCATCGGCGAAGTGGCCATCGACTGGGATTGGCAAACCTCACAACCCGCGATTGCGTTTCAGTCCAACAATCGCGTCTGGGCCGCGACAAGAGATGAGGGCAATATGTGGTTGCGCATGATGATGGGCGATCCCAATGAAGATGCCTATTCACCCGACGTCGCCGTCAATCCCGCAGGCATGGCCTACGTGGTCTATATCACGGATGATGCAGGAGTGTATCAGCTTGGTTACGGTTACTACGACGGCGAGACGTGGGCGCGACGATATTGCCGCAGATCTCGGAGCTTTTGGATTGGGAGCGTCACCGCGAGTTGTGGTTGACGGTGATGGCGCGGGGCACGTGCTGTTCCGCGCGGTTGGACCGAACGGATACATCGTCCAGCACGCGACCAACGGCGAATTTGGCGGCACGGATTGGACTTTGACAAATTTAGTTGTGCCGCATGCCGAGAGCTACCCGGGTGATATTGCCGTGCATTCTGATGGTTCGGTGCATTGTGTCACGCAAGGCAGCGAAGGTTTTGGGATTCCGCGCCCTGTTTATTATCACCGTCGCAATCCGGTCGGTCAGTGGAACATGGGTTTCATGGCATCGGATAATCTGAACGCAGGAGATCCTGTAATCGCCGTTGACCACGATGGCGCGCCGCACACTTTGTGGCAAGAGCTTGACGGAAATTTCTACACAGGATTCTTGTACTACTCGACGCAACGCGATGTATGGCAGCCGCATCAAGTGTTTGACAACATGAGCGGCGGGACGGCGTTTGCAATTGACGCCAACAACTACGGCCACCTGTTTTTGGAAGATGCCAACGGCGACGTGCAGTATCTGAAAAGCACCGTGCCGCTCGGCGGCGGCGGCGCGGGCACACCTGAGTTGACCCTTGTTCCCCGGGCATTGATTTTGATTCAGTGGAGGTTGGACAAGACAGCGTCGTGCAAGTGCGGCTGGAGAACCCGGCGACGGCATCGCTAACACTGAGCGCGTTTGATCTCGCGTCGAACGGCTTCAATGGCCCGCCGCAATGGCTGGTCGTGAACTTACAACCCGGCGCGTTTATGACCACAGAAGTGCGGTTTGCTCCGGTTGCCGAACAAAACTATCTCGGCTATGCGCTGGTGTGGAGTAATGCGCCGTCCAGCCTGGACACGCTGTATCTCTCGGTCGTGGCTGATTTTCGTCAACGATGCCCCAGAAGCTCCGCTCCCGCTCGCGTTTGAGCTAAAACCGCTCTATCCCAATCCGTTCAACGGCGCGGTGAACATCTCGTTTACATTGCCGCGCGCAAGCGGTGTGTCGCTCAAGGTGTTTGATGTTTTGGGCCGCGAAGTCGGAGAAATTGCAAGCGGCGTCAAACAAGCAGGCCTTCACAATACCCAATGGAATTGCGCCGAGTGTGCCGCAGGAATCTATCTGTTCAAGCTTGACGCTGCCGGACAAACCTTTGTGCAGAAAGCCGCGTACGTTAAATAAATGTCGGGGATTGGAACACAATTCTCAAATTCGCGGGCATCCTGCTCCTGCTGATTGTCGTGGAAAAAATCGGCAAGTGGCTGCTGCATGAATGGAGTCCCGGCGACACGAATGTTCCAAAAATCATTTTGCGCGTCATATTGTTTGGAATCGTGTGTATTGTCTTGTGGCTGTGGCTGCCGAAGGTTTTCTGAAATGAAAACCATCGCAATTATCTTGATTCCCGGATTGCTGGGTTTTGTGACCGTCGCATTCATCTTTCCGTTTGGTAGGTACACTCCGCTCGTTGACCATGTCGAGCGTCAATACGGCAAAAGCCGGGCGTGGTTGTACATTGTGCTTGTCGCTGTAATTCTGATGGCCATTCGCTTTTGGATTTACAACTCAGGAGTGGTGGACAACCCATAC
>JADKHW010000017.1 GCA_016721565.1 bacterium | reverse complement strand
TATTACGGACATTCAAAATTCATAAATAATTTTCCCGCCCCGTCTTCAGACTTTACAACTGGATACTGTTGCATTATATTTTATGGTTAAGTTACTCTCTTGTCTATGATCTTCTCCAGTCGCCCAGCAAGCAGACCGGCAAGATTTTCGTTCCGTGCCGGGACAAACCCAAACCCCTGAGGTAGTTGTATGAAAAAGTGGTTATCGCTGATTGTGATGACAAGCCTCCTGCTCGGAGCAGCCTATTTGGCTGTTGCAACCGAAGCAGGCCGTGACATGCTCAACCGCACTGCTTCGACACGAGCCGTGTTAGCACAAATTGACGCCATGCTCGCCAAGGACTCGGCTAATCCCGAGCTGCTGGCCAAGCGTGAAGAAGTCGTAAAGGATCTTGCCGCATCGGGAGAAGCTGCTTTGCCGGTCTGATCCCCAATTCGAGTGATGAGAAGTGACGCGGATTATCTTCGCTCCATTGGCGCAAAAGCTGCAGCAGACGCTCCGTCGGGCTGCGTCGCACAGTTGCTTAAGCTCCTTGAGGCAGGTGAGCGGCTTCGATTCGGAAAATGAAAAGTTCGAACTTGTGAGCGCAGGATGTTTTGACGAGCCCGGTCGGAACCCGCTTGACAATCAGGGTGGTCCGACGCTTAGGGCTATACTTTTGTCGATAACCTGGATGGTGATACGGCTACGTTTGCGTGGATAGAACTCTGCGGCGACCCGCTGTCAACCGAAGTTCTGACGGGTGACGTCATCGGTAAGCTATCCTGGATGACGCTGCGACTTCTATGTAGCGACTGACCTTGACTTTCCCATTCTAACGGTCAGCTTAACTTTGTTGTAGGCTCTTCCGGTTTGACCAATGCTGATATCAGTGCCGCGAATGACCAATCCGGCGTTGTCAGGACCCTGGGCGACCTTGCCAGACGACGCTGTTTGCCCGCAGGTTCCGGATGTGGCCTTGTTGGATGACATTGACAGCGGTTCCGTGACTTCGGCGTCAGCACTGGTGTATTCCGGTTCGACGTATAAACGACCGAGTTCGTTCAGTGGGAATCGACCGTTGCCAGATTCCGCCTTCCTTCCAAGCTACTTATAGCTCAGTACAACACCAACTGGCGATTCTGTATCCTGACGGCCAGATTACTGGCAGTGTTAGGTATATTCACAATGGAGCTCCTGCTCGTTTTATTACGAATGCCGGTCGCGACGATTTGGTATTCAGAATCTGGGGTACGACTTGGCTGAACAACAGTTTCCGCTTTATCCGGTCCGAGTGGCGAGTTCAGCTATGAAGCAGTGTTGGCAAGATACAATTCGAGATCGAGTTTGCCAGTTTAGGCCTGCAAAGTATCGCTCCATCCGGTGGTGCTGGCTACTGGGATGGCGCGGCAGATTAGCTACGAAGACAGCTTTGCCGGTACGAAACGTTCTGTTAGTTGGTGGTTCTTCGCTCGTAGGGTTACTTGCCGCGGTGGCGACCGTGCCCATGTCGTGCCGCGTTGACGACAATGGCAGTAGCTGCCGATGATACTCAGACCGCTGCATTGTTGATGCGGTTACAACCTGGGCTCTATCAACGACTTGTTCAACACCTGCATGGCCAATCCTGATGCCGGTGACGATTGACGGGCGAAACTTGTGCGACCGCAGTGCTACGCAAACCGAATGCTCCGCCACATCTGCGCCGACATGACCAACGCTGGGCATTGACGATGATCCTGGCTTCCAGTGCGCATCAGGTTCCAGTGGACCCGTAGTGAAGCTGTTCCAGATACGGCCGGCGTTGAATGGTACTTCGTTGAACGCGGTACTGGTGACTCCATTACTGTTTCGCTGTAACCGGTTCGACGTTTGATACGCAAACTGGGCCGTTGTTTGCTGGGCCGCGACTGCTCAGCAATTTCAACCGACTGTCAAAATTGCGCTGGAAATGTACGATGCCACCTGAACCTGGGCCTCACGGTCTTGCGCTCAACTGCCGTACTCTCTGGTCTGAAGCTGGCCGCGACTACTACATTGTGGTCGACATGGATGGGGACGTTGCTTCACTGGCCCGTTCGAATTGTGGATCACCGTTGGCGGATCCTGCGCCGGCGCTGTTAAGTTGTAACGCGTTTGAACGTTGATGGCTGCTTGACAACGGTGCACCGGCTTTGGCAATCTCGGTGCTATGTGACGCGCTTAACGGTCGGTGGAATCAGACCTTCCTTGCGCTGCCAGCCCGTTCCCGGCTGCCCGTTGCTGCTGTTGGTAAGAGTTTTCAATTGTTACGATGTTGCAGACCCTGAATGCCAAGCTCTCAGCGGTCTTTGCGCTTGCCGGGGGCCACCGGTTGACTGCCCTCCTACAGGGCGTTGCTGCTATCTTAAACAACGGTGCTGCTGCCTGTGCTGACAACACTGCACAGGATGTACTGCACTTACCGGAACGTGGAACATCCGCAAACCGTGAAGCTACGCCCTGCCCGGTTGGCCGTTGCTGCTATGTGTCTGGTGGCTTTGGTGCTTGCGAAACAAATACCCAGCTTGAATGTAACGTGTTGAACGGCACGTGGACTTCGACCACGACATGTGAAGCTACACCTTGCCCGATCGGCCGTTGCTGCTATGATGACAATGGCAACGCAGCCTGTGTCAACGATATCCAGGAAGTTTGTACAATATTGAACGGCGTCTGGAATGGAACCGTTACTTGTGAATCCGCAGCTTGTCCGACTATTCTTCAAGGCTCAGATCTTTGTGCTGACGCAGTCTTGATCCCGAACCTCAATCAACAGTATGTTGGAACCAACGTTGGCGCGCCCGATAGCATAAGCCTACCCACGTGCGCAAGCTTGGTACGGCGGTGCTGGCCTTGGCGTATGGTACAAGGTTGTTGGTACGGGTAACACGATCACCATCGCTTTCTGTGATCCGCTGACTGTCTATGACACTGAAGTCGGCGTGTTCTGTCATCCGGATTGTGATTCATTGGTTTGCGTCACTTCGGACGACGACTTCTGCACGACCCCTGCTTTGGCTTCGCAAGTTTCCTGGTGTTCTGTGCTTGGAGCAGAATACAAGGTACTTGTAACAGCGTTTAGCGCTGGTACGGGCACATTTGCCTTTATCGTGACCGATGATGGTGTGGCCTGTGTCCCGACCGTGGTTTGCCCGACAGCTCCGGCGGCTCCGTGCGATCCGGTCGTTGACTTGGCAGCGTACGTCGCTACGGTTGGAAACGTGAATGACCACCTCCGTATTCACTTCACGGCTCCGCAAGACGAAACTTACTTCGTCTGGTCCACGACCAACTCGAACAACGATGGCGATCCGAACGCGGGTGCCGACCCCGATTGGACACTTGAAGCGACACTTCCGAACCTGCTTGCAGGGCCGCAAACTTGGGATGCGCCTGCCGGGTTCCCAGCGGGCTTCAAGATTTACGTTGTGACGGCTGATTGCCCAGCTCCGTAAGCTTCGATTAGATTCCGCAAATCAAAAGCGGCGACCCAATAGGGTCGCCGCTTTTCTTATTCTAAAATTAGAAAATCGAGTTTACATTCCTTGATCCTTGTGACGAATCACTTCGCCTTCCACAAGGTAGATTACGTCCTCAGCGATATTCGTCGCGTAGTCGCCCATCCGCTCAAAGTATCTTACCGTAGAGAACACTTGCATCCACTGTGCCGCGTTTTCAGGGTCCTTCCTGACTGCTTCAAGAATGATATCGTAAAGTTTGCGCTGCAAGTCATCTACGGCGTCATCCGCTGCGCAAACCCCACGCGCCCGTACGACGTCCTGTTCAACCAGACAATCTAAAGAAGCGTTCACCATGGCCACGGCCTTTTCTGCAATCTGCATCAGCTCTTTAGGCATTGCAACTGCCGGGTATTTGGCCAAAGTTCGCACACGCTTTGAAACGTTGACCGAAAAGTCGGCAATGCGTTCCAAATCGCTGTTGACCTTAAGCACCGTCACAACAAATCGCAAGTCGACCGCTACGGGTTGATGGAGCGCCAGAATCTTAAGGCATTCCTCTTCAATCTCGACCTCGTCGCGGTTGATCTCGTTGTCCCTATCAATCACCCGTTGAGCAATTGATGTGTCAAAGTCACGCAAAGCCTTAATCGAGAGCTGTGCGTTCTCTTCCACTGCCGCGCCGAACGAAAGCATCTTTCGCTTCAGCTTGTCCAGATCCCGCCTTAAATGTACCGGCATGTCCGTTTTCCTTTCAAACCCTGAGAGAAAGAGGGCGCACCTCCGCGCCCTTTCCAAATAATCTGCAAATTTTCTGCCATTTTCAAGCCCCAGCCCGAAAGTTTAGCCAAAACGCCCTGTAATATAGTCTTCGGTCTGTTTTTCACTCGGATTAGTGAAGATTTGTTTCGTTTGGCCGACTTCAATCAGCTTGCCCTCGTAAAAGAAGGCAGTCTCATCCGAAACACGTGCAGCCTGCTGCATGTTGTGAGTCACAATGACGATGGTATAGTCCCCGCGTAGCTCGCTGATCAAGTCTTCGATGCGCGAAGTTGACTTCGGATCCAGCGCTGATGCCGGCTCGTCCATCAACAGCACCTCGGGATCAACCGCAAGCGCCCGTGCGATACAGAGTCGCTGCTGCTGGCCACCGGACAGCCCCATTGCGTTGGCATCCAATCGATCCTTAACCTCTTCCCATAATCCAGACCGCTTTAAGCTTTGCTCAACGACTTCGTCAAGCTTCCGCTTCGTCTTCTCTCCGTGAATACGAGGTCAATATGCCACGTTCTCATAGATGGATTTGGGGAACGGATTCGACTTCTGAAACACCATGCCGATCTTACGGCGCAAATCAATAACATTTGAAGCGCTCTTATAAATATCTTCTCCATCCACAAGCACATGACCATCAATCCGGATTCCGTCGATAATGTCGTTCATCCGGTTCAGCGTGCGCAAAAACGTCGATTTGCCGCAGCCCGACGGGCCGATGAACGCCGTTACGTTGCTGCGTTTGATACCAATCGTAACGTCAAACAACGCCTGCGTTGCGCCGTAGAAGAAGTTTAGATGCTTTGCTTCAATATGTGGTGCTTGTGCCGTCATGCGTTACCAGCGATATTTCCGTCTGAAGTAAGAACGAATTACAATTGCAGTCAAATTGAATCCCAATACCACCGCAATTAACACCAGGGCTGTGCCGTACTGCATGGGTCGAGCTTTTTCAGCATCCGGCAATTGTGTGGCCAAGATATACAAATGGTACGGCAGAGCCATACATTGATCAAAAACTGATGTCGGGAGAGTAGGAAGGAAGAAGGCTGCAACCGTTAACAATATTGGCGCCGTTTCACCCGCTGCTCGACCCACGCCTAAGATTGAACCCGTCATCATGCCGGGAATGGCATAGGGCAGTACGTTCCTGCGAATCGTTTCCCACTTCGTTGCTCCGAGAGCAAGACTGCCTTCTCGGAACGATTGCGGTATCGAGCGCAAAGATTCTTCACTCGCCACGATAATCGTCGGCAGAATCATGCACGCGAGAGTAAGACTACCTGCAAGAATCGATGCGCCAAGCTGAAGGAAGATGACGAACATTCCCAGCCCAAATAGTCCCAACACAACTGAAGGAATACCCGCAAGTGTCACAATCGCCAGTCGAATCATTCGAGTGAGTCTGCCTTGTGTGGCATATTCACTGAGATAGATTGCGCCGGCCATCCCGAGGGGCAATGCAAATGTAATCGTTCCGAGTACAAGATATAAGGTGCCCACAATCACTGGCCAGATGCCGCCCTCTTCGCCGCTCTTGCGCGGTGCCTCGGTCAGGAACTCCCACGAGATTGTCCCAATCCCGCCCACAACGACATCGGCGATGATATAGATCACCACAAGCAAAATTGCGTACGTGACTCCCAACATGGAGTAGTATACAATCTTCTCGCCGATATTTCGCGGTTTCATGCTCATGATTTATCCTATCCGATATTTCTTGAGCACTTTTTGGGCGATCATGTTGAGTCCGAAGGTCATACACAACAGCACCACGCCAATTACAAACAGCGCGTGATAGTGATCGCTGCCAAACGGAACTTCACCCATTTCAGCAGCTACCGTTGCCGTCATCGTGCGTACAGATTCAACGGGCGAAAAGGTTATGATTGCCGCATTACCTGTCACCATCATCACAGCCATCGTTTCACCGACAACTCGCCCGAGTCCGAGCATCACTGCCGCCACAATTCCTGAGAGTGCTGCAGGTACAGTGACTTTCCAAATGGTTTGGAGCTTAGAAGCCCCCAAAGAATAGGAGGCCTCTTTATAGGACTTCGGAACATTCCGAATCGCATCTTCTGAAATCGAGATGATTGTCGGTATCGCCATCAATGCAAGCAAGATTGATCCCGTGAGCGCATTGAGGCCCGATGTGAGACCAAATGTCTCTTTCACTAACGGTGCTACGACAACAAGCCCGAAGAAACCCAATACCACCGACGGAATGCCGGCTAATAGCTCAATCACCGGCTTCCAGATTTCCCGTTCAACCGGTGAGGCCATTTCTGCAATATAGATTGCACTTACCACACCAAACGGCACGGCGAGAATCGTTGCTAACAGCGTCACTAAGATTGAGCCGGTGACGAGCGGTAAAATTCCAAACTGCTCGTCTTCAAATGATACCGGCTGCCAAACTTCTCCGAACAGTTCACCCACCCCATGCTTAGCCACAAAGGGAATACTCTCTTTTCCCAAGAACAAGAACACCAGTACCACGATTAAAACCGAGGTGGCGGCGCATGTCATAAAGAAATAGCGGATCGCCCGCGCTTTCCAGTATTGTTTGCTGAGTGGCAAATTTCTTCTTGCTTAAGTGTGCAGAGGCGTCTGTAGCAGATACCCCACTAGCTAACCTTTCATCGGGACGTAGCCGACTTCACGCACAATCTTTTGACCTTCAGCTGAATTGCAGAACGTGATGAACTCGCTTGTCAAACCTGTCGCGGCTCCGTTCGTGTAGAGGAAGAGCGGGCGCGAGATCGGATATGCACCACCGCGCACGGTTTCTTCTGTAGGATAAACTGCCGGAGCATCTGCAGTCTTGCGCACATGCAGCATCTTGATGTTGCCCTGCTTGCCGTAAGCTTCGCCGCCGTAGCCGACTGCATTCACGTTGGTCGAAATCTCCTGCACGAGCGCTGCGGTCGAAGTCATCAAGCGCGCGTTAGTTGCAAAGTCACCCTTGTTCAGCACATGCTCTTTGAAATAGACGTATGTACCTGAGTTGCTTTCGCGAGAGTGAATCAGAACTTCACCTTTGTTTCCGCCCACTGCGGCCCAATCGGTTACTGTCCCTTGGAACAATTGCTTAATCTGCTCAAGTGTCAAGCTATCGACAGGGTTCGACTTGTTCACCATCACAGCCAAACCGTCCATACCGATGACAACTTCCTTGGGCTGGATGTTCTTCTGCTTGGCCAAATCAATTTCTTTCTCCTGCATCGAGCGTGAAGACGCACAAATATCGGTTGTGCCGTTAATCAAAGCCGCGATACCCGTTCCGCTGCCGCCGCCGGTCACGGCAACCTGCTTGTCGGGATGAGCCTTCATAAAGGCTTCCGCCAGCGCCGACATCAGATTCACCATCGTGTCCGAGCCTTTGATGTCAATAGAGGCCTTTGCCGCAGGGCTTTCCGACTTTCTTCCGCAACCCAACCAAATTGCCAATGAACCAATCGCGACTACAACTGCCGCATAACGAATGATCGAACGCATGTTATCTCCTGGATTCAATTTGTGAAATGTGAGAGTAGCGATTATTTGTGAGGATTTCGTGAGGTTAGAACTTCACGACCCCATCCACCATCCATCGCTGGTACCAACTGCCGTCACCCGATGCGGACAGAGTATTGAAATAAGCTGATGCACCGGCCGTAAAGCCGTCGATCAACTCAATGTCACCCATTATCCGGTGTCCGCGTTGATTCGTTCTACCGCCCGCTGCATCGCTATCGGTGAACGCTCCGAATACAGCATCCGCCTCAAGCACACGGTAATCATAAGAAAGCGTGCAGCTTCTTTCCCAGCATTTCCCTTTCAGTTTCATCATGGCCAACCAGCCGATGTTGTCTTCGCTCGTGGCTGTGTTCATTACAGGATTGGCCAGAATCGTAAGCTTTGACTTCCCGACCGGCATGGTCGCACTCAGCAGGACATCCAGAATCTCAAAATCTGTCCTGAAAGTGTTGTCGACCAGAACCGTATTTCCAAATCCGCCGTTGTCCGCCAGCATATCGCGGTTCACATAAGAGTACATTCCCGCAGCAGCCTGCCAGCTCCCTTTAGAACCGCTCTTACCAGAGGCGGAAACCTGACCGGCAAAGATACCACTGCCGTGCTCGGATCTATACGGTTCAAGCCACAACCCGCCACCTGTGACCGCAAACTTAATATCTCCGTCCTTGCTATACCGCGCCGCGCCACCTTCAAAATTCACATCCGTATCCCACTGGAGATCAGTCGAAACAAACGGATTCCCAAACTTGCCCGCCGTCAGCCACCATTTCTCACATGGTGCCAATTCAAAGTAGGCCCGATCCAAATTGATCTGCTTGGGGGAGAGGCCGTCCCCCAAGTCCTGATTGGTTGATCTCGGATCGCCCGTTCCGCTCGCAAACCTCGCCCCGACGGATACTTTCTCATTTACTTTGGTTTCAATCCCGAGGCGGTAGCGGATTCGGTTACGGTAAACTGCTGTTGACCCTTCCCTATCAATCCCCTCATGCCGATACCTAAAATCCCCGCTAAGCTTCGTATTCACAAGCCATAACGGTAAATCTTCCGCCGCCGTTGCCAGCATAGGTACAAGAAAAACAATGCTTAAAAGAAGTGCGCGTAGCATGGTTCGGCGGGGTTGGGTGGAGGGGGTCACAGTTGCTGTCTGACCACAAATTATCACAATTTCCTCACTTTCTCAATCGAGAATTGCTTGTTTTGGAGGCAGTTAAGAGCCTTTGTTAGGGGCCGATTGAATTGTTAGCTCACATAATTAGTTAAATTCATGTTAGAATAATGTGAGCTAACAAAACATAATTCTGAGATATTTTTGTCCTCGCTATTGACTTCCCCCCCTCCGAGGTCGTATCTTGTACATATGCGTATCCAAAAAATGACCACCTGTCTGTGTTGTTGTCAGACCCGCTCCCATGGCGAGGGTGGTTGTTGTGCGCATTTCCGTCTCTAATTGAAACGGAATCTGTACAAAACTTCGAAAACCCCCTTGCCTACGCGAGGGGGTTTTTTGTTGCCATAAATCAGTCAAGTCTCAACCAGTAAGGATCCTATATCATGAGCGCAAACGGCTCGACTCCCGAAACAAACCCTGTTCTCCTGCCTCGCATCAATACTCCGGCACCGGATTTCACGGCCAAGACCACGCAAGGCGAAATCAAACTCTCCGACTATAAAGGAAAGTGGGTTGTGCTCTTTTCACATCCCGCTGACTTCACTCCTGTCTGCACCACCGAATTCTTGGCCTTCGCACGCAAGAACGACGAGTTCGTCAAACGTAATACTCAAATCATCGGACTCTCAATTGATTCTATCTATTCTCATATCGCGTGGATTCGCAACATCGAAGAGAACTTCAATCAAAAGATTCCGTTCCCTCTGATTGCCGATCTCAAGGGTGATGTGGCTCGTGCGTACGGCATGTTGCATCCTGAAGCCAGCGACACCTCTGCCGTGCGTGCAGTCTTTGTGATTGATGACAAGGGCATCATTCGCGCGATGGTTTACTATCCGCTTTCCAATGGCCGCTCGATAGACGAAATTCTGCGTATCCTTGAAGCTCTGCAAACAACCGACAAGCACGGCCTCGCTACTCCAGAGAACTGGCACCCCGGCGACGCGTGCATCATTCCACCTCCGCAGAATGTCACAGCCGCCGCTAACCGCAAAGCCGAAGCCGATGAATACACCGATTGGTACTTCAGCAAGAAAACCATAAAGGCATAGCTGTTTTGATGGGCCATCGAACAGCCCGTTAAGATGAAATACGATGAGCATCCCTGCAACTAACATATTTGTCTCCCCGCGCACGGCGCGGCACAATCTCAGTGTACCACCGCTCGTGCACATGATCGGTAACACTCCGCTGATTGAACTCACGAGTGTCACCGAGGATCTCTCTCCTGACGTGCGCGTCTTTGCCAAAGCCGAATGGAAAAACCCCGGCGGCTCTGTCAAAGATCGAGCGGCATGGGCCATGCTTTCAGATGCCATTCGCAATCACCGCATCACCGAGCGTACGCGCGTGCTTGAGGCCACCAGCGGCAACACCGGAATCGCACTCGCCATGCTCGGTGCCGCGTTAGGCATCGGAGTTACGCTTTGTATTCCCGACAATGCCAGCCGTGAACGCAAACAAATCCTGCAAGCCTACGGCGCTGAGTTGATCTTCACGGATCCATTGCTCTCAACCGATGGAGCACAGGTTGTCGCGCGCGAATTGAAACAGAAGTATCCAGACAACTACTGCTATCTCAATCAATACGCGAACCCTGCCAACGTCAACGCGCACCTGACCACAACTGGTCCGGAAATCTGGCGGCAAACCGAAGGCGCGGTCACGCATTTCGTTTCCGGTCTCGGCACCACCGGCACATTTACCGGAGTCAGTCGCTATCTGAAAGCGCGTGATCCGAAAATCACCATTGCAAGCTTTCAACCCGATTCGCCGTTTCATGGTTTAGAAGGCTTGAAACATCTGCCGTCAGTTCACATTCCTGATATCTATGATGGCTCGCTTGCAGATATAGAACTCGAAGTCACCACCGAAGAGGCCTACACGCTCTGCAAGAGATTAGCCGTTGAAGAAGGTCTGCTCGTCGGAACATCGAGCGGAGCATCCGCCGCCGCCGCATTACAACTTGCTAAAACACTAGAGCACGGCATCGTGGTCACCATCTTCCCCGATGGAGCAGAAAAATATCTCTCCACTCCGGTTTGGGAGGCCAACTGATGATCCGCCCCATCATGCACCTGCACAGCCGTCAGCTTGAAGATATTCAATTTCATGGCCAACAAACCTATCCCGAAGAGTGCTGCGGCTTTCTATTCGGAACCGAAATTAACAACGAGCGCGTCATTCACGAAGTCATTCCAATTGATAACAGCCGACAGGACAACAAAGAACGCCGCTTCCTGATTACTCCCGAAGATTTCATTGAAGCCGAGCGTCGAGCCGAAAACCTGAATCTCAGCTTGATTGGTTTCTATCATAGTCATCCCGATCATCCGGCAATTCCGTCCGAGTTTGACCGTGAACACGCGCTGCCGTTCTATAGCTACATCATCATCTCCGTGCGAAACAAGAAACCCGCCGAGATTCGCAGCTATCAGTTGGCTGATGATCGCGAAAGTTACATCGAAGAAAAACTAATCACCCACCAGCGAGTTGCCGTCTAATGAGTGTTTCGATTTCCGTCCCCACAGTCTTGCGCCGCTTCACAGCCGACCAAGCCTCTGTTACACTCGAAGCCGCAACCGTGCATGACGCGCTAACTGCTCTGACGAGCGCCTATCCCGCTTTGCAAAAGCATCTCTTCGACAGCGACGGCAAACTTCGCAGCTTCGTCAATGTCTATGTCGGTTCGCAGGATGTCCGCAATCTTCCCGACAAACACAACTCAACTTTAGAAGATGGTGCGCAGTTAACCATCGTTCCGTCTATAGCCGGAGGTTCTGGTCTCCCCCAAAATCAGTCTGCAGATTTGGGGGGCTTGAGGGCGGCTTCTGGACTCACACCCAAGAATACCGCCAATACTCAAGACATCTGTTGCTTCCCGAAGTCGGCGTGGAAGGCCAACTCAAACTCAAGAATGCCTCCGTCCTGGTCGTCGGAGCAGGCGGCTTAGGCTCTCCTTTGCTTGCATACCTTGCCGCCGCCGGAGTAGGCCGCATCGGCATTGTCGATGCAGACGTCGTGGATGAAACAAACTTGCAACGTCAAATCATTCATGGCCGCCGTACAGTAGGAATTTCAAAACTGAAATCCGCACGCGAGTTCATCAAGAACTTGAATCCGCATGTTCACGTCGAGACCTACGAAACATTTTTCACAGCCGAGAACGCGCTTGAAATCGGTGCAACCTACGATCTCCTGCTCGATGGCACCGACAATTTTCCCACGCGCTATCTTGTCAACGACGTGAGCTATTTTCTCGGCAAGCGCAACGTCTATGCAAGCATCTATCGCTTTGAAGGGCAAATCTCCGTTTTCTGTGATCCCGACGGCCCCTGCTATCGGTGCCTTTATCCCGAACCGCCACCGCCCGGATTGGTTCCGTCCTGCGCCGAAGGCGGCGTACTCGGAGTATTGCCCGGCATTGTCGGATCGATCCAAGCCAATGAAGCATTGAAATTGTTGCTCGGCATCGGCACTCCGTTAGTCGGCACGCTCTTGCGTTTCGATGCACTTGACCTCACTTTCAAGAAATTTGAACTGAAGCGCGATCCCGATTGCCCCTTATGCAGCAAGCATCCTACCATCACCGAGCCAATCGACTACGTTCAATTCTGCGGTCTCGGCAATGAAGAACAAGCTCTAACTCAAGTCAAAGAGATGACGGTTCACGAACTTTTCGCGCGCCGTCAAACCGGCAACGGCTCGCGGCCAATAGTACTCGATGTCCGCAATCTTGAAGAACTCTACATCGCGCGCCTCGGCGAAGATGTGCACATACCGCTCGCCGAACTCGATTTTCGCATCGACGAACTCTTGCCCTACAAAGACCGCGACTTAGTCATCTCCTGCCGGAGCGGTGTTCGCAGTGCGCGCGCATGGCACACATTGAAATCAGCAGGCTTCGAAAAAATCTACAACCTCGAAGGCGGAATCCTCGCCTGGGCCGATCACATCGACACATCTCTCCCGAAATACTAAAGCAACTCTTCTTCTAATCTCTCCACGGAAGAAAAAGCCCCGATGTTTGGTCAACATCGGGGCTTTCGCTGTTTGAAAAACAGCGAACTCTTCGCTTTGGGGGAGTTTGTCTCACGCTACTTACGGAGCGCTTACCGTCACCTGATAGATCACATATTCGTTCAAATCCACAACACCCGTGTGAACATAGAACGTATCAGGAGTCTGTGTAACAAGTATTCCATCAATCGGCGCAACGTCTTGACTCGTGCTCATGTAAACATTGTATGTAGCACCGATCGTTGCTGACGGCGGCCAGGACAAATACGTGTCACTGCCTTCCGATTGAATCACTAACCCGTCAATAGCCTGTGGCGGCTCAACCGCAATTGGCGCACCCACCACACGAATGTCATCCACATACCAGCCTTCGCGTGTCGTTCCGGCATCCGTTGAGAATCTCCATCTGAATTGCACGGTCGATCCGGCATAAGCAGACAAATCAAAAGTCGCTTCCGTCCACAAAGTCACGATACCTGCATAACACGGCGCGCCCGGTTGCGGCCCTGTCACTGGATTGCCGCTGCCAGACAAATATCTGAAGTCTTTCGGATAGTCACCAATCGGAGTAATCAAAGTATAAGCTCCGCCGTTCACCGAAATCCACACGTTACCTCCGTCATAAGCCGAATCAGGATATTGCGAAGACGTCTCGCTATTGAGATTGTACCAATATCTAAGTTCACTCTGCTCGGTAATAGCAATCGGCGGTGAAGTCAAACCCGCATCTTGCGACACTGCATAGTTTCCCGCACCGCTATCGCCGCACTTCCACGCAGTCGTCGCGGAGTGATTCTGCTCCGTTGACAAATGCCACTGATCAACGGCCCATGTCACCGGCCCGTGCGTCCAACCGTTTGCGCCGCTTTCGCAATTCTCAGAGAAGTATGCAACCTTCGGATTTGAATCAAGCGTGAAGCCCAACTCAACCGAGTAACCGCTGTCCGCAGTCACCGTCAGCGTAAAATCAGTCGTATGATCAAGTGGCGCTGTAAGTCCGAGAGTCGCCGCAAACACGTCTCCGCTATTGTCGACCGTAGTGCTGAAAAGAATATTCCCCATCGCACTCGTTGCATCGGTAATCGTAACATTCGTATCCGTTGTGGACAACGTTGCAACTTTGCGTCGCTGAGACAAGCGAAACAAACGGCTCATTCGGATTCGGGCCAACAAACTGCGAAATCGCCAAACATGAATTGTAAAGATTCAATCGTCCACCCGAAACCGTGATTCCGGCCAGCGCAGCAATCGGATCCGTACCGTCTAAGAGCATCTGCTTCAAAGCCAATGCTCCCGAGTCCGGATACAAATTGTAGTAGTTATAAAATCCGACACTCGCCGCCGCATGCATCAAAGCAACTGCTCCGGCAACATGCGGTGTGGACATCGAAGTTCCAGTCAATGAGCCTGTCGAGCCATTTGATGTCGTGCTGATAATCGAAGTCCCCGGCGCACCTAAGTCAATCGTTGTCGCGCCGTAGCCGCAACTGCTGTTCTTGCCGTCTGAACTCGTGGTATTCGTCACCGAAACCATATAGGGACTGGAGCAACTTGTGGGCACGTCACCTTGTGTGTCGACATTGTAATTTGCATTCGCCGTCGCGCATGCTGAGAGAATCCCTACCTCCCCCATCGCGTTGTAAAGATCGTTCCACACAGGATACGTTCCCGAAGTACAAAATGCGAGATCAACACCAAAACTTGAATTAGTCGAAACCACATTTGCGCCCTGCGTCCCACCGCTTGTCCACCACAGCGTCTTCTGATCCAGTACATAGCCGTAGCCAATCGAAATCACCGATGTTTGACTGCTCGATGCCGCCACTTCCATCAGCTTCACATTCCAATTCGTTCCGGCTACCATACTGCCGTTATTTGAAACTGCACCAACAGTCCCCGAAACATGCGTACCGTGATTATCAGTCGGGATCGTGCCGTCGTTCGCAAATGCGTCCCAGCCGTTCTTGTCATCAACATAGCCGTTGCCGTCGTCATCTACACCATTGACGCCGTTCACTTCAGCCGTGTTCTGCCAGATGTTCGCAGCCAAATCTGCATGCGTCAACAGGCAGCCGCCGTCTACAATCGCCTCCGCCCGTCGAAATATCCCAAGCTTCAGGAGCGTCCACGTCGTGATCATTCGCCTGATTCCAATCCCATTGTGTTGAAAAGCTCGGATCGTTCGGAGTCAAACGCGGCGACGCAATATGATCCGCCTGTGCCCACATCAGTTTCGGATTGCCCTTGAGCATCTCGACAGCCATATCGACACTGAGCTTCTCATCAAATTTCACAAGATAAATATCGAGCTTTTTCACCAACACCTTGTCAACACGAAATTCATTCGCATTGAACTCCGCCTGCGCCTGCGCAAGAGAAGTCGGTTCGGCAAAGCGTACCAACGCCTGTCCCTGCACAACAGCAGGAGCGGCTTGGGCAAAACTATACAGACACGCAGTCAATAAAAACAAGTAAATCAATCGGCGGGACATGCTTTA
Organism: bacterium; assembly: GCA_016721565.1. Taxonomy (GTDB): domain Bacteria; phylum Electryoneota; class RPQS01; order RPQS01; family RPQS01; genus JABWCQ01. Next base: position 44,223 of record JADKHW010000017.1, on the reverse strand, counting down.
GTCTCCAGACACAAGGTCGGCTAAGTTCAACAGTTTGAACCTATAATTTACGGAGGAAAAACCCCGCTGGCAAGTCAAAATGTGGGGTCAGACAAATAAATATGTGCGGTTTTCAAGAATAAGTAACAAAACCCCTATTCGCCTGACCCTTTGCCTGAAAATGACCGTTCGAGGCTATCTCGGTTCGCTTATTGCAATAATGGCTACAGGCAGGAACAAAACCGTGCCACAGCCACCACAATATGGTGTACTTGGTCCAGTGTTTTTTATTTTGAGCTATTTGCCATCGCCGCAGTAAATTTGGGTATATTTATGAATCGTGTATTTTACTTAACATGCGCTTTTATATTTGCGCTTGGAGCCTTGACGGCAAGGGCAAGTGAACCGTCGAATGTAGAGTCCAGCACCATGCTTGATCTGCATGCCCGCATTGACCTGCTAACCTCGAAAATCACCTTACTTCAACAGGTTATCGACAACTCCGAGGCCTCTGCATCGCAGCGCCAAGAGTTCACTCACTTGTTAGATAGCTTGCAAGCAAGAGTACTCTTTCTGAATGATCAACTCAACAGTAGCGTCGCATACATTTCTGACGATGTCTTAGCCAGCCGTAGCGGCCCGGCCTATATTCCGCGTGCTGGACAAGACACCGCGCAAACCTCGTTGTTCTCTCTGTCAAATGACCTTTCTGATGATGCCGGTTTGGAAATCTCCGGTTTCATGGATGCCGTTTACGAAACCAATTCGACTTCAGAGTTGGGCAACAATGCCCATCTCAATCAAGTTGAAGTCGATCTTGCCAAAGATATCAATGACCGCGCCGCCGCATCCTTAGGTATCATCTATGACGAGACCTTTCAAGTCGGCGTAGCACAAATCAGCTATCAAATCAAACCAGAAGCAGAAACATCTGATTCGCGTTTGAAAAGCTGGACTGCCTTCGCAGGGCAATTTGACGCGCCGTTCGGTGAAGACGTCAAGTGTTACGCATCCAATTCGCGAAAGACAATCTCTACGCCGGAAATCGTTGCATCAACACATGGTTGTTGGAACGATGTCGGTCTCGCATCCAATTGGAGCTTCAAGAATGCCAGCCTCGATGCGTGGACTGTGCGCGGATTCTCTTTGCAATCAAACACCGATATCGATGATCCCACGGACGAGGTGAATGTCTCCGGCGGCACTCGCTTGAATCTCAACTTAACGAACTCCTTGCGCTGCGGCGGTTCATGTGCGCTCGGCTGGCTAAATAACGGCTCACCCGCCATGCTAATGTTCGGGGGACATGCTGTTGTCACGCAAGGCACATGGTCATTTACTGCCGAAGGTATTGTCTTGCAAGAAGACGTTGCAGGAGTCGCATTAGATCACCGCGGCTTTTATTTCCAAGGCATCAAAGAACTTGGCCACTTTTTCGCGTTGTCACGAGTTGATCATATCGAGGGAAGTGATTTTGAACCCCATAACGACCTGAGCCTCGGTGGCGGTGCTTATCTCGGCAACGGTCTCGAACTTCGCTCCGAATTCAGAACAGATTCAGAATCCGAGAACAACCAAGGCTTAGTTCAAATCGTAGCCACCTTCTAAACTTCTTGCGTCAGTTCAAGAGGGGCCAAGCGCAAGCAAGCCCTTTTTCATCCCCAGACCTCACCCCTCAAAGTTTCCCCCTTGAGTCTCTCGCCCAGCTTTCGTATCCTATTTGCATGGCAACCCGCTCAAAAACCGAAATTTACGTCAAAGACTACCCGGGTCAGTTGAAATCCCTCCGGCAAACCGCTGGAGAAACTGAACCTGCGTTGGGCTTTGGTCTATGGGTGCTTCTTGCCAAACAGGGCATCCGCCTGGGCTGGGAGACACCGAGGTCCTGAGCGGCCAAGCCCTCCAATTCGTCTATTCAAGAGATCCCTTGCGTGCCGTTGACAAATACACCATCCGCCCGCTCGATTCCCTTTCCCGCGCTCTCGGAATAACTTGGACGGAAATCACCCCGTCCTCCTCCCTGAAGGCCTTTGAGATCGCGCAGGAGTGGCTCGATGACGGTGCGTTGTTCCTCGCCCGCTTCCGCCAGCCCATGCTCGTCTTCGGTTATGAAAAGACCTCCTTCGAGGCAGACCTCAAAGTTCTCCGTATCGAACACCGTCTGCCTGACGAAACCCTCTCCCGGCCCGAGTGTGACCTACACGACTGGCGGTTGCAAATGGACGAGGGAAACAGCCTTTTGCGCGTTAACTACGTCGAGTACCCTGACCCCGACTGGATGGCCTTGCTCCCCTTGGTTGTCCGCCGCACCATTGCGAATTGGCGGCACGAACCCATTGACGGTGTAGATATTGGCTTGTCCGCCTACAAGAGCTTTGCTGATGATCTACGCAATCCCGAAGTGGATTTCACCGGCCCCGAAGCCCCAAGTTGGATGGGACCGCTTTTATACCGTCAGATCCACGCCCGTACGCACATTCACCAATTCCTTGACCGCTTAGCCCCCCGTTTCGGCGGAAAACCTCGCCAAGTCCTGTCCAAAGCCAGCACTAACTTCGGCCAATCTGCCGCCTCGTGGCAGGAGTTTGCCAAGCATCTTGGCCGTGTTTACGAGCGTCAAGAGCACGGTAAATCCCTGCGCGGCCCAGACACCAACGTAAACCACTGGCGTGACTCCCGCCGCCGACAAGAAGCCGCTAAAATGGTTGACCAAGCCGCCCTCTGGGAGGGCCGTGCAATCACCGAACTCGCCAAACTGCTGGGAACGTAAGCGACGCCAGCGGGGATTAAGCGCAGTTGTGAAAGGTCTCAGACCCGCCGGAATCTGCCTGCCTTGAATCCCACGTCAAATCTCCCTAAATTGAGCATTATTAAGCAAGAATAGTCGGTATTGCCGCGAGGGCTTTCTGCAACGCATTCAACTTGACATCCGCAACGAATTCGACCCCCTGAAGGTCGTGGTTGTCCATCGCCCCGGCTCCGAACTTGACCGGCTAACCCCCGGCAATGTGCAAGGCTTCTTGATGGAAGACATCCCCTACTTGCAGCAGATGCAAAATGAACATGCCGTCTTCTGCATAGCAATGCGGGAACTCGGTGTGGAAGTTCTCCTGCTTGCCGATCTCGTTGCCGATGTCATTGCCACCGAAGCGGGCCGAGAGCGTCTTGTACGCGAAGCATGTGACCTAAATCACAATCCCGCGCTCGCGCAACCGATTCTCGATAAGTTCTCGCCCGATGATATTGCTCGTGTCGTCTTTGAAGGTCTAACTGAGCGCGAGTTCGCTACCGTCACACACGAATCAACTGAAGACTTGACGGTTCACCACGATAGATTCTTAATCGACCCAAGCCCCAACTCATACTTCACCCGCGATCCCGCTATGGTTTTTCGCGATGAAGTCATTTCCTGCAATGCGCACTATCCCGCGCGCATCAGAGAAACTTGGGTCACACACACCGTGCTCGAATTGCACCCGTCGTTTGCAGGCACAAAGTTCATCTTCGGTGCCAGCGATCTTGAAGCCCGCCCCTACACCATCGAAGGCGGCGACATCATCGTTATTAACGAAGATGCCATTGCTGTAGGACGAAGCGAGCGCACGCGCACCGAGACCATTGCACTGCTCGCCGCAAATCTCTTCCGTCAAGGCAAAGCCAAGCGCGTTTACGAAGTTGAGATTCCGCCCGAACGTGTGTACATGCATCTCGACACCGTCTTCACCATCGTCGGCCCCAAGAGCGTTGTCTTCTTCCCCTTGGTGATTGAGCACAGCCCGTCCGTAAGATGCTACGAAGCCGCTGACGACGGCAAGCCCAACGTCAAACGCGAAAAGCGCACGCTGATTGATATCCTGAAAGACGAACTCGGCGAACCGCTCAATATCATCAGAACCGCCAACGGCGATTTACGCTACGCCGCGCGCGAGCAAAGAAGCGCAGGTTCCAACATGCTTGCACTTGCTCCCAATGTTGTCATCTCATACGAGCGCAACATTCACACAAACAAAGCGCTCCGCGACAACGGCGTCGAGGTTTTAGAAATCCCCGGCAGCGAGTTGGTCCGCGGCTTAGGCGGCCCCCGCTGCATGTCCATGCCGCTGGTGCGCCGCCAGTCGGGTTAAGCGAAGCCAACCCGACCGAATCTTTAGTCCAAACATTTCCGACTTTTCATATTTCCCATTTCCTATTTCTTACTTTGTCATGAAACGCATCAAAACCATCATCCAAGGCGCCGCCGGTCGCGACTTCCATAATTTTAACACCGTATATCGCGACAACGAAATGTTCGACGTCGTCGCCTTTACCGCCGCTCAAATCCCCGGCATTGACGACCGCAAATACCCTGCGGTGCTCGCCGGTAAACTATACCCCAAGGGAATTCCAATCCATCCGCAAGACGAACTCGAAAGTCTGATCGAAAAACATCAGATTGACGAAGTCGTCTTTTCGTTTAGCGATGTCAAGCATGAGTACGTTATGCATTGGGCCTCGCGTATTCTTGCCGCCGGAGCAAACTTCAAGTTAGTCGGTGGCCGCGACACGATGATCAAATCCACCAAGCCTGTCGTGGCAATTTGTGCCGTTCGCACAGGCGCCGGTAAATCCCAAACCACTCGCCGCGTGGCTGAAATTCTGAAAGCCGCTGGCAAGAAGGTTGTCGCGATTCGCCACCCCATGCCCTATGGCGATCTGTCCAAGCAAATCGTCCAGCGCTTCGGTGCCATCTCTGATCTGAAAAAGCATAAATGCACCATCGAAGAGATGGAAGAGTACGAACCGCACATTGCGCGCGGCCAAGTAATTTACGCAGGTGTGGATTACGAAAAAATTCTTCGCGAAGCCGAAAAAGAAGCCGATGTGATTTTGTGGGATGGCGGCAATAACGATTTACCGTTCTACAAACCAGATATCTACATCACCGTCGCAGAACCGCTCCGTGCCGGCAACGAGATGTCCTACTATCCCGGTGAGACTAACTTCCGCATGGCCGACGTGATTGTCATCAACAAGGTTGACAGCGCGTCTTTGGAGCAAATGCAGCAGCTTCGCGGCAACATCGAGAAATACAATCCCAAAGCCATGGTGATTGATGCCGCTTCGCCGATCATGGTCGAGAAGCCTGAGCTGATTCGCGGCAAGCGCGTCTTGGTTATCGAAGACGGCCCAACCTGCACGCACGGCGAAATGAAGTATGGCGCGGGCGTCGTAGCCGCGAAAAAATACGGCGCCGCCGAGATGGTGGATCCGCGCCCCTATGCAGTGGGTTCAATCGCAGACACCTTCAAGACCTATCCGGAAATCGGCACGTTGCTTCCCGCGATGGGCTATGGTGACAAGCAGATGAAAGATCTCGAAGCCACCATCACCAAAGCCAAAGTGGATTCGGTCATCATCGCAACTCCGATTGACTTGGGCCGAGTGATTAAAATCACCAAGCCGCACGTCCGTGTGCAATACGAACTGCAAGAGATCGGCACACCCACGATGGTGGATGCCCTTGCTCCTATCCTTTCTCCCAAGAAGAAGAAATAGTCTCGACTCAAAGTGACAGTCGCGTTCTTGTTTAGTGAGCGCCCATAATCTGACTCTAAACATCCTATTCAAATATCATAAATCAAATTCTTGCAACCCTGACAAACTTCATCGTATATTGAAATCCGTCAAGCATTCGCGCCAACATGCTTGAACCGCAATGGATGCACCTTAATCAGCCTGGGAGAACTTATGTATTTGTTTCGTTACGCAGCACGCCTGCTACCGATCATTCTGGGAGTCATGCTCCTCGGATTTGTCGGTTGCAGCGAAAATGACGATGACAATGTTGTCACGTCGCCGATTTCGGCCCGCGAGCGCTTCGATCTCCAGCCGCTTGGTCCGATTCCTTATCCGGCCAACAACCCGCCGATGCAAGAACGCATATCGTTGGGCCGCTTTCTATTTTATGACCCACTGCTCGGCGGCGAAAAAGATGTATCTTGCGCGACCTGTCATCATCCCGATTTTGCCTTCGGAGACCTGCGCCAATTCCCGGTCGGTGTAGCCGGTACAATGGGTTTAGGCCCCAATCGCTTGCGCGGCAATTCTTCTTACACGAGTGCCCCCGTTGGCTTCACGCCGCGTAATTCTCCCACAGTTTTTAACACGGCTTTCAATGCTGATGAAACCGGTGAACCGACGCACAACGGCTTCTTTTTCTGGGATGGCCGTGTCAAGAGTCTCGAAGTCCAAGCCACCAAACCGATCACGTCGCGTGTAGAGATGCGGGGCGATGCCTACCCCGGTTCGGATGCCGAAGCTGCTGCCAATGCGCTCGACTCGGTGCTCGCTCGTCTGCGGGATGTTCCCGAGTATACCGAAAGATTCGCAGTCGCCTTCCCGCAGGAAAACGACGAGTGGCTGCACGGTCAGCGTGAGCATGTGATTGATTCGTCAACCTATGGCCGCGCGATGGCTTCCTATGAACGCGAACTTGTCACACGCAACTCGCGCTATGACCGTTACGTCGCAGGAGATGACAACGCGCTCACCACAGCGGAGCTGCGAGGCTTGGAACTCTTCTTCACAAAAGCCAAGTGCGCCGAATGCCACAGTGGCCCGATGTTCAGCGACTTCGAGTTTGTTGTGAATGGCGTTCCGCAAGAAGGTCCCGGCAAAGCTGTCATCCCCGGTGATGATTGTGGCCGCGAAGAAGCCACACTGAATCCGACAGACCGCTATTCCTTTAGAACACCAACATTGCGCAACGTTGAGCTGACTCCGCCGTACATGCACGACGGAGTATTTGAAAATCTGAGCAAGTCATGTCGTTCTACAACGATGGCGCCTTTCCGCGCCATCCGCAGTGTGACACGCCGGATCTCGATCCCGCACTCCGTGATCCGCTTAATCTGACGACGCAAGAGATGCAGGACATCATTGCCTTTATGAAGACGCTCACCGATCCCGGTACAGCGCTGTCACCAATGTTGATGACAGTTCCCGACCGTGTTCCGAGTGGATTGGTTCCCGTGCTCGGGCTAAGCGCAGGTCCGCCGCCTCCGACACCCGGATTCCCGGGTTAGTCATTTCAAGGGCAGCCAAATGGCTGCCCTTGACTTTTTCGCGCCACAGGGCTACCTTTTATTACACTCAACAAAGGGAACTCAATGTCCGAAGCTATTCACTTAATTAATATCTAATACAACCCCGGCGCCGTCGTCAGCAAAACTCTGTCGAAGCAGCCGCACGGGACCATCACACTCTTTGCTTTTCGATCAAGGTCAAGAGCTGTCTGAGCATTCTGCTCCCTTTGATGCGATGGTGCACGTTTTAGACGGCGAAGTCGAACTCATCATCGGCGGACAATCACAAATTGCCAAAGCCAATGAGTTCGTGATCATGCCCGCCAACATCCCCCACGCCGTCAAAGCCAAAACGCAATTCAAAATGCTCCTGACGATGATTAAGGGTTGAGCGATTCAGCTCGACATAAAGAAAAACGACGGCCACAAGCCGTCGTTTCTTGTGCGCTAAGTGAATGCTTAGTAGTCGTTCTTGGTCGAATCACTTGACTGATATCCGACATCAAGCTCGTTTTCTGCTTGTAACAGACTGTCAAGTTGTGATTGATTGTCCGCGGCCTGTTGCCGCATCGCTTTGTTCAAATCGAACACACGCTTCATTGCAGGTTTTGCTTTTGCAGACGATTCGTCGTACGTCCCTAAATCCTTTTCAGCTTGGTCCACTGCTGTTCCGAGCTGCTCGGTTTGCGAGGTGTATGCTTCCTCCTGCAAGCCCGTCATCAACACCGTTGCTCCTACAGCAAGCACAGCAAAAGCCCAAAAAGGCAATCATCGGTCGGCTCATATACACCATTCCCCTTTGTTTTCACTTGAAATTCGCAAGAACGGTACCAAGGGACGGTTGCCGGAATAAAAGAGAAATGGTATATTGTGACATGAACTTGATTTCCAGACTATTACGTCACAAAAATATGGCTATCGCGACCCTCGCGGTCCTTGCAATTGCTGCGAGCTTGATGTTGCGATTCGGCGCAAATACGACTGAATCTGTCTATAATTGGCCACTTTATGTTGCGCTGGTTTTGGGCGGCTTGCCGCTTGTCTACGATCTGACTCGAAAGCTTTTCAAGTGGGAATTCGGCTCTGACCTGTTGGCCGGAATCTCGATTGTTACTTCAGTTATCCTCGGAGAGTATTTGGCCGGCACATTGGTTGTCTTGATGCTTTCTGGCGGCGAAGCGCTCGAGGATTATGCTCTGAGCAATGCATCATCCGTTTTGAAAGCGCTCGCCAAGCGCATGCCGTCGGTCGCGCATTTGAAAAAGAACGGGCGCATTGCAGACATCACTCTGGATCAAGTTTCTATTGATGATATTCTCGTGGTCTATCCGCATGACATTTGTCCGGTGGATGGTACTGTGTTGGAAGGTCACGGTACGATGGATGAATCGTATTTGACCGGTGAACCGTTTCACATGTCGAAGACTGCCGGATCGGCTGTCATTTCAGGTTCTATCAACGGCGAAGCCGCGCTCACGATCAAAGCCACCGCGCGTGCTGAAGATTCTCGTTATGCCAAGATCATGGAGGTCATGCGCGAGTCTGAGCAAACTCGCCCGCATTTACGCAGACTTGGTGATCAACTTGGAGCATTTTATACTCCGATTGCAGTTGCGATTGCTATTGTGGCTTGGTTAATCAGCGGGGAAGCCACGCGCTTCCTGGCGGTCTTGGTGATTGCAACGCCGTGTCCGCTCTGATTGCAATTCCGATTTCGATTATCGGTTCTATTTCCTTGTGTGCGCGACGTGCCATCATTATCAAAAGCCCGGTAGTCTTGGAGCAAATTGCAACATGCCGAACTGCCATCTTTGATAAGACCGGAACTTTAACCTACGGCGAGCCAAAGCTAACCGAGCGTTTAATCGCGACGAATTTGATGAGCGGCAAGTGATGGCCTTGGTTGCGGGTGTTGAACATTACTCAAAGCATCCGCTCGCTCGGGCAATCATGGAAGCTGCGAAGCTTGAAGGAGTCAGCATTCCAGTAGCGTCGGAAGTCAGTGAAAAGCCCGGTCAAGGTTTGCGCGGAGTGGTGGATAATCATGAAGTGGTTATCACCAGCCGGACAAAATTGCAATCAGAGCAGATACATGACTTCAGAGATATTCCGCCAGTGCGGGCGGACCTGAATGTGTCATCGTCATTGATAACAAATATGCCGGAGTCTTGCGCTTCCGTGATGCGCCGCGTTCAGATAGTCATTCATTCATCAATCATCTCGGTCCAAAGCATCAGTTTAATCGGGTGATGCTCGTCTCCGGTGATCGTGAATCTGAAGTACACTATTTGGCAGAAGAAGTCGGCATCACCGAAATTCACGCCGAGCAAAGTCCCGAACAAAAGCTCGCGATTGTGCGCGCCGAAACCGCCAAAGCCAAAACACTTTACGTCGGTGACGGTATCAACGATGCTCCGGCAATGATGGCCGCGACGGTTGGAATTGCCATTGGACAAAACAGCGAAGTCACTGCCGAAGCCGCCGGAGTGGTCGTGATGGACAACTCGCTGACGAAAGTCGATGAGTTCATGCACATCAGCGAGCGCATGCGCCACATCGCACTTCAAAGTGCGGTCGGCGGAATGATTCTTAGCATTGGCGGAATGGCGTTCGCTGCGGCGGGATATCTTACACCGGTTGCCGGAGCAATCGGGCAGGAGATCATTGATGTGGTGGCTGTGCTCAACGCATTGCGCGCGGCTTGGCCACCCAAAGAGTTGACTGATATTTAACGAGTCACCGTTGTGTGACTTTTTTACTTTTCTCAGAAGTCCGAAACTATCCTCATTGTTGCGCGTTTGCTTATATATGAAAGCTCTTATCCTTACTCTAATGTTGACTGCGGCGAGCGCTTCCTTTGCCGCAGACGCGAAGCCGTTCAGTGTTATCACGAAGAATGGTGAAGTTTCGCTCGAAAAACTTGCCGGGAAAGTCGTTTATCTTGACTTTTGGGCTTCGTGGTGTGACCCATGCCGTCAGTCGTTTCCGTGGATGAACGAGATGCACAATCAGTTCGCCGACAGCGGACTGGTCATTATTGCTGTCAATGTCGATCGCGACCGCGAGAAGGCCGACAAATTTCTGGAAAAGAATCCGGTCAATTTCATGATTGGTTTTGATTCAGAAGGAACTCTGGCCAAATCTTACGACGTTAAGGGGATGCCCAGCACGTATATTATTGATCGCAAAGGACAGCTTGTAACTTCTCATATTGGATTTCGCGATAAGGACAAAGGAGAATTGCAGACTAAGATTGTTGAAGCTTTGAACTCCAAGTAACCCGCGAAATTATTACGAAACTAAAGTTTGTCCTGCTGATTGCGTGCGCATGCCTCGCATGTGGCTGTGCTGTGCAATCAGTTCAGCCGTGGCAGCGTGATTTGCTGTCGGAAGAAAACATGCAGCTCGTCCCCGATGCCGTACAAGGTGGATTGGACGAGCATATTTATTTTAGCAAAGAAGCATCCAGTGGTGGTCAAGGCGTGGGTGGCGGAGGCTGCGGATGCAATTAAAGTCATCCGTTCGCAGCCGCTTGCGCGCGGCAACTTGCTCTCTGCTTGCCGTCACTGCCGGATCGGTTTCGGCGGCGAATTTCGGAACCAAGTGGACCGTTGAAGGCGCGTCGTTAGTCTATGCCGAGGCGAAACGCACGACGGTGTTTGAACCGTTGCTGGTTATCAAACGAGATTTCGGGGACGGTCAGACTTTGCAAGGCAAGTTTGTGTTTGACGCGATGACCGGAGCTTCTCCAACCGGGGCCGCAGCGACAAATAAAGTTCAGACGTTTACAACACCTTCGGGGCAACGGCATCAGACAGCGACAGGAGAAGTGCCGACGCGTGCTTTTCAAGACCAGCGTGGTTCGATGGATCTCAGTTGGACCAAGCCGCTTAGTCGCCGTTTTCGCACGGAACTTGGCGGTCATTTGTCTGCCGAAACGGATTACAAATCCACCGGCTTGACGGCTACGATGCTGGGTGATTTCAATCAGAAATTGACGACGATTTCAATCGGAGGCGGGTACAACTCTGATCAGATAGATGCTGTAGGAGGTGTGCCGACCGGATTGGCGCGAGTGAATCCGAACAATCCGGTTGAGAAGACGATGTCAAAGAAGATTGCGGACGGAATGATTGGTCTTACTCAAGTTTTGACTCCGCGTTGGCTGGCACAGGTGAATTATTCCTATGCCGATGAGAATGGTTACTTGACTGAGCCTTACAAGATGATCAGTCTTGTGGATTCGGTGACGGGTGAACAAAGATCAGGGGATTACATTTACGAGAAACGGCCTGATGCGCGAGTGAGACAGAGTGTGTTCTTCAGTTCGGCTTATCATTTCGGGAAAGACATTTTGCATTTGTCTTATCGAAACTATTGGGACGATTGGGGAATTCGCTCAAACACATTTGACATTAAGTACGATTTGGAAATTTCGGACAAGGTGTTTCTTGAACCGCATTGGCGAACTTATTTGCAATCGGCGGCGGATTTTTATGTTTACAGTTTGCCGAGGGGCGCGCTGCTGCCGGACTATGCAACTTCAGACTATCGGTTTGGAGATTTGACCACGCAAACCATCGGGTTCAAAGTTGGAGTGAAGACTGCCGAGCTTCAGCAATTCACGGCGCGGATTGAGTACATGAGACAGAGCGGGAACGAATATCCGAATGAAGCCATCGGAGTTCAAAAAGATTACAGCATGTTTCCGCCGCTTGACATTTTGATTTTGCAAGTCGGTTATGCCATCGGATTGCCATAAGCCGTGAAGCGCGAAACCGTTTTACAGCGGTCGAAAGATCATTGGGTGGGACGGTTTCGCGATGGCCAGTCGGTGTGAAGTGTTGACGGAAGCGTCGCACGCGGAGGCGCAGGAGATTTTAGACATCGTGTCGCGAGACGCGTGGCGGATTGAGGATAAATTCAGCCGCTATTTAGCGGGAAACATCATACATCGAATCAATTCAGCGGGCGGATCTTCAGTTCAAGTGGACGAAGAGACCGCCCGTTTGTTGTCTTATGCCCATGAGTGCTTTGAACTCAGCGGCGGGATGTTTGACATTACTTCGGGAGTGCTCAGGCGAGTTTGGAAGTTTGACGGCAGTGACCGGATTGCAACGCAAGAAGAGATTGACAAAGTGTTGCCGTTGGTCGGGTGGGATAAAGTCCGATTTGAAGCTGTGAAATCTCGATGCCGAAAGGAATGGAGATTGACTTGGGCGGAATCGGAAAGAGTTCGCGGTTGATCTTGCGGCGGGATTAATTGCCGTGCAGAGCAAAGCGAGTTTTGTGGTGAACTTCGGAGGTGATTTGTTTGTGAGTGGGTTGCGCGCGTCGGGCGAGCCGTGGAGCATCGGGCTTGATGATCCGAACAAAACCGGTGAAGAGAGTGTGGGGATGGTGAAGCTTGAGCGAGGCGGCGTGGCGACGAGCGGAGATGCGAGGAGATTTTTGCTGAAGGACGGCGTGCGCTATTCGCACATTTTGAATCCGAAGACGGGTTGGCCCGTTACGGATGCGCCGCGATCCGTGATGGTGTTAGCGGAAACGTGTATCGAGGCGGGCGTGCTTTCGACTGTCGCGATGCTGCAGGGAAAAGAGGCGGAGTCGTTTCTGGAGAGCGAGGGTGTTGTTTATTGGTGCTCAGAGGTGACCAGTGGTCCAATTGCTAACAGCTACTAATATACAATGATTTGAACGTCTGTACAAGATTTATTTTCATTTTATTGAACTTAGTAAACATTTGTTCAAATTGTAGTTAGGGAAAAAGTTGGGGTTTTGGGAGGCGTGGAGACTCCATTTTTGATAATAATGACCCACTTCAAATGAATGGAAACGGAGCAGAAGGCAGACCAAGGTCTGCCACTACGGGGTGCGGAGAAAGCGAAGCATTGCTTTTTCGGGAATGGGCTTGTAGATTCTATTATTACGCGCTAACTAAGACGGCCGAGTTTATCATGTTGTGGCGAATCTTATCTGTGCTCAAGAATTTGAAGCGGGTGGGGTTCGCGCTTTTGTTGTTGGGATGTGGAATTAAATTTGCACTGCGCAGCTGGAGTGTCGCCTTGACTCATTTATAAGGCGGGATTGATATTTTCGCACAGGGCAACGTATTGCACTGGCCAAGCATTAATGAAATAGGTGACTCCAACGAGGCTTTTTAAGTGCTACCCCCTGGAAGGCCCAACGGGTAAGATCTCACAAATCCTATCGTCTTATGGAGAGAATCTGGGTCAGACACCAATTGCTGCCTTGCTCAAAGCGTCAATACAGCACAACGTGAAGGGCTTTCCCCATTCGGGCCGGGAGACAGTATTCTGCATTTGTAACAGCTACGGCCGTTCGCAGGTGGCTCATGGTGACTATGATATTTGGTAAAGGCCGGCTCCGGGCTGGAGCTGGGTCTGGTTACCGGCCTGAGAACCCGGGTCCAAATATAAACCTCGGGGATGAAAGTGGATGGCGTCTTTCTGTCGAGACGGACATTACCTGTACTCGCCATCACTGCTCGCTGCAAGGAACAGGATTAGACATCTTTGGTCAGCTCCATGACTGAACTAGCGGGCCGGTGGTAACGGCCTCGCCAGTTTGGAAGGCGGTGTCATTAGCTACTTTGAGGAGACATTGTAGGACGCTTCCTTGCAGACGAGAGGTTTCCTATAGACATACCTTTAGATCGCCTGTTGGTTCGGCGTTAGGACCTGGGTTAAGCGTTCCGAGAGATGGTAATGCTGCGATCCACCAAACACAAATGCGGGGGCTGTTGACATGAAGATCGCCTGGAGCGAGGCGCTTTATCGGATGAAGTAGGCATTTACTTTGCAGGCCTCAGAGCGCAACGGTGGGACCTCACTCTCCTGGCGGGTGGTGTATCCACTGTTTCACATTGGCAGATAGATCCGGTGGGCGAGGAGGTACATTTCTTCCTATTGAAGTTTACATTCTAGCTTCCCCAACCCGTTCAACTCCTCAACAGAAATTTCATTTGAGATGCCGCGTGTGGCGCATGTCTTGTTGAAAGTGTATGATGTGTTGGGGCGGGAGCGGGGGACGTTGCTGGATGATGTTGTGCAGGGTGGGACGAATGTGGTTAGGTGGGATGCGAACGGGTTTTCGAGTGGCGTTTATTTTGTGAGGTTGTCGGTGGGGGATGTGGGGGTGACGCGGAAGGTGGCGTTGGTGAAATAGGGAAAGAGGATTCCGGCGGGGACCCTCAAGCTTTCGCTTCCCAATCCGCTCGGCGGAGGATAGCCGCCCCTTAATCCCCCTAGGTCTGCGGCAGATTTTGGAGGAAATTTGAGAGGTATTCGTGGCAAGCGGGGCATCCTTATGTGGACAGTTGTGTGGAAGGTGATGCCGCGAAAAAACGGTATTCTTCGATTTGGCAACTCAGTATTTTTGCTATTCTATTAATAGCCTCGGTCTTCATTGAAATAACTTTCGTGTTCAGAAAGGGATAAATTTATGCGGCTACTTAGCGTATTGCTGTATTTTTCATTGGATCGCTGTCGGCTGTGTTCCAGAAGGTGATACAATCAACAACAGCTATAACTATTATTATCCGATGACACTACCAACCCCGATACGACTTATTCAGTTCAAATTACTTATCCCGCACGTAATGGCTGTCGAGATTTACGATTGGTTTGAACTTGCCAGTCCCGGTTACTACAATTGCCCGTGGATTCTAAGGACGGACACGACAATTAGCGCTGAAGTTTCAACAAATGTTCCCGGAACAATAATTCAAGCGAACGTTTTTCTGCAGACCAGTCCCCTCAGGTTCATTCTATCAATCAACTGTGATGCCCTATCCAGGGGGCTGTCGATTCGACTTTTATCGATTTAGCCTCAAACTCCGTTACAACCTCCTGATCAGAATTTGCCTTTGGGTCAGCCTGACCACTGACGATAGCATGAACTATATTAGTCCGACCGTTTGTCGGTAAACTATGATATGGGTCAGCACCAGAGGCGGTTGTTGATACGCCTTCTTTGAAACCGATTATACCCAAAGAATGACGACTAAATGGTGTCCACAATCACCCAATATAGACAGCTTTTTGTTTCATATCGCGAGACGATGATAGGCCAAGTGAGACGATTGCATATCAATCGTCAATCGCGTGAATCTAACTACACCCGCTATTTACCGACAACCGCCTATTCTGTTGGGTTACAGCGCGAATGGCTACGGCGAGTCAGCCGACGTACGCTGAATTTGACCACGACTGAGCCTATATTGCCTGAACATCCTCGGGGCCACTATTTACTCTGATGGCAGTGTGGACATTCAATGGAATTGCCCGTGTTATCCGTTCGATGCTGGTCGCGCGCAAGGATACCTAAGTGACTGGTCCACAATTCAATCCTCTTTATTGCAATTCAGGGTATTGTCCGTCCCACTATGAGGATTCTACTGCGGTGTCCAGTACAGTTACTATCGTGTTGGTGTCCAATTCAGGAATGGATATGGTGGACTCGGATTCAGTAGCAGTTTGGGTTCCGTAATTTAGGTCCCTTCGCTGCGCTGCGGGATGACACAGGGCTTTACCTCGATATTTTGTTTTGGGGATTTTGCCCGCGAACGCGGGCGCTACACAAGGCAACTGATATCGATCCTGCCCGGCGCGGGCGGATTGCCATCCGCCCCTACATAGCAAGGCGGGGCAAGACCCGCCACTACAATGACAAAGACAAAAGTCCTCGCTTGCGCGAGGACTTTTGTCAATGGTCTTAGTCCGACTATTGCTGAATTCTGAAGGCGTCGTCACTGATGTCTTCAATGTACTGCGCCGTGATATTGACGCCGGTTACCTTTAACAAGCACTTTGTGGACGGCGCTTGTGTAACGTTCCAGACGAATGACGTGGTTCCCATCGGCAAATTTTTGGCGAGCGTGACCCATTTTGTGCTGGGTGCGCACCAACAGCTGAACTGTGAACGACTGAAGTGACGGATCTGCCGTCCACATTACGGTCGTGTTTGAATGCTGCGTGATGATTTCGCCGCCGTTCGGGGATACCACTGTTAGCAACGCGCTCGGCTGAATCGCAACTGTTGATCCAGTTGACGTCTGCGCGATTGCTGTCTGGCAAAATGTGATTGCGCAAGCTACCATAACGGATAGCGCGAGAATTTTCTTAATCATGATTTGTTCCTATTCGTAATCATAGAACCGGTCATCAGATTTCTGCGTCACATTATTGCACGGTTCAAAAAAATTGAAGGCAGGTGACGTAGAGTAACATCTGTAGGGAATTGGCATCTGATGAATTCAGCTTAAGTCAAAATTCTTGGAATCAAGTATTATACTCTAAACTCATGGATAATGTTTCAAAAGCTATATTCTTGTTATAAATCACATAGATAGGGTGTGAATTGGAAGGATTGTTGTTGTTTATTTTGTGAGGCTGAATTTGGGTGGTGATTGGGGTTTGCGTAAGTGAGCGGTTTGGCGAAGGGAAGCGCAGAGAGTGTAGTTGTCGCTTGGGACGGGCGGCACGCCTGCCCGCCCCTACACGAAGCGCCTGCGCTAGCGCAAAAGCTGCCTTACAGGCAGTTGACTGGGGGGGTGGAAATCTGTATATTCCTGATTATTAGACATGATTTGCTAAATTAAGAAGGAATAAAGCTTTATGATTCGCGTTGAGTCAACGCCTGAGTTTGTTGCTGAGGCCTATCGCAAGATGGACGAACGCATTGCAGTGATTCGCAAGCGTTTAGGCCGCCCGCTGACTTTGGCTGAAAAACACATCTTTGGACATTTAGACGATCCTCACACTGAAGACCTGCATCCCGGCAGGTCTTATTTGCAACTGCGACCCGACCGCGTGGCGATGCAGGACGCGACCGCGCAGATGGCGCTGTTGCAGTTCATGTCGGCGGGACTGAAGAGTGTGGCTGTGCCTTCGACGGTGCATTGTGACCACTTGATTCAAGCGCGTGTAGGTGCTTCGGAAGACCTCAAGAACGCGGTCGTGACGAACAAGGAAGTGTATGACTTTTTGCGGAGCGTTTCGCAGAAGTTCAATATCGGATTTTGGCAGCCGGGTGCGGGAATCATTCATCAAGTTGTGCTTGAGCAATATGCATTTCCGGGCGGAATGATGATCGGCACGGATTCGCATACGCCGAATGCCGGTGGATTGGCGATGTTTGCGTCGGGTGTGGGTGGAGCCGATGCGGTTGACGTGATGGCGGGTTTGCCGTGGGAAGTCTTGTTCCCGCAAAGAATCGGTGTGCACCTTAAAGGAAAAATGAACGGTTGGGCGTCTGCTAAGGATATCATCCTCGTGACGCTGGGAATTTTGACCGTTAAGGGCGGCACGAATGCGGTGATTGAATATTTCGGCGAGGGCCTGAATCTATTTCCGCGACGGGCAAGGGGACGATTTGCAATATGGGCGCCGAACTCGGCGCGACGACGTCCGTGTTCCCGTATGATGCTTCGATGGAGCGATATCTGAGAGCGACGGAGCGCGGTGCTTTGGCTGATCTTGCCAACAAGAACAAGCATCTGGTGACGCTCGATGCTGAAGTTTACAAGTCTCCGGAGAAATATTTTGGCCGCGTGATTGAAATTGATCTCGACAAGCCTTGAGCCGTATGTTGTGGGTCCGCATTCGCCGGATGCTGCAAGGCCGATTTCGGAGTTGAAAACGGCAGCGAAAGAGAACGGCTGGCCGATGAGTTTGACGAACGCTTTGATTGGTTCTTGCACGAACTCTTCGTATGAAGATATTTGCCGTGCGGCGGAAGTTGCTGATCAGGCGGCGGCGAAGGGGAAGAAGGCGGCGATCAATTTGTATGTGACGCCGGGCAGTGAGCAGGTCTATCAGACGATTAAGCGCGACGGACAGATGCAGCGGCTGGAAAAAATCGGCGCGACGGTTTTGGCGAACGCATGTGGGCCGTGCATCGGACAGTGGAAGCGCGACGACGTGAAAGAGGGTGAAGTTAACTCAATCATCTCTTCATACAATCGTAATTTCCCGGGTCGCAATGACGGCTCACCGGATACGCTCTCATTCTTGACGAGTCCGGAAATTACCGTGGCGTATGCACTGGCGGGGACTTTGGATTTTGATCCGATGAGTGACGTGGTGCCGGGACTGGGTGTGAAGCTTACACCGCCGTCGCCTGCGCCGGATCTGCCGCCGAACGGTTATATTAAGGATTCGCAGGGCTATCTTGCTCCGGCAACAGGTGATGTGAATGTGATTGTGGATCCGAAGTCGGATCGTTTGCAGATACTCACTCCGTTTGAAGCGTGGGACGGTAAGGATTATGTGGATCTGCCGCTGCTGCTTAAGGCGAAGGGGAAGTGCACGACGGATCATATTTCACCGGCGGGCAAGTGGCTCAAGTATCGCGGACATCTTGATAATATCTCGAACAACATGTTCAGCGGCGCGATCAACGCATTCGACGGTGAGCGCGGTGTGATTACGCATCCGCTGACTGGAGCGAAGAAAGTCGAAACGTCGAAAGCGGCGCGCGATATCAAGGCAAGCGGTGCGAAGTGGATAGTGGTGGGTGATGAGAATTACGGTGAAGGCTCGTCGCGCGAACATGCGGCAATGTCACCGCGGTTGCTCGGATGTGCGGCTGTGATTACACGCAGTTTTGCACGTATTCACCAGTCGAATTTGAAGAAGCAGGGTATTCTGCCGCTGACGTTCCAGAATCCGGCGGACTATGATAAGATTCAAGAGGGAGACAAGCTCTCGCTATTGGATCTGGCGAATCTTGCTCCGGGTAAGGCTGTGAAGCTTGTAGCGAAGCATGCGAACGGAACGAGCGACGAAATTATGCTTGACCAGACTTTAAATGCCGAGCAGATTGCGTGGTTCCGTGCGGGCAGCGCGCTGAATTTGCTGAGAGAGAAGTCGAAATAATGTCTCGTCCGATTGACGCGGGTGTGAGAATCGGACATGTGCATTTGAAAGTGTCTGATTTGGATCGCGCGTTGAAGTTTTATTGTGACGTGCTGGGGTTTGAGTTGGTGCAAAAGATGGGAAGCGCCGCCGCGTTTATTTCGGCGGGTGGTTATCATCATCACATCGGACTTAATACTTGGCACAGCAAGGGAGCGCCGCCGCCGCCGGAACGAAGTACGGGGCTATACCACGTTGCGATACTTTATCCGACGCGCGCGGCTTTAGCAGATGCATTGAAGCGGTTGATTGAGGCGAAAATTCCGCTTGAAGGAGCGGCGGATCACGGTGTGAGTGAGGCGCTGTACTTGCATGATCCGGACTTCAACGGACTTGAGTTGTATTGGGACAAGCCTGAGAATGAATGGCCGCAAGATGCAGGCGGCGCGCTCAGAATGGTCACCGATCCGCTCGATTTGGATGATTTGTTAAGCGAACTTGAGTAATATAGAAGCGCCCTGTCTGAATTGGACAGGGCGCGACGCTCGAGTGCTTGTTAAGCACTTTCTATTTGTGAAACACCAATGCCGCTCCGGCGATGATTAGGCCGAAGCCTGCGAGCATTTTTGGAGTTACGGGTTCTTTGAGATAGAAAACTGAGAAGACGCAGAAGACCGTGAGTGTGATGACTTCCTGCATGGTTTTCAGTTGTGCGCCGGAATATTGGCTATAGCCCCAACGGTTAGCGGGGACTTGCAGGCAGTATTCGAAGAAGGCGATGCCCCAGCTTGCGAGAACGACGATCCAGAGTGGATACTCGCGAAACTTCAGATGACCGTACCACGCGAAGGTCATGAAGATGTTCGACGCAGGAGAAGCGGATTGTTAGCGCGGTAGTCTGGAGCATCTTAGTGGCCGTTGAGTTTTCTGCGGCGGTCTAAGGCGCGCATTCTGGCGAGAGTCTTGTTGCGGATTTTCATTTCGCTGGAGCGCAAGACGTCGGTGTTGTCATCGTGGCGGCGGTAGCGGTAGCAGACGTGATGCACGCGTCCGACTTCGTACTTCTCACCGCACTTCAGCACGAGGTCGTAATCTTCGCCGTAGTGACCGAGTTCGCCTTCATCGAAGCCGCCGAACTCGAGAATCACGCTTCTGTGCCAGCAGCGCAAGGCGCCTGCTCCGTCGCGGCGGAGGATGTTGTTGCGGTTGTATTGCTCGTGCTTGATGACCCCGAGATCGGGCAGGGTGTTGCCGTCCACGTCCATCAACTCGTAGTAGCTGATGGCTAAGCCCCACGTGGGGTTATTGTCGAGATGTTCGGCCATCATGCGCAGCGTGTGCGGTTTGTGTTCGTCGTCGCTGTCGAGCTGGGCGATGTATTTGCCTTGCGCGGCACGGACACCGAGATTGAGTGAAACCGAAATGACGTTGCGGTCGTTCTCAATAAGCTTGATGCGCGGATCGTTGGCCATGTATTCGCGAACAACTTGGCGAGTGTTGTCGGTCGAGCCATTGTCCACGATGATGTATTCCCAATCGGAGATGTCAGCGGCTTGCACGGATTCGATGGCTTTGCCGATGAATTTCGCGCGGTTGTAAACGGGAGTGACGACCGAGATGCGGACTGCCCCCCCTTGCCCCCCGCTGAAGCGAGGGGGGAATGCAGAACGCTCACCCTCGAGCCATGCGTGTTCGCGTTTTAGGAAATTGTAGAAGACTTGTTCTGTGTGGTGCTCGGTTTCTTTGTCCATGAACAAATACGAGAAGCCACCTAACGCGCCACGACCGGGGTAGAAGAGTTTGGATTTTTTGGCAAGGTCTGCGGCATCGGTTTGCGGGCGGGAACGACAGCGATAGCGCCGTCGATGTGGACGCGCGTTTTGTCGCCCCAACTTTTCAACAATAGATCGTAGAACGCCGCTTTGAAATGTTGTTCATCGAGGCCGCCGATTGACAGTAGCCATTCGACGCGCACGGCCCAAGCCGGTCCCCAATCTTCGCGTTCGGTGATGTCGCCTAAGTCGTGGCGAACGGTTTGCAATTCATCGCCGTTATTACCGCGCCAGAAGTAGTTTCCGTAGAAGAAGCGCGCGGTGGGATTTGCGTTGGCGGCGTTGAGCAGATTTTGTTGCCAGCCGTCTGCGAGCGATTGTAGGTCAGGGGGAAGGAAGAGCAGAAGCCCTGTTTGTGCGTGTCGTGCGGCCTCATTCAAACAGGCTGCGAAATTGTTGACGTCAGAGGAAAGCCGCGTGACTCCGCTCGTATCGTGCGGAAGCCCTGCGGCAAAGAGTGTGAAGTTCGAGAGTTGTTTAAGGGGGAAATTGGACGCGAAGCCCATTTCACCTACTTGTGTCCAGCCAGAAAGTTTCATGCGAATTCGTCGCCCGCTGATAACGGGAATATTGTTTTATATTTTGTTGTGCTCTGTGGCGATTGCTGCGGAGTCGAACCAGTTTGCACTGGCGCTTTCAGGCGGAGGTGCGCGTGGATTCGCTCATATCGGCGTGCTGAAGGCGCTCGAAGAAGAGGGAATTGTTCCCGACATGATCTTCGGCTCTTCGATTGGCGGCATCGTGGGCGGACTTTACTGTGCGGGATATACGCCTGACGAATTGCGCGACTTTGCGATTTCAACTGACTGGGGCGCGCTATTTCTTGACAGTCCTCAACGACGCAATCTTGTACTCGCGCAAAAAGAAAATTCGGGTAAAGCGCTCGTCACGCTGCGTTTTCGCGGATGGACTCCTGATGTCCCGATGGCCGTTTCAAGCGGACAGAAGTTGTATGACGTGCTGTTTGATTTAGAGCAGCGTGCGCCGTATCATGCGTGGAACAGCTTTGACGATTTGCCAATTTGTTTCCGTACCGTTGCGTCGGATTTGACACATGGTAAGCCTGTCGTGTTTCGCAGCGGCAGTTTGGCTGAAGCTATGCGCGCATCGTCGTCGTTTCCACTGATGTATGTGCCGTACCCTTTAGGCGACAAGCGGCTCGTTGACGGCGGTGTGACTGAAAATATCCCTGTGGAACTCGCGCGCAAAGAGGGGGGAAAGTTTGTCGTTGCAGTTGATCTAACTGCCGATATCAATCCGCGCGAGCCAATGGATCAGCCGTGGGAGCTTGTGGATCGCGTGACGTCGGTTTTGCAGCTTGAACAGAATGCTGAATCGCGCGCGGATGCAGACGCTGTAATTGTTCCGGAGGTTGGCGAGCATTCGTCAACGGACTTCAGCAATATCGATAGCCTCATTAACGCAGGCTACGTCGCAACGAAAGAGATCGCGGATCAGTTGCGCTTCTTGATGAACGAGCATGGGATCACACCGCGTCCGCGCTTTGCGGCCAATCGCAATGGGCTTTCTATCAGTAAGCGAACGCGTGATGAATTTGAAGCGAGCTTTCCGAACTCGGGCGAAGCCGCAACGAGGATTATCCACAGCGGAATTACCGTATTCCCTGATTCGGTTGTGCGTGACGTGCCGCCGTCGGATGTTGCGCGGATGTACCGTGCGCGCGGCTATCCTTTAGCTCGACCGATATTGCTTGAACAGAGTTTGGACGGCGGACTTTATTGCAAATGGGACGAGGGTGTTGTCAAGAATATCACCGTTGATGGTGTTACCTCTAATCGCCCTTTTGCAGTCTTGCGCGATTTTCCAATTAAACCTGGTGACCTATTCACGACGCGGCGTGCGCGGCGCGGACTAAATCAAATTCAGGGAAGCGAACATTACGATCTCGTGACGATTTCTCCGGCAGCAACCGACACTGGTACGACGTTGACGATTCGCGCAGTGGAACGACCGACTCCGCAGTTGCGATTGGGTGCTGGATATTCGAGCGAACGCAAAGGACGCGGGTTCGTTGAATTTGTGCATGATCATCTCGGGCCGTACGGTGGACGCGTTACGCTGTTTGGTATGTACGGCGAGCAGGACGAAATTGTTAAGCTGAGGAGAAGATTTGATCGCGTGCTGCGGACAGATTTTACAGCGGAATGGACGGCGGACTGGCAGCGCGAAGAGCAGCGCGGATTCGACGTGAAGCACAAACCGATTTCGTTCTTCTTCTTTGAAAGAGCAGGCACTGAAGCGTGGGCCGGGCGAGCGGTGCGCCGATGGGGAGAGTTTGGCACAGGGTTGGGGTACCGCGATATTCGAACGGGCGGTGTGACGACTGATGCGCGTGCGAACTTAATATGGTTAGGATTGCGTTCGCACATCGACACCCAGGACCGCTATCCGTTTCCGACACGCGGAGTCATGCTGCGTAGTCAATATTTGTTTATTCTCAAATCAACGAATGATCTGAAATATAACCGCTTAACTGCCGAAGCTGCGGGCTACGTTCCAATACAACCGCGCTGGACACTGGCGTTGCGCGGTGATTATGCCTGGAATGATTTTCAGTTGCCGCTGTGGGGACAATACGCGTTCGGCGGTGAGCATGAGATGCCGGGGTTGCATGAAGGCGAGCGGTTTGGCAACGCGAAGTTCTCATTGCAAGCTGAGGCGCGGTTTGACTTGCTTTCGCGATTGCTTGCGGATGCTTATGCATCGGCTATCTACACCGTTGGCGGAGTTTCGCAGTTTTCTGATCCGCTGCCCGCATCGGAAGATATTCGGCACAGCGTCGGCGCGAAGTTCTCGCTCGCAACTTTGTTTGGACCGATGTCACTGACCGCAGCGGAGATGATCAAGAGTGATCAGGAGACAGGGAAGTTCTTGCTGTATCTAAACCTCGGGCACGAATTCTAACCGTTTGTTAAACGGATTTTGCGCTGGCGCGTGCGCCTTGAGTGTTGCAACGGATTAGAAGTCGTTTAGACGGAGCCACTCCATGCTTTGAACTACGGGGAGTTGCAGAGCACGCTCGCGGTCTAAGTCTAAATCGCTGACGTGTACGCCCTGCGGAGATTGAACCCATTTGTAGATTGACGTAACAAACAGGCGCGCGAATTTTTTCACCCACTCTTTTAACTGACCCGGTCGATAGGCCGGGTCAAGTTTTTTTAGCTCCTCATCAGAGAATTTGCGCGAGAGTTCCGCATAAACTTCGGGCAGCGAGAGCTTTTGTCCGGCGAATAATTCAAAGCACGCATCGAGCACAGGGTACGGCATTAGATCGCGTTCGTCTTCTTGATCCTCCATTAACTCTGCGGATGGGTGAAGTTTTAAGAGCGTGTCGAGACTTGCGAGATGAAGTTTGGATTGATAGTGTGCGATCAATGCGGTCACAACTGTTTTAGGGACGTTTGCGATCGGTGCATAGCCCCCGGAAAGATCACCGCCGATGGTGGTGTAGCCGACCGACTTTTCGGACATGTTACCCGTTTGTAGCCAGAGTCCGCGCGTTTGATTGGACCAATTCCACATTCTGAGCGCGCGTATTCGGGCTTGAATGTTCTGCTCTGTCAGCGGAGTCAGCATATCAGATTGTGTCAGGCGTTTTGTGGCGGCGCGCTCGACGGTAACGGCGTCTTCAATTGAGTCTTCGATGAATGAAACGCCGAGATCATTGGCGAGATCGCGTGCAACATTGCGCGTGGCATCACTATTGAAATGTGTCGGAAGAGAAAACGCGTGTACGAAGTCGCGGGGGTCTTTGACGAGTTTTCGAGTTACGTCGTGCGCAAGGAGCAGAACCAATGCAGAATCTTTCCCTCCGGAAAGGGCGATGCCGATTTTGTCAAAAGCTTTGGTCTTGACGTAGTAGTCGGCTATGCCGGTGGTAAGTGCGTGCACGAGATCGGAAAAGAATTCGGATGAACGCGCACCGGAACATTTGGAAGTTGGTGAGAAATCGAAGACCGTGTTGTTCTCAATCCAGCGCTCGGTCTCGATAAGGATCACGCCGTCAGAAGCAATTAAGCTCGATCCGTCAAAGACTAAACTGTCGTTGCCACCATATTGATTGACGTAGACTAACGGGATGCCTGCGGCCTTGGAGCGTGCGCAAAGTAGTTCGCGGCGAGCCTGCACGATGCCGAGTCGCCATGGCGAGGCCGAGAGATTGATGCTCATCTGCGCGCCGCGTTCGACGCGGGACATTAGCGGGCCGTTGTCAATCCAGAGGTCTTCGCAAATTTCGAGCGCGAGTTTGCCGTGAGGTGTGTCAAAGATTAAATCACCAAATGGAACGCCACGATATTCGGCTTCTGCACCGCGCTCTCCGGGGGTAAACGTTCGGGCTTCGTAGAAGATGATGTAGGTTGGCAGCTCTTGTTTGGGAACGATGCCGAGGATTTTTCCTTGCCGCACGAGCGCGGCGCAATTGTAAACTTTGTCTTCATGCGCGACGGCTAGGCCGACCGCGATGTACATCAGTGAATTCTTGAAGGCTTCGGCGATGCGCAAGAGCGCAGACCATTGCTGCTCGACAAACTCGGGCCAGAGTACCAAATCTTCCGTCGGGTAACCCGCAATGCACATCTCGCTGAACACGGCCATATCGCAGCCTCGTCGTGCATAGTCACGCGCGGCGGCAATAATTTTATCGGTGTTTGAGTTTATCGCACCGACGGTGGGGTTCAGATTGGATAGGCCGAGAAGCACAGAATTCAAAAACTTGAAATAGGAAAATTGAAATTGGAAACTGAACTCACTGTATCACCGGTAAACCTGTCGGCCCGGCTTGGCCGCGAGCGCGTAGGGATTGGGACCAGACTTCAATACGAGTTGCCGCAGTCTGAATGTGAGCCATGTATTCGCTGATTAACCAATCAGGAACTTCGCCGTTTTCATTTAGGCGTGACTCGGGAATGCGCTCTAAGGCTGCGGCGACGGTGCTGTGAGCAATTTTGTAAGTTGCGACGGCGCGTTTAGTATCGTGTTTAATGTTTAGCGGTGTCGCGATCAGTTCGGTAGCATCCGCACCGTGAAAGAGCAACTCGAGTGCGCGCACCATGCGTTCAGCGCGTGCGGTTAGTTCGTTAATGAGATCGAGTGTAGATACTTCACCTTCGGCAAGCGGCCACTCCAGACGATCTGCAGGGATGTCCTTAATCTGAAAGAGTGCGCGCTCGAAATAGGCTCCGACGACAGCGAGATATTCTTCGCGAATCATTGTTTGTGAAAGGTTTTCCATAATCTACAAAAAACGGCAAGGCCCGTCAACCGACGAGCCTTGCTCGGACCGCGGTGTGCTATGCAGCACACCTCATAGGCCTGTTAGATAACACTGGACCACCTCCTCCCGGTTGATGAAACCGAAGGCCGTCCCGACGTCGAACGGCTGGCCCAAAGATAATATCGGAATTGAGCAGATGCAATAGTCCGTGCTCACATTTTGAAAAAAGTCGGTCGAAAGCTAAAGCTTCACTAAAACTCTATGGTCAACCCGACGCGGTGGCCCTCGCCAAGCTCCTCTTTGTAGGGCAGGAAGGCGTAGTCCACGCGGAAGCGGCGGTAGTCCAAGCCTGCGCCGAAGGACAAGCCCTGGGTATCCAAACCTGCGACGTAGCCGACACGTAAAGCGAGATATTGTGGTGCTTTATACTCTGCGCCGCCGGAAAAGCGCGGAGTCTGATCTTTGACCGCGGCGCCTTCCGCCGTGAAAAGCAGGCCGCCTGCCGTGCCTAATTCTTGCGTCCAGGCTCCGCCGAGGCGGGCTGTGGTGGGCAGAGTGACGTCTTCGGTTGCATACTGATTGACCGCGCCGAAATGGTTGACTGCCGCGCCGATGCTCAATTGTTCAACGGGCGCATGCCACAAGAGTCCTGCGTCGGAGGACCAGCCTTCGGCGCTCTCGTAGTGGATCTTTGAGTGGAGATAGCGGGCGGTGACACCTGCGCTCAAATCCTTAGTCAAGTGCCAGCCTGATGAAACACCGACGGCGGAGAACGTCGCGTCGAACTCGCTGATGGGTTCGCTTGTGGGTGCTGTGCGATATTCGAGATCAGGAATCGCAGTGCCCCAAAAATGGGGTGCAATCGAAAACCTGCGCGCCTTGATGTTCAAGCCAAAATAGGATGCGCGTGCATCGCCGAAGTGACGCGTCGTCAATGCTGAAAAGCTGGTGTACTTTAGCTCGGCGAGTGCGGCGGGATTGTGCGCGGCAGAAGTCGGCCCGG
This sequence comes from bacterium, assembly GCA_016721565.1. Taxonomy (GTDB): domain Bacteria; phylum Electryoneota; class RPQS01; order RPQS01; family RPQS01; genus JABWCQ01. The sequence goes on along the minus strand of JADKHW010000017.1, from coordinate 17,230 downwards.
TCACAAGCGCAACGCCCGATCCGCCCAACGCGCTTTCGCGAGCGCCAACGGGGATCTCAAGAAATGCGAAACCCGTTTGCGCGAAACTCGCGGTGCTTAGTAACAGCAGCGCTACAAATACTTTGATCAAAATTCAACTCCCCAGCTTACGGACACGGCATCATCGGGTGCCACGCTTTCGAGTGTATAGGTGAAATCCACCTTCGAAAGAACTTTCCAAAACGCGAAACCCAACCCGACGCCAAAATTCAAATTCTCGTCATCCAAACCAACGCGACCGGCAACCCATTGCTTGTCTGAGATTGCAGTTTTTCCTTCTGCACCAACGTGCAGCTTGGCTTCGCCTTCTTCGCTGTTTTCAATATCGAGCGCGCCGAGTAGCCATTTGTAATCGTACGCCGCACCAATGCGATATTGTAGCGGCCATTGATCGGCTTTGCTTGTGCCTTGACTCCAATAGTTCGAGGAGTTCCACGTTGTCTTGGTATTCAGGTCTTTCAGTTGCGCACCGAGACTCAGGTGGTCAATCGGCTTTGCAAAGACGCCTGCATCGAGACCGAAGCCGTTACCGTTGACCGGAGTTTCATCATCGGCGATTTTGCCGAAAGTTTCATAAACGACTTTGGCGGCGATGCCCGCGCCAATCTTCGGCGAGAACTGCACACCGAAGCCAAATTGAAACACGTTTGACGACATGTCAATCATTTCGAGCGGACGGCCGTCGAAATCGCGAGAATCAATATCGTTCACCGCGCCGTGCAGCCAACCGACCGCGACACCTGCATTTACCACTTTGCCTTCGGTTTTCGGATGGAGCGGGGAAGAGAAGGCGATATAGTCCACACGGCGGTCGAGTGCCATACTACGGCTCGAAGCGTTGAACTCTGAACTCGTTTGAAAGGAGAGCGCACCCGGATTAAAATAGAGCGCGGACGGCCCTTGCGCAACTCCGGTGAAGGCATTGCCCATCGCTTGTGCGCGCACGCCCGCTCCCATGCGGGTAAATGCTCCGCCGAGTCCACCGTTGGTTCCGGCGAACAAAGATGTGCAAAGGAGTAAGCTAATCAGGAAGTATTTCATTTTAGTAGTTTCCTTCGCTTAGTCCAAAATGATTAGCTTGCCCCAAACGTCGCCGCCGGGTTTTTCGACTTTGAAGAAATATGTGCCGTTGGCGACATCAACGCCGTCCTTCTTGCCGTTCCATGTCAGATAGTCTTCGCCGGGATTCACGGTTTGCGAAGGTAAGGAAACGACTTCGCTCATGGCAAAATCATAAACAGTCAGTTTCGCCTGACCGCCCGTGGAATTCACACGAATGCGAACCGCGTTGTAACGGCCAGGTGAAAACGGATTTGGATAGGCGTAGGTGTCGGCTTCGCGCGACGCACTTGTGAGCGGCTCAGCCGTTTGTACGACATGCCAGTTAGCGCCGTTTGATGCACTGACCGCGAGTCCGTCAAGACCGCCGAGCCACAACAGGTTCGGCGTTTGTGTTTTCAGCGCGGCGTAGATAGCGTCTTCTTCCAAGCGATGACCTGCGCGAGCGGAATCGATGATTTGCGGGAAGAGGTCCCAAGTTGCGCCCGCGTCTATGGTTTTCCATAGACCTATGTCATCGGCGGCATAGACTATGTTGCCGTCAAACGCGAAGCCGTGGATGCGTGGTGTTTCGCGCCGACCGATGGCTTGTTCGATTTGATCTTCAGTCAGAGTCACTTCCCATGTACCGCCGCCGTTCGAGGTTTTTGAGACGGCGTAGAATTCGGCTTCACCTTGCGCGCGCCACGTAGCGGCCCAGACGGTGTTTGTGGCGGCCTGATATTCCATCGCCGTGACAAAGTTGCCACTGATGCCGGAATTTGCCGCGTGATAGCGTTCCCAAGTTCCACCTTCATCATTCGAACGGAAGATACCTGCCGCTGTGCCAACCCACAAGTTTTCGTTATCGTAGGTGATGCTGAAGGAGCGGTCAGCGAGTTCGGCGCCGGTATTAAACGGTGTGCCGTCGGGTGAAATCACTTTCCAGCCGAGCGTGTCTTGATAATCAGTGTAATCGCTGTCGTACGCATGACGACGCAAGCCGCCGCCTTTGGAAACAATCCAAACATAGCTCGGTGACATCGCGAATGCGTAGGTGATGTTGTCAACGTTCGTAGCGGTAGGCCAATAGCCTAATACTGTATCTTCACCGGTTGTGCGATTTAGTCCGAGAATTGGATCACGCGGCTGTGGAACCCACGTCCAATTTGCACCGTCGTTGCGTGTGTAGGCTAAGCCGCCGCCCGCGCCGCTGATGCCGACGTTTGTGTCAAACGCGAAGCTTGCCCAAACAATCGAGTCCGTCGCGAAGCAAACCGCTGATGCCGCCTTTGCCCAACCCTTGCTCGTCGCTGTAGTTCAAAAACGAATAGCGCTGATTCTCTTCATTGGAGTTCAAATTGAGCGTCAAGCGAGTCACGCCGTTGCCCGTTCCCAGCCACAAGCGATTGGGATCGCTCGTGTTCAGAATGTCAATGATTACGTTGGAGCCAAGCCGCGGCTCGGGATCGGCGTCAAGTGTGCGCGCGGTTCTATCCCCAACAATGTAGATAGAGCGCGGCGCAAATTGCGCGAAAGCGTTGACGGCGAGCAGGAGTATGATCAATAAAGGCATTGGGCCTCCAATGAGAAATTACTGAGGAGGAAGAAACGTAACGTATTTTGAGTTGTTCGTCGAGCTAAAGCGATCAGCCCCATCGGAACACGGATCCGGCACATTGTCGCGCCTGACCTTAAGCGTCACGTTTGCAGGAAATCGCTCGCAAACGCGTCCGCGACTAATAATGCAAAGGTCGTGAAATTCCGTCATGTGCGACTTCGTCACCAAACTGGCCGCAGTCGTTCAATTCCCGTTCGACCAAAGGTAACCGACCAATGTGTGGGACGGAGAAATAGATCAATTCTGTGCTGACCCGATCCGGATTCCTGACCTTCGCATAACCACGACTCTCGCTTTAACCCAGAAGGTGTCGGCTGTCGTGGTTGCGCTTACGCGAAAGAGGTCCGGTGTCGCCGAAACTCACTTCTGGCGTCGAATCGTATAGTAGGGCGATAATGCGTCGTTCTGCCGGACCCCGAACCTGCCGTGAACCCGACAAGGTTAATCCCCGAATTCAAAATCCGCCCAATTTGGATTATTTGTACGCGATTGCGACATCGCCAGATGCTGTCACCCGACAACCGACGCAAATTCGCCGAGAACGCAGTGAAGCCCCGAACATGCCGGGAATCCGAGCGAAACGTTTTCAACGTAATCCGAGCTGTCACGGGTTAATTTCAGTGTTACCCGCAGCGAATCGGAGCACGGTGGAATGATCGTCGGTTCGAGTTCAATGTCCGTGAATGTGTACGTCGGCGCCCAACTCTCAGCCCAATGCTCAGCAGTCGCGACGCTTGAGTTGCCCTTCATAGCCTTGAAACGAAATTGATATTGCGCTCCGGAGTAATTCGTGATGACGCGGGCCGGACGAATTGTACGGGTGTACAAACCATCTCCGGCTTCCGAGTCATTGGTGCGCTCGTCTTCGCAATTCGTATTGGTCCAATGATACTCTTGATTGCCGTCGTCGAAGAGATGGAAACTATCGACCTTGCCGCCAAGATCGTCGTAGATCCCGCAAATGACGGTATCAATTCCCGCAATGTCGCCGGTTAAGCGAACCACAAATCTGACTTCAGTTGTGTCCCACCCGTTTGAATGAAATTGGTCTTCAGTGTACGGCAATCGAGTTGGAGCTGAGACGAGTTCAATTTCTACCGGAGTTTCTTTGTCTTCTTCGCAACCGTAAATTACGAAAGCGGCAAGCAGCAAACCAAGTAACCATTTCATAGCCGGGCCTCCGCAGCAGTGCAAGTGAGTTATTTATAGCAAGACAAACCTAAGTCGCCAGAATAAGGAACTGTCACGAACGGTCCATTTTCATCCACAGTTTGAATGATTCGAGTGCTGTCAATCAAATAATCGGTTGATTCATCGGAAGCACAGTCAACAGAATAATATCGGAAGTAGTACATATTATTCAGATTTGTGTCGCTGTGCGGGACAAGTATGAATGACGAAGCTAGCCCATCGCCCAACTCGACATCCGGCGCAACACCGTCATCCCGAAGGAAGAAATCTGGTGACGGGTTCCAATGCATCGTATCATCGCGGCTGACCTCAAAGATGACTGCCTGCGTGACGGGCCAACCGAGCAACTCGCAATCGTCACTGTGAATAAAAAATTCAAGGGTATCCGTATCGTTTGCGTTGAGTGGACGATAGAGTGTATCCGCTAATTGCGGATCGGAAAGTACCGGCAATAAATTCGTGAAAGAAATTCCCTGGACGACATTTAGAGCGCAATTCAAACCAAATCGCGTAAAAGCCTCATAGCGCCACGTGTAGTTTGAACCACTTGGCGTACAGCCGAACAAGGACGGAGCAAGTGTATATGACCACGATTGGCCTGCGCCATGTGCAGCAACTCTGACCACCAAAGAGTGTCGCCGGAAATCCACATTGCGCGCACGGAATCTATCACAAACCCTGCTTCTGGTGTCACAGTAATAGAAATGTTCTGCGCTGGAAAACAGCCCGGAAGCTCGACAATAGGATTAACATTGCCAAAGATGCAATCGTCGATGCTTCGAACCTCGACATCGAGGTTTGGAATTTCGAGCGTCTGTGAGCCACCCATAGTCACGAAATGAAAACGGTAGATTCCTTCTCCTTCTTGACAAAAGAGGTCTCCGCGAATTCCCCGTGTAAATGTACCGTTGTGTGGTACGGCGTCGAGTGATGATGGCGAAACGAAAGCAGGTCCGACATGGTCGCTGGTGTTTCCGTCGTCATACAAATCTATCGCGAGTCCACCTGTTCCATTTGGACGCGTAATTGTGCACTGAACAAACTCAACGTCATCAAGATTCTCGATGCGAACGCGATATAAGTAAAATGAATCAAACTCGCATTGCACGAATGCAGGCACGTCCACAACGCTCATCGTCGGAGTCGGATCCAAAGGCTGCGGGTCGTCACCATCACAGCCAATGAAGAAAAGAGCCGCGCAGAGTGAAAGCAAAACATATCGCCACATAATTAAACCTCCTGCCTTCCGAAATGAGCCAGCCATAAGCCGTGACGTAAACCGCGCTCGGATACTTTGCCGGATGAGATTTGTAAAACGTCGTAAAGTTCGCGCAACAACAGTGTGCCCGCAAGAATAAATTTGCCTCGGCCCGGCGGCATGGCGGGAATCGCTTGCAATTCATCGGGATGTCGTCCTGCAAAGCGGCCAATCATGCCGTCAATATCTTCAAGCGTCAACTCGACGCCGCTGATCTTGTCAGGTTGGTATCGTGTCAATCCCTGCTTCATCATCGCAAGCGTAACCGGAGTGCCGCCCACCAAAATCCACGGCACGCCCTCATGCAGTTCAGGTGAAAAGAGATTGCCCTGAATCTTGCGGACTTCGTGACGCAAGCGCGTAATCTCTTCGGGAGTCGGTGCTTCATCAGGAATGAAGTAACGTTTGGTCAGCGTCACCGCGCCCGCTTCAAGGCTTACACTTTGGCCGGGCGTGTTGCCCTGACCGCTGATGACTTCCGTTGAGCCACCGCCAAGATCAATCACGTTCACGCGTTCATGCGGCAACAACTCGAGCGCGGAAACTGCCCCTGCGTAAGTTAAAGTCGCTTCCTGTGAACCCGAGAGAATCTTCAAATCAAGTCCGACGATTTCCAACACAGCTTGCTGAAACTCTTCGCGATTCTTCGCGGTGCGCATGACGGCAGTGGAGCAGGCCACGATGTCAGTCGCACCTTTGCTCTTGAATTCGCGCACGAGTTCCATCAGCAAATCCACATTGAGAGCAATCGCGTCAGCGGGGAGCGTCCCGTCTTCGCGCATCGCTTCACCAAGGTGATTCGGAGTAAGTGAATCCTTTATGGTGCGGATAGTTTCTCCGTCACCTTCAGCAAGGAGTGCGAGCGTCGTGTTGGTGCCAATATCAATTGCTGCAGCGCGGATCACTAAAATTTCTCCATTCGCAAAACGGAAAGCACCACGCGGCCAACTTCACCCATGCTAAAAGGCGAGCATTTGTCCGGCGTGTCTTCCATAGTGTGCCAATATTTGTACTCCATGTCGATCAAGTCGATCATAGGCACGCCCTTTTCGAGAAATGGAACGTGGTCGTCAATGATGGCTGATCCGGGTTCGCGCACAAAAGACATGCTCTTTTCACGCTCGGCAGCCTCAAATACCTTGTCGACAATAGCGCGAGCGTATGTAAACGAGTGCATCTCGTAAGGAATGCGCAAGTCTTTTTCCGAGATCATATCGAGCAAGATGCCGTAATGCGGAACAGGAATCGGCTGCGTGCGTGCGAAGTGCCGCGAACCAATCAGGTATTCGTCCATGACGCTTTCGCGGCCGTAATCTTCTCCGTCAAAGAACACAAAGTCAACACCAAAACTTACCGGCTTAAGTGAGAGCTGCCGTGCAACCTCGAGCAAAATGGCAACGCTTCCCGCACCGTCGTTAGCCGCAGGAATGCCTTGATTGTGTTTCGTCGAATCAGGATCTCGGTCGGCCATCGGGCGAGAATCCCAGTGTGCGCACAGCATCACGCGGTCTTTTGACTTGGGATTGATTTGGCCGACGATATTGTTAAGCTTGAGCGTTGTGCCGCGATCCGCACTGTTGTACGTGAACGGCTGAACCCATGCAGTGTCACACCAAAAACTCAATTCGCGACGCAAGAACTCACGACACGAATCAGCGGCGACCGAATTAGGCACGCGCGGCCCAAACGCCACTTGCGCTTTCAGGAGCATATAGGCACGATCCTGATCAAACGCATGTGCGGCGGAGAATGTGAGCAGAAGTGCGAGAACGAGTTTGTGCAATTGTATTCGGATTCCGGATTATCCGCGAATGGCGATGCTGACGTTGATGCCGAATTCGAAGAGACGCGATCCGCGATCGGTAATCTTGTCTTTTGTCTGCTGATATTGAACCTGTGCGCCGCCTTGCACGGTACTTGAGAACGTGTAGTTCATTCGCGGCTGTACTGACCACGAGACTTCATTGCGCTGCGGCGACCATCCTGTGAAACCACTGTCTTTCTTATCCTGCGTCGTCATAGAGTAATCGACGTTCAAAGAGAAAGTCGTCGAGTTTTCAAGCCGCATGGCGCCAAACCACAAGATAGGCAATCTGAAGCCCGTGCGCATCGTGTAACTGACAGTAGCAGTCGCGCCCTTTGTCGAGCCGCGGCTCTTGTTGTCCGTAACCGTAGCTTCAGCGAATGTGTTCGATGAATTGATGCGGAGCTGCGAATCTAACGAGTTCAACCAAGACACGTTGACGCCGACGAGCGGATTCCATTGGCGTGAATAGGTGCGGTTCGTTATCGAGAGCGGATTGCCTGACCAATCTTGTTTATAGCGGCTCGAAAGTCCGCTTGTTAACGAAACTGTGCGAGCAACTTTCGACAAGAACGGCAGACGCTCAAATCCTGCCCAGTCAACCGTCACATCTGTGAGTGGTATTGCCGTGGTTACGCCGTTATCGTCCGCAAGCCAGAAATAGGTTTGATCGAGTGCGCGCGATTTGGTCGTCGTCTCAGTCACTGTGTTGCGCATGTTCCATGCGTAGGTCGTGCGAATATCTCGCGAAAGACGGATGCCTGAACGCGCCGTATAATCCTGCGTCTGGTTACGCGTTCCTTGACCATTAATTTGCACGCCGTCTGACGATACAACTCGGTTCGCCACATCCCCAGGATTGTCCGTGAAGCCTAATCGATACCCAAGACTGCCCTGACCGCTGACTGCCGAACGCGAATGCGACTGCGAATTATCATAGCTTATAGTCACAGGGTCGAGCACGCCGATTGCCTTCTTGAACGGTACAAAAGCTTTGCCGAGGAATTGCAATGGCGAAAATCCGGGTGCGCGTTCAGCAATGAGTGAATCGGTTCTTGTCGAATCGGTCCGCGTCGAATCCATGTTGACGACAGGGCGACGATTTTGTTGGTCACGTAACGGTTCGCGGCCTCGACCACGTACAACTCCTCCGCCGCCAAAAATGCTCTTGAGGTCAAGCGAGACGTCACCGCCGGCGTTGCGGCTATTCTGAAGATTTTGGTTCTGTGTCTGCTGGCTGGGGTTGCGTCCGCCGCCTTGATTCTGCCTTGCCCAGTTGTAAGTTGAGCTGTAATTCAATGTCGGCGCAAACCAACTGGCAAGCTGCGGCGCGTAAGTGTTGTTCCAAGCCCACGCTTCAGCATTCAAGTCATCACGTGTGAGGCGAAGCTTATTCCACTCTTTGGCGCGCGCTACCGCAGAGTCCGGCACTCCGTCGCCACTTTCATCGAGTAAGACGTTTTCAATTTGGGTCCAACCGTAGGTCTGCGAGAAACCGGTGCCAAGTGCTTCCGTAAGATCCCAACCAACTGCGGCGGCACCTGTGGCCGTGAAGTCTGGTGAGAAGGTTCTCTGACCTACGCGCGTTTGCCGTTCCGCTTGTGTACGGCGTGCGGCGAGTGAGCCGGAGAGCTGTTTCGGCTTATAGAAGATGTGCGGGTTGCCAATTTGCGACAGCAGCGGCACGCCATTTAGGAACCAGAACGGTGCAATACCGCGACCGCGCGCCGTCGGGAAGGTGTATTCCGCGCGCGTGTTCGTTGTTTTTTGCTCTTGTTTCAAAGTCAGATAGTCTTTACTCCGCGAATCGGAGTGATCCCACGTCAGTCTCAGCTTCTCCGCTGTCCATCGAACGAGCGGATTGGGCGAGTTGCCGGATTTGGTGAAACTCGCATTATACGTCGTCGTGACTTGTTTTGACACGACTGTCGTATCGGGGTGATCTTGATCGACACGCGCGTCAGTGTTCGGTACGTATTTGGGAACGGCGTCGGTTTCGGTAAAGTTGATGTTCACCGGAAGCACAAAACCGTACTGTTCCAAACCAAACTTTTGCAGACTTAAACCGAGCGAGCCGCGTTTTGTTTCGGACGTGCGTTGATCACCCGTTCGTGTGTTGACGTTATGGAAGTCCGCGTCACGCTTGGTGTAAGCCGCCGTTGCCGTGAGCAAGTCCGCAATCTTCAGGCTTGTCGTAACTTCACCTGCCATGCCCGGATCTTTGTAGATGTCAGACACGCGCAGTTCGTCCACCCAGATTTCATCGTCAACATTGTTGTAGTGCTTGCCGGAACGAACACCGAGCGCGATGAAACCCACGTTTTGCAGGGACGGGCGGCCATTGATAATTAGGCTGTCCTGTGGGAAGTTGATCGAATCGAGTACAACGGCAAATTTCCTAAAACCGGCGGCACGAACGGAGTCGTAGTCTGCACGAGTCGGATCCTCACGCCATGCACTCAGAATCGAGAGATCGTTCATCGCAATGTCAATCTGATTGCGCGGATCCCAACCCTTGTAGATCGTCTTTACAATATCGTAGTAGTTCGCGTCGGTATTTGAATACGATGTTCCGAGGCGCAGGACAAGCTGATACTTGCCGTCTTCAAATTGCGTTTCGTCTTCGCCGCCGCCGTGAATGAACATCTTCAGCCGTTTGTACTCGATCATGTTGATCTGCTGAAAGAGGTTCTTGGCTACGAAGAATTCCTTAGGCGCGCCAGAACTGCCCAAGTGATTAATCTTTAGGGCAAGACTCTGTTCGCGCTGGCGGAGATTCGTAATCGGATCAATTTCGCCCTGCACACCCGGCGGGCTATAGTATTCGGGATTCTCGTGGTTGTTGATAACCGCTGCGGAAATGTATTCAACTGAATCCGGCAGAAAATCGGGCAACCACTCGTTTGACACGATATCGTTCTGCACGATCTGAATGCGCACGGAGTCTGTGATGCCGGTCAGGTACATACGCGCGAAGCGAATGTTTGTCAGCGTCGGGTTGCCTACAGTTCGGCGAATGCGCGGGTCGTCGGTGTCAATGGGGATTCGGAACAAGCGCCAGCGGTTGTTGTTATCACTTCCACCGGCGATATAGGGGTTGTCGTTATTTAGTTCAATGCTGTAGCTAAAGTACTCATTGACTTGATCGAGCGACTGATTGTTGTTCAAGTCCTCGCTGTCAGGGAAGTTTGAGGACTCGTCATTCAAACTGTTTTCTGATCCGTTAATCCTTAAGTAATCACCTGAGCCAATGGAATATTGCCAGTCGTCCATCGACGGGACTTTGGGCCTCGAAGTTCCGTTCCAAAATGCGCTGTCGGCGGGATCAGTGGCATCAATTCCGTCAATACCTGTATCTTCAGCAGACGTCAATATCCCATCACCGTATTCAGTTCGAGGTGACGTAACTACCTCGCCTTCAACCGGACGATCTTCGGTGTTCATCGTGTCGTTCGGAAGAGCGTCTTCCGAGATGTTGCCGATATCCACGACAAGTCGCCCTTGCGGTCGCGGCGGCAATTGAATCCAGAACTCAAGGAATTGCGCGCGTGACTGATCTTCGTAACCCGCGCCGAGGTAGCGCATCACGCCGCCCCAACTGTGTTCCTTTTCAATGTCCGTTTCACCGACGGGCGCATATTCCATGACCAACGATTGCAAGCGGTCGGCAACTTGCGAATTGACTTCGCGGCGGGGATAGACGTCCTGAACTTTGACTTGATCTTCGGGACGGGGATTCCACCAACGGAAGCGGCCGCGGTTTGGATCAACATCCGGATCACTCGGAATTGACGAAATCGACCAGTTTCTGCGCTGCATGCCGAGCGGAACACTGCGGCGCGACGCTTCAAAGTCGTCTAAGAAGGCGACGCCGTTAGGATCACCGGTGCCGCTATTTGAAAGTGAATTGGGATTCGGGAAGACCTTGGCGGCCTCACCATCAACGACAAATTCTGACGCAACATTCGTGCGCACAAGCGGCAAGCGATCAGCAATAGCAGTCAGGAAGTTCGGCTTGAACTTCAACTGCGTGTCCATGTCGTAGAGCGTGTTGCGAATCGGTTCGTTGCCGATACGCACGCGCTGGTCGAGCGACTTCTCATTCAGATGCAGCATCATGCCGCCGATATACGAATCTTGCCAGAGTTCGTATTCAGCACGCGCACCGAGCAATGTCTTGCGGTCAAGCTGGAAGACCTGCCCTGACTCATAGGTGATTTCAAGATTGGCGTTAGCGGCCTTGGCAGCTTCACTTAGTATCTTTAGCTGGCCGGACAAGTAATCAATCGTGTAATCACTGCCGCGCATCAAACGGTTGCCGTTCAACGTGATTTCTTCCGAGCCTTCCAGCACCAACGGGCCTAAGTCGTATTGCGATGTTGTGCCCTTGTACTCAGTCTGGAATCTCCACAGGCGACCGCCCGACTGCACCTGTGTGTACGGCAATGTGTAAAGACCACGATCAACAAATCCACCGCTGTCAATCGCGGAATCCAGCCGGCAGGCCCCATTCACATTTGATGGTGCTGCCCGGCTGCATTCATGTAGCCAGACGGGTCAAACGGTGTCAGGTCAAGGAAATGAATTTCGCCAAGATCTGCATTGAAGATCGACGGCATATTGTCGATGTTGCCGTCTGATCCCGTGCCGGTCGTGCTGAGTTCGTCGAAGCCGAAGAACCGAAGATAAGTCTGACTCGGATCCGGCCCTTCTTCTTCTATGCCGCCGACGCTTTCACCGCGAATTATCTTAAGCTTGAAATTCTCCGGGTCCTGAATACCCGTTGTCTGTAACGAGTAAACATGGCGGAACATCAAGTTCCAAGTCGGATCGGCAGGTTGCGCTGTGCGCGGCTTGATCAAGACCAAACGAACTCCGTCAGGCCCGACTGTTTGCGAACCAAACGTGTCACCATCGGCGGTTCTAAATGATACGGCCAGTGCGACGTCGCTTTGCAGCGGTGTACGCAAACGTATGTAGCCCAATTCCGGATAAGAGACATACTCCGTCTGCGGCGTCAAACGTCGCCATGTACCGTCCACAGCAATCTGACTTGTCGTAACCGAACCACGTGGTAAATTCAAACTATCGATATTCTGCAAAATCACCGCAAAACCGTCGCTCGTTTCAACACCTTGCTGCGTGCCGCTTGCGGAGGTTGTCACCCAAACATCGATGGACGTAAGCTGGATTGAGGGATTGACGTGCTGGCGGTTGATATAGCGGCGATAGTTCTCGCGATAGCCGTCAACCGTGCGCGTGCCATCGCTCGTGGTGATTGTTGTATCAGTAACCCAGAAATAGACATTCTGCAAGTAATCGTTTTCAGACCACGATGCACGACGCGCACTTTCGTTCGGCTTCTGGCGGTTTTTCTGGCCGCGCTCAAGCGAGGCAATACCCGTGAGTTTCAGCGCACCGACTTTGGCCTCAGTCTTGATACCGAACAAACCTTTGTTCTGACCTGAGAACGTTGCGAGGTTTGTACCGAGGCTTAAGCTGACGTTACCGGCTTCAACCTTCTGAATGATCTCGTCTTTGTCACCCGTATAGGTGAGTTTGAGCGAGTTTTCAAAGTCAAACAGTCGTTCCGAGTCTTGATTGACATCAACCTGCACCTTTTCACCGATCTTACCTGCGATGGTGAACCGCTGCGTCATGTCAATGTTGAAATTGTTGCTCGTGTTACGCTGGTTGGCGGCCTGCAACTGGTCAAACTTCTGCTGGCGGTACTTGCCGTCAATGGTAATCGAACCTTGCACGCGCAAGCCAATATTGTCGCCACCAAAGATGCGGCGGAACGTTTTCGACTTAATCTTGAACGGCACGTCAATCGCGATGCCTTCACCCGAGCGTGCCTGCGCTGCCGCCTTGAAGCCCTTGACGGTCTCGTCCACAAACTCTTTGCGGATTTCGTAAGCCAGCCGCATGTCGCGATACTTCGAATACTCCATCGGCAGAGGTGTCACAATATCCGTGTCTTCGACGCGAATAGAGAGCTTGGCGCGTGTGTAAAGCGAATCAAACTCGACCTTCTCTGTGCGAGTCGGCATCGTCGAGACTAAAATTGCCTGATCTCCAAACGCCGAGATGCCCCGCTGCGGCCCGCGAATAAACGAATACGGAGAGGTCTGCGTCGTTAGAGAAAACGAAAAGCCCACCTCTCCACGTGCGGTCATACCGCAAGCGAAGAAGCAGGCTACGAATAGAAATAGGACTCCCTTCGGGGTCTTCAAGCTCCGTCCAATGAGTGAATCTTTATGGAGTACCGGGTCTTTTGATGAAGGATCAATACATTCCCGCCGATTTACTATCGGCCCCGGGGCATGTTGCCTTGCGGCAAGTAAACCATTCCGAACAAGTGTCGCTCGGACACCTCCATAACTAATTGAAGACCCAAAGATTACTCAACTTATCAAAAAGCAGACAGAGTTGCAAGGGGAAAGGCCAATCAAGTGATTGTTGTTGCTAAGAATTGGCCGGGTCCTTTAAGTGTTATCGGCATAGTTGACCCTGCACTAAATTGCCGTGAACCTCTTGACAAACTGAACAGTGTTTAGTATCATAAGTCAAGCACTAAACTGAAACCCACTAAACAAGAAGCAATGTTCCCATCTCTCACGAAATATCAGACCGTTTCCTGCTCCCGCGCGTTCGGTAAGAACGTCACGGATTTGCCGGTATCGTTCTCCGATGGGAGATTGTGTTACGCTTGAACCTTGTTTAAGTTCAGCATAATCAAACCCATCGAAATTTTCTTCGATGGGTTTTTTGTTTACAAACCGTTATGTTTTCCGTAATTGAATCAACACTCAAGAAACCGCTTAAGAGGCTGACTTCGGATCACGGCCCGGCTAAGGAGTATCATACTCCTCCTCCGGGGCTTGAAAAGGAGATGTTTCGGCGCGTGGTCGACATGGGCTTGCCCTCGATGGCGAGTTTCATGCTGCTCAATCTCTATGATGCGGTGAACATTTTCTGGTTGGCCAAGATTGGTGTTGCTCAGGTTGCGGCAGTAACGGTGTTTGGGGCATTTTCGTGGGTAATGACCTTCCCCAACCACATCATTGGTTCAGGCAGTGTGGCCGTAATAAGCCGCCGCTACGGTCAGGGCGGAGGCGATCCAACTGCTCAGGCCATCCGGGCGACCTTTTTTCTTAAGTTCATAACAGGAACGATTTTAGGGCTTCTCGCGGTAGCAATTCTGCCGTTTGCTCTGACCCTTTACGGCACAGAACCTGATGTTGCCGAATTGGCATACCACTATGGCATACTCAACTCCTTGTGCTTTGGGTTTGCAATGTCGAGCTTCTCGGTTTATACGGCTTTTAGAGGAGTCGGGAGGCCGAAGGCCGGAATGTGGGTGTCGGTGGCCGGAGTCGCGGTCAACATGATTCTCGATCCGTTGCTGATTTTCGGGATTGGGCCGTTCCCGGAATTGGGAATAGTTGGGGCTTCAATTGCCAATTCCATCGGCTTTGTCACTGTTGTGGTTCTCGGAGTCTGGATGCTCGGGAGGCCGTCCTCTCCGGTTCAGGTCAAGTGGAGTCTCAAGAATCTGCCCAAAGCTGAGATGAAGCAGATTTGGAAGATTGGTTTTCCGAGCGGATTTTCCGCACTCAGTTTTGCCTTGATGAACTCGACCGTCGTTGGACTCTTCGCGCACTTCGGAACTTTGGTGGTGGCCTTGTTCGGAATGGCTCAGAGAATCTTGCGCTTCGGTCACATGATCAATGTCGGTTTCGGACTCGGAACCGGAGCATTGGTTGGACAGTATCTTGGAGCACGCGAGAAGGAGAACGCATGGCACACGGCGCGAGTTGCCATCCGGCTGGTGTTGATCTGTATGTTCTCGTTTGTTGTCTTGATTTGGATCTTCAGTGAGCCTGTGGTCAAGATGTTCTTTAACGAGCCTGAGTCACTCGAGCAGGGAAAGTGGTTCTTGCGGATTCTTGTTTTGGCATTGCCGTTTCGAGGTGCGCTTGAGATGATGGTTAATGCCTATAACGGGGCAGGCCGTAATGTGCCGCCGATGATCTTTAGCATCATTGCAGATTGGTGTCTTATTCTCGCACTGATGTTCACTTTCGGCAAATTGCTCAATTGGGGTGAATATGGCACTCTATCCGGATATGTTCTCGGGAATCTTCTTGCTTGTTTAATTTTCTATTTGATCTTTCGCCGAGGGCATTGGTTAGTCGAGGAGGATCTCTAACCAGCGTGTCGCTGGACTGGTTGACGCTATCGCGTAGCGCAAAATTTTTTCGGGGAAGGCGGGTCAAGACCCGCCACTACAATTCAATTTTCGATTTTCAAAATATGTTACCTGTAATTCCTTCGCAACGTCTCTCGCTTGTCGCGTCGCTGCCGCCTGAAGTGGCGGGAGCGGCTGACGTGACGCGAGAACAGAGTCGCGCCATTATGAAGGAGGTCGTATCTTACGGCATTCCTTCGATGGGCGGCTTCATGGTTGCGTCGTTCAATGAAATGGTCAGTCTGTTCTGGCTGGCAAAAGTCGGTACGGCTCCCGTCGCTGCGGTGACGGTGCTGATGACGATCTATTGGACGATGATGACCTTCAATATTATCACCGGAGTCGGTTCCAATGCTCTTATCGCGCGCAGATTCGGCGAGGGAGCTGTGGATGATTCCGAGATTGCAATTCGCGCGGCCTTCTTGATGAAGTTCGTCATGGGCACGCTGATTGGTTTGATTGCTTGGGCGTTGATGCCGTGTTTCTTGCCGTTAATGGATGTTGCTCCGGACGTGGAAGCGATGGCGTTCAGCTATGGACACATCATGTTTCCCGCCGCAGGCATCGTCGGCTGTTCGTATTCTGTTTACTCCGCGTTTCGTTGTATCGGCATGCCGAAAATGGCGTGGTGGATGCAATTGCTCGGTGCGGGAACGAACATGATTCTCGATCCGCTGTTGATTTTCGGGATCGGGCCGTTTCCGGAACTCGGAATTGTCGGAGCCGCGATTGGAGCAGTCACGTCGTACTCGCTGGTGTTCTTGATTGGAATGTACGTGTTGACGACACGTTATTCACCAATCAAGGTGCGCTGGTTCACAAGCCGTGGCCGAGCATGGAAGAGTTCAAGATGATTTGGAACATCGGTTGGCCGGTGGGGATCAACATCTTGAGCTTCTCGTTGGCGATGACCTTCAGCGTGCGCTTGGTGACACATTACGGCACGGACGTTGTGGCGATTTTCGGTGCGGTGCAGAAGGTTCTGCACTTCGGAATCATGTCGATGGTCGGCTTTACGCTTGGCACCTCGGCTCTTGTTGCTCAATTCTTGGGAGCAAAAGAGTTCGTGAAGTCGTGGATCGCCGGAGTGCATTCCATCCGAGTGGCGGGCTACGTTATGCTCGGTTACGGCATTGTTCTGTTCATATTCGCCGGGCCGGTGATCAGCGCCTTCTTCGGCATCAAGAGCAGTATGGAGCTTGGCACGACGCTGTTGCGTGTCATGGCAATTTGTCTGCCCTTTGCGGGTATTCACATTGGATCCGAAACCGTGTTTGAAGGCGCGGGCCACAACCGTCCGATGATGCTGCTCAGTCTTGCGCATGCGTGGCTGTTGATGGTGCCGTTCATGTATGTCTTCGGCATCACATTCGATTTGGGTCCTGTCGGCATGATCACAGGTGCCACGATTGCCCACTCGCTCGGCGGCATCATCGCCGTGTGGTTATTCTACAAAGGTTCATGGCTAAGAAAAGTCGTCTAACCGCATGTAATGCGGCTTTTGCGCTTCGCTTGTGCTTTGGGATTAACGCGGCGGCCTTGAATAGTCGCCGCGTTTTTTTGTGATGTAAAGAGCGCCGTCATCCTGAACAAAGCATGTCCCGTAGGGATGAAGGATCTTGTCAAGCAAATCGAGACGTAAAAACGTGTCGTCATTCTGAAGGTTTCAGCAGAAACCTGAAGAACCCCTCCGCTTCCGATTTCCCCCCAAAGTTGTCCGCAACTTTGGGGGGATAAAGGGGGGGTCGGCTATCCATCTGCTCCCCTTCTCCGTTCACGGGGAAGGGGTTGGGGGATGGGGTCTGAGGTCGCCGAGCCGGGTTAAGGTCCGCCGCAACCCGGCCGGAATCCGCTCAAAATCCGAGGCAAGCCTCCCCAACCTCGCACTTTTTACCCAATTCAAGCCATTTCAAGAGCTTGTTAAGTTCAATAAAATGAAAATAATTCTTGTACAGACGTTCAAATTATTGTATATTGTACCCAGCTAACCAATCAAAGCCCAACCTGACTCACCCGTGCTAGCCG
>JADKHW010000016.1 GCA_016721565.1 bacterium | reverse complement strand
AGCGTCAGTCTATAGAAGTATAGGCCGGAACTCAGCGACTTGCCGTTCAATGGAATGGAGTAACTGCCGCGTGCAAGTTCTTGATTGAGCACTGAAATCGTGTGTTGCCCAAGGACATTATAAAGATGTAATTGCGCGGCCTTGATTGTGAACAGTTAGGGGAATTATTGTTGACTCGTTAAACGGGTTGGGGTAGTTTTGACCTAGCACGAAAGAGTTTGGGGTTGGATTCTTTTGGGCTGCCGCTATCGAATCTCTTTGGTCAGGATACACTAATAAGTTGGGTCCACGTCACCGCTTCCTGCAACCGTTATCGTACAGAGGGCAACGTAGCCTCCGTCTTTTCGCTGGGCGAGACCTCCGATAACCACAAGTGCATTGGGTAAATTGTAAGTAAGACTCCAGAGAGAATCGCCGTTTGAGTTGCATTTTAGAAACACAAGCTGGTCTTCAGAAAAGTTGTCCGAACAGAGTACCAATTGTCGCCATTAGCAGTACAGCGAAATTCTTGGCAGTTGCTCAAATGGAGCATAGGAAATGTCTTACTCCATAAGATATTACCATATTGATCAACTGCTACCAACAATAGGTTGCGGTCAATATAAGCGATTCGCCCTGCAATAACATACAATGAGTCAGAAATCTTACAAATACTATTTAGGTGTGTCGATGAATCACTTGTATAAAGAGCAACTTTCGAATTTCTCTACCTACGGAATCTGCAACAACGATAAAGGCGTGTTCGTCAAAAGGGGGCAAATATGAGTCTCGTGATCCAACTGCTACATAAGCCATTTGCGTTTGTCACGATGTCAGAGAACTCGACGCGTGAATTGTTGCCGTCGTCATAGTACCAAGTTGTATCTATAGGCATAGTTCCCGCGCATTCTATGCACGGCCCTTCATTCCAGTTCCTAATCCAAAGTCTCTCGATGCACTGCACAAATAATTACCTGAGGCGTCACGGCTATGCTGGTAATAGTTTGAAAACCATTACCAATAGTCTGACGCTGAATCTGAACTTCACCATTCAGATTGACAACATCCAATCTACCTCCGCTCGCAATGCCGCCAGCAGCAACAATTGAGTTTTCGCTGCTCGAGGCAATTAAGTCGCGAAAAGAACTTGCTGTTGTTGTATCTTCCAAAATTGTTGTACCAAAATTCATTCCCATAAAGTCACACAGACGGAGGGAGGTCTGTTGCTCCCTTGGGAAGGGAAGTATTACCTGCCCTGCCATGGACGAATCCAAATTCAGGGTCACAAGGGGGGCGCCATAGTCGTGATTTTCACTGGGGAATGACCAATTGTGTTCAATGTTTGGCGGTACCCCAAAGGCGGAAAATCTCGCGCACATCATCACCACTACAAAACCTAATTGTCCGATGCGGCGAAGGATGGATGGGGTGTGGGGTGGGGAATGCATGGGAGGGGAAAATGGGAAATGGGAAATTTGAAATAGGAAATAGGGAAGTGATGCGCTAATTGGATTCGGGCTGCTTGGGTAAATCCTTACTGAGGATGACAGAAGGGAGACACAAATACGCTTGACATACTCAGGTTGCTTGACATTTTACCCCCCTTTGTTCCCCCCAGAGGACTGGGGGGAAATGAAGACGCGCAGGCATAAATAATTTAACGCTCGAAACTGGGGTTTTGATTCAATGGACTGGTGCGATTGAGAAGGAACGTTGAGCGATTAGAGCAATTCCTGCTCTGTAAATAATTGTTTGTAATGTTTTTATGTGTGAAAATAGAATTGCATCACAGGTAAATTTTGCATTAGAATTAAATAGTTGCAAAAAAGATAGAGAATGAGTAAAATCAGACTTAATGAGTCAGGTAATGTCAAATTGAGTGAGTTGATAGCCACAACGTTGTTGCTGATGTGTCGTAGGTTGATTTCCCGATATTGCCATTGGCGCGGAACACAGGCCATCTTCGGAATGCTTGTGCTTGCGTGTGTGCTGAGAGGCGAATCGGGTGCGGGCGGTGCGAATCCGAAAAGCTTGTCTGAGACGGGGCTGTATTCAGATTTTGCGACGAAGAGCATCGCCAAAGAGAATCTCATGTACTCACCACAGTATGCGCTATGGTCGGACGGAGCGGCCAAGAAGCGGTGGGTCTATCTGCCGCCGGGAGCGACGATTGACGCGAGCGACGCGGAGAATTGGGTTTTTCCGGTCGGGGCGAAGTTCTGGAAGGAATTTACCTTCGGCAAGCGCGTGGAGACGCGGATTATTGAAAAAACTGCGCCGGAAAAGTGGAGCTATCAGACGTATGCTTGGAATGAAGACCAGACCGACGCGTTCTTAGTCGGCGCCAACGGCTCGCGTAATCATTGTGAAATCGCAGAGGGGATTAAGCACGATATTCCGGGAGTCAACGATTGCAAGGTCTGCCACGAAGGGGATGGCCGCGACGTGATTCTCGGGTTTAGTGCGTTACAGCTCTCGCCGGATCGAGATTCACTGGCTCCTCATGCCGAGAAGTTTGACTCGACGATGATTGATTTGAACTTCTTGATTGCGCAGGGGCGGTTGACAAATCTTGCAGACGAGTTTAAGACGAAACCGCCGAGGATTCAAGGCAAGACTCCGCGCGAACGAGCCGCGCTGGGTTATATTTGGGCGAATTGCGGAGGTTGCCACAACGCCGATGATCCGTTGGCCTCTGTGGGGATGGAGCTAAAACTGCCGCTGCGCCCTGACTCGAGTGGTCAGGATTCGGCGCTCGCGTCGGTGGTCGGTCATCCAAGCAAGTTCAAGATACCGGACAACGGCGAAGATCCGACCTACCGCATCCTGCCCGGCTATCCAGAACATAGCTCTCTAATATATCGAATGCAAACACGAAATCCGATCCGGCAGATGCCTCCGCTGGGAACGAAAATCGTGGATCAAGAAGCTGTTGATCTCATATCAGAATGGATACGAGAAGATTTGGGTAAGTGAACTTCAAACAGAAAAGGAAAAAGGGAGAAGCAATGGGTCGCGCCAGTAGAAAATTTGTGTTTCCGGTTCTCGGGTTGCTGTGTCTGGTTTTGTTCTACAGCACCCGAGCCACCGGTGAAGGTTCTGCCAATCAGTCGCGAATCGATCACGGCAGGCAGCTTGTGCTGACACACGGATGCGGTGACTGTCATACGCCGTGGAAGCTCGGTGCAAACGGACCGGAGCCGGATTCATCACGCTTGTTGTCGGGTCATCCGCAAGAGCTTGTTATGCCGCCCGCGCCGCCTGCGCAAGGGCCATGGTTAGTCAATGCCTCGGCGACGTTCACTGCCTGGGGTGGGCCGTGGGGTGTGAGTTTCAGTAAGAATCTTACGTCTGACAAAGAAACCGGCTTAGGTAACTGGACGGAAGAAAACTTTATTCAAACGATGCGCACGGGCCGGGAGATGGGCAAAGGGCGAATGCTGTTGCCGCCGATGCCGTGGCCGTCTTACCAGCATCTCACGGATGAAGAACTCAAGAGTATGTATGCTTACTTGATGTCCATTCCGGTTATCAAGAACAAGATTCCAGATCCTGTTGCGCCTTCTGCCCCGGAGCCTGCGAAGAAATAAAACGAGTTAAAACTATCTTCGCCACTTAAGGAATTTCGATAGAAGTCTGGCTGTGGCAGGAGTTAGCAGAGTGCGGCGATAGAGATCGCCGCACTTTTTTATTATCTCGGATTGCGTGGGGTAGGGATGGATGTCCGAGGCGAGTTTGCTCAGGCTCACGTTGTGGTTCATGGCTACGACGATTTCGCCGATTAGTTCGCCTGCGTGAGAGCCTACGATTGTCGCGCCTTTGATTTGGCCACGGCGGTCGTGTGAGATTTTGATGAAGCCTTCGGGTGCTCCGTTCTAAAATCGCGCGGTCCACGTGTTCCAAATCGAGGCGAATGGTTTGATACTCTTTGCCTTCTTCACTATCCGAATAAACTCCGACATGTGCAAGCTCGGGGTCGGTGTAGATGGCCCACGGGATATTTAAGTCCGAAGCTTTGGCAGTGCTGAAGAACAGCGAGTTGCCGATGACGATGCGGGCGAGCGCGTCGGCGGCATGCGTGTATTTGAATTTTGAGCAGACGTCTCCGCAGGCGAAGATGTGCGGGTTGGTTGTGCGGAGTTGGCTGTTGACTTTGATGCCGTCGGAATTTACTTCGACATGAACTTTGTCGAGGTTCATGTGCTCGACATTCGGTGTGCGGCCTGCGGCGATGAGGATTTGGTCGAACGGTGATGAAATGGTTTGGCCGTTTGCATCATAGGAGACGATTTTCTCATTACCGTTGCGAGAAAAGCGGAGGTTTTTCACTCCGAGTGAGAATGTCACACCGTCTTGTTGGAGGGACGTTTTGACAATGTTGCTTGCGTCGCGATCTTCGTTAGGAAGAAAACGGTTTTGGGTGTCGAAGATTGTGACAACGCTGCCAAGTCTGGCGAAAGCTTGAGCCATTTCTGCGCCGACAGGTCCCGCGCCGATGATTGCGAGACGTTTTGGGAGTTCGGTGAGATTGAAGAGCGTTTCGTTGGTGAGCGGTTCGATCTCTTCGATGCCGGGGATGTTGGGAAGTGTTGGGCGTGATCCGGTGGCGATGACAGCGCGTGCGAAAGTGAGTTTGCGGTCGCCGACTTCGATGGTGGATGAATCCACAAATTTTCCGGTGCCGAGATAGACGTCCACGCCTTTTTCGGTCAAGGATTTTACGCCGTCGACTGGAGAAATTAGTGCGCGAAGTTTGCGGACTCTTTCCATCACAGATGAGAAATCCACGTCATAGGATGGGACATTTAGGCCGAACTCTTTGGCGCGTTTGATTTGGTGTGCGGCACGGGCAGAGCGGAGAAGTGCTTTGGAGGGCACACAGCCGACATTAAGGCAATCTCCACCGAGGAGGTTCTTCTCGATAAGTGCGACTTCGGCGCCCAAGGTTGAGGCTCCTACGGCGGTGACTAATCCCGCAGTGCCGCCCCCAATGACGACTAAGTTGTAACGGCCCTGCGGCGTAGGATTCACATAGTCAGGCGGGTGAACCTGCGACAGCAGTTCGAGATTGTGCTGGTCTTGGGGCCAGAGCGAGTTTGTGTCCGTGGTGCTCATAGGAAATCTATTGTAAGGACTATGTAAAACAAAAGGTTACAAAAAGGTGACGGAGTTGCGAGAATCGGAGGGCGACGCCTCGGGGTTTGAGGTTTGGTCAGTTATTGGCTATATTACTTGAATGCTAAAAGATACGGATACCAAATGGCCGCTGCAAGGATAAATCAGACCGCTTCGCCGTTCAATGAGACGGTGAGCGTGATTATTCCGACGCTGAACGAGGAGAAGCGGCTGCCCAAGCTGCTCGAGTTTCTCGTGCTGGAGCAGCCGCGACCCGAGGTGATTGTGGTTGATGGTGGGAGCTTGGATCACACAGCGGACAAGGCAGAGATTTGGGCGGACAAGCTGTTGGTTACACCGCCGGGGCGGGGGTATCAGCTTAATCAGGGTGCGAAAGCGGCTCGCGGAGAGATTTTGTGGTTCCTGCATGCCGATAGCGAGCCGCCGCGACAAAGTGTGAGCAAGATCCTCGAAGTGATGCACAACCGTCCGGAACTTTTGGGCGGTGCGTTTCGTCTGAAGTTTGACCGTACAACTTTGGGAATGCGCGCGATTGCGATGGGAGCAAATCTGCGCTCGCGGATGTTTTCGATGCCCTGGGGTGACCAGGGTCTTTTTGTTCGTAAATCTATATTTGAAGAATTGGGCGGTTTTCCGGATTGGCCGATTATGGAGGATTTTGCGTTTCAGAAGCTACTGGCCAAACGCGGGAAGACGTATTTGATGAAGGATCCGCTGATTACATCGGCAAGGAGATATGAGAAGCTGGGAACGATGAAGGCGATGGCGCTGAATTTCAATACGCTGTGGTGGTATTATCGCGGAAAGTCGGCGGAAGAGATGCAGAAAAAGTTTCGACCGCTGAAGGAGCAGGGCGGAGGCGCGGATGCGTAAGTGCTTATTGGCAACGCTCTTGCTTTGTTCGAGCGCGTTCGCATTTGATCATTCACATGCGCAGTTTCAGACTGTGTTGAATAAGTATGTGAAAGATGGGCGCGTAAATTATTCGGTGTTGGTGAATGATCGGACGGAATTGGATGCTTATGTTACATCAATTGGTGAAGTGAGCTTTGAGCAGTATCGCGCGTTCACGAAGAGCGAAAAACTTGCGTTGATGATCAATCTTTACAACGCGGCGGCGATGCAGTTTATTTTGAATCATTGGCCCGTCGAGAGTATTCAGGACGTGGGTGGGTTGTTTTCGAGTCCATGGAACATGAAGTTCGTCAACTTGTTCGGGCGCGAGGCTTCGCTGGGGATGATTGAGCATGATATTCTGCGGGCAGATTTCAAAGAACCGAGGATTCATTTTGCGCTTGTGTGCGCGTCGCTTGGTTGTCCGACGTTGCGGCCCGATGTTTATGTGGATACAAAGCTGAATCAGCAATTGGCAGAACAGGAGCGGGCATTTATGACACAGCGGCCAAAAGAAAACCGGTTTGAGAATGGCGTGCTGTATATTTCGCCGATCTTCAAATGGTACAAAGAGGACTTCGACGATAACGAAGGCGTGCGCACGCTGTTTCAGATTTATTATCCGGAGGTGAAGATTGACACGCGGATTGAATATACGGAATATGATTGGTCGCTTAATCGCCAATGAAAACCTTGCTTGCTGTAAAGAATCCGTTGGCTGAAACAGCCGAGCAGTTGCGCATACTGGAAGAAGGTGTCGCATGGGTGAGGTTTGATGCGATGCTCAAGGAAAATCGGGTTGAGCCATTGCGAGCGACTGGGATTGAGACTTTGCAAGTAAACGTCGGTAAGTTGTGCAATCAGACGTGCGGGCATTGCCATGTGGATGCGGGGCCGGATCGGAAAGAGGTGATGACGCGCGAAGTATTCGAACAATGTTTGCGCGTTTTAGATGAAGCGCCGGAAATTAAGACTGTTGATATCACGGGCGGCGCGCCGGAACTCAATCCGCATTTCTGTTGGTTTGTCGAAGAGTGCGCCGCGCGCGGACGGCATGTGATGGACCGCTGCAACTTGACGATCTTGTTGACAAGGCCGCATGAGCATCTGGCAGAGTTCTTGGCCAAACATTCAGTTGAAATAGTTGCTTCGCTGCCGTGTTACACAGCCAAGGCAACCGACGAACAGCGCGGCGAGGGCGTGTTTGAGAAATCGATCAAGGCTCTCAAAGTGCTAAATTCGTTGGGGTATGGGCGAGACGAGCGACTGAAGCTCAATTTAGTTTATAATCCGATTGGTACTGCGGTAGCCCCGGATCAACAGCAAACTCAGGCAGAGTTCAAAGCGATTCTCGGTCGCGAGCACGGTGTTGTGTTTAACGAGCTGTATTGTATTACAAATATGCCGATTGGGAGATTCTTGGATTTCCTTGTAGCGAGCGGCAAATACGAAGAGTATATGACCACGCTTGTGAAGGCATTTAATCCAAGCGCTGCTCATGGTGTGATGTGCCGCACGCAGATTTCTGTGGATTGGCAGGGTTATTTGTATGATTGTGATTTCAGTTATGTAATCCGCGAACGCTGACGCCCCCCCCTGAACGGTGAGAAATCAGAAAATATGAATTCAGTTATTTGTTTGGCGAGGATGCCTGAGCTTGGGAAGGTGAAGACGCGGATTGCTGAGACTGCGGGGCATGCGCGTGCGTATGAAATCTATGTGGAGCTTGTGAAGCGCTGCCGGACACTGCTGGAATCGCTTGATGAATCGATTGAAGTCGAGGTGACGTTTGCGGATCCGTTTGATTTTATCAAGGGGCAGCAGTTCTTTGGCATGCGGCCATTTTATTCATTACAAGCAAACGGTGATTTGGGCCAGCGGATGTGCGTGGCGGCGATTCGCGGATTTCAAGGCGGTGCAGACAAAGTCATTCTGATCGGCAGTGATTGTCCCGAGTTGACTCCGGAGTACATCAGTCAGGCGATTCGCATTTTGGATGAAGCGCCCGTAGTGTTCGGCAAAGCGAAAGACGGCGGATATTACTTGCTTGGGCTGACGAGAATAGTGCCGGAGTTGTTTGCCGAATTGCCGTGGAGCACGGAGCATTTGTTGGAACTTTCGATTGCGCGTTTAACGGAAGCCGGTATTCCGCATGGTTTATTACCGGAGCTTAGAGATATTGATACGATTGAAGATTGGGAACAATTTATTAGGTAGTTTCATTTCCTATTATCCAATGTGAGAGTATTTATGCGTTGCCAAGTTTTTCTATTCATAATGTTAGGCTGCGCGGGGACAATGTGGGCGGATGAGTTTAGTGAGTTTCGTGTGCCGAAGAACCGGGTGGTGAGATCGAACACGACTTTTGGACTTAACTTTGAGCGGCGAAACTCGCATGGCCCGAGAGAAGGAGAGTACGTAAAGTACATAACACAAAATGGGTACGGTAATCTGTCGTATTTCTTGCACTGTGAGACGGACAAGACTCAGATCCAATTAGTTTCAGACATGAATCTTCATGAGTCCACTGAATCAAATAAGTCAAATGATGTTGACTGGTTCTACAATTATGCCGAGAAATCCGAATACGACAATCAAGGATTGGGAGGGGGTGCGAGGGTGTTCCCGGAAGTCACTGTTTATCCCTTCGCTAAGTGGGTCGGTGGAGAATTGTCAGGTCAAATGGACGCTCGATATTCGCAAAACAGTAGAAGTGGCTCTTCGTTTCATACGTACCAAAGTGACTACTACTCATCTGCAAGCAGCTCTTATTTCGAATATGACTCGGAAAACTGGGGTCAAAGTTATACACTGTATACCAAAGTTGGGCCAACGATTGGTCGCATACGAAATGTGACCGCAGTTGCAGACGCATTGGTCATGGAGTCTCGGTTGATTGCAGAGAATATATTGAACGGACGTTTGCAAATGCAATCGAGGCAAGCACTTGCCAACCTGCTCTATCAGAAACCCAATTACTATTACTCACACCAACGATGGGAGAGGTTCTTCTGGCAGGATGTGGAGGCAATAATCAAGAATGATCCGGCGTTTGCGGGAGAGTTTGGCGCCTATGCCCAACAACGAATTTCAGAAAGTTACTTTGGATCTTTGTATCGGCAACGGGGTTGGCGCATTAACCCATATGCCTACTATCGACATGAAAACACGATTGACCACGAGTGGCAGGTTAGCCAGACCACAACGATTTATGAAGATAGAACTGACTACGATGAAGCAGAGTCTTACTCCCGTCGACATCGTCACAGCGATAATGGCTATTGGGGGTTGTATGCCGAGTACGCTTCGCCGTTTGGATTGAATTGGCAATTTCAAATATCTAACGACCTTGAATATAGCCGAAACGATAGAAGTGGCGCCCCACAAAGCGGGCGAGAGTCAATCCTTAATCGTTTTGGATGTGAGCTTGACTGGATCATGGCAGACCGATGGATGAGTGAGTTCTCGTTGCGATCCACGAGGCAATATATCGACGACGTAGGGGATGATAATTATAACTTCGGCTATAGGAATGATGTTGCATCGCTAAGCATCGCTTACCTAATCGAAGATCACGTCGAGGTGTCCTTGCGTTATGAGGACCAGTACTCGTGGCAAGGGAGTCGTGAGCACTTTAATGGCGTCGGTAACACGGTCACACAAGACACACGGACGAACAGAATTTGGCTGGACTTACGATATGCACTTTTGGGTGCACTTCAATAACGAATACCAAAAGGAGATCGACCCAAAATAAATTGTTAGAACGCGCAGACAGACTTAGCATCTTGGAAAACTTTTAACACAAGGAGACGGGCTATGCGCGGGATTGGATTATTGACGGGCTTATTGATGATTACATATTGCGGATATGGATTTGAACTAAAGACGTTTCGGATTCCGACTCACACGGTGAATGCGTGGAGCGTGGGCACGAACGGTCGGCTCTATAACGATGGTTTTACGGATCGGTTGAGCGGCTCAGAATATTTGACCGCTGAAGGCAGTTTGTTCACGAGCGGCTATTGGCTATACGACAGCGAAGATCTGGCGGTCGAGACGTGGTCAGCCATTCGCGGCGATGGTTCCATAAACAGTTCAGAGGACAGGGGACCGAACGAGAACGGATTTCACGAACAACACAAATCATCGAGCCGCGCAACTCAACAATATTATCGATCAGAGTTGTACGGAATCTATTTCCCGATGTCGCTGCCGATCGGTGTGTCGCTAGGCGGCC
This sequence comes from bacterium, assembly GCA_016721565.1. Classification (GTDB taxonomy): domain Bacteria; phylum Electryoneota; class RPQS01; order RPQS01; family RPQS01; genus JABWCQ01. Next base: position 32,172 of record JADKHW010000016.1, on the reverse strand, counting down.
ATCTCGAAACCGACGCACAGCAACATTGGGGACACGGGAATTGGGACGAGACCAATATCCTTGAGTCCGTAAGCACAATCAGAGACGCGAAGGATAGTCGCATCTATCATCGAGCGTCTGGAGAACTTGCCTTAGGGTGGGGAAGATTGCGTGACGCCTCTGGCGCCTATCAGGCTTACGTTCTGGAGCAGAGGTTGCGCGAGTTGGGAAAAATCGACGGCGAACTCTCTGCGCAGACTCGGCAACAACTTGGCGAGTTGTTTTACAAGCGGAGCGAGTATTACACTCGTTGGGAACGCAGTGAGAAGCGTTTCTGGACAGCGATTGAAGCGGTCTTGAAATCCGACCCCGCAGTACGTGGGCCGTTAGACGCCTTTGCGCAGTACCGCATTGCCGAAACTATTGCACCGTCCTATATAGAACGGTGGAGCGGTTGGCGGTTTTCGTTTATGGTTGGAGGGTCGCACTCAAATTCGATTGAGAAATCGACGAATGACTGGCGGAATCACACAGTAACGGATTCAGGGGCCGTGTTTGATTCAAGCGAAGTTTACAATTACAACCGCACTTCACATTATGAACGCACAGCCTTCGGCCCGAGACTTGAGGTGAATGTGCCGCTCAGTTGGACAATACAGCTAACTGCGGATTCAAAGCTCCAGCATGACATTCATCCAGCGAACGACGGGTTCTATTGGTCAACGGACTTGACCGCTCAGTACGCGATGCACGACCGTTGGTTGGCCGCCTATACGTTCTCGCATACCCGCAGAATCAATGACCCGAAAGAGCGCGACCAGCTCAATGGGCAAGGGTGGACAATTGGACATTCGGCGAGATTATCGTATTATGCCGAAGACAAGCTTAGATTCAATTTTTCGATTTATCAAGATCAAGATTATGCGTGGGACTACCGGCCAAACGATCCGAATCAGCCGCGCTATTCACGTCAACGCACATACTTTTCATTGAGCTTTGGTGTAACGTATTGGCTGAATGGTTGGCAATCAGGCAGACAGAATTCTTACTTGCCGCGCACGCATGATTCGTCGGGTGATTGGGTTGATCCGTACTATTGGTAGCAACGTGAATTGAAATGTACTTAACATATTCGGTAACAAAACATGATGGGTCGATTATTGGCGGTGGTGTGTTGTGCTGTGATCTTGGCGGGCTGTTCAAAATCCGACAAGCCTTCGGATGCGGCAACCGGGGGCACAGCAACGGAAGCGCCGAAGGAAACTCCTAAGTTAGACACCAAGGGCGTGCTGCTCCAACCGGGGTATGCAGCGTTGTTGGTGGCATTTCCGGTTCCAACGCAGGTGGGGGATTGGATGGCTATGGTGACGTTGAAAGGCGAAACCGAAACGGAATCGCTGCCAAGGATTCCGCTGGCAGGGTCACATTCGGTGACTGTCCTAAATGTCCGGCCTGGTGAGTATGTCATCGATGCTAAAGCCTGGGTGCGTAAGAACCCGCCTTATGCCGGTGGTGAAAGCAAACCGACTCGGTTGGTGGCCGGAGAGTTGCTGTTAATGCGAGGAACTCCTATCTTTAACAAGGACGGTTCGCTCGTAAGTGTCGAACTTATCGAAGCTGGCCGCACCACTTGGGGGCTGACCACGCCGCCTGCTCTGACCAAGTACATCGCCGAAAAGGCCGACCAAGCCCGCGCCTCCGGCTAACTGCTTGTAAAGCAGGTTTTGCGTTTCGCTGGCGCTTGGGGATTGTAGAGTGAGCCGGAATTTTGATACAAATACCGTAGGACATATTGCAGTACTCTTCACGGGTACTGCCAAGAAAATGTTCGCTTAAACTTAGCGCCACTTGATTCGAAAGGGTGGCAATTTACGAAACGGATCGAAAGTACAGATTATGATTTTGGGAATTGTGCAAACGCACCCCGCATTCGGGGAAATTGCGAGAAATCAAAAACAAATTGAAGATCTCATGGGGGATCGTCAGGCTGACTTGTGGGTGCTCCCTGAGTTAGCTTTAACCGGATATGAAATGCGCGGCCGCGAAGAGAGTCTGCAACTCTCCGAAGAGTTGCCCGCCGGACCAACCACCAAGTGGCTCGCACAGATGTGCCGTGAACGAAATTGCTACATGGTGATGGGAATGGTCGAGCGCGAAGGCCGCAAGGTGTATAACGGTTCTGTGTTCATGGGGCCGAAAGGAATCGTGGGCCGCTACCGCAAAGTGCATTTGTATGATAAGGAAGTTGAACGGTTTGATCCGGGCGATATTCCCTTCAATGTGTACGATATTGGAATTGCGCGCGTCGGTGTGATGATCTGTTTCGATTGGAGGTTTCCGGAAGTGATGCGGACGATGGCCTTGCGTGGAGCACAGGTGATCGCTCATCCGTCCAATCTGGTGTTGCCGTTCTGTCAGGCCGCAATGGTGACGCGCACGTTTGAGAATAATGTGTTTGCCGCGACCGCAAATCGCATCGGTGTGGAAGACCGTGATGGCCGCAAGGTGTCATTCACGGGCAGAAGTGTGATCATGGGAACGCAGGGTGAACTACTGGCTTCAGGCGCGATGACGGCAACGGATGTGATGACAGTGGAAATCGACCCAAAGGTCGCTGATGACAAGTCCATCAACAAGTACAACGATACTTTTACGACTCGCAGGGTGGACTTCTACGAGATGTGATGTGGTGCTTTTGAAACACTCGAAATGTAGAACCCGGCTCGTCCGGGTTCTTTTTTGCCGCATGGGGAGATTGTACTAGTTGTAACCGTCAAATCCCCATTATCATTGAATATTCACGATAGCAATCAATAGTCGATGATTTCAAGAGGTAGAGATGGGCATTCAATGGCCGCAATGCGCTCAGCGTGGTGGCATCCTTGCAGAATTACTTGAAGTCTGCAAACGGCACCTGCTTTGCTTGTATTCTTGCCATACGGAAAGCAATTCATTACAGTTGACCATAAGAGCACACTCCAGTGAGTAAAAACGACACTCTTCATTCCTCAGATGTCCGGGCCGGCAAGTATTTGACATTCGAGCTGGCTGACGAGGCCTACGGTATCGAGATCCTCAAGGTCCGTGAGATCATCGGTATGATGGACATCACGCAGGTGCCGCGAATGCCGATGCACGTACGCGGTGTTATTAATCTGCGCGGCAAGGTTATCCCGGTAATTGACCTGCGCCTGAAATTTGACATGTCATCCACTGAGCAGACGGCTGAAACTTGTATTATCGTCGTAGACGTTTCCGGCCAAATGATGGGGTTGCAAGTGGACAAGGTCTCGGAAGTGCTGGACATTGCCGGAAACGAGATTGAAGATGCCCCGATGATTAATGCATCGGTGGATAATTCATTCATCCTCGGCATGGGCAAAGCCAAGGGTCGCGTTAACATTCTACTCAACATCGACAAAGTTCTTTCATTCGATGACGGCGCTCCAGTAAATCAATTGAACGAAGTAGAAGCTTAACGTTTGTGCGGGGTCGGGGAGCCGCTTGCGGCGACCTGATTCTTCATGCTCGCCAAATTTGGCGGGCGCTCGGTGGAGATGAATGTCTCCATTTTGCGTATTTGTTATGGGCTTCCCTATGGAAGCCCATATTATTTTACTTCCCCGAATTTCACAGCTCAAGCATGGGCCGAATCTCTGCAATGATGATTAACTCTAACGGTAATAGTTACATTATTCACATGAGCGTGAGGTAACATTTACCTGGCGATTCGCAATTGGATCAAATAATCGAGAGAATAGCTAACTGAGGATAAAATTGCCGCAGAATAGTTCACATATATCTATTCTGCAGACTCATCAATCGAGCTGGCATTGCGATTGCCTTTTGTATTAACGCGAAGCATATCGCCCTACCGGAAAGTAAGTATCCGTTTGGACTTGGCAACAAATTGATTTGAAAAGACGGAGATTAGTTGTGATTAGTAACCTGTCATTGCGCACAAAGATTATTACAGTCGGAATCGCCCTACCCTTGGCGCTCATGCTGGTGTTGCTTGGACTTTATAAACAACACGAACATGCGAATGCTGAAGCCACGTATGTCGAAAAGGCGCGCGCAGTAGTGACCGCCGTCGGCGATGTGCGTAACCAAATGGAAGAAGCTTGGGACAAGGAAATATACAGCGTCGAGCAGGTACGCGAATACGCCGAGAAGAACGATCTCGATCGCGTGCTGCACACCGTGCCGGTTTATACTGCTTGGCAGACCGGAATGGCGAGCGCGGAAAAAGGCGGTTTCAAGTTCAGAACACCAAAATTTGAGCCGAGAAACCCCGAAAACCAGCCAGATGCCATCGAAGCTGAAGCTCTGCGCAATTTTGAGAGTTCCGGTGAGAATGAGTACTTCGTCCATGATCCGAACACGAACTCGATTCGATATTTCCAACCTATCCGCCTGACGAAGACGTGCTTAATCTGCCACGGCGATCCAAACACTTCAGAGGTGCTCTGGGGCAATAATCGCGGGCTTGATCCAACTGGTGCGAAGATGGAGAGCTGGAACGTCGGCGAAATTCACGGCGCATTTGAAGTCATACAGCCACTGCAAGCTGCTGAAGCTGCTACTACCGCTGCGATGTGGCAAGCGGCTTGGATTATCGCGCTCGGCCTCGGACTCATGGCTGTGGCGCTATTCTTCTTTGTTCAGATCATGATTAACAAGCCTGTTTCACACATCATAGAGAGCCTGAACAACGGTTCGACGCAACTTACGCAAGCTGCCAGCGAAGTCTCGGGTTCAAGTCAAGGCTTATCACAAGGTGCAAGCGTTCAAGCGTCATCCATTGAAGAGATAAGCGCGAGTATTGAGCAGATGTCAGCGATGACGCGCCAGAACGCGGACAACTCTCACACGGCGACGTCGTTGATGGAAGAGACCTCAAAATCCGTCCGTGATGTTGAAAGTAGCGCAGGTAGAATGTCTGAGACGATGAATTCAATTCAGGCCGCATCGGCACAAACCTCCAAAATTGTCAAGACGATTGATGAAATCGCCTTCCAAACAAATCTTTTGGCTTTGAACGCGGCAGTTGAGGCGGCCCGCGCAGGCGAAGCCGGAAAGGGTTTTGCCGTTGTCGCCGAAGAAGTGAGAAACCTGGCTATGCGATCAGCGGAAGCCGCAAAAGAGACGAACCGCCTGATTGAAGAGACTGTGTTGCGAGTCAACGAAGGCGGAGCTGCAGTTGCGCAAGTGTCGTCTTCGCTTGGAGCCGTTACACAGACTGTAACCAAAGCTCAGCAACTGATCAGAGAGATCGCCGCTGCGTCCTCAGAGCAAGCCGATGGTATCACACAAGTGACCGCTGCAATCTCACAGATGGACAAGATCACGCAGAGCAACGCTGCCGCATCGGAGCAAGGGGCTGCTGCGGCCGAAGAGCTGTCGGGGCAAGCCGAATCACTAACTGGTACAGTAAATGAAATGTTCAAGCTCGTTCAGGGTGACAATGCTCACAAGCCTGCAAAGCAAACGCGGCGCGGCGTATCGAGATTTGAAAAGCCGAAGACCAGCCACGGCTATCGGCAAGCTGCAGCTGCGTCAAAGAAGCCGGTTACCCCAGCAAAGCTGACGTCACGTCACAATGACTTTCCGTTGGATGACGATGACCTGGACAGCTTCTAAAGGGAGCTGTGCCGACCCGATAATAAGAGAGTCGGATTTGGGGTTCTGCCAATGATCGTATTTGGACTCATTAGTAACAACGCCCTAGTGCATGCGGAGCATGAGTCGAGCAGAATTGTTGAAAATGAGGCTGTGAATCTCGCCGACAAGATCGATCGCAATCTATTTGAACGGTACGGAGATGTTCAGGCTTTCGGACTCAATAGAATAATAACTGACAAGCGCTCTGATTGGTATAGCCGCGACAATAATGCAATTAGTGAGGCCATGAATCAATACGTTGCGACGTACGGTATCTACTCACTTACCATATTATGCGACATACAAGGCAAAGTCATCGCAGTGAACACGAAGAACTCAACAGGCGATGGTATTAATAGTGGATTTATCTATGACGAGAATTTTGCGCAAGCGGACTGGTTTCAGGCGTGCGTAGGGAAGCGGTTTACGACGTCCATGCCATTTGCGGCGCCAGAGAACAATAAGGCGACTGGCACCTACATTGAAGATGTTCACATCGATAACCTTGTGAAGCAGGCCTACTCCGGTGATGACGGAATGTCGATCGGATTCAGCGCTCCAGTTTATGACGAGAGCGGTGAGATGATTGGTGTGTGGACCAATCGCGCTATGTTCTCACTAGTCGAAGAAATGATACTCGGAGCATACGGGGAACTCAGCAAAGCCGGATTGAGCAAGGCTGAGCTTACTGTCCTCGACCAGAATGGAAATATCATAGTAGATCATGATCCAAGCACGCGGGGTGGTAAGAATGTGATCACACGTGATTTGGCTAACGTCATTATGAAATTTAATCTTGCCGCCAAAGGGGTGGAACCTGCTAAACGTGCGGTTAACGGTGAATCGGGAGTGATGACTGCAACCCATGCGCGCAAGAATGTTGTGCAAATCTGCGGCTATACACATCTTAAAGGTGCGATGGGCTATCCGGGAATGAACTGGTCAGTGTTAGTCAGGCTTGACAGAAATGAGGCGTTGGCGGAGTCGCTGGCTGCAAAGTCGCGCATGATGTGGTCAAGTGTTCTCATGATGATTGCAATAGGTTTACTCGCGTGGGTTGCAGGGAAGAAATTTAGTGCGCCGATTGCCGGCGTGTCTGAGAGTATGGCAATGGCAACAGAAGAAGTGTCTGCGGCCTCAAAGCAATTGAACAGCACTTCCCAGAGTTTAGCGGACGGTGCGAATCAACAGGCCTCGGCGATTGAGGAAATCAGTTCGAGTTTGGAACAAATGTCAGCCATGACCAAACAGAATGCTTACAATTCACGCGTGGCATCCAGTCTGATGCTCCAGACCACTCAAGCTGTAGACAAGGCAGAGAATTCAACGACCGAAATGGATGCGGCAATGAAGCTGATCAAAGAGTCTTCCGATCAGACTTCTAAGATCGTTAAGACGATTGACGAAATCGCCTTCCAAACCAATTTGCTGGCGCTCAATGCTGCGGTCGAAGCGGCTCGGGCAGGTGAAGCCGGAAAGGGCTTTGCAGTTGTTGCAGAAGAGGTGCGAAATCTGGCAATGCGGTCTGCGGAAGCGGCCAAGAGCACTTCAAGCCTAATCGAGGGGACCGTATCTCGAGTGGATGTTGGTGTGCGTACAGTCAGCGGGCTGAAGGTGTCGCTTGATGAAGTCACTGTTGCTGCTAAAAAAGCATCAAGCCTCGTCGGAGAGATTTCAGCCGCGTCTGTGGAACAAGCACAAGGGATTGAGCAAGTCAATTCGGCGGTGTCGCAAATGGATCGCGTGACCCAACAGAATGCAGCTGCGGCAGAGGAGTCTGCCTCGGCCTCCGCACAGATGAACCACCAGGCTTCAACGATGTCCCAAAATGTAAAGACTCTTATGTCATTGGTTCTTGGACAGGACAATTCAAGTCCATCTGTCTCCAGAACGAAACAATCGGGCGGGACCAGTTTGCAGTTGCCCAAGCGTACGCTAACGAGCAAAGCACCAACCTTGACAAAAAATGCGGTCAAGAGTCCTGTTAGCACTGGGAAATTTGTCAATGACTTTCCATTGGATGACGACGACCTGAACAGCTTCTAAAGGAAGTTTCGGCGAACATAAAGCAAACGAGGCGCATGATTTCATGCGCCTCGTTTAATTTGTGCAGACTGTGCTGCTACATTCGCTTCACGACAACCATGGTAGAATCGTCTTCCATCGGGATGCGTCCACAGAATCGTTCAACATCAATCTCAAATTCTTCCACGATACGGATGGCGGATTCGTTTCGCAGACTGATGGCGAGCTGCTTAATGCGCTCTTCACCGAATTCTTCTTCGGCATCGTTCATGGCTTCGCTCACGCCGTCTGTATAAAGCACGAGCAGGTCGCCGGGCATGAAGTCAACACTTTCCTCTTCGTAGGTCACGTTGGGAATTGCGCCGAGGATTAATCCGGTCGGCGGAAGTTCTTTCATCTGACCGTCTTTGCTGATTAGCTGTGGCGGATTGTGCCCCGCATTGACGAAGCGTAGCTTTGATGTGCGCGGATCGAACAGCACGGCAACGAATGTAATATACTGCTCGGGGGGGGTATTGCGGAAAATGAGGTTGTTAACTTGAGCAATTGATCGTGTCAACGGTATGCCAACGTCAACGGCAGTGCGCAATGACGCTTGCAGGTTCGCCATCAACAGTGCGGCACCCGCACCTTTGCCGGAAACGTCGGCGATGGCGATGAGCGTTTCACCGTCGGGAAGCGACATCACGTCGAAATAGTCTCCTGCAACGTCGAGTGAGAAACGATTGTGTGTTGCAATCTCAAGCCCCGGCGAAATGGGCAGCACTTGCGGCAAGAAACCTTCTTGAATGCGTCGTGCCATTTGCATTTGCTCCTCGAGCCTACGCTTCTCGACATTCTCCTCAATCAAGCGCATGTTCTCGCTGGCTAAAGCGACTTGAGGAGCGAGTGTGGTGAGCACGCTCAACTCTTCGGGCGCGTAATCTTCTTCTTCGGTCTTGAAACCAAGCGCCAGAAATCCCGTCATGCGTTGCTGTGTCATGAGCGGCAACACGAGTGCGACGTTATTACCCGAGAGCCATTTCAATTCGGCATCGGAAATGATCGTACGGCCACTGGCAATTAACTCGTCCACGAGTAACGGGCGACGTTCGGTGCGGAGACGGCCTACAAAATCGCCCTTCGGTGAAAACGGAGTGGCTTCAAGATTCTGGAGCATGAAGTTGTCGCCGTTGATTCCGGCCAAAACGGGGTGAACGATCTGAATGCTGAGACTCTCGCGGATGTTCTCGGCCAATTGTAGCCAGAACTGATCGCAATCGCCGTATGAAGATGATCGTTCGAGCGCAGATTCAAGCCGCGAACGGAGCTGCTGCCGTTCAGGGTAGAATCTGGTTTCCAGAATTTTGCTTAACCGTGTCGAGACTCGTCCGGCGGCAAGCGCGAACAAAATAACAAGTACCATCGACCACGGGTTTCTATTACCCCCGTTGCCAAACAGAGTGTAGTTTCCGATGACATACAGTATTGCGAAAAGCAGTGAAAAGCCAAGTACCGCCGCAATTAGGTAACGAGTGCCGCGCTTTAATTTGCCTTGTACTTCCAATAGCCTGTAGCGGCCAAACGCATACGCGAATGAAATTGGAGTCAACAGCAAGAGCGAAAAGCTGGCAACAATGCTGCCGAGCTGGAGCATTGTACTGTCTTGAAAATACTCGCTGAACAAATTCAGCGCAACTAACAACAGAACAAACCCGCCTAAACCAATCGCGGTTCCCCAGAAAACCAGACGAAGTTGGCGTTTTTCAAGGCGGTCCTCCGTACGGACGAATCGACGGCTGAGAATCACAAAGCCGCTGATCAATGAGAGCAGCATGGGTACGATCACCCACTTGGAGGCAAGCTCTGCGATTTCGGGTTCGATCACTTTCATGGCAGCCATTGACGCCGCAACGATCATCGTTATCCACGGCAGATAGATCAGCGGGAGGATCCATCGTTTGTGCTTTAGCATCAACTTCAAAGGCCGCGGGAACAGAAGTTGAAGGTGAAGCCAGAAGACGCTAAGTCCGAGGGCGAATACTCCAAGACCGCCCAACAACTCCGTGAAGTATGGAATCTTGAATGTCGCAAAATGAGTCGGGACGATTCGTACGCCGGAGATCATGACAGCAGTCATTGCAAAGCAGAACCAAGCGAAGACGCGCACTTGCACCAAGTTCGGCTGGGCAAAAAAGGCCCACAACCCTACTCCGATGAATCCTAATGCAATCATGAAGCGCAAGATGTCAATCACGAGCAGCATGGCGATGCTCGAAGGTTCATCCACTTTGGCTTGCATGACAAAATCGCGTATACCATCGGCTCCGTTTACACGAATTGTTAGAATCGTGTCGGGAGGCATGGCTCGTTGGATAACCGATCTCCAGTATTCCGGTGTTGCCGGCTTTTCACCGAGCATGAGGATGGTGTCGCCTTTAACAGGGTACTTGCCGCCCGGAAAGTCACGCTCTTTAACGACTGTCAAGATACGAACAGAATCCCTGAACTTGATAACACTTGCTCGGTCTCGGCTGTAACCCGCCGGAATTACTGTAAACCTTAAATCCTGATTGCTCTTGGAACAAGAGTAATACCAGAATTATGAGCAACAGCAAACCCGCCAACCCCCGCAGCTGCGCGTGCGAAGGCGTCAAAATTCGACGGCTTGTCTTGAATGTTTTGTGGGACTAAAGGTTCGGTTTCCATCATATATTCAAAATAACCAAAGCGACCCCGAGAATCAAATGAAAGGCTTGCTTTTGGCGAGGAATCTGTTAGTTTTCTGGTAACAATATCTCAGTTGCTGATTGTGGGTCCCGGGGATCTGCAGTCGCGCGAACGGCTCGTTCTCCCTTTCGGACGAGCCGTTTCTTTTTGCTGACCCTGCTAACGCTATTCTACTATACTTACTACACCCAACTTCTAACAAAACCTCCACTTAAACCTCAAGATCGTGTCACAACTTCATTGGAAATGCGCCGGATTGCCGCTATCTTTGTCCTGTACTTTGCTCGTGCTCCCAACAGGGAGCCGCAATTCCAATGGAGTTTGACTATGAAACGATGCTTAATTGCTTTATTACTGACCCTTACGCTGACTATGGCCAGCCAAGCTTTGCCGTTGGCCTCGTTCTCAGCTGTTGGTCAGTCGAGGCAGGTGCTTGTGAGATGGGAGCTTACTTCCTCTCAATCGGTTGCCCGCTTTGACGTGATCCGCAACGGTTTGGCCGCAGGCAGGGTTCCCTCCAGTAGCGGATTGACTTATGAGTGGGTAGATCGTGAAGTGCAAAACGACCAAGAGTACAGCTACTTACTTGTAGCTGTTATGGCTGATGGTAGTCGTGAGGAACTGGGTACAGTTGCCGCAACTCCGGCATTTGATGCTACGATTGTCCGCGATTTCAAGTTACATCAGAACTTTCCAAATCCGTTCAATCCCGAAACCACGATTGCTGTCGAACTTGCCGAAGACGGCCCGGCTGTGCTAACTGTATACGATGTGCTCGGGCAACAGGTTGCACGTCCGTTTGCTGGAAATTTCTCGCGCGGTCGGTATACCGTGCTGTTCAATGGCCGTGACTTGCCGTCTGGTGTGTATTTCTACCAATTGCAGGCTGGAAACTTCGTTGACCAGAAGAAGATGGTTCTGTTGAAGTGATCGCATCGCGCAAAAGCAATTGCGCAAATAGTTGAGAGACTGAATTTCTGGGGTTGGCCATTTTGACCGCCCCAGTTTGATGATAGAGAGGGCTTAACCCATAAATATTGTGTCACAGAACTGAGGAGAGCGTACACGATGAAGAAACTGATTATTGTTTTGTGTTTGAGCATGCTGACTGTTGCAGCGTTTGCTGCACGCACGACGACTGAGATTAAGGCCGATATTAAGAAAGCCAAACAGTCGATTTCAGAGGTGATTGCCGTTGGCGGCGACGCTAATGCTGCAAAAACTGAGCTTGCGCGTTTGCACCGTGAACTTAAGCGGTTGGCCCCGCATCGTGCGAACCGTTTGGATTTCGGCGGCGAAACTTGCAATGACGCAACCGAGGTGACGAGTGCCCCGTACTTTGACGGTGGTGTGATTGATGAACTGACAGGTGATGATTACATCGGTGGTGTCGTTTGCGGTAGCGACGGATCAGATGTTGTTTATCACATTGTTGTGGGCGACGGAGGTTTGGTACCGGGCTTGTACACAATCACTACCTGCGGTTCAGATTTTGATACCGTTATTGAATTGTGGGCTGATTGCCCGATGGAAGAGACATTCCCGATCGATTGTGATGATGACAGCGACGAAGAAGAAGGCTGTTCCGACGACAACAGCGGGCTTTCAAGCTGTATTCCTAACATATTTCTTGAGCCGGGTGACTACTATCTCGTGGTCTTTGGCTTTGCCGGTGATATGGGTGACTACTCTTTGACTATTGGCGTAGAGATAGATTGCGGAGGTACGTTTCACGGTTGTTCAGGCGAAGCCGAGAATTCATGGTGCTCGTGGGCTGAACCGATTGTGCTGAACGAAGGCTCGGCATATGTGCTGGCTTCTTCAACTTTGGGTGCGCTTCATCCGAATCCGGAATACTGTGGCACTGATCCCGAAGCTTGTGGTCTGTGGTACGAAGTAATCGGTACTGGTAACACAATGCGCGCGCATACGTGTAGCGAGCAGACGAATTATGATACCAAGATCAACGTTTACACCGGATCTTGCGAAGATCTCGTCTGCGTTGACGGCAATGACGACTGGTACTACTATGACGAAGAAACCGGTGAATATCTTTCTGGTTGCCCGGTTTTCGATCTCGCTTCGTATGTTGAATGGTGCTCAGTCGCGGGCGAAAGCTATTTCATTTTCGTGAACGGTTATGGCGGTGAAGTTGGACGATTCGGTTTGACGGTTGAAGATTCCGGCGAACCGTGCGAACCGCCGTGCTATAACCACGACTATTATTTCTCGGTTGAACAAGTTCCGTTCTGCCAGTGCTTGTCAATTTGCCCGGGTGAAATCCAGAAGATTTTTGTCGGACCGGCCAGCGAATTCCAGCGCCCCGTGGCGACGTGGGCGGATGGTTGCTCCCCGATTCGTACAATTCCGCCCTCAGGCTGCGAATCCGATTGCTACCCGGCCTACCCGCAACTCTATATGGATTGGGTGTACTTGCCGGAGAGTCAACTCTGGTGCATGGATCTCTACTCGGATCAGGGCGGTTGCTACTGCTTCTGCGTTGACCGTGTCTTGCCGGTTGAACTCAATAGCTTTACCGCGACAGCCGGTGACGGACAGGTTGAGTTGGCTTGGGCGACTGGTTCAGAAACCAATGTTGATCACTTCGAAATCGCTCGTGATGGTGTAATGATGGCGCAAGTCACCGCCACGAATTCTGCCACAGGTTCGCACTACAATTGGACCGATGCCAACGTCGTGAACGGAACGGTTTACAACTACTCGCTCGTGCTTGTGAACATGGATGGTTCGCGTGACAATCTTGCCACGCAATCAGCCGCGCCATCGCTCGGTACTGGTGTTGCCACTGAATATGCGTTGATGCAGAACTACCCGAATCCGTTCAATCCGGAGACGAACATCTCGTTTAGCTTGCCGGAAGTTTCGAATGTTGAACTGCGCGTCTTCAACGCAGTTGGCCAAGAGGTCGCCGTGCTTGCCAATGGCAGCTATGCCGCAGGGAATCACACGATCAAGTTCAGCGGCCAAGGTTTGGCTTCTGGCTTGTACTTCTACACTCTGAAGGCTGGAAGCTTCTCCGCACAGCACAAGATGTTGCTCTTGAAGTAACAGCTTGTAACGTTTGAAATCGAAGGGCCGCAGGAGTTTTCCTGCGGCCCTTTTTGTTTTGATTTCGTCAAGGCAACTGATCAATTCAATGTGGAAACCAAGAAAGTTGTATTAGTGCCTTACGTTACTTATACCAAACGGCTCGCGTTAAGGCTACACAATTGGAAAGTTGTCAGACCATTACAACAACCGGGGGTTTTTGTGCTGCAACGCAGTTTGAACTGTCCACGTGGCGGCCGCGGAAACCCATTAAAACACACCCGGCACCAGCAGACTGCTATCGACCTGTGTTGTGTGGTTGCAGCGGCTCGATCCTTTCAAGCCAGGCGGGGGCCGCCTCCGTCCAGGTAGACAATCGCCAGGTGTAGCCAACCGCTCAACAATTCCAGGCGCAGTGCTCAAATTGCACGCCCCTTGCCCGCCCCGCCCCCCCCCCCCCCCCCCCCCCCCCGCGCCCCCCCCCCCCCCCGACCCCCCCCCACACCCCCCCCCGGACCCCCAAACAAGAAAGTCGATTGCTGAAGTAGCCGCAAGCTCCATCTTGTTAGCATGGCGGGCGAACCAATAGGTTCGCCCGCATTTATTTTAGCGGTGACAAACTCACCTACTTTAGAGACATTAGCCTCAAATCTGATGAGATGTTCTAACAATCGTTGTTTTACAAGGACTAACCAAGGGAAATGAAGGAATGTAAACGATGCCAGATGGGTGAGTTTCGTTGACTTCTCGAGGTACAGATGCTATAATAAGTTGACTGAGATGGTCAAGTTTTAAACTTGAATAACCAAAGGACGAGAACATGAGATACAAGTTACTGATTTTGATAGCGGTTATGGCTGTTGCAACGGCTGTTGCGTTGGCGGGACCCTATACCCATTTTGCAACGCTTAGTAGTAACCAGGAGGTGCCCCCAAACACGACCACTGGATCGGGTACGGCGCGGTGTGTGTTAGTTGGAGACGACCTTTACTACACAATTTCTTTTGGCGGTCTGACAGGTCCTGTAACTGCGGGGCATTTTCATACGGGTGTGGTTGGTGTTGCCGGTGGAGTCGTACATGGCTTGCAGAACCTGTCGAATACAGGGGCTTTTGGCGTTTGGGCAGATCTGACGCCTGCGCAGATTGCTCAGTTGAATGCGCACGGATTCTATGTGAATATTCATACGGCCGCGTTCCCGGCCGGTGAAATTCGCGGTCAAGTCTTAACGCGCGGAACTTGTATAGCACATTTGCGTGGCTCAAATGAAGTTCCACCCAACGGCTCGACATCGCAAGGGTTTGGTTGGTTCCGTTTGGATGCCAACGAAGATACACTTCAATATGCGGTTGCATGGAGCGCCCTCGGCTCGAACTTGACTGCGGCGCATATTCATCGCGGCGTTGCAGGTGTTGCGGGTCCGGTCATACATGGCTTGCAGAATCTCGTGCCCGGTTCAGCAGGCGGAAACTGGGGGCCGATTACTGCTCAGAATGTGATTCAGCTTGAAGCTGAGAGCCTTTATGTGAACGTGCACAGTCAAGTGTTCCCCGGCGGAGAAATTCGCGGTCAGATTATTTGTATCTGCATTCCGGAAGATGCAAACTTTAATGCACTCACCGATGCCGGAACGTCGCAGTGCATCGCGCTCTGCCCTGACCAGTCTTCGCGTATCCGCGTGACGAATATTCCTGATGGACTATTCCCGATCGTGACGAAGCGTTTGGGCTGTACAACTCCGTGTAACTTCGACTGCGATCCGTCGAGCTATATTCAAGAGTTCTTCGGCGGCAATTGGCAATACACGAATGGTGTGTTCTGGCTGGAAATTCGCGGCGACGGTTGCATTTGTGTGACCTTGGATGACATTCTCCCTGTTGAGCTGAATGACTTTGACGCGATTGCCGGTGACGGAATCGTGACCGTGAATTGGAGAACCGCGTCTGAATCTAATCTCGACCGCTTCGAGATATTGCGCGATGGTCAGATGATGGCACAGGTGAGCGCGAACAACGTTGCTTCAGGTGCAGAGTATTCTTGGGCGGACAACACGGTGAACAACGGCACGACCTACAGCTACACATTGGTTGTGGTAAATGCGGATGGTTCGCGTGAAACGTTGGTGACGGAATCGGCCACACCGCAAGAAAACATGGTGGTCAATTCGTTTGCACTCTATCAGAACTATCCGAACCCGTTCAATCCGCAGACGAATATCACGTTTGATCTGGCTGAAGCATCGCTCGTCAATCTGAAGGTGTTCAACGTTGCTGGTCAAGAGATCGCCATGATTGCCAATGGCAATTACGCGGCTGGCCGGCACGTGGTCAGCTTTGACGCCACAGGCATGGCTTCAGGTGTCTATCTTTACCGTTTGGAAGCGAATGGACATGCTGCCCAGCAGAAGATGGTCTTGATCAAGTAATTGCATGAATAGTTGGATTTGACTGTTACTGCACCTGGCCCACAGTTCTTGCACGTAACAGGAGAGTGAAGCGGGGTGGACCTATTGGTTCGCCCCGCTTTGCATTCTCCTATGGAGGAGTGCTATACCAAGTTGCAGCAGGATTGAATCCTCCTAAACTCGCTTTAATTAGCTTGGAAATTCTGAACTTGACCTAAATTATCCAATTTAACTTTAATGCATCCAGAGGTTTGAAGGTGACAACGCACTTATTTACGGTGGGTCAGAACCACAATTTTCTAACAAACTGAAATTCGGGTAATTATAGTAAGGCTACTTGACAACCGGGGGGTTTTGAGCGTAAATTAAGGTAGGTAAATGTTGCGGGTCTCCAACGTTCATTTACCGAGATGGAAATGATTATTCATGTGTTTGTCAAATAGAAGAAGGAACTGGATACGATGAAGAAACTCAGACTGTTTGTGTTGATGCTGTTCGCAACGGCGGCGATGGCATCGAATGACGTGAACGCGCCGATTGTAGCTCCCGACGGCAATCGCGGTCCGGTGCTGTCACTCGACGACCAGTGTGTCGTGGATTTCCAGGGCTATGTTTACGGAAGCTACACCGGTACCACAACGTGGCCCGGCGGCAGCAACACCTTCCGTTTGGCGGCGTTTTGCTTCACGACGTCAGGTTGCCCTGATTTGCCCGATACGTTTTACACGTACTGTACCGATCTTGATCACGCGTTGCAGCAGGCCCCGTACTGCGTTGATATCAATGAGTGCGAAGTTGACGCAGCCTATCCGACAGTTGTGCCTGCTTTGGCCTATGTGCTGACGCATTACAATGTCATCAACGATCAGACTGATCGTATCAAGCAACTTTCAGTTTGGAAGCTCTCGATGGATCGCAGCGGCGGCCCGAACAACGGCATTCCGTTCGTGAACATCGACGCAGGACGCGGCTATCCTAACCTTGGTGATACGCCGGTCTATCCATATGTTAACACGATCTACAATTCAGATCCGTTGAACAACGATCCGGCCAACGCACTCGTTCTCGATGCACTTGGCTATGACGTTGATCTCGATCCGACGTTTGCTAAGAATGTCGTGAATTGCGGTGATGAACTCTTGATTGCAACCGACCCTGTTGTCATCGCCGATGGTTACGCAACGATCTGTGCGACGATCACTCTGGTTCGCGGAGCACAGGCGATCAGCTTGGGCAACACTTCCGTTTCGGGCGTATGGATTGACTTTTCTGAGTTGAACAACAACGGTACGCTGAGTGTGCCGGGTGGTTTCACCAACTCGCTTGGCCAGGTCCAAGTTTGCATTACGCAGGCCGTTGACAATTCTTATGCCGATGTGCGTCTGCGCGCATGCTCATATGGTCTCTGGCCGAAGAAGCTCGAACCGTGCGAAGGCGAAGCGCAGTCACAGGTCTTAGTCAATGCCACCCCGTGCGAAGTTTGCTACACGCTTGATATCCCTGGCGATAGCTGGTTGCCGGTTGAGCTGGCTTCCTTCACCGCTGTCGGTGGTGTTAACTATGTGAACGTGGCTTGGTCAACTTCGTCTGAATCTGCATTGGATCGTTTTGAAGTTGTTCGCAACGGCGAAGTGATTGCGCAAGTTGCTGCTCGCAACGATGCGTCCGGCGCCAACTACGGTTTCGTGGACAGCGACGTGACGGCCGGTGAAGAATACACCTATCAGTTGGTGTGCTTGTCGGTTTCAGGCGTGCGCGAAGTAATGGCGACGGCTTCGGCTACGCCGCGCGGCGAGATGAGCGTCGTGAATGAATTCACGCTGCATCAGAACTACCCGAACCCGTTCAATCCGTCCACTTCAATTCGCTTTGATTTGGCCGAAGCATCCAACGTTAGCTTGTCGGTTTTCAACGTGGCTGGACAGGAAGTTGCCACTTTGGTCAACGGTAACCTCGCGGCAGGTTCACATACTGTCAACTTCGACGGTGCGAACTGACTTCAGGCGTGTATCTGTACCGCTTGACGGCGGGCAGCTTCACCGCGACTCAGAAGATGATCTTGATGAAGTAAGTGCGTGTGACGCACGACTTGCGCTGACGCGGCATTCGCCAAACGTTAATGCAAGTGGTTAGATAGTTGAGCGGGCCGGACACAGTGATGTCCGGCCCGCTTTTTTTGCATGGAGAGGCATAGTTGATAAAATTTATCCTATTATAAAGGGTCAAGTATCTTAGTCTATTTTAATCAAACATTTACATACCACAAAAAATTACAAAACACCTCAAAAATATTGAAAGCACTGATGCATTTCTAACTATACTTATTATCTTATATGTACTTTTGTGCATCATAAGAATTGAAACTACAAACCAACAGAGTGTCTTTGGACACGGGGAGTAAGTATGAAAAGATTAGGACTATGTTTGTTGTTAGTAGCCATGGTGGTTTCGTCCGCCTTGGCAGGAATGAAGTCAACGGATCGTGTTGATCCGGCCAAACGCGCCATGTTTGGTGGCGACCCCACGGCGGCAGTTGTAACGTCGTTAGGGAATGCGCTCGTTGTTGTCCAAACCGATGAAGTCGGCGACTTCAATATCGGCACGGCAGACGGTCGTAGCTTGTTGTATTTTTACCCGGGCGAACCAGTTACGTCAGACATTCGAATCATGATTGACGGATTGGTTTACAATCTTTCCAACGATGTTGGAACAGCCTGTAACGGGACTGCCGCGTTTGTCAGTTGGAACAACGATGGCGTTTCGATCCATACGTACTTTACACTCGGTACGATTGGCATCGAAGTTCGTCACACTCCTGTGATGTTCAGTGGAACTACTGCTGCGATCTTGACTGAGACGTTCGTTCATAACAATGACGGCGCTGCTCACAATATCGGTGTTGTTTATCAGTATGATACCACCGTTGACGGTGACGACGCTGCCGAGTTGTTCCATGGTGCGAATCAAGCGCTCGTGGAAACTTGCTATGACGCTCCCTACAACACGAACTATTGGGATGCAATTCCTGTGTCCGGTTTGCTCGTCGGCCGTGGAACGTTCACGGGTGGCGATGCTGTGACTCCGGACCACCTTGCCTATGGTTCGTGGCCGACCTACTGGGGTACCTGTGCAAACCGTGTTTGCGACGGCTCGCCTTACGGTGACTCGTCGGTTCTTTATCAGTGGGACGAAGATCCCGTGCCGTCTGACGGTTCGCGCCGCGTCGCGACCTACTACGGTGTTGGCGAACTTCAAATTGCCCCCGGTGACTTGCAGCTCTCCACTTCGATTCCGCCGGTGATCTGCACGCCGAACGGTATTTCCCCGAACCCGGTCGAAGTTCTTGTAAACGTGACCAACACGGGTGGTTCGAGTTGCGAAAACTTGGTTGTCACGTTGATTGGTGGCGCAGGCCCCGGCGGCACTGGCACCATTACGAGCGCAAATCCGCAAGTGATTCCGTTCCTCGGCGCTGGCAACAACGATGCAGTGAGCTTCACTGTTCAGTTGACGCCGACCGTTGGTGGCGGATGTATTAACTTTGTAGCGACGGTTTCCTCTGCAAACTGCCCGGCCAACACGATCGAGTTCTGTGTTGAAGTTCCGGCTTGCGATCCTTGCACGCCGACCAGTGCGTTGTTTGATGCACTTACGGACGTCGGCGAATCGCAGTGCATCGAGCTTTGCCCGAACCAAAGCTCACGTATCCGCGTGATTCACCTCGCGCCCGGTCAGTATCCTGTTGTGACCAAGCGTTTGGGCTGTCGCAATGAATATTGCCAGACCGATTGTGATGCTTCGGATTACATCCAAGAGTTCTTCGGTGGCCAATGGCAGTACACGAACGGCGTGTTCTGGCTGGAAATCCGTGGCAATGGTTGCATCTGCGTGACCCTTGACGACGTGTTGCCGGTTGAACTCAATAGCTTCTCGGCAGTTGCCGAAAACGGTATGATCAGCCTCGCATGGTCCACCGCTTCGGAAAGCAACCTCGACCGCTTCGAACTTGTTCGTAATGGTAGCACGATTGCCAGCATCACCGCGCAAAATGCTTCCGCCGGTGCGCAGTACACATGGTCAGATGAAAACGTTCAGAGTGGCACGCTCTATACGTATGACCTCGTCGCCGTGAGCCTTGACGGTTCGCGTGAGACGCTTGCAACACGTTCGGCTACGCCGCAAGGTGATGTTGCAGTGATTTCGACCTACGCTCTGCATCAGAACTACCCGAACCCGTTCAACCCGGAAACGAACATCGCGTTTGATTTGGCCGAAGCCGGTCATGTCGAATTGACGGTGATCAACGTGTCCGGTCAGGAAATCGCTTCGCTGGCTTCCGGCTACTTTGCTGCCGGTCGTCATCAGGTGAGCTTCAACGGTGCGAACCTCGCGTCGGGTGTTTACATGTATCAGCTCAAGGTGAACGGTTTCACCGCCACCGAAAAGATGATCCTGATGAAGTAGTGCGTGTTACGCACGTCTTGCGCTGACGCGGCATTCGCCGTACGTTAGTGCAAGTTGTTAGAAACTTAGCGGGGCGAACCATTTGGTTCGCCCCGCTTTTGTTTGCATGAATTGATGAAACTTCGTATCATTTGAGTATGAGAATCGGATTACTGATGCTGTGTTTGCTCTTGCTTGTCGCGGCGTGCTCAAAGGAGAAAAAGCCGTCCGGTGAGGGTGTATTCAATCCACTTGAGTTGGCCGTGGACTCGGCAAAGCTTGGTGAACTGATTGAGGTCGGCGGCTTAAGGTTGCAAGCTCCGGCGGGCTGGATAAATCTCGATAGTTCGGCAATGCAGCAACTGATCGGTGTGGCCAGCCGCGATACGAGCGAAATGCAACTCCGGCCCGAGCGAGCCTTCAAGCGCGAGGGCGGCGGACCGATGCTGCTTGTGAGCAGGTTTCCCAAAGTGGTGAAGCTCGGCCCGCGGTTTGTGCCGTGGGCCGGTGAAGTTGCGAAGGTCTATCGTGACCAACGCAAAGACGTCGTGGTGCAGGAACAGTGGATGAGTATTTCGGGAGTTGAAGCTCTACAACTTTACGGACAAAGCGCCAAGCTTGTACACGTCAAGATTCTGCTCAATGCGGACGAGCCTGTGAGTCTTGACTATACGGTTCCCGCAGACATGTGGCCAGAAGAAGTCCGCGCTGTCGAGTCGTCACTGGGATCGTTGCGCAAAGTATATCCATGATTTTGTCATTATCAGCATAAACACAAAAAGCCCGCTCTTTCGAGCGGGCTTTTGTTATCAATTAGTAAGTTGTTAACTGCGCTTTTTAGCTTGAATGATGAGCCATTCGAGCAGGTCAATCGTTCCTTCGGGATGACCTAAGACAACTGCAACAGGGCGGGCGTGGTCATCAATAATGTAGTAACTCGGATAGCCTTGGACAGCGAGACGGTCATTGAGTTCTTTGCTGCCAAACACGAAATCGAGTTTCCACGGTTTACCGTTTATATCGGTGGAATCCATCAGAGCGAGGGCTTTGTCACTTTTACCCTCAGCGTGAACTGCATACATGGCGAAAGGGAGCTTGTTTTCAGTCTTCAAGGCGTTCATTTCCGGCAGCGACCGCTGCACACAGCCTTTTCACCAATATGTAAACATTTCGAGCACCGTGTACTGCCCCGCAAGATCGGAGGAAGTCATCTTGTGCTCGCTGCCATGCAAACCCAAATCGATTTGTAACGGCGGTTCCTTGGGTAGCAGTTCAGCTGCCAATGCGAAATACTTGTCTGCTTCCCGCTTCTGTCCATAGAGGCCCAAAATGGACATCTTGAGCGACTTGTCGCCGGGCTGAACAACCAAGCCTGCCTGATAGCATTCAAGCGCTTTGTCAAGATTGCCAAGCTGCTCGTAGCTGTCAGCACAGTAGTACCAGCCTTCGGGACGGGAAGGGTCTTTGGCAATTGCTTGTTCAAAAAAACCAACCGAGAAATTCAGGTCAGGTTTTTCTTTGTTCAGCTCCGAAACAGCGGCCAAATAGTAACCCCAGAAATTATTGGGGTCGTCTCGCATAATGAGGTCCGCCTGAGCCTTCATTACTTCGCTCTCGCCGACCTTGCGGGCGTAGAGATAGCGGTTGGCCGTGGTCGGATTCTTGTCCATGCGCTCTTTCCAGAACTCAACGGTCAAGTCGCCCTTGCGATTGAGAATATTCTGGACACCGCGCAACAATGGGATGTCGTTGGGGTTGTTGTTCAGATACTCCATAGCAATGCGAACTTGGTCAGCGTCGGGAATGGTGTCGGGAATCGCTTCCCAAGCCACTTCGGCTGCCGACTTCACTTGCAGGCGTGGCTGGGCAGGTGCGGCTGCCCAAACACAGTTTGCTGCGACCAAGCACAGCAACATGATTACTCTAATCACTCGCTCTCCTTTTCGTTTGTGACAGGAAGAATTTACGACTTTTCGATGGGAATGGAAAGAGGGTAGCTGCAATCCGTCATATTCACCAACTCTGGTTGACTTGAACCAAGTGGTTGGTTGAATAGAAGGCAAGTGATGTGGTGTGAGTCTGAAAAAGGCTCTTGTAGCGCACTATACTTACCAGATAAACACTTTAGAAACAGGTTAAAAGCTGGTATTCTCACTACACCTACTATAGTTGGCATATGGGTTGCGATTCATCAACCTGAACATCAACTGAACGTCTCCGAGGAGGAGAGTATGAAGAAGCAGTTTTCCAGCCTATTCCGTCCGATTAGCCTACTCTTAGGTCTGGCTACGGCCTCACTCTGGGTGATCGGTTGCAGTCTCATTGAGCCGCCGACGGCTTCAAATGACGCAACCGAAACCGTTAACAATCTTTGGAGCCCGCAGCTCGGCGACGAGCTTGTTCCGGGTCGCCAGATTCCCATCATTTTGGATGAGAATTACTGGGAAACTCCCGGAATGGTGAATCCGAGCTTGCGTGGGCTGACGAACGCCACACCCGTGCCCTATCAGCGGTACGATGGGTGGAACAGTTGCGGTGTGGGAACCACAATTTATGGTGCCTCCCGGGCAATCTCGGGTACGATCAACTTCACGTTAGCATTGGCTTCGGGTTCAGGTATTGGCGTGGATTGCGGCCCGAGTCCGTTAAACTTCAATGCTGGTGTTCCTGTTCGCTTGACACTCTCGTATGCGGGCACGCAGTACGATCCGGATTACTGTCAGCGCGTGGGTATCGAACCGCTTGATGCATCGCTATTGCAAATCTGGTACGCACCTGCCAACGGTGACGCCCCTGTTCGTCAAGACAGGGGACGAATCTTCGATGCAGGCACAAAGACGATTTCGGTTCAAGTTGATCACTTCAGCCGTTACATAGTCGCATAGTTCTCCGTGGTCTCCCCGGGCGGCAACTTTCATGCGGTTTGCCGCCCGGCGGAGAGTGAATTTAGGTGTCCCTGTTGTACTTAACTTAAATGGAGCTAAGACGTGATAAGATTGACCCGCAAGTACCTTCTGTTTTGTGTGATCTAATTTGATTTTTTCTCCGCACGCTGCATGTGCACCCTTGTCCTCCCGTTTAACCTTGAGCAAGTTAGGCGGGAGGATGTCCATTCGGTGATGAATAGCTCAATCGGGTTAGTGGAACAATTGTGATAAGTCGGCTGGATATTTTGAATCGTGTGAAACAACCAAGCCTAAGTGGATATAAACCATCGCAACAGAGTGTCAGTAACACAAACTCTTGTTTTCATGGTTGTCACTTGACTTACTATAGTTGGCATATGCGTTGCACTACATCAACACGAAGAAGAAAATTGTTACAGTTAAGAATCGAGAAACTTATGAAAACTAACATCCAATCCATCAGCGCCCTTTTAGTATGGGTTTGGTCGTGTTCGCAGTCGGATGTTCGGAATTCAACGCACCCACTGCGTCGCAGCCACCCGAATCATCGAGCGAAAACTTCCAGTACCCACCGATTGAAAATGTAATTGACTTATTGAAAGCATGGGGTATCGTGTAATATCGATCAGCCAATCGGTGCTTGACGATTGTGATAGTTCTCAAGTGTCGCGGTATTGCGCGAGAAAATGCACAGCTTGAGCCTGAACAATCACATCACTTGTAAAACTGAGTTGGGGAAGAACGTCTGCCCGAATAATATGACCGTAGAAATTGTTGCGCCATCTGGATGCCTTGGGTTGCAGATTTTATCCTCACCCTACGCAATTTAATGCCAACGTTGAGATTCGTTGGGACTTACGCGATGGTTCTCCCGCAGGGTGTTAGTTTTGAAGACATCATTCCATTGTATATTCACGATGATGGAACACCCGAAGAAGTTCAATTCAGCCGTCAAGGCAGCCATTACATCGTGGTTACCACCAATCACTTTAGCCGCTACATTATTACGCAGCGTCTTGGTAGCTAATACTGCATCAAATCACAATGGACAAGACCCGGTCACTTCTGGCCGGGTTTTTGTCTTTATAGCTTGCGGATATAGAAAGAGACGGCAATTCGGTTGCCATCTCTCGACCAACATGCCAAGAACAAGAGTTTACGATTCCAACGGTTGCAGATGCAAGACTCATCGTCCATAGATACCAGATACCAAATATTGCGGACCATCGGCGTCGGTGGGATGGGTGTCGTGTATTTGGTCGTGGACACGCGTCGTGGCAATCAGATCATGGCGCTCAAGACTCTCAAAGGTTTGCACGATGAGGCGTCGGTCGAAAACTTTAGATCTGAATTCCGAAATATTCGCGGTGTTATTCATCCGCATATTCCGGAAGTATTCGATTTTGGAACGCTGCCTAAAGAGCAAGGCGGCTACTATTTCACGTGTGAATTTGTGGACGGAAAACCACTCGATCAATTGTCAAAAGAGTGGCGACCTGATCATTTACGCACTGTGCTCGTCAGCCTCTGTCGCGCCTTAGCATTTCTGCACAGCCGCGGACTCTTGCATCGCGATATTAAACCTGACAACGTGCTGGGTCGGTTCAACCTGCAAGGTGAATTCACAACGCTTAAGCTTGTGGACTTCGGTTTAGCAGGACAGCATGAAGATATATATGAAGATGCCGGCGGAACCTTAGACTATATGGCGCCTGAGATTGTCCAAACCGGACAATCGAGCATCGCGTCTGATCTATATGCATTGGGCATGCTGATGTACAGGCTGGCCGTCGGGCATCTGCCGTTCGAGGGTGTTGACGCAGTTGCCAAAGCGCAGAGCCGGACGAAGCAGGAAGCGCCGCATCCCTTGCGTTTCCGGCCTGACCTTCCCGTCGGGTTGGCTGACGTTATCGCCGCGCTGGTGCAGATTAATCCGGAAGAGCGTCCGCGCACAGCACGACATGTTATTGCGATGCTCAACGAGCGCGACGGTTTTACATATGACTATGAGACAGCCGAGACGCGCCGCGCGTACATTTCCTCTTCGGGAATGGTCACGAACGTTGCCGCGCGTGCCGAACTTGCGGCGCAAAAGCTCAATCTGCTTGAAGGTGGACAGCCCGAAAATATTCTGATCGCGGCAGAAGCCGGATTAGGCAGAACGCGGTTGTTGAAAGAGTTCGCCGTTGAATTGACGCTTGCGGGTTTCTCCTCGCGAGTCGTTCAACACATCAGGGATTTTCCAACAGTTGGGAATTGCCCCGACGTGATGCTCGTACCAGACGCGAGTATCCTACCGAATGAGAAGCTCAAAGAGATCGCTGAGACGGCGGCGTGTCACAAGTGCTGGTGGATTATCGCAGGATGCTTTGATGACGGTATTCCCGATTGGCTCAGAGAGTGGAAGTTATTACAGCTTTCACCATTGGATTCCAAAGGGATTGAGAATTTTGTGTTGGCAACATTCCCGGACAACACATTTCCGCCGAACTTCAGAAAGCGGCTGCTCGGGCAAACACTGGGCTATCCGTCCGCGCTCGAAGCGGCGTTGGAAGAGTTGGTTGCCTCGGATCATCTGCGTATCGGTCTCATGGGCTGGGAACTCATGCCGGGCCGTTGGAAACTTCCGGTTCATCGTCATGTAGAGCGGGCGATAAATCAAAAAATTGCGCAACTATCCGATTGCGCGCGTTCTGTACTGAGCTGTTTGGCATGCTCCATGTCGCCGCTACCCTTTAATGTGATCAAGAACGTGATCGGGCCGAATGCGTGCACATCACCGCGCATGATTTTCAACGGTGTAGCAGATACCGGATGGGCGGCGACGGCCGACGATGGACTTGAGTTGACACATCAGGCGGTATACACTTTTCTGTCGTCAAAGCTTGTTGATTACGAGCGGCGATCGCTACACGCGGCGACGTACCGTTTCTGGACAAATGCCGAAGACGTTGACGAACTTGTGCGTGCAGAGGAACTCCTGTTCCATGACTTGATGTCGGTAATGTTTCGGACAAGCGTAGCGGAAACCGAGCGAATACTCGATGAAGCGATTCGCAAAGGCAAGCTCGCGTGGGCGCGCAAGTTATTAGAAACTGTGATTGACAGCGCGCCGGATTCACATAAATTTGTGATCACGACGGCGTTGTCACGGATTGCTTATAACGAGGGTGATATTAATCGCGCCGCAACGCTGCTCGGAGAAGTAACCGAGCAAGGACAAGTTCAGGCGACAAAAGCCAATCTTGTTCACCTGTCGCGGTACGCGAGCTTGCGCGAGAAACTTGGTTTCGCCGAAGAGGCGGAAGAGATTCTCACTCGCTGTTTGGATCTACTTGATGACGACACACTGCAGGCGGCAGGCTCAGTTTATGGTACGCTTGCGTGGATTGCGTTTAAGCAAGGGGAAGGCGAACGTGCGCGTGACTTTGCAGAGCGCGGCTTAGTGCATATGCGGCCTGATTCAACGGATGCCGGGTTCGCGCTGCTGCTGAATACGGTCGCGACCTTAGCGTTTTATCGCGGCGATACTGATGTGGCCCGGGCCTACTGGCAGCGTAGCCTTGAAGTGTACGAAGCGCTTGCCGATCGCAAAGGCATCGCGAACATGTATAATAATCTCGGTGTGCTGGCCGCACAAGCAGGTGATCGTTTGCGAGCGCGAAACTTGTGGGAACGCTGCGTTGAAATCTCTAAAGAACTCGATGACATTCAGAGGTTGGCCGGAATCTACAACAATCTCGGTATTGACTCACTTGAAACCGGGAATTTACGCGAAGCCGAAGAATTCTACCTGAAGGCCCTATCGCTGTTTCGACGGATGGAAAGCCCGCGCGAGCAAGCTGAGATCTTAAGTAATCTTGGTGAATTGGCCTATCAGCGCGCAGATTATCCGCGCGCGTTGGCATATCTGAACGAAGCTGTAAAGCAAGCATCGGAGATTGGCGATCAGGAATCACAGCTTGAGCCGCTGATCTACATGGGCAAGCTGATGCTCACGATGGAAGAGCTTGAGAAATCAGAAGAGATTCTCAACAATGTTCAAGATATAGCATCGACCATCGGTACGCGTAAAGCCGAAGGTCAGGCGTGGGAAGGACTCGCGTCGTTGTTTGCACGACGAAGCGAATTTGATCGTGCGTTTGCGGCGTCAGAACGTGCGCGCGAGTTGCTCTCCGACGAAGCCGACCCGCTTGCGCTATTGCATCTGCATTTAACGCGTTGCCAAATTGCGGCGGACAGCGGAAAACTCGAAGCTGTGAAGGAAGAGTTACTGCAAGCGCAAAAGGTCGGCGATATCAAGTGGGATCCATATACTTCGGCACGCACGCAATTGACGGAGTCGTTTTATGCTGGCATTCCAATCGATCCGGCTAAGTGGCAAGTGGCGTTGCGCAAGCTGTCAATCTATCCTGACCTCCTGTGGAAATTCCATTGGGCAACGGGGCGCCAATTCGCGCGCGGTGGTCAAGCTAAACGCGCGCTTGACGAGTACGGACGAGGCGTCGCAGTGCTCAAAGCAATCGCGGCGCGTTTACCTGAATCTCAGCAGAATCAGTTTCTGCATGCACCTCATATTCTCAAATTTAGACACGAGGCCATGGAGCTTCGCAAGTCGTTGCAACAACAGGGGTAACTGTGGCACTGGATTTCTTTGATGACCTAAACGACATCACACCGTCGCACATGCACGGATCAGAGCTTGATCCGACCGGCGGTATCGCGTCAGGACTATCGAAACTCGCGGCATTGATTGAAGACATCAATCGTGACATGACGCCAGATGCTATTCTTGATCGTGCGATGAGTGCGGCCATCGAATTAACCGGCGCGGAACGCGGTTTCCTTGTGCTTATCGAGTCGAACGGCGAATGGCGTTTTTCGGTTGCGCGTAACATGGACAGCGATATTGCAGACGCAGAAGCTGCGGCATCGCAGACGATCATTCGTCGCGTGCTCGATAACCGTCATCCGATTTTGATCAACGATGTGATCGGCGGTTCGGACTTGCTACAGCATCAGTCCATTGCCAAAATGCAGGTTCGCTCGATTATGGGTGCGCCGCTCGTATCGAAGAATAAATTGCTGGGCGTAGCGTACGTGGACACTACCAAACTCGCCGGTGTGTTTGACCAGACGAGTTTAATGTTGTTCGAAACGTTCGTTCACCTTGCGGCAGTCGCACTTGAAAACGCAAGGCTCTATGAAGCGGAAAAGGAATCGAAGATCCGTTACAAAGAATTGCAAGAGTATCTTTCGACCATTCTGCAAAGCCAGCCGCATGGCGTAATCATTTTGGATAAGGATGGCTGTGTGGACTATGCAAACCCGCAGGCCGTAACCGTGTTGGGCGGTGGCGTGCGCATCGGCTCTGACTTGTCTAACTCTACTTGCTGCAAGATTGCGATTGAGACGCTGACAAAAGCGCATGAGCAATTCAAACTGACGGGGGACATGGCTCGGCAAGCTTTGATGATCGATGAGCGAACTGTTGCATATTCCTTCTTCAAACTCACACGTACGCATGATGGGCGCGAGCGCGCGGGTTTGATTTTGGAAGACGTGACGATGCAGAAGAAGCTTGAACTGCAGCTTGTTGAATCTGAAAAGAAATCGACCGTGAATCAGTTGGCCGGCGGCATCGCACACGAAATCAACAACAGCTTGCAACCTGTTAAGGGACGAGTTGAGCTGCTTGCCATGCGGTTGGAGCGCGAGGGAGTGAGCCTAAGCGAGCCGATTCGCAAAGACTTGACGACAATTTCGGCTTTGACTGAGCGAATTGAGAAGATCGCCAGCAACCTACGACATCTGACCAAGCCGACTGAACCGGACTTCACGATTGTTGATATGAAGTCTCTGCTTACTTCCGTTGTAGAGTTGTTGGAGACCTCAACCGGCAGTTTGCGCGGATTCTCCCGCAGTGACAGCAATTCGAGATTTAGATTGAATCTTGAGTTTGATGAAAAGCTTGAGATCTACGGAGATCCGCACGGATTAGAATCGGCATTCATCAACATGATCATCAATTCGGTGCACGCGATGGAGGGCATTGAACGCGGCATGCTAACCTTGTCGGCTCATAGGGCCGGCGAGCGGATCATTGTCTCCGTATCTGACACCGGTGTTGGAATACCAACAGAGCAACTGACCAACATCTTTGAACCGTATTTTTCGACAAAGGGTGAGCGAGGCACAGGATTAGGCCTGCCGATTGTACGGAATATCGCTGATATTCACGGCGCTGAACTAACACTTGATTCGACTATCGGCAAAGGAACGACGATTAAGTTGGCGTTCCCTGCCTATAAGGAAGAATCCGCGCACGTTTGAACATATTAGGGCAATTCATAAAGTTACAGACCTGCGGTTGCGAGAGGCCGCAGGTTTTTGTATATTATGAAGCTACAATCTTGTGAATCAATTACCCAAAATGCGTTACAATAATATGAGTTTGCGGGGCTTAGTCTGGACTTTGGTGGTCGCTTCTCTCGCGTGGACCTGCTCCGCCGCGATGGCAGGCGCACTGACCAAAGGGCTTGAGGCTGCATACGGTGCTGCTGGTGATCAGGCCAAGTTGCCGACTTTGATTTCTTTAAGCCGCCAGGCCGATCTTGCGACGCTGCGACTGCGTCTCCAAGCCAATATCGGAAGTTCTGCCTCCGAAAAACATGCGACGGTTGTTGAGTCACTGCAAGCAATTTCCACGAGTTCGCAAACTGAGACGAAAGCATCCTTTGAGATTCTTGAACGCAACGGGATGGTGGAAGGAATCGAGTATTTTTGGATTTCAAATCTAATTAGGGCGAACGTGTCACGTGCCGGCGCCGAATTGATCGCAAATTTTGAAGCGGTCGAGGAGGTCGGGCTTGACGAATCGGTCAGAATTATTGAAGTTCCTTCGACTTCGCCATCTGATGTGAAATTGTTGTCCTCTGAGCCTTCCCTACAAGCAATGCATGTGCGCGACATTTGGTCGGCTGGTGTGACGGGTGCAGGGAGTATTGTTGCTGTTGTTGGCACTCCTTTCCAATCAAGCCATCCGGCCTTTGCGGATCGTATGAAAGGCGCTGAAGGTTTGTTGGTGTCGTCGTTTTGCGGTGATGCGACTCCGATAATGCTTGGTGCGGCCGTGGGTTGCGATAAGCAAAAAGGTGACACCATCGGCGTTGCGCCGGATGCGAATTGGAGATTACTGCCGCTTGTTTGCGGTGGTGAACCTAAGTTGTCTGACGTAATCCGGGTGATGCAGGGGAGTCAGAACGGCGATTTTGTGAATGTCCCTGACGTGATCGTGCAAGGTTGGGAACTCGGTGATTCATGTGCGTCCGGTGCGCCGCAGTACGTTTGGAATGTGTTCAAGAATGTTGAAGAGATGGGTACTGCACTCGTCTGGGCCGCTGGTGAGCATGGCACTTTGGGCAGAGGATCTGTTGCGTTGCCTGCGGCGATGTCGAATACCGAGCAAACGTTTTTTGCAGTCGGCGCTATTGCCTCTGACGGAAAAACTGTGCAAGCGTCGAGCAGTCGCGGCCCCTCACCCTGCGATCGCAAGTCCATCAAGCCCGAACTCACTGCCATAGGTGAAGCCCGTTCCGCAGGCGAATCGGGATTTTTATCTGCGCGCAGTTCCTTAGTTGCAGCAGGATACGTAGCGGGCACAATGGCGTTGATGAGACAGGTCAATCCGGATATTACTCCGTCTGCGCTGAAGATTACACTTCAACTGTCTGCAACAGACATGGGTGTCGTGGGTGAAGACAACGACTTTGGCTACGGCTTATTGAACATTAATGCGGCAGTCGAAATGGCAGCATCGTCCAGTGAAACTGGAGTGGTCAACGGTACTGTGCGCTATGGTGGCGAACGAGTGGCCGGAGCACGCATTTTCCTCGTAGGACACAGTGGAAGCTATACCGCAGTCTCGAATGCAGACGGGCAATTCAGGTTCACGCAGATTCCTGCTGAAAAGAAATTTGCTTTGTATGTCGCACGATTCGGCTATAAGGATTTTACGGCTCCTGACTCAGTTGCAACCACCAAGCAGAGAGAATTCTCAGTTGGTGTCGATTTAGAGCGCGGCATTGCCGATGATGCAGAAATAGATCGTGGATTCATTATTGGAGTGGAAGGTGACAATGCAACCGCCGGTGTTTGGTCTCGTGCGGTTCCAGTTGGCTCAAACGAGAATGGAGCAACGGTTCAAGTTTCTGAAGATGCAACAGCCTACGGCAGTTTCTGTTTTGTAACTGGTAACGGTGGATCAACCTCTGAGCTTGCGGCCGCAAATGACGTCGATGGGGGCCGAACTACATTGCGATCACCACTCTTCAGACTGGATAATTTGGCAGACGCAAAACTTAAGTTCAAGTATGCCTATTCTAATGACCGCGGTCCGCAGAAAGGCGGAGATTTCTTCCGTGTACAGATTTCGAACAATGCTGGCGCTACGTGGACTAACTTAATTCAGACCTCGGTCAGCACGAATGGTTGGCAGGAAGCACTGTTTAAGATTGAAGACTTTGTAGCACCCACCGCTGAAATGCTTGTCCAATTTGTCGCCGAAGACAATGCTCCTCCGTCACTCGTTGAAGCAGCTGTTGATGACATCTTTATTGAAGGCCGCCCGGATGCACCGGAGCCACCTAAGAATCTTTCGCTGACCCCAACGGATACGGGCGTGAGTTTGAGTTGGAATCGCTCCGAAGGGGCGTCGGCGTACAAAGTCTATATGTCCGGTCAAGCCGGACATGTGTTCGCACCGGAGAACTATTTCACCAATGTTGCCGACACGTTCTTGTTTGTTCCGTATGATCAGATTCCGTACGACCAGTTTTACTTTCAGGTGACTGCGGTAAAATAGATTTGTATTCAACGAATTGAAAAGCCCGTCTCAATCGAGACGGGCTTTTTTGTTGATTATGGAACAACCCTACTCGGGCAGCAATCGCAAATTCAAAGTGTGCTGTTCCGATGCACTCAGCACAATCGTTG
>JADKHW010000015.1 GCA_016721565.1 bacterium | reverse complement strand
CAACAACAAAACCGCGAACCCCACCCGCTTCAAAAGATTGAATACAGATAGAATTCGCGTCTGAAGAAAATCACACTTCATACCCCAATCTACACCCACCCCACCAATTCCGCAAGTGTTATTTTCCGCATCCGCATAAGCGTCGCGGCGGCAGGTGTCTTCACCTGCCCCGCTAACCGAGATCTTTTGGGGGACGGCTATCCTTCTGGCTCCCCTTCTCCGTTCACGGGGAAGGGCCGGGGATGGGGGTCCGCCTCCCAAAATAGCACTTTTTACACAACTCAAGCCGTTTCAAGAGTTTGTTAAGTTCAATAAAACAAAAATAACACTTGCCCAGACGTTCAAATTATCGTATATTAAGGGTATCAAAATAACAGCAGGATAGCACTTCGTGAAAAAAGGTGCACCCACAAAAGTTAACCTCTTGTTTATCCACAACTCCTGTTTTGTCAATTATTAGCGTTTTACACAGAAACAACCATTTACAAACCGTTCTTGCCTCTCCATTTACAGCAACTATTTCAAGCCCCGCGCCAGCGCGAGAGGTGCGTAACACGCACACGCAACCTCCAACCAGAAATTTTCCTCTATTAATGTGGAGACCCTTGCGACTGAGGTTCCGAAATTGCATACTATAGCAACAAGGTTCCCGACCGAACCCCAGCAATTTCAAAGACAAAACCGGCAGTTCGGGAACTTGGGAACCCTGCACGATAGCCGTGGTTTACTCCATACTTGCAGGGAGTGAGGCGGTGGGAGCCTCGAAGTTCATCGAAACATCGAAAGTCAACAAATACGACTATGAAAAAACTCGGATGGATTGGAATCAGCCTTGTCATGGCTGGAGTGGTAGCGGGCGTGCTATTCACCGCGAACATGAACTGGGACACAACCGCAGTTGCCCAAGCGCCGGATGTCGCGCCGCGAGTCAATGCGGAGTACGCACAATATAACAGTATGATCAACGACCACGGTGAAAGCCCGTTCGTGGCAGTCGCCGAGCGCGTCGGTCCTACGGTCGTCAACATCTCCTCGGATAAAGTCGTCAGCACGCAAAATCCGATGGACGATTTCTTCCACGACTCCCCGCTCTTCGAGTTCTTCCATAAGCGCGACGGCAACGGCATGCCGCGCGAATTTCATGCGCCGTCCACCGGTTCCGGCATGATTATCAGCCGCGACGGTTTCATCTTGACCAACAATCACGTCATCGAAGACGCCGACAAAGTCACGGTCAAGACCCAGAACGGCAAAGAGTATGAAGCGCACGTCATCGGCGCCGAT
Organism: bacterium; assembly: GCA_016721565.1. Lineage (GTDB taxonomy): Bacteria > Electryoneota > RPQS01 > RPQS01 > RPQS01 > JABWCQ01. The sequence goes on along the minus strand of JADKHW010000015.1, from coordinate 73,724 downwards.
CCCGAAACCGACGTCGCCATCATTCGCGTAGATCACAATTTTGAAGCCAACGAAGTCGCGCTAATCGGCAACTCCGATCAACTGCGCGTCGGCGATTGGGCCGTAGCAATGGGCAATCCGCTCGGTTTGGATTGGACACTCACAGTCGGTATCGTCTCTGCTCGCGGTCGCAGCAACCTCGCCATTCAAGGCGGCGGCCCGGCCTATCAAGATTTCATTCAGACCGACGCTTCGATCAACTTCGGCAACAGCGGCGGTCCGCTCTGCAATATTCACGGTGAAGTCATCGGCGTCAACACCGCCATCAATCCGAGCGGTCAAGGCATCGGCTTCGCGATTCCGATTAATATGGCGATGAAGGTCGTCGAGCAGTTGCGCGAAAACGGCAAGGTCGCACGCGGCTATCTTGGCATGCTGCCGCGCGAGTTGACCGATGATCTGCGCAGCGCAACCGGAGTTGACAACGCACAAAACGGCGTGTTCGTCGAGCGCGTTGATCCCAACACTCCCGCCGAAAAGGGTGGACTCGAAGCCGGCGACGTCGTCACCGAGTTCAACAACGTGCAGATCAAAGACGTTCAGCAATTCCGCATGACCGTCGCCGATGTTCCGCCCGGTGAGCCGGTGAAAGCCAAAATCTTGCGCGAAGGCAAATCCAAATCACTCGAGTTCGTCCTCGGTGATCGTGCGACACTCGCATCGTTCATGGGACAACCCAAGCCCACACCTGAACCGTCGAGCAATTGGCTCGGCATTGACGTTGGCCAAATCAACGAATCCATGGCGCGTGCGTTAAAGCTTGACGGCACCTATGGCGTTATCATCAACGACATCGACGACAAGAGTCCCGCGCGCGAAAAACTCCGCGAAGGCGACGTCATCATCGAAATCGACCGCAAGGCCGTTGACGATGTCACAAGCTTCAAAGAGATCGCGGCAAACTTACGCAACAGCGACAAGGCGGTCCTCTTCCGCATCGTCCGCGAAGGCGTAAAAACCTTCGAAGCAGTAGAAGTAAATTAGATTCCCTCCAATGCACATCCGGAACCCTCGGCTATCTTGGAATGGCCGAGGGTTCTCGTTCTAAATGCTCACCCACGAATTTTCCGCACCCTTCAGCTTCAGCAAAACAGCTAAGTACATTGGCCGCTACGAGAACGCGCAGACGCATGCCGTTTCCGATCGGCAATTCTGTCAGGTGCTTGCAGATGAAGACGGCTACTACTTAGTCGAAATCACTCCGCACGGCGAGAATGCAGTCAGAGCAGAAATCAAAGTCGGTAAATTCACAAGCGCACGCGAAGCGCAATTACAGCATTACATGCTTAGGACGTTTGGGTGCGATGACGAACTATTGCGCTTCTACGAGTTTTCAGAAACTGACCGCTATTTAAGAAAGTGGACGCGTGAGTATTGCGGATTGCGGCTCGTGGGGATGCACAGCCTCTGGGAGTGCCTCTCATGGTCCATCATCGGGCAGCAAGTCTCTGTAGCATCTGCGTTCTCAGTCCGCTCACGTTTGGCCCTGTATTGCGGGGCGGTAGTCTCGTGGCAAGGCAAGGTTTATGAGGGGTTTCCCACGCCGGAAGCGGTGTTGAGTATGACGCCGGATGAGCTACGTAATTGCGGGCTGTCCAGACAAAAAGGAGAATACCTTCAAGGTCTTGCGCAGGAGCTTTGTCTGGGTTATCTTAGTGCATCACTTCTCAGCGAATCTGACCCAGCCGGAATCCGCGCGCGTTTGATTCAGTTGCGCGGGATCGGCCCGTGGTCGGTGGAGTATGCGATGATGCGCGTGCATGGCGATCCCGATGCCTGTCCGTTTGAAGACATCGGATTACGCAACGCAATTGCGCGAGAGTACGGTTTGGGTAGGCAGGCGAGTGTAGAGGAAACTCAAAACATAACGGAGCGCTGGCGGCCCTTTCGCGGGTACGCAACATTCTACATATGGTTCACGTTGTTGAACAGCACGAAATAGAGACATCGGAAGACGTCTATTGGTCGGACATGAAAACGCCGATTGGCCGCATGCGCTTGACTGCGAGTGCGTACGGTCTGATGCGCGCGGAATTTTGTGACGATCCCAAAGAGGCCGAAGGCGAGTGTGTTGAAACGAAAGTGTTGCAATGGGCGCGCAAAGAGCTGACGGAATATTTCGCAGGCTATCGCACGCATTTTGAAGTTCCGCTTGATTTGCGCGGTTCGGAATTTCAGCGCGAAGTCTGGCGCGAACTGCAATTGATTCCCTACGGCACCACACTCACCTATGGTGAAATTGCCAAGCGCATTTTCTATCCAAGCGCGTCGCGTGCCATCGGCGTCGCCAACGGCCAAAACCCCATTGCCGTCATCGTCCCCTGCCACAGAGTTTTAGGCCAAAAGAATCAACTCACCGGCTACGCCGGCGGCTTAGACAGAAAAGCCTGGTTGCTAAAACACGAGTGCAGTACGTTGGTGTAAAGTTAAGCGGCCTGAAAGGGCCGCTTCTGATTTCGGAGATTTGAGAATTTTGGGAAGAGAAGGAGATGAGTTGACTGTCGGATATTTCTACGGTATCTTAGAGAAAACCGCACTTCTTGAGGTCTGATTATGCGTAAGTTATTCATAGCTTTACTGGCCTGCCTGCCCTGTTAATGGGGCAGGATAGTTTGAATGTGACAAAGGTGGGTGGCGATACTCGATACTGGAGTGCTCGCAACATTGCCCTTCGAGACACGCTTGCATTCGTTTCCGCCGGACATGCAGGCCTTCGGATTCTCAACATCGCAGATCCAACAAATCCGCGCGAAATCGGGTCATTTGATACGGAAGGTCAACTGAAGCAATCACGTTGGCAGGTAGTCTCGCGTACTTAGCCGAAGGATTTCAAGGAGTTCGTATTGTTGATATCACGGAATTTGTCACATCCGCGTGAAGTAGGTTATCACTTTACTTCCGGACACGATATGGATGTTGTTGTAGCTGATACTCTAATGTACGTCGCAGTTAACCACTATGGATTGAGAATTGTCGACATAACAAGTCTTGATATTCCTGTCGAAGTAGGTTTCTATGACACTCCTGGCAATGCTACGGCACTCGCGAAGAGTGGTAACTTAGTCTATGTTGCAGACGATTTTGCCGGACTACAAATAGTTGATGTTTCTGTTCCAACGTCGCCTGTTCTCGCCGGAGAAATAGCACTCCTTGGTAACGCGGTTGATATAGCTGTTGCCGGATCATATGCATTTGTAGCTTCATTTGACGCAGGTCTGCAAATAATTGACATATCAGACCCAACATCACCTTCACTTGTCGGCGCATATAATACTCCGCTTATTACCCGAGGAGTCGATGTTAGCGGGAGATTGCATTCATAACCGACTCAGATAGTTTGCGTTTAATAGATGTTTCCAGAGCCGGCTACGCCACGCCTTATAGGCGAAGTACAAACTCCTGGTACACCAAGTGGGGTGTCAGTTTCAAATGGCCTAGTTGCTGTGGCTGATGACTCAAGAGGAGTGAGATTCATTGATATTAACGATCCTGCTGTTCCAATTGAAATTGGATTTGAAGACACGCCGGACGTTATTCAAACTGTGGCAACGATTGACTCCTTCGCCTACGTCACAGGATGGCCCAATGGATTGCGTATATTGAATGTTGCGAATCCGGCAAATCCGATTGAAATTGAGACGTTTGAAACGGATGGGTACATATTAGATATTGCATTCTCAGGTTCGTATATGTACTGCGCATTTGGTTGGGGCGGGATGCGAATATATGACATTTCAAATCGGGTCTTACCGATCGAGATTTCCTTCATCGAGACGCCTGACGCTGCAAACGGGCTGAAGGTAGTTGGAAACTACGTTTATTTCGCTGACAATGATTTTCTGATAATTGACGTCACTGATCCTCACGTGCCACAGATTGTCGGAGTTTCCCCTATGGCCGATGCTCAAAATGTAGCTATAGCAGGCGATATTGCGTATGTTGCTAGCTATGAAGATTTCAGGATCATCGACATTTCAAATCCAAGTCACCCAGTACAGTTAAGTATTTATGACACTCCGGGATTCGCACAAGACGTTGTCGTCTCAGGCAACTTCGCGTACATTGCTGACGACGAAAATGGTCTTGTAATCCTTGATATTTCTAATCCAACGATGCCTAATGAAGCAGGGCATTTTGATACTTGGGCATCATCACGTCGGATAATACTGTTGGAAGATCGAGTCATTATTGGAGACGACCGTGGTGGCTTGCTAGTCATAAATGTGTCAAACCCAAGTTCTCCCTCGCTTGTAGGCTATTACATGTCGCAAGCAATATCGGTTGCTTCAATCGAAACTAATCACAACTTAGTAATTGCATCTCAACCTCTTGCAACGTACATCTACGATATATCCGCCGCATTAAGCTACGCCCGAACATCACAACGAAATCCCCACAAACTTCAATTTACATCCCATCTACCCGAACCCATTTAACAACACGGCGAACATTGCGTTTGACTTGCCGCGCGAAGTTACGGGGCGGTTGGTGGTTTACGATGTGTTGGGAAGAATGTCCAGCACACTGTATGACGGGAAGCTCGCTGCGGGTTCGCACCAGATGCAGTTCAATGGCAACGGCCTGTCCAGCGGCGCGTATTTTGTAAGACTTGAAACTCCTACATTTACAGCAACTCAGAAAGCAGTGTTGCTGAAATAAGAAAACGAGATGTGCAGAACGAAAACGGCGACCAATTGGTCGCCGTTGTTACACTCATGCTTTCTTCTTCAATCTCTTTGGCCATAGGAACAGCTTGGGTCCAATTTTTACGCGCACGTTGCGGTGATAGAACGCTGTTAGCCGTTCGACTTCGGTGGCAACTTGGCCGTTGGCTGTGAGAATTTCTGTAACGTTATCAAGTGACAAACGACTCTTCACAAGAGCCTCGGCTTGCGGATGTGTTGGCTCACTCTTGTGCAAACCTGTGCGAGTCCATGTTTCAACTTGCTCGGCGAACATGGATTGCAATCCGGCTATGCCGTATTGCACATGCTGACCGTAATCTTGCGCGGCGGAGACAGGGCAGAACAATGTGTCCGGATGCTCCAAGAGTTTTGTGTCCAACACAAAATGCACCCACTCCGTTTGCCAGGCGGATTTTGAGCGCGCATAGAGCAGTTCAAAATTCGGAGTGGTAATCGAGCAGTTGATGTAGTCGAGTCCAACCACGAACTTCTCCAGCCTGCGCGGATCATGCAACAGCCGCTCGGCCTTTGCGCCTAATCTCGATCTCAGCCCGCGTGCAGTGTCAATGAAGCCGTCCTCGAAAATCTGCGGCAAGTTGATCGAGACGTGCGTGCTGTGCAAGAGCAAGTCAATCTTGCGGCGCTTCAGTTCATGCGCGATGTCTGCTTTGCCGAATGGCCACATTACACAGCCCGTAATCTGCGATAGTGTACAATCGTGTAACTGGCCACAATCAAACAGACTCCTCCGGCAAACGCGAGCGCCACGCGCGGCCCGAAGCTATGTGCCAACACGCCGAGCATCACCGCACCGAACGGCCCGAAACCTAAGAAGCTTGACGTGTAGAAGCCTAACACACGCCCGCGCAAATGATCCGGTGTGAGCTGTTGCAACAGAGTGTTGGTGGAAGCGAGCATCGAAATCCCCGAGAAGCCCGCCATCGCCATCGCGATAATCGAAATCTCGAACTGCTTGGAAAGAGAGAAGATCAGCAGCCCGAGTCCCAATCCCGCCATCCCCATCATCACCACCCACCCGCGCTTGCTCTCCTTATCCATTGAAGCTTGCCACAAGCCACCGAGCAGCGCACCGATTCCACCCGCTGACATCAAGACACCTAATCCGGACGCGCCTTTTCCTAACACAACATCTGCGAACATCGGGAGGAGAGTCGTATAGGAAAATCCGAATATCGTGAGAAAGATCACATTGCGAATCAGCACGCGCTGAACCGGAGCATGAACGATGAAATTATAGGCATCGCGCAATTGCTTGAGCACCGGCTCGCGCGGATTTCCCGTCGGCGGCGGCAGATTGCGCATGAGTGACAATGTGACAATCAACGACAAATAAGAGAGGGCGTTCAGCAAAAAGCAAACGCCCTCTCCAAATATCGGCACGATAATTCCGGCAATCGACGGCCCGACCAAACGCGCGCCGTTAAAGGTCGAGGAGTTTAGCGCAACCGCATTGCCGATGTCCTCTTTACCAACCAAGTCTCCGACAAACGCAAGCCTCGCCGGAGCATCCACCGCCATAAAGAATCCCGACAACGTAGCAAGGATCAGGATGTGCCACTCATTCACGGTCTCGGTGTAGGTGAGCACCGCCAGCGTCAGCGCGCAAATTGCCAAGCCGGTTTGTGTGATGTAAAGCACAAACTTCTTGGGAGTTCTATCCACCAACACACCGCCGATTGAGCCAATTAACAGCGACGGCAATTGCGACATGGCACCGATGATGCCGAGCCACATCGCGGATTCAGTCAACCGCCAAACGAGCCAACCTTGCGCGAGCGTCTGCATCCACGTCCCGACAATAGAGAGCGCAAAACCGCTCCAGAACAAGCGGTAGTTGCGATGGCGAAACGCGCTAAACGTCTGGCGAAACGAGTTCACTTCTTCTTCAATCCCTCCGCCGCCAAAGCATCGAAGTAGCCGGAGAGCTTCGCCGCGTTCTTCAGATAGTCGGCCTCATACGCTCCGCCTTTGCCACGCGCCATTGCGAGCCACGTCGCTTTTTGCTCGTTGCTCCACGACTTGGTCTCGTCGAGCGACAGCAACCACGCACCGTGTTGACCGACCCAGTGCTTTTCGGAGGCGGGCATCGCGGGCAGAGCAAAACCGAGCCGCTCTTCGACGGCCTTCAATAGACGCTTGTGGAAATTTGTATCACGGGGGCCAAACTCGGAAAGCTTTTGCGCGGCGAGCATGCCGACTTCATCAAGCGGATATTCACGATAGGGAGCAGGGTCTTGGCCGTGCACACCTAACACGACGTCGGCATCGGAGAGTTTCTTGAGGGCCGTGATCGGTGAGCGATAGCCTTTGGTCTTGGCGATTTTCTTGCGCTCGGAATCGGCAACTTTGCGGCCTGCCGGAGTGGTCGGACGCAAACCAAGTTTGTCATAGAACCAATAGGCGCCGGAAGCGAGGGCTTCTTTGTTTTCGTAGCCGATTTGGTATTTGCGGGCGATCACCCACGGAGCAGGACAGAAGGCCCGAGCCGCGCGAACAAGGGAAGCATAAATCCACGCGGCTTCGCCGCCACGGAAGGTGTCGAAAAGGTTTAAGGCGATTTCGAGCCGGGCCGGATGCATGCCGCCGCCGCCGTAGCTGATGGGGACGCCGTTTTTGAGCATCAGGAATCCCCAGCCTGCTTCTTGCGGCAATCTCCACTGCGGTTGCATGAACCACACGAGTAGCGTACCTCCTCGCTCAAGCTGAATCTCGTACATCTCAGCAGGATTGCCATGTGCGGCGCCGAAATACTCGCGCGAGCGGACTGTTAAGGTGCCATGCACGATGTTTAGGAGTTCCTGACCACGTTTCGTTGAAGCAGGAGCAGGAATTTCAAGCGGCCGGGCAATCTCTTCGGCAAAGTTCAACTTTAGCTTTGCATTTTCGGGCGACCAGATCCACAGGTCTTTGGGGCGGGGGAGAGCCGTCGTGGTGCGTGACGGGCCATCGGGAATGAGGGTCATGTCCAGCATCAGGCTCGCATCGTTATAGAGTGTGTCGGCGACTTGCTCGGGGAAGATCTGGTCAAATCGATTCAGCAGCATCGAAAGGACTGTCCGATAACCGGCGGCGCGCTGCAGGATTTCGCGGACAGTCAACGTTTCAGAATCGCAGGCATCAGCTTCAGCATTTTCGAGCAGAAGCCAGAGCATACTGGCCAATGGATCGTGGTCTTTGGCTTCGTAATCTTCCCAATCTAAATCAGCAAATCCGCCTAATTGCTTTTGCATGAATCTCGCATTGGCATAATCGAACGCGTAATAGAGTTTCGTCCCTGCAATTCCTGATTGAATCAAGGCATCTGCAAGGCCCGGGGTGATGCGTTCGTGGAAGTGAGCAAGTTCTTTATCACAAAATCGTCTGACGCCGTCAGAAACGGGATAGGCCTTGTAGAAAAGCAGTTGATCGTGGAAGGCTTCAAGCGTTTTGGCCGTGTGCGTCGTTGCCGCCAGCGCGCGCAAAAGTTCAAGTGTCTCTTCAGCGTTGGGACGTTGCAATAGTTTCTTTAATAAGGTCTTTGCGGGCATAATATACTCCAGAATTTATACGAACGGGGTGAATGTTAGTTTCCCTGCAAGGACAGGTCCACCGCCGTACGAGGTCAGTTACATAAGAATATAGCACCCTCCAGACAAAAAACAAACGGTCTGGAGTGAACCAGACCGTTTGCATATCGTAGCCAGTCAGAAACCGATTACATCGGCATCGGAGCAGCGGCTTTCTTCTTGGAGCGGCGAGCTTTCTTCTTGGTAGCTTTCTTCTTGGTCGCCTTCTTAGCCGTAGCTTTCTTCTTGGTCGCCTTCTTGGCGGCTTTCTTCTTGGTAGCTTTCTTCTTCGTAGCTTTCTTCTTGGTGGCCTTCTTGGCTACTTTCTTCTTGGTAGCTTTCTTCTTGGTGGCCTTCTTAGCTGTAGCCTTCTTGGCGGCTTTCTTCTTCGTGGCTTTCTTCTTGGTCGCCTTCTTAGCCGTAGCTTTCTTCTTCGTGGCCTTCTTCTTGGCCTTCTTGACTGCCATGCGGATTTCTCCTTCGCTGAATGATCGGGCAGAGACTCGTTCGAGAACAGGATGTTTTGTCCAGACAGGAAGCTACCGCGCTGCCCGAGATTCGCATGGCTTCCTTTTTACTGTGCAACCAGTAAGACTCGTGCGGCGAGCCTTAAGGGTTGTACCGGCGGCTTCTCGAAAGATGAGTCGCACAGTATCTATGATATCGTCCTGCGGACAGGACGTGCATCGCGTTCTTAGGGGGCGGGTCTCACAGCCACATTCGTGGGCGACCCGCACTTAGGGATCGGCGATTCGATGCTAATCTATAGCAACAAATGGGCCGATTTTCAGCAAAGTTAAGCAGATGGCGGCTAATTTAGCCGGGCCATGTGCCGCATGAGCTTCTTATAAGCTCATTTTTCAAAGCCGTAAGATTCTAAAAAAAGAAAACTTACAGTATCACATCTTGGTGCTCTCGCGATTTATACGATGCTCTTGCAAATAATGCAAAAGAGCAACACAATCACAACACGAGAACTTTCACAGACCAATCAAAAGCGGTTATGATTTCCGCTTCGCATCTTTTTTCGCACGCTTCTCTGCTTTGCGTTGCGCTTTCAGCTCGCGCTCTTTGCGACTTGCTTCAAGATCTTTCGCTTCAATTACGTCAGTCATGTAGCCGAGTGTCTCGCGCCGCTCGAGCGCCTGCTGAATCAAATCGTATTCACGCAATGTGAACCACGAACGCAGCATCGGCTGAAAGAACAGCATCACCTGAGAACCGACAAAGTTCATGGGACGCATCGTTTCTAAAAAGAGCACTGCCGGAAGCGCGAATCCTAACCCCACTACCTTATCGGCAAGCCGATCGAATAACTCAATTTGTTCGGGGCTGAGATAATCCGGTGCGACAATCTCTTTCACGAGCTGACCTCCTCCCGAGGCTCAATACGCTCGCGGATATATTTTTCAACGTCGTCGCGCTCCGGAGGTTCCATCAGCAGCAATCCGCGATGTCCATCGAGCCGTGAGCGGCTGGCGAACGGCGAGACGAACAGGCCATTCGGGTCGCGCTCCACACGCTTCAGGTCTCGGAACAGCTTGCGCTTCTTCCAGAACCAACGTTGAACCCAAATCCCCTCATCGTCAATCGCGTAGCGCGTAGGGAGCCAGTATGCACTCAGTGTTCCCAAAAGGAACAGGGTGGCAAAGACTGCCCATGCGAAATGTTGGAAGACTTCCAGGACTCCAAGCGGAATCACAATCATCGTAATCACGAAGATCACTCTGCGAAAGCCACCGCGACTGAGCGGATGTACGGTCCAATCAAAGATCACAAAACTGCCGTGGGCCATCACTTAACGGACCCTCATTGCGTCAAATATAAAGTATGAGAAGCCAAAACGCAAGTACTTGCGAGAAAAAAGTTAGGAATGTGCTTTAAGCCAATTTGCTCCGTAACCGACGTCAACCTCGATCGGAACGAGCAGCTTCATGGCTTCCGACATCTGCTCACGGACCATCATTTCGAGTTGCATGAGTTCGGATTCGGGAGCTTCGAAAACGAGTTCGTCGTGGACTTGGAGCAACATCCGAGCGGCAAACTTTTCCTGTTTGAGTCGCTTCGCAATGCGGATCATCGCGACCTTGATCATGTCAGCGGCCGAGCCTTGAACGGGAGTGTTGATGGCGATGCGCTCTGCAAATTCACGGACCTGACGGTTGGCATTGTTGATGTCGGTGATCTGCCTCCGGCGGCCCATCAGGGTCTCCACATAGCCGTTCTCACGGCATTTCGAGATGGTCTCAGCCATGAATTGCTTGACTCCCGGATAGAGTCTGAAATACTGTTCGCGGAACTCTTTGGCCTCCGCGCGAGGGATGCCGAGCTGTTCCGACAAACCGAAATCTGTCTGGCCGTAAATGATTCCGAAGTTGACGGTTTTGGCCGCACGGCGCATGTCGGAGTTGACATCTGACAACGGTATTCCATAAATCTTCGCCGCCGTCTCTCGATGAATATCGCCGCCGCTACGGAAGGCTTGGAGCAGTGTCTCGTCGTTGGACAGATGAGCCATGATACGCAATTCAATCTGTCCGTAGTCTGCTGAGAGAATCTTCCAACCCGCTTCTCCCGCTATGAATGCCTCTCTTATTCTGCGGCCAACCTCGGTGCGAATCGGGATGTTCTGCAAATTCGGATTGTTTGAGGAGAGTCTTCCGGTTGCTGCAATCGTCTGGCTGAATGTTGTATGCACGCGACCTGTAAACGGATGCACGAGGTCGGGAAGGGCGTCAACATATGTGCCTTTGAGCTTCGACAGAATCCGGTAATCGACAAGTTTGGCGGGCAGTTCATGCATCGGCGCGAGCGCGGTCAGCGTGTCCACATCGGTAGAGGGGCCGGTCTTGGTTTTCTTTTGAACCGGTAGCCTGAGCTTCTCAAATAAGATGGTTCCAAGCTGCTTAGGCGAGTTCAAATTGAAGACCTCACCCGCCGCCGCATGACATTCCTTTTCGAGCCGTGCGAGGTCGCGCTCAAGCTCCTTGGACATTTCTGAAAGCAGGTCCGTGTCAAGCCGGACTCCCGTATATTCCATGTCGCGGAGCACGGATGACAGCGGCATTTCAAGTTCGTCGAGCAGTTTTTTCTGGCTCTGAAGCTGTGGTTCAAGCACATGCACGAGCCGCAAAGCGTAATCTGCGTCCTCGCACGCATAGTCGGCAATTTTTTCCAGATCGACATCAAACATGGAGCCTTGATTCTTACCTGAGCCGATCAAATCTGAGGTCGGAATCTTGGAGAGCTTAAGATAATCGCGGGCCAAATCATCAATGCTGAGCGTGCGCGTTCCGGGATTCAAGAGGTATGCGGCGATCATCGTATCGAACGAAAGAGAGGCAACAACGATACCATACGAGAGGTACACGAGCGCATCGTACTTGATATTTTGTCCCGCTTTCGGAACACTCGCGTCCTCTAAAAGCTCGGCCGCGAGTTCAAGATATGCGGCGAGCGCACCCTCGGCCTCTTGACCGAAACGCACGAACTGTCGCTTGCCCGTTGGTTTTGCATCGAAGTGTGCCATTGACACATAGTATGCCTCTCCTTCAACAACGGAGAAGCTTGCTCCAACCAATTCGGCCAGCATCGGATCCGCCGCAGTTGTCTCAACGTCGAAAGAAAGCAACGGTTTTTCTTTGCGCCACTTGTTGATGAGTGCTTTGAATTCCGCTGCCGATCGCACAATCTTGTAATCGCGCTTCGAGGCCGATTTCATACCGCTGTCGGCTGCAACTGGAGCACTGCCTCTCAAGCGATCCAGCAAGCGATAGAGTTCAAGCTCGGTCAGCAAGCGTTCGATTTCGGCATTGTAAAGCGGCTTTACGTCAAGCGCATCAAGGTCTACTGCAATCGGCGCGTTGACGTCAATCGTCACAAGATCGAGCGACATGCGTGCGGACTCAGCATACTCAATCAGTGAATCACGCAGTTTCGACGGCTTCATTGACGGGGCGGCTTGCAGGACATTTTCAACCGTGCCATATTCCTTAATCAGCTTCACAGCGGTCTTTGGTCCGACTCCGGCAACACCGGGAACATTATCAGATGCGTCGCCCATCAATGCCAACACGTCAATAACTTTTGACGGCGGTACGCCAAAGTTCTCTTCGACTTCTGCCGGTGACCAGATCAACGTGCCATCCGGTTTCGGATTATACAGCATGACCTTCTCCGTCACCAACTGCTGATAATCCTTATCACCTGTTACCATGTAAACGGTGTAACCTTGCTCTTCACCTTGCTTGGCCAGAGTTCCGATCACGTCATCGGCCTCCCAACCGGGTAGCGCCAGAATCTTGATTCCTGTTGCGGCAAGCACCTGATCCAACCGGCCAAGCTGATCCACCAACTCCTCGGGCATCTTCTGGCGTGTGGCCTTATACTCCTTATAGGCTTTGTGACGGAACGTCGGTTCGGCGGTATCGAACACAATTGCCAGATGGGTCGGCTGCTCTTTTTCAATCAGCGAAATCAGCGTATTCAGAAAACCGAAGATCGCCGACGTAATTTCGCCTCGCGAATTCACCAGTGGACTCCGTAGAAACGCGAAATGTGCCCGGTACATCAGCGCCGAGCCGTCAATCAGATACAGTTTATTGGGATCAGAAGGCATTTGAGTTGGGGAGTGGGCTTGACTTTTTGCTGACAAAGCCCCTCATTATAGGATTAGAAGATTCTGGAAAAACATACAGCACAAGAGGATACAGAGATGTCAGACCCCGCGGCCCAGCGCCCGCATCAGATAAATGTCAGTTTGGATGAGAAGGTTGCCGAAGGAATTTACGCCAATCTCGCCCTAATTTCGCATAGCCCTGCCGAGTTTTTCATGGATTTCGCACGAATGGTCCCCGGCACGCCGAAAGCTTCGGTGCATGCACGCGTCATTATGACGCCTTCACATTGCAAATTCTTGCTGAACGCACTGAAAGAGAACATTGAGCGCTACGAAAAGCAATTCGGCGAAATCAAGCTGCACGGTGGTCCGCAACAGCAGGCCGGACAATTCGGTTTCCGAGCTGGTGGCGAACCCGAAGTAAAGTAAATCTATTTACAGAAGAATGTAGCGGCTGCCTCGTTGGCTGCCGAACAAATTGCTATGGCATCGCACGGAGGCACAATGAAACTTCGCATCATCGCACTACTTGCTCTCAGCATCGGTTTGCTGCTCTCCTGTCAGCCGGAGGATAAGCCGCCTCAAGCCGTCATTCCTGTTGCGCCTAATCTTCTGACGGCGGTCGAGATCACTCACAACTCAATTACGCTGAGTTGGAACGACCGCTCTGACAATGAAGAGACCTTTGAAGTGGAAATGGGCCAAAATAATGTTTGGCATTTCCATTCCTCGGTGAATGCTGACATCACACAGCTCTTAGTCGATGGTTTGGTTCCCAATACGACGTATCAGTTCCGCGTCTTTGCAGTCAATTCAGCAGGCCGCAGTGACCCGTCCAATATGTATCAGGTCTCGACCAATTCGCACACCCCTGCACCGGCTCCGACAAACGTGACCGCCAGCCCGTTGGCTCCGACCGTCGTAAGAGTTGAGTGGACAGACACGGCTCCCATGGAAGTGCACTTCGTGATAGATCGCCGCGCGACGTCGTCAAGCTGGTCGCGAGTCGGTGAGGTCGGAGATAATATCGAGACCTACAACGACTCCACATGCACACCCGCAACATCCTACTACTATAGAGTAGGATCCCTTGTCAATAGTATTACAACGTGGTCCGTTGATTCGGCCACCGTCACGACTCCCAATTCAGGCGCTCCGCACGCGCCTTCGAACCTTGTAGCCGCCGTGCAAGTGGGTTCTGGCGTGCATCTGACATGGGTGGACAACTCGCTTGACGAAACCGTGTTCCACATCCGACGCAACGTCGAGGGCCAGTTCTTCGAAATCATTGATTCCGTGACGGCCAACACGACGACATACTTTGATGCGTTGGGACAAAATACTGCCGTTTACAACTATCAGGTCCGCGCGTCTAATTCAATAGGATCTTCCGCTTGGTCCAATCCCGCACAAGCAACGTATGATTTCTGCTCGGGCGGCGCAATTCCCATCTGCCTGGAAAACTACTGGACTTACGAAGTGGATCCCTCATCGGGTGGTATTTACAATGCGCGCCGTCAGGTCAGAGAAGTTGCCTATCCCGGTGGTGTGGACTACTATCTATTAATAGAGTTCGCGGGTGACAGCACAGACACGCTGTTCTATTGGCGCAATTTTGAGAGCGGCCTCTATCAGGATGAGTATCCGCTGAACGGTTCCGGAGCAGAACTCCTCTTGCGCACTCCGCCTTCGGCAGGTTTCTGGCATTTCCAAGGGGACAGTGTATTGGTCACCAGCGCAAGCACAACCGTGATCGTACAAGGCGTGACCTATACGGGTGTCACGATCTATCAGCGCTTCAGCCGCACTACAAACCACAGCATCAAATACTATCTGAAACCGCAAACCGTCGGTATCATCAAAGAAGAAGAATTCGTAGGCTCGTCCCCGTCAGTCTCCCGCGAACTTATCGATTCCTTCATTCGCCATTGAGTTTGGCTTCCCATCGGAATCCGAAACAATTCACCGCCATTGTGCTAAACCCATAGTGGCGGTTTTCTTTACCCTTTCCGCAAAATCACCAACCCGCCATCCACCGCCCCGCCGTCTGGCTCGACAATCTTGAGCGGCAGATTTCGCAAATCAATTTCCTCTTGCAATAGCGGTTCAAGCACATCACGCCGTTCCCAGAGTCCGCCCGTCACAACCAACGGCAATGTCGCCATATTCTGCGGCATGTCTTCAAGCAGCCGTTCTACCTGATCAATCAATTCAAGTGCGGCACGCTCCAAGATTCCCATGACCTCCGGCTGCTCGTCGGCAAAGTCAAACACGAGTGGAGCAAGCTCGGCCCAGCGTGTCGGTCCGAAATCTTCGCGATAGACTTTTGTGATGATCTCGTGCGTTGCGCCGATTGCGAGCTTCTCCAAGATTGCGGCGTGAAACGGAGAGAGTTCGGCGCGCTCGCCTTCCCACAAACAATGCCTCAATGCCTCTCGACCGATCCAAGCGCCGCTGCCCTCATCGCCTAATAACGGTCCCCAGCCCCCGGCGCGGAAAATTCATGCCCTTGCGGATTCTGATAGAATGCAATTGAACCCGTTCCTACTATTAACAGGATGCCGCGCTCACCTTTGCAGAATGCTCCTGCATATAATAGATGTGCGTCCGTTACAACTTGCACGTTGGCTTGCGGCCAGAATTCTTTGGCCACGGTGAGTGCCAAATCGCGCTCACGTTCGCGGCCCACTCCGGCCAATCCCAACACGACTTTGCTGCACAATCGCGCCGCCGGGGAATCGGCCAACAGTTCAGCTAACGCAATGCGCAACCCTTCATCACCAAGCCGCGCGACATTAGAAGGTCCGGCTTTTCCTTCATTTAATATGGCGCCGTCGGCTGATACCAACCAGCCGCGTGTGTTCGTTCCGCCGCCGTCAACAATAAAATAGCTTTCCATAACTGACAAGTTACAGCTTTCCTCTATATATGCAACTCCCAGCGTGCCGCCGGATTGATTGCATACGCAGACGCAGTAACACAAAAGGCCGGAGCAAGTTGCTCCGGCCTTCAAAAGGTAATCCGATGTAATCGGGTTATTCGCTCTTCTTCTCACCTTCAGCAGCCGGAGCATCAGCAGGCTTCTTCATGGCAGGCCACACAATTTCGACCAGCCAGTCTTCGTTCTTCATGGACTGCATGCCGTTCTTGTGATAGACTTCCATCGGATTGCCTGCCCACACAAGACCGTTTGCCTCGGCATACTTCACCAAGTCGGTCCATGCATTCATGGCCGTATTCGGATGACCTTCGTAGGTGCACGACACGACTTGCATCTCAGGCATATTTTCGATGGTGATCGTCGCCGTAGGTTCATTGTCTGCGGCAATCGGGAAACCCCACTTCGAGGTTAGCGCACCTGCCGTGGTCACGGACGGATCTTCATACCAAACAGAGAACATCGGCCCGGCAGGTTGGATCGACTTCTCGGTCATATATGCCATCAAACGGGTCGCGCCGTTCATCGCCATTGCGCCGATTGCGCCGTCGAAATCCTTCTCACCCCAACCGCCTTCCGGAGCGAAATCGGCGGCTTTCACGAATGCGGTCGCGGCGATCATCGCGGGCTTGGTGGTGAGTTCCGGGGCTTTAGTAATCTTAGCGGTGCCGGTCATTTCCGGCATCGCGGTATCTTCAGCAAAGCTAAACGAACAGATACAGAGTGACAGTGCGAATGTTGCGAGACTAATGTACTTCATTTCTCCCTCTTGGAATTTCTCTCTCGTCTATTTAAGTAAGGTGATCTTATGTGTGTCAAATTGTCCACTGGATTCAAGTCGAACAAGGTATATTCCTGACGCAAGTCCGGCGGCATTCCAGACGATACTGTGTTGTCCGGCTGTAAAACTTTGTTCGGCGAGCGTGGTCACTGCTCTGCCTGTGATATCATAAACCGTCAGCCGCGCATTCCCCGCACGGTTGAGGATGAAATTAATCGTCGTTGATGGATTGAACGGATTCGGGTAATTGCCGACAATCTGAATTGAAGCCGGAATCACCGGTGCAGTGATGGGATCTGCGCTTGTTGTGCGACCGGGTATGATTGTGGCGGGGTCCCCGAGGAGGAATGTGCCGAAAAGCTGGTCACTAGCGGCGGTGCGCGGCAAGCCGCCGTGTAAAGCTGAATCTGCGTAGTAGTTACAGGTTGTAAACCACGCATCTCCTATTGACGATTGGCTTATGTTATACAGTTCACTCACAAGTCGTTGACTATATACTCGACTCGCAGCGAACCAGCCGATACCTGACATGCCAAAAGCTGCTATTGCTCCTCCGCTCGATGAGTTCATCGCAGCATGGAACAGCGGAGTTCCATTTAACGTATCAATTCCAAGAGCGTGGGATACCGTACCCATCATCATAGTCAGTGACTCTAAGTTGTGTAGTTGTTCAATGTCGAGTGCTGTGATAGGGTCCTCGGGCAAAATTTCATAGCCAGAGGAGATTCCTGAGTAACAACTCAACAAGCTTCCCGCATTCAGATTCTCGATTATTTCATTTCTGTCCCCATACCAAGGGTCTCCTGTAACCCTGCTTAAGTAGTCACGTTCAATTTCGGAAGTACTCGGTACACCAGCCACTATGCCTTCAGCATAGCTCTCTATCAACTCGTTCCAAGCAACGCTTTCGCCACTATCCGCTACAAAATGGCAACGATTCTGCCACTCTCCAATTGGTGAAGCCTCGTATTCACGAATTTTGAGACTAAAGTCGCTGAGAGGCTCTGAATAGCGTGGGCTCCATGCAAGTCGACCAACTCGAAAAAGCGGATTGCCAGAATCTGCACCACTTCGTAAGACATACCAATAATCAGAAGCGAACGACATTGAATCATATACTCCAATCCACATCCCCGACGGCACAACATCCCAATGCCCAACAATAAACACATCCTTCAATTGCGGCGCCTGCCAATTGTCGTAGGCATAATGTAGAAATTCGCGGATGGCGGTGTCACTGCCGGACGGAGTGAACTCAGCCCAAATCTCTTCGACCGTCACGGCCATTGCGACGCGGCCTTGCGCGGCGCGGTAATCGAGTAGGCTGTCAATCCAAGCATTATTGGAAAGAACTTCCTGATTGGTCAGGATGATGTAATCAGCAGAATTATTCGGATCGCGCAATTCGGCGCGAACAGGTACGGAAATCAGTAAGGCGAGCAATACGACTGCGAACATGATGGGACTCCACTGGATAGGTTTTGCACGGTGAAAAATAATCTCCGGCATAACAAATTGTTCGGCAGTTCTCCTATTATGAATTTGTCAATATGTCCAACACCACACGATCCGCCTTCGGAAACGCGTAGTTTCTCAATTCAGATGGTCGCACCCATTTTGCATCGGTGACGTGAAGCAGTTTCACTTCACCACCGACGTGTTTGCATTCAAAACAGTGCAACGTAATCTTGAAATGCGTGTAGGCATGTTTGACGCTGGCAATCTGCGTCCCGACCTCGACCTGAATGTCAAGCTCTTCCCGCATCTCGCGCCGCACGCACTCCTCCAACGTCTCCCCGCGCTCTTTTTTCCCGCCGGGAAACTCCCATAATCCACCCAAAAGCCCTTTCTCAGGCCGCTTGGTAATCAAAATCCTGCCGTTCTTCCGCACAATCGCCGCTCCGATGTCGTAGTGCGGTGTCGTTTGCATGACTGGTTTGCGCGGCAACTCGGTGACATCATCACGCGTCTTCCTCGCCACACAAACTTTCTTCAGCGGACAATCAGAACACAGAGCTTCGCGCGGCTTGCACACCGTCGCGCCAAGCTCCATCAACGATTCATTCAAGGCTCCCGGCGACAGCTCGGCCTTCACTGCCGCTTGCATCCAAACTTCAGCCGTTGCTTTAAGTTTGGAATGCACAGATTTCTCCGTGATGAACCCCTCTTCACACGTCACCCGCGCAATCACCCGCTCGACATTTCCGTCCAAAACCTGAACGGCTTCACCAAAGGCAATCGAAGCAATTGCAGCAGAAGTATATGGCCCAATTCCGGCGAGCTTTCGTAGCTCG
Source organism: bacterium (assembly GCA_016721565.1). GTDB lineage: Bacteria > Electryoneota > RPQS01 > RPQS01 > RPQS01 > JABWCQ01. The sequence continues at coordinate 54,803 of JADKHW010000015.1, read as the reverse complement.
TGGCTCGATTGCGGAAGCTTGCCGCCCATCGCTACAATTTGCTTGGCAGCCTTATGCAAGTTTCTTGCGCGCGCGTAGTAGCCACAGCCTTCCCAAACTTTCAGAACCTTGTCGAGTGGAGCCTTCGCAAGCGCTTCTACATTCGGAAAGGTCTTGACGAACCTATTGTAATACGGTTCAACGGTCGCAACTTGTGTTTGCTGGAGTAAGATCTCAGAAACCCAAATGCGATACGGATCCCGCGTATTCCGCCACGGCATCTCGCGTTTGTTACTCTCGAACCAGCTAACCAGTCCGCGTAATGTCGCAGCAGAAATATTCAAAAGGGAATGAGAAACCGCTCGCAACATTCCGTCGCAAGCGGCTAAATTCTAATTCAAATTGGGCTTACCCAGATCCAACTCCAACAGCAAATTTATCGTGGAGGAGACTGGTTCAAGTCGTTTTTTTTTATTTGGGTCGTCGGTCAACCACCACGCCTGCACGGTTTCGGATCCGTCCAACCAAATCCGCATCATTCTGCGGTTGGTAATCACGAGCACGGACTTGCCGTCTTTGGATTTCATCACGCGGTAACGATCCCAAAGCAAATACCCGCCGCCCAGCAAACACAGTGTAAGCCATCCCATCGTAATCGAAATACCAAGTACGGGAGTCTTCTGTGCCAGCGCCGCACCGACAATCAAACAAAACGGCGTGAACAGCATCATCGTTTTCAAAACGAAGAACTGCCCCAGCCGCTTCTGCCTACGCGGCAAGGGCCAATCCTGAATCGAGACCACATGTTCAGCCTGACTCAGGTTCTGGAACAACAAGTCCAGTAGTTCACCCGCCTCCTGATGGACGGCCATGAACGTCTTGGGGCTTAGTTCGCCGCGCGAATAGCGCTGAAGTGTATCGAGGTCGATGGTTTTCACAATAGTGACAATTCAGGACTCATCCTGTTGTTTCATAATATAATGAATGAACTCCCCCCCCGCAAGGTGCGTGTAAGGCACCGTTTGTTTCTTTTAGGGTTGGAGGGCCGCACCACTTCGTAAGCCTACAGAGTGTTTTTGCGGAGGTTGACCCGCCTGCCTTGCACGAGGAGGGGGAAAACACTATATTTAACTCAACTTAGGACAAGAAGATTCCAGAGGAGACGGCGTGCTGAGAGGTTTTTGGCTGATTATTGGACTTGTGTGCGGATTGATGATAACGGTCTCAGCTCAGGAAGTCCCCGATTCCCTTAAGGCAATGGCTCCAGCGGATACTCTAACTAAAGAACCTGCAATAATTTACGTCATCCCTGCTGGCCCCGTAGCCGGGAGTTTTACCGAGCAGAGCAGGGTGCAAGTGGTCGACACCGTGGCTGGCTGGGCAAGGATTCTGGTCGAGGGATGGGTTCCAGTTGATAAGGTTGTTGCGCGGATGGGAGGGGAGACCTCGACGCTCCAACTCACTGAAGTCGAGAAGCCCGCCAAGGTTAAACCCGAGCGCCCGCAGTGCATCGCCAAGACCGCCAAAGGCAAGCAGTGCTCCCGCAAGGCGATTCCCGGTAGCAAAAAGTGTTGGCAGCATTCGCAATGAGAGTATTCATTGCCGTAATTCTCTTTGCGTTGGTAATCTTACCACCAAGTTTCGCGCAGTCGCCCACAAAAATTGCCACTGACTACGAATGGCAGTTGAATCAACCGGGCCGCACGCTGTTTCGTGATCGTCTTCCGGTCGGACAGATTGCATTGGTTGCCGGAAAGAAAGAGAAAGTCACAGGCGAACTGCTGCAAGTCTTAACTGACATCGCGTTCATGCCCGGCGACTCCAATAGATTTTTTGCAGTGGCCTTTCGCATCGGTGAAGGCAGCACGGTTTATTCCGAAGTCCTTGCAGATGCTGACGAAATCCCAGAGTTGATCCGTTCCGCCCGCTACATCGCGCAAACCGCAACCGATATTGCATCGTCTGAACGCGCCGAAACCAAGATTACGTTTCACACCCGCGCGGGTTTCAGCATCGAGTTCACACAAATCGGCACGCAGCAACAATTGACTGTTGTATTTCCCGATCCGCTTTCCGACGGTGAAATCATCCGCGAAGTCTCAGCCGATCAAATCAAACTCTTCTCTGATCTCCTCGACTTAACCATCTTCGAGCTGAACCGTCAAGGCGCCGGCTTGAAAGTCAAGAAATAGTTCTTCTCACATGCGTTACTCTGACCTCATCGAAAAAACCAAAAACCTTCCGCTCGGCAAGCTCGTCATCGGCGAGTTTGCTACGGGCCGCGTCATCATTAATAATGTCGGCGTGCGTCATTTCTACATGTCGCAACGCCCCGAATATCGCTTGATCATCGAAAGCGGGGGCAAGACTTACACGCCGCGTCACAGCGACTTCTTGAGCGATTACATTCTGAAATGCGAGTGTCGTCCAGATTTGCGACTTGCGCTGTCAGAAGCATGCGACGCACTCTGCAACGGCGCGGCTCCTTCAGAGCTTAAAGAGACCAAAAAGCTGCCCGTGTATTTTTCAGACGTAAGTGAAGCGTCGTGGTCGTATCAGACGTCGAGCTTCCAAACGGGGGGAATTTCGACCGAGTTATTTTTGCACGGCTTGCAATCGTTGATTCGTGTTTATGATCTCAACGATCCTGAACTCAAAGCTCCCGAAGCCTTCCGCAAAGCGTTTCTCGATGCGCAAGGAGGAAAACCCGTAGCCGAGGCCGCTCAAAGGCTACGCCCGCAAATCAAAGGCGGCAAGCGTTATTTTGATCGCCTCGAGCGTGCTTAAGAAAACTGTCTCGCGCTGCTTGGACGTCGCTAAGCGACTCAAAGCGAATTAGAGCGGCAAGTGCTTGAGTTTGCGTTAACCACTCTGTTCTGGATCTCTGCGGGACTGATGCTTCACGCTTGCGTTGTGTATCCGCTCACACTGAGATTCTTTCCCAGGCGTTATCGCGCCCCATTTGATTTTGATGGCCCGTTGCCATCTGTTGCAGTTCTAATTCCGGCGTACAATGAAAAACAGGTCATTGGGGAGAAACTGAAAAACACACTTGCGCTGGAGTATCCTGCTGATAAACTTGAAGTGATTGTTGGATCCGATGGATCAACGGATAATACCGACAAAATTGTGATTGAATCAGGTGATCCTCGCGTAAGATTGGTTCGCTTCGAGGGCCGCAACGGAAAGCCTCGCATCATAAATGCCCTGGCCGATGTGACTCAGGCTGACATCCTGTTTCTGACGGATGCAAACGTCGTGATTACCGGCGATTTTTTTCGTTTTATCAACCATTTCTCTGACAAAACCGTTGCCGCAGTAGGTGCAGCAAATGAGTTCGCAGTTCGCGGCCGCGCGAAAGTCGCGACAGGTGAGCTTGCCTATCACAGGTATGTCACCACGATCAAGCAATTAGAATCTCAGATCGGCGGATTCTCGGGACTTGAAGGCGCGGCATATGCAATTCGAAAAACTGCATGGCAACCTTTGCCGCTGGTTCCGATGAATGACGATATTGTCGCACTCTATCCTGCAATTCTGAGCGGTGGACGCGTTGCGTTTGAAACGGACTTGGTAGCTAAAGAGGACTTAGACGATACAGTTCGTGACGAGTTCAAGCGGCGTATCAGGATGGGCATACTGAATTGGGGGACTGTCGCGTGCTGCCCCGGGCTACTATCGCCCTTTCGTCCGATCGTTGCATACACATATTTCAGTCATAAAGTAGTTCTGTGGTTCTTTCCAGTTCTAATGGTCGTGGCATTGCTGACAAACGCGCTTCTCGCAAGGCATAACAGTTTCTATTTTGTGTTGTTCGTCGCACAGCTCACTTTGTATATTGCAAGCGCCCTCGGCGGTCTCGCTGCTGCGTGTGGGCTTAAGATCCCGGTTTTGTATCAGGCTTTTAGCTTTGTCACCGTGATGATTGCCTTTCTTATCGGCGGAGTTAGATTTCTTCTTGGACACGGCAGTTCAGTCTGGGAGCGCTCAGCAAGATAACCGGTTGCCGATTTTGAAATGATTATCCATAACAAATCCATTGATGCTCTCTGTTAGCCTACATGTGTCCGTTCTTGACCATGTTTGATCCAGTTACCGGGGCGATCTCAATGCATCAATGTTTGTCGTGGCAACCTCGGGGTTGTGCGTGACGGAGTTAGTGCTTATCCTGATATTTTGGCTGTCTGTGGGACTGATGCTGCATACCTATGTGCTGTACCCGCTGACGCTGAAAATTCTCCCAACTCGTTTCAAGTCTCCGCCAATTGATGAGAGCTATCTTCCGTCAATAGCCGTGTTGGTGCCTGCATACAATGAAGGCACCGTCATTGCGGAAAAGATCAGGAACTCACTGGGTCTTTCCTATCCGAACGACAAGATCGAAATTCTAATTGGATCCGACGGCTCAACAGACGAAACGGATCAAATAGTAAGAGATTTTACCGAGGCCCGTGTCCGCTTAATTCGCTTTGAGGGCCGCAACGGAAAACCAAGCATTCTAAACAGCCTTGTGTCGCAAACTCAAGCTGATATTCTCGTTTTGACAGATGCGAACGTAATGATCACGTCAAACGACTTGAGACAATTCGTCCGCCACTTTCAAGACGAGTCCGTTGCCGCTGTCGGCGCTGCAAAAGAGATCGCAATTCGCGGATCAGCCGATGCTGTAGGTAAAGGTGAGCACACATATCACCGCCGCATGACAGACATCAAGCGAAGGGAAGCCGAGGTGGGAGGGTTTTCAGGGCTAACGGGTGCCGCCTACGCGATGCTTCGCCGCGACTGGCAGCCGCTGCCTCTGGTTGCGATGAATGATGATATTGTTTCGCTGTATCCGGCAATTCTGCTCGGCAAACGCGTCGCGTATGAACCCGCAGTCGTGGCGATTGAAAACAGCGGCGAGACCGTAAGCGAGGAATTTCATCGTCGAATCCGAATTGGCGTTTCAAATTTTCGGACACTCTCGCTTTGCCGCAAGCTTCTCTCTCCGTCAAGACCGATCATCGCGTACACGTTCTTCAGCAACAAAGTAATACACTGGTTCTTTCCCTTGTTGATGTTATCTGCGCTCGCTACAAACGCGATCATAGCCATCAACAGTGAAATCTACAGAGCATTGCTCAGCATGCAATTGCTTGGCTATGGAGTTGCTGCATTGGGCGGCTTAGGTGCTTTGGTGGGAATTCGCTTGCCGTTCTTCTATCAATTGTTTAGCTTTGTCGCAATCATGTTCGCATTCTTGATTGGCGGTGTTAAGTTTATCCAAGGATCCGCAAGTTCAGTCTGGGAACGATCAGCCCGATAACGTCTTGTACTAAATCATGAAAACCAAAACCGACCGCATCTCTTGGGATGAGTACTTCTACAACCTCGTTCATCTCGTGTCGATGAGGTCAGCCTGTTTGCGTCGTGCGGTAGGAGCAATGATTGTTCGCAACAATCAGATTCTGGCATCCGGCTACAATGGTCCGCCCGCAGGTCACCCGCACCCGGAAGAATTGGGCGGCTGTGAGCGCGAAATTGAAGGCATCAAGTCCGGTGAGCGGTTGGAACTCTGCATCTGTTTGCATGCAGAGCAGAATGCACTCTTGCAATGCGCCCGCAACGGCGTCTCCGTTGAAGGCGCGGATATTTATGTAACTGTCTTTCCATGCCCGATTTGCGCCCGTATGATCGCCAATTCGGGCATAAAGCACGTTAAGGTTTTCGGAAGCTATCCCGGTGAGGAGAGAAGCCGCAAAGTCTTAGAAAATGTTGGCATCAAAGTTGATTTACTTGATGTCACCGGCTTTCGCACGCCGCTCACTGGCCCCGAAGGTTGGGAAACCGATTCGGAGAAACAAAAGAAGTAGCACCAATCAATAGTAGGTGAGTCTCGCGCCACGAGTACCTCACCAAAACAGAAAACAAAGTCTGGGGAGAAACAGATGAGAAGTTGGAAGACACGCGCTACGCGCTGGCTTGTTCTCGGCGCATTGGCCGTCGTTGCAGTTTTGTTCGTTAGTTGCGATAAAGACGATAGTGACGATTCGCAACCGAGTGGACCTGTCTCCGCGCCGGCCTCAACGTATTCGGCAGAAGTTGCACGGAGTTGGTCAGATTTCTGTTACCGCATGGTCAAGGCAGAGTCCATTGGGCCGTGCCCAGCATCGCGAGTTTACGGATACCTGGGAGTAGCGATCTATGAAGGGGTTGTTCAAGGAGATGAAGATCTCGTGTCGATGGGCGGTCAGTTGATTGATCTTCCAATGTTGCCGCAAGCCTCGTCATCTCACGAGTATCATTGGCCGACTGTCTTAAATGCGACAGTAGCCGGTATGATGGAGAACTTATTCTCCGGAAGTTCGCAAGCGTCACGTGATTCGATCTCCGCCTTCAAGGCTTATTGGAACACGATTTTCGAGGCGACAGTCGAACACGAAGTATTTCACACTTCGGAAGACTTCGGCGCGGCTATTGCAGCGGAACTGGTCACATGGAGTTCAACAGACGGATTTGCAAATACGCGCGGAGCAGCTTGCACTTTTCAAATGCCGACTGGCCCCCAATACTGGATACCAACACCTCCCGGGTTCGCGCCGCCGCATGAGCCTTGTTGGGGGTCCCTGCGCACGTTTGTCGTAGGACGAACCGGTGCCGAAATGGAGTGTGATCCGCCTCCACCGCCAACGTGGTCAACTGATCCCACTTCAGAAATGTACCAGGCGGCCTATGAAGTCATGACAACGCAGCACGAGGAAACAGCTCAAGATAGCGCGATCGCAGCTTTCTGGGCAGATGTGCCTGGGGTTACCGGAGCGCCAGCCGGACACTGGTATGCGATCGCTGGCGACCTCTGCGAACAATATGACATGAATCTTGCAGAAGCCGCGGAGTGCTATGCGCGAGCTGCAATTGCAGTTCATGATGCGTTTATTCAGTGCTGGAAGGCAAAATACCAGTACTGTTTGATTCGCCCAGTTTCATACGTTCAGGCGTATATCGACCCGAGTTGGAATCCTTCATGGGCAACGCCCCCATTCCCTGAATACACGTCAGGCCACTCAAGTGGATCGGGAGCAGTATCGCGCGCACTCGAAGGAATGATGGGTACCTCGTGTGAGTTTGATGACGACACGCATGAAGATCGCGGATTCGGTGTGTGGCACTATTCAACGTTGCAAGAGGCAGCGGAAGAGGCGGCACTTTCACGATTGCTCGGTGGGATTCACTACACCTTTGGAAACCAGGGTGGATTAACTTCAGGCCGTTGTGTTGGAGATCAAGTAAACGCGCTAACATTTCGCGCGAATTCTTAGTTTGTAGACTTACTGCTCGAAGAGCAGGCCGTTAATGCGGCCTGCTCTTCTTTGGAGTCTATTTGTTGTTTGAAATCTCGCGCATAGATTTAGTTACCCAAAATCAAAGACTGGGGAGAACCAGATGAAAAGACTGAGAACAGGAGTGGCCCGTTGGATTGTGTTGAGCACAATGATGGTTGCAGTAGCGATATTCGTGGGCTGCGATAAGGATGATGACGACGATAATCCGCAACCGACGTATTCGAAGACAGCGGATTATCCAGATGACATTGCCAATTGCTGGGTGCAGGCCACCCGTTTGATGGTGAAGAATGCCAGCATGTCTCCGCCACGTGCCGCGCGTGCGTATGGATATCTTGGCCAAGTCATGTATGAAGCAGTTGTGAATGGTATGCCGCAGCATATTTCGCTCTACGGACAAATCAACGGTATGCCAGAAGTACCCGCCACCGATCCAAATCTCGAGTACCATTGGCCGTCCGCTGTGAACAAGGGATCGTACGACATGATTATGTACTTGTTCTCTGACGCAACTGATGAGGTCAAAGCTATCGCGACGAACGCATTTAGCGCGATGCACGACGGGTATGCCGCGACGATTGATCCAACCGTTCTGGCACGCTCTGAAGCCTACGGTCAACTCGTGGCCAGCATCATTCGCGTGTGCGCCGATCAAGACGGTTATGCAACGAATCACAATTGTTCGGAGTATCATTGGCAAGATCATACTGGCCCCGGTATGTGGGAACCTGCTCCTGGCGCAAACCCCGCGGCACAACCGTTGGAGCCGTGTTGGGGCAGACAGCGTCCATTTGTGCTCGAAAATGTTGAAACTCAGTGTTATCCTGCAGCGCCGCCAGCGTATTCAACTGATCCATCATCAGCTTTCTATATTGAAATGATGGAAGTTTACAATACTGTTCAAGCCGCTGACGCAGAACAACGTGCGATCGCACGCTTCTGGGCAGATGGCAGCGGAACGCCGACTCCTCCGGGACATTGGCTCAATATTGCAAACATCGTTTTGAATGATCAAGATGCCAATCTCGCAGAAGCCGCTGAGATTTACTGCAAGATTGGTCTTGCTGTGAATGACGCGTTCATTTCATGCTGGAAGGCCAAGTATGATATGAACTATCTCCGTCCAATTACCGCGATTCGCAATCTCGTTCCTGGTGCTGACGCATGGCTTCCTCCTATCACGACTCCGCCGTTCCCCGAATGCACCAGCGGTCACTCCACCCAGAGCGGTGCCGCGTACAAAGTTCTCGAAGACTTCTTCGGCAACGTGACCTTTACGGATACTACTGCAAACTCGCAGTATCCGGCACGCACTTTCAACTCGTTTGAAGACGCGGCAAACGAAGCCGCGATGTCTCGTCTCTACGGCGGAATCCATTTCCGCACGGCTTGTGAAGTCGGTGTCACGCAAGGCGAGTGCATCGGCGAAGCCGTCAAGGCGCTCCAGTTCCGCGCGAATTCGTAATAATTTCTGCACCGAGATTCTCTGCTCAAAGGCCCTGCATTTATGCGGGGCCTTTGTCTGTTGGAGCACAGTATGTAGAAGCTGATCAACACAGATAAGCCTCTTTTTGTATTTCACAACAACAAAATAAATTTAATCCTAAAGAAAATACGTCAAAATCTTACAACAATTGTCCATATACATTCATAACATCAAATTTTATATATATAAAATACAGCAATTAACGTGCTTTATTCAAAGGCGATCTCGTCACAGGCAGTCGGTTGGGGTGAATTATCTGGAAAGCTCGATGACACCACAATCTCAATTTCAAGTTGTGATTCATTGACAATCTTATACGATTCCGGTAATTTATAAAAATTGCCTTGTAAGCTACGCTAAGCAGTAAGGAGCAAAAGAATGGGAAACCGCAATAATTTTTGGAAGGGGCTATTGGCGTGTGCAGCGCTAATGGCAATCTCCGCAACGGCATTTGCCGTAACAGAGGCGGACATTGTTCGACTAAAAGACATGGTGTCACGAGGCGAACAGCTGAGCGGACACGATGTAGAACTCGCGAAAGAAGCCAACGTACAGTTTGGCAGCAGCATATTTGATGCCCCCACATCCGCAGAGAGTCCGCGCCGCCCGGGACACAATTTGGATGACTATCAGTGGGAAGAAACTGACTTTGAGTGGATTGACATTTCTGGCACTGGCACACCGGCCGGAATCACTTCTGATGACCAGAACGTAGGACCGTTTGACCTAGGCTTCTCGTTTTCGTTCTATGATCAAACGTACACGAGCGTTCGTATGTGCTCGAACGGTTGGGCATCGTTCACGTCAACATCTGCGGCATACTTCGAAGGCGCTATTCCGAGCACCGTTGAACCGAACAACGCAGTGTATTGCTTCTGGGACGACATGTATCCTCCTACTGGTGGTCAGTTCTTTTACTTCTCTGACGTAGCGAATCAGCGCTTCATCATGAGCTGGATCAATGTACCTCACATCGGATCCACGACAGAACTTTACACCTATCAGATTGTTCTCTACGCGAACGGCAACATTCGCTATAACTATCAGTTGGTTGCATCAGGCGGAACGTACAATAACGGAACTTGTACTGTGGGAATAGAGAATGCTGGCGGTACACAAGCACTGCAAGTGTGCTTTGATGGTGCTGGAACTTTGCCCGTCAGCGAGTATTCAATATTGATTAATCAGCCTGACGGAGTACCAAATCCGCCGACGAACGTCGTTGGCACTCCTGGAGCTTCAAATGTGGTCTTCACATGGGATGACCCAACGCAAGACACTAACGGCAATCCGTTGACTCCTGATGGAATTCAAATTTGGCAAGGCCCTGCTGGTACTGGGACGCTCTTGGGTACAGCAAACGCCGGTGTTGAAACGTTTAATGCAACAGGTCTGCAGTCCGGCAACTATACCTTCAATCTCCGTGCAGCAGAGGGTGCCTATTTTAGCGCAGCAGTGTCTGTAACCGCAATAGTCGGCAATCCGTCCTATTTCTCCGATTTTGAAACCGACAACGGCGACTTGATTGCTGATGCGGGTTGGGAATGGGGAACTCCATCGGGTGTTGGCCCAGCTAGTGCTCACAGCGGCACGCATTGCTGGGGAACGCTGCTGGCGGCCAACTATGACAACATGGCCTGCTACAACCTCGATATTAACCAGGAATTGACGGTTGGCTCCGATGCTGCAACGCTGGAATTTTGGATGTGGAATCAGTCGGAAAGCTTCTTTGATGGAATGAACATCAAAGTCAGCACTGACGGCGGTGCCACATGGGAAGTTGTTACGGCGGTGACTCCTGTCTACAATGAAGACGCATTTTACACCGGTTCAGCTTGTGTCGCCGATGAAGTAGGTTGGACGGGCAACGCAGTGGGTAATTGGCAATTTGTTGTCGTAAACCTCGGCGCATATGTTGGCACTGTGCCAATCATTCGTTTCAGCTTCGGTTCTGATGGCTCGGTTCAGTACCCCGGATTCTACATTGACGATGTAACACTTTGGGGTTTTGGCGAACCGGTTTTCGCTCCAGTTTCTGGCACAATCACGCTTGATGGCGGCGCCGGATCGATGACTACAGTCTCTGTCGTTGCAAATGGAATCGGCAACCCGAATACGCACCCGCTTGCAAATGGAACGTATTCACTTCCACAGGTTCTCATTGGAAACCGTGTGGTTACCGCTTCACTGGCTGGCTATCACACAAATACCAACGCTTTTACACTAACTGAAGCGGGCATAGCCGGCGTTAACATTACGCTGACGCGTGTAGATCCCCCTGTTCCGACTAACTTGACTGGCACAGTGAGCAACGCAACAGGCATTGTTGATTTGAACTGGGATAACTCAACCGATCCACTCGTAGACGTCTATCCAGTGTATCGTCGTCTGCAAGGTGAGCAAACTTGGGTGCTACAGGGCACGCCGACTGGTTCACAATTCACGCAGACTTTGACTATTGACGGAATCTATCAGTACGCAGTTGCAGCGCGTGACAACAATGTGTCCACGCCTGTTGAATCTGACATGACCAGCGCGATTACGCTGCTCTACGGAGCACTGCCCGTCACCTCGATTGGTTCAAATGGCAATTACGACGACCGCATCGTTTTGAATTGGCTTACCCCCGGAATTTCTGAAGGTACGCAAATATTCTATGACGACAGCACCTCCGAAATTTGGTTCCGCGTAACATCCCCCAACACCGAAGACAACTTCTTCTGCCAGCGCATGTCGCCGCCGGAAGATGCAACCTTCCCGTTGATGCTCTATGCAGCCACCGTTTACATGGAACGCGAAGATGCGTTGCCGTGGGTTGCGCTCTGCCCGCCGAACGCGACCAACGAAGGAGCTGACTTAGACAATCCTCTCTACGAGTGGACAGACATTGGTGCGGACGGCACGCCCGGTTGGTTGTATGCTGAAACAGATGGTTCCGTGTTCCTCACCGAACCCGGCGACTTCTATATCGTGATTCAATTCCCCCCGGGAATCACGGGTCCCGGTTGTGGTTCTGACAACAGCGCACCAGATGGACGCGCCTATTGGACATGGCCTGCCACTCTGCCAGTTTGGAACGCCTTCCCGTCTTACGACTGGATGATGCGCGCATGGGTCGGTGGTCCGCCGCCGGAAGGTGGTCTCTTGGTTGATCCACGTGGTACCACTGTTGAGCTTTCTTCCGTTGGTAGCCCGTCAGGTTATGCTGCTGAGCGCATACCGCAACGTGCAATCGTTTCCTCGAATTCTGCTGACGGCAAGTCTGACAAGCAAGCCCTGATTGCACAAGCAAACAGTCAAATAAATGAAGGCTTTGCAAACCCTCTTGATCGTTGGTTCCCGCCGTTTAGCCGCGCCCCTGAAGTGCTTTGCAGTATCGGGCGTGAGAATGGCCGCAGTCTCGATGATATCACGAACTATCGAGTTTATCGACAAGGCAGTGGACAGATTGCTCAGGTCGCAGGAAACGTAAATACTTACACCGATCTGAACCGTGTCGAGAATACTCCGTACACTTATTGGGTGACGGCTATCTACGATGGTTCTGAAGAGTCTGACGAGTCTCCACACGTCACTGAGACCTGCAATATGGCTCCGGAAGCTCCCGCTAACCTTGATGCCAATCCGCTTGGAACAAACCAAATGGCTTTGGCTTGGTTGGCACCAGCGTTGAATGCAGACGGCTCAGCACTTGTTGATCTTGCGGGCTACCGCGTCTATCGTGACGGAACGCAAATTGGAACCACGGCTGCGGGCGTCACCACGTACATTGACACACCGCCTGACAACCAGATTCCCTACACGTGGACGGTAACTGCTGTTGACGAAGTTCCAAACGTTTCCGGACCGTCAAACGCCGCTGTTGGCGCCATTGTCAGCCCGTGGGAAACCGTGGACTTTGAGTGGGTTGACATCACCACAAACGGTACTATTATTGTCAATGCCGATGATATTAACTCCGGTTTGATGGATCTTCCGTTCGACTTTGAATTTTACGGACAAACTTACACGCAGTTCTCTGTTTGTTCGAATGGCTGGCTTTCATTTACGAGTACATCGAACAGCCTCGGCGGCACGATGCCCAATGCTGTTGAACCGAATGCCACTGTTGCACTCAACTGGATGGACCTCAATCCGGGTGCAGGAGGCGACGTGTACATGTACGATGATGCTGCAAATGGTCGCCTGATTATCTCGTGGGTTGATGTACAGCAGTACGCCAATCCTACCAATCTCTACACGATGCAGATCATTCTCGAACCGCCGACATCAATCTATTTCTACTATCAGGCCGTAGCTGCAACAATTGGAACAGTGGGTGTCGAGAACGCCGACGGATCTGACGCTGTCTCGCTGTGGCAAGCTGGTGCCGGCGCGTTCCAGCCGGCAAACAACACAGGTGTTGCATTCTGGGCTGGTCCGTCCGGCGCGATCACGGGTCTTGTGCGCGAGTTCGGTAGTAATGCGCCGATCGCAAATGCGGAAGTGACTTCCGCGCAAGCTCCGGGCGAGATTGCTTTCACGGATGCTCAAGGTAACTACACGCTTGGTGTCGAACCCGGCACGCACACTGTTACTGTTCACAAGCAAGGTTATTGTGATCAGGTCTTCGAAAACGTCGTCGTGGATGACGGGGGGACGACGACTCGCAACGCGAGTCTGCGTCAACCTGCCGCAACGTTTAGCTTGACATCGCTCAATATCTACACGTTGATCGGTCAGAACTCCATTGGTACGTTCGAAATCACAAACCCGAACGGACAATGCGCGGTGTCTTACACCATCACAACAAATCAAAACTGGTTGACTGTCAACCGCCTGATGGCGATGTGGATGCGAACCAATCGCAAATCATCACAGTAAATGGTGCAACCTCCGGTTTCCCAGTAGGTGAATACACTGCTATGATCACGGTCACCCACAACGACATGGGCTCGCCGCTGCAAATCCCCGTGTCCATTGAAGTCGCTTTGGATGCCGATGACAATGTAGAGTTGCCGACCGAGTTCGCGTTGCATGCAAACTATCCGAATCCGTTCAATGCAACGACGGCATTGAGCTTTGATGTTCCGAATGAATCACGTGTCCAGATCACGATCTTCAACGTCGCCGGTCAGGAAGTGGCTCGTCCGGTGAATGAAGTCATGGCCGCCGGAAGCCACACGGTTCTGTACACCGCCGACAATCTGCCGACGGGTATGTACCTTGTGAAGATGACGGCAGGCAGCTTCAGCGCTGTCCAAAAGATGGTCCTTCTGAAGTAATCGTCTAGGGCACGTCAGTATAAAAGCCCCCGCTCGTTAGAGCGGGGGCTTTTTCACATCGGGCAAATAAATTGGGATCAGTCAACCAAACTCTAAACAATCACCTTCTCATCCACAGGTACAAGCAAACCACGGCGGTTGAATACCTCTTCAAACAGATCGCGCTTACGCTCTGCTCCAAAGATTGCATATTCAAGGGAATGACCTGGCGCAGGTGTGACGCGGAAAACCACGTCACGATTGTTAAGATCAACATCCACACTCTGCACTGCCGAGACATGTGTCCGATCCAATCCGTCGGCGATTCGTAAAATCCCTGCAAGTACCGAGACAAGTTGCTGATGCGGAGCCGGAATCGACATGAAATCCAAATGGTTCTTACGCGGCGGTGATTTGCGGTGATAGCGTGCAATTAAAGCAATAATCTGCTGCTCGTAGTCTGCGAATCCTAACAGTTGGGTGTTACGAATCAAATAGTATGAGTGTTTATGGTGCGACGAATGCGAAACGTAAAGTCCGATATCGTGCAATAGCGCTGCCGCCTCCAGCAACTCACACTCTAAATCGCCCAATCCGTGAAGTGGGCGTGTCTGATCAAAAATCGACAGTGCCAGCCTCGTGACTTGCTCGGAATGCTGCTGCTCGAAATCAAACCGTTTGGCCGCATGCATTACGCTGCGAAAACGCTGCCCCTCGTGCGACAAAAATTGTTCGCGCTGATAGTCGCGAGCAATTGTGTCAAACAAAATACCTTCGCGAATTGAATACTCGGCAATCGTCAGGGTTTCCAGTTCAAGCTCGCGAAACACAGACTCAAGCAGCAGTGCGCCACCCGGCAAGACATCCGCCCGCCCCTCATCGACTCCCTTTAATTTTGCGCGTCCGGAGTTGGTCTTCGCGGCCAGTATTCTTTCAACACAATCCTTCAACTCTGACTCGGCAATCGCGATGCGATTCAATCTTCCGGTCGGAAGCAGTCCTCGTTGATGCATAATCATCCTGCCGATACACTGCACAGTACCGCTGCTGCCAACAGCCCACTCAAAATAGCGTTGTGCCAAATTGCGGCGTATCGGATTCAAACTTAGAGCACAAAATCTCCGGCATTCGGCTACGGATTTAGAATCTGTCTTGCCGTCGCGGAAGAACTCCTGCGTCAACCTTACCGCACCCAATTTGATGCTATCATCAAATTGAATCTCTTCGCCCTTGCCGACCACAAACTCCGTGCTGCCTCCGCCGATGTCAATCATCAGTATCGGTCGCGTCCCCGGATCAATTGACTTGCGAACTGCAAGATATGTCAGTCGCGCCTCTTCAAATCCTGTAGCGACTTCAATCGAAATGCCTAGCTCCTTACGTACGCGCTCAAGAAACACGTCGCGATTCGTCGCTTCACGAACCGCGCTGGTCGCCACGACTCGCAAGGCCGCGCCTGCGCCGCTCGCTCGCCCTTGAAAATTCTTCAGAGCTGCAATCGCGCGCGCCATCGCCTGATCAGTCAACTCACCAAAAGGTCCCAATCCAGCGCCCAACCGCACCATATCTTTGTCATGATCAAGCACGTCAAACCCGCCGGTCTGTGGAATCACGCGCGCGATCAGCAGATGGATAGAGTTTGTGCCTATATCAATGGCGGCGATTCGTTCGGGGCTATTCGTGCTCACTTTTGTAGAATTCGAAGAAATCCTTGCTTGAGCAACCGATTGACCTGATTAAATCCGCGCGATGCGGGAATCACCTCGAAACTATATTCCTTAGACATGTTCTCAAAGGCAAGCATCTTGCGTCGTTGATACTCCAGGAAGCTGTCATAGAAGTCTTCACCCAGCCGCAGGTCCATGCCCGCCTCCCAGTAATCCAATCCTTCCGGAGAATCTTCGAGCCAATAGTGCTCGTACAACCGTTCGCTGTTAATCACTCGTGGAATAAGATTTTCGAGACTTATCTTGAGGTAGAACACCGCATCTGGCAGAAGGGCAAATCCCAACACATGTCGAATCCATTCGGGATCCGCGCCGCGCACAACCGCCCGCGCAATCAACGTGTAGATATACCGATCAGCGATGACAACAAAGCCCGCGCGAAGCGATGGAATAATTTCATGTTCGAGCCGGTCCGCAAAGTCCGCCACGTAGAGCAGACAATAAGTGTTGATGTTCAGGGTATGCCCGGCCTTCGCCTGATCAATCGTTTTGGTAAGCAACGCAGACCGCGACAATCCTGTCGTTACCACCGCATGGCCGTTCATCTCCAGCCACTGCTTGATTTCTGTGATTTGCGTGGAGCGACCAACGCCGTCAGTCCCTTCAACGACGATTAGCTTCCCTGCAAGCTCGCCCGGTTTCAGATAGGGTTGACCATTACCATAGATATATCGTGCTTTAGACATTTGCCACCTTACGCTTTCTCGGACGCGTCATCGGGCGCGGATCATAGGAGTCCAAACTTTCGGCCACAACCTTGCGGAAGTTCTCCTGTTGCTTTGTAATCGGAAGTGTAGCATCCATCACCGTCAAACCATACTCATTGGCAATCAAATCATATTCGTTCAAGATCCGCGATTGAAACAGCTTAAAGCTCTCAACCGGATCGTCGCTCAGATTCAAATCCATTCCCGCTTCGTGAAACTTCAGTTGCGGACGGCCGCTCAAAATTCGCTCAAGCGATACTTCAATAGGAACTTTGAAATACATTGAAATATCCGGCCTGACTGCAAACCCGTACATATCGCGTACCCACTCGCGGTCCACGCCCCGCACGACATCACGACTGAACGCAGTGTAGATATAACGATCCGCGCACACAATCATGCCGGCCTTCAGCGGAGGAATAATCAAATGCGCAAGTCTGTCCGCAAAGTCGGTCGCATGCAATACACTGAAGGTCATCGGCGTGAGCAAATTCTTCTTCTTGCCGCGCTTGATAGCTTCATTAACCAATCGTGAAGAATTCCACTCCGTAAAAAAAACGGGCCGATCCATGCCTTCCAACCAGCGGTGCAAAAGCTGCAATTGAGTCGACTTACCGGATCCGTCAATCCCTTCGACGATGATCAGTTTGCCCGGATAGGGGTGAGGTTGTTCAAATTGCCGTATCATGCGAGTTGTCTGAGTTGCTTGGGCGTGAGAAACCAGAGCATCTTGGCCGATCCTTGCGTGATCTTTGCAGGGCATTCAAGCGCGCACACTCCGCCTTTCTTGAATGCGAAAGCGTGCGGAGCCGTGCCCATGAGTAGAGCGGTCAAAAGTGATAAATGCGGCTCATGCCCAACAAGAATGACTGCGCTCGCATCTGTCCCTTGACTCTTGATCTGCGGCAAGACCTTGTTGACTGCCGCAGCAGGAATGAGATTGGGCCATTCGGCAACACCGTCGCGGCTTTGCAGTGCGACGGCCAGAATTTCCGCCGTTTGTTTGGCTCGCAAAAGCGGGCTTGATGCAATGAGATCAGGTGGATCAATCAACCGTGCCAGCCCGCGTGCCGCGCGCTGCATTCGGTCAATACCCTCTTCAGTTAATGGGCGATCTTCATCAGAATAGCCCGGACTGCCGCTCTCGACGGCAATGGCGTGACGAACTAAATAAAGTACCACGGGAATTTCGCTAACAGTTTACTAACAATTGAGTTCTATCACAAGTCAATATACAAACTCCCCATCGTACTCGCAACGGTCACTACAATTCAACTGTATCTCCACGCTGCGGAATCTTCACGTCAAGTCGGTCATTGCCGTGAAGTAATCTATCGCGCAGAGCTGTCGCCTGTTCATGTTCGCCGTGCACCAGCATCACCTTCCGCAATCCCGTCATGTGATCCGCGAACGCCTGCAACTCTTTGGCATCCGCATGCGCACTAAACTCATTGAGTTTAACAATCTCGGCTCGCACATCATACCATTCATTAAACAGTCGCACTTGCGGTTCATTTTCGACAAGTCTGCGGCCTAACGTGTGTTCAGCCTGAAATCCGATGATGAGAATGATATTCTTCTCATCACTGATCGTATTTCGCAAATGATGTCGGATACGCCCGCCTTCCATCATGCCAGATGAGGCAATTACGATAAACGGTCCGCGCTTGTCATTCAAGTCCATCGACTCCCGCACCGTGCGCGTGTAGCGTATCCGCTCATCAACAAGCGGTGCGTCCTCTGGATCGGGAAAATCCTTCCGCGACTCTAAATCATATTGATCTTTGTAATTCCGGTACACCGAAGTCATGTTAATCCCGAGCGGACTGTCAACATAAATCGGAATTTCCGGAATCGAACCCGCATCATGCATCTGATGCAAAACATAAATCAACTCCTGCGTGCGTCCCAACGCAAACGCCGGAATGACAACTTTCCCTTTTCGATCCGTCGCGCGAATGATGGCTTGTTTGAGTTTCTCGTACGCAACTTCGCGCGGTTTATGCTCCTTGTTGCCATAGGTGGATTCCAACAGCAGCACTGGGCATTCTTCATTGGAATACTCAGGATCTTTCAGCAGTGGAGTGTTAAATCTCCCAAGGTCACCAGAGAATGCAACTCGCTCGGGTCCTGATTCGCCATCAAACTCAAGCATCATCCACGCTGAACCCAAAATATGTCCCGCTTGATAGAACTTCAGCCGTACGCCCGGCATCACGTTCTGCCACACACTCGTCGGCTTGGCAAACGGTACTTCACGAAACAAATTCATCGCCGGTGGCACGTCATCACCTTCATAAAGCGGTTCTGCAGGCTGCGCTTGCGAAATTTTCTCTTTCTGCATCCACCTAAAGTCCTGCTCCTGAATGGAGGCGCTGTCTTTCAAGATGAACTCGGTAATATCGCGCGTGGCCGCAGTCGAGTAAATCTTGCCTTTGTAACCGCGTTTTACCAACAGCGGCAAGAGTCCGCAATGATCGAGATGCGCATGCGAAAGAATCACGGCATCGACGTGCGAGAGGTCCTTCGACATCCCCCAATTCAAATCGAGCGCTTCCTTGCGGCGTCCTTGAAACATGCCGCAATCAAGCAAGACTTGTTTGCCACCCGCCTCAATCAAGTGCTTCGATCCGGTGACACCGCCAGCCGCACCATGAAAAGTAATCTTCATATCCGTATTTCCTGTTTAGCCTGCTTTATTGAAGATAAACAAACAATTTGCCTCCGTCAAATGAAACCGTCAGATGAGTCGTAATCGTCAAGTAAAATCTGCCCCAAAAACCTTGACTTTCTAAGAAATGTGCTCTACATTTAAATAGATTTAACTATAACAGCAAAAGCGAACATTCGCGCACACCTTTGACTGGTAGTCAATATGCCGACAGAAAAATTGAATCACAGTGAGTCTCAAGAACTTGAGCCGGTCGATACCCTGACGCCATACCTCGCCCAATATTCCCTTGGCGAGAAGATCCGGCGGCTCAGGCTCCGGAAAAGCATGGGTCTGGTGGAACTCGGTCGCCACACTGGCCTATCCGCAGCGATGCTTTCAAAGCTTGAAAACAACCACGTCGTCCCCACGTTGCAAACTCTATCTCGCATCGCGTTGGTTTTCTCCGTTGGCTTGGATCACTTCTTCTCCGACCCCGACAAACATCATGCAATCTCGATAACTCGCTCAAAAGACCGAATAGACTTCGATGAAAACCTTGAAGGAAAAGACGTAGTTTACAGATTTCAATGCCTGGACTATCCTGCAACCGATCGCAAATCGAGTTCTTATCTGGCACTGTTCATTGCCAGCAGAAAAGAAGATGTCATCCAGCATTCGCACGAAGGCTTTGAGTTCATCTACGTTTTATCTGGCACACTCGGCCTAAAGGTCGAAGGCGAAGAAGTCATTCTTGAAGCAGCAGATACAGCTTATTTCAATGGAAGTCTCCCACACGGCTACCGCCGCATTGGCGAGCCAGAATGCAAAGCCATTGTCGTAACTGTTCCATAGTTATTCCCGTATCGGCTGGCCCATACCTGCCGATCTACATCGAGTTCGTTCAACGGCCTGCACTAGCAGGCCGTCTTTGTTTAACCCACCTTGCCAAAATCCCAAATCTTTTGTAAATTATGGAGTAATTAATCCATTATTATTCAATTCTATTAATATTATTTGATTTACATAGTCACGGGGAGCCAAGAATGCCAGAACCCATTTCCAATATTACACCATTGACCACCGTCGGCAATCTGATTGCTGTCTTTCCATTTCTGATTGAAGAACTCGGAAACTTCAACCCGCATTATCAGCAACTCAAAGATCCGGAAATGCGCCAAGCCAAAGCCGGCACCGCTACAATCGAGTTAGCTGCCATGCGCGGCGGCATCAGCGTGAACGAGATGATGCAGTTCATTGCAGGCGCAATTCAGAAACACACGGGCCGCATTATCTTAATTGATAATCCCGTTACTCAAGGTGTCAGCCCTGCACGGCTTGAAGCGTTCCGTCAAATCATGCTGAAGCTCCACGGCGGCGGTAACGTTGCCGAAGCACAGCGCCAGTTTGCCGAAATCGTGAAGCAATCCTTGCCTGGGGAAATCGCCGAGATGGAACAATACCTGATCCGCGAAGGCGTTCCCGTAACCGACATAAAGAAGATGTGTGACGTGCATCTGCAAGTGGTGAATCCTTCTTTGCAAAGAGTTGACATCGCTGTTCCCGCTGGTCATCCGGTGCACACGTTTGTCTCCGAGAATAGTCTGCTTGACCTTGTCGTCTTCCATCTTCGCGCGATCCTGAGCGCCACCGATAACGCCCCGTCACCCGCAAAGCATCCCGAAGCATGGCTGGAGTTGAACACCTATCTCGAAAAGCTTGGCGAACTCGACAAACACTATCTCCGCAAAGAGCATCAACTTTTCTCGCATCTCGAACGCTACGGCTTCACCGGACCCTCGACAGTCATGTGGGCCACGCACGATGACATTCGTGCACACCTGAAAGCCGTCCGCGAAGCATGCAGTACAAGCGACACGGATTTCATTGCAGCCAATCTGCCCGCGCTCCTCAGTGCTGTCACAAGCATGATTCAGAAAGAAGAATCAATTCTGCTTCCCACAGCACTAAGGTTATTGAAAGAAGAAGACTGGATTACGATCAAGCGTAGCGAGCATGAAATCGGCTACATGCAGTCGTTCATTCCCGGATTAGAGTGGGAGCATGCCCGTGTCGGCCAGCAAACCAAAGCAGGCGAACTCTTGCGCGACGGTCTGCTCGAAATGAATGTCGGCGTCCTGACGCTCGAGCAAGTGAATCTCATCATGACGCACCTGCCCGTTGAGCTTTCCTTCGTGGATGAAAACGACACCGTGCGTTTCTATTCCAATCAGCCGCATAAAATTTTCGCGCGTACGCCCGATGCCATTGGCCGCAAAGTCCAAAACTGCCATCCGCCCAAGAGTGTGCATCTCGTCACGCAAATTCTAAACGAGTTCCGCGCAGGCACACGCAGAGTCGCAGAATTTTGGATTCCCTTCGGTGAAATATTCGTCCACATCCGCTACTTCGCCATCCGCGACAAAGACGGAACCTATCGCGGTTCACTTGAAGTAGTCCAAGACGTCGCCAAAATTAAAACCCTCGAAGGCCAGCGCCGCCTTTTAGAAGAAGAGCATGCATAGCCTTCTTTAACGCTAAATCATTAGCGGCCCGCACAAATGTGCGGGCCGCTTGCTTGTATGAGTAAAAGTACTGAAGATCGAAAGCCCTGCAGAGCGACATCCGATATGGTTACTCTCAATATTTTCAACAGTTTCCAAATTGTTTTGAGCAATACCAGTTTTGCCCTTGACAATCTGGCAATCCAGGCTGATATTAATAAAACCAATCGCAAGGTGCTGTATTGTGTAATCACTCCTACCCAAGGATCACAATCATGAAGAAGTCTCTTATTGGCTTGACATTCGTCGCACTCGCTGCATGTGCAAATGCGACGTCGTTCTGCATCTCCGTGGCCGATCTTTGTTGTGATGGCGCTGCAACGAGTGAAAGTTACAAAACCAAAGCGGATGACAGTTTCAACAGCTACTATCTGTTCTATGACACGGGCAGCCCTAACAACGAAGTAAATGTTGTTGCCTTCCTCGATGGTAAAGAAATCTGGCAAGTGCTGAATTTGTGTGGGTGCGGTTCAACAAGCGTGGCTTTTCCAACATCTGGACAGCACCTCGTCAGTATATCCGTTCAATGCAAGGACTGTAATGGGACTTGCGACGCTGGTTCTTGCATACTCGTTTATGCGAGTCTCTCCCTTGGGGAAGTTCTAAACGTCCCGTCCGAGTATTCGGATATCCAGATGGCTATTAATTCCTCGAATCCTGGCGATACAGTGTTAATTCAAAACGGAATCTATGCACTTACACTGCAAGCACCTGCTCACGACTTGACAATTGCAGGCCGCTACATGGTTAGCAATGAAAGCGCAGACATTGATTCCTGTGAAATTAGACCGACGGATTGGATTGAGCGTTGTCTTTACGCTGGGGCAATTGAAGTTGAGTCAAGGTTAGTTCTAATCGGATTATCCTTCAAAGGGGCCACCTTTCAAGGTTTGATTCACGGCGGCGGCATCGATGTTCAAGATCGAAATCTGTCAATCTTGCATTGCGAATTTGATTCATGTTATGCAACAACGGGTGGCGCTGTTCTATCCACAAACTCAAGGGTTCAGATAGAAAATAGTTTCTTCCGACGGGTCGGTGCGTACTCAGATGGTATGGCATGCCATCTTATAAATTGCGCGTCCTCAATTGATTCTACAGGGTTTCTAAATTGCTTTTCAGTAAGTTCAGACGCAGACCAGAACACGCTGTTGATTACACGAGGATCGTTGCAGTTAAGTAACTCCCTCCTTTCAGGTACTGGCTGGAATACTTCACCGGGAGCTATTGGTATCCGGCAAACGGGCATTGCAGATTCACTTGTGATTACTGGTTGTACAATCTCAAGCAACCGCTTTCACCACTTTTTCCGGCTTCCCGGCGAAGGCAATCTTCAGCCTTCGAACATCCGTTTTGACTCCAATACGGTAACAAACAACGAATTCCAACACGATCTATTTGAGTCTGGTGGGGCTGACACTGGTTCAGTCACGCGATTTCGATACAATACCTTCACCGACAATCATCGACTCAGTGAAGACAACTGGATTAGCAGAATGCTATTTTCGTTTGCTGGCCGTACTCAGTTCTGTGAAATATCACATAACCTCTTTTTCAATAATGAGGCACATGAAAACTCAGTTGCAGTTCTCGTTGAAACGGGTCCTGCAAACCTGTCGTTCAGGGATAACTACATATTTGGCAATGCCGCCGAGGGCTTTGCAAACCCACCCGGCGGAGCAACAATGGTAATTGACGTAACTCCCGGTGCGATAGAGCGCAATATGTTTATAAGCAGTCAAGGCTACGCGGTCCATCACGGCATCTCAAGTTCTCCGCCAAGTTATGTCCTGAATTGCTACTGGGGTGACTCGACCGGACCATTGCAGCATCTTGAGAATCCTTTTGGTCAAGGTGACAGCGTGCACAATCGCGTTTCGGTTACCCCGTGGTCAGTTGATTCACTTTTCACACGTCAAGCGTAGAAGAGCCACGTCCAACGACATTTTGCTCTTGGCTATCCCTACCCCAACCCTTTCAACTCCACAGTCACCATCGAGTACGCGCTCATCCGCGAGCAAGATGTGAGACTGAAATCTACGACGTACTGGGCCGCCAAGTCGAGACATTGCTCCGCGAACGCCAAAGCGTCGGAGTCCACTCCGTAAAATGGAATGCCGACAACTTTGCGTCAGGATTATATTTCGCCAAACTGACAGCTCCCACCGGAGCATCCCAAGCCGTCAAATTACTGTTGATGAAATAATACTTTTCACCTCCTAAAAAAGCGGCCCGCACAATTGTGCGGGCCGCTTTATTTCATTAACAGAAAGCTAACACCCTCCGGCAACCTTCTTCTTCTTCTTTTCAGTTGGTTGCGGTTTATTCTTCTCATCCCGAATCATCTGCGATATCTTTGTCTTCGCGTCGATCCGGAATTCCGCAACGTCCTGATCATACCGCCCGCCGCTTGGCAGCACCAACGTATCTGCAAGCAGTTGTTGCCTGAATTCGCTCAAACCGCCCTCCAATACGGCAAGGTTGCCGTATCCAAGCTTATCCAAAACAAGATAAGCTTCTCGCGCATCAGTCTCCGCATCGGCAACGATTACTTTCTTAAGGTGTCGCTGTGCCAGCATGCGGTTCCATTCGCGTCCGAATAAATCCCCGACCTGAACATTCGCGGCGCCTGGAAGCGCAAACGAATTGAACTCTTCCGGCGAACGCACGTCAATGATTTGCGTATTCGGCACCCGGTCAACGATGCGAAACGCCAGCTCATCAGCAGTCATGGTCTGCACGTCATGGCTCGCTTCATAAGCAGGATCAGCCACCATGGCCATCACCTTGCTCTTGCGATCGGGAAGAGCAATCAACATAATACCGGCAAGCATAGTTACTCCTGCTGCAACGGCATGTGGACGAAAGCGAAACTTCCGTGAAGGCGCGTCACTGCTAACACGCTTCTCAATCCAACTCGTCACAGTAAATGCAAAAAGCGCAACTGCAATCAGCACAAACGCAAACACCCCCGCCGACATTCCCAGCGAGTCGTAGACCCGCACCGGCCCGAAGGCGGAAGAGAAGTGAAACTTCTGCCAAGTAGGAAACATCTCAGCAAACGTAAATACTCCTAAGAACGCACCGCCGACAAAAAACATCGCGTCAATTTTTCCAATCGCCGCAGCACAAATACTCGTCCCTGGACAGTAGCCGCCAAGAATAAACCCGACGCCCATAATCACGCCGCCGACAACAGCCGGCCACAACCACAGCGGATTGATATAAATCGCGCTCGTGTCTAATAACCCTGCGTAATCAAGTAGCATAATACCACACATTGCAGTGATTGCAGCGGTAAAGAACACACGCAGAACCGTGAAGTCGTATCCATAGAACAATCCTGCTAATCTGCGTGAAGACGAAAACCCTGCCTGTTCAAGCACAGCCCCAAAAGCGACTCCAATAATTAGCGCTATCGCTAAGTTCAGTTCATTCGAAATCGGATCCGGTACAAAAGGTCCCATTGATAAATTTCCTTTAGTTTAGATCCACAACCTGCGGAAGAAATATGCAACCATATAACCCGATCCAAAAATTGCCAGCATCGTCACAAACCCTGCCGTTGACAAGACCGCCATGCCGCTCAGCGCAGCTCCGCTCGTACACCCGCGTGCGAATTGAGCACCCAAACCAAACAAAGCTCCGCCAATCACAGCAAAGACCCAGCGTGTTGGGTTGCTGATGCGCGGCCCTTTTTCACTTCGAAACGCTAATCGGTCCGATACCAAGCCGGACAAAAACGCTCCAATTACTACGCCAATCAATTCAAACACAAGCCACGATTTCAGCGGACTCTCTTTCCGGCCTCCAAGTATGGACCGTAGTAAGGAGATTGCGCCGCATGTTCTGGCGCTACGACTCCGACGATTGCGACAATCGTATCCTTAACCGCACCGCTTGCTCCAAGTCCGCGCCCTGTTATGAATATGCTGCCAAGCAGCACCAGCCCAAGCAGAAAGCCCGCTAAGTAAGGGTTCATGTATTTCGTAGTCACTCGTTGTTCCATCAATCCACCCTTTCAAGTTTGGGTTCAGACTTTTCAATCTGCTTCTGCTCGTCTTCATCGTGCAAATCCTCATAACCTGTGATCATCGCCTTCAAATTTGCCGTCGGCGTGCTACCCGTTGTTGTCAAATAAATATGTGTGACAAAAAACGCAATAAGCATAAACGCACCAAATGTATGAATCACTGCCACAATAGACAGTCCCTCAATATCCAAACTTATGATCTCATGCTGCTGCGGATAGCGGTAATACATATAGATTAACCCTGAAATCACCATGACAGGAATCACCAGCACCTTCAGACCTGCATAGACAAGCTTTTGAAGCGGATTAAGCTTGCTTAAAACAGTTTTTTTCGTCGGATGTAGTGCCCCGCGGAATATCCCGGTAACATAATAGTCAACTTGCGCGCGCATATTCTTGAGCGACGGAGCGTAGTACTGTTTCCACGCTCCGGATGTAAGATGCCAAATATCGCGAAGCTGATTAACACCAAGAATGATATTGCCGCGACATTGTGAATTGCTACTGCCTGACCGAATCCGAAAAATGTCAGTGAACCATGAATTTCGAACCCTGTTACGCCAAGCAGAATAATCAGCACAGCTTGCGCCCAATGCCAAAAGCGCTCGAAAGCCGGATAGATATACTCACGCTTCATAGCTGCCCCCTTGCTTTCGTCTGCCTGAAATCACTATGCGTGCAACCCCATGAGCTAACACACCTACAAGAGCTAACAATAACGCCCCCAATCCGGCACGATCAATCCATGGGCTTCGATCTCGCCCGGGCATATAGAAGTCGGTCAGATTTGCCAACCGACCGCCGTCTCTCGTGTGACACTCAATGCACTTGACAGATTGATTGGCCGGCGCAACCATGTGATTAACGGGCCAATACATTTCTGTCGCTGCAAAATCATATTCACCGCTAAATGGCAATCCGACCTCTTTCATTCCCGCAGCACACGCGCGCTCCCAATCAAATTCTCCCCAATACGCGCTGTCTCCCGGGTGCAACGTAACAGTCTTCGGCTGAATAAGATAGTTGTACTTTGAGTCATATATCTGCTTGGCACGGTGAATCTTGACCGGGATGATCCTCGCATCAGGGTCACTCTACTCTCCGTGCAATGAATTGATCTGCAATGTATCCGTAGGATCGAATTTGTCTCCGAGTAAATAATGCGAAGCTGTTCCGTTAAACCACACATACTCCGGCTTGATATTCTTGCCCCACACGAAAGACCCCTTCGTGGACATGTACGTATCCACATCGAGTGAGTCGTCATGCTCCTTAATCGGCTTGTCCTCCACCAATCTGCCTGCCGTAGACCAATCCCATTGCAGCTTCGTTGGATTCTCTTTTGCATAAATAGGAATGTGACAAGTCTGACAGGCAACCTTGAGCGTGTGGTTATTAAGTATCTTGTCCGTATGGGGCAAATCACCGTGACAGCTTTCGCAAGTTGAACGGTTGCGGTTCATTGAAGAAACTGAGTACGATTTGCCGAGCATCTGGTGCTGTTCTGCCGTATGGCAAGCGACGCATTGCATATCGACACCCTGCACGTCCATGTGTACGTCAATATCTCGCGTCGGCTCGAACATTGCCATTTCTAAATCACCGTGCTTGACATTATTCCCGCCGCCGCCAAAGAAGTGACACGTTCCGCAGTTTGTCCGAGTTGGTTTACCTACTTTTTGCGCAACCGCCCCGAGATCAACGCTCACATCCGGCATTCCAGCGCTTGCCTTCATATACAAATTGCTATTGTCATGGCAAGCCAGACAATCCACGTTGTAAGCGTTCGTAAAGTCAAAAGTTTGATCGCTGTAGCCATATCCGATGTGACAGCGGTTACACATTTGCTCGTTGCTCGAGATTCCGATGCAATAGTTGTTCAAGATAGTCTTCTTGCCTACCTTGCGAATACCAGATCCCTCGACGTATTCAATTCGTTCCCAATTCCAGTGCGATGACTGCATTACTTCCATATGTCGCCTGTGTGACACGAAATACAAGCTTTCGTGACGTCTTGTGGTTTTGCAAAAGGCCCGTAAAACATCAAACTTTGCGTGATCGACCGACGACTTGCTCTTAACCTTGTATTTTGCGCGCAGCTCTTCAGGCGGAGTTCGCTCTATACTCCGCTCCGGAAGGACGCTCAGCACGAGCAATATTGCAGTCCCAAGCATCGCCAGTGCGAATATGATTCTTCTCATGCAATTCTTTGTTTAACGAACATACTCAAGTCAAAGAAAAACGCGACGTACCTGCCATGTATTTGTCTTGGCAAGGTACGTCGCGTTCGTGAGTTTTCACTCTTATTGTGTTAGTGAAATGTGGACATTAGTAGCAGACCGCACCGGATCTAAACTCATTGCCATATTGGAGCTGGACTGGCAATAAAACAAGCCCAGCAACACCCCGCTTGCGGAACTATTTTGTGCGCACAAAATCAATTCTGCGATTCTTCTGACGGCCTTCATCGGTTGCGTTGTCGGCAATCGGCTTATCCGGACCAAAGCCCTTGGTCGTGATGCGCGCGCCTTCAATACCCTTAGCCACAAGCCAGGTCTTTACCGACTCCGCGCGCGACAGCGAAAGCTTCTCGTTCATCGTCTTCTTGCCGCGATTGTCCGTATGACCCTGAATCTGCACTTCAAGCTCCGGGTTCAAATGTAGCGTGTTATACGCCTTCATCAAAATTGCTTCTGATTCCGGCTTGATGTCGGACTTAGCCGTTTCAAACACAATGCCGTCCAGCGTAATTGCCTGACCTACTTCGGTCACGACAAGCTTCTCCACGTCATCTTCTGGATTTAGCGGATTATCCTTGCGCGCAACTTCAGTTCCGTCATCAACGCTACCCTTGTCGGTATCGCGATTCAGCGGATCGGTCTTATGAGTATTCACTTCAGCGCCGTCCGAAAGCCCGTCGCCGTCACAATCCGTGCGCTTCGGATCAGTCTTAACAGTCGTAATTTCCTGGCCGTCCTGCAAACCGTCGCTATCGGTATCCGGATTCAGCGCCTCGGTCGTGTACGTGTTGACCTCTTCGCCGTCTTTGAGTCCATCACTATCCGTATCAGCCTTGAGCGGATCCGTCTTGTGCGTCAACACTTCAGCCCCGTCTGTCAAACCATCGCCATCCGTGTCGGGATTACGCGGATCGGTCTTAAGCGTGTAATACTCTTCGCCGTCCTTAAGTCTGTCACCGTCGGTATCAGGATTCTTGGGGTCGGTGCCGAGCTTCTTCTCGTCTCGATCTGTAATGCCGTCGCCGTCGGTATCCTTGTTAGGATTACCACGGTGAATACGCAAACCGGCGAGGATGTTCATGTACGAATCGTCCGTGTCATCATAAACAGGATTGACATCGTCTGACATAATCATATTGTAACCGCCATGTAAGTCGAGCGACAGGTATTCGTCCAAATGATACTGAATACCAATTCCCAACGGAATCACCGGATTCCAGCCGTCAACCTTTGCATCCGCATCCGCCGAATCCGGTACATCCGAAACATCGTGATGCAGCAAACCAATTCCTGCATACACAAAGCGGGAACCACTTCTCCTGATGGAACGGTGCAAATCGCGCCCGCAAATCAATCGGCATAATCTCGCCCGAGTATTGATCAGCACGCAGGCGAGCGAAAGCGATCCCCAATTCAAGCTGCAGAGGATCAGCAAGTGGATAGGCAAAGCTGCTTCGCACGTTCAGGCCAAAAGTTGAGCCTTCCGATTCGTTCGTTGGGCTTGCCACACCCATCCCGAGGTAGCCTTCAAGTCCCAGTTCCTTGAACTGTGCAGAGGCCAAAAGCGGTACAAGAACCACAATTAAAACAAACAAATTCATCATTTTACGCATAAGACACCTTCAATTTCTTTAGTTACAGTGGCGTTGAAAAAATCCCAACTTTTACAATATATCATATTGATTAACGAACTTCAAGCTTAAATTCCCGAGACCCATATAGACAAGTGCGAATCAGAAGATTAATGTGTATCTTGTCACATAAATATTCAATATTTCATCAATCTGAATGACACATTAAGATGAACTTCCAAGAAATTTTTGAACCACCAGCGCTTCGCGAAGTCACCCTCCGCGTTGCCAAATTAAACGGCGTCAATCTCGGTCAAGGCGTTTGCCTATTGCCGTCTCCTGAAATCATTCTCGATGCCGCAAACACCGCCGTCCACAAAGGCTTCAACACTTACGCTCCCCCACAAGGTATCGAGTCACTCCGCGTGGCCATTGCCAAACGCCTAAATACGTTCAATAGAATCCCCTACGAAACTGAAAACGTGTTGGTCACCGCAGGCTCCACTGGTGCGCTCGAAGTCGTCAGCGAAACTCTCCTTCAAGCCGGTGACGAAGTCGTGCTCTTCAGACCGTTCTACCCCTACCACTCCAAAATGTTCGCCCGCAAAGGCGTCAAGATAAACTTCGTCGAACTGAAATATCCGGACTGGAATTTCGATCCTGATGAGCTGGCTCGCGCAATTACTCCCAACACCAAACTCGTATTGGTCAACACACCGCACAACCCGACCGGCAAAGTCTTTACCGAGAGCGAACTGCAATTCATCGGCGACCATTGCGTTAAACGCAATATTCCTGTCATTAGCGACGAGGTCTATGAATATATGACCTACGATGGCCGCAAACACATCTCGATGGCCTCGTTGCCCGGCCTGCAAGATGTCGTACTGACAGTTGGGTCATATTCCAAAACCTTTGCCATCACAGGGTGGCGCATCGGCTATCTTGCCGCACCGCTATCGATGATTAACAACTTCCGCACTCTCAACGATCAAATCTACGTCTGCGCGCCCACGCCGTTACAGCACGCTGTCGCCAAAGGAATAGAAGAACTTCCCGATTCCTATTACGAAAATCGCCTCGCAGAATATGCATCTAAACGTGCATATCTCCACGAGGCGTTATCAAGCGCTGGCTTCAATGCCTTGAAACCTCAAGGCGCGTACTACATGCTGGCCGGAACTTCCGAAAAATTCCCGGGCATGACATCAGAACAAGTCTCAGACCTACTGATCGATAAGGCGCACTTAGGCGCTGTGCCAGCATCCGATTTCTTAGGCAGTGTCGTCAAAGGCGACACCAAGCGCTCAAACTTCCTCCGCTTCTGCTACGCTGTTCCCGATGAAACCTTAGAGCGCGCCAAACAAAACTTAGCCAAGATCTAATCCAACTCGTCAAAGCTCTCAATCCGACGAAACTCTCCCGCGACAGGAGCATTCCCCGGCCTAATTGAGAGCACAATCTGCATTCCCGCCTCGCGTGCCGCAGCTAATTCTTCCGCGACATCCGAGACGAACAATATTTCTTGCGGAGGTACATCCAGTACCTCCGCAATATTTTTGTAGCTTTCTGAGTCTCGCTTTCCTCCAACTGCCGTATCAAAATATGCGTCAATGTAAGACGTCAAATCCCCTGCAGTCGAATAACCAAATAACAACCGTTGCGCAAGCACACTTCCCGATGAATAGATCGCTGTCGCAATCCCCGAATGACTCCATCTCTCCAACGCAATCGGCACGTCAGGGAATACTTCACCCTTCAATTCTCCGCTGACATACCCCTCTTGCCAAATCTTCCCCTGAATCCACTTCAGTTGAGGCGACTTGCGATCTACACTGATAAGCCATTGAATATAAGTCAAAGCATCTTCCGGTCGATCACTATTCGACCAAAGGTCTTTAACCAACCCCCCAATACGATCACGCTGATACTCTTCGCGTAACTCAGCAAGTTTCACCAGCAAATTCCCGTCTTCCGCATAACTGGCAAGAAACTTCGACATCACTCGTTTTGCGTACCCAAACAACGTCCGATGCACAAAATCAATCGGCGTTGTTGTCCCTTCAACATCAAGCAAGTATAGCGCAACAGTGTTGGGCATGTGTTAGTACTTTTGCAACTCCGCCGGAATGAAAGTTAATCCGAAACACACAGGCAGATATCCCTTATCCACTCCGCTCTCCGTGTAATGCGGCGTCCAACCCGTCGGATCTTGAAACAAACGAATCGCACGAATCCTGCGATCGCCACACAAATCAAACCAATGCCAAGTCCCCGCCGGAACACGCATCAAGTCACCAGCTTCAACCTCAACAGCCACAACCGGCCCGTCTTGCGGTCGCAGATGAAAAATGCCATGCCCTTCAATAATGAACCGCACCTCATCTTCATCGTGCCAATGCTCTCGGCTGAATTTTGCCAGCATAACATCTAAATTCGGCGTGTCCGGTTTCACGTCAATCACATCTGCAGTCACATAGCCGCCTGAAGCTTTAAGCACCTCTATTTCCTTCGCATACGCTTCAAGAATCTCCTCAGTTGAAGAGCTTCCCTTCACCGGATTCTCAGTCTTCCAATTTTCAAAGCCGATGTTAATGCTCGCCAAAAACGCTTTGATTTCGCCAAACTCGCGCAGCGTGCGCTCTTCATCAGGTATGCGTACAACAGCCATGCTCAAAAACTCCTATGCGAATGCGAAAGGGAAAGCTTGCGTCCAACAACTTCAAACAAGAACTCGAAAATCTCCACATGCCGTTGTGCGTCTTCCGGCGAGGGAACCCCATGTGTAAAGTCCGTGATTGCGCAACAGAATGCCATGCAGATTGGGCTGCCGCTTGAGTAAGTCTTCAATTTTATTCGTCAACGCCGGGATATCCTGTGAGTTTTCAACAATGGGCACTCGCTCAGTATGCTCATGAGTTTGAATGCCGCCCAAACCTTTGAGCATCTCATAATGAGAAAGCTCAAGCACGCCCTGCACAGCATAAATATCCGAAAGCAACGTGT
The DNA here is from genome assembly GCA_016721565.1 of bacterium. Lineage (GTDB taxonomy): Bacteria > Electryoneota > RPQS01 > RPQS01 > RPQS01 > JABWCQ01. The sequence continues at coordinate 22,275 of JADKHW010000015.1, read as the reverse complement.
TCCATACCGAATGCGTATGCAGCACGGATTTCGCTCCGGTCTTCTTTGTAAGGACTAAATGCAGCAACGTTTCCGCAGAAGGTTTGCCCTCACCCTCAATTTTCCGACCGGCGGCATCTACAACCAAGAGGTCGCTCGGTACCAAGCCTCCTTTGTTGTAGCCGCTCGGCGACATGAGCAACCTCAGCGGTGACTCACTTATCAGCGCGCTAAAATTCCCGCCGGTTCCCGGCGCCCAACCGCGCCAATGAAGAAAATGAATTACTTCGATGAGTCGTTCACGCATTTCTAGTTCTCCCCTTTGTTCAGCCACTTATCTCCTCTTTCTTGTCGTCGCGATTCCACATAAGTGAAGAAATTAGATAATCCGCCGTGCGTTTGTTGCAAGCAGTCGGAATATCATACAATACAGCCAGCCTGAGCAAAGCCTTCACGTCCGGGTCATGTGGGTGGGTGTCCATAGGATCCCAAAAGAAAATGAGCACGTCAACTTGTCCCTCGGCAATCAACGCGCCAATCTGTTGATCACCGCCCAGTGGTCCGCTCTTCAAGCGGATGATCGGAATTCCCGTAGCACGATTCACCACTTCACCCGTTGTTCCAGTGGCGTAAATCGTATGTTTGCTCAGGGTGAGCTTATTATATTCAGCCCACTCCGCCATGTCAAGCTTCTTAGCGTCGTGCGCAATCAATGCAATGTTCACTACACAAGTTCCTTACATAAAAAGAACCCGCCTAATTCGGCGGGTTCTTTGTCTTTGTCATTTACAATTCAAACGCACGTTGCCGCCTACGCATGCCCCTTTCGGCACATCGTACAAATCATAGAACAACGAACATGGCATTGCGTTTTCATTGTGGTAAATATACCATTTTGGTAAACAATTGTCAAAGAGCGTCACAGAAATTCTCTAGCCAATACTTTACTACGCTTAGCCGGGGGTGTTTTGCTTGTTTCACAACCAACTCCGTTACATAGACCGCGAGCTTTCCGCCAGGCGCTTCCAGTTGAAGCGTGTGGCTTCACCGCGTGAGGCGTTGATGAGCTTCATTCTCGCGGACGGCTCAAGTAAAAGCTGTCGAGCCGCGTTGACAAGGTCAGTGACATTCAGAGCATCAACATAGATTGCCGCGTCACCGCAGGTTTCTTCTTGAGCAAGCTGCTTCGCCGCAATAATCGGCGTTCCCAATTCAATCGCGTTCACAAGTGAAAGCGACAGCCCTTCCAACAAACTCGGGTTGAGGAGCGCCACCGCGTCAAGATAAAGCTTGGTCAAATCCGCGTCGTCAATCTGCGGAGCAATTACCAACAGATTCGGATCCAGTCCGTCACGCTGAACTGCCGATAGCAATTGCTCGGTTGCCTTCGCATTCAGATTGCACGCCAGCACAAGCTTACACGCGGTTCGGTCGTCTTACGAATTTCATCTACCGCAAGCAAGATCGCCCGCAGATTCTTGACCGGTCCAAGCTCGCCGGCATGCAAGAAATAAGGCGTAGTGGGATCGAGCTGCTGCTCGCAATTCCAAATTCACATATTCTGTGGAAGCGATATTCTTCGACAAAGTCGCACCACCATGCAGCACGCGCAAATTCTTGAGCTTTGTTCCCAAACGAATCCATCTCTTGCAGCGTCGCCTGAGTTGTGCACATCGAGACATCACAATACTCTTTCAGAGCATTCAACGAAGTAATATAGCGCTCGCGCAGCTGGATCGTGTGTCAAATAATATTGCGGGAATGCCAGCGGTGCCAGATCATTCATCGTGCACGTAACGATAAGTCCGGCCTCCTTCGCCACGCGCATCGAGTCTGCCGCGGCTTCACTGAGCGGGTTCGGAATATAGAGCGCCTGTGCTCCGCTCCTGGTCAACTCGCTCAAAGTAACTTGGTACTCGTTGGCAGCTCCGGCGGCATTCAAGCGTGCTTTCAACTTGTCCGTGCGCGTACTGACCAATTGAATCGTCCAATCCGGTCGCACTTCGCGCAAGTTGTTCAACATCTCAAGGAAGTAACGGCCCGTCTCGGTCGTCAATAGCGCGTCGTCAATCAACATCTCAGCGTCAATGGCTATCGTCAGCTTCGGTCCCGGCGTCACTTCAAAGTGCGGTAGCGCTTCAGCCCGCGGCGTCATACGAATGTTCGGTTTGGTGGCAGTGCTGTTGATGTCAATCAAATAGAAATCATCTTCATGCGAACTATCGAGTTCGTAGTCAATCGCACCGGCAGCCTTGAGCATTCTGTCCACAAGTTGCCGCGTCACAAGCCAGCGATGTTCAGGATTATGAACAAATCAGGATTGTAGTTCGGCTTATCCGCATTCGGAATCGTAATCAACACGCGCTTGCCGACTCGCATGCACTCCTTAAGCGCGACAACCGCTTGTTCCCACTCAGCGTGCTCCAAAATCTCCGGCGACATTACCATATCAAAACTCTTATCTGCATGCGGAAGTCCGGTGACGATGTTACCATAGCTAAACTTCACCGACGGACGTAGCGCGCGCGCCACGTCAAGGCGCTCACGATAAATGTCAACCGCCTCATGCCCACCCACAAACTGCACGATTTAACCGTTGGCGGTCCAATCTCAAGAATCCGTCCGCTCGCCTTGCTCGCTAGCCAACGCACGCGCTCGCGCTGAAGCTCCTCAGTGTAGATGTCGTCCGGATGTGTTCCGTAGTACTTCAGCAAGTCCGTCGTGCAAGCCTGCTCGTGCGTGATAACCTGTTCGTAAGTTGCCAAGTGCTTACGCGCGAAATTCTCCCAATTCATGTTGCCCGCATATTCGGTCACTTCATCAAGCAGGTTTCGGCAGAGGAACGGATTGGTCAAGGCGCGGAAAATCACACGCGGCAAATCAAACTGCTCTGTCGTGCGCAGCGTTACAGGTGCAGAAATGTCAAGCGCAGGTGAATTAGTCGTCACGACCGGGCGACCCGTTGCCAACGCGCGTGTCAAGCAAGCAGAGCCTTCAAAGCGCTCGCTCTGATAGTTCAACACAATCACATCGCACGCTTGCAGCGTCACGGTGAGTTCTGCTTCAGGAATATAATCGGTGAGGAACCGAATCTTGTCCATCAATTTCAGCTCAATCACACGATTCATGCAGTTCAAGAGATACTGATGTCCCTCTTCACTCGATGGATGCGGCGCGCCGATAATCAACAGCTTGGCGTCTGTCAATTCGAGCAGTTGCGGGAAGGCATTGATGAGTTCCATCACCCCCTTGTGCGGATCCATCATGCCGAACGTGGCCACAACTTTCTGGGACGGATCCCAATCGAGCGCGAGCTTCGCTTCAGCCAGATCGGTGATCTCAAGCGAATTAATCGGAATCGGCAAACACTGAACTCTCGCAAGCGGCGCACCGAGCGCAACAAGTTCAACGATATTCTGCTGATGATGAACCCAGCACGCATCGCTGAAGCGCGCAATTTCGGCAAGCTTGTCGTCGCGCGTCTCTGTCGAATGGAATGTCGTCACGATGCGAACACCATGCGCGCGCGCCTGCTTAATCACGTCGATCAGCCAGCCGTCCAGAGCAAAGACGCCGCCATGATTGATGTGCAAGACTTCAATCTTGTGTTTCATCAACAGCGGCAGAACCTCGCGGCCACCGTCTTTGTCACGCGTCCAACAGCGCACGACATTCGGCAAATCCGCTGCCGTGAGTTCCGTGGTCTTCTCGGCCAATATCAAAACGGTTTCACCTTGATTGGTCAAAGCTTCACAGAACTGCTCGGCATAGATCCCCAACCCGCAGCGCTGATGATAGGTAGTCAAAATAGCAACACGAACATCTTTCACCTCGGGCATCGGCATTTCCTTTTTGTCAAGCGGAGTAATTCGACCGTCAGCGAGGCGCATGAAGCCGTCTTCAAGATAGTAGCGGTCGGAGTCAGCCAACATCAAATCTTTCCAACGCGCCAGCAGTCTCTGATAGTTCGCGCCGTTTTTGTCGTGACCCGTAACCGTCTTCGATTCGTGATGATAGATTTTGCTCTCGGGGCAATACCAAACCTTGCGGCGAGTTTGCGTCACTCTCATGCAGAGGTCAATATCCTCGCACGAGTTGACATAGCTTTCATCAAAGCCGCCGACCTCCATGAACAACTGTCTCCAAATCATCAAGCAACTTCCGGCAATAAACTGAAACGCGCGCGGCTTGTTAACTGCCGGATGGTCAATCGGAAGCTGATTGTTGTAAATGCTGTGCACCATCGCGCGCTCGTCGCACACGATGCCCGCCTGCTGAATCGTGTTGGTGTTCGGATAGATCTGCATGTTGCCGACGATGCCGATGGAGCGATCTTCGGAAATCGTCTTGACCATTGCGTCCAGCCAATTCGGCAGAACTTCCGTGTCATTGTTTAAAAAAACGACAAGCTGTCCGGTCGAAGCACGCGCACCGTCATTACAGGATCTCGCAAAGCCATAGTTGTGGTCATGTGTTACAACTGTGATTTCATTTCCAAGCGAAGTCAAATATTCCGCCGTCCCGTCAGTCGAACCGTCGTCCACGACAATTACTTCAAATGGCGTTTGCTCTTGCGCGGCAAACAGTGAAGCTAAACAACCCTTCGTGTAATTCAGATTGTTGTAAACCGGAATCACAACCGAAGTCACAGGCTTCTGCTTCGGCAAAACCGAAACATCCGGCTTGGCCATGAATATAAATTGCTGAGCGGTCAACTCATTCAAATCGCTCGGCGAAACATCCCGCAATACAAGCCCACCCAAATCGAGCGTCAAGTTATCTTGCGGCAGCGACCCCATCTGTGATTCAAACAACGGATCCCGCACGGTTTCCACAAGCTCGGCTCGCAATCCCGCTTGTGCAAACAACTGCTCCATGTCCTTCTTGGCAAAGAATCTCAAATGTGTGCTATCAAGAATACCGTATTCCTGATAGTTCCACGATCCTTCCAGCAATTTTCCGATCACGCCGAGATTGCGCACATTCGGCAAACTGGCGATAATACAGCCCGTCGGCTTCAAGTGAACCATCAATTTCTTGAGCGCCTTCCACGGATCAATCAAATGTTCCAGCACGTCGCCGCACAGGATGCAATCAAATTGCTGCGGAGCAAATGGAAGCGTATCGGCTTCCACGTCGAGAACATGCACATCAGCCAAAACTTGACGAGCAACGTTAGCGACTTCGGGATGAATTTCAATTCCCGAAACGCGCGCTCCGGTCAGTTGATGAATCAGCTTGCCTGTCGCGCCATTGCCGCACCCGACGTCGAGAACTTCTTTAGCGGTCTTGGGCACACGCTCGGCGAGATTGCGGCGCGCATTGGCGTAGTAGTAATCCGGCTTGAGCGTCTGTTTTTCCACAGTGCTGTTCCTCTTTTGAATCGTATTGGGTCTGCCGTCCCACGGCGCGAGCGTCATCTGCGGCTGGTCGAGCAGATGCTCGTAGTAGCCTTCGTTCGCGTGTTTGACGTCTTTGTTCTTGTTCCAATGATATTTCCGCACGCGGTCTTCGGCAAACATGTAACCGAGATGCTCAATCTTGATGTCCGCGCGAATGCGCTCTCCCGTCAAATTCTGAGGTGTCCGCTCGCAATGCAGGTTACCGCCGTGATGTGTAGGCTCGAACCTTAATTCATTCCACTTTTGGTTCAAAGGGCGGAACAGACACGGATGATAAATCCCGGTGTAGATTCCGTCGGTGCGGTAGTGCTTGCGGTCATTCCAGAGATACAAGAACTCGAAATCAATCTGCGACACGTTGCGCGGGCAGTTGCGAATTTCGTTTAACATGCGTTCCGGCGCGGTCGGCTCCAAAACTTCATCGCCGTCAATGCACAACATCCAATCGAATTTGTGTTCGAGTGCGAGCGTGTACATCCGGTTCTTGTCGCGGGCCTTGTCGGTTGCGGTTTCGATGCCTTGCTGAAACGCGAACACCGCCGGATGAAGCTGACAAATCTCAAGCGTCTTGTCGGTCGAACCGGCGTCGTAAGCGATAATGCCGTCGCACAGACGCGCCGCGCTGTCAAGCACTTCGCGTAGCCAGCGGTCTTCATTACGAATGTTCATCATCGCGAAGATAACCGGATGCTTAACGGTTTCGGCGTTCGACACCGTAGCGAACAACATGTCTTTGTCCGAAGTGATGTTCACGTTGTCAAAGAACAGCGAGAGCAACTCATTCAGCGACGCTTCAGTCCACAGATTCACATGCTCGGGATGGTAAGCCGCCAGATTGTTCGGAACGGCGATGGTAAGCTTGCCGTTGTCAGCCAGCAATCTTGAACACTCTTTGACCAGCGGAACGGCGTGACCGATTTCCAAAAAGATTCCGGTCAGCACGATGCCGTCAAAACTTCCGTCAGGCAAAGCGATGCGCGGGCCTTCAATCAAGTTGCCGCGCACCTGCGCATCTTCGTGGCGCGACAGCGTGCGGCGAATGTCTTCGGTGGCCGCCAGAGCGAGCGGTGACCAATCGGCGAGCGTGACTTGGAAGCCCAGTTTGACTAAATCGCGCAAGGCTTCACTGCGGCCGTTCCCCAGAACTAAAACTCGGCCTTTGCGTTTGGTGTTTTTGTGAACGTGATCGACAAGTCCTTGCGGCGACTTTGTGACGGTGCCGAGGTATTCGTTGTGACGGTCGGTGCGTGCGGCGAAGAGTTCGTCGCGGCGGATTTTCAGGATTTCGAACGGAGATTTACGAAACGAAGTGGTGGCCATGGCCGGCTGCCTTTAGGCAAAGTTCTGGGATAGGGAGAATTTCGTATAACATAAAGCAAGGACTGTACCACGAAAAATAGAGGTTTTGCCCAATGTTTTTACAGAACTTAACCTATCGAAGAGCTTGCCTTAGGCAGATTTTGCCATACTATGAGGAGAGGGGGAAGGCGCTCCGTCCAACGGGGAATTGTAGGGGCGGAAGGCGTTCCGCCCGCGTCAGACGAATCGAAACTCCCAAGCGCATTGTCATCCTGCCTACCCCGCCGTGCGGTTCCCCGCCGGAATCCGCTTCCGCTCCGGGTGCCGCGAACCCCAAGCGTTGATCGCGGCGGCAGATGTCTTCACCTGCCCCGTATACCGAGATTTTCAAATTCCGCAGGTTCGGTCGCCGCGTTTTCCTTCAAACTACCATCGGCCTCCGGCCGTCAGCGGAATCGCGAGTTTTAGAAAATCATGCGCTCCCTGTCAAAGGCAGGGAGGCATGAATATTAAAGTTACAAGCGGGGAGGGAGGAGGGGGTTAGAAAATTGGGAATCACATTTCACGAACTTGGTTACTTGCCTGCCTTTTTGAGCTATACTCACATCGAAAAACTTTGGATCCTAATATGGGTTGACTCCTATGTTTTTCAGTGTAGATTAGAATACATTCATTGTGGTACGATAAAAGTACGAACGAAAGAACACACATAATTGCAACGCTTCTTCGATCAAAGTCGGTCAGTCACCGCAACACTTACAGAGCAGTCTGCACTGTTTATTTCGCTCATCCGCTGGACGGTATTGGCGATTGGCGTGGGGACGCTGGTGGGTTTCTCCACCTATTGTTTCGTGACTTTACTTTCATGGTCCGTTGCGAAAGGCGCCACGTTTCCATATCTGATTTTTGCTCTTCCGATAACGTTGGTTTTAGTGGTAGTGTTCGTGCGCAAGCTTGCTCCGGATGCCGAAGGGCACGGAACAGAACGCATCATTGACGCAGTTCACAACGCCAGCGGACGAATGAAACTCCGTGTCGTTCCAGTGAAGATTTTAGCCACCGTTGCAACCATTGCAGGCGGCGGTAGCGCAGGCAAAGAGGGACCGGCGGCGCAAATCGGAGCGGCCTTAGCATCGGGGCTTGCAAGCATATTGAGGTTGAACGACAGAGATCGCCGCAAACTGGTTGTCTGCGGTATATCAGCAGGGTTTGCCGCAGTCTTCGGAACTCCCGTGGCTGGAGCGATTTTCGGCGTGGAAGTGCTGTTTCTTGGTCAACTTCTATATGATGTTCTGGTCCCCTCGTTCATCGCAGGAATCACAGCTTATCAAATTGCAGCGTCGTTAGGAGTAACATACTGGAGCCAAACGATAACGGACATTCCGCCACTTGAAAGCGGTTATGTAATTCAGTTGGTGCTGACAGGAATTGTCTTTGGGTTTGTGACAGTTCTATTCATAGAAACCGTGCGCGGATTCAAACGACTCTTGCCAAAACTTTGGCCCAATTACATCGCACGCGCGGCAATTGGCGGTCTGCTGCTTATCGGCATCTCGATTGTTTTCAGTCCTAATGTACTCGGTTTGGGCACGGGGCATTTGGAATTTATTTTTGAAGGTGAACCTGCTTCGACTTTTGATTGGCTTGGGAAAATTTTGGCCACGGCGATAACTCTCGAGTCGGGCGGGTCGGGGGGCGTGGTGACGCCGATATTCTTCATCGGTGCCACGTTTGGTAGTTTTTGGGCTTCGATAATTGGAGCGAATGCGGTGACGATGGCGGCTTTGGGAACAACGTCCGTTCTGTCAGGCGCAGCGAACACGCCGATTGCCGCATCCATGATGGCGATAGAGATGTTTGGTCCGAAGATCGGCCCGTATGCAGCCGGATGCGCGATGGTCTCGTTTATCATGACCGGACACCGCAGCATCTATCCCAGCCAAGTTCTATCAGCCTCGAAGAGTGATTCCCTTCACTCTCCCTTGAATCGTACCTTAGAAACCTCAACAACAGATTTAACCGATTCCGCTCAGCAGAGCTTGAACTTGTCTATTCCTTTCCGATGCGGGTGTGGAAATTCTTAACGAGCGGAGTGTGGTTTGGTAGGAAACCAAGAGAAAAGTGATAATCATTAAAAGAGCCGCGATAATCTCGCGGCTCTTTTGTTTGCAGTGTTCGTTGAATTGCGGCAACTACTTCTGCAAAATCATTTTGCGCGTGATGGTTTGGGGCCGGAGGTCAGTTGATAGAAATACATTCCGCTGGACATGTTGTTGGCGTCGAACGTGGCCGTGTGGCGTCCGCTGGGGAATGCGCCGTTAGCCAACACGGCCACGCTGCGACCTAACATGTCGAACACTTCAAGTTTTACAGTTGATGCAGTGCTGAGATCAAACTCGATGTTCGTCGTGGGATTGAACGGATTGGGATAGTTGTTAGGATCCTGAATCGGGAACCAATTGCCGTCGGCAGGACGCGCGACTTCGGCAGGGTAGTGCCACGGCGGCGGTGCTTCAACGGAATCAGCATAATGGAACACGCGGCCATTCGCCGTGCAGAAATAACCGTTGGCCGGATCAGTAAAATGGACGCTGTTGAAGCGGAAGAAACAGGGCGTGGCGAGCTGAGTCCACGTCGCACCGCCGTCAAACGAACGTGCAACGAGTCCACTGTCACCACACATCCACGCATTCATCGCCGACGTCATCACAACTTTGAAAATGTCTCGCGCTGTGCCGCTTGCACCCGTGACCCAATTCGCGCCGCCGTTGCTCGTGCGATAGACCATGCCGTCTGTGCCGACTGCAACTCCAGTTTGCGCATCCCACATGTCCATCGAGTTGAAGATGATGTTGAAATCGTTTTGTTCGGTTTGCACATTCCACGTCGCGCCGCCGTCGGTGGAGTGCCAGATGCGTCCACGATTCCCGCACATCCATCCAGTTTGATTGTCAATGAAATCAATTCCGGTTTCAAAGATGCCGTGCACTTGCGGAGCGGCTTGCCAAGTTGTCCCGCCGTTAGACGTGCGCGGGTGCATGCCGTCTTCACCGCAAGCCCAGCCGTGCAAGCTGTCCGTGAATACGATATCAGTCAAGCCTTCGCCGGGTGTATATAAGTAATTCCACGTCACGCCGCCGTCAGTCGTTCTGTAAGTGAAACCGTCACGGCCTGTCGAATATCCGAGCGAGTTATTCAGAAAATAGAGCGAGAGCGAGCCTTCATCGGAGAATTCGGTTAAACTCCAACTCTGACCGCCGTTGGTGGTGCGGTGAACTCCCATGTAGTTAGCAAGCCAACCGTGCAGACTGTCGGTGAAGAAAACATCCTGTTGCGGAAGATTAAACATCGGAATCGCAAGCTCTGTCCACGTGAGGTCGGTGCTTGTACCAACGTCGATCATCTGATGAATACTTTGATTGAGGATGTCCGTGATGTTAAACGAGCCTGTGGTCATGCGGCGCGTGTAGCTCGTATTGGGAGCCATTCTACCGCTGGTAAATTCGCCGGACATCGTGGTCATAAAGCGGTCGTCACCGCTTTGATTGTTCCACCGTACGCTGTCCCCGACTTGAAGATTGAGATAGTCCGGAGAATAGCTGTTGGCTGTCATGGTGACTTCATAGAGCGTCGCGTGTGCAAGGCTGTGGGCCAGAATGATAGCCGCGATTAGAGATAGGATTCGAAGGTGCAAGCGCATGGGTTGTCTCACTGTTTGGTTGCTGTTTGATTAACCCTAAGACAAAGCATGTGCCAGCACAAAAAAAGTGGCGGTTCAGGCCGCCACAGGAGTTTGTAAGCTGATATTTTAATACAGCTTCGAGGAGATACTAAGACCCCATCGAGAAATCGTGTTATGCGATTTGTTGTGATGACATCATGGGACAAACTGTGGAATGAGTGCCTCAGTTTTGAGGGGAAGAATATTTTGCAATGTAATTCTTAACCCTAACCTTCCGCGCCGTATTCTCACTGCTCATATACCGAATCTGCCCGAAGATTTCGCGCTCCGGAAACCACGGACGGTCGTAGCGGCCCAGACACCACAAAATTCCTGAATACGAGTTAGGATCGCGCCCATCAAGCGCGTACTTATCGTTCAGTTCAATCATAATCTCGAGTGCTTCTTCAGGAGTTGAAGACCACTCGAGAATTTTTTTGCCCCAAAGCATCCGCAAATAGTTGTGAATTTTGCCTTCAGTTCGCAACTGGTTTTGAGCGGCATTCCAGAGCGGATCATGCGTGGCGGCCTGTTCAAATTCTTCTTTGGTGTAGAGCCATTTCCGTTTGTCAGCCTTGTGCTCATTCAAAGTTTTGATGGCCCACGGCGGCAACGATGAAAACTCTTTGTAATCCTCGCGCAGGTGATTAAAATTGTAACCGAGTTCACGCCAAGTAATCAACTCATCCAAAAAACTTTCGGCATTCTGACTCATGTTCCACCACTCCTCTTTCTTTCCCGCCACGGTGTCGGCAAGCTTCTCAATCTGCCAGTTTTCTTGTTTTGCGAGTTCAGAAAAAACTTGCTGAACAGAGATGTGCCCGAAATGCAAATAAGGACTTAACCCACTCGAATAATCTTGCTCAGGTTGGTTGCGCTCTTCAGCATAATGCGAAAGTTTGTTTGCGAAAATCGCGCAGTGCCTGTTCAGCCGCGATGTGCCGCCCATTGTTGCAACAGGTTTCACATCATGCAACAACGGCAGATCATTCATCCACGAGTGATTGGCAAGCAGCTCAGACGGATCTGCAATCGGCCAATGATCCGTGATGCGCGAATCAAGTTTAAGTGGCGGCAATGAAACTCTTGCAAGCGGATCCGGAGCCGGGAAACTACCCAGATGCTCGCGCAAATTTCTCTGCAAGAACCTTCTGAAAGCAAACGCCGTGGGAAAAGTAATATCCGCCGCGCGCAACGGAAGCAAGCCGCACGAATCCACCGCTTCAAGCTTACACGGGAAGTCGTTGGCCGCATCAGAGATTAACTCCTGATGCATCGCCATCGGAAAATCATCCACCACAACAACAGAAGCTTGTGACGCCAGCGCTCGAAGTAGATCGCCGCGTTCACCCGGAATCATCTCAACGAAGGGATAATACGTCACGGGCTTACGGCTAAGACGAGCCGCATTATCAGCCATCCCCTGCAACAGAAAAACATGCTGTCTCGGACTGGCAAATTCATAGACCAAAGTGAGCGATTCAAGCACCAAGAGCGGCTGCTTTAGCTTCACGGCCCACTGCACGGCGCGCTCAAGAGCAAAGTTGAAGTTTACCCGCCTTTGTGCCAGCATCCAATACAATACGAAGCCCCCGGATTGCGGCGGTTGCGCATTAAGCGTGCGAAGGCGCAGAGCACGGGAGGGTGTGGGAGGGTCATTTAGTTTGAATTATTGGGTTTGAATGAGGCGAAAGAGAGGTAGGAGTCCTCCGATTCCCAAACCGCTCAGTCAGTTTGAGGATGGGTTATTAAAGCAAACTCTTCACAGAATTACAAGTTAGGACGTAAAGAGGGGGTTCAGGTAGCTATGTGATAAACGATGATTATTTTTCATACAACCTTGAAACCTCTTGACGATTGAGTAGTCTTAGTATATTTTATATACCGCAACATGGTGTTAAGCAAAAGCGTAAATATTCGATCTTGGTGGTTCGAAAATTCCAAACAAATGGAGTCCCGGTATGCGTAAGTATTTGATTTTGTGTATTATGGCCATATTAGGCCTGTCATCGTTCGCATTAGCTGATGTGCAACCCGGCCCCACGATCCGTGGTGACGAAAACCGCATCATCGCGCGCCCAGTTGACCGCACGGGTTCATGCGTGTTGACCACGTTGGCCCCGACAGCTTCCGTTAACTCGTTTGGTTGGGACGGCGAAGACAAGTACGCCGCGTACATCGATCCCACGACTGATGGCGACGCCGGTTGCTCAGCTCCGTTCTATCCGTTCCACATCACGTCTGTGGACGTTCCGTTGCTGTTCTTCTTCGGAGCTGAAGAAGTTGGCTTCACGGTGAACTACCGTGTCAGCATCAACTGCCCGAAAGATGCAGCTTCCCCCGGCATTGCTCAGAACCTTAAGGGACCGGGCGCCGAACTTTGCGGCGTGGACGTGTCCTACACGATCACCCAAGCAGACGTGGATGCTCCCGAGACGTTCGTTCAGAACGTTTTGCTCGAGTGCTGTGTTAGTGGTCCGTTCTATGTTATCGCTTCGTTCATCAGCTACAACGGTACCCCCGGCGTTGCTCCGACCCCCGGCTTCGACCTGACGGTTGGTGGCCCGACGACTGAACTTGGCGACGCATGGTTCCATTTCTTCCTCGGCGGCACCCCCGATTGGTGCTGGTTCCCCGGCTCGCTTGACTTCGGTTGCGGCGCGACCTGCAACCCCGGCGACGTAGCCTTGTTTGTGAATGGTGACGCCGGCTTTGATTGCGCTGCCACCACTTGCGAACCCTGCGTACGCACCTATCCTGGTGACGACGACACCAACCCAATCTTGATCGACTCCCCGAGCTGGGCTGGCACGGTTGATCTGTGCAACTACTGCTCAGATTACAACATGCAGTTGTTCGGCCTTGGTACCTTTACGGGCCACGGTCCGGACGCCGTGCTTTCGTTCACCTCGATTGCCGATCCGACTTGTTTCAACATCACGATTACGCCGTCCGCCGGTTGCGACCAGTGGTTCCGCGTTCGTTCGATCTTGTTTGACAGCTTCGGCGCCCTTTCCGCTGGTGCTCCGAACTTCCCGGTGTTTGGCCAAGGTCAAACCCACAACTTCTCGGGTAACGGCGCTCCGGACGATCTCGGCTGCTGGTTCCCGGATACGTATTATTTGATCATCGACTCACGTCAGTTCTGCTGCTGCCCGGTTGACGTTACCTTCACGGGTGACAACTCGTTGGCCGTTGAGTTGACAGGCTTTGACGCCATCTCCGGTGACTCGAAGGTCACGTTGAACTGGCGCACGAACGCCGAGAGCGACATCGAGCGTTGGGAAGTTTCGCGCAATGGCGAGTTCCTTGCTGAAGTCACAGGTCTTGGCGACAACGCCACCGGCCACAGCTACACCTTCGTTGACAACAACGTTGTCAATGGCGAGCGTTACATCTACCGCCTCACGGCTTATGACGTGAACGGCGCAGCGACCGCGTTCGGTATGTGGGCAGAAGCCACGCCGATGGCTGGCGCTGGCATCGTGACCGAATACTCGTTGATGCAGAACTACCCGAACCCGTTCAACCCGACCACCAACATTCAGTACACTGTTCGCGAGACGGGCAATGTTGAGCTGAAGGTTTACTCGGTTGACGGCCGCGAAGTTGCGACGTTGGTGAACGGCGTTCAAGATGCCGGTAGCTACACGGTTGACTTCGACGCTTCGGGCCTTGCTTCCGGTATGTACATGTACAAGATGACGGTGAATGGTTTCACCGCGACACAGAAAATGGTGTTGATGAAGTAATCTTCATCGCCCGTTGTCTGGTCTTGTAACTTAGAACTATCTGTGACGGATAGACCGCGAGCAAAACGGCTCGGCGGTCTATCCGTCCGGTGTCTCACGAACATCCAGATACGGGCATGAGAATCGCTCTCATGTCCGTATTTTTTTCCGGTGAGCTTTCCGGTTCACTGGGTCCCAACCGAAAGATTTTTATAACTTTCCGGAGAAAAAGCATGGTCAGTAAAATTGTATTTCGTCTGGCGCTGATCACAGGAATCGCGGCATTTGCATTTGCCGGTGCTAACCTTATTCAAGCGCCTTCTTCGACTTCTGTAGTTTTGGAGACTGCTGAAGAAATCGAAATTCCGTTGGACGCACTTTATTCACGCAACCCGGGCCATTCGCTCGATGCGTTTGACTCGACGATAGTGATTGATAGCATGGAAGCCATTGGTGGCTGGACAACCGTTGACTACACAGTTCCCGGTACTCCCTATTGGCACTCGGACAATGTGCCAATCGGCGATCCCAATGCACCGGCTCTGTGGTGCGGCGATGCCTTGTTGACAGACAACCTCGTTGCTCCCGGTGGATACGCGAATCACCAAGAGCACTACCTCGAAAGCCCGACAATCGATCTTTCAAGTTCGAGCGCGCCTATCAGGCTTGCATTCAAAGCTCGTTGGAAAATTGAAACCCCAGGCGGTGAGACTCCCCCGTATAACTTGTGGGATTCGTGGGACGTTCAGGTTTCAAGCGACGGCGGAAGCACTTGGGCTATTCCAGCCCCCGGCGATGTCTCGTTGCCGTACACGGGCTCCTGTGGTTTTGCCTGGAGTGACCACTGCTATGAAGGCTGCTACGCGGCTTGGGGCGGCACGGCTTTCTCCGCTGCCTACCAAACGATTACCATTAACTTGGACGCATATGCGGGCCAAAGCAATGTGCGTTTCCGCTATGCGTTCTTATCTGATCCGGCCGCAAGCGCAAACGACGGATCGCTTGACTCGTCCTATTTCGGCTTGATCTTGGACTCTATCCGTGTGACGAACAGCAGCACGACGCTGTTGTCAAACGATGGTGACAACACGACCGGCTGGACAATTGAGGCGTTCCCGCTGACACCAGTTGGCGATACATGGGCCTTTGAAGACAGCACCGCTCCGACAGGCATGACGGCTATTCCGGATCAAGACTTCTCATGGAATGCTGAGCATCGCGGCTGGGCATTGATTGAGAACGCGTTGGTGTCACCACCAATCGTGATGCCGGATACTGCACGTCCCGGCCAAGGCGGCCCGGGTGCGTGGCAGAAACTGCGCTTTGCATATTACGTCTGGGCAGACCTGCTCGACAGCGACGGTAATGATGACGGCTCGCTTGACGACTTGTATGAAATCCATGTCTCGACCGATAACGGCGTTACTTGGACTCGCGTTGCCTACGACTACGGTACAACTGCTTTGACGGGTGAAACTCATCCTGATCAAGGTAACTCACTGCTCGGTTGGGTGGGTCGCTCACGCGGCTTGACGACCGGTGGTACCGCTGGAGACATTGACTTAACCGCATACGGTGAGCAGACGATTCGCTTACAGTTCCGTTTGCAGACTGACTGCAACAACGACGGCGGTATCGGCTCAGGTTTGCACATTGACTATCCGCACATTATTGCGACGCGCGCATTTGCAACGGACGCCGCGACTCGCAATGTCGTTGTACCGTTCCCGACGACTGTCGGCTTGGCTCGTTCGTGGTCATTTGAGTACGTGAACCAAGGCAGCAACAGTGTTGGCAACGCGCTTCGTTATCGTCAGCTCTACACAAAGCCGGACGGCACGAATCAGGGAACTGACTCTCTGAAGCAAGCAACCGGAACGCTGTTGACGAACGAGTTCCAAGTGATCCCCGCAGTTTGGACGCCGATCGTGGCCGGTGCACACCGTATTCGCGTGACAAGCACCTATCCGGGCGAGCAAGATCGCACCAACGACACGACGCGTACTCCGATCAATGTGCCGCTCGCGGGCAACTTGAACCTCGCGGTTGACGTTCAGCCGACCGGTGTGTACGAATTGGGTTACCACCTCCGTGATTACACGTCGGTGCTTTCGAACCCGCGTTACATTCGTTATTCACCGGCAGCGGACGGCGTTCCTGCGGCTGATGCGGACACGATTGACATTAACAAGGTGCAAGTGTTGTGGAATTGGGATCCGATCGACATCAACTCGCTACCTGATCACACTGCTCGTTGCCGCATTGAATTCTTCGGTCAAGGTCCAGACAACCGCACGCCGGGTTCGTTGCTATACACTTATGAAGAAGAAATCGACACGAACGAAACCGTGTCAGTTATCCCGAACATGGATGCTCGTTGGTGGACTTTGGACGTGAGCAATGTTAAGCAGCTCAAGAGACTGCAAGGCGACTTCTGGGTTGCGGTCAGCGCTCTTGACTCCGTTGCAGGCGCAGGTATGCCCGGCTTGCTTGCATTTGTAACAACCAACAACGACACGACGGACACGCACAACTACACGAAGCGTTTGGATCTCGCGGGCCAGCCGATTCTGGCTTCGCCGAGCCGCTTCTGTGTTGAAGTGACCACTGGCCCGACTGTTTGGCCGGATCCTGGTGACGACGTTGACGATTGCGCGTGATGCCTTGACAAATGATATCGTGTTGCGTTGGGCGGCGACGAATCGCGCGGACGGATACCTCGTGTATCGTTCGACTGACATCAACAACCTGACTCAGACGTTGTTGACGCCGACTCCGATTGTCCCGAACACGTACACGGATGCAGGAATTATTGGAACGGCTGACAGAAACTACTATGTGGTGGTTGCTGTAAACAATCCGTAATTCTCACATAATCTGAACAAAGAGCCTCGCTTGCGACCAAGCAAGCGAGGCTCTTTTCGTTGCATGATAACAAATGGGTGCTATAGGATTTGCGACAGTTGTGGAACGGCGACATTTGATTTATTGAAAATCCTTGACTGTAATGACTGAGTTAATTAGATTAAAAAGGTCAACATGAGTACATTTGCGGAGGTTTCAAATGGTTAAGCAGTCAAGAGTTTTGGTGGTATTGTGCGTCTTGCTTGTAAGTGTCGTGGCGCAAGCGGAGCAGGTTTTGAGCAGTTTCTCTGTCCTGCCACAGGAGTTCTATCAGTTTGCTGGGCCACAGGACGTGACGCCCGCGCCACTGGTGATCGAAAATGGTGATCCGGCCAACGTCGAATTGCGGTTAGGTGAATTACAATTTATTCGATCTGAGTCCGAAATTCAGGGCGAAACTTACTCGACCTTGCGACTGCCGAGCGAAGGCTCGCAGTTGCATGATGGTTATCCTGATTTGCCGCGGGTTACGCGATTGGTGATGATCGCGCCGCAGGGAAACGTGCAGTTGGAGGTGCTTGGAACGGAGTCGCGTTCTGAGTATCCTGAACATCCCATCGCGCCGAAAGTGAGTCTCGAAATGTCAGGCAGGCTCGATGAAGTCGGCCTGAGCAATGTATATGCGGAGAACGCATTCTGGCCGCAGAACATTGTCGAGATAAGTCAGCCGATGGTGTTTCGTGATGTGCGCTTTGTAGTGCTGATGATGAACCCCGTGCAGTACAATCCGGTGACGGGTGAAGTGCGGATTTATGAATCAATCAATATTGCGATTCGCGATATCGGCGGTGTGGGTGCAAACGAACGATCTATTGAACCGGTCTCTATTACACCGGGATTTAAGAAGCTTTATGCGAGCTTTATCAATTTTGAAGACAGTCCGCTGGATGAACTTCCGGTTGTGCCGGGGAATCAATTGTTCATCTGTCAGAATAACGCGACGGTGATCAACAAGGTAACCGAGTTGGCGACGTGGCGAAAGAAAAAAGGTATTGACGCGACCGTTGTGAACACTTCGGTGACGGGAGCATCGGTCACGCAGATTCGCTCGTATATCAATACGCAATACACGAACAGCAACGGTCAGCTTGAATTTGTGACGCTTGTTGGTGATGCGGACGGATCGGGAGCATATTATTTCCCGACGGACGAGTTAGCTGATTATCCGTATGGAGAATTAGATAACTATTACGGTATGCTGGGAACCGGTCCAAATCCCGATCCGCTGCCGGACATTGGTATTGGCAGATTGCCGACGGCAGATTTTACGCAATTGTCGGCAATGGTTTCAAAGTCGATCAACTACGAAGCCGATCCGTTTATGACGGACACGACGTGGTTCAACCGGACATGGTGTGCGGTGCATTCGGGACACATTCCGTCAAATCCCTCCACAAAGGAATACACGCGGCAGATCATGCTCCAAAAGGGAATGAACCCCGGAGCCATGACGGACTTTCCTGCGAATGTTCAGCCGTCTGAACTTGAGGCACGAGTGAATCCGGGAGTCAGTGTTGTCAATCACAGACTCTCGTGGGGAAATTCAGAAATGAATCCGCCTGACCTTGACGGACTCGCCAATGGCCGCAAGAATCCATTTGTGGCCGTGATTACATGCGGAATGGGTTGGTACAACAACGGTGAATCTGTTACAGAAGCATGGGTGCGCAGAGGCACTCCGGCGTCACCGGTTGGCGCGATTGGCGCGATGGGGATGTGCGGCAACAGCACGCGCGTGGCCGAGAATAATGTTGTTGACGGCGGCGCGATGATGGGTTTGTTTGCAAAAGACATTCGTGAGCAATCGCTCGTGATGATGAACGGCAAGCTTGAACTCTATCGCAATTTCTGGGATAATGTCAGCACAACCAGTGTTGAAGAGTTTTCAGCATGGTGTAATTTGATGGGTGATGCGGCGGTACCGTTGATTTTGCATACACCGCAAGCGATTGTGGCCAGCGATCCCTCTGTTGTGAATCGTTACACGAATAATATTCCGGTGCAGGTGACGCTTAACGGAAATCCGGTGGAGGGTGCTTTAGTTGGACTCTATCAAAGCCCGAACGTGTTTGCTCGCGGTTACACCGATGCGAACGGCGAAGTGAATCTGGCAGATACACTTTCAGATTTGGGCTGGGTTTACATTACGGTGACCGGAACGGATTTGAAAACAATTCGTGATTCCGTGCAAGTGGTTAGCGCGGCTGCGACGCTTGCGCTCTCGACGGTGCAAGTTGATGACGACAATTTTGGCGGAACGACCGGAAACGATGACGGAATTTTGAATCCGGGTGAGATTGTTGATTTAGGAGTTGTGCTGATCAATCGCGGCTCTTCGGCAACGGCGACAGGAATTAGCACCGTACTTTCGACGACAGCTTCTGGTTTGCAGATTCAATCCGCAAACAGCACGTATCCAGATATTACTATTAGTGGAACAGCGGCTCCAAATACTCCATTCAGAGTGAATGTCGGCGCAGTTCAAAATGCTGAACCTGTGGCGCTCTTTTTGACGACGACATCATCAGCAGGATCGCAGATCGTGCGAATTAATTTGACTCGGTGGCGGCGAATGTTGCTGTCAACTCGACGAGTTTTATTATTGGAGATTTGCAGCTTGATCCGGGTGACAGCGGCCCATTTAGTGCGACGATTCAGAATAGCGGCGCGCGTGTGCTGACGAACGCGAGCGGTATTTTGCGATCCTTGAGTCCGCAGATTACTGTAACTGATTCAATCGGAGTGTTTGGAGCGGTTGCAATTAGCGGCACGGCAGAAAATCTTGCGGATGCTTTTGCAGTTTCTGCAAACATCAATACAGTTGCCGGATTTGCGGCACGTATGGAGCTTGTGATTACCGACACGGATGGATTCCGTGATTCGGTTGAGTTTGTGCAGATAGTTGGTGTGGCAAGTCCAACGACTCCGACCGGGCCGGATGCCTATGGTTATTATGCCTATGACAATACGGAAACTCAGCCATCGGGAACGGCGACGCAATACGATTGGATTGACATTTCCACAATCGGAACGAACATCGGTTTCAGCGACGTGTTTGAAGATGATGACGATTCGCAAGCGCTGTTGCTTCCGTTTGATTTTACATTTTATGGCAACACATTTGACAGCGTGACGATTTGCTCGAACGGTTGGGTGGCATTCGGGAATTTGGGTGGCTTCTGGGATTTCCGAAATTGGAGAATCGGCTCACCGATGGGCCCGCCGAATATGGTTGCGGCCTATTGGGATGATTTGGCAACAACAGGCGGCGGAGTATATTATTACTACGATGCTGCCGAGCAAAGATTCATTGTGCAATGGAATGTGCAAACACTTTGGACGAGTGTTCCGCAAGTGTTCCAAGTCATTTTGTTTAATCCAGCATCTTATCCGACTCCGACAGGTGACGGAAAGATACTTGTGCAGTATCAGGATGTGAATCCAAACTCGAACGACGGTGCATTTGATATGCCGTGGGCCACGATTGGACTTCAGAATCAAGATCACACAATGGGGCTTGAGTATTACTACTCCAATGTCTATACACCGGGTTCATCAAATCTTGTGGATGGATTGGCAGTTATGTACACGACTGCGGGAAGTGGAACATTGTTCTCGACTTTGACGGTGCTTGCACCGGACGGCGGTGAAGCGTATTTCATTGACAGCACGGCGGCGATTTCGTGGTTTCCGGGTTCGAGTGGTGGAACGGTGCGAATTGAGTTGACGCGCACGGGACTTTCCGGATCGTGGGAGACGATTGCCGGAGCGGCACCGAATACAGGGCTCTACAATTGGGCGATTGCAGGATCAAGCTCGAACAATTGTTACTTGCGGATTATTTCCAATGCGGATCCGCAAGAATCTGATTCTTCAAACGCGGCGTTCTCGATTGGTCAATTGTCTTATCTTGTGAATGAGAGTTTTGAGGCGGGTGCAAACGGTTGGACGATTGACTCGGCAGGTGGAACGTGGGTGAGTGATTGGCACATTTCGACGGAGCGCGCGCAAAGCGGAACGCATTCTTATAAATGTGGGAGTAGCGGAGCAGGAACTTACAGATCGTTTAATGACGCGAGATTAATTTCTCCGATTGTGAATGATTTGCCGGAAAGTGCGCAGTTTAGGTTTGTGCAACAATTTGAGACGGAAATCTCGACGGCATTTCCGGATTCGGCTTATGACGGATGTGTGCTTGAAGTTTCAATCAATGGTGCCGCGTGGCAAGAATTTATTCCGACGGGAGGTTACACGAAAACTTTCCGCTATCAAGCGGGCGGAGGAAATCCTGCGACCGGGCCGATGCTTGGCCGTCCTTGTTTTGGCGGCACGCAAGATACTTGGAGTACGGTGACTGCCGATCTGAATGCTCTTGCGGGTGACGACGTGCGCTTCCGGTTTAGATTTGGAAGCGATGCGGTGAACAATAGAGAAGGTTGGTATGTGGATGATGTGCAGATATTTGCACCGAACGTGGTGCTGCCGCCGCCGGTTGCTTTGACGATTGCGGTTAGCGGAACTGATATTGTGTTGCGTTGGGCGGATACGGGCTATGGAAACTACACGGTTTATAGTGCGGCAGAATCTGAAGGTCCGTTTGACACGTTTGAAGGAACGACAGCTGCGACGACGCTGACGATTGTGAATGGTACGGCTTCGGCGAAGCGGTTTTATTATGTTGTAGGGAATTAGCGGGCAGACCCCCATCCCCCTACCCCTTTCCGTGCGGAGAAGGGAGGCAATCCGCGCTGGCTTGAGGTTCTTGCATTCCCCGTGTGCTTGTCATGCGGGGGGATTTTCTTTGTGAATCGAACGAGCATAATATACTGTATAAACGACCGTTTGTCAAATAATTTTGTATAAATCGCACAAATTGTTGTTTTGAAATGAACTTATATGCCCATTTGTTCAAAATAGTGCGAACTTAACATATGTTTAGTATTGATTTTTATTGACTTCTGTTTTATTGAAGTTACGAAAAAGAGAGGAGTTGCCTCTCTTTTTTTGGGGTTTGTGAAAAACAGGGGTTATGTTGGTTAAATGTTGATTTTTGCGGTTTGAATGGGGAACCTGGGGGTGTCGTGATTTTGTTGAGGTTACGTGTTTTAGACAACATTGTGGGGCAGATTCCGGCGGGTTATCCTTCCTGGACAGGTTATGGACCTTACCCCGGCTCGGCGAGCGTTGGGGGTGAGGGCTTGGGATTCTCGGGTTGGTCGGCAGCCATCCCTACAGGGAC
>JADKHW010000014.1 GCA_016721565.1 bacterium | reverse complement strand
TGTCGAAATACAAAGTATTCCTTATTCTTGCGTTTTTAGCGGTATGGATTTGGGCGGCTATTCATCCAGTTTTCCCGGATGATTGGCTGTTGGAAAACTATTTAGTCTTCATTTTTGTCCCGCTAATAATTGTATCCGGCATATATTTTAGGTTGTCCGATATTTCATATACGTTAATCACCTTGTTCATGATCATGCACGTCGTAGGATCGCACTACACTTATGCTGAAGTGCCCTTCGGCGATACCTTGCAGGATTGGTTGGGTTCGAGCCGGAATATGTACGACAGGCTGGTTCATTTTTCCTTTGGTTTTTTGCTTGCCTACCCGATCAGAGAAGTTTTTCTCCGTTTAGCCAAGGTAAAAGGTTTTTGGGGTTTCTATCTACCTTTGGATGTGTCACTTTCCTTTTCCGGCTTTTACGAAATTATCGAATGGCTCGCGGTGAAGGCATCGGGTAATGCGGAAGCGGGAATAGCTTTTCTGGGTGCGCAAGGGGATGTATGGGACGCGCAAAAAGATATGTTGGCAGCAGGTATTGGCGCTATGCTGGCCATGATCATCATCGCATTGATCAACTGGAAATATAATCCGGCCTTTGGTAAAGAACTAAAGGAGAGTTTTAGAATACGAAAAGACGACCAACCGTTGGGTGAAGAGCTTTTGAAGAAATGGCTGAAAGCTAAGTAGCTTGAGAATTTACACAACCCCTGACACGGGTGGATTGCCATCCACCCCTACAACAGATAACCCGAACAACACAATAAAGGAACCCCAACCATGCCAGAAAAACACAAACTCCCTGTCTCCAAATCCAAGCTTGGGTACACGACTTCGCACATTATTAAGCAGCCGATTAAGAAAGTGTGGGAAGCGGTGACCGAGCCTGCGCACATTAAGAAATTCTTCTGCGACAAACAGATCGGCGAATGGGGGCCTGACCTCGCGCCGGTGAAGTGGTGGTGGAAAGAGTGGGGCGACGAAATGATGGAAATGTATCCGATTGAATACAAGAAATACGAGAAGATCGTGTTCGTCGGGCCGGCCTACGGTCCGAAATACATGACCACCATCACCTTCGAGTTCGTCAAGAAAGGCCCGCGCGAAACCATCTTCCGTGTCCATGACTACGGCTACAAACAGAAAGACCTGAAAGTCGCGTTCACGATGTGCGAAGGCTGGACGGAATTTCACACCTATCTGAAGGCGTACATGAAGTGGGGCGTGGACGTAATGCGCAAAGCCTAACCAGCGCGTAGACGCTGGACCCATTGCGCTTCGCCGCTTGTAAGGGCTTTGCTGGCGCAGTGCTTGATTGTTGATTTTTGCTTGACCCCTTGCCCCCGCTGAAGCGAGGGGGAATGAATCGACCGACTCACCCTAAAGGACGCCCTCATGATTCAGCTTGTTGTTGTTGCCGTGCTCTCCTTATATATATGGGGGTTCGCGGAGCCGTGCCCGGAGGCGGACTCACTCTATGGGGCGCAAAAATACCGCGAAGCAGCGCAGACTTATATGAACTGTCTGCCGTTCGTGCCGCTCGATGGCCGGAGCTTCTACCGGCTGGCCGTCAGCATGGAAGAGATCCGTCAGCTTGATGACGCCATGACCTATTATAGGAAAGCCGATTCGCTGGGGTTCGCCAAATCGAACGTGCGCTATGCCATCGGGAGCTTGCTTGCGCGCAAGTCACAAATTGCGCTCGCGATCTCGTGGCTCGATAGTGCGTATGCGGCGGGTTATGGTGACTTCGACAAGATGCTGCACGATACGGATCTGATGTATCTACGCGACACGCCGGAGTGGACGGCGTTTCTCGATCGCACGGAGCGCAAGCTGCGGCCCTGCAAATTCGACGAGCGCTATCGGCAGTTTGATTTCTGGATCGGCAACTGGGATGTTTCGCTCACGAGTAATGGTGTGTTGGTCGGGCATGACACCATTACGATAGAACAAAACGGCTGCTTGCTTCGAGAAGAGTGGCAATCGCAAAATGGTCACATTGGCTCAAGCACGAACTTCTTTAATCCGGAAACGCAGAAGTGGAATCAGATTTGGATCAGCGAGAGCGGGGACTATACTTTCTATGAGGGCGAGTGGAAAGACAGTACGATGCAGTTTCTCGGAAGAAACTTTGACTACAATAAACATGGAATGGCAAAAAATGCGCATGACGTTTACGCCGAACGCGGACGGCAGTGTGCGGCAATTTATCGAATTGCAAGAAGCCGGAAAAAGTGAGTGGAGCGTTTGGTTCGACGGAACCTATCGCAAGTCAGAATAAGAAAATTAGACACACCTATATATTAGGAAGAGACCATGTTTCCGATACCACAAAACGAAGCGCATTGGCACATTGTGCTCGCGCATATTCCGGCGATACTCTTCATGGTGAGCATCCTCATTATGACGCTCGCAACGATTTGGAGAGATGTGCGCTGGCAGCGAGTCGCGCTGGGCATCATCGTCGCGGCAACGTTCCTCGTAGTTGTCACCGTTCAGTTTGGTCAGAAAGGCGAAGGTTATGTCTGGACGCAAGACAAAGAGCAGTACATCGAACCGCATGAAGAGCTTGCCGAAACGGCGCGGAACATAATTCTGCCGTTTGGGATTTTGATTCTTGCGCTGTGGTGGTTCACGCGCAAGCACACGATGTTGCCGGTGTGGGCTTCGTGGGGAGCAGTTGTGGTGATGATGGGAATCACAATTCTGCTCCTGAACGTCGCGGCATTGGGTGGCAAAGTTACGCATCCTGAAACGCGAGCGGGGTTTGTCGGAGCGGCAAGGGAGCAGGAGAGCGGCGAAAAGGAAGACGACCAGCGTTGACGCTGGACCCAATGTGCTGACGCGATTCTTCTAAACAAGGTTTCTTCAACACGAGAAAATAACTACAGGGAGAAAACAGATGGCCAAGAAAGCGGTCACGAAAGACGTCAAGTATTCCGTTGCGACGGGGAAGATTTCATTTTCGGTGGTGCAGACCTATCGCGCGCCGCTGAAGAAAGTGTGGGAGGCCGCGACGAAAGCCGCGCAGCTCGAAAAACACTTTGTCGATCGCGTGCGCGGGGATTTCAACGAGAATTTTGAAACGACGTTCTGGTTTTGGAAAGGTCACGGCGAATTTCCGCTCTATCCGGTTGCGTTCGCCAAAGAAAAGTTCGTTGAATTCTATTGGCCGCTCTACGGCTCGAAGAACAAGCTCTCGCTCGTGCGCTTCGAGTTCTCGGAGAAGAAGGGGATTGTGACGGTAAAAATTACTGAGACCGGCTGGAGTTCATCGGGTTTGGAATATGCCTTCGGGAATTGTCAGGGCTGGACGGAATTCCTGATGACGTTGAAGGCGTATGTGTTGTTGAAGAAGGATTTGAGAACCCAGCGGTGATGCTGGACCCAGTGCGCTAGCGCGAAAGCAACATTATATAAGGAGGTCCACCTCACAACTTGATACAACGATACTTTTCCAATTCAAGATCTAATTACAGGAGTGTATCATGTATCGTATTTTTCTTACGCTCGCGCTGATTCCAATCGCTTCAGCGCTTGCAGCTACGCCGTTTGTGTCAGTGGGACTGGCGCCGTCGGTTTCTGTTTTCAAGTATCCAACATCAACGAATCGTCCTCTGGAATATGAAAACGCATTCGTTGCGGTAGGTGGGACGGTTTGCGCAGGGCTAAGCGGACGACTTCATGAGTGGTATGCACGTTTCACTTGGAGTAATTCGGAAGAAGCAATGGACAAGTTTGAGGACGAAGTTTACATTAGCGACGTGATGACAGCATACATCACCCATGAGCACGCAGGCCGCTGGCAGGATCAGCGGCTGGCAATGGGACATCGTTGGTTGTTGTTCCGAAGCGAACAGAAACTGATGGTGGGATTTATCGGAGCGGGGCTTTCGGCAGGAACGGCACTTTGGCGAACAAAGTACAAGCAGTCCTCGGCAGTCTTCAATGTTGAAGAAATGGAAATGACGCGCGATAGCTTTACCCGCGAAGATGCGAAGTATTCAAGTTATAGCTTCGGCGGAAGTGCGGAATTGGGAGGGAGAGTTTCGATCAACCGAAACCTCTTCATTGAAGCATCCACTCAACTTGGCATTAACAGGACGGTGTTCTCCGAGCCGGGCGATGATGACGGTTTGACAACAAACCTCGCTGGAACTGTCATCGAGCCGTCGGTGCTAGTCGGCATTCGGTGGGAGATGAGGTAACAATATGCATTACATCATACTAATACTCCTGTGCGTACCGTTTCTTAGCGCAAACGGCGCGACACCATTCTTGGAGGCAAAGTACCAACCGACCTTGACGTTGCCGCGCGGAACAAGTTTTGGTCCGCCATTCAGCATACCATCGTCGTTCTATTGCAACAATATCAGTTTAAGCACAGGCGTGAAATTAAGTCGAAACGAATGGTACTTGAGTTATTCGCGCAGCAAGTCCAATATTGCTTCAAATGTCGAAACATACACTGACTACAATTTTGAAAGTGTGGACACTACATACCGGTTTTATGAAGCCGATCGGATTGGTTCCACCCGACTAACTCTCGGTGGGCGATGGCACATCTTGCAGAACGAGTTTGAGAGTGTTCGTGCATATTTGGGCGCAGGAATATTTCTCGGGCATGTGACTTGGGAGGAAGAAGGGAATTTCACCATTCGTACTCGCGACGAGGTGAGTGATGCGCCAATCTACACGACTCAATTTCAATTCGATGATGAGAACAAGTCTGAATTAACAAAAGGCATATTGGTCGAAATGGGTTTCATGTTCCGTGCTATGAAACAACTTTGGATTGTCACCAACGCAGAACTGGACACGGAATACATATCCTTTGGCAATAGAGTTCAAACATACGCGCCGACGTATAACCGAGTTTGGGGCGATTATATGCTCATCGAACCCAGTCTTGGAGTGGGCCTTCGGTGGGAGACGAGGTAACAAACTGAGCGGAAACAGCAACTAAGGATTACAACAAATGCACCGCTACATATTCATACTATTAGTAATACTACTGCAAATCAAAACAGTTGAGGCTGCGCGGCCATTTGTCTCGCTGACCATGCGACCCGGGATGAGCGTTGCAATTAATCACGAGCGCGAAATGCGTTTAGCGCTGACATCAAACGGTTTGTGTACAGCAGTCGGCGTACGAACGACAGGTTCGGAATGGTACTTTCGCGCGGCATGGGAATCCACTCGAGAGAGTGTTCTCGAATACAGCATGAGTCATTATGGCCCGGACTATGGGTACTTTCGAGCGCGAGAATCAGACCGGATGAGTTTTACAAAATTTCAGGCAGGTGGCCGTTGGCTTTTCGCGGGCAGACAAGACGGTTTAGTGCGCCCTGTAAGCTTTACAGAGGCCTCTCAGCAGAGATCGCGGTCTCTTGCGGAATTAACTACATAATAGTAGGTGAAGAAGACAATTATGGCAGCGATGTTGTTAGTGGGCCGGATTGGTACATGTTTGTCGAGCCGCTTGCATCGTTTGGGTTGCGCTGGGACATGAAATAACAATGTGAGCGAACACAATTACTAAAACTATTCATGCACCGCTACTTATTCATACTCATATTCATTCCATTTTTGTCCGCGCGTGCTGCGACTCCTTTTGTGTCGGTGGGAGTGCAGCCGACGCTAACTCGATTTAGATATGAATTCGCTGATCTCCTGGTAGACGCCTATTACAACACGTTCTTATCAAGCGGTGGAGTTTTAAGTGCAGGGATGAAGTACGGGATACACGAGTCTTATGTTCGCTTCTCTTCGACAATGTCGTCCGAGACAAACAAGACTGACGAAGAAACCGCTTACTCTAACCATGCAACAACAAGGACCTACACTACGGACCGGGATCGCTGGCAGGACCGACGTTTGGCAATCGGTCACCGTACGCTAATACGACAAGGCAACCGCGACAAAATTAATGCCTTTGTTGGCGTTGCATTTTCAGTTGGCTCAGGGATTTGGACGCAAAATCACGAGCAAACGATCGTAACCAATTACTTCGAATCAGAAGAACCACCCTACAGCAGAACGCACAAGGACAATAAGACGAAGTACTCCGCTTATAGTTACGGTGGATTCCTCGAGTTTGGTGCGCTCATGCCAATCTTCAATTCAATCCAACTCATGGCAACTGGCCAAATTGGTGCGGCGATTACAGCCTTTGATGAAAATGATGCTCCTGGCCGGAGTCGTCGTAATGCCGGGGAAGTTTTCGAACCAGCCGTAAGCTTGGCGCTTCGTTGGGAAATTCCTAATTTGGACGTTAGTGTGCGAAAGAAGTAAAATCTCTTTGGGCTTCAGGAAACCTCGCTCGGACATATACATTACACAAACGCCCCCAATAACTCCTCGGAGCACACCTTGCCTTCTGACCGCCTTTACCTCATAGATCTCGGAAACGTCCTCTTAAAGCTTGATTTTGAGAGGTTTGTGGCGCGCGCGGCGGAGCGGGGTGGGCGCACGCGGGATGAAATTCGCGCGCAGTACATACACGGAGAGAGCAAATCCCGCTTTGAACGCGGTCAGTGCACAGCCGATGTGTTCATTGAAGAGCTGCGCACTTTTACGGGCTGGCCGAAGAATGCATCGACCACTGACAAGTTGCGCGATGTGTGGTGCGACATCTTTGATGAAATGGAGGGTGCGCGGCAAGCCGTGGAGCAGCTCAAGCAGTTGGGCCGCGTGTGGATTTTATCAGATACCGATCCGCTGCACATTCAATGGGTGTCGCGTAATTTCCCATGGGCGCTGAACGTGAACCGCGTGTTGACCTCATATGAGCACGGCAAGTTGAAATCCGATCCCGGTGTTTTTGAGGCAATTGTTCAAGAAGCCGCGCTGCCAGCCGAGAATATTTTGTTCTTCGACGATCTGCAAAAAAATATCGACGCCGCGCACAAAGCGAGTATTTCCACGCACCTATTCACCTCGTGGGAGAACGCGTGGTTGGAGATATAACGAACGTGACATTCCCACGCTCAAATTCACAATATTCGTCATTTGTGAATAACCGCTGTGGATTTGTGGAAAGTGTTTATGGACGAGTGGAATCGCCTTGCTGAGAGAAAATTGCGTCGAATTTGAGTTCGGCGAGTGTGTATTGAGCCGAAAACGAGAGTCACGAAAGAAACCAAAAGCGAAATGATGAAAATCCGTCCTATTTTCCTGTGGATAATCTGTGTATGGATGTGGACAACCGTGGTGCACGCACAACCCACGCAGGTTGCTGTCTGGGAAGAGCATTTTGGCCGCATCGCCGTGTATGATACGGTCGCATTTCCCAAATTTCTGAAGCGCGCCGCCGACAGTTTGGCCAAGATGGATGGGATAATATTGGATTTGCGACAACTCCCGAACGACAAAATCTGGAGCATGTCAATCTGGTCGTCACTGCAAAAAGAGCTTGACGACTACACGAAACCGTTTGTCATCTGCTTGGGTGAAAAAATCCGCGAAGATCAACCGCTCTGGTTTTGGATGAAAGACCGAGAGTGGTCGCGCTTTGAACCGTCCGGATCGCTCGGGAAAGCCGAAGCGAAAATCAAGACACTTCATGGCCGGTTCATGAAAGACGGAACAGAGCGGATGGAGTGGATGATGCAACAGAAGAAGACAAAATGAGTTTTTTCTCGGATTTGGTGCACTGGCTGACGAGCGTCGGGCAGGGTCAGGTTTGGCTGCTTGCAGTAGGAATTTTTTGTGCGCGTATTGCCGACCAGAGTTTTGGCACGATGCGCACGATTTCCGATTTTTCGCGGCTTCAAAGTGCTGGCCGCGATTTTCGGATTTCTCGGAAGTTTTGATTTGGATTAACGTCGCCGCGCAGGTTATCCGCAATTTGGATCAATGGTATCTGGCCGTTGTATATGCAGCAGGGTTCGCGGCGGGCAGTTTCGTGGGGATGTGGATTGAATCGCGGCTTGCGATGGGGCATCAGATGGTGCGCGTGATTTCCAAGCGCGAAACAAATCTTGCCAACAAATTGTGGGAGTTGAACTACGCGGTTGTGGAGATGGAGGGAAAAACCAAAGCGGGCGAAGTGGATATATTATTCGTCGCCGAAAAGCGCCGCAACGTGCCGAAACTCCTGCGGAAGATCTATGAAATTGATAACGAGGCTTTCTTCACAGTCGAAGATGTCAAGCAAGTTGGCCTAAAGTCGCGCGACCCGAGCGTCGTGTGGGGCGAAAGAGTCCTCAGCGATGTGGCCGACTGGGTGCATCTTCCGGCCCGAAGTAAAACCAAGAAATAATATTGTCTCGCGAACACTAATAGCTGGGGAAACAGTTATGGAAGAGAGATTGATTGCAGTGGAAAAGCAGCTCCG
Source organism: bacterium (assembly GCA_016721565.1). GTDB lineage: Bacteria > Electryoneota > RPQS01 > RPQS01 > RPQS01 > JABWCQ01. The sequence goes on along the minus strand of JADKHW010000014.1, from coordinate 71,114 downwards.
GTTATGGAAGCTGCTCACGTTGTTGTGTTTGATTTTGTGGCTTGTCGTGCCACTCGGCTGGGCGAGCTTTGAAGGCGGATTGTTGGAATCGCGCAGTTTTGTTTTGACCGACAAACAGGAGCACCATCGCGCGGTGGTTTCGACCTCAGACGACGGCTCGCCGAGCATGGTTTTCTACGATAAAGACGGGAAAATCATTGCTTTACTCGGACAAAAAACCGACGGCAACCCCGAGTTCTCGCTTTACGACAGCAACGGCAAGGTCCTGTTCAAGGCACCCGCGCCGGGCCAATAGCCTTTCCTTATATATAAAGATGCTTCCACCACGTCGAGATCTACGTTTCGGACCTCGCCCGCTCGCGCGCGTTTTGGCAATGGCTCCTCTGCGAGGAGTTGGGCTACAAAGTCCATCAGGAGTGGCCTAAGGGGATTGATTTCATCTATGGCGACACCTATATCGTCTTTGTACAAACAGAACAAAAACATTTAGATGCGGGCTATAATCGTTGCCGCACGGGCCTGAATCATCTCGCTTTTCATGCCAAATCGCGGGAGCATGTGGACGAACTGACGGCCAAGCTCCGAAGTCGTGGCATCACTATATTATACCCTGACCGCCACCCCTACGCCGGAGGGCCGGATTACTACGCCGTGTTCTTCGAGGACCCCGACCGGATCAAGGTGGAAGTCGTAGCGCCGTAATCGCCGAGCGGGGATTAAGCGCAGCGGTTCCCCGCCGGAATCTGAAACACAATCCTAAACCCTACCGCATGTCCGACCAAGTCGAAAAAGAAACTCAGCGCGTCGAAGCTTTTAGCGACGGCGTTTTTGCCATTGCCATCACATTGCTCGTACTCGAACTACATGTGCCGAAACACACGGAGATTGCGGAGGGAGGCTTACGCACGGCGCTGTCGCATGAGTGGCCGTCATACTTTGCCTTTCTGACCAGCTTCCTGAGTATTTTGGTCATGTGGTTTAATCATCACAAGCTGTTCAATTTCATTCGCAAGGTGGATTCACCGTTGCTCTATCTGAACGGCTTCTTGCTGATGATTATCTGCGCGGTGCCGTGGCCGACCGAATTGGCCGCAGAATTTTGGGGACACGGGCAAGAAAATGAAATGCTGGCCGCAAATATCTTTTGCGGTTTGATGGTGGTGCTGGCCATCGCATTTAACGCGCTCTGGAGATACGCCACCCATAATGGTAAGCTTCTGTATCACGACATAGACATGGAAGAGGTAGATAAAATTACCCGCGCCTATGTCGTCGGACCGATTGGCTATCTGATGGCCTTTGCGCTCTCCTTTTGGAATGCAACGGCAGGGATGATGGTCTGTGTCGCTTTGGCCGCCTTCTTCGCGCTTACGGGGTGTTTGGATACGAAGCCGATTTTGAAGAAGGTTGGGAAGCGGAGATAAATTGACCACTTTGAATCGCTAGCACAAAAGAAACTGTACCGAGTCCCATCGAAGTCACAAAACTGGAACGCAAAGATGGCAAGACTACTCATACTTCTCGTTTTGATAATTGCGGGGCTCGCTCATTCATTTACGCCGCCGCAACCCACTAAAGATGAATTTTCTCGGCGAGTTAAAGAAGTTCCAAAAGTAAGCCACAGCGTCATTCTTGATTCCCTTGTTTCAGCAATCTCAAACTATGTGCCACTGGCTGCGATTCCAAATAATTGGCCGCCAGACATAGAGAACCTCCCAAACGATGATAGTTTGAAGGAGATCAGTGACCAATTTGAGTGGAGTGCAAAAGCGTTGTTGGAGAAGATCGAGCCGCCTTCCTTAGGTCTAAGGCGCTACAAGAAGACAACAATGGAAATGAGGAATTTCCGCACCATGATTACTCTCATAACTTTCCGACAGAAGTCGGATGGCGGGAACCAACTCAAGGCATATCGTACGTTAGATTACGGCAGAACATCGCCGATCCGATACCGCACCAAAAAATAGAGAAAGCTTTGTCGCTGTCAGGCGAGAGTGATGGCCTAATCCTTGACATTCAAAGATTGGACACACGAGACATTGACACCGTCCTTAGCGTGTTATCGCATTTCATAAGCGATACGGCACTCGAGTTTCACATTCACTGCAGAATAGCCAGAAGAAACAATGGACAGCGTAGATTCACAAAATTGATTGTGACAAATCTCACGCATGGAAAGGGTCCGCTGGTTGTTGTTGTTTGGGATGATGGTTGGCCTGGGGGATTGATAGCAAAAGCTTTTAACGGACGAGCATACACAAAAGTTATCTACGAACACCAAACAGTTCAACACATCGGCTTTGAATATCAGCTCGTAGATTTGCCCGGGAGATTCAAAGTACAACTGCCGTCGGCAGTGATTTGTGACAAAGCTGGCGCTCTCATCGCCGATCGAACAAAGCTTTTTGCAGAGCAGAAAGCTTCGCTTTACAAAGCAACAGAACTGAAACCAAAAACAAAACAACCAGACTTCATGAGAGCTTATGCTGATGCGCTCGTGACAGAAATTGAAAGTAGCATGGCTACAGCGCCGACAATAACCAGAGCATCATGGAAATTAAAGCAACAGATCTTCAACTCGTCAAGCAACATGTCAACAGATGAGCAAATAATAGAATAGTCACGATTCCCGATGGACCCCTTAAAAAAACGCATATATTCCTATAACGGTTTTGCAGATACATTGGCCGCGCTGAAGGATGCGCGGCATGGCGTGCTCGTGAAAAATGTGCCGGGCGCGCTGCCGGTGCTGATTGCAAGTTATCTGTTTGAACATTCCAAGCGGCCGCTGCTGCTGGTCGCCGAAACGCTGGAAGACGCCGAAGAGTTTGCCGACGATTTGACGATTCTGCTCGGTGAAAATGTCACGAGCCTCTTTCCGGGATTGCCGGACTATCATCGTGAACTGAATCCGATTGAGCTGTCCGAGCGTGCCGAAGTGATGATGACCTTGACGCGCAAGCAACAGCCGTTGGTCGTCGCGCCTGCGTCCGCATTACTTGATCCATTGCCCGACTTAAACGAAGTCTCGCGCAACACCTACACGCTCGCAAAAGGCGAAGTGCTGCCGCGCGATTCCTTGATTCAATTTCTGCACGAGTCCGGCTACTCGCGCGAAGTGATGGTGGAAGGCGTGGGGCAATACGCCATTCGCGGCGCCGTGCTCGATATCTATCCGTTTGGCGGCTCGACAGCAGTGCGCGTCGAATATTTTGGCGACGATATTGACGACTTGCGCAGCTTTGATCCGCAAACGCAGCGCTCAACAGGTAAGATTGATGAAATGACCGTGATGGCCGCCGAAACGCCCGGCGTCGGCAATTCGCATTTGCTGCAATACCTTCCTGAGAACACCATCATTGTGTGGAGCGAAGGTCGGCCCGCCTATCAGTTGGTCAAGGAAACGTACGACGAACGCACGGCCAAGCCCGGCTTGCGTCTCAGGGATTTGAAATCGCAGAACAACAGCGATGACGACGAGGATGATGAAGAGCATCTGCGCGAAGAGCTGCACGACATCGTTTACGAAGAAGATGAAGAGATTCCCGTCGCGATTCCGGAGCAGGTGCGCGCATTGCGCGAGCCGGGCAAGTGGATGGAGCCGGAGTTAATCTATAGCGCTGCTCAAAAATGTCAGCAAGTGTTTTTGCACAGCACGCCGCATCCGACCTCACATACTCTCGATTTTCAAGGTTCACCGCAAGAGCGGTTCGCGTCAAATCTTCCGTTGCTTGCAGACCGAGTGAAAGAATATTCCAATCGCGGCCTCGAAACGATTCTGCTCTGTGACAACCAACTTGCTGCCGACCGATTAGGCCAAGTGTTGACCGAGCGCGGCGTGCCCGATCATGCGTTCAGCGCGCGCGAAGGCGGCCTGCGCCACGGCTTCATGCTCGAAGCGGCGAATCTCGTCGTGCTTGTTGATCACGACATCTTCGGACGCAAGCGCCGTGCGCGGCAGTTCATGAAGTTCAAGAATGCCGTACCGCTGCATGATATTGATGCGCTGCGGGTCGGTGATTTTGTCGTGCACGTCGAGCACGGCATCGGCAGATACAGCGGCTTGACCAAGATCACCGTCGGCGGGATGCAGCGCGAAGTCTTGAAGATTGAATATCGCGACGGTATCAATCTGTTCGTCAAGCTGGAAAATCTCGCGCAAGTTCAGAAGTACTCCGCCAAAGACGGCTTCCAACCGCCGCTCAACAAAATCGGCGGCAAAGAGTGGCGCGAGATCAAACGCAAGACCAAAGAGTCTTTGGTTTCGATTGCGGAAGATCTGATTAAGCTTTACGCCAAGCGACGCGCTGAACGAGGTATCATCTTCTCAAGCGACACGCCGTGGCAACGCGAAATGGAAGCGAGTTTCCCATATGAAGATACGCCCGATCAGTTGACGGCGAGCGAATCGGTCAAGCGCGACATGGAAAGTCCGCAGCCGATGGACCGACTGATATGCGGTGACGTAGGCTATGGCAAAACTGAAGTGGCGATGCGCGCGGCCTTCAAAGCGGTGACAGACGGCAAACAAGTCGCCGTGCTTGTGCCGACGACGATTCTTGCCCAACAGCATTACCGCACCTTCCGCGAGCGCTTCAAGAATTGGCCGGTAGAAGTGCGCGTCATATCGCGTTTTCAATCGTCACGCGAACAAAAGGAAACGCTCAAAAAACTCGGAACAGGCGAAGTCGATGTCATTATCGGCACGCATAGACTGTTGTCGAAAGACGTGCAGTTCGACGAACTCGGCTTATTGATAATAGACGAAGAGCACCGTTTTGGCGTCGTACAAAAAGAAAAGATTCGCACAATTCGCGCGAATGTTGACGTACTGGCGATGAGCGCCACGCCGATTCCGCGTACGCTGCATATGGCTTTGATGGGTGCGCGTGATCTCTCGCAAATCACCACTCCGCCGCCGGGCCGCCAGCCGATTGAAACGGATGTCGTGCCATTCAGCGAAAGAGTCATCAAAGAGGCCGTTTCGCACGAACTTCAGCGCGGCGGTCAAGTGTTTTTGGTGCACAACCGCATTCAAAGCATCAAGCAAGTTGCCGAAATGCTGCACCGCTTGCTCCCGAAAATTCGCATCGGCGTTGCGCACGGACAGATGAACGAGCACGAACTCGAACAGGTGATGCTTGATTTCTCTGAACAGAATCTCGACGTGCTGATTTCCACGATGATTATCGAGTCGGGTTTGGACATGCCGAATGTCAACACGATGATTATCAACCGTGCCGACAGACTCGGCGTAGCGCAGTTGCACCAGCTCAGAGGCCGTATCGGCAGAAGCTCGCGCAAAGCATACGCATATCTGCTCGTCCCGCCGCATTTTGAAATGTCGAAGATTGCGCGCAGCCGTCTGTCCGCATTGACAAACTTCTCTTCACTCGGCGCAGGTTTTCAAGTTGCCATGCGCGATCTGGAAATTCGCGGCGCCGGAAATCTTTTGGGCCGTGAACAATCGGGTTATATTAACTCCATCGGCTTTGAGATGTATCAGCAACTAATCGAGGAAGCCGTGCGCGAAGTTCAGATTGACATCCCGCAGGAACTCGAAGAGAAGCGCGAAGTCAAACTCAAGATAGACACTGACGCATTCCTGCCAGAAACCTATCTTTCTGAAAGCGGTTTACGGCTGAATATCTATCGAGAACTTTCTCGCGCAAAGGAACTCTCGAAAGTCGAAGAACTCTCGCGCGAAGTAGAAGACCGTTTTGGTAAATTCCCCGATGCCGCGCGCAATCTGTTTGATATGGTGCGCATCAGAATCCTTGCCGAGAAACTCGGCGCTGACGAAGTCAGCGTGCTTGCGCATCAGCTCGAATTAGGTTATGCAAGCGATCACGCCGGTCGCGACAAAATGTTATCACTGGTCTCCAAGAGCGGAGACTTCCCGATTGAGTTTGACGTCACCAAGAACGTCGTCGTCAAACTCACGCTGAAGAAGTTCGAGAACTGGGAACACAAATTAGCTTACGCAGAAGAATACTTAGCCGCCGTCGCAGGTGTATTGACGGTAACATATTAATGACCGGAGGAACCGCAATGGTTCGCTGGATACTCTTGTTTCTACTTTTGCCCTTATCGTCTTATGCGCTCGTTCAAGAAAGCGGCACATTGACGGGGTTCCTAATGGACACATGTTCGACGTGTGCATATGACAATTGGCAAGCTCACGTCGCTGAGCGCGTGGTGCGGCCCGGCTTCAACGACTACGGCCCGGCGCATCTTGATCCGCAAACGAATCGTTTCGGCGGATTCGAGTACATTCCCGCAAACGCGAGCGGTGATACAACTCTCGCGCGTTGGCGGCAGGTTTTTGAAAACGCGATTCGAGGGGATTGGCACATCGCGGATTCACTAATTGATCGCAGTGACGCGGCGTGGAACTACGAACTTGTAGAATTCATGGATGAACCCAGCGGCCGTACATATCACATCATGCGCGAACGGCTCGATTCATCTTATGTGGATGTCAACGGCGACACGCTTCCGGAGAACGATGTCATCGGCGGTTTCCGCAGAGGTTGGGGTGTATTTGTTTTCAGGGATTCGGCGCGCTTTGATAAAGTGGTCTTGCAATTGCCGCACCCTGAAGACGACTTTGTTTCGATTCCCGTCGGCATTCAGATGTTCCAACAAAGCGAGTTCGCAATTCTCGAAATCGCTGGAGCAGGTCGCGAAGTGATGTGGGATAGCTCGCAATCGTCCTACAACAACGGGCGCTCGATTTCAGACCCATCCCGCAACGCGCGCCATCCGTTCGCCACACTTTCCAAAGTTGCGACGGATGAATGGAGCGAACCGCCTGTCAATCCGTTTGTGATCATTCAATTGCATTCGTATGACCACGGCTCGCACCTCTCGCTGCCCGACATTCAAGTCTCGGCCTATCTCGATGATGACAAGCCTAATCCGCCATTGCGTGATCTAAAGAGTCATCGCGATCTCTTTCACGGGATGCCCTCCTTTCCTATTGTTGGATTGACTGAGGATCCCGATATTTATGTTTGCATCAACAATTACATCGGATTAGTTTGCAATCCACCATACACGTATTTTGGGGAAGATACGACGCTGGGCATTCGCTGGATCGGCGATCTCTACGGCGCACCCGACAACGTCGAAGCGGTGTATGCGCACACTGGACACAATGTTTTACGTGACACAGAAAATTTCATTCACATTGAGTTGGATGAATATCCCGACGGCCTGTGGAATCCACGCGATTGGGTCCGCTGGCTACCGGGTACTCCGCCTTCAGAATGGGGTACCTATGTAAATGTACTCGAGTTCTATCAACCGTTCGTTGTGGCGGTCGATTCGGCGTTAACATGGTTAGCAATTGAAGATACGCTCGCGCCGGATTCTGTCTGGCCGGTTCAGGCAACCGACATCGGCGGCAGCGATGTCTATCTCCGCTGGACACCGAAGGCGTATGACACGCATTTTGACACCTATCAAGTGTTCTTTGACACGGTGGAAGTCACGCTCGCGTCGCCTCATATCTCGCGCACAACGGCAGGTTACGGCGCGCTCGGTGATCAGCTCACGTGCGGAATTCAAATCAACAATTTCCCTGCGCCGGTTTTTCATTATCAATTTGCTGTTCGCGCCAAAGACGTGTTGGGATGGGAATCACCGCTTTCGTCTCCAATAGGTATCACCGACGGTCAAATAGACGACCTCACGATTTTAGTGAACGGAGATTCGCTGCGCCTAAACTGGAGCGTGCAGACGAACGACTCGCTCTTCAAAATATACGAGTACATTCAAGACAACGTGGACTACACAATCATCGGCACGACTACAGCGAACAGCTTCACCATGGATGTTTCCGACAATCCTGTTCTGCATCGTTATACGGTCTATCGAATCATCAGACGGTTCTAATTTTCACAATCGGAGAGAAGCCTGCCCATGCGCAAATGGGTTGTCGTACTGTTTTGTCTTCCGCTGGCGGCATTCGGAATGCTCGAAGAGCGCGGTTCGCTCTACGACTTTCTGTTTGACGACTGTCCGGATTGCGCCTACGACAATTGGCTCTCGCACGTTTCTGAGCGCGTCGTCCGTGACGAATACAACGACTACGGCCCACCGAATCTCGATCCCGTCACCAACGGTTTCGGTGGATTCACCTACATCAACGATAATCCAGCCGGCGATTCCACACTCGCGCACTGGCGGCAAACGTTTGATTTTGCCATCGCGAAAAATTGGAACTCCGTTGATTCAATGGTCACGCTCTATGACAATGAGTGGAATTACGAATTTGTTCATCTCCGCGAATCGGTAAATCGAGAAGGCTACTATCTTCTGCGTGAGCGTTTGGACTCAAGCTTTGTCGATGTAAACGGTGACACGCTCGCAGGCAACGACGTTATCGGCGGCTTTCGCAAAGGTTGGGGCGTGTTCATCTTCAATCCCAATCCGCGTCATGCAACAGCAATCGTAGAAGTTCCGCATCCCGAAGATGATTATATGGCCCCACCCGTCGCAGCAGATCTGTTTGTGCGCGCGGAGTTCGCCATTCTAATGATTGCCGGAGCTGGTCGCGAAGTGATGTGGGACTCAACACACCAGACGTTTAACAACACGCTCTCGTTTTCGGATCCCTCCCGCAACGGCCGTCACCCGTTCCAGATGCTGCACGAAGCCGCGCAAGGTGTATGGGACACGCCGCCGGTCAGCCCGTTCATCACAATTCAGATGCATTCGTACGATCACAACGAGCACGTGCCGCTCGGCGACATGCAGATGACGTGCTTCTATAATGATCACTATCCAAATCCGCCGATCCGCGACGTAGGGCAACATCGAGACGTCATTCACGCACTCCCGATGTTCCCAATTCGAAGCATCGACGGTGACACAATGATCACAACACGAGTGGATGAATACATCTCGCTGTGGAGCAGTCCGCCGTATTCATGGTTTGGTGCTGATACAATTCCGCTTCGAAATATCACAGACTTCTTGGGCGCACCTGAAAATCAACAAGGCAACTACTGTCACGCAGATCACGATGCGTTTCTACATACAGAGAATTTCGTCCACATCGAACTCGATGAATATCCCGACAGACTCTGGCAGCCGACGGACTTCTTGCGCTGGTTGCCGGGAAATCCGCCTGCGCACTTGTCGAATTTCAGATTAGTCCGTGAATACTACGCACCACTCGTCACCGCACTTGATTCAGCCTTGACGTGGCATGAAATCCCCGACACGACCGCGCCGGACGAGGTACGTATAAAAAGCGTCATTCGCGTGAACAACTCAACAGTTGACTTGACCTGGAAAGGTCCGGCCTTCGACCAGCACTTTGACACATACGAAATCTTCTACGACACGACTGAGATCACTGAGTCGTCTCCGTTTCGCACGCGCACGTCATATAGCACCCTTGGGATTCAAACGACTACCGACCGGCGTCTCTTAAATCTGCCGTTACCGCCGGAACGCTACCGTTTCGCCATTCGGGCTCGCGACATGGCGGGCAACGTCAGTGCTTTCTCCCCAGAATGGGGAATCATCGACACCGTGCTTCACGACGTTTCCATTTCAGTCGTTGAGGATTCGCTAAACCTGTTCTGGACTCCGGAATACTACGATTCACTTTACGAAGTCCGCGAGTACGTTCAAGACACAAATGATTACTATCTAATCGGCACAACCTCCGCCCCCGAATACACAATCACATCGGTAGTCACCGACCGTCGTGCGCATATCATCAAGGTAAAAAGAATTATCAGACAGTAACTCAGAGTTCATAAAAACAAAATACAACTGGAGGGAAAACATGTTGTATCGAGTATTAATACTATTATTGACCGTAGCATTCATGCTCACAAGCTGCGACGACGAAAATGACTCACCGAAGCAGACGATTCCAAATCCACCAACAGTTGTCACGATCACCGGGCCGGAGTTTGTGTCTGTCATGTACTGCGGCCCTGACTTTTGGACCAAAGCGGATTACACAATTCATGTGACAGATACTTCCGAATATCCATTGAGCGGAATTAGTGTAAAATTCTTGCCGAATGGTTGGTTCTCGCCTGTTGTTCCGGCGGACACCTTGCTTGAGACCGATAGCAACGGTGATGCATTTCTTGAAGTTAAGACGCAAAGTTTTGGTGGACCTATTCTCATAAGTGTAGTTGTGTTTGACGATACAACAAGCTTTGTAGTCTCGCTCCAGTTCAGCGAGAGCATTTTCGGTTCATACATACGTCCAATATCAGATACCTTATATGACAGGCCAGAGCTGCCCGACTCAATGGAGATAAGGGCGCAATTATTCGGTGATTGGGGATTACCTTCTTCGACAGATTCGACAAGGTTTTCTGCGAGTTCGGGCTTCATAGACACCACATATCACGGATATGAGGAGGGTGTTCTTATTAGTGTCTATTGGTACCCGACCGAAGAAGTACAACCAGGCAGAATAACAATCTACGGGGAAACAAAAACCTACTGCGGCCAGTATCCGGACAATTACGTAACAATTCTTATTCTTGATTCCACCTCGTTTATCTTCTTTCCCACGCCCTAACCCCATGACCATCCACACCGCCAAAACTTCCGACCAACTCCGTCACGTCTATCCGGTCATCAAGGAACTCCGCCCGCATCTCACTGAGGAGCAGTTTGTCGAGCAAGCACAGCGGCAAATGCAGGCTCACGGCTATGTACTTATATATGTAGAGGACGCAACCGGAAAGCCCGCCGCCGTGGCAGGCTACAGGCCCGTTGAGATGTTACATTGGTCAAAAGTTTTGTATATTGATGACTTGGTCACAGCCGAGGTTGCGCGCGGGCACGGATTTGCTGACCATTTGTTCAATTTTATTGTGAACCAAGCCCGCGAACAAGGACTTGCCGCCGTCCATCTCGACAGCGGCACGCACGCAGGCCGCTGGGATGCCCACCGTTTTTACCTGAAACATGGAATGAACATCACGAGTTATCACTTTGTCTTAGATCTGAAATCAAAATAAACGGACCGAAAACAATGCAACGATCAGTAATTCTGTTCAGCTTACTGACCATTATCTTGGTCATCGGCTGCACAAAGGACGGCCCCTACGTCGCCAAGGTCGGCAGCTCGACCATCTCCGAAGAAGATTACCGCGCAGCGATGATGACGCAATTCCGCACGGAAGAGAACATCAAGCAACGCGGACTCGAAGAACGCAAAAAAATCGCGCGCGACATGGCGATTGAAGAAGCCAAGTATCTCGAAGGCATGGCGCGCAAGTACGATGAGAATCCCGAAATTGCCGTCAACGTCGAATCCGCCGCCAAGCGCCGCGCATTGGACGTGCTCTACGAAGAGAAAATCATCAACTCGGTTGTGACCGACGCGAAGGTCAAAGAGTTCTATGACAACACGGCCAAGGAAATCTCCGCGCGTCATATTCTCGTCAAGAAGAGCGCGACCGATACCACCGACGCCGACAAAGCAAGACTGAAAGCGCGCATTGATTCAATCAAAACGGCAATCGACAAAGGTCTCGATTTCAAAACTGCGGCATTGAAACTGACAGAAGACGCAACGACACAAGCAGACTCGGGCGATCTCGGTTGGTTTCCTTGGGGCCGCATGGTAGATGAATTTCAGCGCGCCGCATGGGCTGCCAAACCGCGCACCGTGACCGGTCCGGTCGAATCACCGTTCGGCTGGCATTTAATTTGGGTGGACTCTGTTCGTCAAGTCGAAGGCCGCAAACCCTTTGAAGAAGCAAAAAAAGACATCGCGATGCAGTTGCGTGAAGTCGAAGCTCAAACGCTCGGCAACGTTGCGCGCGAATACGTCGGCAAGCTACACGATGAATACGATCTTAAATATGATGACGCCGTGTTATCGATGTTCACGACCAAGCTGCTCGATCCGCAGATGTCGCTAAACAAAGAACTCGGCCCGATGTTTACCGCTGAAGAGAAAGCGCAAGTCGCGGGCACGCACAAGCTCGGCAAGATTACCGTTGATGAAATGATTCAGAAAGTCGGCGGCAATGCCTATCGCGTCGATTGGAAGAATCCTCAGTCTGTCAAAGATTTGTGCAACGCCATCTGCGAACCGCAGTTCTTGGAAGACAAAGCCGCCAAAGAAGGTTTCCTGAAGAAGGCAATGGACGATCCCGCAGTTGTGCAGCAGCGCAAGTCGGCCATCATGCGTTTGGTCGAAAAAGTTGAAATCACCGAGAAGCTCGAAGGCAGCGAAGACGCCGACAAGGGCTACTACGAACAGCATTTGCAGGATTTCATTCAGCCCGAAACCCGCACGATTCGCGAAATCTTCATCAAGGACGACAGTAGCAAGGCTGTGCGTGTGCTGGACCGCGCCAAGAAGGGTGAGAACTTTGCGAAGCTCGCCTGGCAGTTCAACGAAAAAGAATCCACGAAGCGCGACAGCGGCCGCGTCGGCCCGTTTGAAGAAAAGCGTTTTGGTGTCATCGGCAAATCCGCCTTCCAATTGAAGAACAAGGGCGACATTTCCGACATCATCAAGGTTGGCAAGAACTACTCAGTTCTGCAATTGCTGGATTCCTATCCGTCGCGCACAAAGTCATGGGAAGAAGCGAAGGGTGACGCGCGCCGCGAAAATCGTGTCGTGCGCACGAAGCAACTGCAAGAAGACCTTGAGAAGATGTTGCTGGCGCGCTACCCGCTGACAATTAACGAAGAGAAGCTCTCGACCATGTGGCCGCTGCCGCCCGAACGTCAGGAACGTGCGACACGTGATCAATAAGTGGTTGCTGCTGATTTGCGCATTCGCGTTAATCAGCGGATGCAGCAAGACGAAGCAGGAAGATGTAATCGCCGAAGTCGGCGACCGCAAGCTCACGCGCGAAGAGTTCCGCAAGCAGACGGGCATTGCGTTCGATAGCTTAACGAAGGAGCAGAGCTTCCCGATTCTTGCCGAATGGGTTGATCTTGCGATGCTCGAGCAAGAAGTTGCATCATCCAATCTGCGCAATGATCCGGCCTTGGTTCGCAAGGAACGTGAAATCGTCGCACAGTTCTACCGCGCGGTGTTGCTCTCGCGTCAACCCGTTCCCGTAATCACAGACTCGCTGGTTACGGAATACTATAATGTACATCAAACCGAGTTCAAGCGGCCCTCGGACAGCTATTTGATCGAAGGCTTCTATTGCGAATCGGAAGACTCGTTAAAGGCCTTTCGTCGCGCACTTGAACGTGCCGACACATCAAAACTGAAATCAGGATTTGTGATTTGGGAAGGCAAGTGGCTCGCCGCCGCAAGTGATCTCGATCCGCCGGTGCTCGCAGGTGTACGCTCGGTGCAGCCCGGTGGTCTGACACCGGTGGTGCCGTTCGCTGAAGGCTATCGTTTAATCAGATTGCATGAAGTTTATCCGGAAGGCTCACAGCTCGGCCTTGAAGCCGTGCGCGGCGAAATCCGGGAACGACTCTTAACCGAACAGAGTCAAAGAAGACAGGAGCGGTGGGAAAGCGATTTGCGCAACCGCTACCAGCCAAAGATAATGGGTGAAGCGAAATGATAAGATTGTTGGTGGCGGGAATTTTGGCATGCGTGATGTTTGCCAACGCAGAAGAGGTGATTGATCGCGTGGTCGCGGTGGTGGATGACGAAATCATTCTCGAATCCGAAGTCTTGCAGTACATGCAATACTCGATGGGCGCGCGCGGATCGCTCGATTCGCTGTCTGAAGCACAGTTGACAAAACTGAGCAGTCAAGTCCTCGATGACTTGATTGCGCAGAAACTCTTGCTCACGCGCGCACGCACGGACTCCGTCACGATCACGCAAAAAGAAGTGGATCGCGAACTCGACAACCGCATCAAGAACCTGATTGAACAGGTCGGCGGTCAAGAGAAGCTCGAAGCCTACTACGCGATGCCACTGCCCAAAATCAAACGGCAGTTTCGTCCGCTTGTCGAAGAGACCTTGTTAATCGAGCGCATTCGCCGTCAGCATCTTGCGTCGATTCGCGTCACGCGCAACGAAGTCGTCGATTTTTGGGAATCCATTAAGGACAGCGTCCCGCCGTTACGCGATGCCATTAGACTTGCCCACATTCTCTTGCAAGACCACGTCTCGGATGCTTCAATCGAAGCCGCCATCGCGCGCGCCGATTCCGCAAAGCAGATCATCGAATCGGGCAAGATGACATTTGAAGAATACGCGTCGCGCTACTCCGATGACACAGGCTCCGCCGCCAGCGGCGGAAAACTCGGTATCACCAATCGCGGCGATCTCGTGGCCGAATACGAAGCCGCAGCCTACGCTCTCGAACCCGGTCAACTCAGCAAGCCCACCGTTTCGCAATTCGGCGTGCATTTGATTCGCTTAAACGAGCGCACGGGTGAAAAGATCAACAGCGATCACATTCTCTTCAAAGTCACACCCGCCGCAGCTGACGAAGCGCAAACGCTGGCGGATGCCGAATCGCTCGTGGTCCGATTGCGCAACGGCGACGACTTTGCCGAACTCGCTTTGAATCTTTCAACAGACACCAAGACCGCATCCAACGGCGGCGATTTAGGTTGGTTCAGCCCCGAAGAGTTGCCCGATGAGTTTAAGAAGCCCATTGAAAGCAAACAAAAGGGCGAATTCTCCGATCCCTTCCGCACCATCTTTGGTGTTCATATTCTAAAAATCACCGACCGCGTTTTCTCCCGTGCGATCACTCTAAACGAAGACTTCAGCCGCATCGAGCAAATGGCTCTCGCCAAAAAGCAAGACGAAGAATTCAAAAAGTGGATAGAGAAGATCTCCAAAGAAACCTACGTCGAGCGCAAGAGTTAAGTCAAAATCGAAATGTTTTGAATTTGAAAGCCCCTCAATCGAGGGGCTTTCTATTTTCATTCTATTTATGCTCATGCACTGGAATCGTCAGCACCGCGCACGGTGATCGTCTGACAACCGCTTCAGCAACAGATCCGAACAAGAATCTCTTCAGTCCTGTTCTGCCGTGCGTCGCAATCACGATTACATCCGCGTGAATCTTTTCAGCCAAGACAACAATCTCATGCGCCGGATCTCCGAGATCAATGTGTTTTTCGACATGAACGTCAGACTTGACATGAAGCTCTATTGCGCTATCGAGCGATTTACGATAGCTCTCAAGCAACTTGGATTCGTACTGCTTCACGTCAAATGCAACAGCTCCGCTGCCGGGCGGAAGCTCAACCAACGGCACCGGCGGAACAACGTGCAACACATGCAGCTCGCCGTTGTAGCGGCGCGCAAGTTCATCGGCAGTGGCCAAAGCCCGGTAAGAAGGATCAGAGAAGTCAATCGGGCAGAGGATTTTTTGGAAGCTAAGCATGGCGGGCCTCCGTAAAAAAACTCGTTGAAAAAATGCGAACAATTGCGTATAATGGAGTGGTTGTTGCAACCACTCTAATGGTTACAAGCCTATGTTCACTAATAAGTTCCCGTGGTGGTAAGCTGACTCAGTTTGTCAATTTCCTACGGTGACAAAAAACAAGGATAAAGCAGTAAATGAGTTCGCACATAGTAAGCCAACCAGAATCGCCCCCGAAATTCTGGCCGAGGCTGTAGATGCATTACGTTGTGTAGCGTCGGGTGACAGAGTATTCGTTGGTTCAGGTTTGGCAGTTCCGCAGTTATTGGTCGAAGCGCTGGCCATGAGGGCAAAAGAGCTTGAAGGTGTGGAGGTCACACATCTCATGACTTTTGGAACGGCGCCCTATTCCGCACCGGGTCTGGAGAAGAGTTTCCGTACCAACGCGCTGTTCACGGGCGCAAATGTTCGTGCGGCCGTCAACGAAGGCCGTGGAGATTATACCCCGATATTTTTATCCGAAATTCCCGCGCTGATTCGCAGTGGTGATTTCAACGTGGACACCTGTCTCGTGCAAGTTACCCCGCCCGGAACGCACGGCCACTGCAGTTTGGGTATTGACTGTGCCTGCACGCTTGAAGCCGCGCGCAATGCCAAGAACGTCATCGGTTTGGTTAACGAGCAGATGCCGTGGGTGTATGGTGAGAACTTCTTGCATAAAGACGAATTCCGCGCCTTGATTCGCTACGACCATCCGCTGCCGGAACTCCCGCGCAAAGCGCCAAGCGACGCTGAAAAGCTGATCGGTCTGTTCTGTGCTGAGTTGGTTCCGAACGGCGCGTGCTTGCAATTGGGTATCGGTGCAATTCCGGATGCCGTGCTCGCGAGCTTGGGTGACAAGCGCGACCTCGGTATGCACACCGAGATGTTTTCCGATGGCGCGGTGGAGTTGGTACACAAAGGCGTTATCAACTGCAAAGCCAAGACGCTCCATCTGGACAAGATGATCGCGAGCTTCGTACTTGGATCGAAAGTTCTGTATGACTTCGTGCGCAGCAATCCGTTGGTCGAGTTCCGTCCGGTGGATCACACGAACGATCCGTTTGTGATTGCGCGCAACGACAACATGATTTCGATTAACAGCGCCATTCAAGTCGATCTCACGGGCCAGGTGTGCTCGGACTCAATCGGTCACGGCATCTATTCCGGATTCGGCGGACAGGTTGACTTCGTACGCGGCGCTTCGAGAAGCAAAGGCGGCAAGCCGATTATCGCACTCGAATCCACAGCCAAGAGCGGCACGATTTCGCGCATCACCCCGACGCTCTCGCCGGGCGCAGGTGTCGTCACAAGCCGCGCCGACGTTCACTACGTCTGCACCGAGTACGGTGTCGCCTATCTGCATGGCAAGACCATTCGCGAACGCGCACATGCGCTAATCAGAATCGCTCACCCGCAATTCCGCGAAGAGCTAAAGTACGCCGCAACCCAGCGCAAGCTGATTTAACCAGCGTAAACGCTGGACCCATTGCGCTGACGCAAGTGCTTTGAGTTTGTCGTCAGCTTTGTAGATGAAAGCGGGCCGGAATATCCGGCCCGCTTTTTTATCCTCAAATGCGAGTCGTCGATATCTTTTCTTACGTGCATGAAGAAGCCGTTTTTGCTTACTCTTGCTATTGTTCCTGAGGGGGATTTGTAGAATTTTTCCAAGTGGACGATGCGCATGCCGGCTCTATGAAAGAGGTCGCGGAGGTCGCGCTCGGTGAATTGGTGGAAGTGCGGGCGGTATTTGCGCGAGAGGATGTGCTCGACTTTGTAGATCAGGCTGTAGTCATTCGGTGTGACCAAGAACAGATTTCCGTCGGGCGCCATGATTCTTTCATTTCCAGCACGTGATAGAGCGGATTGAAGAGATGCTCCAAGACTTCGAAGTGCGTGAGCGTGTGAAACGTGTTGTCGGGAAACTCGTAGCGTTCGGTGTCGAGATCAACTTCGGAGACTTCGATGTTCATTTTGGTTTCATCGCGCAGCACGTCGCGCATGTAGCTTTCGCCGCTTCCGACATCGAGCCAGCGTTCACGGAGCGGATAGTTCTTCGCGTAGTTCGTGAAGAGTTCCGCGGGTGTTTTGTGTGGGCCGATGTCAGATTTTGTATGCAGATTGGTATCGGCTCCGATCCTGGTGTCGAGCTGCGTCATAGCCCCTAAGTTTGATGGTTTATTGCAATATACCACCATGATAAATCCGCTCAACTATTTGACAATTCGGAAGTTCGGGCGTTGATAATTTGGAAATGGACAGTTATATTCTGAGATTAGTTTGGGGGAGTGTGGCCTGAAGCAGACCCCCTTCTGATTCCCCCGTAAACGGAGGAAGGCCGGAGGTGATTTAAGTCTAATTTTATCAATTCGGCGCTAATAATTGACCAAACAGGAGTTGATTGAAAACAGGGGGTTGGTTTTTGGGCTTGTGACGGGGGGTGCTTGGGGAACCCCTATCCCCAGCCCTTTTCCCTACGGGACAGGCTCCCGTGAACGGAGGTAGTGGGCTAAAGGCAGCTAAAGCAGGGGAAGGCCGGAAAAAGGGAGCGGGGGGTGTAGCTCGGGTGGGGGCTGAAGTTGGTGTTAATATACGGCATTTGAACGTCTGTGTCAAGTGTTTTTCGCAAAAAAGGTGCTTTTTTGTTAAACGTTTGTGCAGTAATGGGATAGACGGTTTTGGCATTGGAGTTAAGGGGAAGAGGGGAAATTTGGAGAGGCGTGGGGAACGAGGCAAACAAAGAATTACAAATAATGGACAAAGAACAGAAACTGGATAGGTTGGGTAAACAGAAACAAGAAATGCAATCGCTTGCAAGCGCTGATTCTGCTTCGCCAGAATTTCAAAAATGGCATCGAAACACTCGAGTATTATTAGGTGCTATCTTTGGCTTGAATTCAACACATGTCGGGGAATTTGAGTCAATCAGATTTACTCCAAAAATTCAATTTGGCGGATCGGTGGTCCCTGACAACAGAGCAGGCTTCAGCCACGGATTACAGAGAGCATCCGCACTACTTGAGTCCTTGATTGATGAGACAGAGCACTTCCACGAGGATGATAAGCAACCCGCCTCCTGATTCGCTCGAGAACATTAAACGGCTCTGCAGGAAATTCCATCATGTTGCAATCGAAATCAAAACACGTCACAAGAATCGCAAGACTCTTGAGATAACAGATGAGTATGACGTCCAAGACCTTTTGCGAGGACTTCTCAAGATATTCTTCAAAGACGTAAGGAGCGAGGAGTGGACACCAAGCACTGCCGGTGCATCCTCGCGCATGGATTTTCTGTTAAAAAAGGAACAAATCGTTGTCGAAGTGAAAAAAACACGGACGACCCTCAAAGAAAAAGAGGTAGGTGAGCAGCTTATTCTTGATACTGCCAAATACGCTACTCATCCAGATTGCAAAACACTGTAAGTGCTTCGTGTATGATCCCGAAGGTTTTATTAGAAACCCAGAGGCAATTGAAGCCGATTTATCGGGGGAAAAGAACAGCATTAATGTGCTCGTGCTTATATTCCCAAGATTGTAAAAGCCAACCATACGGTTGCCAAGTTTCCGACAGCCAAGGCATCAAATAAGGCAAGATACCTAGACTAGCACGTTCGCCTATCAATTTCAGGAAGAGCAACGCACATGTCAGCAGAGAAATTCCGATTCACCCGTAACGACAACATAGGAAGCAATTCAGCAGAACTAGATTCCTATCTTGACGAGTGTTTTGTCGATGCCGGATATATTGACGCACTTCGTGATATGCGCGATCACAGACGAATACTTCTTGGAAGGACGGGGAGTGGGAAATCTGCCCTCTTGAGAGTGCTCTTATCTCGGCAAGAACGAACGATTGAAGTCAGCCCAGACTCACTTTCGATGTCCTACATTTCGAACTCGGATATAATGACATTATTGAAGGGGATGAATGTTCATTTTGATCTCTTCTTTAAGCTACTCTGGCGTCACGTGCTCGTAGTAGAAGTCCTTAAAAGGCATTTTGAACTTACAAGCGACAGCGCACAAAAAGGATGGTTTCAAAGGACAACGGAACGTTTTACAGGAAAGAAGGAAGAGACAGATGTGAATGAAGCAATCAACTTTCTTCGAGAGTATGGCGACACATTTTGGCAAGAGACAGACTATCGATTGAAAGAAGTCACACAAACGGTAGAGTCTGAGCTTCTCGCCGTTGTTAACGCAATAATCCCCGATTTCTTGAAGCTTGGAATCAGAGCTACGGAGGTCTTGTCAACAGAAGAGACAATGGATGTGAAGCGAAAATGTCAAGAAGTGATAAACAAGGCGCATTTGAAGAAACTTGACAAAGCTTTACAATTGCTCGACAGAGTCATTGATGACGATCAAAAGAAGTATTATGTTGTTATTGACGGTCTAGACGAAAACTGGGTCGACGATGCATTTCGTTATAAGCTTATAAGAGCCCTCATTGAAACGGCTCGAGAGTTTTGCGCAATCCGTCACGTAAAAGTAATAATTGCTTTAAGGGAAGACCTGTATTGGAAAGTGCTCGAGGAAACTTCCGATCCTGGCTTGCAGGCTGAGAAGTATGAGAGTTTGGTATTGCCAGTGTTTTGGACAGAAAGAGACATTTTAGAAATGCTGGACTTGCGTCCGAGCTTTGATTCGCCGTAAATACACGAACCAAACAGTCCAGCTGAAGGAGATATTGCCGCAAAAGGTAGGACGGAACAGTGAAGAGCCAACAAAGTACATTCTGGATAGAACGCTGCTGCGACCACGAGATGCGATTAAGTTTTTGAATTGTTCCATTGTCGAGGCCGCCGGTAGAACAGAGTTGGGTTCACAGGCGATAAGAGACGCTGAGGTTATTTACTGCAAATCACAAAGGCAGGCACTATGTGACGAGTGGAGAATTGAATACCCGAGCCTAAACTCATGCCTCGATATTCTTGAGAACAAACCAGCAGAATTCAGAATAATGGATATACCAACATCGGATGTTGACAAATTTTTGAATTCCCAAATTTCTCTTCTTGGCGACCCTAAGTACGTTAATTGCAAATTACATCGATACTCATTTGAAACTTTGGAAGGAAAGTCAAACGAGCGTGTTCTTCTTCTTCGATTAATTTCAGTGTTCTTCATGATCGGCGTAGTTGGGATAAAACCAAGCCCAACTGAACCAATTGCCTTCAGCTATGACAGGCGGCCATATTGCACCTCAATAATTCCAAATGAGGAAAGCCACATCGCGATACATAAAATGCTTTGGCGCTCATTAAGCATCAACACTCGATAACCCCTCGCAACTAACCTTGTTTCTCCTGAGTTTAAGACGTAGCCAGAAAGCAATTACAACATTTTTAAGATATTGAAAACTATGTGCTTGACAAGCACCCTGCGACGGATTTGTGGGGGATGGGTGGCGTGCGTGCTGTTGGCAGGTGCGATTTTGTCCTCTACAGCGTTTGCGCAAGGGTCGGCGAGTGGCCTGAAAGTGGGCCTTTTGAAGTATAACGGCGGGGGGGATTGGTACTCGGGGGGCGGGCTTTGGCCAACCTTTTGCGATATGCCGAGGCGGGGGCGGGGGTGGATTTTGTCCCCGAACCGCGGGCCGTGGAGCCGTCGTCGGTCGAGCTGTTCAGCTACCCGATTACGTTCATCAACGGTCACGGGAATATTGCGCTCTCGGAAAACGAGGTGAACAACCTGCGGGCCTATTTTAACGCGGGCGGATTCCTGTTTGCCAACGATGACTACGGGATGGACGCGAGCTTTCGGCGCGAGATGAAAAAAGTTTTGCCGGATGCGGAGTGGTATGAAGTGCCGTTTTCACATCCGATCTATTCGACGGTGAATCGTTTTGCCAACGGGCTTCCTAAAATTCATGAGCATGACAAGGGGCCTGCGCAAGGGTTCGGGCTGTTTGTGAATGGGGTGATGGTTTGCTATTACGATTTCGAGTGCGATCTGTGCGACGGGTGGGAAGCCGAAGAGATTCACAACGATCCGCCGGAAAAACGTAAGGCGGCGTTGGATATGGGGGTGAATGTTTTGGTGTATGCGCTTAGTAGGGGAGTGGAATAGCCGGCAGAGCCCTTAATCCCCCGACTGCGGCAGGGGATGGGGAGATCGGAGTGCGTGGTGCTTGAAATTTGTAACACGCTTAGGATGGTAACCTTCTTTGAATAGGTCCCTACGGGATGACACGCGCATGAAATAGTCGCGAATGAGTTAGCAAATTAGCGGGGAGAAGATTATGGATACGTTGTTGACGATTTTATTTGTGTTGACGAATACCGCGCAGATTGACTCGACACATGCTACGGGAGTTTGGCTGGAAGAGTTTGCGGTGCCGCGACAGGTTTTTGTTGAGGCGGGTGCGCAGGTGACGGTGGCGAGTCCTAAGGGTGGGAATGTGCCGATTGATCCGCGCAGTTTGACGGATGAAACGCGCGCGAAATACGGCAATGAGATTGTGATGCTGCAAAGCTCGCAAAAACTCAGCACTATAAAGACCGATGATTACGATGCGATCTTTTTCCCGGGCGGACATGGAACGATGTTCGATCTGCCGGGCAACAAAGATGTTGAGGACGCCTTGATCACGATGTATCAAGACGGAAAAATCGTCAGCGCAGTGTGTCACGGTCCGGCGGCATTTGTCGGTGCGAAGATGAGCAACGGGAAATTGCTTGTGGAAGGACGGCAGCTTGCGGTGTTCACCGACAGCGAAGAGAAGGCCGCGAAGCTTGATCACCTGATGCCGTTTTTGCTGGAAAGCAAACTCAAGGAACAAGGTGCGATGGTTATAGCCGGGCCGAACTTTGAGAAGCAGGTTGTGGTGGACGGGAGAATTGTTACGGGACAGAATCCGCAATCGAGCGAGGGTGTGGCGAAGGCGGTGTTGGAGTTGCTGAAAAAGTAGCCGCTTGTTAAGCGGATCTTGCGCTCGCTGATAGCTTTGGAATTGTTGGTGGGGTTATCAGACCCCCCTTAGTCCCCCCGTCCACGGGGGGAGACCGGAAGAAACTTGGGAGAGAATGATGTATCTCTTTTTGGCTGGGATGTTCTTGTTGGCGGCGGCGCTGGTGGGGACGAATCCGTTGTGGCAGTTTGTGCGAAAACTTCCGGCGCGGATGAAATTTGTTTGGATACACGGCGGGTTGGCGGTGATTGGTGTGTCGTTTTTGATTATTCATGCGACATCGTCACCGAATCCGACACCGATGTTAGCGTTTTTGATTTTGTTGATTACGTTCTTAGGCGGAGTGGGATTGTTTGCTCTGCGGAGAATGAAAGCACCTGTGCCGGCGGGAATCGCGTTGATTCATCCGTTGGCGGCGATTGTTGGCTTGGTTTTATTATTTCAAGCTATATTGGCAAGATAGGAAGGAAGAGAGTTGACATTTCAATTTAGGGCGCGTACACTCAGGACTCGCAAACCCGTGCGCCACGCAGTACAACAGCTTGCAGGTTGGTATTTTCATCAGTCAATACAGGGGTATAAATTTTTGCAGACGGGCGAACTGCCGCCGTCGGTGGTTAGAGATAGATTAAAGATTACGGTCGCGCGCTTGCGCGCACGGCACCAGCGTGCCGCCGGACTGGCTGCGATCAAGCAGTCGTTTAGAAATATCAGTCATTGGGGCGAATAGCGCCTTAGCCTTCCTGCTATCAGGGAGGAAAAAAAATATTTGAAGGGAGCCAGAGATGAGGACGACCTATGTTGTTCTTGTGCTTACGATGTTGAGTGCGGCTTCAAGTTATGGATTTGATATTGGGATTAGTGGTGGGATTAGGGATTGGGAAGATACGGCACAGCGAAGCGTGCGACCGACGCCGACGCTGATTTTGTCGCTTGGCGAGTACTTCAGACCCGATTTGCCATATCGGTTTGATGCAGTTGGTGGAATATGGCGACGCGGGAAATTCATCGCACGCCTGGATTCAGACAACTGTCGATGACCAGTTCCCTCATCGAGCAGGAGGGTATTTTAGACGGGGAACGCCGTTGGAATGGCCGGGGTTCTTACTGGGCGTGCGAGTTGCCGTTGAGCCGCTTGTGCCAAGCAAACTTGGTCACCGGATCATGCATCCGAGGGCCAGCGCAGGGTTGTTGTGGATCGCCGAAGAGAGCAAGGCATTCGATCAGCTCTATTGGCGAGATTTCGTGACGGCTGAGGGGATGTTAGGTCTGGCGATTCCGGTTGGGCAGACGGCGGATTTCCTGATTCAGTTTGCGGTTGCCGGAACCAACAGCGGGAACGAAGATCTGTCGCAATATTTGACGCTGGGTTATCGGTTTTCGGTGTGGAGTAAGCGATGAAGAAAACTCTCTTTGTAGCCGCTCTGATGGTGATTTCGGTTCAGGCACGGGCGGTTGAATTGGGGATTAGTGGTGGGATTAGAGATTGGGAAGGGACTTCGCGGCGCGAGGAGCGAGCAACGCCGCAGGTGATGCTGACGGTGGGGAATACGATTACGCTGAACTCGCCGTTTCGATGCTGTGGACTGCCTGGACGAGCGAGGTGCATGAGCAAAATGCAGTTTACGGCGAATCAGGCTGGAGAGTGATAAAACGCACAGAGGAGCAACCTGGCTATCGGATTGGGATGCGAGCAATGCTTGACAATCACAAGCCAAATGGAATCGGGAAACGACCGACCAGGCCGATTGTTGGTGCGGGTTGTTATAATAAGTTTGAACTACGCGACTGGGGAGAGCAACCGAACTGGATAGGGAACAGTGTTGTTGAGACGGTACTTGGCATAGCAGTTCCTGTGGGGTTAATGTCGGATTTGATGATTCTCTTCGGAGTTGAAGTGGAACTTGACGAGACTGATAGAAACTATCAATACTTGTCGCTGGGTTATCGGTTTTCGGTGTGGGAGTAATTAAGCCTGTTTGACTGTTGAGAGCTATAGTGATGGCTTTCGGCAGACACGCAGAAATTTAATCGCTCCGGAGGGACGATGAAACGCATCGTTTGGATTGCTCTGCTATTTTGTCTTACTACGCCTTCGTTCGCTAATCAAACTTTTATAGAAAGTGGATTCCACCGGCGATTGGGGTCACATCACCCGCGCGCAGGAATTGGAATTGACGGATTTTATGCATTTAACCGAACGCTCAAACTCTTTCACCCAGAGCTGATGGCTGGAGGGTGGTTTGGAACAGAGAGTAGCGTAGATGCATATTATCCCAGCGATTATGCTACGGTCAGATTGGATGACACCTTCGCAGACCGCACGTTCTCGGACCAAAACAACGCGGGATTGTTAGCGACGGGAAGAATTGTTTTTGATTTTAGTAAGCTTAATATTGACAGCGTGGAGCAAGGTACCCAAATTCGGCCCGAGATAGGATTCGGAGTTGGCGGCTATCAATTGTTCCGCAAGAATTTTCCGGCACGGGAAACGAGTGCGCTTGCAGAAATATTTTTCAGGCTACATTTTGTCCGCGAAAACGGCGACACATTTCTACAGATCAGTAGTGTCCGATCTTTTGGCAATCACAGAGAAGATGCTATTAACGCAAGTTTTCCCAAGTTTGCTTATACGCAAATTTCACTTGGCTTTGAGCTTCCAGTAAGACAGAACGTGCGAGCAACGCACTAACGATAGAAGAAGGAAACAGACGACTATGGGTGCACGAGAAGTACTCTCGACGATACGCAACTGGATGGCGGGCTTACGGCGCGCCGTTCTTGTCAATACATTGAAGAGTCATGCGCTGTTCGCGTTGGCCGCATTGGTCAGCGTGACGCTGCTCGTGCTGGTGTTGGAATCGCTGGGCCATTTCAGCGGCGGCGCGCGCGCGGTGCTGCTTGGGTTGTGGACGGTGTCGGCGATTGCGGCGCTCGGACTCGGTGTGGTTTGGCCGATTTTGAAGTTTACGGCGTTCGCGCCGACGGATCAGAAGCTCGCTGGTGAATATGCTCAGCGCATGCCGGGAATTCGTGACCGTGTGCTGAATGCTTTGCAGCTGTTGGATCATGTTGAAAACGCAGATCGTGAAGGCGTTTCGCCGGAATTGATTTTAGCGGCTGGACGCGGTGTGGCCGAAGAGTTGGTGCCGATTCAACCCGCGACGCTGCCGGACAGAACGTACGTGAAGAAGAACGCGCGTTATGCGCTGTTTACTTCGGTTGCGGCGGTCGCGCTGTTGATTGTGTTTGGTGGGCCGTTGATGTCGGCGGCGGAACGTGTGATGAATCCGGGTAAGGATTTCTCGCCGAGCCCGGAATTCGTTCTGCATGTGGCTCCGGGCGATGTCGAACTGGTACGCGGAGATTCTCTGAAAGTGGTTGTGACGGCCACGGGCACGCTACCCAAGGAACTCACAATCACGCGCAAAGAAAAAGGCCGCTCGGCAGATTCACCGCTGACAGTGGCAGGCGATGAGCACGGGCAATATACTGTAACGTGGTCGGGCTTGGCCTCAACGTTTGAATATTGGGCCTACGCGCAGAATGTGTCAAGCGAAAAATTCACGGCGACGATTCAGGAATTACCGGCGGTGCGCTATCTGTCGCTGACGCTGACACCGCCTGCTTATACCGAATTGCAGTCGTTGACGCTTGAAGAGAATGTCGGCGATATTTCGGCGGTTGTAGGAACGCAGGCGCGGATTTCAATTTCATCGACTAAACAGCTTGCCGATGCCAAGCTTGAGTTCTTCGACTTGACGGGCGAGAATATTGCCACGCCAAGAGAAACACTCGCGCTGACGCTTGAAGGCAGTAAGGCCAGCGGTGGGTTCACCGTGTCGAAGAGCGGCACCTATCAGATTAAGCTCACGGATAAAGAAGGCCGTATCAGCCGCGACGCTATTTCTTACCGCATTAACGCGCGTCCCGACGAAGCTCCGGTGATTTCATTGGTTGAGCCGAGCCATGATTTGGAAATCGCGGCGGACATCAAGATTCCGTTGCTTGCCGATGCCGCCGATGATTATGGTTTTTCCAAGATGACGCTGCGCTATTATCGCACGTCACCGTGGGATCAGCCGGGTGATGTTCAGGACGAGAGCTTTGAAAAGCTTGCGCTGGACTATCGCGTGACCGAGCCGGGCCGCTGTGTGGTGGAGACGCAATTTGATTTGACGCCGCTGCAATTGCTGCCCGAAGATCAAGTGTTGATGTTTGTTGAAGTGTGGGACAACGACCGCATCAGCGGACCGAAGCGCGCCAAGAGCGAAACGCGCGTGCTACGCTTCCCGTCGATGGCGGAGATCTTCGACCAGCAGGAAAAGATTGAAGAAAAGCGCACGATTACGCTGGACGAGTTGCTGGATCATTCGCAGGACTTGCGCGAAGAGGTTGAAAAAGCCGTCGAGGAATTCAAGTCGAATCCCGAGATGAGCTACGAGCGCAAGCAGGAAATCAATCAGTTGATGGAGCAGCAGGAGCAGATGAATCAGGTGCTGGAGCAGGTGGCGCAAGCTATCGAGCAGCAGCAAATGCAGAATCAGATGCGCTCGCTGTATTCGCCTGAAGTGATGGAGAAGATGCAGCAGATTCAGGAGCTGGTGCAGGAAGTGGTGACGCCGGAAATGCGCGAAGCGATGCGCAAGCTGGCCGAAGCGATGCAGCAGCCGACGCCCGAAGAGATGCGCAAGGCGCTTGAAAATATGCAGAAAACGCAGGAGCAGTTTAAGCTTGCGCTCGACCAAACGCTCAACATGTTGAAGCAGATGCAGGCCGAGAAGAAGCTTGACGAACTTGCGCGCAGGCTCGACGAACTCTCGAAGCAGCAGGATAAGCTGAACGAGAAGATGGATCAGAACACTCCGCAGAACGCTCCGGAAAATGCCAAGCAGCAGGAGAAGCTCTCGCAGGAGATGAAGAAGATCGAGCAGGAGATGAAGCAGCTTGCCGAGCAGATGAAGAAAGATCAGATTCAAGGCGAGCAGAAGGCGCAAGAACTGAAGAAGGAAATGGAAGAAGAGCAGCTCTCCGAACAAATGGAGCAGAACTCGCAATCCATGCAGATGTGCCAGAATCAATCGGCCAAGAAGCAGGGCAAGAAGCAGCAGAAGAAGATGTCCGAGATGGCGCAGAAGATGCAGGACATGCGCCAGCAGATGCAGCAGGATCAGGACATGGAAACGATGATGGAGATGGAGAAGGCACGCGACAAGATGCTTGATCTCTCCATGCGGCAGGAACAACTGTGGCAAGAGTCACAGGAGATGGATCCGAACAGTCCGCAGATGCGTGAATTGTCCGAAGAGCAAGAGAATCTCAAGCAGGCGATGAAGCGCGTGCAAGAAGATATGATGGAGCTTGCCAAGAAGTCGATGTCGGTGACGCCTAAATTGATGGCGGCGATGGAAGAGACGATCAATCAGATGCAGGCGGCGTGCAATGCCACGGCGGAGCGCGATTCACGTTCGGCGACACACTATCGTAAGCAAGCGATGGCCGCGCTGAATGAAACGTTGAAGCAGCAGAACAGCGCGTGCAAGCAATGCCAAAGCCAGTGCAACAAGCCGAACAGCAACTCGACTTGCAACAAGGCAGGCGGCATGTGTCAGAAGCAGGGACAGATTAATTCGCAAACGGCTTCGATGATGCAGAACCCCGGCACGATGTCGCAAGGTCAACAGGCCGCGATGCAGCGCTTGGCGGGTGAGCAGGAAGCGCTGTCGAAATCCATGGGTGAACTTGCGGAAGAGGCTGCGGCTTCGCGTGAAACGACGGGCCGACTCGACGGTTTGAAAGAAGACATGGAAGAGGTCGCCAAGGATTTGCGTGCGCAGAAGATTACGCCCGAAACGATTGAGCGACAGAACAAGATTGAATCCAAGCTGCTCGATTTCCAGCGTGCGAATCGTGAACGCGAGTTCTCGCCACAGCGCAAGTCGAACACGGGTATTGATATGGTGCGCGCTTCTCCGCGTGAATTGCCGAAGAAGCCGGGCCAAGACGAACTGCGGGAAGATTTACTGCGCGCACTTGACGCGAAGTACACTGCCGATTACGAAGATCTGATCCGCAAGTATTTTGATGCCCTGTCAAAGTGGCAATAACCACCAGCGTGACGCTGCCAGCATGATGCTGGACCCAATGTGCTGACGCGGGCGCTCGCAATTATCGGATTGCTTTTGGCATTTGGTTGTTCGCGCGGGCCTGTGATGAGCCGCATTGACAGCGGAGGAGCCGAGCAGATATTCACGCCGCGATTTGTGATGCAGGACGACAGCTCGCTGAATTGTCAGTGGGTTGAATTCTATCACGACAGCATCGGCGGTGCGGGCGCGAACTTCAACAATCAGACCCAAAAGTTTGATTCGGCAAAGAGCTACGCCTTCATTGATCGAAAGTACGTCCAGTGTATTCCTGAATTGGAACGCTGGACGCTCGCTGATAACAGCACGGCCACGTTTGTGGCTCACAGCTGTATTCAAGAGTGCTTCATGTATTTTCTGGACAGCACGAGTAAGCGCGAAGCCGCGTGGCTGGCCGCTCCGGCGGTGCAGACCTATCCGATTAAGGTTGATTCGATTTACTTGATCGTTCACAGCAGCTCGACTGAGTTCGGGTTGATCACCATTTGGATTGACCGCCTGTGCCACGAACTCAGCCGCGACACGCTCGATATTCCCAACCCTGATTATGTCGGAGTGACCGGAAACGGTGTGACGCTCGTGAAGGCGATCGACGATGAGTTTCGAGTCTATCATATCGGGCGCGTGTGCAGTTGGGTCGATAGCACGGTGATTAAACGCGGGTTTGACCGCAAGTTGTGTTTTGGGACAGACTACACTGTGCAGGATGATGAATTGATTATCGTCAGTGGTTACAACATTGGCAAGGATGATGCACTCATCGAAACGAATGTTGTAGCGGACGCAAAACTGCGCTCGAATCACCAATCAAAGATTCGACCCTTCAGCGGAGTCAAGGCCGTGGCGTGCCGCGCGATTGCTACAGGAGATCAATTTCCGCTTTTGGCCACGTTGTCCGAGGGGGATGAAGGAATGGAGATCGTGTTGCTCTCGCAAGACAGCGAAGGCTATTGGGCGAAATACGGAAACGCTGAAACTCCTGTAGATAAGTCGATTCAGGAATTTTGCGCAACGAAGTACGGTGACGAGGTCTTTGTCGCGTGTACGCTTGCATCTGATTCGAGTTTAGCCGCAAACGGCTGTTGGTGTGTCGGTTTCAAATTGTAAAGGGAATTTATGACCAAACTTTATGCAGTTATTTTGTCGGTCTGCCTGCTGTCGCTGATGGCGCACGCACAGCCGCAGTTTGGTCCCGTAAGAATGGACGCTGAAACGGACGAGCGCTTTTTCTTTCCCACAATTGTTTTGACCGATCAGAATCAACTCTATTGCACTTGGGCAAGCGCGAATGTTGATTGGATTGGCGCATATGGTCAGCATGTTGATATGTCGGGAAATTTAGTTGGTTCGCGCGATACGCTTGACATTCAAGATACAGGATTAGTAAGCTGCCCACCGCGAGTTGAGTATCAAACGCTCACGACCGGTGCGTGGGCCAAGATGATTTACCACGAATGACTTGCTGAAACTGAACTCCAGTTCTACTCCCCGGAGGGGACGCTACTGGATGAGTTTGTCGTGAACCCCGCATTCTTTCCAAGATTCTTGAAACTTGCAGACGGCTATTTTGTGTCGTCACGCGATTTCGCGGTAGGGCAACAGGTATTCCGATTTAGCTCCGCCGGTGAGTTGTTGGGATCGGATACATTAGCGCTGGGGGAAACCTATTTCTCCTACGATGTGAATGGCTCGCCGCACTTGGTTTCGCAACAGGCGACGTTCGCGCAATCGCGCTGGACGATGCGCACCGTGCTGTATCTGTTTGACACACAAGGGTTCTACAGTGACAGCGTCGAATTGCGCACGAACGAGCTTGCAGCGGGAGAAAGTCCGTCAAGCTCGGCGTACTACTATGAAAATAGTATCTTAACGTTTATGGCAGGATCGGTTTCGCCGACGCCACCAATTATTGATTTTCGCGTTTGGCTTTCTACCTACGATGGCACCACGGTGACAAATACGCCACCGTGGGATCCGGGTCCGCTGGAACCGCAAAGCTATATTACGAGTTGGGGAATTTTGCGGACACACGACGCGCGGTTTGTGCTCTCTGCCTTTATTCGTGGGGATGAAAACATGCAATTCTGGTTTTTCGGATTGGAATCTGACGGAACATTCAACTCCAATTTGCATACGCAGAACGTGGCTGACAACCATTTGTTAAACGGGTTGATCATGAAAGAGATTTCAGGTTCACTCGTTTACGCCTTTACCGAAGTGACGACCGACGGGTCGTATGGCGGCGGAGCACAGATAGCCGCATTTCCGTTGGATGAGTTGCTGGATGCAGACGATACGCTACCGGAGTTGCCGAGCGCAATTGATCTGCGGGCCTATCCGAATCCGTTTAACGCAACTTCTACGATTGAATATCAGCTTGCGCAAGCGGGTCTCGTGAAGCTTGCCGTGTACGACGTGTTGGGCCGAGAAGTGAATATTTTGGCCGATGAACTTGCGACGGCGGGTGTGCACAAAACATCATGGAGCGCCGACAACTTTGCCAGTGGGAAGTACTTCCTTAGGCTTGCCACCTCGACCGAATCGCGCGTGATTCCCATAACCCTTACGAAATGACCTCTTTCCTTTACATAGTGATGACCGTGCTGCTTATGCTGGGACCGATTCAGGCGCAGCAGATTTTAGTGCAACCACCGCAGCCGGGACAGCCGGGGCAGCAAAAGAAAGCGCCACCACAACGCACGATGGAGCAGGTGCAGTTTGACCGCGCGCGTCGTGAAGAACAGCGCGGGAATTTTGACGGCGCACTCGCGGCCTGGCAAGAGGTTCTGAAGGCGGCGCCGTTCAATCCACAGGCGATTGCGGCGATTCCGAATTGCTATATTCAGTTGCGCAGGTTTGACGATGCCGAAGGATTCTTGCGGGAGCAGACATTGAAAGCGGACATGCGCGGTGATATTGTTCCGTGGCAGGATCCGTCAAGCCCGTTTCAGTTAAAACTCGCGCTGGGCGAAGTGAAGCTTGCACGCGACGACGAAGACGAGGCGTGGAAGATCTGGCGCGGCGCGCTTGACACACAGCCGCACAATCCCGATGCGTTGCGCGCGCTGATTTCTGTCCTGCATCGTAACCGCAGGTGGGAAGAGAGCGAAAAGCTCATTCGCGAGTATCGCAAGGAAGAGAAAGTGCCGACGTATATGGCGCTCGAACTCGCGTCGAGTTTGCAGGCACAGATGAACTACGCAGGTGCAACGGACGAGTTGCTACTATACACAAAGACGTCACCGACCGCATGGCAGATTGCGCAAAGCTATCTGGCGCGCTTTCCTGATGATTCGACGGTGGAAGAAACGGTGATGAGCACGCTCGATCAAGCCATCAAACGCGACCGCAAGGATCCGACAATTTGGCGGATGTATGCAGGTTACACGATGAAGGCCGGACAGCTCGCCAAATCGCTTGACGCTACGATTACCGCAGATTCACTTTCCGAAGCGGGCGGCGTGAGTGTGTTGACAACCGCACAGCAGTTGCTTTCGGAGGGTGAAGTTGATCTTGCGCAGCGCGGCTTTGAAAGGGTGATTGCGTGGAAGCCAGCCGATCAGTTTGCGGAAAAAGCGGAACTTGGATTGGCGCAATGCTTGGAAGCTAAAGGCAACAACGTCGAAGCGAAAGCCGCGTACGAACGCTTCATCGCAGGCCGCACAAAGTCACCGGAGCTTGAAGAAGCGCGCTTCCGTATCGCGGAGATCCTGCTCGAACGCGAAAACCGTCCGCAAGATGCATTGGTCGAATACACCGGAATTTTTCAGCGCACGAAGCCGCCGCTTAAACAGCGTGCAGGCATGCGCATTGGTGACGCGCACGCCTACATGGGTGAGTACGGCGCAGCAATTGACGCTTGGAGCAAGGCAGTAACTCCTCAGCGCGGTGAGATTACCGACGATCTCGCGACAATTCTAATGCGCATCGCGCGCGCAAACATGTGGCGCGATTCGACGACGCTCGCCGAGGCTGCGCTTGATTCTATTCTCAAAGGCAGCACGCAGAACACCACGTTTAACGATGCGATTCTCTATCAAGCCTTGTTGAGTGGTGGCGGATTCCACGGTGCGATGCGCGCATTTGCCGATGCAGACTATGCCGAGTTCAGACAGAATCATGAAGTCGCGGCACAAAAATACGGCGAAGCGGCATCCGGTTTGAAGTATGGACGACTTGCCGAATGGAGCCGCATCAAAGAGGCCGAAGAGCTACGAGCCTCGGGAAAACCTACGGAAGCGATTACAGCACTCAACCAATTCGTCGAGAGCTTTTCTGAATCGATGGATTTGCCGCGCGCGAAATATTTGATTGCGGTGATAACGCTTGAAGATTTGAAGCAGGAAGACCTAGCGTTGAAGTTACTACAAGATTATTTGGTGGACTATCCGCGTTCACTTTATCTTGAACAGGCACGCCGCAAAGCTCGCGTGCTGGCCAACAAGATCTCTTAAGCACCTTTTTACCATAGAGAAATTCCCCTGACTGAACTATTTGAATGGATCTACAAGCATCCGCAATGGGTGTTCTGGGTTGCGCTGCCGGCGCTGATGCTCCATCAATTTGAGGAGTATGTTTTTCCGGGCGGTTTCCTGCCGTGGTTTAATAAAGAAGTATTCAAAAGCGACAATGCATCGTCGCCGATCAATGCGAAATTCGCCTTTGTTCTGAACGTGTTGCTCGGCTGGCCGATTTACGGCGCGGTCGGGTACATCGGTTTAGAGCAAATGTGGTTTTCGATGCCCGCTATGGGGCTGTTGTTTGTAAATGCGTGGTTTCATATCGCGCTCTCGATATCATCGAGCCGCTACTCACCCGGCACATTTACCAGTATTCTGATTATGCTGCCGCTCACGCTCTACACATTTTACTACTTTGTGATGACGTGGGAGATTGGTTTCCGCTTGCTATTCATCGCCGTTTCCTCAGGGCTAATCTTTCATGTGCTGATGCTCACGATTCCGCGCGAGCTGGCGCACGCGAGAGAAAAGCGCCTCGAACGTCAACGGCCTTCAGACAATAAAGAATGAACAAACTCTTTTTCCTTCTCGCGCTCTCCCTGTTTGCACTTCCCGCGTTCGCCCAAAAACTTTTGATTCCGATGGATCTGTCGCAAACGGATCATCTGAAGGCATACGGCATCGCTTATAAGGCCTTGTCGCAAGGGGTGAAAGTTGAGTGGTTGCTGAACTATCGCGGCGGCAGTTTTATGATGGACTCCGATGACGAAATCGCCGGTGATTGCCGTTTGCGCGGCGTGAAAGCGGAAGATGCTGGCAACGCGGCGGACATCTATCTCGAAATCGAGAACTCCAATATGGAGGTCGTGCTACTCGAAAAAGCGACGAAAGTTGCCATTTACGCTCCCGACGACGTGCGCGAAGGGCCGTGGGACGACGCGGTGAATCTCGCTCTGACCTATGCCGAAATTCCGTTTGACGTGATTTACGATCAGGAAATTCTCGACGGCAAGCTTTCGAAATACGAGTGGATTCACTTGCATCACGAAGATTTCACCGGGCAGTACGGCAAGTTTTATTCGATGTACCGCAACGCCGATTGGTATCAACGGCAGGTGCAGCAGGAAGAAGCGTCGGCGAAATCGCTCGGCTTCAACAAAGTTTCGGACATGAAGCTCGCCGTGTCGCGCACGTTGAAGTCGTACATGGGTCGCGGCGGATTTTTGTTTGCGATGTGTAGCGCGACGGACAGCTATGACATCTCGCTTGCGGCGGCAGCGACGGATATTTGCGCGCCGGTCTTTGACGGCGATGCGATTGATCCGAGCTACGCAAGCAAGATGGATTACGGCAACGCGGTCGCGTTTCAAAACTATCAGCTCATCACCGATCCGATGGTGTACGAATTTTCGTCGATTGACGTGAGTCCGACATCGGGCATGCTCGCGCAGGGCGGCGAAGGGGATTACTTCACGCTGTTTGATTTTTCGGCGAAGTTCGATCCGATTCCGACGATGCTCACGCAGTGCCACACGAACGTTGTGAAGGGTTTTTTGGGCCAGACGACGGCGTTTCATAAAGAATATTTGAAGCCGAGCGTGACGGTGCTTGCCCAACGCGAAGGCTCCGACGAAATCAAGTACATTCACGGCAAATTCGGTCAAGGCTTCTGGACCTTTTACGGCGGCCACGATCCCGAAGACTACCGCCACCAAGTCGGCGACCCTCCCACGCAACTCGCTCTGCACAAAAATTCGCCCGGCTATCGTCTGATTTTGAACAACGTCCTATTCCCGGCGGCACGGAAGAAGGAATTGAAGACGTGAGAAAAGGCATAACCAAAGCAAAGCGATTAAGAATTCAACTCTGATTGAGGAACCAATGTTCATCTTGCAAATCGAACATCCAGTACGCAACTACGAGATGTGGAAGAAAGCCTTCGATGGCGATCCCATCGGGAGGAAACGTAACGGCGCGCAACGACATAGAGTTCTACGGTCAACGGATAAACTTGATTACGCAATTGTCGAGCTTGAATTCTTGACGGCGACTGAAGCACAGCATATGCTGAATGCACTCAAAAAGCTATGGGGGCAAGTAGAGGGTACGCTAATAGATTCTGTACAAGCGCGCATAGTTGAAGTGACAGAAGAAGTCAAGTATTAGAACGGGAGAATCATTAGGTAGCGAATTATGTGGACAAAGCACTTAGGCGCACGTTCATTCTTCTTCGTTTGCGTGTTGTATATTTTTACAAACCACCTCGCAATCGCGCAAACCGACGACGTCAAGCTTTCGAAATCTGACTTCGCGCCGCTGGTGGGAAAGTGGTCGGGAACGATGTTGTCGTTAGAGACGAGAGACGACTCAACCCTAACGAATACGGATGTGAGTTGGGACGTGACGGAGTCTGACAGCAATTTGGTCGTGACAAAAACCATATGGGATGAGGGTGGAAACCCTGAAGTGATTACGGATCCTATTGCATTTTTATCAGGCGGCCGCCGTATCACGATGGACGGTAAAGGTTGGTTCGTGTGGGCCAAGCGCGAAACGCAAAACGGCACCACGATTGTGTTTCAAGGACCAAGCACAGACAACTACAAAAAAGCGCAGATTACGTATGTGCTCTATATGTCCGTTCCCGATTCATCGCGGCAAGACTCCGTTGTGCTGACAAAGAAAGTGCTATACGAAAACGCGGGCCGCGAAATCGAAAGAAGTCAATTCCGTCTGGGGCGGGTAAAGGAATAGTATGCAAAACCTGTGGACATCAGTAGAAGACTATCTTGATGAATTGTTCGTCGACTCCGATCCGGTGTTGGAGGCGATATTACATGACCAAGAAGCTTCTGGGTTGCCTGCGATTCAGGTGACACCGCTTGAAGGCAAGTTCTTGCAGATGATCACGCGGCTGATGAAAGCAAAGTATGTGCTGGAGATCGGCACACTTGCGGGGTACAGCGCGGTTTTGTTCGCCCGAGCGCTTCCAGATGACGGCAAAGTTGTGACGCTCGAAGTTGAACAAGCGAATGCCGAAGTTGCACGCAGGAACTTTGCGCGCGCAGGTCAAGAAATGAAAATCGCCATGCGCGTTGGTGCGGCGCTTGATATTCTTCCGGATCTAAAGGAAGAGGGACTTGTTTTTGATTTGATCTTCATTGATGCGGACAAAGAGAACAACGTGCACTATGTGAAGCACGCGCTCGATATGTCACATCCGGGGACGCTGATAGTAGTGGACAACGTAATCCGCGACGGCGACGTCATAAACCACGACAGCAATTCGCCGATGTCGCAAGGCGTGCGGCGGATGAACGAATATGTAAAGAGCGAACCGCGGCTTGTCCGTCACGGCAATTCAGACCGTCGGCTCGAAGGGTTACGACGGCATGTCGTTCATGCTGGTCAAAGGATAGCTAATGGAGTTCCGGCGCATCATGGCGATGCAAATCACGGACTCGGACGGCTATGCAACCTATCGCGAGCACATGATGCCGATTTTGGAAGAGTACGGCGGCCGGTTTGATTATGATTTTAAGATATCGGAAGTGCTGAAGAAGTGCTGCGACGTGGAGATCAATCGTGTGTTCATGATTGTGTTTCCATCGAAACAGCATTCAATTGAGTTCTTCGCTGACCCGCGTTACAAAGAAGTTCGCAAACAGTATTTTGAAAACTCCGTGGGCAGTGTAACACAGATCGCGGAGTTTGAGGGTGAATAAGAGAAAGCCGCATCCTCAAACACGATAGACTGGGGAGACAGCGCCTGTTGCCCCGATGCATGTATTTGCAGCTTGCAATTTCGACATTCCGGAGGGTTTTGGAACGCAATCTGTTCGCCAGGATAGCGCTGGAATCCTGAATCAATGCGGCGAAGCGATTGCAAAGTCGTCATCGATGAAACCGATCAGCGAGCGATTTCGAATTATGACCCATCCCAGCGTCGCACAGGCATGCCGTCATGTTCAATCATCTCGGGATTCCATCAACCTTCCATGCCTTGCACTGAGTTGGACGCAGGTGAAGATTCGTCAAGACGTTCGCACATGCAACTGGTCTCCAGATCGCAAGAGCCGTGCCCACTTCATGATCTCGGCGCTGTAAATATCTGGGTCCCAAAAAAGTTCATCCAACGTCCGAAGCGAAGCGAAGTTTATCGGATCGAAAGCAGTAAGGATGAGAAAATCTCGATTAAAGGAATAAAACATGACCTATCATCGGTGAAACAGTAACAGGTCCGGCGGCGCCGGACCACAACGGCACAACACACCGGTGTAGGAGCAAGCGCTTGCTTGTTCGTGCGCCAGAGTGTTGCGCACAACAAGGAGGCAAGTTTGAGTACGAATTGGAAGGATGCGCTCGAGCGCGTAGCAACTGAAGTCGTCGCACAATTTGCGGCGGACGTAGATAGTCTCGGCAGATTTCCCAGCGAATCAGTTGACGCGCTCGCGAAAGCCGGATTGCTCGGCGCAGTGAGCGCAAAAGAAGTCGGCGGCTTGGCGCTGGGCCATCGCGGCGCAAGTGAAATCGTGCGGCGCGTATCGCAAGAATGCGGATCAACCGGCATGGTGGTATCAATGCACTTCTGCGGCACGGCAGTGCTGGAAGCGTTTGCAGATCAAGCCACGCGCAAAGCTGCTGCAACAGGTGAACACTTTTCAACGCTCGCATTCAGCGAAGCGGGATCGCGCAGCCACTTCTGGGTTCCCGTCAGCACGGCGACCAAGAACGGCACGGGAGTTGTGCTCGATGCAAAAAAGAGTTGGATAACATCGGCCTCGAAAGCCACGGCGTATGTGTGGTCTTCGAGGCCGCTTGCTGCTGAGGGGTTGAGCACAATTTGGCTCGTACCCGCGAATGCGCAAGGGATGAAGATTCAAGGACCGTTCAACGGCTTGGGTCTGCGCGGTAATGATTCATCACCCGCCGTTGCCGAAGGCGTGCATGTTCCGCAAACCGCGATGCTCGGCGAAGACGGCAAAGGCTTCGACATTATGATGGGCATCGTTTTGCCGATGTTCAATGTGCTGAATGCAAGCTGCGCCATCGGATTGATGGAAGGCGCAGTTGCCCGAACCGCAAAACACGCGGGTACGCAGTATGAATACTCCGGCTCCGCGCTTGCCGAACTTCCGACGATTCGCAACTACATCGCGCGCATGCAAATCAAAACCGATATGGCGCGTTTGCTGCTTGACGACACGCTGAATGCATTGGAATCCGGTCGCGCCGACACGATGCTGAAAGTGCTGGAAGTCAAGGCGGCGGCAGGCGAAGCGGCGACTGAAGTGCTCGATCTCGCGATGCGTGTTTGCGGCGGCATGGCGTTTCGTAAAGACGTCGGCGTGGAGCGCTACTTCCGCGATACGCGCGCGGGCGGCGTGATGGCGCCGACGACCGATGTGCTGTACGATTTCATCGGCAAGGCCGTAACCGGTTTGCCGCTATTCTAAGGAGAAGCAATTGAGCACCTTGTTGATGGGCGCGGTGGCGTATGATCCGAAAGTCGTGACAATTTGGAACGGCTTCAAGGAGTATTTCATTCGCAACGGCCTCGACTTTGACTACGTTTTGTTTTCGAACTACGAGCGGCAAGTGGAAGCACACTTCGACGGGATGATCCACATCGCGTGGAATTCTCCGCTCGCATGGATTCAATCCGAACAGCTCGCCAAAGCCACGGGTCGTCACGCGGTCGCGGTGATGATGCGCGACAGCGATTGCGATTTGACGTCGGTGATTGTCGTACGCCGCGAGGAAGGCATTCACAAGATCGGCGATCTGCGCGGCAAACGTGTGGCCGTCGGAGCAAAAGATTCTCCACAGGCCACGCTGATTCCACTGAATGAACTCGTCAATGCGGGACTCGAACCGGACGTGGATTTCACGATGATTCCCTTTGATGTGTTGGTCGGACTTGCACGGCGATCACATCGGCGGCGAACGCGACGCGGCCAAAGCGCTCGCGAACGGTGAAGCCGACGCCGCGTGCGTGCTCGAAGCGAACTACGCATTGTTTGAACAAGAAGGCACGCTGAAACCGGGCACAACAAAAGTGCTCGCGCGCACGCCGTTTTTCGATCATTGCAATTTCACCGTGTTGGACCGTGCGCCGACCAAAGACATCGCCAGATTCTGTGAACTCTTGCAGGACATGAGCTACGACGACCCCGAACTCAGACCGCTGCTCGATATGGAAGGCCTAAAGCAATGGAAGGTAGGCCGCGTGAAAGGCTACACCGCTCTCGAACACGCCATAGACCACTTCGGCACAATTGAAGAGTTTGTCAAAAGCGCCGGAGCGAGATGTAAGTAAGAACAGTGTAGGGGCGGCAGGCGTGCCGCCCGCGTCAAGCAAGATCACGAATACAAAAGCGGCCCGTCCAATGGACGGGCCGCTTCATTTTCTTCGGAACCTATTTAGCGTCCACGTCGCCTACCACTTGAACGCCATGTGCACGTAAGCTGATTTGACCGGTTCAAGGTCAGAATCTTCGTAATTGACAACTTGCAAGTTCGGAATGATGCTGAAGTTCTTGTGCGCAAGATAATCAAGTCCGATGACCATGCGGGTTCCG
The DNA here is from genome assembly GCA_016721565.1 of bacterium. GTDB lineage: Bacteria > Electryoneota > RPQS01 > RPQS01 > RPQS01 > JABWCQ01. Next base: position 31,670 of record JADKHW010000014.1, on the reverse strand, counting down.
TTGCTCTGGAATGCTTCATCACCGGGCCGCACCGGCGCATCATTGAAACCCGTGTTGTAAACGTCGTAACGAGCAATCGCTTTCAGCTTGTTAGCCTTAATGAAGCCGTGAGCGAAACCCGATATGCACGTACCTGTAATGCTCGCAGTGCTGGCGATGGTCTTGGAATTGACACTTGTGCCGACGGTGAATTTATTAACGTCTGTGTAAGACGCGGACATATCCCACGCGACATTCACGAAGCCTTTCGAGTCACCGTTCTCATCCACCCCGCGATAAGGTTCAAGTTCCGTGAACGCAGAGACGTTCACCGCATTGTTCATAAAAGATTTTCCAACCATCAATTGGAAGTTCTTGAACATGTCGTTTTCCGCAGATTTGTAGCCGCTACCGTTGCGAATTTGGAAATTCACGAATGCAGATTTCACGGGCTTGTAACTTACACCGACGGCCATGTCCGCCGCAGCGCCCATCTTCGACCTTGAGGCAGTAATTTGATTGCTCAAGAGTCCGGCTTTCGTGGGATCAGCCTGCGCCCATGCTTCAAGATATGTCGTGTATTTCTTGTTCCATGCGCCCCAGTAATCGCCAAAGGCTTCCATCGGACTCCACAAAATGGAGCGATAGCCCCAAGTTACTTCCGTTTGCGCCCAATTGTTGGTGAGCAAAAGGCCCGTCAACAAATTGAAGTGCTTGTCCATTTTCCAATCTACATAAGCTAACTGCGCTTGCGCGTCAATTTTGCCGGTGCCGCTTTCGCGCGCGATATCGGTCACGTAGCGGAGCATCAGGTCGTCAGACGCAAAATATCTGATACCGAAGTTCATGCGCGCCATCTCAAACTCGTTGGCCTGGCCCTCGCCTTTGGTCGCATCATGTCGATAGGCAAAGAATCCTCTACCCTCAATCTTATAATTGAGATCAGACAAATTCAAGGGCTTTGCAGGCGCTTGCGCGGGAGTCGCGGTTGACGAAACAGGCGCTGCCGCAACTTCAGCAGGAGCCTCTTTAGGATGCGGTGCAAACGTACCGCTGCGTGAAGCGACCAACGTCACATCATCCACACCCGGAGTGGTGATGGCGAGTTTGCTTGGTCCGGTTTCATTCAGCCGATTGCGAATATCGATCAGCGTGAGGTACATATCATCTAAACGACTCTCAAACGATTTCTGGTCGGTCGCCATTACCGGATCCTTTTGAGATTGCAGCTTGAAGAGTTGCATCTTACGATCAAGCTCTAAATAGCCATTCTCAATTTCAGCTAATGTCGTCTGTTGCGCCGTTGGTGCAACCGCAGGCGTTTCCACCGGTGCAGTCACAGGTTGTGCAGCCTCAGCCGCAACCACGGCTACGGGAGCGGCAGCAGCCTTTTCCGCCGCTAGCTTTTCTGCCTCTTTAGCGGCCTTTGCGGCGGCGGCTATTTGCTCCTTAAGCGTGATTTCGCTCTTAATGGAATCAAGCCGCACCTTCAGAAAGGCGATATACCCTCGAAGTTCGGTAAGACTTCCGGCAATACGAACCTCTTCGGAACAATCGCCGCACTGCTGCACAAGCTGTTCAAGATCAACCAGCGCCTTCTCTGACTGACTAATCTGTTGCTTTATCGCGGTCGGAGATGTTGTTGATTCAGGTTTGTTCTCGGCGTAAATTGTGTTAACCGACAGCCAGAACAAACATAGTAAAGCGCAAGAAATTGTTGTCCTCATATATCGGACCATTTGCGTTCTCCTCAGTTGTGGTTTGATGCCACTAAAACAGGATTATTTGTAACTCGTTGAACTCAATCTATTATTGGCATAAGCGGCCCATCCAGTATAGATGGGCCGCTTGACGTTCCCCCGCACGTAAGATTCCAATTAGAAGCTGTTCATATCATCTTCATTGAAGGGGATAGAACTTTCGGCAATCGACGTAGCCTTCTTGAACTTCGACGCTGACGTATTCGATTTTGCCTTTGGCTTCTGTAGCGTCATTTTCGGCCTGCGTGGTTCATTGTAGGTGCTGTTACCGTATTGAGCCGCATGACCGCCGTTGACAATCTGTTTCAGCTCTTCAACCAGATCGCGCAAACTTTCCGCTTGACCCGAAGCTTCTTCAGATGCCGCAGCCGCCTCTTCTGCATTGGCAGCATTCGCTTGCGTGGCTTGATTCATCTGAGCAATCGCAGTATTAATCTGTTCAAGACCGCTTGACTGTTCATCAGATGCCGCCGCAACTTCATTGGCCAGGCTCGTAACCTTTTCAGCCGATGATACAGTTTGCTGAAGAGTTGTTTTGAGACCGTCAATAATTTGTACACCGCCGTTAACACGTACGGAGTTCTCTTCAATCAACGAATTGGTAGTCTTTGCAGCTTCAGCGGCACGCATGGCAAGATTGCGAACTTCCTCCGCGACGACGGCGAAACCCTTGCCAGCTTCACCTGCGCGCGCGGCTTCTACAGCGGCATTGAGTGCAAGTAAATTAGTCTGGAACGCGATCTCGTCAATCGTCTTGACGATCTTCGCAGTCTGATCCGAAGCGCCCTTGATATCGCGCATAGCCGTATCCATTGCATTCGCGCCTTCGGCGGACTTTGCCATTGATGCGCGCGCTTCACCTGCCAACATCGAAGCTTGCTTCGCATTTGAAGTGTTTTGCTTGGTCATGGCCGTGAGTTCTTCCACCGCAGAACTGGTCTCCTCAATCGAGGCCGCTTGCTCCTGCGAGCCTTCAGCGACACCCTGTGCAGATGAAGACACTTGGCCTGCCGCCGACGCGATTTGGCTGGCGCCTTCACTCGCAGACATCACGATACGATTCAGATTCCGCGATATGTTTAAGCTCAGGAAAATACCAAAGGCCAGAGCTGCAAGGATGCCGCTGATACCAAATATGGTTGCCATTGTCCTGCCACTCTTAGAAGTCTCCTCAGCCTCTTTCATTTTGCTATCAGTCGATTGACTTGTAACTTCTTCCATTTTAGTCAACGCACTTACAGAAGCACGCGCAGATTCAAGCATCTCCCCTTCAAGAATATCGTGCATTTCGCTGAGCAGTGTTGCAGAGAGGTTTGGGTCGTTGCTGTTGATGTATGCATCGGCCTTTTGATCGAAACGTGTAAAACCTTGCTTCCACGCTTCAAACTTAACCTTGAACTCTTTGAACGCCGCCCAAGCTTCGTCGGAGTGTTCAAGTGCTTCGTATTCCTTAAAACAGCCGTCAATCTTCTGCCACGCCTTCTCGCTCATCTGCGGATATTCGCGCTGCCTTTCCTTGGACAGTTGCGGGTCCATGATTTGACGCGAAAGCATACGCACTTGGGTAACGCTCTGCGAACACTCCATAATTGCATCCGCGCTTGGAATCAAGCGGTGACCGATGTCTGACAAATAGGTATCAACTTTGGTTACGCTGGATAACCCAACCCATGCCACGATGGCCAAGATCGTGGCTACAACACTAAACGAACCAATGAGTTTAGTCTTTAATGACAAATTTTGAAACATTTCTATACCCTTAATTTGTGGCCCCGCTTTAAGCGGAAGGCACATATTTCCTAATTGTAATGTTAATTGGGCTTATTCGCTGACAGCTTCTTCGTCAACGACCGCTTCGTCAAGCGCCATGTAATCCGAATCAGAGAGCACCTTATCAATATCGAGCAAAATCTTGACTGAGCCTTTAGCCTTGCCCATTCCAAGAATGAAACTTGTATCAATGTTGACGCCAATGTTAGGCGCACCTTCGATGTCTTCACCTCGGATGTCAAGAACTTCTGAGACTTGATCTACGACGACGCCCATCAACATACCGCCAACATCTACGACAATGATGCACGTCTCAGCTGTGTTGTCTTGTCTCTCCATACCAAATTTCAAACGCAAATCAATCACGGGAATGACTTTTCCCCGCAGGTTGATGACGCCTTTCATATAGTCGGGCATGCGTGGAACTGCCGTGATCGACATCATTCCGTTTATCTCTCTCACCTTTAGAATCTCAAGCCCATAACCTTCGCCATTGAGGACGAACGTTAGATATTTGCCCCCCTTGTCGGCGGCAAGCTTGGATTCATCATTCGTATGAACCTTCATACTCAAATCCTGCCTTCTCTTGATTCTTCGGAGTAATAATTCCTGCAATCGAACTCTTGCATTGCAACCAATTGTGAGCAAGATGCGCTCCACCCATCATACAGAACCCAGCTTGAATATGATACAGGCAATCCCATTAGCAACAAAAATTAAAGATAGATCCATGCATTAAGAAAGAAACAGTAAGTTTTGTGATTTATAGAGCTGAAACGACAACACAAAAAAGTGTCGATATCTTGAAACAAAGGTTATTATGAGCCACGGATGGTTCGATAAATCACTTATGCCAACGGCAACGTTTTCCAATTCGAATAGTCCTCATAAAGTGGTGATAAGCATAGAAGTTAAAGTGAGTCTTTATACTTTACTGACCTTAGAAATGCAAAGCGGCCCGTCCAGTTGGACGGGCCGCATTTTCATCATGTCAGAACCTAATCAATTCAAAGTCCAAGGCTACTGCGCAGCGCGTTGGGTCCAGCGCCGGCGCTGGCTGGCTACTTCATCAGGACGAGCTTTTGCGAAGCGCTAAAGCTGCCCGCGTTCATGCGCGTGAAGTAGATACCGCTTGAAAGGTTGGCGGCATCAAAGGTAACGCTGTGCGTACCCGCATTCATTGTGCCGTTAACAAGCGTGGCCACTTCGCGTCCGTTGACATCAAATACTTGCAAGAGCACCTGTGCCGCTTCGGGAAGCGAATAGCTAATTGAAGTTGTCGGGTTGAACGGGTTCGGATAAGCGGGATTCAACGCGAATTCAAGCGGCAAGTTGCTACTCGTCGTCGGCGTAGCGCTTGCGGTAGCGAGTTCTTCACGTTCACCGGCAAGGGAAACCGAAATTAGCGAATAGTTGTAAACCGTGTTATTCTCAACGTTACGGTCTATCCACGAATAATTATGGCCTTCAGCATCATTTCCGAGCGATGCAACGGATGCGACCGGCGAACCATTGCGTACGATTTCAAAACGGTCATTGTTCGTCTCCGCAGTCGTATTCCAGTTCAAGCGAACTTCGCCGTTACCCGCAACCGCATCAAAGTCACCGAACTCAACCGGCAAGTAAGAATCACAGAAAGCGGAATAGACCGTGACGCTGCCGTTGATTTCATTTGAGAGAATCACCAGCGGCTCACCGTTCGGCGAATCAGCGGCATCCACAAAGAGAATACCTTCCGGACCCAACTCAACCACAGCTTGCAGCGTGGCGGGGTTAGCGCCGTTTACGACAACACTGAAGTCGCGCGAGTTGATGTAGTCAACATAGAACGGAACATGCGGGTTCGTAACGTCATAAACGAAGATTCCGCCGACGCGTTCGCAACCAATAAACGCGAACCATCTGTCACAAACGTTGGCGATCGTTACACCTTCAGGCTCCGGACCCTTGTCATCCGAACGAGTGTCAAAGGACTGGTTGGCCGAGTTGGTAGAATTGAAATTCGTGGGGAGCAAGCTTGCGAGCAGCGTCTCAAACTGATTACCGCTGTCAAACACGAGATTACCGTTCTCATCCCAAATCGAGAACGAACGGCCACCGAACGTGTAGATGGCTTCAAATTGCGCATCGGCATCGGTGTTGCCCAGCGATGTCGTGACATTCAAGCGTCCCAAATTTGCATTGTTCTTAAGCGTCGCGGCATTCGGGAAGACAACCGGATCAAGAACGTATGAACCCGCACCAGCGCGAACACTTTCAGTGTATCCTGAATACTCGCGCACATCGCCTTCATTGGCCGTAATCAAGAAGGTACTGCCACCGACTTCGTATGATGCAATCGCGTCGGGGTTGTACATGCTGTAAACAGGCCAGTTGCCCATCACAATAGCCGGGCCGCCTGAGCCGTTGTCGCGGTCGCTGGGATCGAATGAATTGCCACCGAGTCTGCGATCAATATATCCAAGCGCCTTCAAAGTCGTAACAGTCGCTGACGGAATGTCAATAATCGCCAGCGCGTTGTTCTCTTGCAATGTCACATACGCAGTTTGCGAGTTTGCGGAAACCGCGATGTATTCAGGTTCAAGATCTTGTGATGTGTTGGCGTTCGGTCCAAAGATATGGATTCCTTGCGCGCGCAAAGAAGCTTCTTGACCGTTATAACTTGTGAACGAAGCAGTCATCACAACAGGTGACATTACACCGCCTGCAAGATCAACAATCGTCACGCTGCCTTGTGGATCAACGGTATAAGCCGCGTTCGGTTCACCTTCATTAGCCGAAAGTACATAGCGACCATCCGGAGTAAACGTAATCATGTCTGGCAATGCGCCCGCAGGTACCTGATTCAAGAAACTACCGTTAGTATCGAAGAAGACGATAACACCCGGATTTTGTTTTGGGTTTGCTTCAACGGCTGCGGCCACGATGCCGTTCTTAACATCAACGCTGTTAAAAGACGCACCATATGGCGCGCCGTTAATTGTTGAGATTAATGTCGGCGAAGCAGGGTTGCTCAAATCAAGAATGAAAATGCTCGATGCGGCGGCGCTAACAACAAATAACCGTTGCGTTGTTGGATCAAACGCGGAAATCTCGCAGGCACCCGCATCAAACACGCCGGTGTGATACTGACCAATCAGGCTCAAATTGGGTGCCGCAGCATTGGCGGACAGGCTCATCATGAGAGCAATACTTAGCAAGGCAAATCGTGCGAAACGGATCATGAGGTCTTTCTCCTTGTCATTCTATTCATTCGTTTAATAGCCAATTATAGTTATAGTATGTTATGCTATAATTTGCAGAATGATAATTGAGACCCGGCCGTCCAATAATCTCACCCTCAAAACAAATAAAACCAGTCCCTTGCAAAAAGAACTCTACCGACCCCAAGAAACCTGCGAGGCATGAGGTCTCCAGAACACGGAACCGTGAGAAGTCACAGATTTCTCTCAAAATTCCCACAAACCGAGGCATGAATTCGTGTAAAAGTCTGACCAACTTGGATCATATTGCAAGGCTTGCACAATTGGAATTTTCGACCAACACGTCTGAAACACAAGACGCATTTGACAACTCTCAACTTATGAAATTGGAAGAGAGGCGAGGTATGCAGAGTTTGCTCCTCCGGAGTGTCGTAAGTCGAGTATTGTGGTTGGGAAGATTTTCTGGAGGGTCAAAACTTTACTTGCCTTGCCACGAAAAAATGCTTATACTTTGGCCCACACATTAACTAAACATCTGAGCGCACCAAGCATATGCAACACAACGGTCTGGGGAATGGGAAACCGCATCTCAATGGCAATGGACACGGACATACAAACGGCAAGTTCTCGAAAAACAATATCGAGGGACTAACGCCGACACGCGAGAACTACCTGCGCACGCTCTTTCAGCTTTCGCGCGGTACGGATGGGGTAAGATTAACGGATCTCGCACGCACAGAAGGCGTCAGGCTTCCCACGGCGCGCCATGCCGTGAATTGCTTGAGAGATTTGGGGTTAGCCTCACAAGAAAATTATGGCAAGATTCAACTCACGCCGACAGGCGAGCGAATCGGGCGACAGATTTGTGATCGCTTTGATTTGACACGTAAGTTCTTGATTGAAGTTCTGGGCGTAAATGCAGAGGCCGCTGAACGCGAAGCCTCGGTGATGGAACATCATCTTGAAGAAACCACGCTCGAACGCCTCGCGGCCTTCGTGAAGCATGTTACAAATTGCTCCGGCGGCGAATACGCGAGTCCTGATTGTTTGGTGAATTTGCGCGCCACGATGGAAGAAGCGGCGCAAGTTCCCGCTTAATTCAAGAAATTCAGTTTTCGAGATCGAACGGAGAGGATGGCCTCTCCGTTTTCTCGTTTGTTTCACTCGGAGTCTGGGATGAAACGCTTTTCAATACTACTGTCACTACTGGTCATCGGTGCAGGCTTCCGTCTGTTCGTGTTGGAGTTGCGTCCCGAAGGCGCGCTCTTGCTTGCGCCCGATGAACCCGAATATCTTGAAATCGCGCAGCACATTTGGATGGGAGAAGGTTTTTCATTTGGTGGAAAACCAACGGCTTATCGCGACATGCTTCTGCCCTATGTTACAGCAGGAGTAATGACCGTCAGCGGCGGCGATTTCAAACCGATATTTTACGTCCAGTTGCTGTTGAGTCTGTTGACAGGATTACTGCTCTATTTAATAGCCTTAAAACGCTTCAATGAGAGCACAGCCTACGGTGTGCTGGCAATCTGGATGCTCTATCCTGCGGCGGCCGTATTCACATCGCTCTTGCTAACCGAAACTTTGTTCGTGTTTTTCTGGGTTTTGGCAATCTGGCTGCACGATCGGCTCGATGAGAACGGTTATGAGGTGCGCGATGCGCTCATTCTCGGCATAGTCTTAGGATTATTGTGTTTGACACGAGCCGCCGGAGCAATCCTCCTCGCGACGGTGTTTATCTATGTTCTCTTGATTCGCTACGAAACGGCTCTTGCACTACGCGCGAAGGCCGTTTCGTTTGTTTTGATCGGCGCGCTGATCGTAATGGTCCCGTGGATGATGCGCAACCAGAGCATAATGGAGCGCTTCGCGCTGAACACAAACGGAGGCCTAAATTTACTGATTGGCAATAATCCGTACATGAACGGAGGCTATCAGTTTGATGAGCGCGTCGAAGCGATCATTCCTCCCGAGGCACACACGGAGGCACAGCGCGATGTCGCAGCAGCACATGCTGCGAAAGAATTTGCACAAGGCCACAAGCGCGAAGTCTTCGGTATGTGGGCCACAAAATTCGCCTACCTCTGGTCCACCGACATGGCGATGCTGGCGCACTTTGCTCCTGTGCGCGGGTCCGAGTCACTCGCTGGTACATTACGCGAACAGCCTCTCGGCGCATTGATTCTGATGGCCATTCCCTTTGCCGTTCTCGTGTTGCTCGGATTATGCGGGTTCTATCTCGTCTTGAAATTTCCCGCGCGCGGCTTTTTCATCTTACAGCTTTCGCTCGGTGCCCTCGCCGCATTCATCAGCTACGGCTTGCCGCGCTATCACTTCCCGTTCATGCCCGCAGTCATTCTCGGAGCCGCCGCTTACTACGAAACCCAACCGTGGGACAACGCCCCGCCGTGGCGACGCATAATGCTGCTCCTCGCTATCGGCCTCTTCATGGGAGTCTGGACCTACGAAACCGTCAAGATCATCGGCCTGATGTAAAATATTTTTCGCGCCCACCAAATACACAAGCGCCGCTTCAACCGAAGCGGCGCTTTGTTCTCATTTCCCCCCAGTCCTCTGGGGGGATAAAGGGGGTAAACTGTCCAGTCAAAACCAACTACCAAAGCGCCCGCGCCAGCGCAAAACCCGCTTGACAAGCGGTTACATCTTTGCTAACGCTTGATCCAAATCTTCAATCAAGTCTTCAATCTCTTCAATACCAACCGATAGCCGAATCAGATTATCCGTGATACCTGAATGCGCGCGCCTCTGGTGACATCGAAGCGTGCGTCATTGATGCCGGATGTTGAATCAGCGAATCCACACAGCCAAGACTCACAGCCAATGTATGCAGATGCACGTTGTTCAAGAACTTCGTCGCGGAATTGTAGTCTCCGTCAATCTCAAACGAGATCATGCCGCCGGGCAAACGCATTTGACGATTCGCCAGATGATGCTGCGGAAATCCGGGCAGGCCGGGATAGTAAACATGCTTAATGCGCGGATGCTTGACCAACCACTCGGCCATCGCTTGCGCGTTGCTGCAATGCCGATCCATTCTGAGCGGCAGCGTCTTCATACCCATGTTGAGTAGCCAAGTATCCCACGGCGACGGGCACGCGCCCGTGTCTTTCATCGTGTGGAACAGCTCTTCCTTAATCCAATCGTGCCGCGTTGTCAATGATCCGCCAATCAATGCACCATGACCCGACAAATATTTTGTCGTGCTGTGCATCACCACGTCCGCGCCGAGTGACAGCGGCTGCTGCAAATACGGCGTCGCAAATGTGTTGTCAACAGCAACAACGATATCAGGATTAACCGCACGCACGATGCGCACGGTCTCTGCAATATCCGTAATCTCAAGCAGCGGATTCGTCGGCGTTTCAAAGAAGATCATCCTCGCACGCGGATGATCGGCAATCGCCTGTTTGACTTCTTCTGGTTTGCCGGTATCCACAACCACGGTCTTCACACCGAACTTTGGCAGCATCGTGAGAAAGAAATCGTCGGTCGAACCGTACAGCGTCTCGCCGCGCAATAGCACGTCATCCGGTTTCAAAAGAGCAAATGACAGTGCAGCAATCGCAGCCATGCCCGAGGAATAGAGCAGTGAAGCAATACAGCAATCCGGCTCGGCAAGCTTCAGGTCTCGGCCTTCAAGCGAATTGAGCTTGGCCTCGGCAACCACGACGGTCGGATTGCCCATGCGCGAATAGATGTAGCCGGAGGTGCGTCGCGCAAACAAATCAGCGCCCTCTTCGGCGCTGTCGAAGGTGAACGTCGATGTGGCAAAGATCGCGTTCGTATGACTTTTGAGTTTCGGTTGCCCGATCTTTTCGCCGGCATGCAGACAGCGCGTGGCAAACCCGTAACGGAGATAGAATTTCTCTATCGCATCGCGTAATTTAGAATCTTCCATAGTTGTATTTAATTAACCCAAACGGACGATGAATTTCGTCCATTTCCAAAATAATAAGCAGTTATACAGTTCTATTCTGACTTTCCAATTCATCCAAGAACTCGACGGCGCGTCGCATATGCGGAATCACGATAGATCCACCGACGACCAAGCCGACCGAGAAAATTTCGAAAAACTCCTTGACCGTTACGCCAAGCTTGTGGCATTCGAGTACATGATACTTGATGCAATCATCGCACCGCAGCACGAGCGACGAGACCAATCCGAGCATCTCTTTGGTTTTGCGGTCCAGCGCGCCGTCCTGATAGGTCAGTGTATCCACGCCGAAGAAGCGCTTAACCGCCTGATTATCTTCAGACAGAATGCGCACGTTCATCTTGGCGCGGTAGCTCTCGAACTCGTTTAGCAATGACATATCTGAATTAAATGATTATTCGCAAACCGCACGCACGCGGTAGAATCGTTTGGTCAAACCGTAACCGATAGGATCTTGCCAGAACGAATCGGTGGTAATGGCCAGAATCTCGTACGGCCCTTCGCTCAACTGCGATTGCTCGATCGCGTAGTAATCGGCTTCAGGCACGTCAAGCCAATCGAGAAACGGTGCTCCACCGACATTGAAAATCATGAGCTGCTGCGGAACGGGGCACTCTTGCAGAATCGGAAAAACCTCAATCGTGAACTCGCCGAACTGATTGGCCGCAGTCCCTTCAACCAGAAGCCAGTAGGTCCCAGCTTGCATGCCATACAAACCTAAATCCGCACCAAGCTGACAGATGCCCTCACTTGCGTCATCCATCATCCCCCCAACGCAATGCGTCAAAAGCTGAACGCGCGAATCGAACGCATCTGAACAAACCCGCATGAACACATCGCCCGGTGTTGGCAACGACAGCTCATAATAGACGTCCGGCGCGGCAGTACCAATTTCATCACCGCCGCCAAAAGTTGAACTCTCGTCGTAGTACGGAAAGAACGTGATCGGCCGCGCGTTGCTGCATAGGCCGTGCGGACCGCTCGGTTGTGTGTAGCACTCGATAGTCAGAGTGTACGCGCCCGTTGACTGGCCTTCCGGATCGACAACCTGCAAATAGCAAAACCGATTAGACTGCAAATACACACCGAGCGTTGAGAATTGCCCGGGGCCGCTGTCGTTGTTATAACCCAACAGAGCATGTGTCGTGTCATACAGCAGGATGAACGTGTTCTCGTTGCTTCCGTTGCACGAGTTGGTGCGGAAGTAAACAGAATCGCCGCCCGGTACGGTAAGCTGATAGAAATCACCGTCGCTGATGTCGAGATGCGCGCACTCTACCGTGTCGCCGCACGCAATCCAATTCGATTGCGGGAAGTCGTTATTCGGCTCGGTCTCTGATACGATCCGCGCCTGTGCCGAAGTAAGGAGTAGAAGAATCAGAAGACCGACGTAACGCATAGGCTATTTCAACAAGGTGAGTTTAGTTTGAGCTTGCCACTTCCCCGCATGCAGTGTGGCAAAGTAAGTTCCACTTGCAAATCGACTCGCATTCCACTCGACAACGTGCTCTCCCGCAGAGAGCCTGCTGTTCACAAGCTGCGCCACTTCGCGGCCCTGTATGTCGTGAATTGCAATCTTCACCAACTGCTCAGAAGGCAGTGCAAACGCAATCGTAGTTGACGGATTAAACGGATTAGGATAAGCCGAATGCAAAGCGAAGTCGAAGGGAACGCCTGGCGAAGGACTTGCGTCCGATGGTTCAAAGTAATCGGTACCACCCAGGGATTCTGGTTCGCCGCGTTGTGGTAAATTAATAAGCGTGTCAACAAACGGCATTGCTTCGCCTTCCCAGGCATTGCGCTGAATAGTAACAGTATCTTTCAAGACAGGCGGAATCGTGGTATAATCAGGTCACAGTAAAGTTGAGCCGGAGCAAATGATTAAACCATGCGATACTGTCAATCGTAACCGGCACTGACCCTCGATTTTCATACGGAAAGTCTGCGCTCCAAGATGCCATCGAACTCTATCAAGTTAACAGGGCAGGACGATCTCAGGTTCGCCGAAATCGATTCATGTGCGTCCCGGACCACCATAGCAACCGATATCGTTGCGCGTCCGTCAGGGTCATTCCATGCTGGTTCTGGACTGCCGGAATTGATGCAAGGTGATTCGGCGCTAAGCCTAAGATTTTGTGGTCGGAACTCTGGGTAAAGAAGATTTGCCTGTTCCATCGAGATCCACCTCCACGCAACTGTAGTCAAGATGGATGTTGCCCGCAGTTCCGCCAATTTGATCTGATCCGCTGTTGGCCTTGTTTCCCCAAATGATGTTCCTGTGACCATTCAGCACTCCCGCGAACAATCGAATACCGCCGCCGGTCAAGCCCTTTCATTGCCGCCGATGGTGTTGTTGATCAGCGTGGTCGAATGCCCCGCTCCACCGATCCACAATCCGCCGCCACCGTAAGCTTGACCGCCATCGTTATTGGCAATCACGTTATTACGAATGTCGCCGTCGGCAAAGAAGCTGACGATACCGCCGCCGTACTTGCCGGAATTTTGCAGGATGACGTTGTTGTGAATCTTCGGTGAACAGTAGCCGTAGCGAATCCCGCCACCACCCGCGCTTTGTGTTCCGGCAGGTTGACGAGTGGCGCTGTTGTTCACGATGACGTTGAACGCAATCAGCGGATCGGAATTTTCGATAATCACGCCGCCGCCTTCAACATACCACAAATTGTCCGATTGATCGCGGAATTTCGTTCCCGTTCCGCCCGTAATCGAGAAGCCGATTAACGCGGTCGTCGAGTCTTCACCGCTGATGATACGCACCACGCTGCCCGTATCACTATTCGCAGGTTGACTGCCGTCGAGAATCGTGTTGGGAATGTGGTCGATATTTCCGTCAACCACAAACTCGCTGCCGACCACGATGTTGTGACCACGGAAGTCGAAGTTCTCGACGTAGGTTCCTTCAGCCACAAGCACGGTGTCGTGGTCTTGTGTGGCGAGAATTGCGGCCTGAATCGTGGCGTAATCTTGGGGCACACGTCGAATCGCGGCGTGGGTCACGCTTGCTGTGAGGGCAAGCAGGATGAGGACGATGAACTGCACGGGAGACCTCCGGTGGCAGATGTGATGTGCGGGACCCACCCTCAAGATATTGGGGCTAAGCTTAAATTGCAACTCCAAATAACACACAAAGGCGACTTTTCAGTCGCCTTTGAACATTCGCTCAGGCAATTGCTTACTTGCGCGCCCATGTCTTGGTGGTCTTGGACTTTTCGGTGCGGCTGGGCTTCGTGACGTTGTTACTGCGGCTTGGCTTGCTACTGCTGCTGTATTCACGAGATTTCGAGACATTCGGCTTGCTACCGCCGTCATTGCGGGGTTTCTGGACTTGAATCTGTCCACCCGGTTTGTCGTTGCGGCCACCGTTGTCGCGCGGTTTCTCGATTTGGTTGTAGCCTGAGCCACCTGCAGGCGGATTACTTCCCGGGCTGTTGCCATCGCTTACATGCCGACGGCCTTCGCGTGTGTTGCCGTTGTTGTCGTCGTTATCCCAGCGCCTGCCGCCGTGTCGGTCGTGATCGCGGTCGTCACGATGCCAGCGTCTGCGGTCGTTGTCGCAACCGTCGCGGTAGCGGCCATGGTAGCGCGGAGATTCGCAGTACCAAGCCGGGCGGGTGTTAATCACGAAGCAGATGCTGAAGAACGAGCGAGTAGGCCGCCAATCAACGTAGCAATCGCTCTCGTTTTGCCAACGCGGATAGCCGCGGCTGTCACACAGGTCGTAACAGAAATCGCGTCCGCGAATTTCTCCGGCATAGCAGTAGTCGTCATCGGGATCTTGCCACGCCACGATGCTCACCCACATGCCGCTGCGCAGGTAGTAGTCGTGGTCATCCCAATACCACGCCGGGCCGAGGTGCACGCGGAACGTCGCGCCGCAGTCGTCTTCGACGTAGGCGATCTGTCCGCGAATGGATTCAATGCGGCCTTCGATGCGAATGCGGTCAAGGTATCCGTCGTTGTGTCGAGCTTGCGCGGTGGTTGCGATCAGCAACATTCCCAGCAAGCTTGTGAGTAGTAAAGTCTTCTTCATTGTATTTCCCTCAGTCAAAATTCCAAGCTTATCAGAGCGCACGCGGGTGTTTCATTCCGTCGCGGAAGCGCATGTGCTGTGGTGGCTGGCCCATCGGACGATCAGGGTTCATCTCCGGACCAAATTGCTCTTGGCGAAGCTGCATCCGTTCGCGTGCAAAGGGCGGCGGTGCCATCGGGAAATCAGGGTTCATTCCCGGTGTTCCGAACATCTCCTGTTGCATTGCGTGACGGCGTTCGCGTCTCATCTCGTGTCTCATTTCAGGTCCCATCGGGCCACCAAATCCCATCCCGGGGCCAAATTGCTCAGGACAGCAGCCGCGCGCGTGCATTCTGGCCATCCGGCGGTGCATGCGTGCTTCGTGGCGAAGTTCGCGGGCCATCTGTCGGTGTTTCATCATTTCTTGTTGATGCATGCACGGGCCGTTGCCGCATTCGCCGCGCCATTGGTTATCGCCTTGGGGGGCGGAGCGTTCGGGGTCATACGGTTTCGCCAGCACGCTTGAGGCCAACAGAAGACCGCCTAACACAGCCAGGCCAATCACTCTATATCTCATGGATCCCACTCCTTTTCGGGTTTCTGTAGGTTTGACACGAGGGGGTGTCAAGAAGTTTAACCAAGGGATGTAAATTCAGAATCTGCGCTGAATCCTGACAAAATCGGAACGGTTGTTATTGATTATTATAGGGTAAGCCATAATGACTATGTAGGGGCGGATGGCAATCCGCCCGTCCCGAGCCGCTCAAAAACTTTCCGCGCCGCGAACCCCACCATCGCCGAGCCGGGTTAAGGCCAGCCGCCCAACCAAAACCCCCATCACACCCGCCAACCCCCGCGTTCTCAATTGTATACAATCTCGCTCCGGCTACCTGCCTTCCCTGTAGGGGCGGATGGCAATCCGCCCGCCCCAAGCCGCTAAAAAAATTTTCGCACCGCGCACCCACCATCGCCGAGCCGGGTTAAGGTCCGCCGCAACCCAGCCGGAACCCGAAACAAAAAAACGCCCCGCAAATCAGCGAGGCATTTTCACAATTCAAAATAGTTGTCCGTCCCCAAACTTTCTACCAGCTATCCACTTCGGCTATAATTTGATAGAAGACTCCGCCTGTGCTTAATCCCCCTACAAAGAACTCTGTTGCCGTAGAGGGAGTCGGTACACCAATTTCAATCCACTCGCCACTCCCATAGTCACGGCTTTCGTAGACTACATATCGATCAACTGTTATCGGAAGACCCTCGACACTTTCTTCAACAGGATGCCAAGACAACCGGACTCGCCCGGATGCTTGCTCGTACTCAATCAATACATTCTCAGGTGCGCGAGGCTGGCCGCAAGGAATGAAATGAGAAAGGTCATAAACGGACATTCCGGTTGATTCGACAACATAACCGTAACAGCCCTTGAACTCGATTTCTTTCATCGGAATTCCGGTGCTGTAGTAACCGGCTGGAGTTGGGCTTGAAGGATTGCTGACATCTTTGATATACAATTGTCCGGCGTCGGACGCGATAAACGCGTAGTTATTCCTGACCTTGATACTTCTGCTTTCTGTGGGAGCGTTACTTGTACTGACAAGCACAGGCTCGGATAAATCAGATAGGTCGTATATCCACATCCTGCTATTATAGCTGATTAGGTAGCAGTAGTGCCCGTCAACATCCAATCCCATAGGAGTTGACGGTACACTGAAAAAAGCATTCACTACCTAAGTCTTCTCTATGGACAGTTTGGAAATTCCCAGAATCCGAAACTTGGAGAATGGACAGCAGCCCTCCATCATCGGTTACAAAGAATGACCCGTCCTCGCTTGCCAAGCCAGTTGCATATCCATAGTAGTCATCAAAATCTCGAATGGAGGGAGTCGTTGGATCAGAAACATCAATCAATATTGCACCTAAGCTGTTATCTGCTATAACCGCAAAGTCGTCAACAACTTCCAGCGTTTTGCCGTTCACAATTCCCATGAATCGGCTGAGAGTTGTCGGCGATTGCGGAGTTTCTATGTCAACAAACCAAGTCCCACCCGCATTATCCGCAACCGCCAAAACCTCTCCATACGCAAACACGTCTATGCTGTGGGATTCAATGCCGGATCCAAGAGCTGAAACGCTGATTGGATTTGCTGGATCGCTTACATCTAGGACGCGAACGCCGGTATAACCGTCCGCCACATATAGGTAGTTGCCAGAAACATCCACCGCCTCAACGTAGCCCGGGGTATTAAACGTACTCGTCAGTTGCGGTGCGAACGGATTGGAAATATCAACGATCCATAAGCCGCTGACCATAAGAGCCAAGTACGCGTAATTTCCTTGTACAACAACGTCTTGACAATACGGCGGAAGAGATCCTAAATGAACGGGGTTGGCAGGATCAGAAATATTCACAGTCCAGAGTCCGCCACTGGCGATTGCAAGATAGGCTAACGTGTCAACTATGTCGATTGCGTGGGCTTCACCCGGTGTGTCGAGAGACCCAATTTCATTCGGCAAATAGGGGTTTGAAATATCAATTACTCGTAATCCGCCTAACACGTCCACGACATACGCATATGATCCAACTACGGCAACATCTATTGCATTGCTGGGAGTGGCATAGGTACTGATAATGGTTGGACTAAGTATGTTTGCAACATTAATGCACACAAGCCCATGACTCATTGCAGCAACATAAATCAGTGAATCTGATTTGGAGCAACGATTTGCCAGCACACTAATCGGAACAACGCTAATTTCTTTCGGATCGCGTGGATTCGCAATGTTCAAAATATGTAGACCAGTGGAACGAGTTAGCGTATACGCAATCGAATCTTCTATCAAGACACTCGTCACCGCTGACCAATTCGATACACGACCTATCCGCGACACATTCAAACTGTCGTCTGCATGTGCCGCCGTGATTAAGGTCAATAAGATGAGGAGTAGCTTCATTTGAATTTCTTGCACCTTGTATTTTATAAGATAGCTACGACCTAAGTTCAATGCAACTAATAAATTCAAGAATCTTTGTTGACCCCCTTGACTTTTTGCCCAAATGTTCATATATTGTAGATTCTGCTACTTAGCCCGTTTCGGGCTCCTTTCTTAAACTAACCCCAATAAAAACATGGAAAACACCTTGCTGCCCGTCCCCGCGAGCCAATCTGCGAACGCCCTCAAACACGCTCTTGATGCTACCGATCTCCTGCTCACCCGCAATCTTAAGTCTGATGAAATAACCGCCTTCGCGGACATTCGTTTGCTCTACTTCGAACAGTATAAGCCTATCAATAGGGTGGAAGCGATGTTTGTCGAGAAAATCGCCATCCTGAACTTCCGGCTGTTTCGACTCTACAAGCTCGAGCAAATGGCAAGTTCTGAAAGTCATAAACTCCCGCTTGGAGCAAATTCTATTATGAACCACCTCGAGCGCATCTCCCGCTACGATTCCCGTATCTACAAGCAGCTTGAGAGTCTTCACTTCACTCTGACGCGCGTTCAAATGTCCAGACGATAAAGCACCATGTGTCACAAGCCAAAAAATCAACTCCCTAATAATCAAATACTCCTGTTCCGTCAATTGTTAGGATTAAACGCAAAACAACTGGTTTACAACCCACCTCTGCCTCTCGCAAATTGGCTGGATTTCTGGGTTGGAATAAAGTAATTTAGGGTTATGGTCGTCTTCTTGGACATATGGCTGATGCTACTACCGCAACAATGAGTACGGTTCGGGAAACCCGGATTGTGGCTGCCGTGCAGACGTACGGGCGGCGGCTCATGGGGTTTATTCGGGGGCGGGTGCGGGGTCAAGACGATGCCGAGGACCTGATGCAGGACGTGTGGCTGCAACTGAGCCGCGTGGGGGACTTGGATCAGATTGAAGAACTCGGAGCATGGTTGTACAAAGTAGCGCGGTCGAAGATTATTGACCAGAAACGCAAACGCAAAGCGGAGTCGGTCAGCAGTCTGAAGCTTGAAGGAAACGACGACAACTCACTTAGATGATATTCTGTTTGTCGAACCGAACACACCGGAAACGGAAACGCTGCGCGAGCTGATGTGGGAAGAGTTTTGGATCGCGTTGGATGAATTGCCGCCGGAGCAGAAGGACGTGTTTGTGTGGAACGAATTTGACGACTTAACATTTGACGAAATAGCCAAGCGCACAGGGGAGAATCCGAAGACATTGATCTCGCGCAAGAGATATGCAGTTCAAAAACTGCGCAAGCGACTGGCAGTGATGCGCGATGATTACTTGCAGGATTAACAGACAAACAACAATTTTGAGGATAAACTAATATGAAACGACCCTTCTTCTTCCCGTTCTTCTTTGTTCCGCTGGCTTTTTTGGCGGCGCTTGCGGTGATGCTGTTGTGGAACGCGATTATTCCTGATTTGCTGAACGCGAATCAGATCGGTTACTGGCAATCATTGGGATTGATTGTGCTGTCGAGAGTTTTATTTGGGGGATTTCATTGCGGACCGCCGTCTTTTATGCGGCACAGGTGGGAGAAATTGACACCGGAAGAGCGCGAACAGATGCGATCCAATTGGCGGCATCGCTGTAGTTGGCATGAAGAACCACCGAAGAGCGAGAACCAATAGCAAAACAAAAACGGCGACCCAAATGGGTCGCCGTTTAGTTGTTTATTAAGGCCTGAGATGCTACATTTAGCGGTGTTGTTCGCCGCGCGGGAGCAGCTCGGGTTTTCTGCCGATGGGGAATCTGACGGTGAAGGTGGTGCCGTGACCTTCTTCTGATTCGACATCGAGCAAGGCACCGTAGCGTGCGAGAATGGCGCGTGACGATGACAGGCCTAAGCCTGTTCCGGCGGGAGCACCGTCGGACGCTTCATGCTGCTTGGGTTTCGTGGTGAAGAACGGCTCGTAGATGTGGGCTTGAACTTCTTTCGACATGCCGCAGCCGGTGTCAGCCACTTGCAGAACAAGATAGCGCTCTTGGACATAGGCTTTTACGGTCAGGTGTTTCTTCGGCGATTCGTACATCGCGTCAATGGCGTTGCGCACGAGATTGCCGATGACCTGCGAGAGATCAATATAGACACCGTAGATGGTCGGCAGCTCGTCGGCAATTAGCAGGTTCTGAGTGATCTGATGTTTGAAAAACAGATTGCCTTCGAGGAAACGCAGCTCGGTTTCAATGATATCACGCACGTCAAGTTCGCGCGGTTCGATTTCACTTTCGTTGCGCGACTTGGTCAAGAGGTTGGTTATCAGATCGCGCATGACGGATGCTTGCTTGCGCACTTGCTCGATTTCGGTTGACGCTGTGCCGCGCATCTTCATCAAGTCACAGAGGCCCAAGATTCCAGTGAGCGGGCCGTTGAGATTGTGTGCGATACCGGCGACGAGCATACCGAACTCGGCGAGTTTTGATTCGCGTGTGAGTTCGAGTTCGAGCATGTGATTTTGTTTTTCCATCAGCACTTGCTCGGTGACGTCTTTGGCCATCAGCATGACTTGGCTGGGCTTGCCTGTTTCAAACAAGAAGCTGCGCGAGACTAAGAATGTGCGACCGTCACCAGCCTCAAGCTTGAGTGTCTTGCCGCCGTAGGCGGAGGTTAAGCCTTGTAAATCAGAGCGGTCGTCTTTGGTAAATTCTTTCATCCAGCGATGGCAGACAACGGCGAGTTCATACGACTCGAAGAACGTCTCCATCGTGGGATTGACATAGACGATATCGCCGCTGACGTTGAGGAGCACGAGACCGTCGCGCATGGCGCGAATGAAGAGATTCATGCGGTCGCGTTCGGTGCGGAGATAGCGTTCGGAGAGTGCGCGTTCGCCGACATCGCGGCCCACTAAAAGAGCAAACTCGCCGTTTCCGGAGTCGGAACGGCGAGCTGTAAATTCAATCAGTCGAGGTGTGGCATTGGGATCTGTCGGAGTAATCTCTACGACGTGGACTCCGCCTGCGCCTGCATCTTCGTAGAGCGTGCGCACGATTTTGCGTTCGCTGTCAGGGAAGAAGAGCAGCAGGGAGCGGTCGAGCAATTCGTCACGCGTGCGGCCTGACCACTCACAGAATTTCTTGCTGACTTCGATGATTTCGCCGCGCTCGCAGTGGACAACGATGATGGCATCGGGGCCTTCGAGCAGCAGGTCGAGCAGTTCAGGTGGTTGATCGCCAGCACCCGTTTCGGACGTTTTGGAGGCCGTTCCGTCCCAAGAGGCCGGTGATCAAACCGGCCAGCCCACGTGCCCGCTTTGCGCTGTCAGAGGAGGCGGGCGAAACCGGGGCGGAGTTCTCCTGTCCGGTCTTGCTGGCAAGCTCCGACTTTTGCAGTTCGGCACTCTTGGGGTCAGGGATCATTCGTAGTTCAAAATGGCAGACTTTGCCTGTGTGACTGGTGCTTTTGCCCCAGCCAAAAAAGTGGCTAAGTCCGAGTTAAATAAAACAATTAGTTACACCGATGGCATGCGAGACCCTACATCGCATATGCCATATAAGGCAAGAGCAGTGCCAGTCGCAATCTACCTACACCTTCCGTTTTGTCGTCGGCTTTGCCCGTACTGTGACTTCTTCAAAAAGGTCCCCAGACGGGGTGATTTGGCGCGGATTTGCGAACTGATTCTCTCTGAGTTATCGGCAACTTTGGCTCGAGAATCGAGTTGGGCTGACTCACTTATTACATCAATTTATTTTGGGGGCGGAACGCCATCGCTGCATTCCGCAGAGCAGTTAGCGAGTCTGTTAAGTGCAATAACGCAGAATGGCGAACATGGGAAATATGAGGTGACTCTGGAAGCCAATCCGGGGACGCTGACGCTTGAAGGGCTTAAGCAGTTGCGTGACGTGGGAGTGAATCGGCTTTCGCTCGGGGCACAGTCGTTTTCAGAGCGAAAACTGCATTTGCTGTATCGAGATCACACAGCAGATGAAACTCTAACGACTGTGAAGAATGCGCGAGCGGCGGGATTTACAAATCTTTCGATGGATTTGATTTTTGGGCTGCCGGGCGAAACAAAAGACGAGTGGCTGGCTGATATTGAGCAGCTACTTGCGTGCGAGCCGGAGCATGTTTCGCTGTATAATCTTGAATATCACGAGCAGACTCCGTTCGGGAGATGGCACGCGCAGGGAGTGTTGGAGCCGCTTTCGCAGGATTTTGAAGCGGAACTCTATTTGCTCACACATGAAAAACTTGAGCAAGCGGGATATGAGCATTACGAAGTTTCCAATTTTGCGAAGCCGGGATTTCGCTCGGTACACAATCAAGTTTACTGGGAAGGAAAACCGTATTTAGGATTTGGGCCGTCGGCGCATTCGTTTGACGGTGTGACGAGACGGTTTGCCAACGTAGCGGATTTGCATGAATACGAGCGGCGCGTGATTGCGAATGAATCATGTGTTGATCGCGAGTGGCAGAACAGCGAGCGCGAGCAATGGGAAGAGTGGATTTCGGTCAGGCTCAGACGCAAGGAAGGGATTTTGTGGGACGATTGTCATCTTGCGTGGGGCGGCAAGCATGCGCGGGCGTTGTGGGCTGCGGCGACGCTATTGCCTGAGCATTTGCGCGAGATTGATGCGGCTAATTTCCGGCTGACGACGGAAGGGTGGTTTGTGGAAAACGAGATATTGTTGAAGCTGTATGAGGCGGTGTAGGGGTGGCTCGACAATTCAGAATTTACATTTCATATTAAAGAACACAATTATGCTTCTACTGGGTAACGTTACATTCAAGATTTCACTGCGCACGACTTCCGCTATCTTGTTTGTTTTATTGTGCGCATCAAATACCATGGCACAGCTTCCGGACACGGTCTGGACGCGGATATACGATGCGGAATTGGGTGACAGCTGTAGCTATTTCCCAGCCATTGCGGCAACGCCTGACACGGGCTATGTCGTGGCAGGTAACTTTTGCCAGGGCGATTTTTCCAACAACGCTACTGCTTTCAAGTGCAATTCAAATGGCGATCTTCAATGGATGAGAGTAATCGGCGCGGACCATTCGGATGGATTTCTGGATATGACTGTGACCTCGGGCAACTGCATGCTCTTCAGCGGATACGGCGCCTATTGGGATCGCTGATGGCGATGAAGTTAACACAGGCAGGTGATTCTATCTGGTCATATTGGGGGAAGGCCGGGTGGCAGAGAATACAAATAGTGGAGGCTGGACGGGACAATAGCTGTTCTGGGGGACTTCATTTCTCCGGAGAATGAGGATTTCCATGGCGCAGGTTTGTCAGGCTTTCTCGGCACGGGCGATTCGCTTTCCGTCTTGACTTACCTACATCCAGTATGGATGCGCAGAACGATTCCTGGGACCTAACAGAGGCCTGGACTTCAGGGTTTGTTGTGGCAACCAGCGTCTGGAGACCACAGAGTATAGATTATGTTTCTGCATACATCATCCGCACGAATGAAGTAGGCGACACGCCTGGACACGAACCTGGCCGGTTGGTGACGAACGGGTTGAATATACTCCCACCGCGATCTGTAAAGCAGATAGCGGCAACTATTTCATTTCTGTGGAAGAATATGACTATACGGACGGCACTGTCCACTTCGTTGGTTGTGAAGATGAATGACCTGGGGACACGCTTTGGACTCGTCCTCATTTTCCGGGTTAGTGGTTGGAGGGGCAGGCCAATTGTTGCCCGACCCTCGTGGTGGGATACTGGTTTCGACCACAGCAGCGGACCAAGATCATGGAGGTAGCGTAGCACTACTTTTCAAGATTGATTTGAAGGCAGCGTCCTGTGGGCAGGTACTGTTGCCAGCCTAAGGGGCCCGTTTTGTCGAGCTTTGGACCTTGCTATTGCTGCTGACGGCGGATACTACTGGCTCTTTCGGATCAGATTTATCCAAGAATCGTGCGAATGGTTGCGGATACGATGTCAGATGCTGCGCCAAAGCCGCTCGTCCCCTTGCCGTTGATCCAACTGAAGCAGAATTACCCGAACCCCTTTAACTCAACAACGACGATTTCATATTCACTTCCGCGAACGATGCATGTGACGCTTCGAGTTTATGATTTGACCGGAAGGGAAGCACTTTGGTGGAAGCCAATGAACAGGCGGGTGAACACCATATCCAATTCGACGCGAACGCCTTCCGTCCGGCGTCTATTTCTATCAGCTTATTGCCGGGCACTTTTCGGAAACACGTAAATTGCTGCTGATTCGGTAACCACCATCAGAGCATAAACAACTCAAGTTAGACGCTTGATATATTGCTCTGATATCGGTTTATTCTGGCTTATTGCTCACAAACCCGAGATTGCCGTTTAAGTTGAATCGTCGCATACGCATAGAGCCGTTTCTCATCTTTTTGACCATGCTTCCGGTGACGGGGGTGGTGCCGATATTGAAGCCGTTTGTGATGGACGGTTTTGGAGGTATCGGAGTTTTGGACGCATGCGTTTTTGTCGGCGAATATGCTGGCGGCGTTCTGTTTGCACCACTTGCGGGAGTTTGGCGGACAAATTCCTGGCAAACCGAGGACGTTTGTGGCAACGGCGGCGATGCTGGACGGTG
The DNA here is from genome assembly GCA_016721565.1 of bacterium. GTDB lineage: Bacteria > Electryoneota > RPQS01 > RPQS01 > RPQS01 > JABWCQ01. The sequence continues at coordinate 7,466 of JADKHW010000014.1, read as the reverse complement.
TATGCTTTTTGCTGATGCCGCACATGCCGGACTTTGCGTCGTTGATGGTATTACGGTTTGTGGAGGGAATATTTCACATCGGCGCGCTGTCGATACTGTTGGCGATTGCGGGTGCCCGGAACGAAAACCGCAGTAAGGCGATGGGGATTGTTGGGCCGCAATTACGTTTGGTGTGGCCTTGGGGTCGTTGATTGGAGGTTGGCTGGGGTCGATGTCTCCGGTTTATTCGCTGTCGCTGGGCGGGGTGCTGATGGTGCTGGTGGGCTGGCTTGGTTGCGGTGGTGGTGCCGTCGCAAGGTCTGGCGCAACGTCAGCCGGTGAGTGCAATTCTCAAGCTTTTGACCAAAGAGCGCGCTTGAGACTGCCGTATCTGTTTGCATTTTTGGATCGGTTTACGGTGGGATTTTCGTGGCGTCGTTCCCGGATTTTGATGACGCAGAAATTCAGTTTACGCCCGGACAGATTGGCGGTCATATCGCGGCGTTCATGCTCACGATGGGGTTGCTGTGTCCGTTTGTGATAAAGCTCTCAAGCGCTACTCGCAGCCGCAACTTTTGCTGTGGGGATCGCTAATTTACGGGTTGTTCTTTGCGACGGTTGGCTGGGTAGTCCGCCGTGGCTGATTGTGTGGATGTTCGCGCTTGGAGCTTCTTCGGCAGTGATGTTCATCCCGGACGCTTCAGCTTTCGGCCAGCGGCGCTCCGCAAGGCCATTTAGCGACCTCAATGGGAGGATTTACCTCGGCGGGGGCTTGGGCTTCCTGCTCGGGCCGATTGTCTCAGGGGGATTGCTGTCGCTGTTCATGCTTTGGTACTCTAATCTCCATGCCTACAGTATCGTGCTGTTTTTGGGCGGAATGCTCGAGTTTTCGCTGGCTTGGTGGCGGGGCACCAGTGCCTGACGGAACCACGATCCAGATTTTCTGGGACTCTCTTAGGTAACGGTCCAACGGATGATGACAACAACCGATTGAAGGCCCTGGCTTTTTAAGGTGAACTTAACCAGTTCAATTTGAACGGTGTAGCGCTACTTGATGTCCTCGGTGGCTTCTGGTACCGATCCATTTTTCGCCATGGCAAGCGGAATTCCTGATCCGGCCCAGAACACTTGGTCATCCTCTTTATTGGCTCCGTGTTTGCTTGGGTGATCAAGGTATCTTCTTGGCAGAGCGATACGTTCCGAGTTGTCACGGGTGGAATCACCGAAGTCTATTTTGGCGTGGGCGACGATCTGGTTCCATTTACTTGCCAAACGGTGTGTGCGCAGGGTTGCCCGTCGCCACCACCTGTCTTCAACCAAGTAGCATCACAAGCAAATTGTGATTCGATTGTTGTGACTTGGAATCACGAGCAGATTGATATCGACGGCTACCGTGTGTTGATTGATGGTACGAAGAGCCTTATCACTACATCCCAATCCGGCAACCACGCGTTATGTTGACCTTTGGGCATCGGTGGTCAAGACCACATTTACGGTGTTCGTGCCTATCGTATCTGCGGCACCGGCCAAGATGCGGATACGGCCTTCTCAACCAGAATAACGACGACGGGTCGTAAGCTTGTTGGTCCGCCGACTCCGCAGAACATGACGGCGTCGGACGATCAGTGTGGCCGTGTTCTTGTAAGCTGGTCAGTGAATACGATTTTGGGTCTTGACTCGTTTGTTGTTCTCCGCGACGACGTTCCGCTTGATACGCTGGACAACCACAACGCAGGTTTTATTGAGCAGTTCTTTGACAACTCGCCGCTTCCGGGTGTCCATGAGTATTGTGTTCGCGGCACGTCGTTGAATTGCAGTGACGGACCGGAAGCTTGTGACAACGGCGCGGCCGGTGCAGGTCCGACGTGTACGATTACGAATGTTGCGGCGTCAAGCGATGATTGCGACGAAGTTTGTGTTACTTGACGGCAACTTGTGCGGATGCAGATTCATTTGAAGTTTTCCGCAACAATGCACGTGCCGGTGCTGTTGATAACGTAGGTGGCCGAACTTCACGTTCTGCCTGCGCCAGTGGGCGCGGGAACGTTCCAAGTTCGTGCGAAGAACCCTGCGGTCAAGGCACGCTTCAGCCTAATCCTGGTGTCAACGGAACCCGCCTTGGAGCTCCGGGGCAGGTTCAGGGCATCGTTGCTTCGGATAACCTGTGTGACCGAGTTCATGTGACGTGGACCGATCTGCCGGAAGCTGATAGCTATATCGTCCGCAGACAAGGTGTCGATCTCGGTACGGTTGCCGTTTCATGTCAAAAGTGTATGACGACCTTACTGCAGTAGCAGGTCAAACGAGAACCTACACGGTTGTGGCTGTTAGCGAGTGCGGAAACGGTGCTGTTGCAGCAGGCAACGGCGGTACGCGTTTGGCTCCGGGAACGGGTACGGCGACGTTCGCGCTCGTGACGGCCGGTCCGCCGAACTGGACCTACTCGATGACCGTGTTGACGGGTTGCTTGAACCGCGTTGTGATTCGCGACTATTGCGAAGGCACGACGGCGACGGCTCCGACGGGTTGGACAGTGACGGTTAATGGGCTTGACTCAATTGTATATGTGACCGCAACTGCGGCAGGCGCCGGCGAAACCGTGACGGGCTTCGGCTTGTCGCACCCGACTTGCGACGGTAACGGTCGTTGGGGTTCGGGCCAGTCAGGTGGTTCGATTCGTGGTCCGCTGCCCGTTGGCGAGAACGCAGAAATTCCGACAGAGTACGGCGTGAAGGTCTTCCCGAACCCGTTCAACCCGCAGACGAACTTCCGCATCGCGATTCCGCAAGCTTCGGATACGCGCATCTTGGTGTTCAACATCGCGGGCCAGTTGGTTCGTGAGATGAACTTGGGCCGTATGCAAGCGGGTTACCATACCGTTCAATTCGGCGGCGCTGATCTGCCGTCCGGTATGTACTTCGCGCGCGTTCAGTCCGGCGTCTTCAATAGCACACACAAGCTGATGTTGCTGAAGTAGTCGCTGATATTTCGCAGTGATTTGATGTTGGGGGCGGGTTTGAAGACCCGCCCCCAACTTGTTTTCCAGTCAAACATCGAGTAGAATTATGAAACACGATCCGACAGTCACCGATGGTGATAAGTATAAAACGCTATTCGAAAATGATCGCGTCCGAGTTCTGGAGTATCGCGACAAACCGGGCGACAAGACTTCGCTTCACCTTCGCATCCCGATTTTGTATTGATCACGATGTCAGAGTTCAAACGCCGATTGTCCGGTGCAGACGGAACGTCACGCGAGCGAGTTCAAGGTTGGGGAAGTCGTTTTGGCAAAGCGCAAGATCACATGGGCGAGAACATCGGTGTAACTGATACGCATGTTATCTTTGTTGAGCTTGAAGTAACCTACTTTAAAAGTAGGCAACGTTGCGCTGACGCAAATGCCCGAGATTTGAGGGGAGCGGGTAACATAGCGGGCGAACCATTCGGTTCGCCCCGCCTCAGTTTGTAAGAATTCCGACAATGTGGCAATTGGTATTATAAGACAATTTGCTCTGCGCACGAAACACAACAATGGGGAGCCATCATGATCCGATTTGTCAGATAACAGGTATCTTTTGGCCTGATACTGTGTCTCGGTTTCGGGTGTACATATTCCGCGAGCATCCGTTGAATTATCCGGAACATTTGACCGGGATGATTGTATTCCGCACGCGCATCGCACGTCGCGCTGATTGACCAGTACATTGCCGAAAAGCGCGCGGCGTTGGATTCGTTCATGGTGCAGCAATGGGTGCCGACATTCATGAGCAACGGGTTGGAAGACAGCGGACTGCTGGACTCGATTCAAAATGCGGCAACAGAACGCGAGCGAGCTGATTTGCCAATGAATTCATGGCGGACGTCGGCGACATCGCCATCGAGCGGCGGTTCGTGTTGATGGGCGCGCTCGATGAAGCGGAACGCATTATCGAGGAGCCTGTGCTGGCGCATTATGACGACATGCTTGCCGTGAACGCGGCACTCACCGCGCATTTGAGTGCGGCGGCGGACGTGACAGAAACGCATGATCAGATTTTAGCCGCGCTATCAATTGATCCGAAGAAATTGCTGCCGCTTGATGCGGTGAACGAGCAATTAGAGCGCATCATCGGACTTGGGGCGAGTACAGCAACCGGAGAATCCGTACGAAGCGACGTTGACGATATTTTGAACAGCATTCGGGAAACTTTGAAAGGAGGAAGATGGGACGCTTCCGTAAAATTCTGGAAGATTCCGCCGACAAGACGGACAGCCAGCTTTCATCGCAAATTTCAGGCTTCACGCGACTGAAAGACACGGAGTTGAAGAGCCTTGCACCGACTCGCGCCGATCAAGAGAAGTTGTTGACTCTGCTTGAAATCGTGAATGAGAACACCGACGAAATGCAGAAGGTGAAACTGCTCAAAGACAACATCAACACGCTTGCGCCAATGGTGCTGGGAGTTATTAAGAAGGTTGTGCTGTAGTTTTGAATGCGCGAGAAGGAAGCGGGGCGAACTATTCAGTTCGCCCCGCTCTTTTATTGTCTTTTGTTGCGCCAGGCAGAGTCGCAAAATTCTATCTTCCGCGCTAGCAAGACCGCATTACATGCGGCGCTTGTAAGTCATGTCCATTGTTTTTTTTCTTCCGGAGTTCCGGGGGAAGTCCCAGATTTCCATTTTGAATTCGTTGTCATTCAAGTAAGTGAAAACATGCTTGGTTTGACATTGCTTCATATTCAAACCGGGCTTGTCCATCTTACCTTCGAAAACGATGCGCTTTGCCGCCGTCTTCTTCGACGCCGTACAGCGAATAAAGTCCCGTGGACATGTTGTCATTCCACGTAAACCAGTAGCGTTGTGTGAAATTATCGAAACCGGTCATGCCGAAACCTTTGAACGGCATACCGTTGTAGTCCATTGTGAAGTTTTGGATCTGCACACGGCCATCGAGTATCATTTCAATCTTCGCAAGGCCTGTCATTGGCTGTCCGCGCTCGACCATGCTAACTTCTGTAGTCGCCGGATTCCTTTGCGAGTTTGGCGTGCTGTGGGCCAGGCGTAGCGTTGCGCATCCAGTTTTCCATCATCTCTTGTTCAGTCATCGTGGGTCCTTTCAAGTTGTAATAGACAGCAAAGGCGGCTACATGCCGCCTTGCAAAAAGACAAACAGCGCGGAACTATTTCTTGCGCGTGCAGGTGATTTCCATCACCTTGAATTCATTCGGAGTGCCTGCTCCATGCCAGCTCTCCAGGATGTGCGTGTCATTATCCACCCAGCGAAAAACAAAACGTACCGGTTCATCCTCGCCGGTCATCGGGTTGTTCTCAGACGTATTGTAGGTAATCGTCTTGCCGCCGTCATCGCTCACGCCTTCCATGAACAGCACGGAGGTTGACATGTTATCCGACCACGTGGACCAGAACTTCTTTTGGCGTTGTCATATCCGGTCATGCCATGTGCTTCATAAGGCATGCCCATCATTTCACTGTGAGACGCTTCACTGATAACTTGCCGCCGTTAAGAACTTCGCACGAGCGCGTTCCCCGTGCTTACCATTGATCGGCGCCCGGTGACATCCAGTACTTTATTGTGGTGTTCCATTCACCGAGCGTTTTGTCAGCATCTCGCGATTTGGGCCGGGCGAAGCGATTTCCATCCACTTCTTCATCATGTCATCTTGGGACAATTCAGTGCCCTCTGCGGCAAATGCCCTGACGATTAAACAAAGCAGCGTGATTGCTGCAAATACCGATTTCTTCATGTGGAGTATTGTGTCTTCAGCGAAAGTTTATTTGCGCGAGTAGGTAATTTCCATCGCTTTGAATTCGTTCGGCGTGCCGACTTCGTCCCAGCTTCGAGCACGCGCGTGTTTTCGTCAACCCACTTGGAGACGAAACGTACGGGCTTATCCTTGACGCCCATCACGGGTTCATCCATGGTGGAGTTAAACACAATCGTCTTGCCGCCGTCGGGGCTGGTGCCTTCCATGTACATCGCGGAGGTGGACATGTTGTCCGTCCACGTGACCAATAAACCTTGTTGAAATTATCGTAGCCCGACATGCCATGACCTTCAAACGGCATACCCATCATCATCCCGTTGAATGATTCGCTCAGGGCGCGGCCACCGTTGACGAGCGCTTTCAGTGCAGGATCCGCTTGCAGTTTGCTCGGGAGCGCCCGGACCCATCCAGAACTTCATGGAGCAATTCCATTCGCCGACACCCTTTGCGAGCATTTCGTGCTCAGCTTTAGGGCCTGGCGACTTCCATCCACTTCTTCATCATCTCTTCTTCGGACATCTGCGTGCCTTCTGCGGCAAATGCGCTGCCGATCATACAACACAGCACCATTGATGCTAATGCAAACTCTTCATGCGTAACCCTGATTATGTTTGAAGATTATTTCTTGCGGGTGTAGATAATTTCCATGGACTTGTACTCAGCCGGAGTGCCGACCTTGTCATACGCCGCGAACATGTGATGATCATCATCAATCAGCGTGATGACTTGCTTCCAGGGCTTGTCCTGCGTGTTCGACATCGGATCATCGTACGTTCCCATCATCGTGATGGTTTTGCCGTCTGCGCTGGCCGTGCCTTCGCAATACATCAATCCAGTGCTACCGTCGTCCGTCCACGTCGCCCAATACTTCTTGGCGAAATTGGAATAGCCCATTTGACTTTGGCCGTGAAACGGCGTGCCCATCATGTCACCGGTGAAATTCCCGACCAACATGCGGCCGCCCATTGCCATTTCGCAAACTTCAGCGCCTTTTGATTCCATCGGAGGTTGAGTCGGATCCATCCACATTTTCACTGCAGCTCCCATGCACCGACATACTTGGCCATGGCCATGTGTTCGGGGCCTACTTTCGCGGCCTCAGTGCATGCTTTCATGATTTCCTCCATGGACGGCGCGGTTCCTTCGGCGGCGAAACCGACCGCAAAACAGCACATAACTCCAGCCAGAACAAGCAGATTGAACTTCCGACGAAGCGTTGCGGCATCAAATTGAGATGGGCGGCGTGACAGTGTGGCTGACGAATCCTAAGAACAAAAAAGAGACTGTGGGTTTTCGTTATCCTGCGCTGGAAAGACGTGAACACCGACCCGAGCAGCCGATTGAGAAGCAAGAGCGATTGCCTGCAAACGTCGAGTTGCTAAGCAAGAATTCGGCAAGCCGCATGCCGTGAGTTTGAATGAAGCGCATGCGATTGGAATTACCGTGAGACGAGTTATGAAGCCACCACAGTGGCACACATTCGATTGTGATTGCGTTTGATTCGCTTGCACCGTGGCTTAAGGCGGGGATGAGGTGATGCTTGAACCAATGTGCCGAAGCTTGACATGCCGAACGCATGCGCCAAGCGGAGATCACGAACGTCCGCCGATGGGAATGGGCGGCGGTGATGATGATTTCGGCGGCGTAGGCGGCATGCGTGGCGGCAAAATGCGACGCGGTGAAGGCATGCCCCGGCATGCGTCGGCAAAAAGGGGAGATAAAG
>JADKHW010000013.1 GCA_016721565.1 bacterium | reverse complement strand
TATGTTGCGCCTGCGGCTTTGAGTAGTGGGGGTTTATTTTTGAGGGTGAAGGCTAATTCGCAGAGTCAGTTGGTTAAGGTGGTTATGTTGAAATAGCGGAGGCGGAGTGACGCGCATTACATTGCGGATTTGCTTGGCGAGATCCTTCACTTTGTTCAGGGATGACAATGGTGACGGACATTGTTGGAAGTGGAATCAGTCTTTGGTGTTGGTAGGTCCCTTCGCTTCGCTGCGGGATGACAATGGGGTTTACAACATCGATTTTGTAACACACGGGCGGATTGCCATCCGCCCTTACAATGAAGGCAGGTTGATGGCAGGCGGGTCAAGACCCGCCACTACAAATGAATTGACTTAAGGCCCTCGTTTTTGCGGGGGCTTTGATTATTTGAGGGCGATGGTATAATTATCTTGACTTCGGGTTGGGGGGCGACTATATTGCGGAATACGAGGATTTGGGGCAATTTGGAGACGTTTGGGCAAGCGCGAGGATTAATTGAAGGGCGTGGGCGGTATTGAAGGCCATTGACGTCAGCCGATATCTGATTGTGTCGTTGTACTTGTTCACGACGTTTTACGCCGTCGTGTATCTGGCGCACGACTCCGTTGGACTTTGGCGCTGGCAAAGCAGCGGCTATCTGGAGAGCCGACTTGCTGAGAATGGCGATAGCACGTCCGTTTTCCGCAAAGCGATTCCGAGCGATTTTGTAACCGCGCCGATTCCGGCCACGGGAGATACCGTGCTGAGTATCGGTGGAATACGGATGTTCCACGATCATCACCAACGATTCGTGCCCTCGGTCAGGAATGACATCGAGCCGTTTGCGCCCAACGAGCCGCTGGAAATCACGTTTGTCCACGCCGGCGACACGCTGCATTCGGTGATTGCCATGCATCCGCCTTCGCGACGGCTTACTGCGCTACAGATCTTTGTTGACTTGCTGCGGCATCTGATTGCGCTCTCGATGCTGTTTGTCGGCGGGTGGGGGCTACTGACTCGCGGGAATAACGTTGTGGTGCAGGTGTTCGCACTCTACTGTGTCTCGCGGTCAGGTGAAATGCTCAGCGCCTATTTCATTCCGCTGGCATACGGACTTTTGCCGCATCACTTGATGTGGCCGTTCAGCGTCTGGTTTACGGCTTTGTTGACCAGCGGACTTGTGTCAATCTGGCTGCATCTCCAATTTGTATTCCCCAAGCCGCTCGAGTGGGTGAAGCGGCATGCGATTCTGGCGTTTTCGATTTGTTATTTGCCGACGCTCATTGCTTTATTGTTCTTCTTTAGGCGTTGGATTCCCGGTTTTCCTGATCTCATTCCAGCGTTTCTTGATAGCAGTGAACAAAGTTATTTCGTTGATTGGTCGTATCTTGTCGCCGGTGTCGCGATTTTGCTGTTCCGCTATCACACGAGCAGTGACAGCATTGAACGGCGGCAGTTGCGACTGTTCATCGGCGGCAGTGCAATCGGGTTGGTTGCCGATGCCATTCTGGAAATACTCTATGCCTTTTGGTTTGAGTGGTACGATTCGACTCCGTACATTGATCTGATTGGCACCGCGATAGTCTATTCTGCGACGTTGTTGGGGCCGCTTTCGTTTGTTTACGCGTTCCGCCGTTATCGGCTGATGGATATTGAAGCGAAGCTCCGGCGCGGTACTCGATATGCTCTTGTGACCGGAACTTTTCTGGCTGTTGCCATCGGCTTTGTTTTCATTGTGAGCCGCATCGTCTTGGATTACACGGGTGTTGACAGTTTGACTGTCACGCTGGCTCTGGGTTTTGCACTCTCGCTCGGAGTGGTTCCCGCACAGCGCAGGATTAACCGCTACATTGAAGCGAAACTGTATCCTGAGCGCACGCGGCTTCAGGAATCGCTCTATGGGTTCTTGCATCAGACGATTACGCCGAGCGATCTATCAGGCCACTGGCAATCGCTTACGGGGCTGTTGCGAGACAGGATGAATGTGCAAGAGGTTTCACTGGCTAAATTCGGGCGAGGGCACGACGAACTTGATTTGGGAAGTGCGCTGGCGAAGCATCTTGCCTTCACCAAGCGCGCGTTGCCGATTGACGAAGCGCTGCTGCTTGACTCACTTGCGGTGACGCGGAATATCTTGGAACGCTGAAGCGAAATGGCATCGGGTTGTTTTTCCCGCTGGTCATTCGCGAGCGCCTGACCGCAGTGATTAATATCGGGACACGCATTGACGGAGAGGATTACGACAGCGAAGAGCTGCAAATTCTCAATAACTATTCTCCGCAACTTGCTATCGCGAGTGAAAACTTGCGGTTGCTCGAAGAAAATTTTGACAAGAAGCGCATGGAGCAAGAACTTGCTTCCGCTCGCGACACGCAGAAGGGGCTGTTGCCGCAGGAGATTCCTGATTGTCCCGGTTTAGCGCTGGCGGCAGTCTGTCACTTTTGTCTTGAAGTTGCAGGCGACTACTATGACGTGGTGCCGTTGGCCGACGGCAAGACGTGTCTTGCGATTGGCGATGTCTCGGGCAAGGGTGCGTCGGCCTCGCTACTCATGGCGAGTTTGCAATCTTCTTTGAACACGGCCATACCATTCGGTATTCCGCTGTCAGAGATTGTCGGACGAATTAATGCGGTTGTATATCGCAATACTTCCTCAGATCAGTTTATCACGTTCTTTATCGGAATCTTTGATCCCAAGACGAAGACATTGATTTATGTTAATGCCGGACACGATGTCCCGTTTGTCTTGCGCACGGACGGATCGATGGAATTTTTGGAAAAGGGTGGAGTGATTCTTGGTTGTGTGCCGGAGTGGGCCTACGAGGAGGGAGCGGTTCAGCTTAGTGAGGGTGACACGGTATTACTTTATACCGATGGCGTGCGGGAGGCGTGGAATGCGGACGAAGAGGAATTCGGAGTCGAGCGGATTCAGGAGATCCTGATTGCCACCTTGACACGTACTCCCTCTGAGCAGGTGGCTCAGATTGAAGAAGAGGTTGTGAGATTTCACGGCGGCAGTCGGTTTGATGACGACTTTACGCTTTTGGTTGCGCGTGTGAGCTAACAGATGAGCCTGCTCGACACTGTGAGTTGGTAGCAAAGCCCCGGCAAGTCGCCGGGGCTTTGCTTATGTGCTTAAGAACTTTCAGGTCACGCTTTACGCATCAGGGTTCGGCGAAGCGCAAGAGTCGATGTGTGAGAAGGTTACTTGCTGACCTTGATGGTGCGGGCCTTGGCCTCTTCGGATTTTGGAAGAGAGATTTTCAAGACACCGTCGGCATAGTTCGCGGCGACGCGGTCGGCGGCGATGTTGTTGGGCAGGCTGAAGCTGCGTTCGAACTTGCCGTAGCTGCGCTCGACGCGGACGAAGTTGTCTTTTTCTTCCTTGACTTCGCGCTTCTTTTCACCGGAAACGGTGAGAACGTTGTTGTTCAGGGTGAGGTTGATGTCCTCTTCGCGCATGCCGGGAAGTTCGGCGTGGATTTCATAGCTGTCGGGGTTTTCGGCAATATCGACGTTGGGTGCCCAACTGCGAATGGTGCCGCCCTTGTTCCAGCCCATCAGCTCATTGAGAGCTTCATCGAGGTTGTTCAGGGGGAAATTCTGTTCCATTGTGCGGGGAATGTACTTCATGACCTTCATTGTGTTCTCCAGTTCTGTGCTATCTGATTTGTGATGGTTGTTGTGAATGTGCGTACACCTGACCCTAAAGCAAGGGTAGTGCCAATTTATTAAGTTGTTTTTAATTATATATTTATACGAAATATACTTCATGGGGACTCTGTTGAGATGGCAGATGTGTAATGTCAATTTGGCGGTGGTTGTGACGAAATGGCGGGCAGACGGCAGACTTGGTGGAGCGGTTTGTCGCCATTGCGGGTCTGGAGACCCACAACGGCGAGGGTATCCGATTCCGGCGGGGAACCGCTACGTGCTTTTCAAGCACTTCGCTTAATCCCCGCTCGGCGAATCATTATGGAAAAGTTGCATATACGGTTGGGAGTCGGTATTTTGTTGGATTATAAGCTCCTCAGCGAGTTTCCACCTGCCACCTTGCCCCAGCCGACCATGACTTCCAAGAAGCTCTGCCCGCATTGCCAGAAAGTTATCCCCTGGAAAGATCGACTCAAGTCCAAGTGCCCGCATTGTTTTCGTCCGCTCCGCCGCAAGAGCGAAGGAGAACGCAACACGTTTGTGCTTTGGTTAGAAGACCGAGGCAAATGGTGGTGGTTCTACATGCTACTGGTGATTTGCGTGGTGGGCGCGATGGTCGGACAATTGGCTGGGCGACATTCGTCGTTTTTGAATTTTATCAGCGAGCATCCGATTATGTTCGGACTCTCGCTGTACTATTTGGCGGCGTTTGCTTCGATCATTTCGCGCATCTATGTACCGCTGATGCTTGGGGCACCGAGAATTTTGCGACGCGAGCGACAGCAGATCACACAGTACAAGATCTTTACTGCGGTGGGTATCGCGTTGGGATTGGGACTTGCATTCGTGCTCGTTGGAGCGAATCAGTTTTTTGTGATGTTCCCGCTTACTGTTTTGTTGTTCACGCTGCCGATTGCGATATTGTGGGCTTATCTTGCTCTGGTGCTTGTTGAGACTGACTATGATGATGAACGTGTGTGGTCGTTCTTGACGGAAATCGGCGCGGGTGAGCGGTTGGATCACCGTCATCACGGATACTATGTGTTGGTGATGGTTCCGATTTCGGCGCTGATTTTTTATTGGATGATGCAGAACCAGTGGATTTACTATTGGTTTGCAGATTCGCAACTGATAGCGATGTTCAATGAATTGATTAATCGCGCTACAGGACGAGTCGGATAATTCAAAGTAAGCAATGACACAACCGAAATCGCGCAATCGCAGAAAACGCAAGGCCGTTCCTTCACCACACAAGGCCGGATTACCGCCGGAGAGTGTGGTGTATGGAGGACAAGCGCGGACTGAAAGTCCGATCTTGCGTGCGGTGCGGTATGATTCGGGGAGTTTTGAAGAAAAGGTTCTGACGAGTCCGCAGGAGATTCCGGCGTTTTTGGATTTGCCGGGAGTAAAGTGGATCGATCTTGAAGGATTGGCCGACACCAAATTGCTGGTGTCGATTGGGCAGACGCTGAAGCTGCATCCGCTGTTGACTGAAGACATCGCCAATACGAACCAGCGGACAAAGCTTGAAGAAGACGGCGGACAATTGATCGTGTTTGTGCATGACTTCGAGCGCAACAGAGAAACGCAAGCGCTCGATGATTCACAAGTAGCGATTGCGCTGGGCAAGGATTTTATCTTCACCTTTTGTGAAGTTCTTCCGAGCGAGTTTAGTGTGATTCGCGAGCGGTTGCGGATTGGACAAGGAACAACCCGACTGCATGGACCAGACTTTCTGCTCTACCGGATATTGGATATGCTGGTGGACCAGTACTTCGTCGTGCTGGAAGAGGTCAATGACCGGTTGGAGTCGCTGCAACTGCGTGTGCTGGAAACGCCGAGCGACCGTGATATTTTGCCGGAGATATTTGATACGCGGCAGGAGTTGTTGATGCTGCGTAAGAGTATTTTGCCGCTGCGGGATGTACTGAGTGCGCTGGAGCGGCGGGAATCGCAATTGATTCAGCCTGCGACGCGAGCCTATTTCCGCGACGTGTATGATCACACGCTGCATGTGGCGGAATCGATTGATATGTTGCGGGATTTGGAAACGGCATCGCTGGAAGTTTATTTGTCAAGATTGTCACTTCGGCAGAATGACGTGATGCGTGTCTTGACCGTGTTTTCAACGATATTCCTACCGTTAACGTTTATGGTCGGAATTTGGGGAATGAACTTTCACAATATGCCGGAGCTATTGTGGGATTCCGGCTATTTCCTGGCGCTCGGATTGATGGCCATTGTGACGATTGTGATGCTCTTGTATTTTAAGCGGCAAAAGTGGCTCTAACAAGCCAGCGTGAACGCTGGACCCAGTGCGCTGACGCTTGCTCTTAAATTGTTGACCTGTTCGGCAGCCATCCCTAGGGACTAACAGGGCAGCCGCTACATTTCCCTATCTTTTCGATTTCGTTTTACACTTTTCCCCTTTCTACTCCTTCCATGTTAAAGACTACTCGCGCTCCTAAGAAGGTCCCAGTTTCGATTCACGATTTTAAGAAGTTTGTTACGCCCAAGTCGCTCGCGGTGTCACCGGACGGGAAGCTTGCGGCCTATACGCGCTCTTGGACTGACGAAAAGCAGAACAAGAGTTTTGCGAATTTGCATATGCTCGATCTTGCGACGGGCGAAACGCGGCAATGGACGACCGGGGAACACTCTGATCGCGGGCCGTGCTGGTCGCGCGACGGGAAGAGGCTGTCGTTTTTCCGCAATGAAAAAGGTGAAGACCGGATTTATTGCATCAACCGTGACGGCGGAGCGCCGGAGTTGTTGTGGAAGGGGCGCGGCTCGCTTGCCGGAATGGAATGGGCGTGTGATGATACGGTGCTGGTCGTGAAATTCCGCAAGGCTGATCCCGATGCAGATGCTGAGAAGGCGATTGCTGATGGGAAAGTTCCGGAGAGCAAAGCTCCTGTTGCAAAGCGAATCACGCGGTTGTTCTATCGCTTGGACGGAGCGGGATTTTTGCCGCAAGATCGGTTTTCACTTTTATAAGCTTGAACTGAAGACGAAGAAGTGGGAGCAACTGAGCAAGGGAATGGCTGATGACGGCGCGTTTGCGGTGTCGGCGGATAGCAATATTCTGGCTTACGTTGCGAACTCGCACAAGGATCCGGATTTGAATGGCTATGACAATGACATTCATTTTCTGAATCTGAAGAACGGCAAACACAGAGTGCTGGACGGGCCACAAGGTGAAAAGCTTGCACTTAGCTTTTCACCGGACGGCAAGTGGCTGGTGTATGTCGGCCATCATAACAAGAGAGATGCTTGGGGTGTCGAGCCGATTCATCCGTGGCGCGTGGATTTGCGCAACGGCAAGATAAAGAATCTCACTCCTGAGTATGATCGTCAGATTGGCGATTTATCGCTGGCGGATATCGGTTTTGAGTTTGAAGATTATTCCGTCAAGTGGAGCCGCGACTGCAAGAATATTTACTACATTATCTCTGATCGCGGAGATTCGGCGATTGTCAAGACTTCGATTAACGGCGGGACTCCGGAGAAGTTCTGGAAGGCATCAGGCCAGATCGGCTTGTTTGACATGAAGCAGAACCGCATGGCTGTGCTGCACGCGGATTACAAATCGCTGGGTGATTTCCATGTGTGCGACGACGTGACAAAGAAGGATGCGCGTTTCCGTAAGGTGCTTGCGCATAACAAAGAGTATTTGAACTCGATTGATGTCGCGCCGGTGCAGGAGTTTTGGATTCCTTCGACCGACAAGACGCGTGTGCATGCGTTTATGTTCACGCCGCCGTCATTTTCACCGCGCAAGAAGTATCCGGCGATTGTTTATGTGCACGGCGGACCGCGCGCGCAATATGCGAGAGTGTTCTTCCACGAGATGCACGCATTGGCGGCGCAGGGTTATGTGGTGATTTTGCCGAACCCGCGCGGAAGCCAAGGGTATGGCAAGAAGCACGCGGAATCCATCGTCGCCGCTTGGGGAACGAAGGATTGGGAAGATGTTGAAGCTGTGGCTGATTGGCTGGACGCGCAGAAGTTTGTCGAGAAGAAGCGCACGGCGATTTGCGGCGGCAGTTACGGCGGCTACATGACGAATTGGGCGCTGGGACATACGCGTAGATTCCGCTGCGGTGTGACGGATCGCTCGGTTGTGGATTTGAAGGCGTTTGCGGGTTCGTCGGATATTGGATTTTATGATCATCTTGAATTCGGCGGTTACTACTTCCAGAATCCAGAAGGTTATGCAACGATGTCGCCGCTGACTTATGCCGAAAAAATCAAGGATCCGCTGTTGATTGTGCATAGCGAAAACGATTTGCGCTGCGCGATTGAGCAGGCCGAGCAGTTGTTCGTGGCTTTGAAGGTGCGCGGACGCACGGTTGAATTCTTGAGATTCCCGGAAGAGTCACACGGACTGTCGCGCGGCGGCAGACCGGATCGTCGAGTGGTGAGAATGGAAGCTTACTTTGATTGGTTTAAGAGGTACCTCAAAAAGTAGCCAGCGTGCCGCTGGACTGATTGCCGCTAGCGCGAAGCGCTTTGAATCGAAGTCTTGCATTTAGAATCTGACTGATCGGGAGACAAAGAGATGCCAAAAGCAATCCAACGCTGTACGTGGCCGGGGAACGACGAACTTATGATGGCTTACCATGATGAGGAGTGGGGCGTGCCGGTGACGGATGACTATAAGCACTTTGAGTTCTTGGTGCTGGATTGTTTTCAAGCCGGACTCTCGTGGCGGACGATTCTTCACAAGCGGGAGAATTTCCGCAAGGCGTTTGCGAAGTTTGATTATAAGAAGGTCGCAAAGTTCGGCGACAAGGAATTTGAGCGGCTGATGAACGATGCGGGGATCGTGCGCAACCGGCTGAAGATTTTGGGCAGTATTCAGAATGCCAAGATGATGATTGAGGTGCAGAAGGAATTCGGCAGTTTCAATGAATACATTTGGCAGTTCACGAAAGGCAAACAATTAAACAGTAAGATTGAAGCCATGAAGCAGATTCCGGCGAAGACTGAAGTTTCTGACGCGATGAGCAAGGATCTTCTGAAGCGCGGATTCAAGTTTGTGGGTTCGACGATCTGTTATGCGTACATGCAGGCCGCGGGAATGGTGAATGACCACGAGATGAGTTGCCACAGACACAAGGCATGTTGCGCGTTGGCCAAGCAGGTGAAATAGTCCGCTGATTCAGAAATGAGACTTATGAGGATCGCAATCATACCCGGCTCACTCAGAGCCGGTTCTTACAACCGGAAGCTCGCGCACGTTGCCGAAGCGATTTTGCAGAAGCACAATTGCGAAACGGACTATGTAGATTTGAAAGATCATCCGCTGCCGCCGTATGACGGTGATTATGAAGAATCAACGGGTGTGCCGGACACTTGCTGGAAATTGAAGGCGCGGATTGCTTCTGCACATGCGGTCGTTGTTTCGTCACCGGAATACAACGGTGGGATTCCGGGTACATTTAAGAACGTGATTGATTGGACATCGCGCGGTGGTTCAAATCCGTGTGGCGGCAAGGTTGTGATGCTTATGGGAGCATCGGACGGGCCGTGGGGGACGAACCGGATGATGCCTGCATTGAAGCAGGTCTATTCTATAATGGGATCAATAGTCATTCCGCAGACGGTCACGATACCGCATGCGGATAAAGTTTGGGATAAAGAGGGCAATTTAGTCGATGAGACGTTGCCGGGAAGAGTTGAAAAAGTGATAGCAAATTTGTTGAATGTGACACAAAAGATGACGGCGGAGCGACTGTAAGCATGGCAAAAAAGTTTCGTGAGAATATTCGCAACGTCGCAATTATTGCGCACGTGGACCACGGCAAGACGACGCTCGTGGACGCGATGCTGCATCAGGCGGGGGTGTTCCGTGACAATCAGCACGTGGCGGAGCGTGTGATGGATAAACTTGATCTTGAGCGTGAAAAGGGAATTACGATTCTCTCGAAGAACACGACGATCAAGTGGCAGGATAATTTGATTAATATTCTGGACACGCCGGGCCACGCGGACTTTGGTGGGCAGGTGCAGCGCGTGCTCAGAATGGTGGACGGCTGTTTATTGCTGGTGGATGCGAGTGAAGGGCCGCTGCCGCAGACGAGATATGTTTTGTCGAACGCGCTTGAATTGGGACTTTCGCCGATTGTGGTGATCAACAAGATTGACCGACCAGACGCGCGAATCGGCGAAGTGCTGGATGAAGTGCTCGAGTTGTTCCTTGATTTGGATGCATCTGAAGAGCAGTGCCATTTCCCTGTGGTTTACACGAATGCGAAGATTGGCACAGCGACGATGGACTTGGGAACTGAGGGTGACAACTTGATGCCGCTGTTCCGGTTGATTTTTGACAAGGTTCCGCCGCCAGAGTATGATGACGAAGCGCCGTTGCAATTGCAGATCGTAACGCTTGACTATAGCGATTACGTGGGACGAATCGGGATTGGCCGTATTGCCAACGGGACGATTAAGCAGGCCGAGCAGGTGATGCTGATCAAAAATGACAGCACACGTTCGCAAGCGAAAGTGACACAGCTTTATACGTATGAAGGTTTGTCGCGCGTTGATGCGAAGTCGGCTTGGGCGGGTGAAATTGTGGCTGTGGCTGGTCTTGAAAATATGGACATCGGTGACACGGTTACTTCGATGCTCGATCCGCGTCCGTTGCCGCCGCTTAAGATTGACGAACCGACTTTGGAAATGGTGTTCGGAGTGAATACGTCGCCGTTCCAAGGCCGAGAAGGTACATTCGTCACGACGCGGCAGATTCGTGACCGACTTGTTCAAAGAAATTCAGGGAAATCCTGCTCTGCGTGTGGAAGACTCGGAGACTTTGGAAGGCTATCGCGTTTACGGTCGTGGTGAATTGCAGATGGCGATTCTGATTGAAACGATGCGCCGCGAAGGATACGAACTTGCTGTGGGCAAGCCGCGCGTATTGTTCAAAAATATCAACGGCGTCAAGGTTGAGCCGTACGAATCAGTGTTGATGGATTGCCCCGAAGAGTTTGTCGGTGTGATTACCAGCACACTCGGCATGCGACGCGGTCGTATGACGCACATGACCGATCATGCGACGGGCTGGGTGCGACTCACTTATGAAATCCCGATGCGCGGGTTGATTGGTATTCGTCCGATCATGTTGACGATGACGCGCGGTACGGCGATTATGAACACGCAGTTCCTTGACTATCGTCCCGTCGAGGGCGAGGTGCGGCAGCGTGCAAACGGTGTGCTGGTGGCTGACCGCGAAGGACGCGTGACAGAATACGCGCTGAACAGCTTGCAGGATCGCGGTGAGGTGTTTGTCGGGCCGGGCACGATGGTGTATGAAGGTATGGTATGTGGTGAAAACTCACGTGACAATGACTTGGTGGTGAACATTGTACGCGAAAAGAAATTGACCAACATGCGTGCATCGGGAACGGACGACAGCTACAAGATTGCGCCGCCGAGGCCGATGTCTCTGGAAGAAGCGATTGCCTTCATTAACGAAGACGAGTTAGTGGAAGTGACCCCGCAGTCGATCCGGCTGCGGAAGTTCTACTTGAAAGAGGAAGAGCGGAAGCAGGCGACCAAGCGGGCGGGCATGCACGGGATCGTTTAACCGCTTTTCTTTAGGAAAACAGTAGTTTGTGAAACAGGTGAAGTGTGCTTCACCTGTTTTTTTTAACTCGAATTTATTATGTCAAATAGTACAAAACGAGTCCGATTCTCTTGCCAGATATGGCTTACCAGATTATATTAAGGATTGTAAGAGAACGGACAGAAACCACTCATAATGGAGCAAGTATATGAAGAAGCAGCTATGGATGATGTTGGTCGTGGCGATGCTGGCGGTTAGCGCACAGGCGACGATCCGGACGGTGAATCAGTTTGGGACTGCACAGTTTGTTACGGTGCAGGCGGCGATCACTGCGGCGGCGACCGGTGACACGATTTTGATTGCACCGGGGACTTATTTCGAGTCCCCCAGCGTGTCAAGCAAGGGTGTTGAAAGTAATTGGTGCGGGGTGGGATATTTGTACTATTGATGCTGCCGGAACTATAGCGTGGTCTATGGGAAATAATACTGCAGGGAGTTTGCTTGAGGGCGTTTATCTTATCACAACAGGCAACCGCGGGTATTACGCAACTCAATTAACAACGGACTCCATAACCGTCCGTCGCTGCCGCGTGCACAGCGGGAACTCAGTTGGTACGTTTGATTTGAGCGCCGCTCGACGCCACACGATTGAAGATTGCTTGATAACAAATAGTGCGAATGGCACTATGATCGAAGTTTCCGCTCAGGTCAATGCCGGTCTAATTGTCCGCGGGTGTGTCCTGGGCTTTACAGGCGGGTCGCAAACCGGCACCACCAACTTCTCCGGTGGAAATGGTTCTACCGTAGAAATCACTAATTGTACTTTTGTTAGTGTGCGCAGAGCGTTTAACTTGACGGGTGTGCAGCCGGTTATCGCGATCAACAACGTTTTCTATGATTGGACGGGGACTCCGACGTGGGGAACTTTCCTTGTGGGAAGTGTGCTTGATTATAATGCGAGCGACGCATCTGCTCCTGCAATTCCCGGTGGATTTACGAATCATATTTTGCTTGGAGCAAATGATCCGTTTGTGAATTACGACGAAGCTTTGAATTATGTTCATGGCACGAGCAATTTGCATTTGAACGGCGGCACAGGCGGGCTTGCTTTGACCAATGCAGGACATCCGTTGATCTTGGACGTGGATGCATCGCGCTCGGATGTGGGAGCTTATGGTGGTCCGCGTCCGTTAGTGGACAACGGCATTCCAGCATACCCGTTTGTGACTTCGTTGACGATGCCGAATTTGATTGAATCAGGAGACAACCTCAACGTCAATTCGACGGGCCGCGTCGGACCTCGCTACTAAATTTACTCAGGAGGATTTCTGATGAGACTCTTGAGTTTAATGCTCGGACTTGCAATGGTCGTATCCGGCGCGTTAGCGGTGACAATTACACAAGCTGAGTATTTTGTGGATACAGATCCCGGGCAAGGGCTGGGGACTGCGATTGCGATTACGAGCGGCGAAACGGTTTCTATTTCGGGATTGAACGTTTCCTCGGTGGGCATGACAGCGAATCAAGCACATCGTTTGTTTTTGCGCTACAAGTCGGATGAGAATTATTGGACATTTCCGGAAGGTCGTTACTTTTATCCGCTCGTTGTGAGTGCCGGATCGGCGACGTATGACGACATCGTCCAAGCGGAGTATTGGTTTGATGCGCTGCCTTCGACGTTTGTGGATTTGACGGATTCGCCGAACATTACCTATCCTGCGTTGATTCCGACTACAGGTCTTGCGACAAATACGCTGCACCGTTACTTTGTGCGATTCCAAAACGTGAACGGGAGTTGGACGATTGCAGAAGGGCGGTATTTCTACATTCTCTCTGGTGACGGTGGAAGTATCGAGATTAAGAATGTGACTGCGCTCGAGTATTGGTTAGATAGCAATCCACCGACACTTGTTGATATTGCCGATGCACCGACGGGGAATTTTGCGCAACTTATTCCGGCGGGCACGACGACGGGAGTTCATACGTTTAGCACTCGCTATCGTGACGAAGACGGCGTGTTTAGCATGACTGAGACGCGGAGATTTGTTTTGATCTCGCAATCAAGTTCCAACTATGCCGCAAAGACAATCGTGGCGTGTGAGTATTTCATCAACGGCAATCCGGCGCCGGGCGGCGCGATTCCGCTGCCGACTCCGACGGACGGAGTTTATGATGAAGGTCAGGAAGAGAATGCTGTGGTGGTGACGAACCTACCGATTGGCAATCACCTCTTTTGCATTCGTTATCAAGACAGCGAAGGGATTTGGACTCCTGCCTATTGTGATTCTGTTGTGATGTCACCTATTTTAGTGATACAGGCCTCGGGCAATGACATCGTTTTGTCATGGCAGGCGGATCCGTTGCATGTGCCATTCCATGTGTTTCGCGGACCGGATGTTGCTGGTCCCTATACGGAAATTGGCACGAGCAACACCTTGAATTACACGGATACCGGCATCATCACTGATCCGGCGACACGGAACATCTATTATATCACGACGACGCAAGGTGCGTTGTCGTCGTTTAGATTGCCTGAAGAGACGCGCGAGAATTCAACACAGCGATAGTTGATCTGTAACGAAATA
This sequence comes from bacterium, assembly GCA_016721565.1. Lineage (GTDB taxonomy): Bacteria > Electryoneota > RPQS01 > RPQS01 > RPQS01 > JABWCQ01. The sequence goes on along the minus strand of JADKHW010000013.1, from coordinate 47,614 downwards.
GAAAGCGCCCCGGTCATTTGATCGGGGCGCTTTTTGTTTCTCAGATTCCGGCGGGGAACCGCTACGCTTAATCCCCGCTCGGCGAATTGCTTCATCCCAATTCTGTGGCGAGTCTTCTTTTGAAGATGATGATTGCGATTGCGGTCATAACTGCTGTCATGGCCAGACAGATGCCGCATTCCAGCATGATACCGGTGATGCCTTGATCACGCCAGAAGATGTCATTAAAACCTTGCATTGCCCAGAAGACGGGTGTAACTTTGCTGACCATTTTAATCGCGTTGGGAAGCATGAAGCTTGGGAACATCGCGCCGCCGATGGCGGACATGCTCAAGATGATGACGACTTGAAAGCCTCCGGCTTGCTCTTCTGTTGCAGAGAATGCTGAGATGACTAAACCAACCGCGCTCATCGTAGCGGCGGTGACGATGATCATCACGAGCATGGCGGGTAGGTGATCCCAGATTTGCAAATCGAAAATCAACCAACCGTAAACCATCATCACGAAGAGTTGAAACGTACCCATGAAGACGGAGTAGAGTAACTTCGAGAGCAGGATGTCTCCGGCGGTAGCACCCATTAATAGCAACCGTTGTGCGGTGCCGGAACGCATTTCGCGTAAAAGCGATGCGGCAATGGCACCGACGCCGAAGAGCATAAATGTGACGGCGGTTCCGGCGGTCGTGTGTGAAACGGCGGGATTGACGACCTTTTGTCCCACAATTGCGGTGCGCTCGATCTTATTCATCTTGTCAAAGAACGCGCCCATGTTAAAGCCGCCGCTGTCGGGATTCGAACTTGTTTCACCGAGGAGAAAATCTTCTGACATCATGTCTTTGAAGTTCATGCCGCTATCGGGCAAGTCAACTCCGAAATTCTTTTCAATTGCGGCGGCAAGGTCTTTGTCAAAGGCCATCGTTGCAGAAGAGTCGAGCATCCCTGACATCATGGCCGAGGGCATGAGCATCGGGAAAGTTTCAAATGACGTCTTTTGCATCAGCCCCAGCAACAAACCAGCCGTAACAGGATCGCGCGGATCTTCCAGAATGTTGGCGCGCAGTTCACCGTCTTTGATGCTTTCGGTGAAGTTGGGCGGGATTATCAGCGCGACGGAGTAATCGCCTTTCTTGACGAGATTGGCGGCACGAGTGCTGTCAAGCTTGACGGTATCTTTGCCGACCGTTTCAAGAAGATTGAGTTCGCTAAGCTTATCGAGCGATTCAATCAACCGTGCGCCGCCTTTACCTGAGTCGTTGTTTACGACAAGGACTCTAAGTTCGGAGAGCGCTTCCTTGCCTTGACCACCGAACACAAACCCGAAGACGACAATCATGACCATTGGTACGATGAACGTCAATCCGAGGGCGACAGGGTCGGTCATAAAGATCGCAAAGTCTTTGCGTGCGAGATGCCAGATATTTTTCATGCGTCGCGCAGCTCCCGCCCGGTGAGTTCCAAGAAGAGCATCTCGAGATTGGGAGCGACGACTTCAACGCGCTGCGCACCACGAAAATCGGCAAGCTTACCTAAGATAGTGGACAAACCGTCTTCTCCGACGGGAACATAGTCAACGCGCATGCCGGAGCGGCGCTGCTCAACTCCGGGAAGCTGTGGTGCTGTTTCATCTTCGGAACGAAGAATCAAGCGGACGAAGCGCGGAGTTTTGACGAGCTTCACAAGCTCATCGAGCGAACCGACACCGAGCAATTTACCGTGGTCAAGAATTGCTATGGTACGGCAAAGGCGTTCTGCCTCTTCCATGTAATGTGTGGTGTAGAGAATCGACATGCCGGACTGATGTAGCGACTCAAGCAGCTCGAAAATGCTGGCGCGTGACTGCGGATCGATACCGACAGTGGGTTCATCGAGCAGTAAGACACGCGGCTCGCTTAAGAGTGCCACACCGAGATTCAGCCGCCGTTTCATCCCGCCGGAAAAACCTTTGACGCGCGATTTCTTGCGGTCGCTCAAACCGATTTGAGCAAGGACTTTGTCCACACGCTTGTCAAGTTCGTGTCCCGTGATGCCGCGGAGCTTGCCAAAGAGTTCGAGATTGCCTTGCGCGGTGAGCATATCATATAGTGCAATGTCTTGCGGTACGACGCCCATTGCAAAGGGGATTTGCCAACGCTCGAGTTTGCTGTCGAGGATGCGCAACTCGCCGCCGTCGGGCGAAAGCAAGCCGCACATAATACGCATCAGTGTGGTCTTGCCCGCGCCGTTCGGTCCGAGCAGACCAAAGAAATCGCCCTGCCTGACGGTAAGCGAAACGTTGTCCAAGGCCTGCACGTCGGCGAAGCGTTTGGAGATTTCTTTGACTTCAATTGCGTTCATGGTTAACGTCGTTTACCGCCGAGTAGTCCGCCAAGGATGCCTCGAATGAGTGAACGACCGGCTTGCGATGCGGCGGCGCGTGCGGCAGATTTCATCACGGCAGTCATCACGTCTTCGGGTTGACGAGTCGATGCACGAGTCTTGCGCACTTCTTCAGCAGGCGGCGAGGCGGCGGCTTTCTCTGCTTTGTTTTTCAGCATTTCATAAGCTGATTCGCGATCTATGGATTGCTCATATACTCCGGCAACGATGGACGATTGCAATATTGCCAAGCGTTCATTGGCTTCAATCGGCCCGATGCGTGAAAATGGCGGGGCGATAAATGCGCGCTCGGCAGGCAACGGCGTGCCTTTTTCATATAAGAAACTCACTATGGCTTCACCGATACCGAGTTCGGGGATCGCTTTTTCCAGATCAAGGCCAGGGTTTGCGCGGAACGTGTCTGCGGCTGCTTTGAGTTTCTTCTGTTCATTGGGTGTGAAAGCGCGCAGTGCATGCTGAACGCGATTTCCCAACTGGCTCAGGACTTTCTCAGGAATATCGAGCGGGTGCTGAGTGACGAAGAAGACACCGATGCCTTTTGAGCGAATTAGTCGGACGACCTGTTCAATCTTGTCAAGCAATGCATCGGGTGCATCTTCAAAGAGTAAGTGTGCTTCATCAAAGAAAAAGACGAGTTTGGGCTTCTCGATGTCGCCGACTTCAGGAAGCTGCTCAAATAGTTCAGAGAGCATCCAGAGTAGAAAAGTCGCGTAGACTTTTGGTGAGCGAACGAGTTGCTCGGCATGCAGAATGTTGATGATGCCATTGCCATTGCTGTCGGTTTGCAATAGATCGCTTAACTCAAAGGCAGGCTCGCCGAAGAATTGATCACCGCCTTGCTCTTCGAGCGAGAGTAAAGCGCGTTGAATCGCGCCAATACTGGCCGGAGTGACATTGCCGTACTCGGTGGTCAATTCTTTGCGCTGATCGGCAACGTACCCAAGCATGGCACGAAGATCCTTAAGATCGAGTAAGAGCATACCTTGATCATCGGCATAGCTGAAGACGATTTGTAAAACTCCAGCTTGTGTTTCGTTCAGATTCAACAATCGAGAGAGTAGCAAGGGACCCATCTCGGAAATCGTGGTGCGCACCGGATGACCTTTTTGCCCGAACACATCCCAGAACACGCACGAGTTGGCAGAGAAGGCGTGCTCTTTAATGCCAAGCTGGTCGAGGCGCTTTTGGAATTTTTCGGATGTTTGTCCCGCAACAGCGACTCCGGCAAGGTCGCCCTTGACGTCAGCCGCGAAAACAGGAATTCCCGCGCGCGACAGACGTTCGGCTATGACTTGCAGCGTGACGGTCTTACCCGTTCCGGTGGCACCTGTGACGAGACCGTGCCGGTTGAGGAGTTTGGGCAAGACAGAGATTTCTTGACCGTTGGCAATGGCAATGGGGAGCATGGGAAATGGCTTATTATTGGAATTGGCACGCGAAGTTTGAAGCACAGCTCAATTTAGTGAGAAAGCTGATAAGATGCTAAGCTATAGTGCTATCTATGCTTAGATGCCAACTGGACTGGTGTAAGTTCCGCTGAATTAGGAACTAAGGAGATACAAAAAGAGGGCACCTTAACGACACCCTCAGCATTCAATATTCTCTGCCGCTCACTATTTCGCAAATGCACGCACGGCGAGGGTTTCGAAGTCGTCATTACGAGCAGGGAATTCGGGGAATCGAGACAGTAAATCCGCTTCGCGAACACGAGTAATGTCGTGCCAGCCGGTTTCTTCGAGTGCCCATTTTAGCAGTTCGAAGTCGAGCAAGTTGCGATGATGACCAAGAGCGTGAAACATCAGGTTTATGTATTGCTGCGCAGGAACCTCTGGTCCGCAAAGTCCGTAGCCACGACCGACCATGTAGTCTTTGACGGACTTGCCTTTGTCGGTCATGTAGTTCGCGCACATAATCTCGAGGTCGGGTGTTGACATCCACAGCTCCGCACCCTGACTACAGACGCGACGCAGTTCACGCAGAATCGGCAGTAGTTCTGATTCGAGTTCAAAGTGCTCGATCAAATGCTGGCAAACGACGTGCGTGAAGGCGTTATCGCTAAAAGGCCAGGGCTTGGTCATAACATCAATCGTTACGTCGGCAGGCCCCATGTCAACATTTAGCCACCCCTCGACACGGCGGGTACCACATGCCAAATGGAGCTTTTTTAAGGGGGTAACAAAGTTCTTTGGGCTTTTGCGCCGCGCACCCAAGCGCCACCAATCGAGCCACATCAGTTGGCGCGTCCGGACGGTGAAAAAGTGGCGAGCAATTCTCTTGATCATTTGCAGTAGCTCCTTGGTGAAAGGCACGTGGTCAAGACGGTTCCTTTGCTCAAAGTAGCAGGTTACGAGGACTTTTGCAAGCTGTTGAATTTGGAGACTCTGAAAACGGACTGAAATGCTCTGGGCGAGCTAAGAAAACACAAAGGGCGGCCCGATTGGGCCGCCCTTTATTTATGATAAACCCGCTCGTTCTTTAGTAGAAGACGATGTCGGGCTGAACACTCATTTTGACTTCGTGACCGGGCTGTTCGGCGATGGCGGCAATGTCACGTTCAAATGCGCGCACCATCTTCTTGCTGAAGGCATAGGCTTGCGTGAGCGGTTGGTCGGCGGTTGGGAATTCGACATACACAATTCGGTGCGTGATGTAGAAGCAGAGAATCAAACCAATTGACGAAATAAAGAAGCCGAGCCAGAGAAACTCTGTGCCGATAGACTTGCGGACCTCGAAAATCGTGGCGATGTCAACTTGCGCTTGCGGATCCACCAAATCGGTGGCTTCATATCGAAATTGACCAAAACTTGCTTGATGACCTTCCATTTGCAGGAATGACCACATGGGTTTTCTGAAACCGCTGGGGCCTTCGGCAATCAGTTCAAGCGCGGGATTTGTAAACTTTGCGCTGGCGGAATAGGCTTGGCGACGCGAATCGAGTTTGAAGTCCGGCAACAGACGGCCTGCTGTGATCTTGATGGTATCGCCGGGGATCTCGATAGTTTGGCCTTGCTTGAGCGGCAAACGCTGGACGACGTTTCCCGTCGTATCGGAAACCACAACGGTCAGTTGATCGTAATTCGCATGCACACGCGGCGATGAAGGGTCGTAGGAGCTTTGATATAGTCGATATCCTGCACGGCGAAGCGGAGTGTTTACCGAGATTTGTTGCTCATCAACAACTTGTCCGTCTTCGAGAATAGAAACGCTGCTGATATATTGCTTAATGTTGCCGCCGGCCTTTTGGATATCCCAATCATTGGAGATCCACTCTTGCTCCATCGATACGAGTTCGACTTCATCTTTCTCGTTATAGTGCTCGATCAACCATGTTCCGGGGCTGTCCTCACGCACAAGTTTGCCGAACCATTCACCGTCCACAAGAACCCACTGCAAGGGTTGTAACGGATAGAACTCGACGCGGAAACTGTCGATGCGAACTTCAAATGGCATGCCTTCAACTTGAACAACGTCACCGGGGTAGCCGCCTTCACGCGTGTCGGAGTCACCAAAGGAGCCGACGAGCCCGCCGATGGCAAGCATAAGCAATCCTAAGTGCGTCAGCAACGGCCCCCAGAGGGCGAGACGGCCTGACTCACCGACCCAATAGCTATCTCCGATATAACGGGCGGAGAGTTTTGACTTCAAATGTTCAATCAATGATTTGGCAGGCTCGGTGGTTGAAAGATAGATCGGAGCCGTGCGGTCATTGATGATGCGGTGATCGAGTTCGGGTTTCTTGCTCCATTGACGCCACACGATCGGTGTGCGTTCGAGAATGCAGGCGAAGAGTGAGAGCGAAAGCAAACCGACCAAGCCACGATACCACCATGAACGGAAGGGATCATGCATTTCGAGCGCTTTGTAAACCAACTGACCGAATGCTGCGCCGCCGCCCGATGGTTCGGTGTCCAACCAGCGCGGGTCAACTAATTCACCGCTGAAGAGCGAAGCAAGCGAGAGCACACTCAGCACGATGAGAATCCAGATGGCAAACTTCATCGTGGACAGCATGGCCCACAGTTTTGGTTTGCGGCTCACCGGCGCGGGTGTGGTATTTGTATTATTTGAGTTCGTCACGTTGAACTAAATTAGTGAAAGAAAAAGTCCGCTTCGGAATCAATTGTACGAGTGCTGACCGCCGAAGAAGTAGTTTCCGAACAGCGAGAGCATCATCATGGCAAAACCGATGAGCGAGAGCACGGCGGTGCGGGGACCCGACCAGCCACGCTGATAGCGAGCATGCAAGAAAGCGCTGTAGAATAACCAAATGATCAACGCGCCGACTTCTTTGGGGTCCCAACTCCAGAAGCTGCCCCAAGCGCTCTCGGCCCAGATTGCTCCGGCGAAGAGCGCGCCGAGTGTGTAGAGCGGATAACCCAATGCAACTGAGCGATAGTTGACTTCATCCAAGAGTCGTCCGTCAAGATGCAATTTGCCGGGAACGGCACCAAAACCGAGGACAGTGTGTAGTACAAACATGCCCACCGTGCCGAACACGAGCGTTAAACCGAAAAACTCGAAGATGCGTAACGGGCTGTCTGATGTCAAAGTTAAATTCCCGTTGCTGAGCAAGATGCCAGCGCCAAGTGCGCCGAGGAACAATCCGGAGAAACCAATAGCGGCCCAATAGCGCGACTCGATACCGGGGGTGCTCTTAAACATGTAGTTCCAGATCACGCCCGCAATCACGAAATAGATGCCAAGCAATACGAAGATATTACCACCGGACATGGCTGAACCCATAAACGTCATGCTCGATTGAGCGGCGAAGGCATGACTGACGCTACCGACGATGGCAAGCAGTGCGGGAATGATGATCAGGATGATAAACGGAATGCGCATGGAAGGCCGGAAAGTCTTTTGTGCTTCCTCTTCACTACGCACGGCCAACAGGTACACAAATGACACGGCAGCGGCAACAGCGAATGCGCCTGCGCCGACGGAAGCGAGCGTCACATGAATGGCCAGCCACGAGCTGCGCAACGCGGGCATCAATTGTTGGCTGGGATCTTTTGGAAGCAACGAGGCCGCAACCATCAACATAATCACAACCGGAGAAATCAGCGCGCTGATTACCCAATTGCGGTAACGCCATGTCAGGAAGGCAAAGCTCACGACAGCCATCCAACTCATCACGGCCATGTACTCGTACATATTGGCCATCGGGAAGTGGCCGGTGTAATTCCACCGGAGGAAAAACGCGACGGTTTGCGGAATGAATCCGGCGGCAAAACAAATTGAACCAATCTTCGTCCAAATGGGTTTACGTGCGGCAAGCCAGATCGTAAACGAGATCCAGCCAATCAAGTAGGCCCAAAAGGAGAACCAAAAAAGTTGAACATCAAGTGAGGGTGACATGATCACACCAGCTCATAGTTAATGGATAAAATCGAACGAAAAAAAAGTCCGCACGCGGCAGGGCCGCGCGCGGACTTCATACTGTCATGCATTTGGTCTGAGGGCGTATTCCTCAGTAAGGTATTTGACCGAAACCGACATAAAGGATGCGCATAGCGCTTAGGGCATGAATTACGTCTATAATTACGCGATTCATTCATGCATAGTCAAGCACTATTAACGCTTATTTGTCACATTGGTGCAATATTGAAATCCCCACTTGATGAGCCATATTCAGGCTTTTCACCGAATGAGACTAAAACTATCTGATTAGGTCAGGAGGAGTAGGCCAAATTCTACGGTTTTTTGAACTGGTCAATCGGTCCTCCGGGTTCGGACAAGGTGCCAAACCGATGGCATTCAATGCAGGCCTTGGTCAGCCCGTGCTGCCGCACCTGCGGCTCGTGGCACTTCACGCAAAGCTGGCGCTCGCTGGCCTGCGTAATATATGGAGAGGGTAGCGGATACGAGCCGGAAATATGGCCGTCTTGCCGGATATTTAGTTCGCGAAAATCCCAGCGTCCTAAGTCTGTTGCACTTGAACCGTGCGCACGATGACATGTAATGCACGCAATGCGGCTCAACGGTGTGGGGCCGCTTGACGTTGTCGTTGTCATCGAAACATCTTCAAACGGCAATTCGGGAATATACGACTCAAATGCGTTTCCGCCGATGGGGTTGCCGCTACCCGCGTAACGTTCGTAAGCTAAACGATATTCACCTTCGATAGCATCATTAACGGGATGCTCGAACAAATCTTGAGCATGCTCGTGATAATATCCGTGACAATTGGCGCACCAATTCGACCAACCGGATTTATAGGCGGTGTGTAACGTGATTGATTCTGCTTGGCCACTAAGCGTAAGGCCTTCCGCTTCCGGCGCGGGATACATGAAATTGAAATTTCCAGCGGGGACGTTGCCGACGCCACGTAGCATGCGGTAATTCTCGTTGCCGTGCGGGTCGTGACAGCTTGTGCAGCTAAGCTCTGATGATGGATAGGCTCCGCCGGGAGCGGCCATGTGAACAGGATCGGGGCCGCTGTTGCGGGACGGTGCGACGCAATTATGAATACCGTGGCTACCTGTCAAGGGGACCAGATTGCCGTTAGGAGAGTCATTGATATTGGGCGCACCACCAAAGATAAAATTGCCGCTGCCGAGTTGCGGCGCAGGGTTTACGGGGTTCTGTGCCCAAACCGAACCATTGTCACTCTGATGACAGCTTAGACAAAGATCAGTTGCGGAGCTTACAACAAGCAAGTAGTTGTTGTCAGGAGTCGGGTTGACAGGCATGCCGTTTTCGCTGTTGTGCATGGTGTGACACATCGAGCAATCGGCAGCGCCTTTGTCGTGAAACGCGCGTGCGGGGTTGATAACCGCAATAGTTGCAATCAACAACAGCATAAATCGCATACAAAACTTCAATTTCATCATTACTATTCCGAAACGGCGGCTTGCGTAAATTTATATCCTGCGGCGTACACGGTATGTAAGTGGCGCGGATTGCGCGGGTCCTCTTCAAAGAACTTGCGCAATCTTACAATTAAGTTATCAATAGTGCGTGTCGAAGGGTAGCGGTCGTAGCCCCAAACTTGCTCAATGATCTGATCCCGTGTGACGACATGGCCTTCATGTTCAGCAAGGAGCTTCAGAATCATGCATTCTTTTTGTGTCAACGTAACGGCGCCATTAGGGGTATCGGCAGTATAGGCCGATAAGTCAATCTTTGATCCGCCGAAGCTTAGGGCGCTGCCCTGTTCGGGAGCTTTGCGGTACCACTCACTCCGTCTGAACATCGCGCGGATGCGGACGATGAGTTCGCGAATGCTGAAGGGCTTGGTGACATAATCATCGCCGCCGAGTTCCAACCCGCGTACCCGCGCATCGTCGCTGTCGCGCGCGGTCAAGAAGAGAATCGGGATGTGATTGCCTTCAGCGCGAATTTGTTCGCACACATCAAAACCGCTCGCGCCGGGAAGCATGACATCGAGTAACACGAGATCGTGCTTTCCGCTACGAATCTCGGCAATCGCTTTCAAGCCGTCGGCGACGTGAAAAGTCTCGAAGCCCTCGGCTTCAAGATTGAGCTTGAGACCGGCGGCGATGTGCTCTTCGTCTTCGACGATTAAAATCCGCTCAGGCATTTTGTTCGCTCTTCAGTGCTGGAATTGTGACGATAAACTGCGAACCTTTGCCGAGACCTTGACTGTGTGCGGCGACGGTGCCTTTCATGGAATGAACTATTTCGCGCACGAGGTAGAGTCCCAAGCCGACGCCTTGCGTGCGGCGCGTATCTTCATTGCCGATGCGGTAGAACCGCTCAAATATGCGCGCGCCTTCATCTGGTGTGAAGCCTTGCCCTTCATCGCTGACTGTGAGTTCGATTTTACCGTTACGATTGACAAGAAATACGTCAATCATGCCGCCGTTAGGCGAATACTTGACCGCGTTGTCAACGAGGTTTTTCACGACCAATTGCCAGCGGCGCGGATCAGCGAGCGCCATCAGACCATACTCGGTGTCAACGTTGAGTCGGTGCTTGCCTGCAAATTCGATGCGATGCGCAAGGTCGGACACGGCCCGAACGGTTTCTTCGCTGATGTCAGTACGCTCAAAAGGTAGGCCTGTACCCGGCGTGAGAACTTTTTGCGCTTGCAGGAGTCTGTCGATCAAGTCATTCAACCTGTCAAGATCAACGGACATGGTTTCCAGAATCTCCGCGCGCTTAGGCGCGGGAAACTCGCGCACGCTAAGTGTATCTACATACATTCGTAGCGAGGTCAGAGGCGTCTTCAATTCATGCGAAGTTGCGGCTAAGAAAACAGACTGACGATGCTCAATGTCGATCTCTTCGCGCAAGTGCGCAGCATATAGAGCACGCCGATTAAGACAATAAAACCGAAGAATGCGCCTTCGGAGATAAACATTCTTGTGCGCGAATTGACGAAATTTGTGAGTTTATCGCGCGCCGCGGCTTTAACTTGAATTGTGTTGTTGGATGCGACTTCAAGATCGGGAAAGATCAGATCAAGCCACTCTTTGAATCCTTCATCTCCTGAAGAGCGTTGCACGTAGGCTACAACGATTTGCTGTTGCCAATATCCCTCTTGTGTTTCGATCAAGCGGAGGCCTTCTTTGGTCTGGAAGATTGACCACCACGTCAATTGCGCAAGAGCGAAGATCGAGATGAGCGTGAATACGACAAAATGCCGCCTGAACGGCAACTTGGGATTACGCCATGCTGTGCGCAACCAGCCAATCATTTTATCTGTTCATCCTCACATTATTTGGTTGATGCGAGCGCCTCCTGTGCGATGTGGATGGTGCGCTCAATCTGCGTATCCGAATGTGCCGTTGAAACAAACCAGCACTCATATCCCGAGGGCGGCAAATGCGCACCGCGTTCAAGCATTCCATGGAAGAATTTTCTGAAACGCGTGTGATCACAGGTTTGTGCGTCAGCGTAGTTTTTCACCCCTTTGTCGGTGAAGAACAGAGTCAACATGGAACCGACACGCTGTACGACAGCGGGGATGCCGAGTTCTTTACACGCCGTTGTCAAACCTTCTTCAAGCCGTGCGGACTTTCGTTCGAGTGAACGATAGGCCACGTCATCAAGAAGTGCAAGGGTGGCAAGCCCGGCTTTCATTGCGAGCGGATTGCCGGAAAGGGTGCCTGCTTGATAGACCGGACCTTGTGGTGCAACGAGCGACATGATTTCTTTCTTGCCGCCATACGCGCCGACTGGCAATCCGCCGCCGATAACCTTGCCGAATGTTGCGAGATCAGGAGTGATGTTGTAGCGTTCAATTGCTCCGCCGCGCGCGACACGAAAGCCTGTCATCACTTCATCGAAGATAAGCAGCGCGCCGAACTCAGTACACAGTTTGCGCAAGCCTGCAAGAAATCCATAAACAGGCGGAATACAGCCGACGTTGCCGCCCACCGGCTCGACTATTACTGCGGCAATCTTGTCAGGCTCGGCTTCAAAAAGTGCGCGCACTGAATCAAGATCGTTGATAATTGCACATCGCGTGTCTTGTGCGGCACCAGGTGTGACCCCGGGGCTGTCGGGCAAACCGAATGTTGCCGCACCGGAACCGGCTTGCACAAGGAACGAATCGGCATGGCCGTGATAGCCGCCGGAAAACTTGATAATGACGTTACGCTTGGTGGCCGCACGCGCGAGACGAATCGCGCTCATTGTTGCCTCGGTGCCGCTGTTGACGAAGCGCACCATCTCCAAGCCCGGCACACGCGTAATAATCTCTTCGGCCAAACACACTTCGGGCGTCGAAGGCGCTCCGTAGCTGAAGCCCATGTCCACTGCACTGTGCACGGCGTCCACGACGGACGGCTCGCGGTGACCCAGTATCATTGGACCCCAACTCCCAATGTAATCAATATACTCATTTCCGTCAACGTCCACCAGCACCGCGCCCTCGGCGTACGCAATGACCGGTGGCTGGCCGCCAACGGATTTGAACGCACGCACAGGAGAATTGACCCCGCCGGGGAGCACACGCTGCGCACGTTCGAACCATGAACGGGAGATAGTTGTGGAATATTCCGTATGAAGATCGACGATCTCGTGATTCGACATGCTTAGTTCTCCTTCAGCCACTCGGCAGCCTCGGCTGCATGATAGGTTAACACAAAATCAGCACCCGCACGCTTGAATGCCAAGAGCGATTCGAGAATTACGCGCTTGCGATCAATCCAGCCGCGCTGTGCAGCTGCTTCAATCATCGCATATTCGCCCGAAACTTGATAGGCGGCAGTGACTCGATTGAATTTCGTTTTCACTGTATGCAAAATATCCAAATACGCGATGCCGGGTTTTACCATAATCATATCGGCGCCTTCTTCGAGATCAAGCTCAACTTCGCGTAGAGCTTCTTCAGCATTCGCAGGGTCCATTTGATAGCCGCGACGATCCCCGAACTGAGGAGCAGAATCGACGGCGATGCGGAACGGGCCGTAATATGCGGACGCATATTTCACGGCATATGAAAGGATTGGAATGTTCTCAAATCCGCCATCATCCAACGCTTGGCGAATCACGGCGATTCGGCCATCCATCATATCGGACGGTGCAACAATATCCGCTCCGGCGCGGGCGTGGCTAAGTGCAGTTTTGGCAAGTAGCTCAAACGTCGCGTCGTTATCTACCTCGTTCTCATGGATCGCGCCGCAATGTCCGTGGCTTGTGTATTCACACAAACAGACGTCGGTGATGACGAGCAAATCGGGAACAGATTTCTTGATCGCACGCACGGCGGATTGTACTTCAGCGTGATCATCATAAGCCTGACAACCGACTTCATCTTTGTGTGTCGGGATACCGAACAGAATTACTCCTGGAACTCCGGCTTTGTGGCAACGTTCGGCAATTTCGACGACGCGGTCAACCGACCAATGGAATTGACCGGGTAGACTTGAAATTTCTTTCTTGATGTTCTCGCCCGGAACGATAAACAGCGGTTGAATAAAGTCGGACGGATCGAGTCGGTTTTCGCGCACAAGGCGGCGCATATTTTCGGTACGGCGCAATCTGCGCGGGCGGTCAATGGGAAAGCTCATGATTCAGTTTCTCTAATATCTCGTCAATGGCATGCTGGTCTTTTCCGGCGAAGGCCACTGTGACGGCGCGGGCAAGGGTTAAGTCGTTACCGTCAGCGGCCGCGCGGCGCATGTTGGCGATAATCATGCTCGTGACTTTTTTCATCATCGAGCGGGAGAATTTTTCGATTTCTTCGCGATCTTCGGGGCGGAAGTGGCGCGCTTGCTGCTCAACTTCGGACGCGCGTATCGTTTCCAGCGCAACTTGCAATTGCTGAATGCTCGGTGCGATGCGGTTTTCGCGATACCACTCACTGAAAATGTGAACCTCTTTTTCGACTAACTCTTCGGCGCGCACTGCTTCTTTTTGGCGCGACTTGATGTTAGCGGCAACGAGTTCCTGAAAGTCATCAACGGTGTAAACATATACGTCGTCGCGTTCGGCAAAAGCACTGTCAATATCGCGTGGCACTGCTAAATCGAGGAAGAGCAGCGGACGTTTGCGGCCCTTAAGACCTGCGCCGCATTCGCTCATTTTAACAATAGCACTCGGTGATGAGGTTGCGCTGACCACGATGTCGGCCCACGCGATATCTTCAGAGTTCGGTGGGAAGCTTGTGATCTCGCCACCGATTTGCTCCGCAAGCTCAGCGGCGTGCGCCGTTGTTCGGTTGCTCACACGCCAATTGCAGGCACCGGCGTCGGCGAGGTACTTGGAAGCAAGCTTGGTCGTCTCGCCAGCGCCGACGAGTAGGATATTTTTCTCGCCGAGCTTGTTATATAGACGTTGGGCAATCTCGATGGCGGCGTATGCAACAGAGACTGCGCCTTGCGAAATCGCCGTGCGAGTACGAACTTGTTTGCCGCAAAAGATAGCTTGTGTGAAGAGCTTGTTTAGAATGCCGCTCGTGCATGCAAGTTCGAGCGCGGTGTTATAGGCATTCTTGACTTGCACGAGAATCTGAATCTCACCCAGCATTTGCGAGTCAAGACCGGAGGCCACGCGAAACAAGTGTTTGACAGCGTTGGCATCGCGGTAAACATAGGCCACGTCACCGTCTTCGGGCTGAAGTTCAAATACTTCCGCGTACAACGCACGCAGCTCAGACTCTTCAAAGTGGAACGTCGGCGAAAGATAGAGTTCCGCGCGGTTGCAAGTTGAAAGGATTGCCGCGCCTTCAATGTTCGGATGGCGGACGAGTCGCTCAAGGAGTGTCGGCAGCGTATCAGGCGAAATCGCGGCACGCTCACGCAAGGACAGTGTGGCTGTGCGGTGGTTCAGGCCAATCATCTCGAGTTTCACGACTGGCCTCCGAAGAAGATTTGCAGGACGGAGCCGGTAATCAGCAAGAAGATAACGGTTGACATTGCAACCGTGAGGCGCGCCTGTTTTTGATCGCCTAACCAACGGAATCGCTCTGACAGCGCAAGCAACGAAGCAGCGCCCCAAAGCCCAAACATCTCATGCAAATGACTGAAGAAGCTCGGCGTGCCGGAATTTTCGAGAAACATAAAGGCCACGGCAGAAGCAAAACTAATCGTGATCAAGAGCCAGCCGAAATAGATTGCGAATGCACGGAGTTTGTGCATTTCGTCCATAGACGGGAGCGACGAAAAAAGTCTTCCAAACTTTCGGCTCATCAGCTCACGGCGCAATAGCATCGACCCGGCACCATAGACTCCGCTACCGAACAGCATGGCCACGCCGGCCATTGACAGCACGATATGCACAGCGCTCCATGCCGAATGCAATTCATCCGGAGCCGATTTGTGGTGCAGGCCTCCGGCAATTCCGGCAAGTAAGAGCAGGATAACCGTCACCAAAGGCAGAATTACCAGCATGCGCTGGGACATTTTGCGTTGGACGAGCAACTGATCCATCCAAATCAGGAAGCCTAAGAAGACGCTGATTTGTCCTGCGGTGAGAATCGGAATCTGTCGTTGATCGTAGGTCAGGATCGAGAGCCATACGGCGAACAGCGCGAGCGTAGTCCAGCCAACGCGGTCGGCGATGCGTTCAAGTAGTTCGTCAGGCTTGTGATAGAGCGTAACCCACATCGCAAGCAAGCCGCCGAAAAAGAGCAGCATGATTGCGGGAAAGAGAGTGTAGGTTAACATATTAGTTTAACCTCCACTGATTCAACAACGTGTTGGCAACGCGTATCGCATCCTTCATGCAGCCGTTAACGGACACGCCGCGATACGACGCACCTGTGAAGATCAAGCCGGGAAGCTGGCGCTCCAAGAAATCAAGTTCGGCGACGCGTTCAAGATGTCCGCGTGTGTATTGTGCGATGCCTTTGGGATGGCGAATCAATTTCTTGAAGACAGGTTCGCGCCTTACGTCAAAGAGCCTGCGATGCTCGGAGGTGGCAAGCTGCTCGACTTCATTGTCGGAGAGGTTCACGATTTGCGGGTCGTGCGCGCCGCCGATCATCGTGCGGAGCATGTGCGTGCCGTCTGGCGTCTGATTCGGAAAGATCGCATCACACCAAAGCGAACCAAGTGCGCGATAATCTTCACCACGCGGAATCAGAAAACCGAAAACGTCGAGCGGATGGCCAACATCTTCGATTCTGTGTCCGTGCGCCACAACGTCAACGGGTGCAAACGGAATCGCACGGAGGCATTCGGCGGCGTTGTACGAAATCTCAGAAATAATGTCAGCAGCGACATACGATGGACAAGCCAGCACAACTGCATCGGCTGAGAATACTGCATCGTTTGTCGCGACTTCATACATCTCGCCATGCAATTTGACGCTTTGTACGTCTGCGTTAGTAATGATGTTGCCGGCAAGCTCGTTCGTCAAAGTTTCGGTCAGTTCACCCATGCCGTTGACAAACGTCGTGAGTGTCGCCGCCGCTCCTCCAGGACCACCGCTGACTTTACCGGTGCGTTTGGCTTCGCGGATCTTGGCAATCATCGCGCGAAAAAGTCCGCCGTGTTCGGTTTCCATCTCAACCATTTTGGGAAACACTGCACGCAGTGAAAGCTCCTTAGCATTTCCCGCAAAGATACCCGAGACCATAGGATCAATCATGTATTGCGCGAACGAGTCTCCAAGTCTGCGGCGTGCGAAATCATAGACGGTTTCGTCTTCGCCGTTGCGCTTAGCGGGGACCGCGAGTTCTAACGCTATGCGAAATTTTGCTCCGGCGGGCAAAATATCCGAAGTCAAAAAAGCGCGCGGGCTAAGCGGCACTTCGCGCATATGACCGTGATGATAAATGAAGCGCTTGGAGGCGTGCGACGACGCCTTCACCAAACGACTTTCCAAGCCAAGGCGTTTGACAATCTCAAGTGTCGCGGGTTCGTTGTCGAGAAATCCATTCGGGCCCCACTCGCATGTGAAACCGTCAGCATGGTCCGTGCGCGTCGCGCCGCCGGTTGTGCTTTTGGATTCGAGAATCGTAATAACAGGATCAGCGTTGCGCTCATGTGCCAGTGTACGAATCATGTATGCGGTCGCGAGACCCGCAATACCGCCACCAACGACGACAACGCGAGGACGCAAGGGGTCAGCAGCTTGCCGCATAGCATTTCTCCTGCCAAACGTTGAGCAATGCCGTTGCGAAGCGCGGATCGTCATTAAAGACACGCGCACGCACATATTTGGTCACGCCGCTCAAACCGACCTGCTTCTTTGCGACATCATCCAAGTCATACAAGGTTTCCAGACAATCTGCTACAAAACTGAGCGGCATCATCACAATCGGATCATCCGTTGTTGTCCACTCAGCAAGCGCGTCTTCCATGTACGGCTTCGTCCATTCAACGGGACCGACTTTACTTTGAAATGCGACAACCCATTTTGTGCCGTCGGGAAGATATTTCGCGAGCTTGTCTGCTGATGCGCGCACGCGATCAGGATAGTCGTCGCCGCGGTTGACGTACACTTGCGGAATCCCGTGCGCGACGAACATCACACGCACATTCTGCCCGGCTTCGGCGATTGCGGTCTTTAGATAATGCCCCCAAAGCTCCAAGACATGCTCTTCCTGGCCCCAATCTTCGAGATACTGAAATTCAAGTCCGTGCGTTTTGGCGGATTGCTCGACAACTTTCATCACCGAACCCGTCATCGTGTGGGTGTAATGTGGGAATAACGGAAGAATATGAACTTTCGTGACGCCTTTTTGCGCGAGCGCTTTCATTGCATCGTCGATAGACGGGGACATGTACCGAAACGCCCAGGCTACTTCCATCTGTTCACTGCGGATGGCGAGTTCGTGAATGATGTTTTGCCGGAGCGCTTCGGACCAATGAAAGAGCGGACTATACCCTCCGAGCGCTTCGTAGCGATCCGCTACCTCTTCCTTGCGCTTCATGGCAATCAAACTTGCGAGCGGCTTGCGAATAATCGCGGGCAGATCAATAATTGCAGGGTCGCTGAAGATCTCGCGCAGATATGGTTCGACGTCGTTGCGGCGTGCTGGGCCGCCCATATTGATTAAGAGGATTGCTTCGGTCATGCTTCAGAATTCCTCAAACAGTTTTTGAAAAGACTACGTTGCTTTGCTCTGCTAAGTAGCGGTCAAACGGCATCGCGAGATTACGCACGAACAGTTGGCCAAGCTGCGTGATGTGATAACCACTCTCGGATTTTTCAACCAAACCAAGATGTTCAAACGAGCCGACTTGCCCCATCGCTTGCTGCATGCGCGCAGAAAACTCGGAACCGATTACGTCGAACTGGTCGGGCAGATTCACTTCAAGGTTACACATCAGATGATTGATAATCTGCTTGGTCACGCGGTCGTCGGCATTCAGTTCGTGTCCGCGCTCGAGCGGCAGATGACCTTGTTCAATGGCTGTGGCATAGACTTCCGGTGAAGAGATGTTTTGCGCAAATAGATCAGAGAACTCGCTGATGCCCGAACAGCCCAAGCCAAGTAGTTCAAGACCGCGTGTCGTCGTGTAGCCCATGAAATTGCGCCACAGGCGGCCTTCATTTTGAGCTACGGCAAGATCATCTTCTGGTAGTGCAAAATGATCCATTCCGATGCCGACATAACCTTCGGCTCCGAAGATGCGGTGGGCGTCAAATAGCATGCCCAAGCGGTCGCGCGACGTAGGCAAATCTTCTTCGTGAATGGCTTGCTGATGCTTCATGCGCGACGGCAGATGCGCGTAACCAAAACACGCGAGGCGGTCGGGACGCAGCGAGGCGACGGCTTGCACGGTTTCGCGCCACGAATTGCGCGTTTGTAGCGGCAACCCGTAGATTAAATCAATGTTGACACTTTGGAAACCGCGCGCACGGGCGCGTTCAATGAACTCGCTGATTTCGAGTAGCGTATACTCACGGCGAATGGCGTGCTGAACGTCGGCATTCAGGTCTTGCAAGCCGGCTGAAATTCTTGTGAATCCGCGTTCGGCGAGCAAACCCAAGTGCTCGTCAGTCGTTACGCGCGGATCCACTTCAATGGAACGATCAGCGTTTTTCGCGCCGGGAATTTTCTCGATGACGAGGTCAAGCAATTGTGCCAAACGCTTGGTCGGCATATAGGTCGGAGTGCCACCGCCGAGATGCAATTGGCTGTGTTTGACCGGAAAATGAAACTCAGAAGCGATTCGCCTGACTTCCGTTTCGAGCGCATCCATGTAACGGTGCATGCGTGCTTCATCATGAGTGATGTGCGCATTGCAGCCGCAATAGAGGCAGCGTTGTCGGCAGAACGGAAGGTGCAGATAGACCGCAATCGCTTCATCATCTTTACCCAAACGATTCAGCGTCTTGATAAACGCATCACGGTTCAGCGGCGCTTTCCAAACGGGCACGGTCGGATATGAAGTGTAACGCGGGCCGCGCGTGTCGAGTTCTTCGACCATCGCGAACACCTGCTCTTCAGGGATGTTTTGCCAGCTTGTGGCAATCACTTCTTGCCTCCCCGGATTTCGTCCATCAATATTTCCACTGATTGAATCGGCGTATCTGGCAGAATGCCGTGACCAAGATTGAAGATGAAACCACGGTTGCCGGATTCATCAAGGATTGCGCGGGTGCGCGTGCGAATCGTGTGTTCGTCGGTCAAGAGCAAAACCGGATCAAGATTACCTTGCAGTGCCACATCATGCCCGAAGCGGTGACGTGCCTGCGCTATAGTCATGCGCCAATCAAGACCGTAAACACTCGCCCCGGCCTCAGCGACAGATTCAAGGTGCATTCCGTTAAGCACAAAGTAGGTCAATGGCACATTCAGCGACTGCAATTCGGTGAAGATGCGCTGCAAGACGGGAAGGTTCACCGCTCGATATTCGCTATCCGTGAGAATGCCGCCCCAAGTGTCAAACAACTGAATAGAGTCCGCACCGGATTCAATCATGGCCTTCATGTACTCAATCGTCATGTCGGCGATCTTGTCTAAGAGAATCGTGAAACTCTGCGGGTCAGAATACATCATGCGCTTGGTGCGCTTGAACGGATCAGGCTTGCCGCCTTCAATCAAGTAGGTCGCGAGTGTGAACGGAGCACCGGCAAAGCCAATCAGCGCTTTGTCGTCAGCAAGTTCATGGCGAATCATCTTTATTGCGTCAAGCACATCAGACAGCTCGGTGCGCGGATCGAACTCGCGCAAGTCTTCGACGTCTCTGCGATCGCGCACCGGTCTATCAATTACGGGGCCGTGACCGGCGTCAAAATGCAAACCCGCTCCAAAGGGAATTGCGGGAATCAGAATATCGCTAAACAGAATTGCAGCATCAAATCCAAAGCGGCGAATCGGCTGCATCGTCACTTCGCACGCAAGGTCCGGGGTGCGGCACACTTTGATAAAGTCGTTGTTTGCACGCACTGCCAAATACTCAGGCAGATAACGGCCTGCCTGACGCATCAGCCAAACGGGCGGCGTATCCAGCGTTTCACCGTGCGCGGCGCGTAGGAATTTCTTGGTCTCCGTGGCGCTTACTGAATTGCGCGGCGCCATTGCGATATCAAGCATGCTGTGACTCCCATTCCATGCTGTGAACGCCCCGTGCCGCCATCGCTATTGCATGTGGCTCTGTGTTCTCAGCTTTTGTGACGATTGTTTGATGAATTTGCGCGAGTGCGCGTTCAGTGGTGCTGCCGATTGCGACGGCATTGAAATTCCACGGTGCGGGAACAGCCGTGTTAAACGCCTTGACGGCTGATGGCGCAAAGAAAACTGCCGCATCACACGGAGGAAGTGTATCAAACGAACTGCGAATCGTTTCAGGCGAATTGGCAATCGTTTGATAAACCGGCAGCGAGTGAATATTCAATCCATTCGTGCGGCAGATATTTTCAAAATCAGAGTCGTGCCCGCCGGGACAAGGATAGAGGAGATCCGTTCCAGCGGGCAACGATTTAGTAAGCAATTGCGCGAGACTGGCTCCGTCCGCAACTTCAGACACGATGTCAGCGGTGCGGCTGAAGAGTTCATGAATCAATCGGGCCGTGGCTTTGCCGACGGCGGCAAGACGAACGGTAAGTGGAAGGACGTGAGCCGATGATTCAAGTGCGCGGAACAAACCTCGCACGCCATTTGCGCTCGTGAAAGCGATCCAAGAATATTTATAGAGGGAGAGACCTTGCGGTTGAATAAACTCTGTGCTCGTCACGGGCAAGCATGTACAAGTGCAGCCATCCGCTTCAAGCAGCGAAATCAGTTCACCACAGAGCGCCGCATCGCGCAGAATTAGCACGTGGTCAGACATGAACTTGGTGATAATTCGTGATAGAGTTCTTCGGCCAGTGTCTCAGGATTTTCACCGCGCACGGTAGCACGCATCGGACCGGATTGCGGATGGAACCAGAATCCCTCCATTGTCCACAAGTTGTCTTTATGTGAGGCATAAGCTCCGAGCGGTAGGCCACAGCCGCCGCCGAATAGAGATTGAAGCTGACGTTCGATGCGCGTGGCGGTGAAGGCCTCGTCGTCGTGAATGGCCTCTTTAACCAACGCAATATGAGGGTCGTCGGCTCGCATTTGAATTGCAAGTGCGCCTTGACCGGGAGCCGGCACGAATAGTGATGGACTCAATTTCTGGACATTAAATTCCGTGATATCCAACCCGAGCCTGCGAACACCCGCACTGGCCAACAAGATCGCATCAAACTCGCCATTGTGAAGCTTGGTCAACCGTGTCGGGACATTGCCGCGCAAATCCTTAGTCCGGATGTCGGGCGGATTGCCTTGATTTGAGTTTCGCGGCGAACTGCGCTTGTACCGATTAGAGCCTCATCCTTGAGCCAGAAATCATCGGCGGAAGCGGTCGCGGCATCGCGGCGCATGATCAGCAAGTCAGAGGCATCTTCGCGAGCGGATACTGCGGCCAAGACTAATCCGGCCGGGCACTGCGAGGGCATATCCTTATAGGAATGTACCGCGACATCGACACGATGGTCGAGCAGCGCTTCTTCAAGTTCTTTGGTGAAATAGCCGTTACCTTCAAGTTCGCGTAGGGGGCGGTCTGTGACTCTGTCACCCTGAGTGGAAATGATCTGCACGTTGACGGGCGCGTCGAGCTTCTGTTCGAGGAACCTGCGGACCCAATCTGTCTGGGTGCGGGCGAGTGCGCTGCCTCTGGTACCGATGATCATGTGTCTGTTCCGTTATTTTGGCAATCTTTTGATGCTCAAAGTAACTAACCGAGCACAAATGAGTGTCACGCAATTGTCACAGAAACGTCATGTAGCAAAGTCACAGAAGAACTCAATATCAAATAGGACAAATAATATCTTATTAAACAGTACTGATTTGGTTGTTGTAAACACAGAGACTTAGTGTGAATTTTTTCACATGGAAATTTTGGTTGAATTGCACAGTGCAAATATGACAAGGAGGCCCAACTTATCGTGTGCCTCCGTATAAATTCGTATCTTCACTATTGTCACTGACCCTTTTCAACCTTTTGTGAAATCTTTCGCAAGTTAATTCAAGCGTTTAGCAGAAATCAGTTCACCAAAACACCGTTTGGTTCATGCAAACGAGCCACGTTGCGTTTTCTCGTCCTATATGGTATCTTTGCACCAAGCTTGAGCACGCGGAAGTCTGTAGCAAACCTGACAAACAGAGTCAGATTACGCGCTAAAGCTTAAAGAAAAATGGAACTGGGTGAGCGCACGACGCTGTCGTTCGCAAGCGCAGTCTTAAAATTGGCAATGAAGACTCGCAGGGAACATAACAGAACACGCTTTGGATACCGTAGTATATCGGTTGCGTGTGTTATTGTTGCCTGCTTTTTAGTTGGCGATGGAATCGCCGCTGAACAGGCTTATGATATCGCAGTCACAATGCGCTATCCAGCGGGCGACAAGTCAGCGCCGCAGCCGACGGGTCTGTATGTTGATTCGCATTCGGGCGACATATTTATCGCTGACGGTTCGACTTCGCGTATCGCGATCTTTGATTCCCAGCGCCGTTTCAGTTTTGAGTTTTCGACCCGTGACCGCCTTAGCACTCCACAGCAGCTTGCCGTGGATTCACTGGGGCGGATTTTTGTTATGGGCGACACACGCCAGCATACGCTTGCGGTTTTTGATTACAACGGTGACTTTTTGAACTATTTGGATCTCGAAGCCAACGGTTCGAAAATCACACCGGCGGGTTTCGCATTTGATGCTGACAACAACTTGTATGTCGCCGTTGCCGAACCGGCACGGATTTATGTGTATAACACATCCGGCGAATTTCAGCGCACCTTCCCGATCTTCACGGAAGTAGACGAAGAGACGCGCAATACTCCGATGATCGGTAATTTCACAGTTGTCGGCAATGAGATGCTAATCCCGCTGCCGATGGTTGGTCAAGTAGCGCGCGTTGATTTGAACGGAAAGTTGATTCGGATTTTCGGTGTCCCCGGCGGCGGTCCGACAGAACTTAGTTTTCCAAACGCATGTTGTTTGAATGCCGCCGGTGAGTATGTTGTTTTGGACAAGCACCGCCACTTGATTGAGTTCTACAATGAAGAAGGAAATTTCCTCCGCGAAGTCGGCGGAGCGGGATTGGCGGAGGGT
This sequence comes from bacterium, assembly GCA_016721565.1. Lineage (GTDB taxonomy): Bacteria > Electryoneota > RPQS01 > RPQS01 > RPQS01 > JABWCQ01. The sequence goes on along the minus strand of JADKHW010000013.1, from coordinate 24,295 downwards.
TGGTTCTATCACCCGACAAGTCTTGTATGTAGCAGTGATGGAACGATGTTAGTTGGTCAGATTTATAGCAATCGAATTCAGTCGGTTATTTTCCGGAATGCGCCTGTCGTGAGTGGATCATGAGCGCGGATGGATGTACCACTTTTCACATATGCCCCAAAATATCAAAAATCAATTCGTAACACATCTCTCTGATGAGATGACTATCTGTTGTTTAAGGAGGTCTCTAATGAGACGGTCTGTATTTCTCGTTCTTGCTTTTGCAGCAATGATTTGCCTGCAAGTAAGTAACGCTCTTGCCTTCCATGATGAAGGTGTTGCCCGTTGCTCAGGTTGCCACACGATGCACAATACGAATGGCAACAACGCTTTAATCGATCCGACCGGCACCGGCTACCCGTATTTGCTGAACTACGCAAATGCGACCGACCTTTGCTTGTCTTGCCATGCTACCAGCCGCGGCGCGGTGTGGGGCACTGACCCGATGGCACCGCCGGCAGAACGCGGCCCGGGTAACTTTGCCTTCTTGACGGAAGACAACATCAATGACGGTCGTAACGGTCACCTTTCTCCGATTCCGGGTTGGCGCGCAGGTCACACTGTGATTTCGCCGAGCCGTGGCACGGTGGTTGACGCTTTGAATCCGGTTTCCCCGGGTGGTGCGTATCCTGCTTCATCGTTGAGCTGCACCAGCTGCCATGACCCGCACGGCAACGCAAACTTCCGTTTGCTTTACGGCGCTGGCGACCATGCAGAAGCCGGTAACTTCAACTACACGCAGGCTGCCCCGGTCGTTGACGGTATTTCGATTGAAGCTTCGACACCAGAATCTGATGTTCTGCACAATGCGTACAAGAGCGGCATGAGCGCTTGGTGCTCGAACTGCCATGGCAACTTCCACAACAACGACGTGCAATATCGTCACCCCAGTGGTGTTGGCATGAGTTCCGCGATCATCAACATCTATGATCTGTATGCTGGTACGATGAATCAAATCGGCGGTACGCATGCGACGGCTTACATCGCTGACGTTCCGTTTGAAGATCCCGAAATGACGATGGATTGGACCGCCGGTCCGGATAACAACTCGAAGGTTAGCTGCATCAGCTGCCACCGTGCCCACGCGACTTCCGCTCAGAACAGCGGTCGTTGGGACTTCAACATCACGTGGTTCCATGATGACGGTGTTGAATCCAGCTCGTATGTTATGCCGCAGACTTACAACAGCCCGAACCAGCGTTCGCTTTGTAACAAGTGCCACAACAAAGATAAGAACGATCACAATCCGTTCTAAGATTGAATCGTTCGTCTGATTGATGCTTGCGATCAATCTGTTTGTAGGTCCTTGAATTCGTTCGTTAGACCGCGGCCCCTCGGTTTTGCTTCTCCCCAGTTCTGTCCGGGGGGTCGCGGGATACTTTTCGAAATGAAGTTCTTTGTTAGTTCGTAGCACCTTGATCTGTCTTCATCGGCAGCACACCGCAAATTTTGGCAAGGACCGATTGCGACGCTCTATATCGCATCCCTCGGTCCTTCTTTTTGCCCATCGATGTGACAGATAAATGATGACGAACGACAACACTCGTTGATTCTATTCTAAAAGCTCCGATGCGAGCCATATTAAAACATATTACTATCGCTGTTTATAGCTTCACTACCGTGGCCCTTATGGTGCTAACGATGCCTGAAGCGCGTGCCGATTGGGGCGGCACAATCACTGGTAGTGCATCAAGTGCAGATATTGATAACGTCAAGTCAAATTCTCTCGATCAGCAGTACACGCTTTACACTTCGGGTCAGCCTACAGGTAATATTCGGTACTCCCTCAGCGGCCTTTACAGGCATCTGCAAAGCCGAACAGGCAATGATCCGTACTATTGGACCACAGAGTTCCGACCCTCAGGGGCGATAAACTGGTCAACTCCGTTCTTAGACCTTCGCGGTGACGGGTCATACCGAGCCGACCGCGACGAACTTGGAACGACAAAGCTGACGGCCGGATCAGCCTCAGCATATGGTCAAACGACATGGACGAGCTTGCCTCGTCTTTTTGCGTCTTCAAGCTGGGCTAAGAACACCAACGAGCTTGAATTGATCGGCTACAACACCTGGACAAGGTCGTTAGCGGCGGGAGGAAATTATAGCAATCGCACATTGTATGTCAATTACGAATACTCGGATCAATTGACTCGCAACGTTGACACGAATTTGGACCGGGTATCGCGCAGTCACAGCGGCCGGTTTGACTACTCCAAATCGCTGGCCCGGCAGCTTGTGAATTTCTCCACGAGCTACAACGTCTCGTCCCGCGTGGACAAAGACAATTCGACCATAACGGGCGAGCCGCTGGTGGCTTTGCAGGCGGCGACAGGTCTATACTTGGCCGACCCCTCACCGGAGTTTGATGCCCTGGAGACGGCTCCTCCCCTCGTGGATGGTCTGGTTGACGTGGCGGCGGGGCAAGATTACGACCTTGTGAATGGTATGTCCCACAATTTCGGCCTCGATTTCGGCCAGACGGTTGCGATTGACCATTTGCATTTGTACGTTGATTCATTGGCCGCTTTGCCACTGACTTGGTCAATTTGGCAGAGTTCCGATAACCTGAACTGGAACCCGGTTGCAACCAATATCGGAGCGCCGTTCAGTACACTGTTTTTGCGCTACGAGTTTGCCTTCACTCAGATTCAAACACGCTACATCAAGCTGACAGTTTCTCCGCAGTTGCTGAATACTCCGGTTGACGTTACGGAAATTCGTGGATTGATAACGCGCACGGATATTACGGGCAATGAACGCACAACGGATCAGCGCGGTTCGGCACGTTTGCAATTCCGCCCCTCAAAGTGGGTAAGCTGGGACGTTTCCGGTGATGCAGTCAGACAGAGCGCGTCGCTCTCCACACTTGCGCGGCAGGAAGATGCGGCGCAGACGTCGATGCGATTTGATCCGGCGCGAATGATGGACTTGGCCGTGCGATATCAATGGTCACGTACGAACTACACCGATACAGACGAAGAGTTCACGTACAGCTCCGCCGCCGGCGCAGTACTAAGATCGCAATGGAGTAAATCAGTCAGCACCGCCGCGACAATTGACCGCACTGAGGAACAAGCTGGTGAAACGCGCATCCGGCGCGGTGATCGCAGCAGGCTTGAATTGCGCACACTGGTCTTACCTGCGTTGCGAGTCACGTCGCAGTTCGCTTATTCGGAAGACGAACGGTTCGACACGGGTGACAAAGTCTTTTCACGCTCGATCAACAACAATTTTGAAGGCGAACCGACGGACAGGTCGCAGATCTCCGTAACGTATCGCTATGAAACGCGCTCGGCCCGCATCTCTGCTGTGCGCAAGTATCAAACGTCGGTCGGGGCACGCTTGAGCTACCGCTTGACGAATACCATTAGCATGGTCGGTAACACGACCATGACCACGGATCCCGTTCGCGAAGACCGCTCTTACGACGGCATCGTGTCATGGACGCCGACGTACAAGATCTCGTTGGGCGGCGCTTTCAACCGCATTGAGAGCAGCCAGACCGAGAATGCAAATCAGTATTCGCTCCAGCTCGTTTATAATTGGTCACTACGTACTGAAATTTCTGCATCATATTCATTAAATGAGCGTGAAGGCGATAACACGTCATCCTCGGGACGGCTTTCGCTATTCACGCGCTTCTAAGCAAGTAACTCAACCGTTTGCCATAGCCATGACAGTAATCAGATATACTATCCTACTTGCCGCAATTGCACTCTTATCGGGCTGCGCGGCACAACGCGCGACGGTGTTTATTCATCCTGAGTACGATTTTGGCATGGTGGAACGCGTGGCCGTTGTGAATTTTGAGAATCTCTCTACTGAGCAAGGTGTCGCGGGCTACGCAACGCGGTTATTCATCACGGAATTGCTCGCGGCACAAGCATTTGATGTCGTTGAGCCGGGTGAAACCGCGCGCATCATTCGCGATATAGGTCAGACAAAAGCAGGCGAGCTTGATTTGAAAGGTCTCAAGACAATGTCCGATTCGCTCGGTGTGCAGGCAGTCATCTTCGGTTCGGTTGGTGAAGCGGCACAGCTTGCAGGCCGTTCGAACTCATCTAACGTCGTGAGCATTGATGCGCGCATGGTAGATTGCCAAACCGGTAACACGGTTTGGTCGGCTGCCGTTTCGCTCGGCGGACCGGGGTCTCTTTCGCGCATGATGGGTGTCGGTGAATCCTCGCGCGGCGATGCGGTGCTGCGTGCCGTGCGCAAGCTTGTGAAATCGCTGTTATCTTAATGTCTGCGCAATGCTCCATAGCTGGGGGACTGTTTGCTCTTTTGATCTGTGTGACGTCGGTAGTTGCCGCAGATAGAATTGCACTGCTTCCGTTCGCCGATCCCAATTCAACGGAATTGGGTAAAGTGATGTTTGAACAATTCGCTCGCGAACAATTGGTCAAACGGGGATTCGAAGTTATCGGAGCAGATTCGCTCGGCAATGTGCTGCGGAATCTTCGCGTTCGCAACACTGCGACACCTATTGAATCGGAAGTTCATGCGATCGGCGATTCGCTGAACGCACAATTTATACTGACGGGCACAATTCACAGCTTCACTTTGGATTCGACGTTTTCAGAAGTTTCAGTTTGCGCGCGCCTGCTGAGAGCGGGCGACTCGAAGATTGTTTGGGATAATTGCGTTTCACTCTCTGGTAGTGGGGAAGAAGCGCTGATCTCCAAACCGGTGCATGACAGCTATCGCAAGATGGCAAAGTCTGCAACCAAGAAATTATTTGCGACGCTCAGACTTAAAGCCAGACCGCAACGCACGTTTGTCAGCGATCTGATGGTTGCAGGCCGTGAGAAGAAAGAATTGATTGCCTGTTCGCCGATCGCCGTTATTCCGCCTGTCGATGAATCTGAAGTTGCCTTTGCTGGGGAGATGGTGGGCAACTTTCTGGTTACATCGCTTGTTCGCCGTGGTTTCAACGTCATCGATCCGGGCCGTGTTCGCAACGTCATGCTGCAATGCGAAGACCTTCGCCACGGACAATCGGTCAACACGGTGAGCAAAATGCTCGCGGATAGTCTTGGCGTCACATTGGTGGTGACGGGAACAATAAGCAAGCTAACAGAAGCGCGCAGTGCCATGCTCGGCAGCAGTCCGGAAGCGGCGATTGAACTGCGCATGATTGATCCGCGTCGCAATATCGTTGTCTGGGCGAGCCATGTGGAACGAAGCGGGGATTCCAGAAAAGGACTTTTTGAAACGGGTGTTGTTCACAGCCCTGCGGTGTTGGCACTCGATATGATTGAAGACGCGGTCGATGGTCTGCGCGTGGTCCGCCGCAAGTTCGACCAACCACTAAACTAATTCTACTCATGATGTTTCGAATGATGATACTCTTGTTGGCTCTTTGCGCCTGGATGACTTTGGCCCGTGCGGAGGAACCCGTTGTCGTTGCAACTATCAACGGAGATCAGATTACTACAGATATGATGGCTGAAGAGCTAGGCCGCTTGCACTCATCGCAGTCCGAAGAAGTGAGCCGATCCGACTTCAGCCTTGACAGGTTATTGCAAAGGCTCATTAGTAACCGTTTGCTCCTGCAAGATGCTTATGCTTTGGGTATTGATCAGGAAAAGACGGTTGTTGATGCGGTGCATTGGTTTCGTGAAACAGCGGCTTATCAAATGCTGCTGGAAGATATCCAGCCTAAAGATTTCAATGTGGCGGAAAGTGAACTCCGCGCAGGATTCGAGCGTTACTACCGCCGTGCTATGCTGCGGTTGATTTGTGTGGTGGATTCGAGTTTATCGGCGGCAATTGCGGATAGTATTCATCAAGGCGTTTCGATGGCCTCGCTTTCATCGCGCTTTGCTATCGACAAGTTCAAAACAGTCGGCGGCGATGCCGGTGTTTTTCCACTTTACGATATTCCGGAAGACCTTTCAAGGCAATTAGAAACCGGTTCACCGGGTGATTTATTCGGTCCAATGTACTTATGGAACACATGGGCCGTCGTTCGTGCCGAAGCATATTTGCCCGCAGACGAGAGCATTTACGATAGCGTCAAAGTAATTTTGCGCAAGCAATTGTTGATCGACAAGGGGGCGGAGTTCCGCAAGGGATTCATCGCGCAAGAAGCTCCAGGTATTCCGGTTTGGGTTGATTCGGCGGCGGTGGATTCCATTCCGATTCACATGACGATGGGCGTTGACGAAACAAAGAAAGTTGTCTTGCGCGTGGGCAAGAATCGTGAAGAGAATGCGGCTGATTTGAAAAACAAGTATGTGCATCGCATCGTTGGCCGTAGCGATCGTGACAATCACAATGTATTGTGGGAAGCACTGGATGAACAGTATCAGGTGATGATGCTTAAGGAAATCGCGGGCAGGCGCGCTTACGTTGAAGATCCACGTTTGGACGCCGACGCTAATAAATTCCGTGATTCGCTGATGATCGTGCAATACCTACAATCAGTTGTGGCTCCGACGATCAAAGTCAGCGATGCGGAAATCAAGAAATTCTTTGACACCAATCCGGATCAATTTGTCACGCCGGGCCGCGTTCGCGTCGCAATCATCACGCGCGCAACGCAGGAAGAAGCACAAGCGGATTATGAGAAGGTTTTAGCCGGTGCGGATTTCACTTGGATTGCCAAGCAGTACTCGATTGACGAGTTCAAAGATCGCGGTGGTTTGCGTGAATGGGCGAGCAGAAGCCAATTCCCGCACGAACTCGCGGCGCAATTAGACACGATGACAATCGGAAGTTGCTTCCCGCCGCTGGCCGGGTCGGACGGCTTTGTCGTCATGCGACTCGTGGAACGTGAACCGGGCACGAAGCAAACGCTGGCCGAAGTCACGCCAGGAATTAAGTCATACATAGAACAACAAAAGCAGCTTGAAGCAATTGACAAAACGCTTGCCGACTTGCGCGCCAACGCGGATATCACGATCAATGATGAAGCCTTGAAGCAACTGCAAGTCAGCGGCCCGTCGGATAACTAACATGAAGTTGTTTGTTGAACATTGGAGGATCTCCTCCTGAACTCTCGCATCCTACATAGACTACTGCTGCTTGTTGTGCTTGCAGGGATCGGCTACGTCGTCTTAGAGAATCACTCCGGCGTACAGGCACAGGTGAAGCGCGGCTCGCGTTTCAGCAAGCAACAAAACTGCCTCGAATGTCATGAGGCAAAAGACTATCGCGGCAAGTTTGCGCACGAACCCGCTGATAAAGGCGAGTGCACAGCATGCCATCTACCACACGGTAAGGTCGGCGCGCTGCGTCTGAAGGATACTGGCGCAGAATTGTGCATTTCTTGTCACGCCGCTGCTTCGTTGAAGCTCAATGCGGCCTTTGTACACGAGCCTGCACGAGCGGGCAAGTGTACCGATTGCCACAATCCGCATCGCGGAGCGGCCAAGAATCTCCTGAAGACAGAGATGCCGTCTCTATGCTATTCCTGCCACGAAGCCAAGGAGTTTGAAGCGAGTCACAAGCATAAACCTCTCGAGCAAGGTTGTGGTTCGTGCCATGATTTTCACGGCAGCGATCACGCGAAATTGCTGAAGCAGGAGCCTGCGCTGCTTTGTGCAAGCTGCCACGGCAAAGACGACCCGACATTTGCCAAGCAACACGCGGACTACCCGGTCGGTGGAAGAGATTGTTCGGAGTGCCATGTGCCGCACTCTTCAGATCAAAAGGCACTGATGCCAAAGACGGTGCATGCGGCGATCGAAGGCCCCTCATGTTCTGACTGCCACGTTGCTCCGACCGAAGCGAATCCGTTTGCATTGGTCGATAATGTTCGCACGGTTTGCATTGGCTGCCATGACCCGCTCGAAAAGCATGGCGACAAAACACATTCGCCTATTCAAAGCGAGGATTGCACGGAGTGTCACAGCCCGCACGCAACGACAAGACCCGCTCTGCTGAAGGCCGATGACGCAACGACGTGCGGCTCGTGTCACTCGACGGAATTGGATAAGACGAAACTCGCGCATGGACATCCTGCGGCCAAGGAAGCCTGCACGACCTGCCACGATGGCCACGGTAATGAAGAGACAAAGCTCTTGAAGTCCGACTCCAAGGATCAATGCTTACAATGTCATGCCGACATAAAACAAGCGATGGAGCAGCCTGTTTCTCATCCTGTCGTGAAGAATAAGGATTGTTGGAGCTGTCACGAACCACATGGCACAAACGCCGACAATCTTCTTGAAACGCCAGAAGGCACATTGTGCCTCGAATGTCACAAAGATCTATCAGACCTGTTTGCCAAGGCTGACGTCCATCTGCCGTTTCAGCGCGGCGAATGCGGCTCCTGTCACACAGTTCACGGCGGTGTAAACGACAATCTACTGAAAGCAACTGACAACTCGTTGTGTGCAACTTGCCACTCGGCGATAACGCAAATTATTCCGACCAATACCGTACACCCGCCGTTCATTGATGGTTCATGTCTTGATTGTCACGCAGCTCATGCGGCCAATCACAAGAACATGCTAAAGAACTCAGTAGCTTCCACTTGTGGTGAGTGTCACTCAGACGTCACCGATGCGATCAAGACGGCTGTGTCGGTGCATCAACCCGTCGCTGATGGACAGTGCACCAAGTGCCACGATCCGCACCAAAGCGGTAATAAAAACCTCTTGCTCGCAGGAGCGGCGCAATTGTGTATTACGTGCCATGCGGATATCGACAGCGCGCGGAATTCCACGCACGGCCACCCGCCGGTTAAAGCGGGCGAATGTCTGAATTGCCATAGTGCTCACACGAGTATGCAGAAATCGCTGTTGACAACGGCGATGCCTGGCTTGTGTTTAGATTGCCACGATACGACCACGCCGGAATTCAGTGCGACGCATTTACAGCAGAACGGCGAACACATTAACTGCACGATGTGTCATGACGCGCACGGATCGAACATGAATCACATGCTGATGAATAACCAACACGCGCCGTTTGAATCCAACGATTGCGCGGCCTGCCATGTTGCCACTCCCGAAGGAGGCAACCGATGAAGAAACTCGCCATGCTGTTAATTGTGCTTGCTGTTTTGCTGTGGATTCAGGTTCCCGCCGCTGAAGAATTGCCCAAGGTCGATCAGCGCAAGGCCTGCTTGGAATGCCATGACGACTTGGCGGCACAGCTCGGCAAAGAGCACGTGCATCCTCCGCTCGAAGCAGGAGAGTGCAGTGCCTGTCATGCCCCGCATGCATCCCGCCATGAGAAGCTCTTAGTTGATGATGAAGCCGGAATGTGCGCAAGCTGTCACAACGATACCGAGAAGTGGCGCTTAAAAACGCATCCGCATGCTCCGGTCGCCGCAGGAGAGTGCACGAAATGTCACGAACCTCACGCGTCGGACAAAGCGAACCTGCTGAAGGCCAACGTGAAGGATTTGTGCGCGACCTGCCATACTGAAGTGCGCGATTGGATGGCCAAAACAACGGTGCATGCGCCGATGAAAGTTGGCCAATGCTACAAGTGCCATGACGTGCACGGAAGCGATAACGATGCATTGCTTACGAAAGATGTAACGGCGTTGTGTCAAACCTGTCACGGCAATCAAGATAAACTACGCGAGCGTCATAAAGGGTTTGATCCTGTAGGCAAACGCTGCACTGCGTGTCACGACCCGCACGCAAGCGACGCACCGTCGCTGGTGATGACTAACAAGCATCAGCCGTTCGCGGATAACGATTGCGGAGCATGTCATGCCGCAGCGCAACCCGGTGGCAGCTTCCCACTCACAGGAACGGTGCAGTCGGTGTGCAGTGATTGCCATGATGAAGAGTCCAAGCAGTTTGCGCAGTTCATGCCGCACGGTGCGACCGCTGAAGAATCATGCCAGATGTGTCACAACCCGCATGCGGCGGATGAGAATAATCTTCTGGCGTCTGATCCTAAAAACCTCTGCACGAAATGTCACGATCCGTCGCATGGAGTGGAGCTTGTCGGTAACAACCCGCACACAAAATATGCCTGCTCAAAGTGTCACGACCCGCACGGCAATGCAAACAACGGCTATCTCAGAAAGCCAAGTTTGGAACTGTGTGTTGAATGCCATCAGCACGAGCACCGCAGTGCGCACCCGGTGGGGGAAAAGTATGTTGATCCCGTCAAGGGCGGCCCGCTTGGTTGTACAAGCTGTCACGACTTGCATAGCTGGACCGCAGCTCCGCTGATGATCGCTTCTCCGGACCGCGACCTCTGCGTACGTTGTCACCGCGACAAGTAGTTTCGCTTCTATATAGAATGAAAAAGCCCGGGCAATTTGCCCGGGCTTTTTTTGATTCGTTCAATAGTAATTAGTGACAATCAAATACAATGCGTTATGCTGAACTAAATGCCTCACTCATAACTCGTCAATTGGTTGAACTTACGCAGAGTGTGGCAACCATGTCCCAGTTTTTCGAGTTCGTTGCTATGATATTCACTATGCCGCAGGTTTCTCTTAATAAATGCATAAACTAATATAAATCAATAGATAATGATGGCTCGACGATGCCAAAAGTTCTTGTGGTCTGTGGATTGCAAAAGGTATAGCATGTGCGAGCGAAGCCGCACCTTCGAATTGCCCGTTTAAATCTTTAAGCAAGTGCAGGAATGACATGAAAAAGACAATGTGGTTTGTAACAGCGCTGATGATAGTTTTGATTTCAACAAGTGGTTATGCCGAACCGAGCAGACCGCTGCCTAAATATCGGACTCCGCCATCAACTCCTGTGCGTACTCCGCTCTCGACAATCGTAACCGTTCCATGGTCGGACAATTTCGAAACCGGCGGATCCGATTGGACAACTTCAGGCTTTTTTCATGTCGTCACAGATCCGCAAACCCGAGAAGTACTGAACCCGCGCATTAATCCGTTTATGGTATCTCTACCAGATGAAGGTTTTCTACCCATCGCGCATAGCGGAAATCATGCGCTGTGGTACGGCGAAGAAGCAACAGGATCGTTCATCGGTGCGGACTTCGATACAATTCAAAATAGCCACTCGGGCGGCACCTCAGCAGCGGCAAACACGGGATGGGCAATTTCTCCCGAAATTGATCTCACAAATACACTCAATGTTACACTTACCTTTTGGACGTGGTGGGAAATCGAAGGCGTGGACGTGCCGTGGTTCGACGTGATGCATGTTGAAGCGTCGGCAGACGGCGGCCTAACTTGGCTTCAGGTTGGCAGCGGTCAACTGAATCCGTTAGATGACGTCAACGCAGCCGATCATGTCGGATACAGTTCAGGCGGAGTCGGTGAGCCGGGAGTATGGGTTCACCATGCATTCTTGCTCGATCAATTTGTCGGCGGATCGTGCTGGCTACGCTTTCGTTTTGATACGGTTGATCAACTCTTCAACGGCTTTCGCGGCTGGTTGATTGACGACATTACGGTCACGGGAGATCCCGCCGTGATTCCAGATATCTCACAACTCGAACCAAACAGCGGCGATCGAGACAATCTCATTCATGTTCATGGAACGAATTTCCGCAGCGGTGCGCAGTTCTTCATTGACGACCAAGAATGCGTATCTGTAGTGCTTGCGGAAGATTTAGCTCAGATCATCGTGCCCAACATGAGCCGTGGTATTTACGGCGTTACAGTTATCAACCCTGATGGTCTTTCGGGCAGCTGCAATTTCTGTTTCACCGTTGATAATGTTCAACCACCGGAAATTCAAATTGTTACTCCAACGTGGGCATATATTGGCATTCCGCGGACAATTACGATTCTCGGCGAGCGCTTCAATCCCGGCGCAGTGGTCACGATGGGCGGTTTGCCCGTGGGAAACTTGAACATCATCAACGATCAATCCTTGACATGCACGACACCTGTCAATTTAGGTTTGGGCGCGAGACCGATTCGCATTCAGAACCTCGACGGCCTGTTTGACCTGTGCTCAGGCTGCATGGAGATTCGTCCGTGGACGTTTGTCACATCGCCCGATAGCTTGGTCATTGGCGTCGATGCTCCCCACATTGCACTCAACTGGACACCGACGGCCCCCGGCAGTCAGTATGGCGTCTTCCGCAATGATCCGATTACCGGTGAATTTGCCGAGCTTGCCGGAGTTACAACCGATACGACCTTTGTTGACAGTTTCGCAATCAACTCCCCGGAGGCCATGCGCTTCTACGTCGTGCGTACGTTTGCACCTTAAGTTATAACATGTTAAATTTGTTGCACCTTTCTGCAGTCGCAGGACCAACAATTGCAACATGAGCAGGTATGTATAGTTTCATCATATCAACGGTCGTTTTCTTCGTGGCCGCCTACTTCCTTCATCGTTATCTCGATGAATGGGGGTTGGACAAGGGCCGCACAAGAACTCTGCTCGTCATGGTCATCGCGTCAGTCATCTCTTACGGATCAATGTATCTTGTGGAGTATATCACAGGCGAACCGGATTTGATGAACAGCTTGCTTCACAGCATGCAGCCATAGATTTTTAGAATCGTTTACACAACAAAGCCCCCGACAATTCAATGTCAGGGGCTTTGTTTATTTGAAATAGACTGGATTACTGTTCAGGGACTGCAATCCAATCTTTGCGTTTAAGTTCCTATTGCACCGTAATCGTGGCCGTCATGCCTGAATGCCGCGTGCAGTGGTAAGGGAAACTCCCAGTCGAATCAAACGTATGCGTGTAGGTGGCATTCTGTCCAAGCAGTTGGCTGCCCCAACCGCTGCCTGTCACAGTATGTTCAACGCCATCTTTATTGGTCCACGTGATTGTGGTTCCTGCGCTGACGGTGCGGTCGCCCGGGTCAAACGTTGAACCCCGGATCCAAACTTCGTTAGCCCCCGGATCGCCCGAGCCATTGTTGCCGTAGGGATTACCTGAATCCTTGTCACAACTCGTTGCAAAGGCGGCAACAAAAAGTGCAATCAATGCCGCCGAGATAAGCACAAATCTCCGAGAATTTGATGAACTTGTTGTCATCGCCATGTCCTCACTCTACTTTGTGTGGTTTGAGAGTTGTCGCGTTGCTGATTCGTCGTTCTTATTGTATTCTGTGCGGACAATCAAAGTTCCGGCATTGTGGATGCATTTCAAAATAGTTTCGATAATATGAATAGCACTGTGTGACATTGACACCGTTCTATATTCGTTGCAATACGACAAAACCCCTGGCAAATCAATGTCAAGGGCTTTGTCTATTGTAGAACTTGCGAAAAAGGAGATGCTACTCGGGTGTGCCCTTCTTGAGGATCAATCTATCGTAGAGCACCAGAATCACCGCTGTCAGTAACGCCAATCCGCCGAAGATCATCCACATCAAATCGGGCCGCCCCTGATCGCGGGCCAACGAACCGTACAATTCACCGGACAAACGACCGCCAAAAATATTACCCAGAGCAATAGTCCAGAAGTAGAACCCCATATACATCGCGACCTTCTGCTGTGGGGCAATGCGGCCCACATACTCCTGACTTTTTGGAGATGCAATCATCTCACCAAATGCAAAAATAGTAATGGCCAGAGTTACCAGCCAACCTGTGGACAGCCACGCGCTCATTCCGATTCCTACAGCAGATACGAGAATTCCCACGACCATCACGGACAGCGGCGGGAAGAATCCAATTAAGAAAGATACCAACACTTGGAACACAACGATTGCGCCTGCATCAATGTTTATGATGTACTCAGGGTTGACTTGCCGATATTTTTCTGCCCACATATGCGCGAGTGTCTTCGCCGCACTTGAGTCCGCGCTCCAAACCCCGCTCGCCGTCTTCGTCATCGGTAGCGCCGCCAGCGAAGATCGAATGTCCGCTTCCGGAACGCGCACTTTGAAATCGAACAGCGAACGCCGCGACGCCTTTGAGTCTGCATCGCCAAGCGACACAACGCCTGAAGTACCATACTTCTCAGCAAGGGAGTGAATTTCTCCGGCAAGAAATGGTTCATTCACTGCCGCAAACTCGTTGGCAAAATCATCGCCCACCCAATTGCGCGCCGTCTTGACCATGTCGCTCGTGTCTACGTAGTCACGAATAAACTCTGGCATCGTCAGGAAAATCTGATTAAATGATGTCCAGAATCCCGACAGAATCAACAGATACAGAGCAAACTTCCAATTACCCAGTTTGAGTGGCTGCATCAGCCACGAACCAACGGTACCGTTTTTCGCTCGCGCACGCAACGGGATATCAAGTATGATATTCAATCCAACCCAAATCGCGCTGATCACGAGCATTTGATTCCACGAAATATAGCGGCCCGAAATCGCGAGCATCGAGAGAATCACAAAGATCAACAGGAAGAAACGGCCATTGCCAAGAACTTCCACAATACCGGCCAGCACCTGCTTGACTGAACGCTTCTCGCCACTCGTGGCCTCGGTCGTTGGCTCTTTATAGAACACCAGCAGCCAGATAAAGTTACACGCAATCCAGAACGCCGACGCTACAAACACCCAGTCCCATCCATAACGCACGCGTACCATACCCGCGACAATCGGCCCCACAAATCCACCGACGTTCACCATCATATAGAATATGCCGAACCCCATCGACGAATTAGTTTCGTCCGTTGTTCGCGCAACCGTTCCGACAACAACCGGTTTGAAGATTGCCGCACCGACCGCCACAAACAAGAACGCCATGAAGAACCCACCGAAGGCATGGAACTGCCCCAATAAGTAGTAGGCAGGCACCATTAGCGTGTACGCGAGCAGGAACGTTTTCTTATAGCCGAAACGATCAGCCAATGCGCCGAACACCACCGGCAACAGATACAAAATGAACGGTACAACGCCTTGCAGCATACCGCGTTGCTCGGAGGTGAAACCGAGTGCGCCTTCAGCCTTAGATCCGGTAATATAGAGCGTCGATACGGCGAAGAAGCCGTACCAAGCCAGCCGCTCAAATATCTCCATCGTGTTGGCGACCCAGAAACTTTGCGGCAGCTTGGAGCGCGGCTTGCGCGGACCGCCGGAGGCAGGAGCAGAAGGATTCATAGATAAATGCCTTTAGAAGGGAAGTGCTCTAAAGCGATTGCGGGGGGAGAGATCGTTGGTCAAAACGCAACAAAGCGCACGGAGGTGTCCATGCGCTTTGTCTAAGCGTTCAATAATGACGAGCTGTTATCGTTCCGGCAATATTCATAAACAGTGTCTGCACGGAAAACTTCAAACCACTTGCGGAGAGAGGGGGATTCGAACCCCCGATACGGTTTCCCGTATGCACGCCTTCCAAGCGTGTGCCTTCAACCACTCGGCCACCTCTCCCTACTTGAAAAGTAGGCAACCTTGCCGCGCTTCAGCCCTCGTATGTGAGTGAGATTCTGCACGGGCTACAAACAAACTGAAAACTATTTCTTCTTGCGCGCCCACATCTTTTCAATGTAGGGAATCGCTGGAGGAGTCTTGCAATCCGTCTCGCCGTGATCAACCACGACTCTACCGATTCGATTCGACGCCGCTTCTGCCTTCTTGCGCAATTTCGCGTTGCGCGATCCAATTCCAATCAACGCCATGTTCATCGCGTGTCGCGTGAAGTTCTTGGTGCCGTGAATCTCTTTCTCAATCTTAATCAGCAACTGCTCAAAATATTCGTCGGCAATCTTCGCCTCTTGGTCCATGGCCAATCGGCAAATCAAGTTCCATCCCGTGCGACCGACCCATTCGTCCTTTGACTTAATCCATGCGTCGGCCTTCTCATGCGCAAACGAAGTTTTAACGATGGCTCCGGCGAGAATATCGCACGATCCATAACAATTCTGACTCTTTGCCCAATCATCTATCGTCTTGCTGGTCAATTTCGCCGGATCAAGAATCATAGTCGCAAGATAACGTGCATCAGCATTTCCCGAATTCCATAGCTCAACAGCAAGCTCATGGTCAACCTTGATCTGCTTTTTCAATAGATTAAGGTTCGCGGAACTCCCGCCGAATAACGGCTCCACCATGCCGTGACGCATATATATCTTGACATTCTGCGCTGTACCGAGCTTTTTTAGCTCAGCCATCAATTTGTCAAATGTCCAAGCTGCTGACGTTGCGGCCACTGCTTTCTTAACAACAGCTTTCTTCTTCGTCGTAGCCTTTTTGCCTGCCGTCTTGGTAGCAGTCTTCTTCGCGGCCTTTTTCGTTGTCTCCGCCATGCTACGCCGCGCTTTGATCAGCTTGCATCATACCGAAAATATTCCCGTCGGGATCGTTCCCATAAGCCAGCCAGCCCACGCCCGGTATCGGCATCTTCGGAACAACAATCACACCGCCTGCCGCCGCAACTTTCTCAAGATGCGCGTCGAGATTGTCAACCTCAATCGTGCACACCCAATTCTTTAATCCGTTCGATGGCATTAACCCGCCGTCAATCCCCGGCCCCTCCCCGGTCATCGCCAGCCAATACTCATGACTGCCAAATTGCTGAAACTTCCAGCCGAACAGATCTCCGTAGAACTTCTGTGCTTTCGCACAATCGCTGCTTTGCAGCTCAAAATGAATCGGTCGTCCCATGCTTCTCCCCTTTGAGAAATGAACGATCTATATCTTTTCCCGGCAACCCTAAAGCTCGTCTTAAACTCCCCAACTGTCCGGCATGATAGGCCTCGTGCTGCATGAAGAATTGCACGCGCCGTCCGTACGATTGCATGCTCCCCTCTTTGCGCTCCGGCCAAAGTTCATCCCAGTCCCCGTCAAAATTTTCAATCCCGCACGCAAAACCGCGTGCGTGTGCTCTTCATCGGCCTTAAGCTTCGCCAAACTTAAGAGCTTCGTCTTATCCGTCTTGGGCCAAGACTCATCGTAAACCGCGAATTGCGCGTCTTTCCACGGATGCGCGACTTCAAGCACTTTGCACACATGCATACGATCACGTAATTCACGGGATTGCCCGATGGCTTCGGCTCAATTAGAGCTTGCGCCTCAGTAATCTCTTCAAGATTCGTGATGATGCAGAAGTGGCAAAAGCCCAACTGCGTTTGCAGATCAGCGGTGTTCATAGATCAATACAGCTTCTCGCCGTTGGCACACATCTCAACAAATTTTTCAATCCTGCGTTGACGAGTCTCTTCTCGTTTAGCCATTTGAATCCGCACCAAGATCGCGTAACGATTCTGCCGACTTAAGGTCTTGTAAAACGCGTGAGCGGCTTTGTTTTTCTTGATCGCCTTTAGGAAATCTTCCGGCTCTGTGATAGTCGTGGACGAATCGTAAGCCCCGTCCCATCGACCGTCCGCTTTAGCCCGCTCAACTTCGGCCAACCCCGCAGGTTTCATCCGGCCTTCTTCAATCAATCTGGCGACGTGCCCACGATTGATATTAGACCACATACTCTTCGCACGGCGCGGAGTGAATTTCTGAACATAAGAAAGCTCATTTTCACGTTTCGACTGTCCGTCAATCCAGCCGTAGCACAACGCAACATCCAAAGCTTCCGCGTATTTTATCGAATCAACACCGGAGTCCTTCTTAAACATCCGCAGCCAAATCCCCGGCGCCTTGTCGTGATTCTTAGCCAGCCACTTCTCAAAGAGCTTGGGAGTCGCAAACTCCACTATGTCGTAGTCCGGAGTGGATTTTGTCGGCATGTTGGAATTCAGTCACGATGAAAGATTGATAACTCTGCCCCGGCCACAAATTGACCGGGGCAGAGCCATAGCGGAGAGGGAGGGATTCGAACCCCCGGTACCGACAAGCGGTACAACGGCTTTCGAGGCCGCCGCATTCGACCACTCTGCCACCTCTCCCAGCGTGTACGCTGGACCCAATGCCGCGCTCGGGTTGGTCGTTTACCCGTAAAACTAAGCGCGGTTCCAAATTCGTTGTTTCAAGCAACTGCGTCAGCGCAAACAGTCCAGCGGCACGCTGGTTAGTCTTTCAGCAGCTTCGTCACTTCGTTCGTGAACACCTTTGCCGAAAATCTGCATCGTGCGCATAAGCTCAGCCATATCCGGAAAATCTTCTCCGTCAAGGCTGGCCGAATCAAACTGCGAGTTGCTGATAGCATCACCCGAAGCCACCGAAACAATCTGCGCATTCACAATCTGTACGTCGTTTTGCACAGCCCGCATCGCATGCGGAATCACGTACCCATAGAGCACTTCGCGAAAATCCGAAAACTCCATTCGCACGGGCTTCGTGTCGAGTGTACTTTCCGACTGCACGAGCACAAAATGCTCCTTGTCGTACCAGCTTCTCATGGTCACCTTGGTCCCGTCCGATTCGCGCAAAGGAGTGGTAATCACCCAGCACGCATGCCCGTTGACGGTCTCTTCTCCGGCAATCGCGGAACCTGCCGCCGGTTCTTCCCAATATAAGTATCCGCGCACACGATTGTCAACATCTCCGCGCGAAACTTTCAGCTTCATTCCGAGCAAATTGCCCCAAATTTGCTGACCGTCGAACAGTACGGTAATCGGGAATCCCTCTTCCTTGCCCGTTTGCCGAAGCGTCGCATCCGTCCGCCAGCTTTTGCCGCGCGTGTAATACTTCGCGTCAATCGAGTAAGACTCGTGACCCGGCTGTGTGATCGTTCCGGTCACGTCAAGCTGAAGTCCGTTCAACTCATTCAAATAGCGCTCGTGATGTGCCTTCGCGTCGCGTGTAAAATCGGCGATGTCGTAAGCAAACGCAACCTGACAAACACAAAGAGCGACTAACCAATAAACTCGTCTCATACCCCTCCATCCATTTCAAACACAAGCGTCAGCGCAATTAGTCCAGCGGCACGCTGGTTACTTGCCTTGCGACTGCTTCATCTTACCGGCTTCTTTCATCAGCTTTTGCAAGTCAAGGTCCATCGAGCCGCCTTCAAGCTTGGAAGCGTCAAACAACGCCGTGTCAACACCTTTGTTGACCAAAACTTTCGTAATCGTGACATCGACCATCTTCGCACCGTCGCTGAAAACTTCGGACTTGTAGGAATCACATAATCGCCATCTGCGGGCTTGAAATCGCTGAACACGGTCTTCATCAGCTTCCCGCTCGCATAAGTTTCCGACTGCACATTGACAAAATACTCTTTGTCAATCCACATCTTCACCGGATGCTCGACAAACTCGCTCTTAGGATGCTCGACGACGTAACAATCGCGGCCATTCACCGTCTCTTCACCCAACACGGTCGAACCAACCGGCGGCTCATCCCAGTATTGCGCAAACGACATCTTCTCCATCGCCTGATCCTTCGGCGTCTTCATTTTCATCCCCATCACCGAAGTCCAAACCTCTTTGCCGTCATTGAGCACAACCGTTTCCATGGTCATTCCCTGACCCGGCTTTGCATCTTCGCCGCCCATGCTAATCGTCGCGTCCATCCGCCACAATTCGCCCATGCGTGTCAGCGTCGAGTTGATTGCGGCGGCCTTCCCGCTCGGATCATTGACGGTTCCGGTGTATTCAATCACCATGTCGTCAATATGCGCAAGCTTGCCTTCATGATACGAGCGCGCCTTAGTCAACAAAGTTTCAAGCTCGATTGCCTTTGCAAAAGTTGTAAAGCAAAGAACGGCAAGAGCACAAACTGCCAAAGAGGTCTTCATGTGATTCCTTTATACCGGTTGCAGACGGAACCATTCGGGCGCATTGTCAATGCATGCAGCGCCATATGTAGCGCCCGAGTTCGTGCTTGTCAAGCACTTCGCGGGCAAAATCCCCCAAAACAAAATCGAGAACTTTGACGCGCGGCGGAAGGTGTCTTCACCTGCCCCGCATGACCCAATCATCCAAAGCGCATTGTCATCCCGCAGCGAAGCGAAGGGACCTAGTCAAAGTAGCCAACCAACCAAAGCGCAAACCACCAATCCCAAACACCTTGTCATCGTGAACAAAGTCAGGAAATCCTCACCACCAAATATTCCTTCTTCCCCTTACGCAACACCAGTAGCTCCCCGTCAATAGCGTGATTTACGAGCACGTTGCGTGCCGCATCCGCAATCCGCTCATTGTTGACATACACGCCGCCAGATTCAATCATCCGCCGCGCTTCGCCCTTCGACTTGAACAACCCTGCTTCGACGATTAAATCAACAACATTCTTGCCATTCTGAATCTCACCACTCGCAATCGAATGCGACGGCACATCGGCAAAAATTCCGGCCACATCTTTGGCAGACAAACCATCCAGCGCGCCGCCAAACAAGACCTTCGCCGCACGTTCCGCCGCTTGCACTCCGGTTTCCCCATGCACCAGCTGAGTCACTTCGCGCGCGAGTTCTGTTTGAGCCTCACGTTTTTCAGGCGAAGACAAAGTCAACTTTTCAAGTTGTTCAATCCTTTCGCGCGTCAAAAACGTAAACGTTTTCAAATAGCGGTCCACGTCGCGGTCGTCGGTGTTGTACCAATACTGATAGAACTGGTACGGCGACGTCATGTTCGCATCCAGCCACACCGTCCCCGCTTCAGTCTTACCGAATTTTTGTCCGGTCGAAGTCGTCAACAGCGGGAACACCATTGCGTGTGCTTTGCCCTGCCGCTTGCGCCGAATTAAATCCGTCCCCGCCGTGATGTTCCCCACTGATCACTGCCGCCGATTTGCAGCGTGCAATTGTAGCGGTCAAACAATTCAAGATAGTCGTACGCCTGCATCAAGCTGTACGTAAATTCCTTGTACGAAATTCCCGCTTCGCTCTCAAGCCGTCTGCGCACTGACTCCTTTTGCATCATCACATTGACGGAAAAATTCTTGCCGATGTCGCGCAAGAATTCCACCATCGTCACCGTGTTGAGCCACTCGGCATTGTTCACGAGCTGCGCAGGATTCTTCCCCGCGTCAAAATCAAGATACTCGCGAAGCTGCTTGGCCATCCCCGCCAAATTCTCTGCAATCTGGTCCGTCGTCTGCAAATTCCGTTCAGCCGCCGCCCACCAACGCAATCGGCGTATGACCGAACAACTGACAGCGTCTGAGTTGCAACAGCGGCACCAAACTCCCCACATGCAAACTCGTCGCCGTCGGATCAAAGCCCGCATACACCACAAGCGGAGTCTTTACCGCTTCAGCAGTTTCACCCGTCGCGTCAAAAACCAGCCCGCGCCACTGAAATTCTTCAAACAGCGTCACGAGGTCAACCCTTCGGAGTCGGCGTACGTTGCTTGCGCGTGCGCATCGCGCGCATTCTGCTCGACACATTGAGTGCTTCCAGCGCCGCCAGCGTCGTAATCTCAGTCACAGAGAGACGCTCCTGCACACCCGTCGCAAAAACATTCAGCGCGCTGTCCTGCCACCACTTGGTTTCATCATCCTGCCGCATCGTCAAATGCGTGCGCGCTGTCGCAAGCTGCTCAGCGTGCTTCGCAGGTCTAAGCGACAATCCGCGAATCGCCATCGCCGTATGCCACGACGTCAACCCAAGTTCATCGCCAAATCCACCCAGCACATGCTGCTGCGTCACAATCCATTCGAGCGACCGTTCAACTTGCGCTCTCGCTCCGCCAAACGCGTCCATAGCTTCAGCCGCAAGCACCGTGCTCACCAATTGCGATTTCATCGTCGAAGCCGGAAACGAACCGTTTGAGTTTTGCGCACGCTTCACGAACGCCGCCGCCTTATTCATTGCCGCAATCGCCGAAGGTTCGCCGCATTCGCACAACGCAAACAGCGCCGCGCTCGTCGCGTCTAAACTCGAATCACCGCGCAACCCACGAAAACCAAACCAGTTTCCTTTGGGCTGCATCGCAAAACTTCCATCAGCATGCTGCACGGCGGCCAAATAAATTGCCGCGCGTCTGCGCGCCCAACGAGTTTCCAGCGGATTATCTCCGAACAGCGACAGTGCATCCAGCGCGCTCGCCGTCGTCATCATATCCACACTCTGACTGCTCCCAATCGCCCATCCGCCCGACTGATCCTGCTGATGCAAGAGCAGCATCGCCGATGGAGCCACGTCATTATTTTCAGCACCCGCCAACAGCAACGACCGCACAGTCAGCGCATGCAGCATATTCGAAATATCACACGGCGCCTGAATCAAATCCTTGCCGTCCCATTGCTGAAGCACGCGCATGAATCTGAAACCGCGCTCAAACAACGTATCTGTTGCCGGCAATCCTGCTTGACGAAGAGCCGCCATCGCTAACGCTGTCGTGCGCACATTCCCGTCCCACGAACCGTCGCTAAGCTGTCGCCCAATCAACTCCGACATCCGCGCCTTATCGCCGCCCGCGTCATTCATCAACAAATGCGCGGCCAGCTTGCGCGACGTCATCGCCTTGCGAAAACTCCAATCAATCGCCACACGCAGCGCAGGTTTTAACAATTGCTTAAACCGAATCGGCGCACCCAGCCCCGTCGTATGACCAAGCAAGAGCAAAGTTTCCGCGCGCAATTGCTTGCGCTTCGGATGCTCTTCAAGCCACGTCACAGCCTTATTCAAGTGCGGACGCGCTTCCGGTCGTTGTGATTGCGACAGCGCCTGCACAATTTCCAATGTGCGCGACAAATCGTTGTTCCAACTCCCGTTCTCGTCCTGCTCATTCAAAATCGGACGCACGAGCGGAGCCACGTCGTCACTAGGAAGCTTATTCAACAGCGTCCCCAACAACAACGCGAGCGCGTTCCGTTCCGCACTCGGCCTCACAGCCACTGGCCAAACGGGAATACTGCTTTCAGCACGCTGCGTCAACCGCGCGCGCAATTGCTCAAGTGAATTAGGAGTCAGACTGGCCAAGTTTTTTTTCGTCTCGCTTCTTGGCAAAAAATCGGGAGAGAAGTTCGGAGCATTCCGGTTCACGCACCTTCCGCACCAAATGTGAGCGGTGGTTCAGTCGTGGATCCGAAAGCAAGGTATAGAGGGTGTCACACGCTCCCGCTTTGGGGTCGGGCGCTCCATAGACAATATAAGGAATCCGCGCCAAAACAATCGCCCCGGCGCACATCGCGCACGGCTCCAGCGTGACATAGAGGGTACAATCTAACAAACGGCGGCTGCCGAGTGCTTCAGCCGCCGCCGTTATCGCAATCATTTCCGCGTGCGCGGTCGGGTCCTGGAGACTCTCCGTGAGGTTGTGACCCCGCCCGATCACCAGCCCGTTATGCACGATCACACAGCCAATCGGAACTTCGTCCTTCTCAGCCGCCAGTTCCGCCTCTGCCAAGGCCGCTCCCATCCAGCGGTCATGGTCAGGTTTTCCAAAGGATTCAAGGAGACTATTCATATTCAGGAAAAGCGGTCAAACCGCCTCTTTATCCCTTATCCTTAAACCTTTGTCCATATCTTCGTACGCCCGTAGGGATTCGAACCCCAAACCTTCTGGTCCGTAGCCAGACGCTCTATCCAATTGAGCTACGGGCGCTTACACACGACATTTCGAAAAAACAACCACTTCCAAAAAGTCGCAAATGAACCCAAGTATATGAATTTTGAGCACTAAAGTCAAGGTGCGTGTAACGCGCCGATTTTGCGCTACGCAGTAGCTTAACATGTAGGGGCGGATGGCAATCCGCCCGCCCCGAACAAGGTCGAATTGTCAATACGTGTCGTCATCCTGAACAAAGTGAAGGACCCTCTCGCTTCCCCAAAGTTGTCTGCAACTTTGGGGGATAAAGGGGGGTGGCTATCCAAAAAAGAAGGCAGCCCCAAGGCTGCCTTCTTACAAAAAAAACCATCAGCAACTTAATGCATGAAGCCGGCCAATCCGACTCCCAGCATAATCGTCGTACCCGACTCACCTTCCATGCTCTCGAGATTAACCGAGAGTTCCGGAGTCAGCGCACAGGTATTACTCAGATAAAACGCGACGCCGCCCAACAATTGAATGGCCGAGCCGCTCTGCGTTTCTTCATTCGTCAGGAGAATTTCCGTCGTCAAAAGACTCCGAGCGCAGCATGATTCCGCCGCCGACATACGGGTTGATGTTTCCCATATGCTTCTCCGTCCGCCACCGAAGTAGTAGCGCATGGACGGCCCAAGCATAAACGAACTGCTGCTAAAGTCACCCTGACTGCTCGAACCGAAGTTCAGCGTGCCGCCGAGCGCGAGCTTGTCATGATTGCGTAGTGAACGGTTGGAGCCAAAGTGATTGTCGTAATGGCATCGTCGCCGTAAAGATCACCGCTCGAACTTGAGAACGCTGCATTTCCCTGTAATATCCATGTTTTCTTCTGCACGTGTGCATCTGCCTGAGTTGTGCACAGACCCAACACCGCCACCGTCGTCATACTGAGTACGAGTGTTCGCCATTTCATGTTCTTAATCCTCACTTTTGTGATATTCAGTCGTGCCGGACATCTTTCTCTCCCGATGTTCCAGCCTTCTTCACTTTAACTGCTATTCACTCAATAAAGTTGCAAACACCCCAAAAATACAATCATATCAGTCTGTTACGACGTTAATGTTCTCCGTAGT
>JADKHW010000012.1 GCA_016721565.1 bacterium | reverse complement strand
GTCTATTATCCGGATTCTGTGATCAGCATGGGCCAATTTGTGCGCTCAGGAACTTGAATCTGAAACAAGTTACACCCAGCAATTCTCTCTGGCATTGCCCAATGGAATTGAGGGCGTTACTATATCTATGCAACTACTGACATTCTCGAATGAGGTGTTCGAGCATACCAGCGAGAACAATAACCGCACGCAACAGACAGGCACCATCAATGTCGCGCTGACTCTTGGCCTGACCTTTGTGATCCAGAATTGGCGGCACCGGCGACTGCGACTGCGGGCCAAACAATCAACGTAAGCTGGAGTGTGGAGAATAACGGTATTACCGGCTGCCGCGAATGCGCATGGAGACCAAATCGTTCTTCCGCCCGTGAATACCTATATTCCAAGCCAATCTGTTGCGACGATTAACACCTATATGCCTTCACCCAACTTCCCGTTGGTTTTGCATATAAAGACACTCAACTGCCTCTATATCCCCATCCATCTGTCGGGCACTTACCTATTTATGGGGGAATACAACTGGTACGGGGACATCTACGAAGTATCCTGATAGGCAAACAATGTATTCCAGGGTCCGTCTATCACCATCTTGCCTTATCCACCGTTGACCTCAGGGCTTCAAATGTAGCTGGTTCGGTAAGTGCGCAGGCCGGGCAGTCGGCGCAAGTTCAGTGGACGGTGCAGAACGGTGGCACCGCTACGACGTTGGCTTCATCGTGGAACGATGCGGTGTTCCTGTCAACCGACTCCGCTTATAGTCCACTGACCGATGTTCTGGTGACTACAGTACCACGCAGCGGCACCTTGTCTGCCGGGCAAAGTTATTCGCGCAATCAAACGGTTACAATACCCAACGGGTTATCTGGTTCGTATCACTGGATCGTTCGATCTGGACAGAGATGGAGTTGTGACAGATGTTAACACTGTCAACAATGCAAGTTCAAGTACGGTGCCGATTGCGATTGCTCCACGACTTCCTCTGACCTCATAGTCTCAGAGTTATCGGGACCATCAGAAAGCAATGCGGGACAACCTGTTACAGCGGAATGGTTGGTTGAGAATATTGGCGCCGGTGTGACTGCCGTTTCCAATTGGTACGATGCATTCTATTTGTCTCAAAATGTAACGCTCGATCCAACCGATACGAGAATTGCAACCTTTGCACGCAATGGCGCTCTTGCGTCTTTGGTTCGTATCCGGTCAATTTGACAGGTGACTTGCCTTACTTCGCGTCAGGAAACTACTCTATTTGATTGCCAAAGCCGATAACAGCTGCTCTGTGTACGAGCACACGGGAGAAAGTAATAACATTGCAACGTGGCCGATTTCAATCTTCCTGCCCCCGCCGTCTGATCTAATCGTGACGAATGTGTCACTTCCGGACTCCGCGAACGCAGGCGACGTCGTAACGATTACATATACGCTTGAGAATGTCAGCGGCAATCAAGCCGCCGGAGTGATGCGAGATGCAATCTACTTTTCAGCGGACACAATTTGGACGATTGACGATCCGCTGTTGGCGGCGGAAGACAGATTTATCAACATCGCGGCGAACGGCGCTTTGATGATTTCTGTCCCGCTTGATTTGGATCGTACTTGAATTGCTGGATGTGTGCGCCCGCGTTTCCAATGGCCGCCTCGACGAAGGGGAGTCGGGAGAAATTTCGCATGAAATGCCAGGTGTTGTGCCGGGGAATTACTATGCCATTGTGCGCACTGACTTGCGTGATAACATTCGCGAGTCAGACAATCTGAACAACTCTGCCTCTTCAACAGGGCCTATGGAATGTTGATTTGCCGGAGTGAGCTTGATGTTCCGGACGCACGAAATTATGTTGAAGGACAGGTTAGGTATTATCGCGTTGACGTTGAACAAGGCTTGATCTGCGGCTCACCTTGTCGAGCAATCAAAGTTCTGCGTCTAATGAAGTATATGTTTCGTTCAGTGAAGTTCCGACGCTGAGTGATTTTGATTTCAGCGGTGCGGAGCCGTTTTCGGATGACCAACAGTTCTTTGTGCCATCGACGCAAGCGGGACGTACTATGTGATGGTTTTAGCGCGGGATGTGAACGCAACCGAAAGTGTCACTACTGGCAGAGGCGCTGCCGTTTTCGATCTGGATATTTCTCCCAGTGTGGTCGGACAAGGAAGAGTGACCACGACGATTACGGGGCCGGGTTTCAGGATTACACGGAAGCGTTCGTTCGAATCGCTCCGGATTCTCTGTTGCCTGCGGAAAGAGTAGATTTTGTCAATTCCACGTCATTGAAAGTAATCTGGGAACTTGAGTCGGTTGAACTTGGTAGTCATGACGTTGTGTTCAAGAACAGCCCTTCGGTTTCAGTGACAGAACTTGCCGGTCTGACGGTTGAAGCTTCACGTGGTTTGACATACGAATTCATAGACGCGTCACCAGACCACTTCAGAGCAGGCGGGACTCCACAATTCACATTTATCGTTCGAAATACATCGAATATCGACTTACCATATTTTGAGACCTCTGTCTATGTCCCTGCTTCTACTGACATATTAGGGATTCAAACAGATGGTAACATGATTGAATTTCAGTCTGCAGATTCCGAGTCAGTTAGCCAGAGTTATCTGCGCTGGGATTTGAACGATGCCTGGGACAGTGCAAAAATCGTTTTCGCACTTGGTCGCGACGTGCCGCCCGGAGACTTGAGTTCCATGACACTCACGATCAGATTTATGTACCGGTATTTCTCCGTCAATGTCTCATGTGAGGCTTTCTCTGTTCAAGACTATATCGGCGAACAATTGATTAAGTTTGACGCTCTGCGTTCTCGAATTGCAGAGAATCAACTTGATGCAGATCCCGAGCTCACTCTACTATCAAGCGATTCCGCTGCATTTGTTGACACAATGCTTAGTTACTATTTTGCCGACGGCATCATAGATCAATCTGCCGATATTCCCACCTTAGAAATAGAGCGGCAACGACTTTCCAGATCGCTCGATGATGACTGCCAAGGACTTTACTGCATACCCCAAAGATTCCACCGCTTCGAGTACTGCCACTGCCACCGCCACCAATGCCTGGTTGCGGAGGTAGCGGCGGTGGCAGCGTGTGGGGCGGGGACACTCTCTAATACTCTCAAAATTGTGAACAGTGGATAAGGAAACTTGTGCCAGGGCAGAGCTTGTCCAATATTGCAACGGCGTTGCTGACGAAGTCGGAAAGAAAACGCGGAATCGTGCAGTTGCCGGTGAGTCTGCATGATTAGTGGATATCAAACTTGTATCAGGACCATCGAACTGTTTACGAACTATGCAAGATGCAGGATTTGCATGCGACCCCAATGACATCATTGGCCCCGAGGGTTTTGGGATGAACATTGGATTTCTAAATCCCAGACTTTGCTTTATACCATCCATTGCGAGAACGCGGAGAGTCTTGCTACCGCATACGCCAACTCTGTTCACATTACACAGCAACTCGATCCCGACTTGAATCCCAACAGCTTCCGTCTTGGTAGCTTTTGGTTTTTCGAACATGACGTTTAATGTTCCTGCAAATAGGCGTTCTATTGAACAAGGCTTGACGTTCGCGATTCACTGGGAATCTACGTGGATGTTGTTGCGGGTATCAACGTGAACACGAATGAGATCTTCTGGAATTCTCGTCTGTTGATCCAGCGACCGGCCAACCGCCGACCAATCCTTTTGCAGGTTTTCTGGCTATCAATGATTCGACCCATCGTGGCGAAGCGTTTGTCAACTACACGATTCGACCGCGCACCACAAGTCAAACGGGCGATATTATTGATGCCGAAGCGAGTATCGTGTTCGACATAAATGAACCTGTGATCACGCCGCCAATCTTTAACACGATTGATGCTGACTTTGCCGACCAGCGCCGTTAATCCTTGCCTGCCGAGCCTGACAGCGTTACCTTTGAAGTCAGTTGGAATGGTGAAGATGTCGAGGGAAGCTCAGGACTCGCAAGTTATTCACTCTTCGTATCTGAAGATCTCGGGCCATTTTCGGCAATTGCTTCCAACTTAACTGGGACTTCACTTATGTTTACGGGTGTCCCTGGCCACATGTATGGCTTCTTCACTCTCGCAACGGACAATGTGGGTAATACCGAAGCCATGAAGAGTATAGCCGAGGCCACTACATTCTTAGAAGTCGCTTTGCAGGACACCATCACGGATGTTACCATTCGTGCGACAACGGTCATCGACTCTGTCTACTCAACTCTAAGATGGGGCGGAGCAATCGGCAATGCAAACTATTATGTCTACGCGTCTAACACTGGATCTGAATGGAACAACGGGTCAGGCTGGACACTTTTGGGATCCACAACAAGCACCAATTTCACTGATGCACATGTACGGCAGGAACCCAACGCGATTCGTTTCTATCGTGTGCTTGGTTTCGTCTTGCCGTAGCTGATTGTACTGTTCTCAATAGACCGGATCTCTAATTCTCTGATTTCAGTTTCCCTTCAGTGCACTTGGCACAAAGATGAAGATCATCACCGTATGGGTTGAGGGTGTAAGTTTAGCTGAGCAGTCCATTTTGAGCCATTATCAACCCGTGATCCAGCCCTTGGCCGCCACTTGGTTTCACCTATAGCCGTTTATATCGATAGGAGAGCCTTCACATGTGTCACTTGATTCCAAAGTCGATCTAAATCAATGGTTGATAAACACATACATGTTGGGCTGGTCACGCTATAGATTATTGGTTCGACTCCAATCAGCCCCTCTAAATCAAATGCCCTTAGGAGCAATCCTAAGGGCATTTGATTTTCACTGGACGGTAGTGGACGACCCCTGGCGGTGGAAACTCAACTTGTTGGCAGCTGCAATGACGTGATCAGGATCTAGTGCCAAGTAGGGCTTCTCTGTTACTGTAGGCCTTCAGGCCAAATAGCACAAGTGCGCTCTTGTTTTAAGGTGTAGCTAGGGTTTGTAAGTTTCGTTTCTATCGTGGTTTTTGGGTGGTTTTGAGATTGGCCTTTTTACGGGCCTTTTTGTTTGTTCCTGAAGAGTTGACTCTGTTTCAAGATCCCTTCTGCCTGCCCGTAGTAGACGTCGGCGGGGTGCAGATTTCCGATTCCTTCGTGGTAATATTCGTAGTTGTACCAGCGCCGGAACACCTCCGGTGAGGCATGCGCGATCAGCAGCAGCTTTTCTTTGGCTGTGCGGTTCAGGTGTTCGGCTTTGCCGTTCGTCTGGGGATGATTGCGAATCGAGTAGATGTGCTTGATGCATTGGGTAGCTACACCCGTTCCTGCTGCGGCACTTCTTCCATTCCGGTCTCGGCAATCGCCTGGGTAATCAGCTCCTGCACCGAATCACCTTTGGCGTTGCGCAAGCGCCGGAACACAATCAAGAAGCGGCTGAAGTCATCGACCACGCTGCCCAGAGGAGGCGTGCCCCAGTCCGGCAGCAACAGCTCTGTCAGGTCGGTCTGCCAGAGCTCCTTTAAGCGGGTGGTCTTGCGATGATACTCCTTCGCTGCCGGGACGACCTGCAGCAACTTGCGCGTCAACCCGCACCGCTTGAGGATCCTATAGACCGTGCTTTCGCTGACACTGAACCCGCCTTCATCGGTGATTCTAAAGGCCAGCTCACGCGCCGAGATTTCCGTGTCGCAGGCTGACGGGACTCGAACTCGAGACCTCCTGTGCGACAGGCCAGCTGAATTGAGTATGATTTGTCCTTTGTATTTGCTGTTCAATCATCATATATTAGTAAATATCCTTGATTTAAGATGCGCAAAGCGTACTCATGTTGGGAAAACTGTGCGCACTCTTGCAAATTGAACGATTTCTAAGAAATTATAAATATTAAACATAGTCCGCAAGACTTGCAATTGCTATGTGTAATTCAACCCTATTTGAGCTTTTCCGGCACATTGGAGAATCCGTGTTTTATATAAGTGGTAGAAATCTTTGGCTGTCAGCAGTTCTGGTTTTGGTTGTTATTGCGAAGGGCGCTTTCGCACAGTTTACGTTTCAGTGGACCTCGCCCGCCGTGTTATCTGCCGAACTAAGCGGTTGGTTCGCCTATCAGGAGAATGGTGATAGTTGGGACTATCGATTCTACACGCTGACCTCGACTCAATTCAAGGTGATGACTGGGCCACAGTCGGATACACCCGAGCACATTTACACCTTCACTGGACCCGAGATCGCTGCCGGGAATTCATTCTACTCACTCCAAGTCGATCTCACGGGTGACGGCGTGACTGAATTTTACGTGTTGGGCTGGTACGGCGCTGCGGAGCCTTATCGTCAGAGTTTCAAGATACTTGACTTGGTAACCGGAGCAACGGTATTTGAACGCAATGATGCCGCATTTGATTATGGCTACCCTGTGATCTGGGACGTGGATGATGACGGTGATCTGGATTGCTCATTCACGCGAGCAAACTACCCCAGTGGAACTGACTACGTTTATGAAGTTTATTCCACGGGAGTTATGGTGAGTAGCAACGGCCCCTCGATACCGGTTGCATTGAACAGCTCACTCGGGCAGAATTTCCCGAATCCCTTTAACCCAAACACGACTATACCATTAGAGCTTGAGCGCGCGGGTTTGGTACAACTTGATATTGTCAATATTCTTGGGCAACACGTTGTTGGACTGGCAAATGAACAACGCGCTCCCGGACGACATATCTGGAGTTGGGACGGCAAGGATGCACACGGAGTGATGCAGGCAAGTGGCGCTTACTATGCGGTGTCGAAAGTTGACGGCAAACTACTGCCTCCGCGCACTTTAATGTTGACGCGTTAAACAACTACTTCGAACACATGGACAAAATCACGCTATCGCACGACGTTGCAGTCAGTGAATCGGGTTTTATGTTTTTGCCGACCACAGGTGAATCATTCACAGTGAACGCGACTGGACGCTGCATTATCGGTGCAATTCAAAGCGGTAGATCCGAGTCGGAGACTCTGAAAATCCTCGTAGCAGAGTTTGGCGTCGATGAACGCACAGCCGAACGCGACTTGCGTGAATTTGTATCGCAACTTCAACGCTACCACCTCGCGCAAACTCAGGACAATAAATAGCACATGCCGCAAGCGGAGGGCAAACTCAAGGTTGCTGTTACCGGGCTGAACGCAACCGACAATCCCGGCCCCGGTGTGCCGGTGATTCGCAGTTTGCGTGATGCCTTCGGTGACCAATTAGAGATCATAGGTCTTGTCTACGATACACTCGAACCCGGTATCTACATTCCTGGTCTTGCGAACCGCTTTTATCAAATTCCCTATCCGTCCACAGGACTTGACGCGATCCTGGCGCGCTTACTCGAGATTCAGGCTCGCGAAAAGTATGACGTCCTCTTTTCAACTTTAGATACAGAGCTATACTCATTCCGCAAATTAGCGGGTGAATTGCACGGTCACGGAATTGCGACATATCTTCCCGAAACAGAACAGCTAAAGCTTCGCGGGAAAGACCAACTCTCCTCCTTCTGCTCGCAGCTTCAGATTTCCACACCCAAAACAATCGTCATCAACTCACCTTCCGAGCTGAATTCCGCCGTCAATGAAGTCGGTTTTCCCTGTGTAGTCAAGGGAATTTTCTATGACGCCGGGATTGTCTCGACCATAGACGAGGCGCACGCGGTCATGAACAAGATGCGCTACAAGTGGGGGCTTCCGCTAATCATTCAGCAGTGCCTGAAGGGTGATGAGTACAATGTCTGCGCGTTGGGCGATGGCGTGGGGAACGTTGTGGGGGCTGTGGCCATGCGCAAACTTTACATTACGGACAAAGGTAAAGGTTGGTCTGGGGTTACGATTTTTGATAAGACGCTGCTTGAACTGACCCATAAGATCATCGGCGCGTTGAGGTGGAAGGGCGGACTTGAGCTTGAGTACATTCGCGCACCCGGCCAAAGCGAATACAATTTGCTTGAGATAAATCCACGCTTTCCGGCATGGGTGTATCTTGCCAGTGCCGCCGGACAAAACCTGCCTGCTGCAATGGTGCAACTTGCACGCGGAAAAAAGATCGAGTACTTTAGCGACTACAAAGTGGGCACGCTATTTGTGCGTGCGGCGTGGGACTATATTAGTGACATGAGTCGGATTGAGAGTTTGTCAATGACGGGTGAGGTAAACGGATGAGCTTGGGATCGCGCAAGAGATACGAACGTCCGACGATCTTGAAACAGTATTCGGGTTACATGAATAAAGTCGGGAATCGATCCGGACTTGCTCCAACCCCTGATATCGACGGTGTTTCTATCGAAAAAATGGTCGAACAGTTCGGTTCGCCGCTCTTTGTGATGTCCGAGCAGGCGATTCGGATGGCGCAGCGGCGAGCTTATCGCGTTTTCAAGACTCGCTATCCGCGCGTTCAATTTGCGTGGTCGTATAAGACGAACTACCTCGATGCGGTGTGTGCGACTTTTCATAGTGAGGACTCGTGGGCAGAAGTAGTTTCCGGATTTGAATACAACAAGGCGCGGGGACTCGGTGTTCCGGGGAACCGGATTATTTTCAATGGTCCCGACAAATCTGAAGAAGATCTGAAGCGAGCCGTAAATGAAGACGCATATCTTCATGTTGACCACTTCGACGAACTGTACCGATTGATCAGTATTACGGAATCGTTAGGAAAGACCGCCAAGGTCGCAATTCGTGTGAACATGGATTGTGGCGTCTATCCGCTGTGGGATCGATTTGGTTTCAACTTGGAGAATGGCGAAGCGTGGCAAGCGTTGAAGCGCATCATGGCCACACCATCCTTGAAGCTGGTCGGATTACATACGCATATCGGCACATACATCATGTCACCTGACCCGTATCGGGTGGCGGCAACAAAACTCTCTGAGCTTGCACGCTCATTGCAAACTGAGTATGGCCATAAGATCGAGTACATAGATCTTGGTGGTGGATTTGCGTCAAAGAACACTCTGCATGGCCAATACCTTCCTGCCGAGGGCG
This sequence comes from bacterium, assembly GCA_016721565.1. Classification (GTDB taxonomy): domain Bacteria; phylum Electryoneota; class RPQS01; order RPQS01; family RPQS01; genus JABWCQ01. The sequence continues at coordinate 7,440 of JADKHW010000012.1, read as the reverse complement.
TGGTTCCCACGATTGAAGAGTACGCAGAAGCAATCACAGATGCATTGATGCAACATGCAACTTCTCCGTCAGAGCTACCGATGCTAATACTGGAGACAGGTCGCGCGTTGGTTGAAGAAGCGGGATTTCTGATTACTTCGGTCATCGCCAACAAACGGCTTGCTGACGGCAGAAAATCTTTGATCATTGATGCAGGCGTCAACTTGCTGTTCACGAGTTTCTGGTACAGGCACAAGATTACGCCGGTTCGCGATCCCGGTATGGTGAGCGAGGATGCCGCGCTCTATGGACCGTTGTGCATGAACATCGATATGGTAAGAGAATCAATCTCTTTGCCGCCGCTCAATCTCGGTGACTTGCTGTGTATTCATCACGTTGGGGCATATGATATGACTCAATGGATGCAGTTTATCACCTTGCGTCCCAATGTCGTGATGGTGATGCAGGATGGCACCGTTGAACTAATTCGCAAGGCGGAGACACTCGAGTACATTCGGGAGCGCGAACAACTTCCAAGGCAGTTAAGCAAGAATAATGTAGTCGGCTGACCATGAACCACGCTGCCACGGTTCTCGATGCGCTACTTTATAGTTATGCGCAGATCGTCTTCTCAAATCGTCGTTGGGTAGGCGCGCTGCTCTTGGCGCTCACGTTTGTCAAGCCTGTGATCGGTGTCACTGCGTTGGCTGGTGGTGTCATCTCTAATTTGGTTGCCTCCCTCCTGAAATTTGAGCCTGAACGTATTCGTTCGGGCTTTTATGGTTTTAACGGTATTTTGTTTGGCGCGGTCTTTTCATACTATGTTTTGCCGACGCCGGAGATTCTCTCCCTCTTTGTCGTGCTGGTAATAGTTGCCTTCATGTTCAGTGCTGTGCTCGAACATCATATGGCCGCCGCGTTCAATTTGCCGGGATTGAGCCTGCCGTTTATGCTCGCGCTCTATGTGTCGCTGATTTTCTTGCACAACTACGACAACATCGTTTGGCGGACGACTTTCGAAGCCGCACAGGGAACGGGAGTGGCTCCTAAACTTGTAGAGCAGTATTGCGTCGCGCTCTCACAGATATTTGTACTCAACAGCGTCTATGCCGGCGCGATCTTGGCGATGGCTATTCTTTTGTTTAGCCGAGTCGCATTTGTTCTGTCAGTTGCGGGCTTTCTCACATCGAATTTATGTTTCGCGTGGCTTTTGCCGCATCGAGGAATCGATGTGTTGGCGCTGCTTAATCTAAATGCCATCTTTGTTGCCATTGCACTTGGAGGTAGCTTAATCCTGCCGACATTGCGATCGTTTATCTTGTCAATGATCGCTATTGTGATGCTCACGGTGTTTGTCGGCGTACTTGCGCAATTGGGAGCCAAAGTATCGCTACCAGTGTTGGTGTTACCGTTTAATATTGTAGTCTTGGCAACATTGTACGGATTGAAGTTCAGACCGGCGGCAGCTGGATTGACCTTGCTCTATTTTAAGCCCGGGTCGCCGGAAGAGAATTGGTACCATCATTCGACTCGTGTAGCGCGCTTTAATCGCTATTCTGCATTTATGGCAGATCCTCCATTTCATGGCAAATGGTATGTTTCACAAGGCCATTCCGGTGAATTGACGCACCGTGCCGAATGGAAATATGCATGGGACTTTGAATGCAAAGATGAAAACGGCCACCTTCACGGAGTGCACGGCGCAGATCTTGATGATTACTTCTGCTATCGGTTGCCGGTTGCATCTCCACTTGACGGTACTGTGGTCAAGGTAGTTGACAATGTCTCCAATAATCCTGTTGGCGATAACAATTTGCATGCAAATTGGGGCAATACGATTGTCATAAAGCACGGCGATCAGTTCTTTTCTGCCCTGTCACATCTTGAACCCAACAGTGCGAAAGTCAAAGTTGGCCAGCATATCGTGCGAGGCGAAATAGTGGGGCAGTGCGGATCGAGTGGGCGGTCGCCCCAGCCGCATTTGCATTTTCAGTTTCAGTCAACTGACCGAATCGGCGAGCGTACGCTTGATCATCCACTCGGCTACTATATAGAACACAAGAATGGGTGCGCTATTTTTCATTCGGCTTCAGTTCCTGAAGTTGATTCTGAAGTTGAAGGGATTAACGCGTCGCATACTATGCAAAAGGCCTTTGCATTGTCGTTAGGTCGTCGCTGGTATTGGGACACCGATCTATCAGGGAAACGGGGAATCGAGCAGTGGGAGGTCAAAGTTGACGCCTTTAATCAGCATTATATTGAATCAAGTCTTGGCGCGTGGGCGTATTGCTCAATTGATGATCGGCTATTTTATCTATCGAGTTTTGTTGGGAATCGAAATAGCGCCCTGTACCTTTTCTACCTTTGTGCGTTGCATGTTCCCTTGACAGAGTACCACAATCTTGTATGGACAGAGAGGCTGCCAATCCATCTGGTGTACAGAGGATTGCAACGCTACATTGCTGAATTCGGTGTTCCATTCGGCCTTCCAATCTGGGCCAACGGCGAATTTGCCTTGAATTGCGCTGGTAGTGACATAACGATTCAAAGCAAACACTCAATTAAGTTCTGGACGTCTGGTTTGTCATTGGTTGGAACGGGTCGAATTGTAATTGGAAGAGCGGGGGAAATTAACGGTTTTGAAGTTGTTGACCGAAACGGCCGCAAGAGTATCGCAACTCGCGAAGAAAGAAAGTTTGAGGAATAAAAGTGAAGCTAACTATTTGTGCGGCGGCGATTCTCATTGTTATTACCGTGTCATCTCACGCGGCAGACCCATCGGATGCCGCAATCGCACTGGTAAATGCATCTATAATGCTTGAGAAGCAAGGTGATTACGCGGAGTCGTTAAAGAAAATGGAAGCAGCTGCGCTCGAAATCGCGGACGACTATGTAATCCAACTGCGGCTGGGTTGGATCCGCTATATGAATGCCGAATACAATCTGTCGGAAGCCGCATATCGTAAAGCAATCGAACTATCGCAGCGAAAGAGTGTCGAGGCGTTGCTGGGTTTGACCTATCCGTTGGCTGCATTGGGCGAATGGAGTCAAGTTGAATCGACGTACCTTCAAATTCTTGATTTGGATCCGAATCACTTTGAAGCTAATCTGTATTTAGGGCAACTTCTTTCTAATCGTGGTGATGCGGCGCGGGCGAGAGTGTATTTAAAGACGGCGCACTCATTGTATCCTTCAAACTATAGTGTAAATCTTTCGCTTGGTTGGGTCTTTGTTTCTACGGGTGAAATCACGGCGGCGCGTGAGTGCTTTACGCGAGCCATCATGCTCAGCCCTGCGGATTCCAGCGCGACACGCGGCCTTGGATTGGTGCGTTGAAGACTCTTCTTGTGCTTTTCTTCTTGTGTGCGCCGCTCCATGCTGCGCTGTGGATCTACTACCCTGCGGCGTATGCGACATACGGTGAGAAAAGTGACGGCACAAATCTCGTTGAAATGACAGGGCTTATCAGTGTTTCGCGAAATGATCGTCAAATCTATACGCTCGCATACACACAGGATAAACTTGACGGCGAAGATTGGAAATACACTCAGCATACAGGGTTGGTCGCCGGAACGTGGCCACTTAGCAGTTGGACGTTATCATGCGCGGTTGGCATGGTCAACGGAAGATTGTCGGAGGTGCCCGAAGAGTATGCACCACTTAACAAAGGCGCTTTAGGTGCCGCACGAATACTCCGACAAGAGGGAGAAGTACAGTGGGGTTTTGCGGGCGATTCGTATGATGAACCGTCCGGATTGCACATTCGACATGGTGTTGTATTAACTCAGTGGGCGCCTTCAACGCAGTTCTCGGTCGGGGTCTCTGAGAATGCAGCTATGCAGCTTGGTCAACCCGACCGATTTTCGACCACTGTGGAATCATGCTGGGATCCGTTGCACACAATTCATTTGCAAGCAGACTACATGTTCGGTCAAAACTCCTTGCCATTCTCATGGAATACATTGGTGTTGAATAATACGCCTGCAAAGATTAATGAAATGTGGGGCGCAAAATGCGAGTGGTCAGCGACCTCCGCTTTGCGCATGACTGTAGGCTACCGTTTCACTGGATATGAGAACGCGGATGCCGATTATTTTTATGCCGGGATCCGCGTACGATTCTTAAGCTATTGAGTGATTTGATGCACAGCAAGAAAACCGTTGGCTTCTGATGAATAGCCAAACGGGTGTACGTCAAGGAACAGCAGACCTTGCAAAAGGTATCGCTGTTCTATTGATGATTCAGGTTCATTTGATGGAGGTGTTCGCCAAACCGGAAATCTATAAGAGTTGGCTTGGCACAACCTCACTTTTTCTTGGTGGTCCGCCAGTCGCACCGGTATTCATGATAATTCTGGGTTATTACCTTGGGAAGACCAGAAGAACCATAGCGGGATTGCTATTGCGCGGAGCGGTGTTGCTCGTGGTAGCGCTATTGCTGAATATCGGACTGAACTTTCACTTGTTGCTGAGAATTTATGCCAGTAAGATCCTCGCAAATCCGTGGGAGTACGTTTTCGGGGTTGACATATTATTCTTGGCGAGTCTGAGTATTTTTGTAGTGGCGTTGCTGAGACCTGTGTTCATGAGGCGCCGCTATTCTGCAATCCTGCTTGCCGCGATTATTGTAGGTTTGTCAAATTTCGCTACCGATCTACTCACAGTAAACGATGGCACACGTTATCTTCTCGCATTCGCTGGTGGCCACTATTCGTGGTCTTATTTTCCACTATTCCCGTGGTTGGCATATCCGTTTCTCGGTTTTGCCTATTCAAACTTGCAAGAATCTGATGTAGCGAGCAAGATGAGCAAACAACTAAAGATAGTTTGCTTGTTCGTTGCGTTATTCATTCTGGCATTATCAGGTAGATTTGCCGTATCGATCGCAACAGATCTTCCTGCGTATTATCACCAAAGCCCAATATTCTTTGGTTGGACAATTCTATTTCTGTGCACTTGGTTCGCCATGCTTTCTCTCTTGGACAAGGGCTTTGGAAACGGTCGACTTTTTAGATTTGTCAAATGGATTGGTAAGAATGTTCTCGTCTTGTACATCATTCAATGGCTAATTATCGGGAATGTTGGAACCGCACTGTACCGCACGCAAGATTTTAGGCACCTTCTGGGGTGGTACGCAGCAATTGTAGTTTCGACGTGTGTGCTCAGTGTAGTTGTTCAGAGGTTACTTGCGATCATACAAAGAAGCGATCAGTGTCGCATGAGTGCGCATGACAATTATATGAAAAGGCGAACAAGAGATGCGTAACTGCTTGCATCGATAAAGATGCAACAGTATTGTAAAAACTTCAATATCAGCAGTTTGCGAATTTGATAATTACGTGGAAATGTGCTACATTGGATGATGTGTTGTGAACATTAAATGATGCCCCATTACGCGCATCTTCCCAATAACCGACACAATACCATTTCAGTCGATGATTTAGTATCCTAAGGAATCCTTGTTATGCTACCTCCGTTTAAGAACGAACCGTTTACAAATTTTAGCGATCCTGCCGACAAAGCTGCGTTTGAACAGGCACTGGCGTTGGTCGAAAGTCGTTTCGGCGAAAAGATCCCGCTTATCATTGGCGGCGAGCGCATTTTCACCGACGACACAATCAAGTCAACAAATCCCGCAAATCCCGATCAGGTGCTGGCCTATGTAGGCAAAGGCACGCAGGAGCTTGCCCTCAAAGCGCTTGAATCTTGCAAACAAGAGCTTTCAATGGTGGAAGAACTACGATCCCGATGCCCGCGCGCGTATTCTGCTTCGTGCCGCCGCAATCCTGCGTCGCCGTAAACACGAGTTTAGCGCGACGATGGTGTTTGAAATCGGCAAAAACTGGATGGAAGCCGACGGAGATACCGCTGAAGCAATCGACTTTCTTGAGTTCTATGCCCGCGAGATGATGCGCTTGAACGAGCGCCAACCAGTGACTGAATTCCCGGGCGAAGAGAATAATCTCTACTATATTCCACTTGGTGTCGGAGCAGTTATTCCGCCGTGGAATTTCCCGGGCGCAATCATGGCCGGAATGACAACAGCATCGCTTGTAACCGGTAATACTGTTATTCTGAAACCGCGTCCATCACTCCCGTGATCGCCTATCGATTTATGGAGATTCTCGAAGAAGCTGGATTGCCCGCAGGTATTGTAAACTATCTGCCTGGTCCCGGCGGCGCTATCGGAGATACGATTGTTGATCACAAACTGACACGCTTCATCGCCTTTACAGGTTCGATGGAAATTGGACAACGAATTTTCCAACGTGCTTCCGTTGTACATGAAGGCCAACTCTGGCTGAAACGCACAGTCTTGGAAATGGGAGGGAAAGATGCAATTCTCGTCGATGATGACGCGGATATCGAATTTGCGGCAGAACAAATTGTCACCGCAGCATTTGGATTCCAAGGTCAAAAGTGCAGCGCATGCTCGCGGTTGATAGTGCATGAAAAGGTCTACGACAAATTGCTTGAATTAGTTGTCAACCGCACAAAGCAGATCAAGACCGGACCAACGCGCGACCTGTCGAATTGGCATGGTCCGGTAAGCGACGAGGGAGCTTACAATAAGATTCTCGAGTACATTGAGATTGGCAAGAGTGAAGGACGTTTAGTTGCTGGTGGAAATAGAGCGGGACTCCCTGGGTACTTTATTGAGCCAACGATTATTGCAGACGTTGCACCGGATGACGTATCATGCAGGAAGAGATCTTCGGGCCGGTGCTCGCAGTGTGCAAAGTGAAGTCATTTGAAGAAGGCTTGGATGTCTTCAATAACACGCAGTTTGGTCTCACGGGTGGATATTTTGGGAAGCGCCGCGAACATCTTGAAAAAGTGCGAGTACACGCGCATTGCGGCAATCTCTATCTTAACCGAAAGTGCACGGGTGCCCTTGTAGGTGTCCAGCCATTCGGTGGATTCAACCAGAGCGGGACCGACAGCAAGGCAGGCGGACGTGATTATCTTCAGCTCTTTCTACAGGTGAAGTGCGTGACGGAGCGCTATTAGCCGCTTGTTTGGGCAAATGAGTCAAATAGCCTTTGGAATAGTGGCTGTAGCGATTATTCGGATGTCAGGGCGAGGCGATGTCTCATCTAACCAGCCCCTACAAAGTCAGCAGAACGAAGCTGACTCAAATTATCTGGTCTTAACTTAGGCGGAGGATACACTTGCGAATTTTCGACAATTTCATCCATGAGTGCCGTTAGCATTGACTTAGGGCGTCCAAATCCTTAACTTGATCCTATTGCTCCGAATATTACTCAGCTTGATCTGCTCACTATGATTAGTCGTTTTGATTACAATTCCCGAGAGTCTTCGGATAGCATACGCCGATCTGGTGAATCTCCAGTCCCGCTTGGGGATTCTGGACCCTGCATAGACCCAAACTATATTTGACCGCTTTGCCATTGTATACCCGGGCAAAGCGTTTTTTTTATCCGTTCGCCTGCTTCGCCAA
>JADKHW010000011.1 GCA_016721565.1 bacterium | reverse complement strand
GCAAGATCTCCTTGGTTCGGGCAGGATCTCCAACGAGCAATGCTTCAGACGGATCCACATGGGCAAAATTTTGGGACACAGACTTCATCAATACTCCAAAAGGTCAGCAGATTTCCGAGTTAATCAGTTCACGAATATTCAACCAAAAAACATCACCATATTTTGTCACAGTGCGCGCACGGGCGGGCAGCGGCGAGCACGCAAGCTCGGTATTCAACAGTCCGCGCGGATTCACCGGAATCACTTCATCCGCGAGATCAAACACAAGCGCGAGCGATTCACCGTGATATTCAACCAATGCGACAGTCGGAAGGTCAGCCGATTGGTTGGCATGCTTGCGCAAGTCCATCACAGGCACGCGACCCTGTGCAAGCTGAACGAGACCGGAGTAGCCTTGTTCCGTATTCGGAATCAAGGGCAAACCCGTGAACAGGCCTTGAATCTCGTCCACGCTCAAAGCATACCGCCAGCTTCCCAATCTAAAGCAAACAAGCTTTGTGCTGGGAGCAGCGGGTGCGGCGGCGCGGCGGTTAGGCCGAGGGGGAGCGGCAACCATAGTTATTGCTGTTTAAGTTTCTTTTCGAGGCCGAACAGGAGTCTTGCGGCAATTCTGTTCGGGCTGGATTTGCCGTTTTCCCAACGGTTGACCGTGGAAAAGGTCACACCAATCAGGTGGGCGAAATCTTCTTGTGTAAGCTGCATACGCTGCCTAATTTGGCGAATGCGTTCAGCGTCCATACGCATCTGATCCAAGAGGTTCTCCGGGAGTTTGGGGCAATTAAAAATTATGAACCAAACCCCAAAGTGCAATAGCTGGGCCATTGCGAAGGTTATAGCAACCCTAATCAAGAAACCGTTGATTAAGGAAATGTAAACAGGTGCTTACATGAGGAAATGTGATAGGGATAGAAGAGACCGTCGTATGGCAAAAAGAGGACTTGAGGGAGGCCAAAAAGGTCGCAAATGACCGGGTGGGGATAGGCAAAAAGAAACCCGCTGAAGCGGGTCAGTTGATCTAAGTCGTAGTGGCGGGTCTTGACCCGCCTGCCATCCTTCTGCATTCCGCTGTAGGGGCGGCAGAACAGGCGGCCCGTCCCGTAGGGATGCCGCCCGCGTGTAGCAAGATCGAAGATGTAAATCACTTTGTCATCCTGGAAGGATCTTGTGAAAGGAGGTTACCCTGCTATGCGTCGCGGCGGCAGGTGTCTTCACCTGCCCCGCACACCGAGATTTCAACACCTTGTCATCCCGAACAGGGTAAGCGATCCTTGATAAGGACGTACGTCCGCAATCCCCTCCGCTTCCTGCCATTTGCCATTTTCTTACAAAACCACCTTCCCCAAAACACTACGTTCCCCCACCGCCGCCCGCAAAAAATAAACCCCACTCGCCATCGCCGCAGGCGCAACATAAGAAATCGTTTGCGTAGAAAGTCTCCCCCGATAAACCACATCTACCTCTCTCCCCAACAAATCATAAAGCGAAAGCGTCACATCCTGATGAAGCGGCACATCAAGCGAAATCGAAAGCGTAGAGTTGAAAGGGTTGGGAAAAGTGGAAAGGGTGAAATTCTCGATTATTGGATTTCCTTTCTTGCACTGAAAGGTAACCGCCCAAAACTCCATTGGCATCCACGTGATAAAGTGCAACCCCTCATTGGCCGAGATTAAACCTAAGACCCCTCCCATGCCATCCGGCACGCATCATTGTCCCATATCTCAGTTGATAAATCAATTATGCCAGTAGGTGCGGGCCAAATTGCTTCAAGATCTGAATCAAATCGCTGATGTGAGACGTATGCTGTGTCAAACGGGAATGTATCACGGTAGAAAGCCCTGTTAATACCTCCACCCGAAGAATCCGAAATGTGTAGGTAAATGCCATCCGCGCCGGCGGCGATGATCTCAGCGTTTCCATCATAGTGACAAGTTCGGAACACTCCATCACTACCCCGGAAGCTGTGGAAGAAGCCGCCCACGCCGTCAACAAAGATGCGTATGGACTCACCACCACCACACACGAGGTCATTGCCTTGTGGGCTCCAAATATGTTCTCCAGTCGTGTCAATCGCATACACTCGATGAAGGTATTCGTTTGGACCAACATCTATGACGTCGCGAATCATCACAACTCCCTCGCGAAGGGCATACGATTCGTTCCACAAATCTGTAGAATTTGTTAACACTACCCTTCCGTCTGGCCGCCAGCCAGGGTGGCCATTGTGGTCAAAGCGCTGAGTCCAAACCGAATCCGGGTTGGAGAACGGCTGGAGTTTAAACATGAAAACACCACCAAAACCGTCAGCGACCAGATTGCGTGCCCAGTTAGTATGCGGTGTCAATAGACCGGGCCATGGGTAGACAAGTTGACCATCGGCTAACAAAAGATTGTAGTATGTTGCTCCGTTTGAATCCCCAAGGCAAAAATGCACGCCACCATTGTTGTCACTTACCGCAGCGAACGAACCGGAAGCATAATTCATGAGTTGGTGGGATGCGATATCGATTGTCATTCCAACTTACGGAGCCGAACCCAGACGGACCTGATGAATCAAATTTAGCAAACGTCAACCCGCCGTAAAATTCACCCTGGATTCGTTCAACAACGGCGATTACCGAACCAATGGGTTGCGAGGGAATTAAGGTCACACCTAACGGTGTACCGGAATACTCCACTGAATCAACCGGTAACATATTCGCAAAATTGGGCTGCCCTAGTGAAAAGTAAGATTTCCTCTGGAGTTGATGTGACCAATGTGCGGCCAGAATTGATTTATCCTCGTGAATGCGAAGAATGCCCCACCCAGTCCATCTGATACTATTGATGGATCCGTAGTCGTTTGCCAACGCCATTCAGGATTGGTTGCATCCTGGTACCAATCCGCACTACAGGTGCTAAACGAAAACAAAACCGCGAACCCCACTCGCTTCAGAGTGTTCTGAAATTTAGATAAGATTCGCGTGAAACTTTTCATGCTGACTGACCGCCCTTTCTGAGCTGTTCCAGCATTGTCAATCGAGTTTGATTGTCACGACTTCAAATAGAGTCCGTCGGTTTGTTCGAGCCAATTGGCAACTTGGTTAGCTAAGGCAGGCAAATCACCGGAGGTGACATCAAGCTTCAGAACTCGTAACAAACTCTTGTCAGCAAGATGATGCAAATAATCCTGCTCGCGAGTGAACTTACTGAGATCATCGTACTGCGAAGGATTGCCGCTGACTTTCAGGCGCTCTTCGCGCGCGGCCTCAAACGAAGAGGGTTGGCGGGTGCACAAAACGATGCGATATCCTAACGGCAGCAATCTCTCTTCCAGCCAACGGAAATCGTAGTCACGGTTGCAATAGAGATGCTGGTGCATCGTCGTCGAAAGATGAAAGCGGTCAATAATCCACGAATAGTAGCGCTGAAGTTCAAACAGTCTGGCCCACGTTGCGTAGGTTTCCATCGCTTGAGCTTCTTCTTGCGGCTCAAAATTAATCAGCCCTCTCCCCCACGGGAAATTCGTGAAACTGCACCACTCACCGGAGATATACGGAGAATGATAGCGATATTTGCGTGGCCCGACGATACGCGGATGCTCATTCAGCAAAAAACCGAGATCTGTCTTGAAGGTCAATCGCGTCCCTTCAAGAATAATCTTGGGGCAGAGTTTACCGCTCAAGGGCTTTGCGCTTGCTGCGGCGCGCTTCAATGATAACACCAACCCAAATGGCGGCTTCATAGAGCACCACCATTGGAGCGACCATGAGCATCATCGTAAGCGCGTCCGTGGTGGGAGTTGCGAAGGCCGCAATGATGAAGATCAAAACAATCGCGATGCGGCGATGCTTGCGGAAGAACGAACTCTTGACCAATCCGACCGCAATCAAGACTCCCATGATGAGCGGGAGTTGAAAGATGATGCCAAAAGCCAAGAGCAGAAACAGCACCAAGCTGACATAGCTGTTCAGCGACCAAAAGTTTTGCAATCCGACTTCGGCAAACGAACCCAAGAACTCAAGCGCCGCAGGCAGAATCATCCACGAAAAGACGACGCCGCCCCAAAACAGAATGGTCGAGATGGTGGCAATCGGCCAAAGCCAGAGCTTCTCTTTGCGGCCTAAGGCCGGACTGATAAAGCCGTAGATTTGCCAAGCCACGAACGGTGAAGCAAGCAAAATTCCGAGCAGTAACGCGATTTTGACTTCAATGACAAAACCGTCGGACGGCCCCAAGAGCGAAAGCGTTCCCGGAACGGATTTGCGGAACGGCTCCATCAAGAAATCGCGCGCACGGTCTGACAACAAGAATCCGGCAACGGCACCGAGACTGACAAACACAATGCTGCGCAACAGCCGCTTGCGCAGTTCGTCAATGTGATCCCAAAATGTAAGCGGTTGGTCGGAAGCCACGAGCGAGTTGTATTAGTCTCTTGAAGATGCTACTTTGCTGAGGCGGCGGATTCGCCGAAGCCGAACATGTTGAAGCGGGTGTTGGTGTCGTAGATATCAACCTGCTCGTGCTTTTTCAAATAACCTACGACGGCGTAGGTTACGGGAGTCAGAAGGATTTCAATCCCGCACTTGAAGACGTAGTTGAAGGCCATCATCATCCACAGGTCTCCCATCGGAATCACGCCGTAGAAGGCAATCATCACGAATAGAAGCGTGTCAACAGCTTCACCCACGAGAGTTGAGCTGATGGTGCGTGCCCAGAGTCGCTTGCCTTTGGTGGCAACTTTGAGTTTAGCCAGAATAACGGAATTGACGAACTCGCCGAAGAGGTAGGCAACCAGCGAAGCCAGGCACGATGCGCGGGACAAATCCCAAGATGCTGGCAAAGGCTTCCTGATTGGGCCAAATGCTGGCCGGAGGAAGCGCGGTGACAACGGCGAAGGTCAAGGCCGCAAGCGCGTTGGCCGCAAAGCCCAGCCAGATGACACGGCGCGCACGACCGAAGCCATAGACTTCGGTGAGAATGTCGCCAAAGATGTAGCTAAGCGGGAACAGAAACGTTCCGCCGTCAAAGGGGAAGCTGCCGAAGCCGACAAGCTTGGTGGCCGCGATATTCGAGATGAGCAGAACGGCAACGAACAGACCGCCGATCAAATCGTAGTAGCGCAGGCCGCGGGGCAGGTCCTTGGGAAGAACGATCCAGTTGGGCATTGGGTAAGGTTTTGTTTGTTAGGGAATCTGAAATCTATCAACTCTTGGGCGAAATTGCAAACTTCTGGGAATCATAACATTTCTGACCTGATTTCAGCGAAAGCGCGGGAATTGGGGTTTGATTTGTGCGGTTTTTCACGGGCGGAGCACTCCCAGCGCGAGCCGCATGTGCGAAAATGGCTCGCGGACGGAATGGCCGGAAACATGACGTACTTGAACCGCTCGGCAGAGCGGAGAATCAATCCTGAACTTGTGTTGCCGGAGTGAAGAGTGTGATTTCGGTGGGGCAGTCGTACTTCACGGGATTCTTGCCGGAAGAGATTCGGAAGGATCCGTCACGCGGGATTATTGCAAGCTATGCTTGGGGGCAGGACTATCATGACTTGATGGGACACGCACTCGAAGAGCTTGCAGAGTTTGTGCAAGGACTTGGTGTTGATGCGAAGACGAAGGCCTATGTGGATACGGGGCCGGTTTTAGAGCGAGAAGTTGCGGAGCGAGCGGGGTTGGGATTTGTGGGGAAGAATACCTTGTTGATTCATCCGAAGATGGGATCGAATTTATTTTTGGGTGAGATCTTAACCACGCTTGAGCTTGAACCCTCTCCCCTGCCGAAGAAACTCTCGTGCGGGAGCTGTACGAGGTGTTTGGATGTTTGTCCGACGCATGCTTTTCCGTCGGCTTATGTGTTGGATTCGCGGTTGTGTATTTCGTATTTGACGATTGAGTTTAGAGGTTCAATTCCGGTTGAATTGAGAGCAAAGATGGGGAATCACATTTTCGGGTGTGATGATTGTCAGACGTGCTGTCCGTGGGTGAATCGGTTTTCGACTTTGTCGAGACAGCAAGCCTATGCAAATACATTAGAGCGAAAGGCTCCAAAGCTTGACACGCTTGCGCGACTAAGCGAAACAGAATTTGCGGAGATGTTTAAGGGAAGCGCGGTGCTTAGGCCGAAGTATGAAGGGTTCATGCGGAATGTGGCGGTCGCGATTGGGAATTGGAAATCCGCTGATGCGGTGATCGCTTTGCAGCCGTTGCTCAAACATGAAAGTGAGTTGGTGCGGGAGCATGCGGAATTTTCGAAGCAGGAAATCGGGCGCGGAGTTGAATTTTGAAGAGGCGAGGAGGGGTTGTAAGCTGTTGTTTCTGTGTAAAACGCTAACAATTGACGGAACAGGAGTATTTTATAAACAGGGGGTTAACTTTTGGGGGTGCACCATAATTCACAAAGTCTTATCTCATTGATTTTTTTCATACCCTAATATACGACAATTTGAACGCATGGTCAAGAGAAAAATCTCAAATATTGAACTTAGTAAGTTGTTGTTGGGGTTGAGGTTAGGGAGGAAAGTGGGGTTGGGGAGGCGGAGATGGGCGGCAGCGGGTATCGCCGCGAGGAAAAAGAAGGAGTGGTCTTTGCACGGGTCAGCAGAAATTGCTTCCTTGAACTATGAATTGTCCAAAGTTATCACATAAACTTCTTTTTTGGTGCTGGCTTTTTGTCAATGCGGGGGGTGTTTATGCCCAGCCACTTGAATTAGAGTGGTCGCAAAGGCTTTTGGGGGCAGAGTCAGACGCAATTCCGTACGTAATAGAGCGACGCGAAAGTGGTTTCGAATTTTGTTATAGAACAAGCTCTTTTGGCGTTGGCGATGATCAGGTACGCTTAGTTCAAATGGATTCACTTGGCAATATTGCTATTGACAGAATATTTGGTGGTCGTCATAACGAGATGGCAAATGACATTGTTGAGACCTCAGACGGCGGCGCCCTTATTTCCTCTATAACAGGTTCTTATGGTCCTGACAGCATTTTTGGTCGGCCTGGTTCAATAAAGACTCATGAGAATGCCGATAGCATGAGCGGCACCGTTCTTTCGAGAGTCGGCCTCAGACAGAATCGGTCTATCGGCGGTCGAAACTGATGGCGGATATATTGCTCTGACTCCGGAACTTGTATGGCGGATTCCAGCAGGGAATTAGTGTATTCTTCTTGGACTCATCCGGGAAGTCGTTAATGAGCATCAGCTTGAAAACTATGCCGAAGCAGACACAACGTTTAATGTGCGTTACGGACATCTTCTGAGGCTTCAGGACGGTAATATTCTCGTAGTCGCAGATGCTGTTGGCCATTGTTCGTTCTGCGAGATTGATTACGAGCACTTTGAGCATATTTGGATGTGGTGTCTAAACAGCCAGCTTGATTCCCTTTGGACTCAACACTATCGCTTTGCAGCGGATACATTTCTTGAATCCACTCCTCGCGCGGTACAAGCGGAGAACGGCGACATATTTGTAACGTCTGCAATTCATACCGCAGAAACTGACTACCTAAATACGAATGCTGCGATATGGCGGCTAAACTCCAGGGAGATCTGATTTGGTCGAGGGTATTTGGCAACGAGTGGGAGAGCTATTCATATTCCTTGGCAAACAGCCCGGACGGGGGTGTCGTTCTTGCTGGTGGACTGAGCGTTGACAGTAACGAGACTTCGCAGAATTGGCTATTCAAAGTCGGCGCAAGTGGAGACAGCCTTTGGAGCGTTCGGGTTGGCGATGCTACAGATACCAGGACATCGCTGCGACTTCAGATGGTGGATATGTCCTTGCCACGACACGCAATGACTGGGTAGGGCACTGGGCACCAGATATTGAGCTTTACCGCTTCGGGGCCGAAGATCTTTCACTGTTGACTGGTCGCCCAATCGGTGTTCCCAGAAAATCACTCTAAATGCCTTTCCAAATCCGTTCAATGCGGTTACAACATTGTCGGTCGAGCTTCCGCAAGCTGGAAATGCAACGATCAATGTTTATGACGTGCAGGGGAGGTTAGTGCGTACGCTTGTTCATGATTATTTACTGCCGGGCAGTCATCGGTTCTCGTTTAACGGAAGTGATATTGGTTCGGGGACGTATTTCGTAAGATTAGACGCAAACAAAACTCAGAATGTGAAAAAGATGGTGCTTGTGAAGTGAGTTTGTCCTCAGTGCGGGTTCTTGGCGAAGACAAGCTGACACCCACGACGGCGAAGTAGTCGCGCCTGAAATCGTGGGTTGCTTGAGAAGATGCTTCCAGCATGACAATGGGCTGAAAGTTGTGGGGTGGTTTCGTGCAGGCGGGTCAAGACCCGCCACTACGATGGAAGGGATAACAGATCGAAGGCAGGTCGTGCTTGGAAGCACGACCTAGTTTTTTGTGTGGCTTGGGTTCGCAGAGTGGTCCTTCAGGTTTCTGCTGAAACCTTCAGGATAACGACGCGCTTGGCGTCTGCGAGTTTGCTTGGGGCGGGCGGATTGCCATCCGCCCCTACACTTTGAAGGCAGGGCAAGCCCTGCCACTACGGATGCAGATTCCGGCCGGGTTGCGGCGGCCTTAACCCGGCTCGGCGGAAACGGGGTCGCCTGAGGGTCGTTGCAACATTTTTCCCCCAAATCTCAGAAGATTGGGGGAAATAAACAGAAAGGCAGCCTTGCGGCTGCCTTCTTGTTTTACATTTCGTCTTGAGGATGCAGGTCTATGCCCAACTCTTTGGCTTTTTTCCAGAGAGTGGTGCGGTCGATTTGGAGCATGCGCGAGGCCTTGATGACGTGACCGTTGGCGGCGAGCATGGCATTCTCGATAAACTGTTTTTCGAAATTACGGACGGCGGTTTTCAAGGGGCCGAGAGCCATCAGGTTCTCGGGAGATGAGGTGGCCGCCGGAGTCGTGGTGTGATTGGTGTTGTTGTTGGTCGGGGTGTTGACCGGATAGTTGATCGACACCGGGTTGAAGCTGGTGTTCTCGGTTGTGATGAACGGCTGCTTCAAGAATGCAAGCGTGGCGGCGGTGATGGTGGTGCCGGTGGATGCCAAGAGAGCGCGCTCGATGACATTTTCCAATTCACGCACGTTGCCGGGCCACGGGTGAGTCAACAACAGAGCCATCGCGTCGTCGGTGAAGGTGAAATTTCCCTTGTTAAGACGACTTCCGATCTTGTCCAAGAAGTGCGCACAGAGCATGGGAACATCTTCCTTGCGCTCACGCAACGGCGGGATGGTGATCGGCACGACATTCAAACGATAGTAGAGATCCATGCGGAAGCGGCCTTCCTGAATCATCCGCTCCAAGTCGCGGTTGGTGGCCGTGACGACGCGGATATTCACCGCAATCTTCTTGTTACCGCCGAGCCGCTCAATCTCGCGATCCTGAAGCACGTTCAGGAGCTTGACCTGAGTGGAGAGCGACAGCTCGCCGATTTCGTCCAAGAAGATCGTTCCGCCGTTGGCCGCTTCAAACTTGCCGATGCGAGTTTGCTTGGCGTCGGTGAAGGCGCCCTTCTCGTGTCCGAAGAGTTCGGATTCGAGCAGGGTTTCCGGCAAGGCCGCGCAATTGACCTTGATAAAGGCCTTGTCATGGCGCGGGCCTTCGAAGTGCAGAGCGCGGGCTACGAGTTCTTTACCGGCACCGGTTTCGGCGCGGATCAGAACCGTGGTATCCACGGCGGCAACTTCACGGATAGCATCAAAGACCTTGTGCATAGCGGCTGAGCGTCCCACCAAGCCGCCAAGCTTGTGATCCCCGCCGAGCCGACGCTTCAATTTTTCAACTTCGCCAACAAGACGAAGATTTGAGAGCGCGGCATCGACTGTACGCGCAAGGAGCCGTGGCTCCATCGGCGAACTTACATAGTTAGTGGCGCCGTTTTCCATGGCTTCGACGATCTTTTCGGAATTATCGGAATCCGAATAGATCACCACGGGTAGGCGCAGGTGCCGGGCGCGGATATCGCCGATGAGCGAGATTCCGGATGCCCCTTTCAGGTCCACATCACAGAGGACCACATCTACCGTTTCGGTTTCTAACCTGTTTAGCACGTTACCTGGGTTGGTTTCGTGAATAACACGGTAGCCACCTTCTCCTCGCAAAGAACGCGTGAAGCGTTCGATGGCCGAGGACTCTTCGTCTACAATCAAAAGTGTCGGTTCTAGCATCTTCCGCGACTCCCGTTTCCATAATCCATTCGTTAGCACCCACAGAACATCCATTCCTTCGGCAAAGACCGGGCCGAGCTGATACATCGCAACCTCCTTGTTCATCCTTTTCAACATCGGGAAACGCCCGAGAACTACAACTACTATCCTCCAAATAATACTGGGGTAGGGTTCACTTATTAACATAACAGTTTGCAGAGCATACGCCAAAGAGTCAAGGGTTCTGACCCATTTTTGTAGAAAAGTTAAGACGAGAGTTTTAGGGGTCTAAATTTGACAATCCAGCGGCTCTAAGGTATATTCTAATTCGGGAATTTTGAGCATGTTGCGAAGTCGCGACGTGAGGATTGAAAACACAAACCCTATAACAATATGAACTTCTACACAGGATTATGGATTGCAGTCGTCACACCGTTCAAAAACGGGCAAATTGACGAGGCTGCCCTGCAAAATTTGGTCAGTGATCTTGCGAATCGCGGCGTGGACGGATTCGTGCCGCTCGGGACGACAGGAGAGGCCTCATGCCTCTCACGGGACGAAAGACGGCGTGTGATCCAGCTCGTTTTGGAGTCTGCAAAGGGATTGCCGGTGTCGCCGGGTTGCGGGACGAATGCGACGGAGCAGACGATTGAATTCGTTAAAGAAGCCAAGCAGCTTGGTGCTCAGGGGGCGATGGTGATTACGCCGTATTACAACAAGCCGACGCAAGAGGGGCTGTTCCAGCACTATTCTGCCGTACATGACGCGACAGAATTGCCGCTACTCATGTACAATGTGCCGGGCCGGACGAGCGTGAATATGCTGCCGGAGACTGTCGAGCGGCTGGCAGATCTCAAGCGGATTGCTTCGATTAAGGAAGCCAGTGGTAATTTGGAGCAAATCAGTGAAGTTGCGGCTCGAGTTGAAGGCAGAATGACCGTGCTGTCAGGTGACGATGGGCTAACTTTGCCGGTTATGTCGGTTGGCGGAGTGGGTGTGGTGTCGGTGGTTGGGAATGTCGCGCCTGATCTGCTCAAGGGGATTATTAAGGCTTATGACCGCCGTGACACGCATTCGGCGCTGCTGGCGCATCATACGCTGGCGCCGATTGCTAAGGCGATGTTCCTTGAGACGAATCCGTCGCCGGTGAAGTATGCGCTGCACGCATTAGGAAAGATTGCCAACGAGTTCAGATTGCCGATGGTGCCGGTGAAGAAGGAGACGGAAGGCAAGATTCGCGCGGCGATTGCGGCGTATTTGGAGAATCCGAATGTCGCGTGAGCCGATTCATATCGCGTTGTTCGGCGCTGCGGGCCGGATGGGGAAGGTGCTGTTGCATGAGGCGCGGACTTTCCCGAGCCTGAAGATTACGCATGCTTTTGATCCGGCGGGTGCGGGGCAGTATTTCGACGAGTTGATGATTGAACCGAAGTGCTACGGTGTGCATGATCATGTGAAGGTGGCGATTGATTTTTCGACGGCGGGTTCGGTTGTTGAGAATGTACAATGCTGTCGACAGGCGAAAGTGAATTATGTTTGCGGCGTGACGGGAGTGCCGGAAAATGTGAAGAAGGAATTGCGCGAGGCGGCAAAGGATATTGCGGTCCTGCACGCGCCGAATATGTCACCGGGAATGAATGTGCTGTTTGCGCTGGTGGCGGAAGCGGCGGCGGCGTTGCCGGGTTATGAGGTGTATTTGTCGGAAGCGCATCACACGAAAAAGGTGGATGCTCCGTCGGGAACGGCACATGGAGCGTTACGAGCTGCGGAGTGGCTGGCGGATCAGCCTGCGGGGTTTTACGGGATGGGGGATGTGTTGGGATTGTAAAGTCGGAACAATTTGGGATCAACTTGAAAGGAGTTGGCCATGTTGCTCGGGATATTATTGCTCTGCATTACGGTCGTAGGGTTAGGGCAGCCGCTTGTTGTGGAATGGAACAACTTGCACATGTTCGAGAATCCAACATTGAGGGTTTGGTGTTCGGATCTATGTGTTGATGCCCAGAATCAATCGTTTTATGCTGTAGGACAGTACTTTGAGCGAGATGAAGAAGGCGGCGAATCAGATTCTGGAGATGCTTGGGCGGGTAGATTTGGGCTTGATGGCGAGCCTATTTGGTTACGAACGTATTCTGAGCCATTCCCTTCGGGATTTCAAAGTGTTGAGTCCGCTGCAGATGGTGGAATTTGGGTCGGCGGAAGTGGTTTTCGCCTATGTCATATTTCTACTGAAGGTGACATCACTTGTGCCCCAAGTTTCTGCGATTTTTTGGGGCTAGAACTGAGCGACATTAAACATACGAACAACGCCCAAACTATTGTTGGCGGCAGGTGTGTTACAATTGATGACCAGCACTTCTTGGAAAGCAGTCACGTGATAGCGCTGGACGAAGACGGCAACTCCGTTTGGAACGCGCAATTTGATTCAAGTTACTACTCATGTGCATTGACGAAACTTGGAACAACTTCTACCGGCAATGTGCTTGCATTAGTTGACTATTTCCACTTCATCACGCCGATGATCGCACGCATCAGCAATTCGGGGATTGTCATAAGCGAATCACCAACTTTGTACGAACCCTTGGACGCTCTATTCAATGACGATGGCTCCTACTTCTATTTGTCAGAGTATATGGGTTTTGCGGGGCATCGCATTGTGAAAATTGACGCACTTGACCAAACAGAGTTTGATGTGAGGGCACCAAGCTCGACACATACTTACGGATGGTCGAGGATTTCGAGAACAAGCTCCGGTTCAATAATACTGAGCGGTTGGTACGTAGAACTCTCTGGGGTTAGCGAAAACGGCGATAGTCTCTGGTATCAACAATTACCTTCAGACAGACTTCATGCCGTGGAACCAACATTTGACGGGGGTTTATTGGCGGCATTCGAATTCGTGAATGATGAACAAGGTGTTTTCGGAGTTCGCTTGATGAAACTTTCATTGCCTGTGCCGCGACCCGAAGTCAACATCGACACGCTTGTTTTTCCGTTGACGCAAGTTGGTAGTGTAAGTTCTGTACCAGTTCTCCTTTCGAATTCAGGAATCGACAGTTTTCAACTGATTGGGGTCGTGTGTCCTGATGGTTTTAGTTCATCATTTGAATCTCCTATTTGGGTTCGTGAAGACGAATCCAGTGAGATTCTCTTTGAATTCAGACCGACAGAAGCACGGTTTTATCAAGACGATGTTACGTTCACTATTGTTTCGCCAAACATGCAGTTGTCTGTCCATGTCATTGGCGACGCACGGACTTCAAATGTCTCAAATGCCAATAGTGAGTTTCCTCATTTTGCAATTGAGCCTCCCTATCCGAATCCATTTAACGCAGTGACTTCGATTGAGTTTGAGTTGCCGAGTAGTGCTTACGTTGCTTTGAATGTGTATGACGTGCAGGGGCGGTTGGTGACGACGCTTATGGATGAAGTTGCGGCGGCAGGGGTGCATTCGGTGAGTTGGGCTTGTGCGGAGTGTGCTTCGGGGTTGTATTTTGTGCGGATGAAGGCCGGGGAATTTGTGGCAACGCAGAAAGTCTTGTTAGTGAAATAGCAATTGCTGGTCGGCCTGAATCGGCAGCCACAGGGGCAGCCGCTACACACTAAAATTGGTGATCATTATGAAGCGGTTACTTTTAATATTTGCATTGGTCTCAATAGCGAACGCGCAACCGTTTCCGCCGGACTCGGTTTGGACGTTTGGGTTTGATGACGGTGGGGATGAGTATTTTTATGGTTTGACAGGTGAGTGGACGGATACATATTATGCGGTGAGGCGCGGGAGTGGAATGCTCTGGCAGGGGAAGCGCTTCTGGTAAAGATTGATTTGCAGGGGAATTTGGTGTGGAGCCGGAGGTTTCCCGATGAGCATCCAAGCCGGTTCGAAGGCCGCTACAGCAATTTCGAGAGCGGTCGTTACGTGGTACAATCCAGGCTTGCGCCGGACGGCACGCCGATCATGTTCCGCGTCGTGCGATTCGATGAGAATTTTGAGCAGATTGACTCCGTATTGTTTCAAGTGTTTGACGCAAATGGTGCATACTTCGCCGGTTACTCTGAGGATGATATCTGGGGTATAAACCGCAGAAACCACGTCCTGAATACAGCTGATGGGTATGCCGCCTTGCACAGCAGAATATTTTTCGATATTAACGGCGACGTCACGTTGGAAGTAAATTATCCATCTCTTCCTTTTGAGTTCACAAGTTACCAATCGGAAAACGGACCTTACGATGCTCCCGTCATTGCAGGATATGGAAGAGTATCGGATGCGTTAGGCACGCAAGGCATAATTCACGTTGGCAGCGACGAGAACAACGGCACGACACGGCATTTCGGCGGCCCCGGAACCGATAAGTTTCGGCACGTATCTACGTTGGACTTAATCTTTCCTCCTTTTGCAGGGTACCGTTTAGTCGGCAGCACAACCAGTCCATCCAATGGTTCGACCGATGGCTGGATTGTCTTGACCAATAGTAATCTGGACACCGTTATTTCACATCATTACGGCGGACTTGCTGCAGATGAGTTCATCACGTCCTTTGGCCGTTGGGACACTGTTGGCACGCCTATCGGCCACATTTGCTTCGGGAATTACGCTTCAGAAGACATTGAAGCCGAGCAATCTGATTTCTGGGTAATGGGTCTCGACATGGATGGTGACAGTTTGTGGTCAATGCTGGTGGGAGGGCAGGAAGCAGAAAAGTGTTATTCGGTCGTCCGTCTGGGGTGGAATTTCATGATTCTTGGTTCTTCGCAATCGTTTGCCGTGCCGGGATGGGACGGGTGCGCGATGTTTTTGGGGTATGTGCCGGATATTGCGGCGACGCCGGGGAGTTTGAACTTTGGGCCTGTGGCGGTGGGTGACAGTTCGACTCGGATGATTGGGTTGATGAACACGGGATCAAATGTGCTTACGGTGACGGAGATTTCTGCGACGGAAAATTATCACGCCAACTTCAACGGGCCTGTGACGATTGAGATTGGCGACACGCTGAATGTGCCTGTGGTGTTTACGCCGCAATCGCCCGGGACGCATGTGGATACGCTGCGCGTGACGAGTGACGCGATTTCGGGTGTGAAGAACGTGCGGTGTTTGGGTGCGGGAACGGCGGCGGCGGCGGATGATGCGAGTTTATTGCCTACCGAGTTCAGGCTGCATCCTCCCTATCCTAATCCGTTTAATCCGACGACGACAATCGCGTTTGACGTGCCGCGTGACGCGCGCTTGAATTGACTATTTTGATGTGCAGGGCGAATTGTTACGACCTTGCAGGACGGAAATTTGAGCGCGGGGACACACTCGCGTGATTGGACATGCAGCACCTGCGCGGGCGGAGTATATTTCGCCCGGCTCCGCACTTCTGAGTTTGAGGGAATTCAGAAGCTGGTGCTAATCAAATGAGCAGCGTAAACGCTGCACCCAATGTGCTGGCGCGAAAGGGGACTTTTGTGATGCTCCTTGCGGTGTTGCTGTTAGCGGCTTGTGCCTTTGGTCAGCCACAGGTGGATAGTGTGTTTGTGTTTGACGAGAACGAAGGGTATTTCACGACCTCAGTGTTGTTACCGGGTGGGGACTATGTTCTGGCAGGATACACGTACGACGAGGGTTTCCGGACATATTTTCGGGTTGCGCGGATGACTCCTGAGCGTGAGATATTGTGGACGCGTGACTTATTGGCGGTAGGTTCATTTCGCAAGGAAGTGATCGTGCTTGACGGGGAGTTTGTGGTCGGGATTGCGCGTGCTCAACTACCCTCAGACACCGGATCACTCACGATTGATGATATTGCCTTCAAATACACTCTGGATGGAGACAGTATTTGGGCAAGGAAGTTCAGCGATTCAAATTTTGCTGCATTCCTAAATTCAATTATACCTGACGGCAGTGGAGGTTATTTTGTCTTAGGAAACGTGACTGTTTCAGTTGGGCCATCATTCAATCAGCAAGTTAATTTATCCCGAACAGATGCCGCAGGAACGGTGCTGTGGGAACAAAACTATGGGGGTCCTAATCACGATCAAGCAGGCGACATTGTGAAGCTTGAGGGTGACTCGCTGTTGATTGCCACGGTGATGAATATCGGCACAAGCTACAATGTTGTTTTCTTGTGGACGAACCTCAGCGGAGACAGCTTGACGAGCCGCACGTATGGGGATATGGGTGTGTCTTCGTTCATGCGGCCTGCTTCGCTGCACGCGCGCGACGGCGGCTGGGAGTTTGTTTGGAGAGAAGCGTTGAACAGCGGCCCAAGCCTTAATTTGCTGCATTGGCTGCGGACGGAGTATGACGGAACGCTCATTCGTGAACTCAGTATTGACGTACCGGAAAACTCCGTGCAAGGATTTCAGCAGTCGGAGGACGGTTTGAGGACCGTCGGGTACACTCCTTTCGGCACACCCATTCGCAATGCGGTGTTAGGCAGATTGAATGCTCTGGGCCAGTGGTACTATCAGGACACGCTCGCGAGTGATGTTATAGAAGCCTATGGGTTTCTCCCGACAAGTGATGGCACCATTGCTGTTTTGGGCAGAACTCAAGTCAGCGATACAATACTCAATGCGTGTATATTTTATGTCAACGATGGCGGGCATGCGGGGTACTTGTTCTCGTCACCTGCTGAAGTTGACTTCGGAGTTGTGCCTGTGGATGACGTTGCGGTTCAGAGCGTTTCGTTTTTTGTAACGTGGGATTCCGCGGCGACAATTACAGATATTGAGTTGCCGGAATTTATTGCGACGACTTTGACTCCACCAGTGCAGGTGATGCCGGGGGATTCGTCGATCTTTCAATTTGGATTTCGCCCGACTGAACTGGTGCGCTATTCTGATGCGATTGTGATTCACGCGAGTGCAAGGAATTCTGTTTTGACAATTCCGGTGTTTGGACAGGCTCCGTTTCCTGAATGCACTCCGGCATTACGCGATATTTATTTCACTTGGGCCGAAATTGGCGACAGTATTCGCCGCCCGTTTGCGGTGTTTAACACGGGGACGCTACCATTGCATATTGATGAGATTGTTCAACCCGCGCCGTTTTATTTGGACAATACCGGGCCATTCGTGATTGAACCGGACACAAATGCGCTGCTGTGGATTACATTTCGACCGGACAGTGTTGTGCTTTACGAAGTCAATCTTGTGCTTCAGAGCGACGATCCGCAAGGTGCGGATACCGTTTTGCTAAGAGGGCGCGGGCTTGTATCACAGGAAGCAGATGATGATCTTGTTCAGTTGCCGCACGAGTTCAAATTACTTGCGGCATTCCCCAATCCGTTTAACGCAACGGCGGTGATTCGGTTTGAGTTGCCTAAGACTCAGCTTGTTAAGCTGGAGTTGTTTGACATAACCGGAAGATTGGTGAAAGAAGTTGCGTGGCAGAATTTTTCTGCTGGAGAACATCAGATTGTGATTGACGGAGCAGGGTTGGCGTCGGGGATATATTTTGCGGCCATCAAGGCAGGGGAAAACTATGCGGTGCAAAAATTATTGCTGGTTCGGTAGTGTCATGTTGTGGGTAGGCATGGCGGTTGCGCAGCCGCCGGCACTGGACAGTACATTCGTATTTGAAACCGTCTACGGATTTTTCTATCAGTTGGCGCCGTTACCAGATGGAGATTTGCTGGTCCTGGGCCGATTCGATGAAGACGACCGGCTGCGCTGGGAATTGGGGCGAATGAACCCCGCACACGAATTTATTTGGACACGGGATGTATACGAGAGCGATTCGGGTGAAGTGCAACGCGCGTTTGTCAACGGCGACAGGGCATTGTTGCTGACCAGCGAACGCGTGTACCTCGACGAGCATTCGTGGACGTATCGGCGCAACTACCTATGCTATACTCTTGACGGCGACAGCCTATGGGCGAACAGTCTCGAAGATAGCGTCAATTTCTCGTCGATGGTTAATGCGGTGGGCACAGAAGACGGAGGGTTTCTGGTTTTACGGACAAGAATCATATCGCGACAGCATCTTCTTCCGTTATCATGATAAACTGGTAAAGCTCAACGCGAATGGCGAAGTAGCCTGGGAGCGGTTCTTCGAAGGGGACACTTACACCGATGGAGATATCATCAAGCTTTCACCAGATTCGGTCTTATTAGCCCGACTGAACTACAATTTTAATGGTGCATTAATCCGCTTTACCTATTTGGACACAGCGGGCAATGAGGGGCGAACGCTTGAGTTTGAATCAAGCGCCGAGTACTCGGGACAGCTGGCACCGATACTCTTGGCTAGCGAGTACGGGATTGATTTGGTGTGGTCCAGTTACTCGGAAATGGATATTGGAGTAAAGCTACAGCTAATCCGTTTGGATTCTACCGGCGTAATTCGATTGATAACGTCAGCGGAGGAGTCGGTAAATCGCTTACGCACGTTCCTTCCGGTTGAAAGCGGATTGCTAACGTTTGGAGGGCCGGATTTTAATATGTCTGCCGGAATCTACGTTGGTCACATGGGGGCCAACCATGTTTGGTATTACATGGAGCACGTTCCGTTTGATGTTCCAGCTCCGATTTACGAGATGCTGCCTGGAGCAACGCCAACGTGTTTGGGTGCTCTGCATGTCGATGTTCCAACATGGCATCCGGCGATATTCTATTTTAGTCCTGAAGGTCCGGCGAGCTATCTTTACTCGACGCCGGGCCAGCTCGATTACGGCATTGTGCCATTGGAAGAGACGCGCGAATTGACATTTGAATTGCTGCTTACCGGACAGACTCCGGTAACGGTCACAGAGTTTATCAATCCGCAAGACTATGCTATCAGCGCTCAAGTGCCGCTGACGATTCTGCCGGGCGAGCGAATGACAGTACGGCTGGTTTTTCGCCCAAGCGAGCGGCGGCACTATGTAGACACACTATATGTGGTGTCAAGTGCTCTAAACGACACTATTCTCATTCCAATTACGGGTGAAGCACCGTATCCGCTGTGCGAGCCGGACCACAATCATATGGATTTACGCTGGTGTGTTATCGGCGACACCGTGAGCGCGAGCTTGCACATTGCCAATCCGGGTACCGAGCCTCTGCACATTGCGGCACTGGATCAGCCGTGGCCGTTTTGGCTGGAAAATGTCGGGCCGATTGTAGTCCCCGCGGAGTCGACATTTGCGCTCACGCTCTTTGCTGCGCCGATTTCTCTGGGAATACATAACGGCCTACTGGTGATTCAGAGTGACGAACCGAACTCTCCGGATTCTATCGCACTCACGGTTCGCGGTGTAGCGTCACCGAATGCAGCGGACGATCCACCGCAGTTGCCGCACGAATTCAAAATGCTTGCAGCCTATCCAAATCCGTTTAATGCAACGGCTGTGATTCGGTTCGAGTTGCCGAAGACCGAGCTTGTTAAGCTGGAGTTGTTTGACATAACGGGAAGATTGGTGAAGGAAGTTGCACGGCAGAGTTTTGCTGCGGGAGAACATCGAATCATAGTTGACGGAACGGGGTTGGCGTCGGGGATATATTTTGCGAAATTGAATGCGGGAGAGTTTCATGCGGTGCAGAAACTGGTGTTGCTGAAATGAAGAACTTGCTCCTTGTAGTTTTTGCGATGCTGTTGATTACCGCTTGTGAAGAGGGGGATAAGACTCAAGACGGGACGGGTTACGACATCGTGGTTGGTGACACATTGATTTCGATTCCAGCGGAAGCCGTGCAGTTTGCGGCGGAGCACTTTGAATGGCACGCTTATATGCTGCGAGAGTTTCAGATTGCGACACTGCCGCGTGACGAAGGGAGTCCGTATGCGGGTTCGCTCGAACAGTGGAAGAACTTGTCTTGGAGTTCGCGGCAGACGTTTTTGTATCCGCCGTTCGTGCATAATTTGAGTACGGAATCGCTCGAACTCTATTATTATTTGATTGGGACGTATCCGGATCAGTTTGGATTTGGGTGGGTGGATACATATGATCCCGAAGCGAATTTGTTTAACAGCGCGGTGAGGCCGTGGCTGCATCCGGCGGATTCGACGCTGACGCCCGACAATCCGGGCACGCTGAATTTTGACGGCGGGTTGGGAGATATGTTGGAGTATCGAGGGATGTGGACGGTTAATTAGATTCTTATTTATAGTTTTATGCGGTGGGTCCCGCAGTTGAACAAGGAGGCTATGATGAAGGCAATCTTTTGTTTGGCGATAGTGATATGCTACGTTGGTGTTCTTAATGCACAGCCGTTACATGTGGAATGGGAGCGTACGCTGCACGTGTCGAATGATTCGCTTCGCGGGTTCGGCTTGTTTTCAATTTTAGAGCAATCGGAAAGCAGATCGCTTTATCTGTTCGGTCAAGCAAATACATGGGCTATCTCCGATGACTCCTCAGATGCTGTAGTGATGCGGGTAGGTCAAGACGGCGACAGCCTGTGGGCAAGATTCTATGATCGTGAAGGTTCAAGCCTTTATTGGTTTGGCCCTGCCGCGCAATTGCCGACTGGGGAACTGGTCACTGCTGTCTATTGGCCGACGCTCTATTATTTGGATCTTGCGGGCAATGTTTACGATTCGACAGACCTAACGTGTGAAAGTAATTGGCTTGGGTCTGTTGAGGAATTGGCCGTAGATCAAGACGGCAGAACGTACATAGGGGCAAGGTGCGTTGTTATCGACGATGTGATGGAAGAGAACGCAGTATTGACATGCATTGACGAACATGGCGATTCGCTTTGGTCGGTGGTTCGTTCATATGCACAATACAATACCGTATCGCTTGTTGTTCCTGCAATTGGAGGCGGAGTATTCTCGATTTTCGAACGCTCCTCATGGCCGTACCAACGATACCTTCTCGCTATAGATTCAAATGGTAATTTAATTAGTGAATCCGAAATCCCGTCGCGAGCATTTTCCGTAATTGCGGTTGCTCCAGATACGGCAATCTTAGTCTATTCGACTGTCTCGGGTGAACTCACTTTCAGGAAGTTCACAACCGATGGACAGAATCTGGTTGAAAGAACGTACAATTGGGGGCCTCAATACACAAGCAGATTGATCTTTGAGTTACACAATAATTGGATCGAAATGCGGTCTATGTATGGCCTCTTTGCGGGTATAAGTTTTTCGCTTGACAGTTTGTGGTCTTTTCAGCTCGCAGATTCGGTTGGGGGGTTCCCAGTTCATAGGCGCGAAGGAGGGTATGTTTCGGCAGGAAGTATCAATTCGCCTTCAGGCTATTATGTACATTTGGTGGCATACTCTGAACCCCGGCTTCCTGTGTTTGCTATTGATAACAACATTGACTTTGAATCGGTTGAGATCGGCGAAGAGTCGGTTAGACAAATTGAAATCATCAATCCGGGCGACAGTGTTTTGGTACAGGCAATTACCTTACCAGGAGGTTTCAGCACGAACACGACGACGCCTTTTTGGATACATTTCGACGAAACTGAAACGATGAGTGTTACTTTCGCGCCGACACATGTCTCCAGTTTCGTTGACACTGTCTATGTTTCTTACGATGGCCCCGGTTCGCCTATTAGGATAGCAGTTTGGGCTTCAGGGACGATGCCGGTTTCAGAAAATGGCAACTCCACTCCGGAATCCTTTGCTTTGTTACCTGCCTACCCCAACCCATTCAACCCGTCAACTTCGCTGACGTTCACGGTGGCGCATGAATCCGATGTACAGCTAAACGTCTTTAACGTTCAGGGACGGTTGGTGAGCGAAGTTGTGCATAGGAGCTTTGCGGTGGGACAGCACAGTGTGAATTGGTCGTGCGCGGAGTGCGCATCGGGGATCTATTTTGCAACGATGAATGTCGGAACGTTTACGGCTTCGCAGAAATTACTTTTGTTGAAATAGCACATCATTCTTGGACAAAGCGGTGGGTCCCGCATTCGAACAAGGAGGCTATGATGAAGGCGATCTTGTGTTTGGCAATGGTGATATGGAGTATGTCAATCGTACACGCTCAGCCGCTGATTTTGGAGTGGGAGCGGACGCTGACAATTTCAAATGACTCGCTATATGGGTTAGTGCCGATGGGCACAGCCGAAGACCCATATTCAAATCGATTGTTTGTTTTTGGCGCGGCAATGTCGCGTGGTGCCAGTGAAGTGGATGACTCATCGGATGCTTATATCGCCTGCTTATCTCCTGAAGGCGATAGCCTGTGGACCCGGGTCTATGACGGAGCCAATGTAAATGATTTTCAGCGGGCTGCCTTTTACCCAAATGGAGATATCCTTGTGGCGGGAAATGACTTCTGGCATTACCGACTTGATTCACTCGGCGGCTATATCTCATCATTTCGTCATAATCGCGGCGGCATAGGATGGGCTTTATGGGATTTGGATATTCTCCCCAATGGGAATATCTTGACAGCAGGTGAAGTCGTGAATGACGTGGGATTCCTCGCTCGGCTATACTGCTCGTCACCATCCGGAGACTCCTTGTGGTCAATGACTTTTTCCGGTGGTCAATTTACATACATTCAATCTGTCCAACCGCTCGGCAACGGGCACATAGCTTTATGGGCGAGAGACGGAGGTGTAAACCGGCTGTTGGTCTTGAGTGACGCAGGAGACATCGCACGTGAAATTGATGAAGAATCGCCAGAAGACGTGTACTACTACCCGAACGGAGAATTTGTTCTGTTAAGTTCGCTCGGAGCAGAATCGTATGTAGTTTCTCGTCGCGATGCTGACAATCATGTCATCGATGACTTTCTGGTGCAAGACGATTTTGGCGGCTTCGTGCGAATGCTTCCAGCGATAACGGGTGGATTTCTTTTGTACGACTATTCACATGTGGTTAAGTTGACAGAAACGGGCGAAATCGAATGGTCTCAGCAAGTGGAGTTAACTCGCAACGGTGTTGCATTGTGTGACGGATACTTGACGCTTTACGGTCAGAAGTATTCCGTCGAAGCACCTTATCCGATTGTCTCCCGCGACTCGCTTAATTTTGGGACAATACGCCACGGTGATTTTGCCATACGTGGGTTTGAGTTGACAAACGCAGGTCCTGATAGTTTTCGTATTGATTCATTAGTCTTTCCCGATGGCTTTTGGAGTGATTTCTTAGATAATGAATGGGTAACACACCGTGAATTGATTGGAATTCAGATTACGTTCTTGCCTGAAAGTGCAGAATTGTATGAAGGCGACCTGTTGGTTTACAACACCACGCAGTGGTCGCCTTTGGTTGTACACTTGACCGGAGATGCTCGCACCAGTGAGGTTCGCTTTGATGAGCCGGTTGCTGCCGAATTCAATCTTGCTCCTCCCTACCCCAACCCATTCAATCCATCCACGACGCTGACGTTCGCGGTGGCGCATGAATCTGACATACAGTTGAACGTGTTTGATATACAAGGGCGGTTGGTGGGTGAAGTTGTGCACGGAAGCTTTGCGGCAGGACAGCACAGTGTGAATTGGTCGTGCGCGGAGTGCGCTTCGGGGATCTATTTTGCAACGATGAACGCCGGTTCGTTTACGGCTTCGCAGAAATTACTTTTGTTGAAATAATTGATGTCTTTGGTAATCCAAAAATACGGCGGCAAGACGCTTGCTACGCCTGCGGATATTTTGCAGGTGGCGCGGCTGGTGCATGCGCGGGTGAAGAGCGGGACGCAGGTGGTGGTGGTGGTGTCGGCTTTGGCGGATACGACCGACCAGTACGTGGCGATGGCGCGGGCGGTGAATCCTGAGCCGCGCGGGCGGGAGCTGGACGTGCTGCTTTCGACGGGCGAGCGGGTGGCGATTGCGATGCTGGCGCTGGCCCTGAACTCAATTGAAAACGATATCTCCGTCTCCCTGACGGGTGCGCAGGCGGGGATTATCACGGACACACTGCACACGGCGGCGCGGATTGTGGAAGTCCGGCCTCTGCGGGTGCGGGAAGCCCTCGATCAGGGGAAGATTCCGGTGATTGCGGGGTATCAGGGGATTACGACTGAAAAGAATATCTCGACACTTGGCCGTGGCGGGACGGATGCCACGGCGGTGGCACTGGCCGTGGCGCTGGGGGCGGAGTGTGTCGAGTTTATGAAGGACGTGGACGGCGTGGCCAGCGCGGATCCGAAGCTGGTGCCATCGGCCAAGCTGTTGCCCGCGCTGGACTATGACGATGCCCTGTCTATGATGGGGTTTGGAGCCAAGATATTGCAGGTTCCGGCGGTGGAAATGGCGGCGGAATTCG
The DNA here is from genome assembly GCA_016721565.1 of bacterium. GTDB lineage: Bacteria > Electryoneota > RPQS01 > RPQS01 > RPQS01 > JABWCQ01. Next base: position 58,014 of record JADKHW010000011.1, on the reverse strand, counting down.
GGATGAAATTGGCAATCGGAAACTCCAAAACCGGGGTGGCCGGGACGATAATCACGGAAAAGCCTCTGGCCAAACGGACGTTAGGTGCTGTAATTCATACCCCTGCGACAATTTTGCCGCTTGCAAGTCTGCCTGAGTTTTCGTTTGTTGAACGGACTCTGCGCGAAACAGGGGTACTCCCCCTGTACCTGCGCGGCGGGGAAAGCCCTGTGGTAGTGTTCAAGCAGAGCGACGAGCCACAGCTTCTGTTCAGAGAATATGCCGGAACGATGGAGTCGGGCTATGATTTGGTGGCGCTGTTCGGCCCGGGTACGGGCGGAGTCGGCGCGCTGGCAGACCGGATTGCGGCTGAGCTTGCCACCTATCGGGACGCGATTCGGGATGAGCTTCATTTGGAAAATAGATTGCTATTGTTAGTTGAGCGGTCGCGTGCGGCAGAGCTTGTGCGCGGACTGCATGCGTTGTGCGATTCAGGGATCGCGGCAACGACTTCTTGATTTTGGCCTTTTGTCAGTATAGAATCGAACCGGGGCGGGCTTCGATGATTTGCAGATTCTAAAACACCTTTACCCATCTCCTGTGAACACGCAACTTCAACCTTTCACACCACCAGTCAGTGTGCGCGTCGGCCTACTGGAAGGCTATGAACGGGTCACCTTTAGGTACACCGGCCGCTATCGGATCGAAACGCGCTCGGGCGAACTTTTGCGCGAAGCGGACGCGTCGCAACTCAAGTGGCGTGTGCTGCGCGAGAAAAGTACGCCGACGAAGTTTCTGTTCAGCGTGCTTGTGGCATCGTTCACGACGCGTGAAGAGGCGATGGCCTTAGCGGAGCAGTTTGAGGATCGCGGTCTGCAAGCGGCGATGCGGCAGATTGGCGGACCGATTGAAATCGACGGGCAGATCATTGGCGATAATACACTTTATCGCGTGCAGGTGGGGAATTTCCAGATTGAAGAAGACGCGCGGCATCTGCTGGCCAAGCTTGAATTGGATTATGCGCCAAGATTGGTTCGCGAAGTGCTGACGCAATCATCGGGCAGGCTTGAGATGTTTGATCAGAGTTTGGAACAGCACTACGAGAGCACGGACGGATTTAGGTTAGTACCTGTGGAGCCGGAATCGCGGTTGACGATTTTGGGTGTGCGGATGAATTCTGGATTTGCTTATGAGCCGACCGAAGACCGCACCTATGAGGGGATGATTGAGTTTTATGTGGATCATGAGGGCGATATTGCGGCCCTGACAGAAATTCCGATTGACGTGTATCTGCGCGGCGTTGTGGCAACCGAAATGCCGGTGGATTATCCGGAAGAAGCGCTGCGCGCGCAGGCGATTGCCTCAAGAAGCTTGGTGATTGCGACAAAATCTATCAAGCACTTGAATGATCCGTTTGAACTTTGTGCGCATGTGCATTGTCAAGTCTATAGCGGCGTAACGTATGAAAATCCAACCGTAACAAAAGCCGTTACGGACACGCGCGGAAATATTTTGTTCAACAACGGCATTGTGGTGGACGCGCACTACTCCAAAGTTTGCGGCGGACACACGGAAGACGTGCTGGCTACTTGGATGACGCCGCCGGTTTATGCGGGCAAGGGCGTGCCGTGTGATTGCACGGGTGAGATGGAAGTGCCCGACTTGATGACGGAATCAGGTGCGCGCAGATGGATTCAGTCGCGGCCCAAGTCAAGCTGTAATTTGGACGGCATCGATTTGCCCGTTTCGCGCGCCTATGGCCGAAAACATTTCAGATGGGAAACAACTCTGCTGCGCTCGGAGCTTGAAGAGATTATTCTAACTAAGACCGGCGTTGATATCGGCATGTTGTACGATATTCTGCCGATTCGGCGCGGACGGAGCGGTCGTTTGATGGAGGTTGAAGTGCTTGGTTCGCTGGCAAATCTCAGGATTAAACGCGAGTTGAGAATCAGGCGACAGCTTTCACATACGGCTTTGGAGAGCTCTTCCTTTTTGGTGGAAGTGCTGACCGACTCGCAGGGCAATCCGATGGAGCTTGTGTTCACCGGCGCCGGTTGGGGGCACGGAGTTGGAATGTGTCAGGCAGGAGCTGCACAAATGGCGAGCAGAGGGATGAACGCGCTCCAGATTTTAGTGCACTACTATCCCGATTGCAAAGTCGAGAAGAAGTATTAATGAGTTTTCATAGGCACAGCGGTCGTCTATGGTTGTAGTCGCTTACTTGGCGCTGTGCATTATTTGGGGGACGACGTACCTTGTTATCAAGGTGGCGTTGGAGGGATTTCCGCCGTTCATGTTAGGCGCGGTTCGATATGCGATATCGGGCGTGGTGTTTCTGCCGTTCTTGCTTAAGAATCGCGCGGCGCTACCGAAAAGCAAATCGCAATGGGGATTTCTGGCTCTGACCGGAGTGCTGATGCTCGCGGGCGGGAACGGATTGGTGAATTTTGCCGAACAATACATGGACTCGGGCTTGACAGCTTTGACGGTTGCAACGAGTCCGACGTGGGCGGCGATTTTGGGTGCGCTGTTTTTTCCAAGCACGGAGAAGCTTGACAAGTTCTCTATGCTTGGAATTTTGCTCGCGACGGCGGGTATTTACGTTTTGCATCACAACAATCTCAACGTTTCAGGCTCGCAGTGGCCGGGAATTGTGGCCGCGCTGGTCTGCCCGATTTTGTGGACGCTGGGATCGCTCGGTGTACGCAGGCACGGCAAGGGACTTGCTCCGACAACGGTTTCCGCGATCCAGATGCTTGCTGGAGCAGCAGCATTTGTCGTGATTTCACTTTCAATCGGCGAGTCATGGGACATTCATCCGAGCGCAAAAGCGATTGGCGCAATGGCGTATTTGATTGTGCTGGGATCGATAATCGCCATGACGGCCTATGCATACTTGCTGTCGAAAATTCCGGCGGCTAAGGCAAATACGTACACGCTGGTGAACCCGTTGATTGCGTTGGCATCGGGAGCGCTTATTCTCGGCGAACCGATTACGCCGGAGGTGATTCCCGCGACGATTTTGATTATTGCGGGGTTGGTGATACTTTATGTTATGCGGAATCGCGGCACGTTGGCCGCGGCAAAGAACAAATAGAGCGACATGAAACCTGAAGAATTGACACAGCAGATCGCGGAGTATCGACCGAAGTTGGACGTTTTGCGGAGGTCACTTTGACTACGCCAAGCGGCTGTCGGAAATTGAGAAATTAGAAACACTGTCTGGTGGAGCAGGTTTTTGGGACGACCAAGAGCAGGCGCAAAAGGTGTTGCGGCAAATTGCCGATCACAAATCGTGGGTGCAGGCCTATCGCAAAGTCGAGTCGGCGCTCGGGGATTTGGATGCGTTGCGCGAGCTGGCACAGGAGTCACCGGACGAATTCGGTGAGAACGATTTAGACAACGAAGCGAAGAAATTCGCGGTACTGTTTGATGATTTGGAAACGCGCGCGATGTTGAAGGACTCGAACGACTCTCGCAGCGCAATTATTCATATTCATCCGGGGGCAGGTGGAACGGAATCATCGGATTGGGCTGAGATGCTGTTCAGAATGTACATGAGATGGACAGAACAGCGCGGATGGAAAACGGACGTGCTCGATTTGGAACCTGCCGAAGAAGCGGGCATCAAATCGGCGGTGATTGAAGTCTCAGGCGAATTTGCGTACGGTTATTGCAAGGCTGAAACAGGCGTGCATCGACTGGTGCGCATCTCGCCGTTTGACTCGAATGCGCGCAGGCATACTTCTTTTGCGAGTGTGTTTGTCTATCCCGAAGTGGAAGAGGTTCCCGAAATTGAAGTGCGGCCCGAAGATTTGCGCATTGATACGTTCCGTGCGTCAGGCGCGGGTGGGCAGCACGTAAACCGGACGGAGTCCGCGATTCGCATTACGCATCTTCCGACGAATATTGTGGTGACGTGTCAGACGGATCGTTCGCAGCATCGCAACAAAGATTCGGCGATGAAAGTTTTGTATGCACGGTTGTATCAACGCTATCTCGATGAAGAGCGCGCAAAAAATACGACAATAGAGAATTCCAAGACCGAAATTGCGTGGGGGCATCAAATTCGCTCGTATGTCTTCCAGCCTTATCAGATGGTGAAAGACCACCGGACAGGCGCGGAAACTTCAAACATTCAGAAAGTGATGGATGGAGACTTAGACGAATTCGTGCGCGCGTTCTTGCTGTTAGGTGCGCAAGGGAAGTTTGCACGCTCGAGGCAGCAAGCCTCAAACGATGATGATGATCTATAAACCAAGAACAGGGAGAAGTTGGATGAAGGGACTTATAATTCTGATTGTGCTGTTGGTGGCTGTGTGCGCATTTGCCAAGTCAAAACCGCTGGGCGCGGATGGCGAACCGTATTACGAGTTCGTGCCGAATCATGTGCTGGTGGCGTTTTTCGAAAGCGATTCCGCAATCGAAGATTGACGAGATTATCACACACAGCGGCGGCAAAGTAGGAAGCTATTCAGAGTTATTGGACTTCTATCGGGTCGAGGTGAGTACTTCCACACGCGAGGGCGTGGAGTTTTTCCGCGCGCAGGACGAAGTAATGTGGGCAAACTACAATTACATCGCGCAGGCGCACTATGTGCCGAACGATCAGTATTATTCGTATCAGTGGCACTATCCGTTGATCGGAATGGAGCAAGCTTGGGATATTTCGCGCGGTGATCCGAGTGTTGTGGTTGCTGTGCTCGACCAAGGCTGGCAATTTGATCACGAAGATTTCGCCGGAGTTGCCCGCACGAATCCGCGCGACTTCATCAGCAATGACAACAATCCCGAAGAACCGAACCTTCAGGATTCTCACGGTATGCACACAGCGGGAACGATCTTCGCCGCAACGAACAACGGTACAGGAGTCGCGGGTGTTGCACCGCTGTGCACATTGATGCCAGTGCGTGTGTTGGACAACGCAGGTTCAGGTTCAATTGAAGCGATCGCCAACGGTTTTGCATGGGCAGCGCAACAGGGAGCCGATGTTGTCAACGCGAGCTTAGGTTTTGGTAATCCTAACAATACTCCTCCTATTGATCCGGGTCAGCCGCTAACCGGCGCGGTGCAGCAATGCGCGGCGGCGAATGTGGTGATGGCGGTTTCGTCGGGAAATGACAATGCGGATTATGTTTCGTATCCAGCAGCATACACGGCATGCATCGCGGTTGGCGCAACGGCCTTGCAGGATGCGATTGCTCCCTATTCCAACAAGGGATCGGAACTTGACGTCACAGCGCCGGGCGGTAACACCGATCAGGATTTGAATCAGGACGGCTACGTTGACGGTGTTCTTTCAACAGTTCGCAACGGTGACGGCGACGCGTACGTATTCTGGCAAGGAACCTCGATGGCGGCTCCACATGTAGCCGGACTTGCTGCGTTAATTTTGGCGCATGGATGTCCGCCGAATCGCGTACGCGACGCTTTGCAAGAAACGGCGGTTGATCTTGGCACACCGGGTTGGGATGTCGTGTTTGGTTATGGCCGCATTAACGCGCTGGCCGCTCTGCAATACAATTGTCAGGGTGGCGGCGGCGGTGAAACGGTGTTGTTTGATGGTCCGATGGAGAACAGCTCCGAAGGCTGGACTGTTGAAGAAGACGGTCAAAACGGCGTGGGCTGGAGATTCCTCGATTTTGGCGCACCAGATTGCGGCGCGACACCACATGGTGGTCAGAATGGTTTATGGCACGACGACGAACAAGGCGTTGGCTTGTTGGATGATTGGCTTTACACTCCGCAAATTACGATTCCAGCGAACGCTACTGCAGTTTCATTGACGTTTTGGCAGCACAACTGTTATGTGACGCCGCAGTACTATGATTTGCATGCCGTTTATTATTCAACAGACGGCAATAACTTCACGCAGATCGTGGAACTCGATGACGCCGCCCAATCATGGGAGCAGGTCGTTATTGATGCGACGGCGCTTGCGGGTAGCAACGCCTATTTCGCGTGGCGCTATCGCGGTGACTACGCGACCGAGTGGTTCTTGGATGACGTGCAAGTAACTGCTACAACAAGCTCTGATGCCGCGCCGCGAAGTGACTACACCATTCCAGCCGAATTCACGCTCGGCAATCCGTTCCCGAATCCGTTTAACAACGTGGTGCAGATTCCGTTTGAAGTTTCTCAGTCGCGCGAACTCTCGCTTTCGATCTACAACGTGATGGGCCAAAAGATCGCAACGCTTGTGAACAACGAAAAGCTTGAGGCTGGCGCGCATCGTGTGACGTGGCAGGCCGATCAAGTCGCCAGCGGTGTGTATCTGATACAATTGACAAACGGTTCGCGCGCTTTGACGCAGAAGATCTTGCTGGTGAAATAACTCACCTTGACTCCGCATACGCTATCTTTGCCGAACGTGATGTCGGCCGATGAAGTTAAGCCTCATCGGCCGACTTTCGCGCGCATTTATCGAGATGCGATTGCAGAAAATTTCAACCGTTTCCGCAAGCTTGCTCCGCAGTCTCAATTGATGGCGGTGGTGAAGGCGGATGCGTACGGACACGGTTTGCTGCATTGCGCGAAACTGTTCAGCGAACTGGGAACGGACTGTTTCGGAGTCGGATTTGTCGAAGAGGGGATTGTGCTCAGGCGCGCGGGAATTCGCGAGCCGATCCTTGTGCTCGGTGGAATCGTAGGGTCACAGATTGATCTCTTTCTCGAACACGATTTGGATTTGACGGCAAGTTCGCTGTTCAAACTCGAAGCCATCGAACGTGAAGCGCAGGCGGCGAACAAGATAGCGCGTGTGCAGCTTAAGATCGACACCGGGATGAACCGCATCGGGCAGAATTTTCGCACGGCGGAGAGTTTGCTTAAGGCGGCGAAGAATTCCAAACATGTACGGGTAACAGGAATCTACTCGCACTTGGCTACTGCGGAAGAGTCTGACCAGAGTTTTGCGCGCTTGCAGATTTCGCGATTTGCAGATGTGCGCGCACTGGCTGAGAGCATTGGCTTCACGGACGTAGTCTATCATCTTGCCAACTCGGCAGGAGCGATTCGCTTTGCGGACGCACAACTTGATATGATTCGACCGGGGTTGGGTTTGTACGGTCAGCACGCCGCAAGCAGTTTGCAAAAAGAGTTTCCGCTCCTCCCTGCTCACCAATTGGTAAGCGAGATTGTGTACGTCAAAGGCGTGCGCAAGGGTGAAGGTGTCAGCTACAATTTACGTTGGACCGCGCCGGAGAATGTGTGGGTGGCAACAATTCCGGTTGGTTACGGAGATGGCTATCCACGTTTGCTCTCGAACAAAGCGAATGTGCTCATCGGCGGCAAACGCTACCCGATTGTCGGTACGGTGTGCATGGATCAGTTCATGGTGAATCTTGGCCATGACAAACACGTCGTCGGTGAAGAGGTTGTGTTGTGGGGGAAACAGGGGGATGAAGAAATTTCGTTGTGGGAGCTATGTGATGCGGCGGGATTTATTCCCTATGAACTACCGATCTATTTGACGGGAAGAGTGCCGAGGTTGTTTGTATGATCCGCCCTGCCAAACCGTCCGATGCCGCGCAGATTCTGGATATCTATGCGCCGATTATTCGCCACACTGCGATCACATTTGAGTACGAGATTCCAGAAGTCGATGAGTTTGAAGAGCGCATCCGGAAGACCTCGGAGTTCTATCCGTACTTGGTGTGGGAGGAGCGCCGTAAGATTTTAGGCTACACTTACGCGACACGCTTTCGTTCGCGCAAGGCTTACGATTGGATATGCGAATCGGCAATCTATGTAGCGGAGTCCGCACGCGGCAAAGGTATCGGGCAGAAACTCTATCAAAAGCTATTTGAGTGCTTGCGCACGCAAGGGCTTATCTCGGTCATCGGAGTGGTGAGACCGCACGCACAGACAGTGGGTTTTCATGAGGCTTTGGGATTCCAAAAAGTCGGCGTTATTCCCTACGGTGGTTACAAGCACAACGAATGGCACGACGCGGGATTTTGGCAGCTTGTTCTGTTTGATCCGGTACCGACTCAGCCCGCTCCTGTGAAGCCCTTCCCGAGTATTGCCGATTTGATTTCGCTGAATGCCTAAGACGGCTTTGATCACGGGCGCTTCGAGCGGCATTGGACTCGAATTGGCCAAGCTGTTTGCGCGCGACAAAAAGAAATTGCGCGCGAATTTGTCAGCACATATGGCATCACGGCAACGGTTATTGTCTCCGATCTCTCGCAACCTAATGCCGCATTTGAACTTTTCCACGAAACTCAAACACGCGGAATGACGATTGACTTATCCTGGTGAACAACGCGGGCTTCGGGATTTTGGACAAGTTCCTGAATACCGACTTGAACCGCGAACTCGAGATGATTCAGTTGCACGTCACGACGACGACGACCTTGACCAAACTTTACGCCGCCGAAATGGCCGTGCATGGCTGGGGCCGGATTCTTAATGTGGCCTCGACCGCTGCATTTCAGCCCGGGCCGTGGATGGCCGTGTATTATGCGACAAAGGCCTACATGCTGAGTTATAGCGAAGCCGCCAACGAGGCCTTGAAAGACTCGGGTGTAACTGTGACTTGCCTCTGCCCGGGACCGACGCCCACGAATTTCCAAGTCAGGGCCAAGAACCGCAAGAAGGGAATACTGCGGCACGTCAAGACCTCCGTTGAGTTTGTCGCTCGCCGGGGTTATGGGGCTATGCACGCGGGAAAGCCGCTGGTGATTCCCGGAATCCTGAATCAAATCAGGGTCTTTGCCGTCCGTTTCTTGCCCCGCAGATTAGCGACTTATCTTTCTCGCAAGGCCGCAGAAAAGTCATAAACACAGCCTTCTGCCTGCCACAAGTTTCGCGTATCTTCTCTCGTATTCTCTGGAACGGTGTGGTGTCGCCGTCCGCAAGCCTATATTTCCTATTCGTTCCGGAGGACCCATGCCCCTGTTAGTCACGATTTTAGTGCTGTTTCTAAGCTGTACCGCTTTTGCGGATATGGCCGGCTACGAAATTACCGCGAAGAAGCGAACTTCGCCGATTACGCTTGACGGACGACTCGAAAGAGTTTGGCTTGAAGGCGGCAAAGCGGATAATTTCATTCAGCGTGAACCCGGCTATCCTGCTCCAGTGACGCAGAAGTGCGAAGTCTATGTGCTCTATGACGAGAACGCACTCTACTTCGGGTATATGTACTACGACACCGCACCCGACAGCATTGCCGGACAGATTCAGCGCCGAGATAACGACTCCAATTCGGATTTTCTCGATCTCTATTTGGACACGTTTCACGACCACCGGACCGGCTATTGGTTCACTGTCACGGCGGCAGGCGTGCAAGCGGAAGGCACGTTCTTTAGTGAGAACAATCTCTCGAACTCGTGGGACGCCGTATGGGAATCGGCAGTGGCGATTACGGACAGTGGCTGGAGCTGCGAATTAAGAATCCCGTTCCAGATCATGCGGCACGGCGGCTCGCGCGAAGACGGCTGGGGCGTCTCGTTCGCTCGTAAGCTCTATCGTATAAACGAAGCGGGTTTTTGGCCGCCTGTCGATCCCGAAATCGGGTGGAAGGCTTCAAAGATCGCTACGCTACGCGGCTTGGATGACATCGCGTCATCTGCGCATCTTGAAGTATTGCCGCACGCAGTTGGAAGATGGGATGCACCGACAACTAAGGACTTCCGCTCGGAAAACGAGTGGGAGAACTTGGGACTAACGCTTAAGTACGTTCCGTCAGCGGCTTTGAGCATTGATGGAGCATACCAGCCGGACTTTGCGCAAGTTGACGTGGATGAAGCAGTCATCAATCTCTCGGATTATCCTGTCTTCCTCTCTGAAAAGCGTCCGTTCTTTCTCGAGTCAAAAGAGTACTTTGAGGAAACGCCATATACGTTCGTCTATACACGCCGTGTTGCCGATCCGGATTATGGCGGACGCGTAAACTATCAGAAGGGGAACGTCAAGGCAAGTTTTCTCGCGGGCAAGAACCGACTCTCATATTTTGATGATCAGTTTGAGACGCGCGGACTTTTGCAGGACGTGTTCGTCGGACGCACGACGTTGAACTCAGGCAGGCATCGTTTCGGTTTGACGGGAACATATCTCAACCAAACCGGATACACCGCAGCTGCGGCGGGCTTTGATGCTAAATTTCGCTGGCGTGTCCGAGATCAGCTAAATCTCTGGTTATCCGCCGTCGATCGTAGCGGGGATCCAGTGCAACATTGGTATCGCGTCGCACAAGTGCGCGATGAACAGCCCGTGGAGTCACGGGTCGGCTACGTCCGCGACTATGGTCCGTTCAGGTCAGAGCTTGCCGCAGCCTACCGCGGTACAGACTACGACATCAATGACTTAGGTTGGGGTGATCCGTCGAATCAAATTCGTCAAGCGTTGTGGATTGGCGATAACTACTATCTCAATGGCACGGCCTTTCGCAATTTCGGGTTTGACATCAACAGCCTCCGTTCAAGTTTGACGACAGGCGATGCCCCTGAAGGCTACGCGAACTTTAATCTCTTCACGACGACGCGCACGAACTGGGAATTGGGCGGTGGCATGGAGTGGGGCGATGATTTTCGCAGACGGTATGTTGGTCTTCAAGCCGGAGAGTTTCGTGACAACTTCGGTAGTTTCAACCACGAGTATTACAAATACTTCTGGCATTGGGGATGGTTTTGGAGTGATCAAACGAAGCCTTTCCGCTACGGCACCGACGCGCGCTACCGAACATTCCGCGACGGCAACAGCTACAGCTTAGAGCCTGAGGTGTCATGGCGTCCGCGTTCAAATATTGAACTCGGCGCTGAAATGGATTGGACGCGGGTCTGGAATTCACGATCATTCGTGGATGACAGCGGACACGTCGTGACAGCAGATTTTCGAAATTGGATCTTGAAATCATCATGGTCCCCGAGTTTGAAACTTTCCTTTCGCGGCACATTGCAGTGGATTGAAAAGAGCCACTTTGTTGACGATCAGGGATTGTTTTTTGCAAACCTGTTGATGTCCTACAATTGGAGTCCGGGGAGCTGGTTCTACATTGTTTACGATGAATCCGGACGCGACATAGACAGGCTCGATCACGCTGACATGAGCATCCCCGGAGACCGCACGCTCCGAGCGAAACTTACGTATTTCTTTACGGTGCCATAGACGGCACCTGCACTTAGTCCCGCATACATGACAGACAATTTACAAGAACAACCATCAGAACTATCCGATCTGTTGCGACTGCGCCGCGAGAAGCTGGATACGCTACGCAGTCATGGTGTCAATCCTTATCCATATTCGTTTGAGAAGACGATTCACATTCCCGAACTGCTTGAGAAGTTTGAGAGTGTGCAGGAGTCTGAAGATCACACGGGTCCTGAATTCGCGATTGCAGGCCGCATTGTGTCCGTGAGAGTCATGGGCAAGGCGGCCTTTTGTCATTTGCGCGACGAGTTCGGGCAGATGCAGGTCTATGTACAGCGCGACAAAATCGGCGAAGAGGCCTTCGCGCTATTTAAGCTTTACGATATCTCCGATTGGATTGGCGCGCGCGGCACGGTGTTTCTAACCAAAACCGGCGAGAAGTCTCTGCGCGCAAGCGATGTGGTGATGCTCTCAAAAAGCGTCAAGCCGCTGCCAGTTGTCAAAACACAAGGCGACGAAGTCTTCGACGCGTTCTCCGATAAAGAGTCCCGCTATCGTCAACGCTACATTGACTTGGCCGTGAATCCGGAGAATCGTGAGATCTTCCGAACACGCGCAAAAATCATTTCCGCCGTGCGCGAGTTCTTGGATGCACGCGGCTATTTGGAAGTCGAAACACCGGCGCTGCAACCGCTTTACGGCGGCGCACTCGCACGTCCGTTCATGACGCACTACAACGCGCTCGACCGCACATTTTACATGCGGATTGCCGATGAGTTGTATTTGAAACGGCTGCTCGTGGGCGGATTTGAAAAGGTTTACGAAATTTGCAAAGACTTCCGCAACGAAGGTATGGACAGATTCCACAATCCGGAATTCACCATGCTCGAATTCTATCAAGCCTTTGCGGATTTTGAAATGATTATGAACCTCTCCGAAGAGATGTTCCGGCATGTTGCGTTACGCGCACTCGGAACAACTGAGGTATCCTATCAAAACAAGACCGTTGATTTCGGCAAGCCCTTCAGACGCGCAAGATTCTTTGATTTGCTGAAAGAAGCAACAGGCAAAGAGTTGCTCGGTTTGCCGCTGAATGAGTTAGGCGAGATTGCAAAGGCGCACGACGTTGAGCTGACGCGCGAGATGGGCGAAGGCAAGATTTTGGACGAGATGATGAAGACGCTCGTGCGGCCTAAGCTGGTCGAGCCGACGTTCATCTATGACTATCCGCTTTCGCTTTCGCCTCTGGCCAAGAAGCATCGTGATGATCCACGGTTGGTCGAGCGCTTTCAGCCGTTTGCGTTGGGCTTTGAATTGGGCAATGCCTTCTCCGAGTTAAACGATCCGATTGACCAGCGCGAACGCTTCGAAGCCCAGCGCAAACTCAAAGAGGCCGGCGACGAAGAGACACAGCCGATTGACGACGATTTCTTGAACGCACTCGAATACGGAATGCCCCCGACAGGCGGCATGGGCATCGGGATTGACCGCTTGACGATGCTTCTGACGGATCAGGACTCAATCCGCGAAGTTATTTTGTTTCCGCATTTGAGAAGTTAGCGCTTCTTGTCCACCCCCTTTTTCATAGCTACACGTTATCTTCGTGCCCGCTCGCACGGCGGGTTTATCTCGTTGATTACCTATTTGTCGGTGGGCGGGGTGACGATTGGGACGGCGGCGCTAATTATTGTGCTGTCGGTGATGAACGGATTTGAAACGGAAGTGCGCGCTCGGATTTTGGGAGCGGATGCGCATCTGCGGCTTGAGACGTTTGATCACGACGGCTTGCCCGCTTGGCAGGACGCACAAAAAATTGTGCGCGAAGTGCCTGAAGTAACAGGCGCCTCGCCGTTCATCTTTGAAAAGGGAATGGTGCGCGCGAAGAAGAAAGCCGAAGCGGCGGCCTTTCGCGGCGTGGATGAAACAACACTTGCCGAAGTGTCAGACTTGCCGCAGCACATGAAGCTTGGTTCGTTGCAACTCAAGCGCGAGGGACTTCCGGGAATTGTGTTGGGAAGGTTTTTAGCCGAGCGGCTGGATGTTGTGCCCGGCGACACGGTGGTGGTGTTTTCTCCTGCGGGGATAACAGGCCCACTCTCAACTCCGCAAGTCAAACAGTTCGTACTGACGGGAACATTTCAAACAGGGCTTTTCGAGTTCGACGACGTCTTAGCCTATCTCGATATCGAAACCGCTCAAAAAGTGTTCTTGCGCAAAGACAAGGTTGACGGACTCGAAATCAAGATTGTTGACATGTTCGCCGCCGATCAGGTGCGCGAGAAGATCGAATCCAAATTCAGCGCGGACTTTTTTGTGAGAACGTGGTACGAATTGCGCTCGACGCTTTTTTCGTGGATGAAAATCGAGAAGTGGATGTGGACCGTTATTCTCTCGATCATCATTATTGTAGCCGCGTTTAACATTCTCTCCACGTTGATCATGGTCTCGATGGAGAAGCGGCGCGATATCGGTATCCTAAAAGCGATGGGCGCACGCGACAAAGATATTGCGGCGGTATTTTCACTACAAGGGTTGATTGTCGGAGTAAGCGGCGCGATATTCGGAACCATTCTCGGGTTTATTGTCTGCTTCGGCCAACTTCACTTCAAGTGGATCGCGTTGCCGTCCGACATCTATTTTCTGGATGCCCTGCCGGTTAAAATGATGCCGCTTGATTTCGTCATCGTAATCGTGATAGCCATTTTGCTCGCGTATTTGGGATCGCTATATCCGGCGCGCAAAGCGTCACAGCTCTCCCCTGTTGAGGCAATTCGTGAAGGATAATCCAACAGCAGAACAGCAGATCATCCCGCCGTGGCTGATCTTTGTCATCACGGCGGCGGCATTATGTGCGCGCGTGTACCGCTGCTGGACTACAGCTTCTACGGCGACGAAGGATTTTCGCTTCTGCGTGACAGTTCACAACTCATCACGAGCACCGAAGACCGCTTCCGCCCGCTCTTCTTTTCTCTCCTATATATCTGGCGGCAACTCGGATTCGCAGGTGAAATCGGACTCAGGCTCTTACCGTTGATCTTCGGCGTGGTGCAGATTCCGCTCGCGTTCCTCGTAGGCCGCAAACTGCGTGATGATCGCTTGGGATTGTTGCTGGCAGTACTGACCGCCGCATCGCCCATGTTGATCGAGTTCTCACAAGAGCTGCGCATGTACTCAATGGTGGCCGCCATTGCGCTTGCTCAAGTGTATGTGATGCTGTTGATGCTCGAACGATTCTCGTGGTGGCGCTGGAGCGCATTTGTGCTTATCGCACTCATTGGCGTTTACACGCATCTGCTCTATTGGCTGTTCTTGATGGGCATCACGCTGACGTTTTTACGTGAACGCAAACAATTGTCCATTGTGAAGAGCTGGGGCGCGCTCGCCGCAACCGTTTTGCTCTATTTGCCAAATCTGCCCAACCTGATGCGCTTTCAGGAAACACGCGGCGGCGAGTATCAGATGGATTTTGTCAGCGCGATTCCCAAACTGCTTGCGGCATTCACCGTCGGCTTCAGCTATTTTGATGTGGGCGAACAAGGCGCGGGACGAGCGGTCGGTACAAATGACCTGATGGCAAATTTGCCACTTGCACTGTTGGCTATCGCCGCCGGATTGGTCATCATGTGGAAATTAATCTGGCTGCATCTGCGCAAGGAAGATCGCAGCCTGCTCTGGATCGGACATGAGTTATTTACCGTTCCGGTAATCATTGCAACTCTGGCCAGTGCCGCTACGGGTAAATATTTCTTGCAGCCAAAATATTTGATCTTCTCCGTACCGTTCGCGCTCCTGTTTGTCGCACTTGCATTTGATGACTTGCGAAACGTTTACGGCAGAAAAATGATGGCCGCCTTGGGTTCCTTGATTGCTTTTATCGCAATAGCACACTATTGGGAACCGATCGAGCACGGCAGAAAAGAGAACTGGCGCACGGCAGCCGAAGTGCTTTCGACGTCGATCAACGATTCGACTGCATTTGTGGTACTGCCAGGACACTACAGATTACTTGTCTATTATGCTCCCGGAATCGAAAAGCAATGGGAGCAAATTGATGTGCAAACCGATGCCGCTGGAGCAGAGCGCAGACTTGCTGAGCTTGCACAATCAAAACGTGACATCTATTATTTGAGACACGACGTCGTTCAGAATCAGCGTGATCCTGACGACAAACTGATCGCCGTACTAAACAGATCCGGCAAGTCGGTTTCTGTTACGCAACTAAATCCGCGCTTCAAACTATACCGCTGGGGATAAGATGCTGCTCTCGCGACCATCCACTTATGCCATTCGCGCTCTCTTGTATCTGGCCAAACAGAATTCAAGTGATCCGATTCTTGCTCCGACAATTGCGCGGGAAGAGCAATTGCCTGCGCCGTTCTTGGCTAAACTTCTGCGCACATTGTCTGAAGCGAAGATTCTGACCTCGAACCGCGGACCCGGCGGCGGCTATCGTTTGGCGAAGCCTGCCGATCAAATTTCGCTACAGGAAATATCTGAACTGTTTGAAGGCCTGACGCTTGCCAATGAGTGCCTTCTCGGCTATGGGAAATGCTCATCGACGACGCCTTGCCCGGTGCATTCGTTGTGGGGGCCGCGCAAGGAGTACATGCAAGATTTCTTGGCCAGCACGACGATTGCCGGTCTGCTCGCGCTCGATTCCAAGCGGATCGCGCCACAGATAGACGAACCCCGGCGCGGGCGACGACGAAAGAATGTCTGAGAAAAGGAGGCCTTTGGCCTCCTTTTTTTGTGCCTTCGATCAAATTACAGATCTGCAAGATTTTATAAAACATCTATTTAATAAAATAGGTAGCCAGATACAGGCTCTTGACTTTTCGCGTCGATCAATGTAATTTTGGATAAACGGATACACTAATCAACTATGATATTCTCCCGCCCAACCAGTTACGCCGTTCGAGCACTTGTATGCTTGGCAAGGAATTATGGCCAAGGTCCTGTGATGGGTTCTGAGATTGCAGAATCCGAGAGCCTCCCAGCCCCGTTCTTGGCCAAGCTAATGCGCGAATTGACAAATTCTGGAATTGTAAAGGCATCTCGTGGTCCCGGCGGCGGCTTTTCACTGGGGCGGGATCCCAAGGAGATTTCCCTCTGGGACGTGTTTGAACAATATGACGGTCTTGTTCTGGCCAGTGAATGTCTTTTGGGTTGCGGCAAATGTTCTGACGACGATTCATGCTATGTGCACTCACTTTGGGCTGAGCCGAAAGCGTCGCTCAAGAAATTTCTCGTCAGCACTTCTATAGCTGATTTAGCTGAAAAACGAGCCGCCAAAGCAAGTTAATTGAGCAAGTATGGTTCGGTCGCCAATTCGTATATTCAAATAGTTGATTAATAGGTCATCTAATCTAAATTAGAGGTTTACCATGACACGCTGTAATTGCACAAACCGCCATCTCTGGGTCCTGCTGGGAATCACAGGATTAGCACTTTCTCTTTGGGTTCTCACAGGCTGTAACCGTGACGCACACGCTTCCAAAGCAACATATGAGAATCAAATTCTTGGCTCGCCAAAAGCCACCCTTTCAATGGCGCCTTCAACATCACGTCTGCCATTTGATGGCCCTGCATTAAGCCTTGCGCCTGACGTGAAGCCATTGGTTAAGGCGCGCGAACATCAAGTACGTATTGACTGCATGCACAGCATGATACAAGTTGATGACGGCGTTTCGTTTGCCGCATGGACATTTGGGGGGACGTTACCGGGCCCGGTTCTGCGCGTGAAGCAAGGGGATAATGTGCATTTCACCATGACGAATCGTTCGGATAAGACCATGGCCGTATCGCCGCCCTCCCCTCATTCTATTGACTTTCATGCGGCAATGATAAACCCGCACGACAAATATCAAGAAGTCGTTCCGGGTGCGACCATTCAATTTGATTGGACGGCAAACTATCCCGGAGTATTCATGTACCACTGCGGTTCGCCAGCGATCTTGCAGCACATGATTTACGGTATGGTAGGCATGACGATTGTCGAACCAAAAGACGGTTATCCGACGGAGGCCGACAAGGAATTTGCCATCATTCAAAACGAATACTACCTTACCAAGCTCGATGACGGCACTTGGACAACGGACATGCAAGCGGCACTTGACAAGAATGCCACTTACGTCTGCTTCAACGGTAAACCAAGACAATACGTCAACAACCCGCTGAAAGTGAAAGCCGGAGAACGAATCAGACTATTCCTCAGCAATGTGGGTCCGTGCGGAACGTCAAGTTTCCACGTTGTTGGGACGCTATTTGATCGCGTTTGGTTTGACGGTAATCCGGACAATGAAATGCGCGGAATGCAAACGGTGTTACTCGGCGCATCAAGTGGAGCAATTGTTGAATTTGTGCTTCCTGAGGAAGGCACCTATCCGTTCGTTGATCACGAATTTGCCGATGTCGAAAAAGGCGCAGTCGGCCTCTTCGTTGCCGAAGGCCAAGCGCTGGCTTCAAAATAATTGAGGAGCAAGCCATGTCGAAACGTGCAATGATCATCGGAATTATCCTGCCCGGACTCCTTTGCGCGGCTGTGATTCCGAACCACAAAATGTCCACCTTAGTGCCCGGCAAACGCGGAACGGTTCTCCTGTTCGTTTCCAGCATGTGTCCATGCACCGACCAGCATAAAGCTGAGGTAAAGCAGTTAATGTCCGTGACTCAATCGCGCGGCATATCCTACTACTGCGTCTTTTCAAATATCACCGAAAACGACAGCAGGATAGGTCAATTTTATCGCAATATCGGCTGGGACATGCCCTATATTCACGACCAAGACGGGCGACTTGCTATGAAGTTTGGAGCTTCACGCACTCCGCAAGTTGTGATGCTGGATTCAGCGGGCAACCTGTTTATCGCGGGCCGATAGATGATTCCAATAAAAACCTCGGCAGGATTGAGCATCCTTATCTCCGCGACAATGTCAACGCTCTCTTGGAAGGCGAAACATTGGCATTCACGGAAATCCCTGCCATCGGCTGCTGGTTAGTGACGACTTCTGACCTACCGAAATAACTTCTGTGGTTTCTATGAAAAGGAAAGGGCTGTGCAAATGCACAGCCCTTCGTGTATTCTGAAAGCAGCTCTGCTAATTTGCAAGGAAGAAGAAATAATAGACGTTAGCCACAATGGCAAGCTGACTCGCGACGGACGCAACATCCGAAACCAATTGCCAAGCGGAGCCATGCACAACAATTGTGTCCTCTGGTTTCAAGTCAGGAATTAAACGTTTGTCACCTGTCTTGATATACTTGCGGACATTGACCGTGATAACGTCCTGTTCGCCCGACTCCTCCTCGCGCACAACCTTGACGTCTGAGAGTCTTGACCTTGCGCTTGGGCCTCCCGCAAGAGACATCAGTGCCACAAGATCCGTTTCGGCTGGAACGTAGTACTGCCCGGGCCGCTGCACACGTCCCCAAATGTTAACGCGGATCAGCAGTTCGTTCGCTTCATTGAGATAATACTTACTGCCTTCACCCACGCGTTTGACCTGCGGAATCTTGAATGAGGCAGGACCAACTTGAAGATCAGATTGCGCCAACAGGCTGCTTGCGGACAAGGTCAGCAGCAGCAAAAGAAAAGAAAATAATCGTGCGAGCCTCATTCGGCCTCCGTTTCGACTCACTCTTGATAGATAAATGTTGTGTACATTGCGGATCCTGCCAGCGGCAAGTCGTTTGTTTCCGACGCCACATAGCTGATCGCATTCAATTGCCAAACGTACGTGCAGTCGTGAGTCATCGGTGTAAACGCTCCGTTTACACCGATGGTCAGCGCATTGGAACTCTCGTAGAGCTGCACGTCATAGTCCCAAATCAACGAATCTATTCCATACCACTCAGAATAAACTCGAATCTTATAGAACGAAAGATATGTGCTCGAGCCGCCGATGGGGTAGTTCCACATAACCTGTGTGTCGTTACCCGTCCCCTGTACCGATAGATTATACGGATTGTAGATCATGCGGTAATAAACGGAGTCACTCCATTCAGAACGATTGCCTGCGGTGTCGTACGCCTGCACCTGCCACCAGTAGCCGTGCGTAATGCCCTGATTGTCGGGCGCAAGAAGATTCGCGGGGTCACCCAACTGATCATTACCATGATCAATCCAGAACAAGACAAAATTATCAGGCAGTTGAACATTCATCGCCAAGTCAGCGACAACCGGTGCTTCTCCTGAATTCGTCGTTTCCGCCCAGCGGCGCACGCGATAGCCCGCAAGATCGTCTTCCGGATTACGATACCACTCGATGCGCGTCCAATAATTTCTGTCAGTCAAAGTCGGTTCAGCACGAACTCCGGCTTGCGGATAAATTGCATCATCACTACGCGGCATCATGCTCGGCTGCTGTGGTGGCACGTCATCGCGGCTCTCTGTATCTTGGCCGCAGCTCACAAAGATTACGGCGAAGCAGACAAGAAGTGTGATATACAAATATCTCATGCGCGCCTCATTTTAATTTGATGGACACGCTAACGCGGTGCGTTGTGCCCAAATCGCGAGCATAATAAGCATAATCCGCGCTCATGCGCCAAAACATGATTCCTGCGCCCGCAGACCACTCGTCCTGCCACAATCCGCCGCGTAGAGCAATCACATTTTCGAAATTATATTCGAGACCAACATGACGATGGCGCTCGTAACGTTTTTCCGTTTCGTAGGCGAGTGTCATACGGCTATTGCGGCCCGGCATTTTCTGTTCGAGTGCGACCGAGCTATAGAAGTTCGTCGGGACGGCATCCTTGACACCTTCGCCCCAATCAAGCTGCGTGCGCGTGAGATCTTTCACGACCGCACCATAGCTTAGCTTGGCGCGCCAATTCTCCAGAATAATTTCATCAAGCGGGAAACGGAACTGAATACCCGCGTCAGCGCCAATTCCCGTACCCGATGCTTCACCGAGTTTGTTGTTCAAAAGCTTGAGATTCACACCAATCGGCATTTCCATCGGAACGGTGAAGTACGACCAGCCAAGATCGAGCGTGAACTGATTGTACTTGGCGAATGTGAAGAAGATTGCGGATTCAGTGTCCGAGAATAATCCTGCCGGTGAAGCCCCCGTCGCCGCCAAATACTCTTGAACGGAATTGATAAAGATCGTGTCACCATCCACCACCACGAAACGAAACGCAGGAGCGCGCGCCAGAATTTCGGCAACTTGTAAGTCGTAGTCTGGATGCTTCTGAATATCGGGAACACCCAATCGAACGTAGTTGACTGCAAATACGGAACCCGTCACGGGCAGTGTGATGCCTGTAGATGAGAAATTCGCCAAGCCGTTCCACAGATCGGCGTACATTCCCGTCGCCTGAATACCCGTGACATAACCCATCCCGGCGGGATTCCAATAAAAGCTCGAACCGTCGTAGGTATGCGCGGCCATTGCGCCGCCCATGGCTATTCCGCGTGCGCCAACACCGAGTTCCAAAAACTCTCCGGCATATTTTGCGGCTTGCACGGGTGCAGCAATAATCAAAGCAAGAGTGAGGATGCGGATGAGGTTCTTCATTTGCGCACCTTCGCGAGTTTGACGGTTTCTTCGATGGTTTGCTCACCCTGTTTGGCAACGACACGCGCGAAGTAAACTCCGTTGGCGACTTCATTGCCATCTTCATCGCGGCCATCCCACTGTTGTGTGCGGTAGTTTGCCGTGGCCCGTTCAGTTTCGCGGAGCGTCCGAATTAAGCGCCCGGACACCGTGTAGATCTTGATCTGTGTGAAATCGTCTGTAACGCCCGTCAATACGTACGCTATCGTCGTGTTGTTTGCGAACGGGTTAGGATAGTTAATCGCCCATTCAAAACCAAAGTCACCGCGAACTTCAAACTGCGTCACATATGAAGATGTATTGCCGTGGTTGTCCGTGGCAAAAATCTTGACCTCATGTTCCCCTGTGTCCAAATCCGGTTCAACCAATGCGGTCAAACTGGAATTCGAAGTTGACGTGTCGTTCCACGCGATCAACTCATCGCGTAAGGTGTCACCGTCCAGCACAAAGTAGAATGTGCCGGGAGTTCGCTGTACACCTGCCGCATCAGAAAACGTGGCATAGAGCTGCGGATTGCGCGGTACAAGCGCGCCTTTCGTATAGCGCAGACCGCCGACGGCAAGCTCGACGTTCGGCCCGCGATTGTCTGTACGTTGGAAGATTCCAATTTCACCAATATAAGGAATATCGCCCGTGGCTCGCAAACGCCAGATGACAAACGTATCCAGCGGTGATGGCTGCGCGGGCACGGGAAACGCGCGCACGAATCCGATGCTGTCGCGCGTGATCTCGTTGTTACGCGCGGCCAGCCAATGATCACGCGCAGGGTCTTTGACATAGAGTTGGTACGGCACGACAGGAACACGACTGCGTAATGTGTCGCGGCCTTCAATAGATAGCGTCACATGCGCGGTCATACTGTCGGATAATGTAGCGACAGTATCATCAAACATTGCCTTAAATACTCCGAACGAACCTTGCGTAAACGGCTGTCGTAAACCTTGGCCGGACAACACGGCGACTTCCGCTTGCGAAAACGTGCGCGGTTGCGTATATCCGATTGCCGCGCTGTCGCGGTCAAGCACGTTAGGCGGCACCTGCAAATAGAGCGTATCGTTCTTTGCCAGCGACCAATAGCGATGCGGACCAATTTGGAACGGACGTTCTTGGAATGTTCCGCGTGGTCTCGATGCTGAGTAGTAGCTCGGAATTTGGATAACGAAGTCGCGCCGATTATTGTTTTCGCTTGACTCATCATAGACGCTGTCCGGATCAACCATCACGGAAACTTCGTAGCGACCGGGCTGGAAACTTGTTGGAATGTACGCGCCTTGCTCAGCCTCGCCGTCACCGAGTGTGGTCATAATCGTTTCCACGGTGAACGAGTCAAGCACAACAGTGATCGTATCACCGCCGGTTACATAGGTAGAGTCTCGCGACGCGTGCAGACGTATCTTAACGTCACCGATTTCACCCGTAACCGAGCTGCGTTCCACACGAATAGGCTGATAGTAATACGGTCTTCGTCCACCGCGCTCTCCCGGTGATGACGACAGGATGAAGTTGAGGTTGAAATCGGGCCGCACCTCAAGCCGCAAACTGAAATACTCCGACTCAAATTCGTTCTCACCGAACGGCTTCACAAAGAACTTCACGCGATAGGAGCCACCGTCAAGGTTGTACGGGCCGAGCAACGTTGGCACTTGCCAAAAACCGGGATTGACTTGCAGCATGTTTAACGTATCAAGTCTAATCGGGCCTTGCGCAGGCGTATAAACACCACGATAGCGCACATACTCAATGTCGTTCTGATGCAAAATCGTGGCACCAACCCGGAACGGCACATCATTGTACAGCACCGGGCCGGGAATCGGAGCAACATCAAAGATCTGCACACTTGCAAGGCTATCGGCAAGGAAAACCGGGAAACAACCGATGGCGTTTCGCTTTAGAATCGGATCGGTCAGATAGACGACAACTTCACCGCGCGGTGAGATAAAACTCGGTGCGGAAATTGGAGGCGAAATCCAATTGCGATCGAACACGTCGTAAAACTCAACATTCTCAGGGTCGAAGGCAGGAGAATGTACGGATGTCAAAGTACGAAAAACGCGACCCGTTAGCGTATCCAAACGATACTTGTAGAGTTCTTCGTTGTACGGCAGAATGTAGGCACGAGTCAAACTGTCATTCGAAAATTCCCACGGCACGGTCAGCGAAACTTGAAAGGTACTGTCTGCGGTCGTGTCGTGCGGAGTAATAACGTTCGTTTCGCCGACAATCTCAGGATCAATCTCCTCGCGTGGGACGTATAGTTGAACTCCCGGATCACCGAGCAGGTTCATCATCATCATCATCGAGTAGGGAGACGTAAACGACACCGGCTGGTTCAGTGCGCTCCAGTAACGAGCTTTGTTGAACTGCGTGATTTCGCCTAACGTATAGCCCGGCGGAGCGAGTGCAAAGTCAAACAACTTTCTCTGCATCGACTGTCCTGCAACAGCCCAACCGACGCCGGAAGAACTGTAAAATCCGATTGCTCCGATCACGTCGTTGTTGTTGTTGCGCGTGAACATGAATGCTTCACCAAGCACTGCCGCCTGACTGCGGTCATCAAACGCGCCGACGTAACATGTGAAATTCGTAATAAACGGGAACGTCTCGCGATTGTTGAGCAGACGCACACCCGTCACGTCGATAAGGCGGCTGCCTGACCAAACACCACCACCACCGTGGCCGTTATAGTTCACGACGACGCAGCCGTTGCGCAATTCATCGCGCAAACGCGTGGGACCTTGACCATCGGGAATGCTGTCCAAATACAAGCGCGTAACATTAACGCACTGGTTATCTACAAGCTGCTGAATCGTCGGTTCCGAAAATCCCGCCGCAAAATTGAACTGCGGGTCGGCAATATCCGAGATCATCAGCACATTGCTTTGGAACATTCCTTCAAAATCTGGATTCGTCTCGTATCGCAAAACTTTGCTGACATATGTTTGCAACTCTTGCGGGGTTCGGCATGAAATTCGTCCGATGGCAATGTCGGGAATGATGTCATAGTCCGGCCCCGAGACACAACCGAACAACACGTCGCAAGAAGCCGATCCAAACTCCAGCGTCGGCGGCGCAAACGAGGGTAACTGATTACCGGGAATACTGCCTTCACGCTGTTCAAGTACGGCATCACCGACCAAACAAGCATGTGTTGGCCGGACATCCCAGTTGTCGTATGCGTACTTCAGAAAATCTCGAATCGCATACGGTGTACTTAGTCCGCCGGAAAATTGCTCGTAAACTTCGGTCAGCGGAACGGTCAGAACGGAATTGTGGAAGTTGATTCGGCGGAGACTGTCAAGAATGTGGAGCGACGTATCGGCAAAATACGGATCGTACGCAATCATCACGTATTCCGCGCCGGGATTATTTCTCAAATCAATCGAGATGGTGTCGGGCACCATCGCAAACGGGCGAAAAACATAATTCTCTCCCCACACCAGCACGTCGTGCGGAGCATCCGCAATCATCGGGAAGCGCACAGCCCAGCTTGCGCTCTCGTCAGCAGGAGTCACGCGGCGGACTTCAAGCGAAGTCAGTCGGCTCTGACCCAGTTTCCAAACCTGAATATTACGCGTATTGAATCCGCGAATATCGTAGCCCACGGTGTCGCGCAACGGTGCGTTGAAGTCAAACCTGAACTCGCCGTTGCGCGAACGCATGTCTTTTTCATATTCCACTTCAAACCAGTTGACCAATATCTTGTCAGACGTACCGGAGAGTGCATTACCGGGAACTGTCACGGTAAACGTGTTGATACCGTTAATCAGGTCTTCGGTTTGAATATTGTTCGAAGCTGAGCCAAGTTTAGTCTGGAAAATGACAGGAGATTGTCCACCCCAGACAGCGGCCGTATCACTGCTGTTTTGCCGTCCGACCGTAAGTCCGTTATCCGTCAGTCCATTGAGCGAAACGGTTACATAATGATTGAATCCCGGTGTGGCGCTGAAACCTGTAAGACAAGCGCGCACAACGACGGATTCAAAACTGAACGGCGGCGTGGGATTGGGAAATGGAATGAATCCCTCATAGTCACGCGACGTGAGCGCGTCAACTCGCTCATCCATGAACCAGTTGTCTTGCAATAATCCAAGCGGGCCAAGACGTGTGAGCCTTTGACCGAGAAATTGCGGCGAATCTCCTAAACGGTCGAAGTAGCGGTCGCGTTCAAAGTGAATCTTCGTACGAACACTGCGTTCGAGTTCAAGATTCCATGTCGGTTGCCACGAACCGTTCTCTTCACCCATGCGCAAACCCGGCTGACCGTCACCCCAATACAGTTGATAGCAATTCTCAACCGTAAACGGATCTTGATATAACGAGGGTTCTACATCGACATAGGTCTTTTCATTCTTCTCACCGAAGAAGTCAATATAATCATAGAGATCAAATCTGCCATCCGCTTGACCTTCAACAACGATGGGGATTTCGCGGCCCTTATTATAGATGTGCAGATCCCACGGCGAAATCTGGTCAATCGGCACACCGGCCAAATGCATGTACTCGCCCGTTAAACGAACAATGCTCGTTTCGCGGACGTAGATTCGCCAGCTATTGACGTTGTAAATCGGGCCGTCGTGGTCATCGAGACCCTGATTGTCGCGGCCTTCGCGATGGTCGGGGGCACGAGACGGCAGAGCCGTTTCAGCCAATTTGCCCAACATTCCTCGCAACGCTTTGGTCTCATTTGTCCGGTCAGGTAGCCTTATTTCGCCATTTGACGAATTAGGCCTGATGACTTGAATGCGAGCCTTCTTGAGAATCCGTCCCTGACCCGTTAAGGTATTGATTTGAACAGGTCTAAGATTCAGAGCCAGCAATCTGTGACCGCGATAAACCCCCGATTCCGACAGCTCAACAATCCGGGTCGGCCACAGTTCAGCCTTCTTTTCGGTACGGAGCCTGCGCTCGCGCATATCGACCGCTTCCCGCTGGGATTCGTTGGCCCAAACGGGGTCCGGACTCGAGGACGAAGGTCTCTGATCAAGGATAAAATCCTCTGGCATCGGGAGGCACTCACCGAGATCAAATGGCTCGTATTCGGCCTCCACAAGTGAAACACTTGCCGCTCCGGGTAGTGCATCCAAAAGCTCTGTCAGACCGGGCAACAGCACAACTCCCGGCTCATGCACAGGGTCGCATCCCGCCATTTGAATTGCAGTGAGCGGTCCGCCTTCAGAATCGTATATCGGCTGCAGCGGCGGCGCGACCCAATCAAGGACAACGCGCTCACCTGAAACCTCACGAAGCGTCAAGCCCGGTTCAACAGATTTTGCTAACTGTAAAGCCTTTTTCGTCGTCTGGTTTTTGCCAGCCGAAAAGCCCTGCCAGAAAAGACCGGCAAAGGCGACTAAGACTATGACTATGATACCTTTAGATTTCATGCTGCTATAGAGTTGGCCACAAACAAAAAATTCGCTGACCTCTCCTCCATTCTATGCAACGCCCCAAAGGGAGGCCATCCCGAAGGAATAGCTTCCAGAGTTCTACGAGGTTACATCGAACGGAAGAAAAGTTAGCGAATTTTCGCTTGCGGGCTCTCGTTTCCGAATTACCTCGGAGTATAGGTATCTTTTTCCAGCTTGTCAAGAGAATAATGCTGTTAAACCTAATATTTCCGTGCTTATGGCGCGCATTGGGATATTCAGGCTCCATAGTGCAAATGACAGACCTCGCTTGACCCACTCCCTATAGAAAGAGGGGCGAAAGTGGGGTTTTTGCCTTGAAGTCCAGCATAAATTTCGCTATAATGTTGAGTTCCGGAAACTGATTTTTCTCGACTTGGCCTTTGGGAGGGCCGTACATGTCACTGACCGTAAATTTCGGCTACGCGCTCTCGAAGAAGCTGGCCGGCCATGGAATTTCCAATGAGATGCTGAAGCCCGCGCTCGAGCGCACGGCCAAAGCTCTGGATCATATTCGCACTGAACGCGGAGCCAATAAGCTCCCCTATCTGGATTTGCCCGAAGACGGCAAGACCAAAGCCGCGTGCAAGGAGCTTGCGGACAAGTACGATGGCTATGAGAACTTCCTGCTCTCAGGCATCGGCGGAAGCTCGCTCGGACCATTAGCGATCTTCAATGCTCTTGGTCATCCCCTGCACAACATGCTCTCGGGAGCCAAGCGCAAGAACCATCCGCGCTTCTTTGCTTTGGACAATGTCGATCCCGTGCAAGTGGATGCGCTGTTCAATTTCTGCAAGCCCGAGAAAACCGTTTACAACATCATCTCCAAAAGCGGCGCGACGGCTGAGACCGCCTCTGCTTCGCTGATTATTTTCGATCTGCTGAAAAAGCGGATGGGCAATGATTGGAAGAAGAATATCGTCTGCACGACCGATCCGACGAGTGGTGATTTGCGCAAGCTCTGTAACGACGAGAAATTGCAAACGCTACCATTGCACTCGGGAGTCGGCGGAAGATTTTCCGTCTTGACTCCGGTGGGTTTGTTCCCGTCCTATTGCTTGGGCTTTGATGTCGATGCCATGCTTGCCGGTGCGGCGGAAATGCGCGAACGCTGTCTGGACAGCGACGTGCAAAAGAATCCCGCCGCGCAGATGGCCGCTCTGCTCTATCTTTTCGACAGCACACAGCACAAGAAGATGCATGTGATGATGGCCTACGCGAACGGTCTCTACGGCATGGCCGATTGGTTCAGGCAGTTGTGGGCCGAATCGCTCGGCAAAGAGCTTGACAACGAAGGCCGCGTGGTCAATGTCGGCCCGACTCCGCTCAAGGCTCTCGGCGCAACCGACCAGCACAGCCAAGTTCAGCTCTACATCGAAGGACCGTACGATAAAGTCTTCCTGTTCCTCGAATGCAAGAAATTCGGCAAGCGTGTCAAGCTCCCCGAGCTTTATGACAACGTTTCCTCTTTGAATTACCTCGGCGGACAAACGATGAACAAACTCATCGCCGCCGAATTTGCCGCCACCCGCGAAGCGCTTGCTCAGCGCGGTCGCCCTTCCATCACCATCACCTTCCCCGAAATTGATGCCCACGCCGTCGGCGAATTCTTCATGCTCTGGGAAATGACAACCTCTCTTGCCGGAGCGCTCTACCGCATCAATCCCTACGACCAACCCGGCGTAGAACTCGGCAAGCAATTAACCTACGGCCTAATGGGCCGCGCAGGTTTTGAAGACAAGGCTAAAGGGATAAAGGTGTAATAACTCCCGGAGGGGTTATGCGCATTCTATTGCTTGGGTTGTTATGGTTGTTCTCCGGTTGCGCGCACACATTCACAATTGAAAAGAACGCGCCGCCGCAGAAGTATGTTGAAGCGCAGAATTTCTTGCATCAACGTCCGGCACGGTTGTTTACGAAAGCGGGAAAGCTGATGCGCGTTACTGACTGGCATATCGGTCCCGACTCCACGGTGTTTCGGATTGACGGTGCTACGGACAGAATTGTTATGCTGAATGATCGCATTCGCACTCTGACCACACAGAATTCTCGCCGAGGGATGCGCGACGGAGCGATGATCGGCGGATTTAGTGGAGGAATTTTGGGACTCTTCATCGGCAGTATCGCTGCATCAATTCAAGAAGGCTGTTACGATTGCGAAGATAGAAACGGCGGCGCAATCATACTTTCAGGACTTGGTATCGGTGCAGGCATCGGTGCAGTTACTGGAGCACTGATTGGCACGCATACAGGCGCAATGCGCACTGTTGAGTTTTATAAAGACCCGCACGACCCGCGCCGCTGGGAATATTTGCCGCGATAGTTTAGACTTTATTTGATCTTTAATAATTGATTCGGAACACACCATCGAGGTGGCTTATGGATTCCGATAAAAAATGCCGGATTAGAATTATCATGAGAAACCTGTCTCTTTTAGTTTTGATCATATCCTCTCCGGCTCGCAGTCCTGTACATCGAAAAAGACGCGCCGTCAGAAAAATATGTGCAAGCACAAACATTTTTGCATCCGAAGCCTGCAAATCTATATCTGAACACAGGCAAGAAGTTTCAAGCAACGGACTTGCATATTGGGCAGGATTCGACAGTTTTCCAGATTGAAGGTGCGACGGATCAAATCTAGTGATGAATGAGAAGATTCGCAGCATTACTACTCAAGATGAGCGGAAGGCCGCGATTAAAGGCGCGAAGATCAGGCGCGGTTGTTGGCGGATTTTTGGGCCTTGCATTTGGTGGACTTAATAGCATCGGGGAACCAACAGTAAAGATTGCGAAACCGGCCCGGAAGATTTTCGTTACGGTGACTGCAATCAGGACAAAAACAATGACGCTGTGATTGTGCTTTCGAGCGTTGGCACAGGAATTCTTGTTGGCGCTTTAACCGGCGGAGTTATCGGCAGCCAATCCGGAACGTATCGCACAATCATGTTCAATTGGGATCCAAAGGACGCACGACGATGGGAATATTTGCCTCGATAATTTTAATGTTGGTGCCGCTTACGATGCTTGCTTCCGACTTGACAACTATCCCCTTTCAAACCAACTCCGGTGACACAACGACGCTTGAGGCTTTTGCGGGTCAGGTCGTCCTTATTGTCAATACGGCGAGCGAGTGCGGGCACACGCCGCAATATGCTGGACTTGAAGCAATCTACGAGAAGTATAAAAGTCGCGGCTTCACGGTGGTCGCATTTCCATCGAATGATTTCGACGCACAAGAACCCGGCACGGACGCGCAAATCAGAAATTTTTGTACCACAATGTACGGCGTGCAATTCCCGTTGATGAAAAAAATTCCGGTGTTGGGCGAAAACAAACATCCGCTTTACAAATATCTCGTTGAGCACAGCGAACCCGCCGACGAGATTCAATGGAACTTCACGAAGTTCCTGCTTGACCGCAACGGCAACGTCGCCGCGCGTTTTCACTACAGAGTGAAACCCGATGCTCCTGAAGTAATCGCAAAGATTGAAGAATTGCTGGGAGAGAAACCTTCGGAATGACACGCAGTCCGGTTTTTCTGCCCGCATCAGATAAGTACCTCCCGTTAGCCTTCGCTCTGCTGCCGATCATTGTTGTGTTCTGGGTCACGCAGGTGTGGGGCATCGCGGTGTTAAAAGAGCAATTTGTCTGGCTAACCAAAGCCAACGAACTTGCCGCCGGTGCAAAATTCTCCCTGACCGATTCAAGCTATCCCGCAGGCCCGTTGTGGCCGCTGCTGCTTTCGTATTTTGCTAAGGGCGGCTTCGCGATTGAGTTTGCCGCGCGCCTCTGGCAAGGTTTGATGCTCGGATTGCTGCTCTATACCATCACAAGATTTTATTTGCGGCATCTGCTCTCGCGCGTTGTCGTGGCGGGTGCATCACTTGCGGCATTCACAGGTTTCTTGCTGTTGTCGGAAGCTTTCTCGCTTTCGCCTTTGCCGACCGCACTTCTGCTTTGCACGTTGGGTTTGCTTGCTCTCGCAAGATTCTTGCTTGAAGAAGAAATCTTCGCCTTCATGGCGGCGACCGTTTGCATCGGCCTTGCCACGCTCATGTGGTTTCCGGCTATCGCGCTTGCAATCGGCTGCATGCTGGCCATCTTGCTCGGCGGACGCGGTAATCTCGGACGCCGATTCTCCGGCGTGATTTTCTTCAGCGCCGCCGCGTGGATTCCCGCACTCTATTTGCTCTCGCAAGTTTCTGCTCCGCAATACGGCTTGTTCGGCGGAATTCTTCCCGCGATGGATTCTGTTTCCGCCTGGACAATGTGGTCAACGTGGCCGATTTGGCTGCGCGTATTGTTGACGCTCGCCGTTCTGATTAGTTTGCTCTACGTCTATCTTGCCACACGCGGCCCAGCGGGAATTGGCCCGGCATTGAAACGTCGTGAATTGCAAGTTTGGATATTGCTCTGCTGTGTTTGGCTCTTGCATCTGCTCGTGTTTCCGCTCACGACAACATTGGTGGTTCTCATTCCCGCCTTCGTGTTGTGGCCCGCGCTCGGGATAGATAGCTTCCGTGATTTTCAACCCGTTGCAACCGCATGGTCAGGCAAAGGAACCGCAGTTGCCGTGTGGTCGTGTTTGATTATCCTGCTAATTCCGGTTTGGCAAGCAGGCGCATACAGTTGGAACTC
Organism: bacterium; assembly: GCA_016721565.1. Taxonomy (GTDB): domain Bacteria; phylum Electryoneota; class RPQS01; order RPQS01; family RPQS01; genus JABWCQ01. The sequence goes on along the minus strand of JADKHW010000011.1, from coordinate 27,339 downwards.
TTTTCAAGCAGGTGACGGCATTCGCGGATTTGAATTTCAATCCTCAGCTCTGCTGAATGAGTTGCGCACAGATCACAGCAAGCCAATTTACTGTGACAACCCCGCGCTCTTGACCTTTGCGATGAATCGCGAGATCAAGAAACTGCCTGACGATTTGAAATCACTTGAACTGATTGAAAGCCGCGTCGTCGTTTTGGGAGACTCTTGTCCTCCCGGAATTTGCAAAGACGATTCAGCGGCTCATCCAACTTTGACATTTGCTTCGAAACTTGCCGTGCGCGAAGGGTTACTTTATGACGTAACTTTCCGCGCGCCGGAACCCGCCTTGACCGCTTCGGATTCCCTCACAATTCCGTAATCTTTTTCACTTATCATACTCCTTCCTATGACGTTGCGCATCTTCGTAACTGTGTTGTTATTGTCCGCTTGCTCATTTGCGCAAGCGCCGCAACCTGACAACGGCGCGGGCACCCGCCCCGGCGCATTCTCACCGCGCTCTTTAGGCCTCGGTCACACGTTCCTCACAAATCAAATGGGTTCGGCAGCATTGATGGGCAACCCCGCGACGCTTGCCGATCAGACAAGCCGGTGGAATCTTGGCTTCAATGCTGATGTGTCGCGCATCAAAGAAACACGCTCGTATCCGTTCTATGATGCGTTCGACGGCGTGTTGGGTTATAACAATTACGCGCTGAACGATCACGTCTATTCCAAACTCGACGGCGGTGCGGCCTATCGTTTGAAGCAAGATAAGCTCGAATCAATGGTCGTTTCGGTCGGCACATATTCGGCTTATCAGTTCGGCTACAAATACCACGAAGAAGTGCGCAATCGCTTCACCTCCGGTGGTGTGCAAGATCTGATTCTCGGCCAAAACATTCTTGAAGTCGAAGGCGATTTACGTGCCTATTCACTCGGTGCTGCGGCAGCCGAAGGAAAGATGGCTCTCGGTTTCAGTTTGTCATTCCTGAGCGGCGATTGGGGCTACGTCAACGGAGTATATTTCGCAAGCCCAGATTCACTGGACCTCGTGAACAGAGTGGATTACACTCCCGACGGCACGCCTGCTGATTTAAATTTCGGCGGTACCTATGATATCAATCCCCGCGTTCGCGTCGGCGCGCGTGCGTTGTTCCCGACCGGAGACTTGAAATACAAGTTCACGAGCATCGAGTCTGTCGGTGACACGACCTCAAGATTCGAGGGAACATCAACAGTGAAGTATCCGTCGCATCTTGCTGTGGGTGTGCAGTATCGCCCACAAAACGAGTTCCGTCCGCAAGTTTATTTTGAAACGGAAATGCACACGTTCAGTGAAGTCAGCGACGACTTGAATGACGTGCTTGAGTTCCGCGCAGGCGCCGAACAGCAAATCGTTCCCGGAACTCCGGCGCGCTTCGGATTGGTTTATTCCACTTCGCCGACGGATCGAGATCGCGCGTCGGCACTATTCACCGCCGGTATTGGTTTCATTTTGCGAAACATGCGCGCAGATTTCGGTCTTGAGTTTGGCGAAATGAACTATGCCTCCGACGATCTCTTTCCGCAAGCGCTCTATGGCGAAACAAATCGTGACGATCGTGACCGTGTCGAAACGGCAGTATTCCGCGGCATGATTTCGCTTGCTTGGGAATTGTAACAGAGTGGAACCACTGGTTACGGTCGGGCTTCCGATTTATAATGCGGAAGCGTATTTGGCAGAGTGCATCGAATCGATCAAAGCGCAGACGCTGAAAGAATTTACGGTGCTGGCGGTGCTCGATTGTCCGAATGATAACTCGGAAGAAATTCTGCGCAGGCACGCGGACTCGCGCTTTCAGATTATCAAGAATCAGGTGAATATCGGCCTGGCGGCGACTTGCAACAGGATGCTTGAACTCTGTCAAACTGAGTTGCTGGCACGCATGGATGCCGATGATATCATGTATCCGGATCGATTGAAGAAGCAGTACGACTTCATGCAGGCACATCCTGAAATTGATGTCCTTGGGACTTATTCAATTGAAATTGACGAACAGGGGAATTATTTACGCGGGCCCTACCCACACGGCACAACTCCTGAAGAAGTACGTGCTGAGTTCCGAATACTTTGTGCTTTCTGGCATTCATCCGTGATGTTTAGAGTTGCTCGAATTCTCGCACTTGGAGGTTATCCGAACTGCAGAGTCGCAGAAGACCTAATTTTGTGGTTGCGCGGATTGGAGCAGAACTATCAGTATGCGATACTGCCTGAAACATTGATAAAGTATCGAGTTCATGCGACCGGGCTGATGAACAGAACGCGTGAAGAATCATATCAAGCTAATGATGCAGCGTATGCCAAATACGGACATTCAATTTGGGGCGCAGAGGCCCCGGATTATATTGCCGGTGTCACTCGATGGGAACGCTTACAGCGTCGCATGAAAAGAAATATCAAACGACTATTTTCAAAATGAAAAAGCTGCTATTTACATATTTGATGTGTGCGTCGCTTTCGGCTTTCGCTGCAATCCCCGAAACCTACTCCATCGTTATTTGTCATACGAATGACGTGCACGGCGGAGTGGATTCTTCGCAAGCTACGTTTATGAACCCAGAGTTTCCGCCGGCACTTGGTGGCGGAGCGTCAATGGCGACATTGGTTGCTCGGTTGCGGAAATATGCCGAAAACAATGGCAAGGGCTTCTTGCTGCTTGACACGGGCGATATTTTTCAGGGTACGCTGGTGGGTACGAAGAGCGAAGGTGAAGCAGTCGTTCGTTTTATGAATGAAGTGAACTACGACGCGTGGGTGCTTGGTAATCACGAGTTTGATCTTGGTCGGCAAGTAACCGATCGGCTTATGAAGCAAGCCCAATTTCCGGTTTTGTCTGCAAACACCTACGATATCGAGAATGGCGACACGACAAATTTTGCGGGCACTTACATAATTAAGCAGCTCGGCCCTCTCAAGGTTGGTGTTGTCGGCATTACCACGACCGGCACGGAGCGCGCAAGCTTTGCAGATAACGTTCGCAATCTGTATTTTGCGCCGGAGACGACAACGCTCGAGAGGTATCGTGACAGTTTACGCGCGATGGGCTGTAATGTTGTTGTGGCGGCGTGCCATTTGGGTTTGCCGTTTGACCGTTGGGATGCGTGGGACGATCTTGAGCGGCACGAAAAGGAAGGTTGGAAGTCTGACTACGTGCGTAACTCATTTGAGCTGGCGCGCCGTGTGCCGGGGATTGATATTTTGTATGCAGGGGATATTCACGTCGGTTATGTTGAACCGTGGGTGGATCCGGTGACACACACTCCGTGTTTTCAAGGTTATGGCCGCGGGACAAATTTGATGGCTGTGGAATTTGAGTTTGATGTGGCAACTGGACAGCTACTCGGCTGGAAGAATTTCTCTGATGAGAGCACATTGATTACTTTGTTCTCCGATCAGTTTCCGCGCGACCGAAATGTAGCCGAAACCATTGATACGGTTGTCGCGCGTGTTGAGATTGGGTTCAATGAGCGCATCGGTGTAGCTGAACAGCCGATTACGCGCATTGGTGAAGCGGAATCCGCTTTGGGCAATTTAGTTTGTGATGCGATGCTGTGGAGACTCAAGGGCGATATTTCGATTACGAATAAGGGCGGCGTGCGCACAGACTTGCCGGGCGGAAATTTGACCCCGCAAGACGTGTTCAATGTTCTGCCGTTTGACAATACGCTTGGCTCGGTCGAAGTGACCGGCACATTTGTCAAAGAGATGATTGAAGATAAAGTTGCCTACGGCGGAAGCGGGTTGTACGTCGGCGGGATGCGCGTAAAGGTGGATCGTACGCGCGAAAAAGGGGACCGAGTGGTAATGCTGGAAATTGGGGGACAGCCCGTTGAAGCCGATAAGACTTATCGACTAGTGACAACGGACTATTTGTTGGAAGGCAATTCGGGGATGGAGAAACTTTCGGCTTTGCGCAGTCAAGCCGCCGTTGAATCGGGAGTTTACATGCGCGAAGCAATTATCGAGTACATTAAGTCACACACACCTCTGCATCCGAAACTGGACGGCAGATGGCAGTTTGTGGACAGAAGTTAATTAGACCTTTACTTTTCAAGAGATAAATCAGGAGACGGGAAAATGCGTTTGAAAGCAATTTTATTGCTGTGTTTGTTGGCCCCGATGGCATTCGGTCAGGTGATATTGAACGAGGTGCTGTATGACAATCAGGGTACAGACGACACTGGAATTCTCTACACAGAAATTTACGGTCCGGCAGGTACGAATCTCGCAGGTTGGTCCATCGTAGGAATTAACGGCAACGGCGGCGCGGTTTATTTGACTGTGAATTTGACGGGCACGATCCCCGATGACGGATATTATGTTGTCGGCGGCGCGAATGTACCAAACGTGGATCAAGTTTCACCGCACGATTGGCAAAACGCCGGAAGCGTTGACGCGGTTTCGTGCGACGGTTTAGATTTGCGCAATAATTCAGGCCAGACGGTTGACCATCTTTGTTATGGTCAGTGCGATGCTGACGACAATTGTACGGGCGAAGGCGGCACGAATGCACCGGATCCGTTCCCCTCGCAAGGTGTGAACTATCCGGTCGCGCGTATTCCTGATCACTCGGACACCGATAACAACGGCACCGATTGGGCGAGCGCTGATTCGCAGTCACCGGGCGCGCCGAACAGTGGCGAGCCTTGTGATCCGCTGAACGTCGTGTTGGAAGAGATTCGTGAGAATGACGACATGGGAGTTCCCGCTCTGCTTGGTCAATTTGTCGTTGTGCGTGGTATCGTGAACGTCAACAATTACACGATTGACAGCTTGACCGAATCCAACTTCTTCATCCAAGATGACAACGCGGGTGTAAACGTCTTCCGTGGAAGCGTTCCTGCGGGTCTTGCCGAAGGCGATTGCGTGGAAGTTTCAGGTTGGGTGGGTCAATTTAATGGCTTGACTGAGATTATCACTTCAGGTGCGGGCAACTGCACGTTTGCAGTTGATGATCTTGAAGAAACAGGAACGATTTCGCCGCTGGTTCTGACAGGTGCTTCGTTCCTTGAAGCGTTTGAAGGAATGTTGGTTGAAGTTCGCAATGTCACCATCGTTGGCGGCGATCCGTGGCCTTCAGGTGGTGGACAGAATGCGAATGTTGACGTGACGGACGGCAATGGAACGCTCACGATTCGGTTTGACGGTGATTCGCAAGCGGGCACCGCTCCGCAACCATCTGGTCCCTTTACCGTGCGCGGTATTGTGACACAGTTTGATAATAGCTCACCTTATACTGAAGAGTATCAGATTACGCTGCGTTATCCGACGGACGTGATTACAGGTTCGGCGGTGGGTGATGATCCGATTGCTGTGGCTGAGAGTTTTACACTTGTGAACAGCTATCCGAATCCGTTTAACGGGATTGCAAATATCGAATTCTCGGTCGGCAGCGCGCGTGAAATCAACGTGACCATCACCGACGTGCTGGGCCGCGAAGTCTATACGAACAATCTGACGAATCTTGCTCCGGGCATGCATCGTATGCAGTGGTCACCGGAAGGCGCGGCAGGATTGTATTTCGTGCGCGCGACTTCGGGTGCGACGATGCAGTCCACGAAGCTGTTGTATCTGAAGTAGGGAAGAAATGTGAAAGCTGATATTCGATAGCAGCGGCTGCCACTATGGCTGTTGAATTCAGCAGAACAGGAGCGGGCGACCTTAGGGTTGCCCGCTTTTTTTGTGGGCGAGGGAATTAGGCGGAGAGGGCGAAGGCGGTGTTAAATTTATTGCGGAGAAGCTTCAAATCGCGGATGGATTTGCCCTCAAAGAATCCTTGCAAGTCCGTTATGGCTTGAAAGGGGTTCTTTTCTTGCAAGTCGGCGATATTGACTCTTGCCCAATAGAGATCGCGTTTGCTACCGCGATGATGGGTCATGTAGTACCATAGTGAAAAGAGTTCATAGGTCCAGCCGCCGAAGATTGAATCGTATTCATCATCCCAATTTGCGCCATGATTGAAGCCGGAGTGCACCATTTTCAATTTGGTCTTGCCTTTGTCAGTGGTAATCACGAACTCACAAACGTAAGGGGAGTTGTTGGCCTCAAGATCTTGCGGTCGGGGAGTAAAAGCGATTCGACGTTTGTCTTCCCAAACCGTGATGTGGTCAATCCATTTGAAATCAAACAACGGATCCCAGTTGAATTCTATTTCGCCGCCGACTTTACCTTCGACGCGCGCATGCAAGCAGAACCACTTTTCTATTTCATTAGGGTCTGTAAGCGCGGCCCAAAGGGCTTCGGGAGAAACATCAAATTCGTATTCGCCGATGATGGAACGTTGATTGTTTTCAAATAGCTTGGTTACGGCCATTGTCTATTCTCCTTCATTAGTTTCGGCGGCCACGGGATATGATCCGAACATCCATGCGAATTTGCGACTTCCGGGTGAGTTACTATTATATTTTGCTGAGATGCGCGTGAGCGCTTCGGTTACTTCGGTGGCGAACTTCGCGCGCTCATCGGCGTTGGCGAAACTTATCTCAGACGAGAGTGTGAGCGTGGCAACTTTCTTTTTTTGCTCAGAAGCTATCTGCATGACTCTTCCGAGATTGCGAAGGAGTTTTGCAGCGGTGGCAAAGAGAAAACTTGCGGAGAGTTTGTCGGGTTCGAGTTCTGGAGTAGGAGCGAGCTTGCCGAGAATATCAGGACTGAAGTAAATTGTTTCGTTGGTCCTGATTAGCACGCGCTCTACACAATTGCCGCGCTTGCGATCTTCGACGTGCTTGATGAAGCCGCGCTTCTCGAGTTCGTGAAGATGATAGTTGATTTGTTGACGCGGGCGATGGGTGATGCGGGCGAGCGAACTTGCTGAGTTGGACTCTTTTAATAGGTCAAGGAGTTCTTGCCGCTCGGGGTTCAGGATTTGAGAAGCAATCTCAGAGTCCGTGATAATTCTCAGCGCGTTCATGGGTTCAATATACGACCGAAAAATAGATTTGTCAAGACAGTTTTACGTGTCAATAATTTGACAAATTCATAAAAATCAATCTCTGTAGGAAAATTGGAGAGGCATTCGGGAGGCGAGAGGGTCAATTTAGTTTTCCGAAAGTAAGAAAAAAGACGGCCAGTTAGGCCGTCTTTGGAGGCAGATTCCGGCGGGGATCCGCTACGCTAAATCCCCGCTTGGCGAGAAGACGGCCGGAGTTAATCACTTTGTTAGTGCTGGTGGATGCGGATGTAGTTTCCGCAGGTATCGTCAAAATCAGCGGTCGTGCCGAAATCTGATTTTGCAGGCAGGGATTTGAATTTGATGCCGAGACTGCTCAACTCGTCATACTCCTTTTGCACATTCTCCGAACCAAATACAATTACAGGTAAGCCTGCACTGTAGAGAGCATCTTGATAGGTTTTGGCAATGGGATTGCTGTTTGGTTCGAGTAGAAGAGCTGTTCCGTGCGGATGCTCTTTTGAGGAGACGATCGCAAGCTGTGCCTCGGGCATATAGAGAACTTCTTGAAATCCCAAAATCTCCGTATAGAACTTGAATGCTTTTACGGGATCGTCAACGTAGATGCTTGTCATGCGGATATTCATGCTTTCATCCTTTCGCTATTGCTCAGTACAATTCGACAACGGTGCTTCCATAATCATCTTGGTTGGCGCCGCCGTCATTAATATGTTTTACGAGCGGGTGGCGCTGGAGAAATTCGCGGACGCGGACACGCAAAGCACCGGTACCTTTGCCGTGAATGATTTTGACGCTGGGATAGCGTTGTTCGGCAGCGGCGGCTAAATAGCGATCCACCATTGGAACGGCTTCGTCTCCGAGTTTTCCGCGCAGGTCAAGCTCGCCGGTGATGTGTACATCGGACATCTTGACGTTGAATTTGATCTGCTCGGCTTTCTTTTTCTTGATCGGATCAGGAACGTAGAGTTTTTCAGAATCGAACCACAGGCGCACGCCGTTCATCTCGACTTCGACTTGCTTGCCACCGCGTTTGGTGTTTGTGACCATGCCGTCACCCTCCACTCCTTCTACTCCAACGCGCACGCCGGGTTCGATTTTGGGGAGACGTTTGCGCTCGGGAGACGGTTCTTTGAGTTCTTTGGCGGTCTTGACTTTTTCGACATCAACTTTCGCACGCAGTTCGCGGAGTTTTTCTCGAGCTGATGTGACGGCAGCTTTCTCGGCTTGCTGTTCTTTGATGTCGCGGACAAGTTTTTCGATTTCGCCACGCGAGTCTTCAATCAACTGCTCGGCTTCCATCAAGGCTTGCTTGCGGGCTTGGGCTTTCGTGCGTTTTAAGTCTTCGGAGCGCTCTTGATAGAGCTTGGCCAAGCCTTCGTACTGCGTCATTTTGAGATCGGACTCTTTGCGGAGTTTCTCGTACTCTTCGATTTTGCGCGAGAGTTCACTGACAAGATCTTCAAGGCCGAGCGCGCCTTTGTCCAGATAGCCGCGTGCTCGAGTTAAGACTCGCTCGGGGAAACCGACACGCTGAGCAATTTCAAGAGCGTAGTTTGAACCGGGTAAGCCTTCACGAAAGTGATAGGTTGGTACGAGGCTCTCTTCATCAAAGGCCATTGAACCATTTACTAAGCCTTCGGTTTCGTGAGCAAAAGCTTTCAATGCACCGTGGTGAGTTGTGACGATGCTGACAGCATTTTGCAGCGTCCACTCGAGTAACGTTGCTTGCGCGAGAGCGGCTCCGATTGCGGGATCGGTGGAAGAACCGATTTCATCCACGAGCAACAATTTGTTGCGGGCTGGCTCTTCAGTCATTTTTGCGTAAACGCGCAACGTGACCTGTGAAGGTTGACAGATCGCCTTCGAGCGATTGCGCGTCGCCGATGTCAGCCCAGATGCTCTCGAAATGCGGGAGTTGACTGCCGGATGATGTGGGAATGAAGAAGCCTGCGCCGGCCATTAAGCTTAGCAAGCCAACAGTTTTCAAGGCAACGGTTTTACCGCCAGCGTTCGGGCCGGAGATAACGACACTGCGGACGGGGGGACGACTTCAATTGTGAGTGGCACAACTGATTGCATTTTGCGCTCGCGGACACGCTCAAGCAATAAAGGATGTTTGGCGCGCCATAAGCGGATTACACCGGAGTCATTTAACTCTGGGGCGGAACACTCCCAACGTAACGCTAATCTTGCGCGTGCATAGAGTTCATCGAACTCAGCCATGATCTCGAGCGAGAGGACGATCTCTTCCAAGTGTTCGTGCACGAGTGCGGTGAGCTTCAACATGATGCGGTGAATCTCACGCTTCTCTTCGAGTTCGAGTTGACGAAGCTTATTCGAGGATCGGCAAAGTCTCGACGGGTTCAAGGAAAACGGTTGCTCCTGACGCACTCGTGTCCACCATCACGCCTTGGACTTTGTGCTTGGCATCGTCGCGCACGGGCAGGACGAGTTTGCCGTCGCGGAAGTTGATGACGCTGTCTTGCAAGTATCCTTGGTCGGCCCACTTTTGCATGATGGAGCCGAGACGATCTTCGAGATGCTTGCTCTCTTTTTTGCGGTCGTGCCGCAGGCGTTTCAATTCAGGCGACGCGTCATCAAAGAGTTCTCCGTCTTGATCAATGGCGGATTCGATTGCTTTGGCAATTTTACCGTGATCCCACAATCTATTGGCGAGTCCTGCAAGTTCGGGCAGATATTCACCGCGCGTGTGCAGTTGCAGACGAATACGGTTGTAGCAGGAAATCGTCTCGGCAATTTTGCGAAGCTCAAATGGGTCAAGGCTCGCGCCTTCAATGCTTGCGCGGGACAAGGCTTCGCGGGTGTCGGCCAGACCGTCAATCGGCAAGCCGCCGTCGGTCTCGGTCAATACGCGCACCATCTCCTGTGTGCGAACCAACAGAAGTTCAGCGCGATTTTTTGAGACGGGAACTTCGAGTGCTAAAAGCCGCTCCGCCCCCAAGGGCGAAGCGGCCAAATCTGCGGCAATATTAATCACGCGCTCCCATTCGAGCGCGTGCAGTGTTTCTTGTCCGATCATACCCAATGCCGTTTTTCCCAACTCTCCCAGTGCGTGATGTCAAATGCGACCTTCTTGCCTACACGAATCAATTTCGATTTGTTCATGAAGTTGCTCATGTTCCCGCTTGCATCGGCCCATTGAATCACGAGCACGAGTGCGGCGAGCAAGAAGATTCCCTTCGCGGTTCCGCCGAACAAGCCGAGAATTCTATCCGGCCATTTCAGTTTTGTGCCGTCAATCCACGTGTGTAAGCGATGTCCGAAATAGGCAAATACAAGATAGATGATCAAGAAGAACAATAAAAATACAAGGCCCGATGCCCAGCGCAATTCCCAACCCGGATCGGCGAAGCGTCCCGCGAGATCCTGCAATTGGTCACGGAATAACAGAGTCAGGAGCAAACTTGCCGCAAGGCCAATGGTGATCATCAGCTCAAACAAGAAGCCGCGCCGGATTCCGCCGATGCCGAAACCGATGAGCAGGAAGATGATTAGGATGTCGAGGATGTGCATGGGGTGTGTTTTCAGGCTACAAGATACCCAAGCTTGTGCACACGCGCAATATCAGAATAAGAAAAATCGCCCGAACAGTTGGCTGTGCGGGCGATTTCGGATTGCGTTCAGAACTTAGCGGTTGCGGAGAATTCGGTTGATTTTGCGAATCTTACGCTCGGTTTGGCTGCGTTCGCGCTTGGCCGTTTCACACGGTTTTTCGTAGAATTGGCGGCGGCGGACTTCGGAGAGGATTCCGGACTTTTCACAGGCCTTCTGAAAGCGGCGCACGAGGCGCTCCATGGGTTCACCATCTCTGGCTTTAACGAATGGCATGGCTAAAAGTTCACCTCCTTCCCAACAGCGGTTAATTCATAGTTTTGAATAGACACATAAGATACAACGTCCGGGCCAGAATTGCAACTCAAAACGATATAAGTGCAATTGTGCAGAATAAATAGCAGAATAGTGCCTCTTAATTTTAGACTAAAATATCCTAAATTAAGTATTTTCTGCAATTAAGACTGCTTTCGTCAAAATTCTATGATATTGATTACTGAAAATCATCGCCGTACCTTATATGAACCCTGAATGAGGAAATTATACATGCAGAAGCAATATTGGTCACGCGGCGCGGCCGCACCTTGGTTATTATTTGTGTTGAGTGCCGTCGGCGTTTTGGCGCTGGTCTGGCTGCTCACGGATATTTTTGAGAAAAAGCAGGAGTCACGTTACTCCTATATTAAGACGCAAGAGATTAAGTGGGGCGAACCTGACCCGGAAAAGTGGAAAGTAAATTTCCCGCGCGAATTTGAAGCGTATATGAAGACGCTGAAGACTTCGGAGCTTGCGAAGATCAGCCCGTACGCACGTTATGGTGGATCGGAGCAGGTCTCGCACTTGGACAAAGATCCGCGCATGAAACGATTGTTCGCGGGTTATCCGTTTAGTGTGGAGTATAACGAAGAGCGCGGACACATGAATGCCGTGCCGGACATGCTGAATATCAAGCGCCTTGGCGATAAGAAGCCGGGGACGTGCATGACATGCAAGAGTCCGCAGGTGCCACTATTCATGGAAGAGCATGGCGCACAGGCATTTTACAATACTCCGGTGACAGAACTCGTGGAGAAGTTCGGCTTCAAGCATTCGATTTCGTGCGGCGATTGCCACAATTCGGAAACGATGGAATTGCTCGTTCGGAGGCCTGCTTACATTGAAGCACAGGCAAAGCGTGGGATTGACATTACAACGCATGAACAAAATCTGAAACGCACCGACGCGTGCGCGCAATGCCATGTGGAATATTATTGGCCGAAAGAAACCAAGTATCTCACCTTCCCGTGGGCCAAGGGGACTTCGATTGATTCGATTGAAGCTTACTACGATTCAATGGGATTCTATGATTGGGTACATGCTGAAACCGGCGCGCACATGATTAAGATTCAACATCCCGAATACGAGATGTGGAGCAGCGGGATTCACTCGCGAAGTGGCGTGGGTTGCGCCGATTGTCACATGCCTTACACTCGCGACGGATCGATTAAGATTACGGATCACTGGATTCGCTCGCCATATATGAATTTGACGAACGCGTGTTTGACCTGTCACCGCGACAGCGAAGATGAGATGGCGATGCGCATTCGCGAAATTCAAGATCGAACCTACAACTTGATGGATCGGTCTGAGGTTGCGCTGATAGCCGCGATTGACGCGATTAAGGCCGCGATTGAAGCGGGGTCAACGGAAGAAGAACTGGCCGAATGCCGCGCGCTGCATCGCAAGTCGCAAATCCGTTGGGATTTTGTTTCGGCGGAAAACTCGATGGGTTTCCACAGCCCGCAGGAAGCGACGCGCATGCTCGGTGACGCGATTGACTATGCACGTCAGGCGGAGCTTTCCGCTACGAAACTTTTGGCCAAACACGGTAAGCTCGAAGTCGCCGCGCTCGCAAAGTAACCTGTGGAGGGCAACATGAACAAACCCTCATTTCTCGTTGCGCTGACGGCGATTTTGATGGGAGCTTTCGTCGCGATTGGAGGTTATCTTGCTTATTACAGCAAGGCGTACTCCTATTTGCAGGACGATCCGAAGGCTTGCATGAACTGTCACGTGATGAAAGATGCTTACGACGGCTGGAAGGTTTCGAGCCATCGGCATATTACGTGCAATCAATGTCACACGCCGAATGATTTCGTCGGCAAGTATGCGACCAAGGTTGAGCACGGCGCACGACACTCATACGTGTTCACCTTCGGTGATCCGCAATTGATGCGGCTGAAAGAATCGGGTGAAGTGATTGTGACGGATAATTGCGTCGCGTGTCATCAGACGATGGTGAACTCGATTTTGCCTGAGCATGCCAACGAACGGCGATGCTTACAATGCCATGAAGGTGTTGCGCACGGGCGCATGGCGAATCGGAGAAGATAGCAGAATACGGGGCGGCAGAGATGCCGCCTATTTTTCTGGACCCGCAGTTTAGAGTATTTATTCGGTTAGGCCTGCGCAATTTTTCACATAGGCAAGAGGCGACTTGACAAGTTAAGTTTTTTTTTGATATACTGTTTGCAACCCTGCCTCGGCTGGGTGGCCGGGGCGCCAAACAATAGGAGGTTGCGATGAAGAAACATGTTTTGTTGGTCATGCTGCAACTGCTGTTCTGCACGATGGTATTCGGGCAGACGGATGATCCGGGATGTAATTTGAACGTTACCTTAAGTGACGTTACTTGCAATGTTTCGCAAACGAGTTGCTTCACAACAACTGGATGCACTTCATTTGGTATCACAGTTGTTTGTTCAGGAACGTACTACTTAAAAGCATGGACTGCATGCTCCGGGACGCATTGCACATTGTGCTTCATGTGTATCTGTGGTCAAGAACAATGGAACTCAAATTTTTGCATGTGGGACGCTTGACGTTTGTGGCGAGGGAACTTGCTGTAATGTTTGTACATACACATTGACTCCGGGTTCGTACACGATGTATGTGTGTAAAATGCCATGTTCGGAAGATGACGAGGAACCATGTTGCGAAGAGCAATATGGCTGCACGTCATGGGGAACGGTTTCAAGTAATGCCCTGTCGTGCCCATAGTCATTCTAAATCTTTGTCTTCTGACCCTATTTTGTTGCTCAACTGTCACCGCTCGAGTCATTCGTGTCCCGCAACAAGCACAAACAATTCAATCAGGATTGGATAGTTTGTCAGAATTAGACACATTGTTGATTTCAATCGGTGAATACCAAGAGTTATTACTTACTCCGCAAATCCCATTTACGATTCTTGGAGAACAAAATCCCGACAGCGGGCAATTTGTGTTTGCCACGATTGACGGCACAGAACTCGGCGGACCGGATTCAACAGCGGTTTTAACCGTTCCAGAACATTCTTTTCCAACAGTTAAGAACATTCGGATTAGGAACATTGGTAGGGATGGAATCCGACTTTGGTCTGACAGCTTGAGATTGCAGGATTGCATCTTTGATTCAACCGATCACGGTGTTTACATGCGCTTGTTTGATCGTGGTGCGGTAATTCAAGTTGAACATTGTAGTTTCAATTACAATGGTTTCGCTTGCTTGCGAATTCTGACAGGCAACAGACTTATCGCCAATCGATGTAGCTTTAGCGGAAACGAATCTGAAGACGGGCCAATTGTTGGAGGAGGACACTTGAGAATAGATTCTTGCCTTTTCTCAAGTCAAGCACCACGCATTTTACTATTGTCCGTAAATTCGGCAATAGTAACAAATAGCATATTTGAAAATAGCGTAACACCGCCTGGAGCTTCAACAATCGACCTTCGAGCAGGTGGAATCGTATTCTCAAACAATCGAATTGTCAACGATAATTTCAACTATCACGCATTGCGTTTGGTTTCATCAATTCCAGACTCAGTAGTGGTTTTCAACAATTCTTTCGAGAACTGCGCTGGCAGAGGAGTTGCTATGGGCGTAGTAGGATTGCTATACTACAGTTTGCCCAACGATTCAGGTGCACAAATTTCAAACAATCGCTTTACGAACTGCAGTGCACCAAGCGTGTCAAATGACATTTGGCCTCCAATCAATTACGCGGCACGGATTCAGAACAACTACTTCATCCACAACAGTGTGAATGGGATACCCTCAATCGGAGGGAGTGGTTCTCCATGGCAACCTACTCCGGTCACACTCCGCAACAATCACTTTGTAAATTGCGGGTATGCGTTGGACGGGAGTACACCCGAAACGGACGCACGATTCAACTATTGGGGAGATGCAAGCGGCCCTTATCACGAGATAGATAATCCGGAGGGATTGGGAGATACCATTACCGGGCCTGTGCAGTTTGTTCCGTGGTTGGAAGATACGAGCAGTGCAATCAGTGATTCGAGAAGAGAGCTTCCGAGCGAGCTAAGTCTCACGGCTTATCCGAATCCATTTAATGCTACTACGCGTGTTGCTTTTGCCATCACAAGACCGGGGCACGTTGAACTGATTCTGTTTGATATTCTCGGGCGCAACATCATGCCGCTGCTCAGCGGAAATTTGCAGGCCGGTGAGCATGAAGTGGAAGTTGAACTGGCCTCGCTTGCCAGCGGCGTTTACTTCGCCAAGCTCACGACAAATGACCATTCTATTGTAACAAAGCTTGTGTTGATGAAATAGAGAATATTCAACATTGCTTATACAAAGAAAGCCCGCTCAAATGAGCGGGCTTTCTGTATTTCTGATTCCGGCGGGGCGAGGACGCCGCCGCTCGGCGAGCAAAACTACTTTTCTGCGGCTTTGTCGAAATTAGCCCAGTTGTACACCAAACCGATGTTCAAACCTTGCTTCAGACGGCCACCGAGGTCAATCTCTTTATCGTACAAGAGTTGCCATGAGAAGCCGACGTTAATCAAAGATGAGACTTTCACACGCAGGCTGTTGTCCCAATTCAGGTCGGCGGTTTTCCAATAGTCATTGGGAAGTTCATCCGATTTGGAATTGAAGAACGCTTGGAAAACCGTGAGCTTGGAGTTGAACGTGTACTTGCTTGAGGATGACCCGAGCAGCAAGTCCGTCACCCATTCTGCACCGCCATCCACTGTTGTTTCATATAAAGTCTCGGGTGAAGTTGTCGAATCCGCCGGATCATCGAAGCGAGCGAAGCGTTCGCGCAAACCCAAACCGATACGCGATGTAAGCAAGGTTTTGTCGGGGACTTCAACAATAGTGCGGGCAAGACCAGACGATTCGGTCAACTCAAGCGGGTTGACGTAGCGCGTGTTGTATGGGCTTGAAGCATCCAGGAATTGTGATTCAACCGACAATGCGAAATAAGGATCGGCAAACCAACCTTTGGTCAAACGCAGGATTGCATCGCCACGAATCTTGTCTTCTGACTTGGTCGGCGATTGCCAATCTTTGGTTTCTTTGTCCTGAGTATGAGTTTGACCGAACGAAAGCTTCCAATCGTACTGGTTGTACCAGTTGCGCGTGAGCTGACGTTTGGTCATGCTGGTGTAAAAGGCAACCCAGTTAATCGAGCCGGCTTCACCGCCGGTCCAATTGTCGGAATAAGCGGTTTGCGTCGTGACAACTCCGGTTGAGACATCCACTTTCCAGGGGCCAGGTTCCGGTTGTTCGGCTGCGCGAACGGACAATGTGCTTACAATTAGCGCAAGAATACAGAGTGAGAATTTAGTCAAGGTGTTCATCGTACGAATTACTTTTTCTTCAACAGATCACGGATTTCTTCAAGCAAGACTTCGGACTTCGGCGGAGCGGGCGGAGTGGCAGGAGCGGCTTCTTCTTTTCTGCGTGCGGCATTCACAAATTTGACAAGCATAAAGATCGCGAAAGCAGTAATCAAAAAGGTGACAATCGTGTTCATCCACATTCCAACTGCAAGCACGACAGCGCCGGAGGCCTTAGCCGTCGCCAACGAGGCATATGGGGCGGAGGGAACACCGTCTTTAGCACAACAAAGATATTGGAAAAGTCCATTGCCCAATGCCAGGCCAAGTGGTGGCATGAGAATGCCATCGACAAGTGTGCTTACAATCGGGCCGAACGCAGCACCCATGATAATACCCACAGCAACGTTGAGAACGTTGCCTGTCATCGCGAAATCTTTGAATTCCTTAAACATACGTTTCTCCGGTTAGGGGTTAGAAAGCACTGTGAATATAGGGTTTTATATGTAATTAGTCAATTTGAATGTCCAGAACTAAAAGAACCGCTTTACCAGCGGTTCTTCACTATTGCATTTTGAACTACGGTCACATTCCCGATTGCACTTGTTCAGCCAACCAAATAACACTGTCAAGCAGATCCTGCTCATGTCCCTTTCCATTGACAAGCGCGTGTACATAGCCATCCGCGCCAACGACAAAGACACATGGTTTGGTGGGAGCATTGAGTCGCAAATCAAGGTCATCGGCACTCTGGATAAAGTTCACGCTCCACCGTGTGCCATTGCGATCCGTATCCGAAATAAGCGGACTTGCATCGGTCGCGTCACCGCCGACGTGAACGGCATAGACCGGCCACTTAATCTTCTCATCCTTGATGGCTTTGTTAATATCGGCAAGTGTGTGATTGATACAGATCTCAGAACCCATCGACCAATAGACAAAGAG
This sequence comes from bacterium, assembly GCA_016721565.1. Lineage (GTDB taxonomy): Bacteria > Electryoneota > RPQS01 > RPQS01 > RPQS01 > JABWCQ01. The sequence continues at coordinate 10,284 of JADKHW010000011.1, read as the reverse complement.
CGACACATGACCACGCAAATCATTTGGTTCTACACTCAAATCAGTCTTGCCGATGGTGCCCAATTCGACATCGATGGGTGTTTCCGGCACGGCTCCATTAATGAATGTAAAGTAGGATTGAGCATCGCGTTGAGACAGACATATATCCAGCAATCGCGAGCGCATCGCCTTGTCGGCAGGGTCGGCGATCAAGCCAGATTCATATGCTTCGCGAGCTGACTTCAGATCATTCTGTTCATCAAAGAACATTCCCAGGAAGCTGTAACCTTCGGGCCGCGACGGATCAATGATAATCGCTTTTTCGATTCGTTCAAGCACTTTGGCGCGATCCGGTGACTCCTTGTGCCACTCGGTTGCCATGTAACAAAGCCACAACCAATAGTTATCAGGCTCGCGATCGAGCCATGCTTGAACATCCTGTTCGGGCAAGGTAAAATCTGTCGCACGAGCATAGAGATAGAAGCTTGCAGGATTCTGCAGCTTCGTGTGCCGTTCGCGAAAGTAAGTTTGCGGATCTGGAAGCAACTTGATGATTGCTTTCTGAACTTCCTTTCCAGCGGGAACATCAGCCGGAAATTGTTCAAGCAAAGCAATTCCCTGTTCAAGCCGCACGGTCGAGTCGAGCTTGGAGAGTTTTGCTTCGCTTACGGCGAGTTCAGCGGCCGAGCGCGTCACAGGAGCTGGACCGACAGCAAACGCCAAAGCAGTAAAGAATAATGAAATCAGAAACGCCACAACCACCTCGCTTCGAAATTGCCAAACCACGATTTTGTGTTCGGATCGGCAAGTGATAAACTTCACAACAAGAGTACGAAGCCCGCTCAAATTGAGCGGGCTTTTCAAACTTAGTAATCATCATCTCCGCCGGAATCATCGGATCCGCCGTAACCTGAGTAGTCTTCGTCTTTCTTACGCTGCGCGACGCGCTTCTTCAAGCAATTGAAACAGACCTTTTCAATTGAGAGCCAACCGTACTGTTGTCTGCAATCTGCACACGTTTGCATTCGTGGTGCAAGCCGTTTCGGGCGCGGCGGTAGTTGTGAAACCGGAGCAGGCGGCGGACCGGCAAGCTCAGGATCGAGAATCAATGCACTGGAGAAGGGATCGAGATCATCGAGAATTTCAACATCTTCGACCTCTTCTACTTCTTCCATGTCTTCTTCGAGAAATTCTTCGGTTGCGCTACGTTTGCGTGCCCGAATAACTTTCTTGGCACCGTCTTTCTTGCGGCCGCGCGCGGGGCGATCTTCATCGTCCCCATCTTCGTCATCGTCAATTTCATCGGCATCAAGATCGTCATCATCATCGTCAAGGTCTTTGACCGCTTTCTTGCGATTCTTGCCCGGAGTCTTCTCTTCCATGTCGATGATGTGACCATCATCGTCATCATCATCGAGAATTTCAGGTTTAACCTTCCGCACACTCTTGGCGGGCTTCATCTCATCGACCTCAGCAATAGGCGCGGCCTTCGACGGAATTTTCTTTTTGGGTATCGCCTTCTCTTCTACGACGGGCTTGAGTACTTCCTTGATGGCTTCGACTTCCGCTGGAGCCTCTGACTTCTTACTCTTTATGGTCTTGGGCAATTTAGATGTAGTTTTCTTGGCTGGAGGTGGTGGTGAGGCAGGTTTCGCCGCTTTTGCTCGCGTTTTGGCCTTCTCCTCAGGCTTGGCCTTGGAGACGGCAGATTTCTTGCTCTTTTCAGCTTTCGAGGGGGGTGTTTTTGCCCGCGTGGCCATAAGCAGCATACCTCGTTTCGAACTATTGGTACGATCGGTGCAGTCAGTTAGACCAAAAACCCGCAGGATTGGCTACAGGTTCCCGCCTACGGGTGGCAAATATGACACCGTTTTGCCAAAGGCGAACCAATATAGCCGACCAGAGGCATGCAGTCAAGAGCTTAGTCACTTGATTTCCATAAGTCTATTGCTGGGCCTACATATGTAAATAATTATTAATAAAGTATTTATATAAAATATTTTGATTTGTGGCTAAAGGGCGCAGGAGGCAACGACACCGTCTATTTAAGTGATGGCAATGGCACCTTACTTGCAATTAGGAATTTTCACTCAATCAATTGACAAGTTTGTGAATCGCAATCCAGCACCGACAACCGCGCAAATCTCGGTAAGTTCAACCGCTCCCCTCCCTATCGCAGCGGACGGGCGGATGTTACTTTTGAGTGGCACCGGGCTACCCAATCCGGGTGCAGTCGAACAGTTACGCTGGCGAGGTCTGGAAGTTAGGATAACTTCGAGCAGCCTCGTGGCACTAGGGTTAATAGTTGACTTTGATCCAGAGGTCTTGTGGATTGACAGCACCGATGATGAAGTCTCGATTGATGAGATTCTGGCGGCTCTGGTCACTCCCAGAATCGTTCGTCCGATCAGCATCGTTCTCTCAATGAGACTGAATGCAGAATCGCCGAACCTGGACCTGAGTCAAACGGATGAAGTGATGGATCTTGGGGCGTGCGGCTACAATCCTTCGCAGCTCATGCAGTTGATCAAAGTCACGCGGCTCGAACGGCAGGTTATTCAGAGGGAAAACGAGATTCTCAATTCGCTTCCGCACGCATTGTTGGTGGTAGACAGCCAATTGACACTGTGGAAAGTGAATACGCAGGTTGAGAAGCTCCTTGAAATATCCGATCCCGACTATCGCAAAAAGGCACTTGGGCGTCCGTTCGGCGCGGGATTGGCGGCGGCGGGACTTCCGTTTGACACGGATTCACCTTTGCCCAAGCTTGTACATGAACTTGAACGCTCACTGCAGAATGGTCGCGGACGATTTCGCGTGAAGGAAGTAGTTGGCGGCACAGAACGACTCTTTAGCGGCGAGATCACGCATCTCGTTCATAGTCCGGAGCACTATCTGATCGACTTGCGCGACGTCACCGCTGATGAGCAAGCTGTGTTAGTAGAAGCGCGCCGCGAGCGACTCGCAACGATTGGAAATCTTTCTGTCGGTGTTGCGCACGAGATTCAGAATCCCAATACCTTCAGCCGTGTCAATGCCGCGAATCTGAAGATGATGATCGAGGCGATCAAACCGATTCTCTCGCAGGCTGCAACAGCGACCGGGGGGAAAGCTTGGCAACATGCCTGCGGAAACATTCGCCCTGAAAATGGCCGAAGCAGTCGGCGCTGTGGACATGGCCAGTCGACGTATTGAAGCGGTGCTTACAACATTAAAAGCGTTTGGCAGGCAGGATGACGGTCACCTTGATGCCGTTAATATCAAAACTGTCGTTGACGAATCTGTGATGCTTGTCAGACATGAAGCGCGCGGTAAATGCGAAGTGGATGTTGACGTCGCCTCTGATTTGCCGTTGGTCACGGCTTCGGCAACTGGCCTGAGCCAAGTGTTGGTAAATCTGCTGCAAAACTCAGTGCAGGCCTTTGGTAACAATAGCCCGCAAGGACATGGTCCGAATGGCGCCAGAATTACCATTCGCACGGAAGCAGTTAATCAAGATGAAATAATTCTCTCGGTCTCAGACAATGGTCCGGGTATCCCTGAGAATTTACAAGAAAAAATATTTCGCCCCTATTTCACCACGAAACCCCAGGGCCAAGGGACGGGCCTCGGGCTTTCGATATCGTCTGACATGCTGCACCGGTTCGGCGGAGACTTGACACTACGCAGCCGCGCAGGCGAAGGGGCCACCTTTTACATTAAGCTTCGGCGGCATGACGAGCTGTCGACACATTCATAAGGAGCAGGTATGGCGTACAAGGTAATGATCGTTGACGACGAAGATTTGATTCTGTCGTCTCTGGAAACATTTTTGACGATGCGCGGATACGAAGTGCACACATCGAACAACCCGGTCGAAGCGCTCGAGCGCATCGAGTTCGAGAAGTTCCACGTTGTGTTGATGGACATCAATATGCCGCAGATGACCGGGCTTGAATTGTTGAAGCGCGTGAAAACTGCGCGTCCGACTGTCCAAGTGATCATGATGACGGCCTACACGACGATTCAGAAGTGCATCGAGTGCGTCGAGCGCGGCGCCAGCGACTACCTGCTCAAGCCGTTTGAAGACATGGAACAGCTCGCGAATCTGCTCGATGAAACGAGTCGCCGTGTATCACGTTGGGAAGTGATCGCGAAGGAAAGTTTGCGCCATCCGCGCGACGTGACTGCGCATCAAATGTAGATTGTAAGGGCGGAAGGCGTTCCGCCCGGAGAGTGTACACTCGCGGCCATGATGAGCCGCGATAAAAAGAGACCGCAAACACGGGAAGTGTTTGCGGCTTTTTGTCTCCATTGGCAAGCAATTTTAGAAATTGAATTGCGCGCCAAGCTGGTACGTCAAGTAAGAAATACTGAAGTCTATATTGACATACTCAGACTCAAACGAGGCATTATAGCGGTGATACTGCAATTCCGCATTCAGGGCCAAAGGTGTTTGGGGCAGACGCACGGCTGCGCCGCCTTCAAGAAACCAGCCCACAGTGGTAGGGGATGTCAGTTCTTCAATAAGGTCGTCCACAGGCCCCGGTTGCTTAAACACACCCTTTGTTTGGCCCACGCTTAGACCGCCTCCGAGTGTTGGCGTAATGGGTGTGGGAAGAATGAACCAACGAACACCCGCGAGCGCACGGCTGTTGTCGCGCCACCAACATCGCCGTTAGATTGACGTTCGTCAAAATCGACAATTCGGTATCCGGCATAGATTTGTCCCATATTGGATGTCAGTCCAAGGTCAACCTGTCCTCCCATAACTCCCGCTGCGTTGCCTTGTCGAATTGACTCTTCAACGTCATCTTGAGCATCGCCAAAATCACCCGTTGGTTGGTTCCACTGCACGTTTCCGCCGATGAAGACATGCGGCATTACGGCCAAGCTCTTGTTAGCGCATACTCCCAAAGCCACTACCACAAGCATGATTCTAAGTGTGCCATTCATAGTATTCTCCTAGTTCACATCGTGTCATATTCATATTCATCCAAGGACATGATTGATCCAATCCTCATGTAATTAAACGAACTCGTCACAAAGAAGGTTTCCGATCCTTCTGTTTTGGACGGTTGAACTATTGAAACGGCTTAACTTAGAAGTAGTAAGCGGCGCCGACCAGCGCTGACATGTAGGAGATGCTCAGTTTTGCATTGTCGGTAAATGCATTGTCGAACTCAGCGTTGTAGCGGTGGTACTGTACTCCGGCTTGAATGGAGAGATGAGTCGGGCGGATTCTAAAATTCGCGCCTGCTTCGGCAAACCATCCAAATGAATTGGCCGCTTCAATCTCTTCAAGAATACCGTTGTCTTGCGGATTTTTGATAGTCGCTTTATCGCGGCCCACACTGATACCGCCACCTAATGTCGGCACGACGGCTGTAGCCAAACTCGGAATGATGAACCAGCGAAATCCCGCAATCATGCGGCTGTTGCCGCTCCACTCCAAGCCGTCGTTCTTATTGTTGAACTTGACCATGTTGTAGCCAAGATAGGCTTGGCCATACCGATGCACGATGCCGGCGTCTATTTCACCGCCCAATGTCGCATCAGCATTACCTGAGCGAATGTCTTCGGTGAAGTCATCCACTGCGTTTCCGAAGTCACCCGTGGGCTGGTTCCACTTGGCTGTACCGGATACGTAAAAGTGCGGATTGAATGCAAATGCGCTGCCTGTCGTAATTGTCAACAGCGCGAACAAACAAAATACCGTCATAAATCTCTTCATAGCTACCTCTATCATTTCATTTCCAAAGCAGTTTCCCGCGCATCGGATCTTCACCGACTGTGGAGAATTTATTCCAACAAATTCATACTAAATGAGCGTCATTATGTGCCGCTCAAAAAACAAACGCGGAGGCCACTCAGCCACCGCGTTTGCAAAGATCTATGTCTCAAACAGATATGTAACCGGCAGTTTCAATTCATCTTCTTAATCGCCGTCGAGTTGTTGTCAGTCCATCAAAAATCAGAATTAATGAGCAAAACCGGCGTTTCTCCCCCGATTTCGCGCGGTTCTGCCCAAATCGCAAGCAAACGCATTCATTGCTTCATCCCTCATCTTATTTAACGTATGTTCATCAATAAAGGTTTCCGACACGGAGATTTCACCAATCAATGGCATTGGTTGAGCATATTGGGAGAAGCGGCTTCAAAACAAAAACCGCAAGCACGGGATATGCTTGCGGCTTTGGAAAATATTGCGCTTGCGCAACGAAACTTTAGAACTCGTACGAGGCGCCGACGAGCAGATACATGTTTAGCATAGCGAAAGTCTGCTCGACAGGCTTGTAGTTGTAGTAATCTGACTCTGTTGACGATCTATTGGCAGTCGTCATATTCCAGTGCAACGACGTCGAAAGCAACACATTGGGGGCTATGAAGCGAAACTTCAATCCTGTATCAGCAAAAACTCCGATTGCTGCTGAACTCTTGACCGGACGATCCTCGAGCACCCAGCCGCCCGGGGAATTCATATAGTGCCACGAATAGAAACTACTGCCATATTTCCCGGCTGTAATACCGGCGCCCAGACATGGTACAATAATAGCGGTCGGACTGCTTGTAGTGAACCACTGAACTCCGGCCAGAACCTTGTCTTCGGAGTCGAAGCGCCACCCCGGTGAATCAGGTTCGTCTCTGTCGCCATGACGATAGAAGAAGTAGCCAACAAATAATCTTGTACGCGCTGAACGCATACCGAATCGAAAAGCCGCCGCTTCAGTTGGGCTGGTCGGGCTTGCTTCTAATTCCGCAAATAATTGTGGCCTTGCTTCCCCCACAGCAGTGCATGTTAAAACAAGAAGTAACGCAAATCTGTAGGGCCAACACATGACTCACCTCATTTGGCTTCCAGCGGCTTATAGTGTTTGTCCATCCAGGCTTTGTAGTCGGCCTGTTTCTGCTTGATGGCGCGCCACCACTGCTCGTTCTCGACGTACCACTTCACGGTTTTCTCGAGACCTTGCTGGAAGTTGTGTTTCTTGACCCAACCAAGCTTGAATTTGTCAGTATCCACGGCGTAGCGGCGGTCATGGCCGGGGCGGTCCTGCACGTACGTAATCAAATCCGTGCCTTTGCCCAACAGCTTTAAGATAGCCATCGTCACGTCGATGTTGAACTCTTCGTTGTGCGAACCGCAGTTGTAGATTTCCCCGAGTTCGCCTTTGTGCAACACAAGATCGAGCCCTTCGCATTGGTCTTCCACAAACAGCCAGTCGCGCACCTGCTTGCCGTCACCGTAAACAGGTACAGACTTATTTTCGATTAGATTCGTGACAAACAACGGCACTAATTTTTCGGGATATTGAAACGGCCCGAAATTATTCGATGAGCGCGTGATGAGCACAGGCAAATCGTAGGTCACGAAGTACGAGCGCGCCAGCAATTCGCCGCCCGCTTTGGCAGACGAATACGGAGACGACGGCGAGAGCGGGTCTGTTTCTTTGAAGTAGCCTTCTAAGCGCGAGCCATAGACTTCGTCCGTCGAGATATGCAGGAAGCGCTGCACCTTGCGGCGGCGGGCTTCTTCGCACAAGACGTACACGCCTTTGACGTTCGTCATCACGAACAAGTCGCCCGCGTGAATCGAGCGGTCCACATGCGTCTCGGCGGCGAAATTCACGACCGCGTCACAGCCGTCCATAGCTTCGGCGACAATCTTCTCGTCGCAAATATCGCCCTGCACGAACCGGTAGCGCGGATCCTTCTCGATATCCTTCAGGTTATCAAGATTGCCCGCATAGGTCAGCGCATCAAGGTTTGTAATCTTCAGGTGCGGATACTTCTTGAGCATATGCCGCACAAAATTGGAGCCAATAAACCCGGCTCCACCGGTTACTAGGATGTGGTTCATGTGGAAAGGTAGACTATCCGTATTTGTCAACTTACGCTGGTTATATTGTCGAGTGCTTGATCAACAGTTAGTTTCAGTGATTCGTATTTGCACTCATTGCTAATTCTTTTAAGATGTGACAAACCAATTGACTTCTGGCCGCCAAGCAGGTTGAGATTATTGACAGTCGCCACATAGAAAAGCCATTGATTTGTATCTAAGGGATTGACAAGATTTTGATCAAATTCAACCAAGAGGCAAAAGACATAAATGGAAGCCTGTCTTTGCTTTTCCGTTGTAATAGTGTTGATCTCCTCTGCCACGAACTCTTTGGTGCAATCGTAAATTGAGGCTTTGATTTCGACTTCTGATTCCATGACTGTACATAGGCCGACGATTTCACTTCAATTCCATTATCGCGATACTTAAGATCGAATGCATCCCATTCTATCCGAATCCCGTCAAGGGCCACAAGAGCTGATCCGACTAAGTATTCCGCAAACACCCCTCGGGCTGCATTCATAAGAATATCTGAATTAGCCCATTTCCAAAAATCTAAGACGGTAAGTCCATTCGTTCCAAGAATGGGTTCAAACCCTGTCAACCTCACCTCTTCTCCCCCACCACAGCAATAGTCTTGCACAAATACTTCGGAGAAATTTTGGCGAACCACTCAGGCGATGCGTCCACGCCGCCGGGGTAGATGACGTTCATGCCGGCTTGGTTGAACAGCTTGGCGATAAATTTGTGCGTGAAGATACTCATATGGCGCGTGTCGGCGGCGGGGCCGGGCATCTTGCCACGAATGAGTTGACCGAGATATTCGACGTGCTGAATATTCGGGACGGTCAGCGCAAGCTTGCCGCCGGGCATCAGCACGCGCGAGATTTCGTCCAGCGCATGCTCAGGAAACACGAGATGTTCAAGCACCTCAAGGCACGTCACAAAATCAAAACTCGCATTGGCGAACGGCAGTCCATCTTTGTCAATATCGTTGTGAACTTGTCAAGCCCTTGCGCAAGCTCGAGCGCATTTTCCGCAAAATCGGTTCCCGTCGATATGCACATTCAAGCTTATCCCGCGTCACATTCGGCAGGAATCCGTTGCCCGTCCCGATATCCAACCACTTCTTCGGCTGATACTTCACCAACGCATCATGCGCAAACGCAAAACGCCCGCGCAGTTGATACGTATGCGCGCGCGCTTCGAGACGGTCGTCCCACGATTGCGAATTAAGTGTCTTTAGATCGGGCATCTACTTAAATACGATATCCCACTTGTAAGGAATATTCGGATCGTCGTGAGCGGCGCGGTGCTCGTCAGGGTTCTCGTAGTTGTAGAGCTGATCGGGGCAATTCACGACGACGCTTTCGCCTTCGCTGATGCATTTCCAGCCGTGGTAAATTCCCGGCGGAATCACGATCAGCATCGGATTATATTCACCGACGAAAAATTCGTTGACTTCACCCTTGGTCGGCGAGCCTTCGCGCGCATCGTAGAGCGCAACCTTGACCATGCCCTTAACGCAGGTCATCTGGTCCGACTGCTTCTTGTGAAAGTGCCACGCCTTAACGACGCCGGGGTAGTTGGTGGTCATATAAACTTGCGCAATCGGCAAATAGTCCGGATCGTCCTTGCGCAAAATTTCCAGCAAGCGGCCCCGCTCATCCGGCATCAACCGCAGTTTCTTAGTTACAACGCCTTGAATCATGTTTCGTCTGTGTTCCGTGTAGAATCAGTGTTTTTCTAAAATAAAAATGTTTTCAATGCGCCAGCTTTTGCTTTCGACCAAGGTCAAAGGCAGCATCGGGCCAAGCTGCGCAATAAAATTCTCAAACCCCGCGCACGTCCAGCAATGATAGTGAATGCTGTAGTCCTGCGCTTCCTTTTCCGACGCGAATTGTATCGCATGATCGCCATCGAAACCGTGAACGTCGCGCGCCCATTCGTCAAAGTGCTGTAAGCGGGAAATTGCAGGACCTTGCTGATGATCGGCGAGCAGATGCTCCCACGTCGTTTCTGTGCGTTTGCTGTCAAACGTCTTGGTCATTTCCGGCACGGCCATGAAGATCTTCCCGCCTTTGCGTAGCTTCGACGCGAAAGTCTTGATAGTCCCAATCGGATCTTGGCAATGCTCAATAACGTGGTTGGCAACCAAGAAATCCAACGATTCGGCTCGAATGCAGGCTAATGTTTCGCCGTCGCCGATCAGTGAAACATGCAACGCCGCATCGCCCAACTCGGGATAGTGCGCACGCAATTCGCTGGGCGGCATGCGGTCAAGATAAAACGTGTGCGCTTGCTTTGGCAAAAAAAGCGGAATGTGCAGCGCTCCGATTTCCAGCCCTGTTCCGCACAAATGTTTTCGCGCAAGCTGATAGCGCACGTCAAACACTCGTCGCGCCGTTCTTTCAATCAGCGGATGCGAGCGAGCCAAACGTTTTAGTGTAGTTTTCAAGTCTTTATCAGCACGTCAAGCGGCGCAG
>JADKHW010000010.1 GCA_016721565.1 bacterium | reverse complement strand
AAAGCCGGCGCGCCAGCGCAAGAACCGCATAACATGCGGTTGCAAGTTATTGGAATTTCATGTATTATATAGGCTTGGGTTAAACCCAAGCCTTTGTTTTTTTGTTGTTAGTTGAAATTTTACCGGAGCAACTGGGTGTCGGACAGGTTATTTACGGCTATTGAAGAGCGGGTGGCGAAGGTTCAGGAGTATGTTTTATCGCCAAGATATGTGAATTTGTTCTCCCCGGAAGACATCCGGGAGGCGGTGACGTGCTACTTTGAGTCGGGGGGCAAGCGGCTGCGTCCGGCGGTGATGCTGTTCTGCTGTGGGGCGGTGGGCGGCGATGAAGAAAAGGCTATTAGCGCGGCGGCGGCGGTGGAGATTTTCCATACGTGGACGCTGGTGCATGATGATATTATCGACCGCGACGCGACGAGACGAGGCTCGCCGACGGTGCATGAACGCTTTGCAAAGAAGCCCTCGACGCTGGCGCGATACAGTACCCCGGTGATGCGGAGCACTACGGTATTTCAATTGCGGTCTTAGCCGGAGACGTGCAGCACGGTTGGGGGATCAGCCTGATGACCGAGCTGACGCAAAAGTTCGGCGTCGCGGCGGAAGTCACGCTGACGCTGATTCACGAGATTGACACGCGAGTGCTGTGCACGCTTGTGGAAGGCGAAGTGCTGGACGTGCAATATTCGCGTGAGCCGATTGCGAATCTGACGACTGAGATGATTGAGGATATGCTGTGGAAGAAGACCGGCGCGCTGTATGAGTTTGCGGGGGCTTCGGGAGCGGCGATTGGTCTCAACACACCAGATTTGAAACATCCGCTGGTGCGTACGCTGGAGCAGTTTACGAGCGCGTGCGGTGCGGCGTTTCAATTGCAGGATGATATTCTGGGGATTGTCGGGGACGAGAAGCTCTTGGGTAAGCCTGTGGGTGCGGATATTCGTGAAGGCAAGCGCACGGTGATTGCGCGCGAGTCGTGGGTGCGCGCGGATGCTAAGCAGCGCAAATTAATTGATGAGACGCTGGGGAATTTGCATGCGACTCATGATCAGATTGAAGAGGTTACGAAACTGTTTGTAGAATTGGGCGGCATTGCTGAATCGGCGCGACGCGCTCGTGCGCATGTGGAGCGCGGATTGAAGTTCTTGGAGCCGCTCCCGCAGACGAAGTATCGCGATTGGCTGGAAGACTGGGCGATGCTAATGATTGAAAGAGAGTTTTAGCAGCATGTGGCTGGCCGCACTCGCGGGAACAGTGGTTTATCTGGATACTTCTGTCCTCGGGCAGACTTTGCTGGGACAACCGATTGTTGCGTGTGTGTTGTATGGTTTGCTGGTGGATCGACCTGAGATTGGGTTGTTTTTCGGTGTGATCTTTGAACTCTTGTGGCTGGCGAATTTGCAGATTGGCGCGGCGAAATTTTCTGAAGGAAGTATTGGAGCGTTGATCGCAACGGCTACAGCGGCGCGGGTGGCTCCATCAGTAACCTCTGGTGAACCTGCGTGGATCGTGCTGTTGTTGTGCACGGCATTGGGATTGATTTTTTCGCATCTGGGGCGGGAACTTGCTCCGGTTGTGAGGAAGTTAATGAACAGGATCGCAGAGCAATTCGTGGATGCTTGTGCGCGGGGAGAATCGGGAAGCAAGTGGACACTTGCGGCTCTTGGGACTCATGTTGGGGCGGGATTTGTGTTTACGCTGGTGGGAGTTATGGCGGGGCATTTCTTGCTCATGCTCTACTTCGGACAGTTTTATGCACTCGGGCCGGGTGAAAGTGTCGTGCAGGCGACCGATGCTTTGTGTTCAAGCATGTGGCCTGGATTAATTGGAGCGGGCAGCGCGGCAGCAGTTATACAATTGGTTTCGCGTAAGGATTGGGTGTGGGCAGTGTTAACCGGTCTTTTGGGTGCGTGGGTGATCGCATGAACCGTCCAAAGAAGACGAATATACTCTTGCGCTCGTTGGCTTTGCAATTGTTCTTGAACTACAAGACGATGCAGGGACCGGGGTATTTGTTTGCTTTGAAGCCAGATTTGACAGAGCCGGATGAAAACAAAGTTCGTGCGGCTGCGAGTCTGATTAACGGGCATCCGGTGTTTTCAAGTATTGCACTTGGGGCGATTGCGGCAAGACTGCGCGTGCCTGTGGATGAAGCGAAAGCTAAAGAGATTGCCGAATGGAAGCGCGGACTCTCGACTCCGCTCGGAGCCATTGGCGACAGTTTGATTTGGGAGCGGTTTAAGCCTGCGCTGTTGGCGATTGTCGTGGCAACAATGATTGTTGCGGGACAGAAAGCGGATAGCGTGTGGGGATGGTGCGCTTTCGCGTTGCTGTTGATTTACAACTTGACACTGTGGTCGTTTCGCAGTTGGGGATTTTCGCAAGGATTCAAATTGGGTGAGCGCGTGAGCGAACTGGCCCTCCATCCTGCTCTGCCGGTTGTTCGTAAAGCTCTGCGCGTGTTGGGTATTGTTGCGGCGGCGTTTGTGTTGGCAACTGCCGGTGCAAATGTGTTGCATCTCGGGCAATCGGCGTGGCTGCAATTCGGAATCGGATTTTTGTTTATGCTGGGCGCGGTATTTTTGCGCTACAGCACGTTGACCGTTGCCTTCCTGACTGTGCTTAGTTCACTTGGTATCGCCTATTTATTCAGTTCAACCCCGCTCCTGCCGTGATCCAAAAAGAAGTCACTTTGATGAATCGGTTGGGTTTGCACATTCGCCCGGCCGCACAATTGACCAAGATTGCCGCGAAGTACAAGTCGGATGTCTATCTGCTCAAAGATGGCATGCGCGTGAACGGCAAGAGCATTATGGGTGTGATGATGCTGGCGGCGGCGCGGGGCAGTACGCTGACTCTGGAGTGCATTGGCGACGACGAGCAGCAGTTGTTGGACGAGTTGGTCATTTTGTTCGAAAATAAATTCTACGAGGAGTAAACTCGTGGGCAGCACGGACAGAAAAGAACAAATCATGCGAGGTATTCCCGCTTCACCGGGAATCGCAATCGGACTCGTGCACCGCATGGTGTTCGACGAACCCGATGTGATGCCACGCAAGCTTGCGCCGTCGGAAGTGCCGCAGGAATTGGGAAGATTTGACAAAGCATTGGACCAGACACGCGCGGCGATTGAACGTTCACGCGAACGTGCCTTGGATGTTGCCGGTGTTGCAGTGGGGAAGATATTTGACGCACACTTATTGATTTTAGCGGACGAAGTGTTCCACGATCAGGTACGCGCCCGTATTACACGCGAGCAGTTCGACGCGGAGTACATCATATACGATTCGTTCGGTCAGATGATTGAGGTGATCAGCAAATCAGCTGGTGAAATCTTCCGCGAACGTGCAATGGATTTGCGTGACGTGCGGACCAGACTTTTACGATTCTTGCGCGGCGAGGGGGATTTTATTCCCGACCATCCGACGCACGAAGTGATTTTGGTAGCCGAAGATTTGTCGCCTACGCAAGCCTTGAATTTGGATCGCGAATTGGTGCACGGGATTGCGACGGATATTGGTGGGTTGACTTCGCATACGGCGATTTTAGCACGCAGTTTGGATATTCCGACGATTGTCGGAATGGGGGATATTTCGGGCAAGGTACAGGACGGTGATTCAATCATTTTGAACGGCAATAGCGGCAAAGTGATTCTGAATCCAACGGAAGCTTCGTTTGTTGAATACAAAGAAAAGCGGGAACGATTCCGCAGCTTCCAGCGTTATCTTGAAGATATCAAGAACCAACCGGCGATGACGCTGGACGGGCGCGAGATTCAGTTGTGGGGAAACATCGAATTACCTCGCGAAGCTGAGTCGGTGTTGTCGCATGGCGGCACTGGTGTTGGACTTTTCCGCAGTGAGTTTTTGTTTTTGACACGCGAAACGACGCCGACGGAAGATGAACAGTTTGGGATGTACGACCGCGCGGCGGAGATTATGGCGCCGAATCCTGTCGTGATTCGCACTTTTGATTTGGGCGGTGACAAGTATCACGCGGGAATCAATATCCATAACGAGAAGAATCCGTTTCTGGGTTACCGCGCTATTCGTGTGTCGTTATCAAGACGAGATTTGTTCCGTTCACAGTTACGAGCAATTCTTAGGGCTTCAGCTCGCGGCAACGTGCGCGTGATGTTCCCGTTTGTCTCGGGATTTGAAGAGCTGCGCGAGGCCAAAGCGGTGCTCGAAGAAGCTAAACATGAACTGAATCAGCGCAAAATTGCCTTTGATCCGAATTTGCCTGTCGGAATTATGGTGGAAATTCCGTCTGCGGCAATCATGGCGGATAGGCTTGCTGAAGAGTGTGCTTTCTTTTCAATTGGAACGAACGATTTGATTCAATATACGACGGCAACAGACCGAGCAAACGAGCAGGTTGCTTCGTATTATCGAAGCTATCATCCGGCCGTATTGCGAATGATTGACATGACCATAAAGGCTGGAGACAAGAAGGGTGTGCATGTCGGGATTTGCGGCGAGTTAGGCGGAAGCCCAGCTGCAACTCCACTGCTTGTGGGAATGGGGATGACAGAGATTTCGATGACGTCGGCGATGATTCCCGAAATCAAGAAGATCATTCGCAGTTTGACCTATGAAGAGTGTGTACGCATGGCGAGAAAAGCGCTGAGGATGGACACGTCACAAGAGATTATGACCTACATGCAGCGCGAGTTAAAAAAGAGATTTGCAGATTTACCAATCTGGTTTTCTTAACCGGCGTAGACGCTGAACCCATTGCGCTGGCGCGTGGGCTTGAGATTTTTGAATATGATCGGCAGCCATCCCTACGGGACTAACAGGGCAGCCGCTACATGGATACAATACAAAATGACGATTACAACAAAAGCAATTCAATTGACGGAAACACGACTCAAGCAGCTTGATCCGAGCGACATGCTGGGCAAGACACTTGAGCTTGATAAACAATTACAGCGCGGAATCGAGATCGCGGACGAATTTCTGCTGCACAATAAGCTCAGACCAGAGCCGATGCTCGATTGGTTTGGATTGGGCGGCAGTGCGGTGTCGGGAGATCTACTGCAAGCGTTTGGGTTGAACCGCCTGCGATGGATGGACGCATTTTCGTCCGCAGGCACGCACGTAAATCTAATCTGCCACGTCTCGTGTGCAGCTATTCAGGCAACACTGTTGAAGCTGTGCAAGCTTTGACTGAAGTGGATCCGCGACAAGTTTGGTTGGCCGTTTCAAGTGGTGGTCGCCTTGAGCAGAAAGCACATTCGTCGCACATCCCTTTCTTGAATTTACCGGGTGGTTATCCACCGCGTGCGGCTGTTGGTTTTTCTCTTGGGGCGATGCATCGACTGTTCCAGCGTGTGTTTGATTTTCATGATCCGGATATTGCCAAGTGGCCACTGAAGAGATTGCGTGAAGATGCAGATCGTTACGCGAATCTCTCGCGCGACGAGAACCCGGCGCTTGATCTTGCGGTGAAGCTTGTGGATCGCACGCCTGTGATATACACATGCGACGGGCTGCTTGGACCAGCACTCGCATTTAGGTTGCGTGCTCAACTTGCAGAAAATAGCAAGGTCTGGTCGCACGCTTCGGACTTGCCCGAACTTGCCCACAACGAAGTTGAAGCCTTTGCGCATCTCGCTCAGGTTCTTCCGCCGCCGATGGTGATGTTCCTTGGTGGCTGGGCAACAGCAGGGACGTTTGCCGATCCGCGCGGGCCAATGGAAGAGATGCTGATGAAGATGGGCGTCGCGACGATGCGGCTTGACCCGAACGAGCTGTTTGGTGACACCGGCGGCAGGCTTGAGCACGGCATCCGCCTTATGTTGCTATTGGACGCCGCAACGGTCTTTCTTGCCATCTTGCGGGCAGAGGACCCAATGGAAATCCCGAAGATTACAGGGCTTAAAAATCTCCTTACTGGGTCTTGATTTTCATAGGGGAAATCCGTAGATTACAAGACTTTAAGATTCAAAACGGCCCCTGTGAAAGCTATTATTCCGGTAGCGGGAGTTGGCTCCCGCCTTCGGCCCCACACCTTTACCCGGCCCAAAGTTCTCCTCAATGTGGCCGGGAAACCCATTCTCGGACACATTCTCGATCATCTAATTGCTTCAGGCATCGACCACGTTACGCTTGTGGTTGGAGCCATGGGGGATTTGATCGAGCGCTACGTCCGCGAGAACTATTCCATTCCGTCTGAATTTGTCGTGCAGCATGAGGCCCGTGGTTTGGCTCATGCGGTGCATTTGGGGTTATCTGAAAGTGACCAGGAAGTTCTGGTTATCTTGGGTGACACCATTTTTGAGTTTGACTTGCAGGGTGTCTTGCGCGATTGCCGCAACTCGGCGATTGGTGTCAAAACGGTTGAAGACCCGCGCCGCTTTGGTGTGGTGGAAACCCGCGACAATATGGTCACTCGCTTGGTCGAGAAGCCGGAGAACCCACGCTCGAATCTTGTGATAGTTGGAATCTACTTGATTCGGCAGGCGCAGGAGCTTAAGCAGTCGATTGAAACGCTCTTTGAGCGCAACTTGACGACTCGCGGGGAGTTCCAGCTTACGGATGCATTACAATTGATGGTTGAACGCGACGTGCCGATTTCTACGTTTGGTGTGGACGATTGGTTTGATTGTGGCAAGCCCGAGACATTGCTTGAGACGAATCGACATTTGCTTGACCGGCTCAAGGGTCAGCCTGTGGAACAGCGCCCCGGCGCTGTAATCATTCCACCGGTATTTATTGATTCAGATGCCATTATTGAGCAGGCGATTGTCGGACCGCATGCCACGGTCGGTCAAGGAGCGGTGATTCGCAATGCAATGGTCCGCGATGCCATATTGGGAGACGGATCACATGTCGAAGATGCGCTGGTTTCGGGTTCGCTAGTGGGGAACAATGCCATCGTCAAAGGCAGCTTCCACCGCTACAATTTGGGCGACTCGAGGGCGAGCATTGAAGGCACGGGCGAAGGCGACGAACTTTAGGATTCAGTTTTTTCACAATACGACGGAGCAGTAACACCCAGACATGAGCACCTTTGTCTTTTCCAGCGAGTCGGTCAGCGAGGGGCATCCCGACAAGATTGCGGATCAAATATCCGATGCGGTCCTCGACGCTATTTTGAAAGATGATTCAATGGCGCGTGTGGCCTGTGAGACGTTTGTCACGACCGGTATGGCATTGGTCGGCGGCGAAATTACGACTCACACTTATGTTGACATCCCCGCTTTGGTTCGCAGCGTAATCAAAGATATCGGTTACACGAACGCGGCATTCGGTTTCGACTACGAAACATGCGCAGTTCTGACCACGATTGACAAGCAAAGCCCGGATATTTCACAGGCTGTCGATCGCGACGGCGCGGGCGATCAGGGTATGATGTTCGGTTACGCTTCGACGGAAACGCCGGAGATGATGCCGCTGCCGATCGTGCTGTCGCACAAGCTCGTGCACAAGCTCGCCGAGATGCGCCGTGCAAACACTTTGGGCTATTTGCGTCCGGATGCCAAGTCGCAGGTTTCGGTGCGCTACGTTGACAATAAGCCTACTGAAATCACGGCAGTTGTTATTTCGACTCAGCATGATCCGTCGGCTGATCAGAAGCAAATTGAAGCAGACCTCAAGAAGGAACTGCTTCCGGCAGTGCTGTCTGGTTACAAGATGGCGAGCGATTGCAAGATTTACATCAATCCGTCGGGTAAGTTTGTAGTCGGTGGACCACAGGGTGACGCCGGGCTGACGGGTCGTAAGATTATCGTCGATACGTACGGCGGTTGGGTTCCTCATGGTGGCGGTGCATTCTCGGGCAAGGATCCGACAAAGGTTGACCGCAGCGGCGCGTATGCCGCACGCTGGATTGCCAAAAACATCGTGGCTGCCGGTTTTGCCGAGCGTTGCACGATTCAGGTGGCTTATGCCATCGGCGTGGCACAACCCGTGTCGATCATGGTTGATGCGCACGGCACCGGTAAGATGTCCAATGAGGAGATCGAGAAGAAGATTCGCGCGAATTTCGATTTGACCGTGCGCGGAATTATCACTGCGCTTGATTTGCGTCGTCCGATCTATCGTAAGACGGCGGCCTATGGTCACTTCGGCAGATTTGAGGATACCTTCTCGTGGGAGAAGACTGACAAGGCGAAAACATTAGCATAAAAGAACGGAAGTACATGTCAACTGCAGCAACCAAAGGCAAGAAGGCTCAGCCGACCACTGCGAATTTCCATGTGGCCGATGAGAGTCTTGCTCCAAAGGGTAAGAACAGAATTTTGTGGGCGGATCGCGACATGCCTGTCTTGGCAGAGATTCGTGCTCGCTTTGAAAAAGAGAAGCCGCTGAAGGGCCACCGCATGTCGGCGTGTTTGCACGTCACTGCGGAAACGGCTAACCTTGCGCGTACATTGAAGGCTGGCGGTGCGGATCTCGTGCTTGTGGCCTCAAACCCGCTCTCGACTCAGGATGACGTCGCGGCGTCGCTCGTGAAGGATTTTGGCATTCGCACCTACGCCATCAAGGGCGAAGACAACAAGACCTACTATCAGCATCTTGACGCGGCCATGCGCCACAATCCGTCGATCACGATGGATGACGGCGCCGACCTTGTTCACGGATTGCATACTTCGCATATCGAGTACGGCGAACAGATCATCGCGTCACTCGAAGAGACGACGACCGGTGTTGTGCGTCTCGTCGCGCTACACAAGGAAGGCAAATTGCGCTTCCCTGTTTTCGCCGTTAATAACGCCGACACGAAGCACCTGTTTGACAACCGTTACGGCACGGGCCAGTCGACGCTCGACGGCATTATTCGCGCGACGGACGTCTTGATTGCAGGTCGTGTGGTGGTGGTTGCAGGTTACGGCTGGTGCGGCAAGGGTTTTGCGAGCCGCGCAAAGGGTCACGGCGCTGAAGTTGTTGTCACCGAAATCAATCCGGTGCGTGCGCTGGAAGCCCGCATGGATGGTTTCCGCGTGATGCCGATGAAGGACGCTGCGGCAATTGGCGATATTTTCTGCACGGTGACGGGCAACATGCACGTCATTCGTCCGGAACATTTCGAGAAGATGAAAGACGGCGCGTACGTTTGCAACAGCGGTCACTTTGATATCGAACTCGATCTCAAGGGCCTTGCTGAAATGGCAAAGCGTGTTGAGAAGAACGTCGTTCCGTTTGTTGATCGTTACACGCTAAAGAGCGGCTCAACGGTGAACGTGATTGCCGAAGGCCGCTTGGTAAACCTCGGCGCGGCGCACGGACATCCCGCTTCGGTGATGGATATGAGCTTCGCAACGCAGGCTCTGACGACCGAGCACGCCATCAAAACCAAGAAATTGAGCGTTGATGTGCACGACGTGCCCAAGAGCATAGAAGATTACATCTCGACCTTGAAGCTCAAAACGATGGGCATCAAGATTGACAAGCTGACTCCGGAGCAGAAGAAATACTTATCCGCTTGGGAGATGGGCACCTGATGCTTTGTCAAAATGACAAGACGCATAAAAGACGGAGTTCACTCCGTCTTTTATGTTTGTGGCTGTTGACGTTTGTGGCAGGATGCGAACTGCCGCAGAAGCCCGGCGATTTGTGGTGGGAGGTTGATCTCAATGTTCCGTTCGGCGTGCGCACATATGGCATCTGGGAACTTGCCGATCCGGATACAACTCTGAGGCGAATTGGCTCCGGTGTTGGAATGGAAGACGACAGCTCTGTCTATTTCAGCGCTTGGGCAGACATGTCGGCAGAGATTGGTGATAGCCTCTATGTTAAGTCTGTGGAGCTTGCGATGGAGCGATTTGTCACCGCAATTGAGACTCCACTCGACTACGACACGCTCTTGCAACTCACGTTAGGCAGGCTTAACCCCGACATTGCAGCCCTCCACGGCACGACGCAGAATGTCTCGGCACATCCACTAAACGGCGCGATTGGCCTGCCGTTCCCGTTTGGCTATGACAGTCTGGAAGTGGACACAGGTGCGATTCGCGTCATCATCGCCAATCGCCTCCCCTACCCTGCCACGAACATCGAAATCAGAGCGGGAAGCAAGTTGATTGTGGGCATTGCCTCGTTGGCTACGGACCAGCAGGCAGTGATTGACACGGTATTGGATCACGCAATTTTGAATGGTGCGTTCGTTCTTAACTTCAGCGCGACAGGAGCAGGAGGACAAAACATCCTTGTTGATTCTACTGACCGTTTATCACTAACTGTTGAAGTGGATACCGTGACGGCATCGCGCTATTACGGAAATATCCCCGAGCAGACGGTCACGCGCGACAGTGCGCTGGCAATAGACCAGCAGCACACGATTGATCTGGTCATCATCGAATCCGGGAACATGACCGTGACGCTGGCGAATCACACGCAATTTGCCGATACGGTGAGCTTGCGGATACCAAATCTGGTCAGTCGGTTGAATGACACGCTAACGGTGACACATTTCCTCTTGCCGGGTGATTCGAGCACCATCACCGTTCCCCTGACTCAGTACCGTTTGCGACCAGAGGGTGACACAGACCAAACGGTAACGGGACAACTCATCTCGCACTCACCTCAGACTCCGGATGTGCGTAGCTTTGAGGGCGATGGAGAATATGTTTACGGTCGCATCGAGCTTGAACAGCTTAGCGTTCAATATTTTGAAGGCACGCTGAACAATCTTGAGCTTTCGTTTGATTCACTCTCTATAGATATAGAACGCCCACCTCAAGGCTGGGAAGTGGTCAAACCACTTGAAGTGGAAGCGCGCATTCACGTGGATCGCGGCATCGGCGGAGTACTCGATGCAGACCTTGATGCGGCGACTTGGTTAAACGGAATTCAGGTTGGTCAATCATTGGTCAGTGTCAACGATCTCGCTCTGGAAGATTCGGCAGTTGCTGTCATTCCGGGATTGGCTGACTTACTGGCCGACTACCCGGATCAAATGACCGCACATGGTGATGCCGTATTGTCGGGTCAAGTTGCTGTGTTCAACAATACTGAGGTTTCGCTCGGAGTCGAATTGCGTGCTGCTTTAGCGGTCACGATCACGGATACGCTTTCGCCCGTTGGCACCGTTGAGAAGGTCGAGCCGCAAGATTTGCAGGATATCGTGGGCGGAACGGCGACGATTAAGCTATGGAATCATCTTCCGCTCGGCGGACGCTGTTTCCTTGTGGCAGATTTTGACAGCAACAATGTCATTGAAGGCTCGACCGCAAATGTTGACACACTTTTTGATGTTGAAATTCCGCCGCCGACCATTGTCAATGGCCGCGCCACGAATGCAAGCGAATACCAACTTACGATTGATTTTGATCAGCAATGGCTGAACTACTTCAAGTCCGACCGGTTCTTCGTCCGAACGCAGATTGCCGTGGCAACCGCCATCGGTGACACGATGATCGTGCATGGAACAGACTATCTGTCTGTCCAGGCGTTGGCAAAAGTCACATATGAAGTTCACCCTGGAGAAGTCGAATGAAATACATCTTCTTACTTCTTCTTTCTCTTCAATGTGCGTTTGCGCAATCACCGTCGGGGCGTTCAATCGGTTTTGCCGGTGCCGTCGATTTGCTGGAACGCTCGTCAGACGTGCTGCATGGAAACGCCGCAATACTCTCGCGTCCCTCCAGAAACAAATGGCGAATTGACCTTCCGCGATTTTCCGCAGGAGCCACGAACAACTCCTTCACCATGTCAGACTGGAACGATCGCGTCGGACGAGATGGTTACATCAGCGCGGATGACAAGCGCCAAATCATTGATCAAATCCCCGACGACGGCTTGCGCGTTTCGGGAATAGCCTCCGTGCCGATTTTGGGTGGAGTATACAAACAGGCCGCATTTCAGTTGTCCGAAGAATCCGCATTCGATGTGACCGCAGGCAAGGAGCTGTTTGAACTTGCGCTCTACGGCAATCAGCTCAATCGCGGCTACAAGCTTGAAGATTTGGGCGGCGAACAATACACCATCTTCGACGCAGGTGTTGCCGTCGGCTATAAGTTTGACCAAGAGTATGTCAAAGGGCTCTACGGTGGGCTGGGCTTTCACTTCTACGCGGGCACGGTCTACGACAAGATTACTGACGCCTCCGGACAGCTTGAAGCAACGGACTCGCTCATTACAGGCTACGGGGCCATTCAACGCGTGCATGCCACAAGCGGTGACGGTATCGGTTTCGACTTGAGTTTACTTGCCGAAATTAACAACAAGTGGACAGTCGGATTGGGTGTCAAGCAAGTGGGAGGAAGTGTGACGTGGGTCGTTGACGAAGCCACACTTGATGCTTTCGAGATTGATTCATCCGGCTTAATTGTGGACTCTCTTGACGACGAAGATTATGTCAATCGCGCGTTCAACAGCACGACAGATGTTGTTACGGGCGGGAGCATCGAATCAAAGATTCCTGCAATTCTTGAAGCGTCCGGAAGATTTGATTACTCACCGCGATTAATGTTTGTCGGCACGTTGCGCAGTAGGCTTGAAGAAAGCGCACAAGGAAAACCGGGTTTTGAAATCGCTGGCGGCGGCGAATACAATGTTGTTGGACCACTACTCGCTCGAGCGGGTATTGGGTTCGGCGGTCCACTGGGAACGCGATTCGCGCTTGGAACCGGCGTGCATACCCAGCACTACTCAATTGATATCGGTTGCTCATGGCACGGCGGCTTATTCAATTCAACACGAGGGATTTCGCCCGGAATCAGCCACGCAATTCACTGGTAGTTTGTGATACATAGAAAACATGAAAGAGGCCGCGAGCAATCGCGGCCTCTTTTTGATCTTGTATATGGCTTCCTATTTCGGTGCGCGCCAGACGAGGATTAGCCCGAAGAAACCAAACACCGCATTTCCAATCCATGCTGCCCACACTGGTGACAACGTGCCACCGTATCCAAGAATTTTGCCGACCTGTTGAAAGCCAAAATAGACGAAACAAACGAGCAACGACAAGCCGAATCCCAAAACAAGCCCTCCGCGCCTGCGAAATGCAGCGAACGGAACACCGAAAAGCACAATGATAAACGTCGCAAAAGGCTGCGAGAACTTAAACGCCAAATCCACAGACCAGCGCGCCGCGCGAATCCCAGCCGCTTGCAATCGCCCGACAAGACTCTGAATATCCTTGTAGCTCATCTCTTCAGGCTCGATGTTGAGACGAATCAAATCATCGGGCGTGAATTTGAAATCTGAGCGAACAAGCGAGTCGCGGCCCGCCATGGTAATATCTCGCTCATTGAACTGCGTGATCGTGGCGGGCGTGAATACCCATGCGCTATCGATGTAGCGCATGCTGTCGGCCTCGACGCGCGACATCACACGACCATCTTCAACCTTCTGGAGCTGCACACGATAGCCCGTCGTGCTCTTCGGATCGTAGCTCTCCATTTTCAAGAACTCGGTCGGCGAAGTCTGCAAATAGATGCGCCCCTGACGAGACGAAGCAGAGCCTTTCCCCTTTCGCACATCGACGCGATACATCTCTTTGCGTTCGAAATTCAGTTTAGGGACAACCGTTTCACCTAAGTACCAAACTGAAGCGGCCAGAGGCGCAGTTGCAAACAAAAGCAGAAACAAAATCCGCCAAAGGCTCGACACCGCAGGCCTGCATAGCTGTCAATTCATTGCGATAGACAAAACCACCAATCGTGAACAGCGTCGCAAGCAAAACTCCGACGGGTATCGTCAGATACACAATGAACGGCAAATAGAGCAAATAGTAACGCCCTACGAGATCAAAGCCGACGCCTGCATCGACAAATTTGTCCAGATGCTCGACCAGATCAATCGTGACAAAGATGACCGCCGCCGCGAGCATTGCAAAGAAAAAACTCCGCGCGAACGCGGAGACAATATAGCGATCGAGCAGCGTCACGCCGTTATGAACTGCCGGAGCAGCCGGTTAAGTCTTCGCAAAACAGTGTCGCGGCCAAGCGCTTCCATCATCTCGAACAATCCAGGGCTAACCGTTTTCCCCGTTAAGCCAAGCCGCACAGGATGAATGAGCTGCCCAGCCTTGAGTCCGGCGGCTTCGGCACATTCACGCAGCTTTGCTTCCAATGTTGCGGCATCAAACGCGCATGACTCAATTGCTACGGCATACTTGTTCAAGTGTTCGAGCACCGACGAATCGGCCAGATGTTTTTCAACACCTTTGGGATCGTACTCTTCAGGATCAGTAAACAAATAGGGCTGCTCGCCAAACACATCGCGAGGTAAACGCACTCGCGACTTCACTAACGGCCAAGCCTTTTCAAGGCTCTCTCGAGTCATCGCGTCGTTCTCCGAATGAGCAAGCAAGTAGTCAATTGCACTTGCATCAGATAACATCCTCAAATGCTCGCCATTCATCCACTCGAGTTTGGCTTCATCAAAAACCGCACTCTTCGGCTGAATACCGTCGGTCGTGAACACGGAGACAAGCTCCTCGCGTGTAAAAATCTCACGATCCCCTTTGCCCGGCGACCAACCTAACAGCGTCAAGAAGTTAAACAGAGCTTGCGGCAAGAATCCCTTTTCTTGAAACTCACCGACGGACGCCGCGCCTGTTCGCTTGGAGAGACGTTTCTTGTCCGGTCCGAGAATTAACGGCACATGACCGAACTGCGGAACCTCCCACCCCATCGCGCGATAAAGCGCGATTTGCTTCGGAGTATTGGAGATGTGATCATCGCCGCGAAAGATATGCGAGATGCGCATGTCGTGATCATCACAGACCACCGACAGGTGATAAGTCGGTGAACCATCCGAGCGCAATAACACAAAATCTTCGAGATCGTCACCCTTGTAATTCACGTTACCGTGCACGAGATCATCCCAACCGATATCTTCAGACGGAGCGGCAAAACGCACGGCGTAAGGTTCGCCGCGTTTCAATCGTTCGGCAGCTTCCGCACGCACCTTAGCAAGGTCCGCTTTGAAACGAAACGACGCTTCACCGCGCGCTTGCGATTCGGCGCGAGCCTTGTCGAGATCTTCAATGGTCGTAAAATCGTTATAGGCACGACCGCGTGTAATCAACTCGTGCGCAATTTCAACGAAGCGTGCTTTGCGGTCGGATTGGTAAACGATCTCTTCGTCCGAGTGCAAGCCCAACCACGCAAGACCGTCGAGAATCACTTGTGCCAGTTCACCGCGCGAACGCAACGGATCGGTATCTTCGATTCTAACGAGAAATTTGCCGCCGACCGCACGCGCATAAAGCCAATTGAAAATTCGCGGTGCGCGCACCTCCCACGTGCAAATAGCCGGTCGGGCTGGGCGCAAACCGCACGCGAATCTCACTCATCATCGTCTCCTGTGCGCGTCGGCTGCGCTCCGTCATCCGTTTCTTGCACATGATATTCTAAACCGCCAAACCAACGCGCTGCAAGATTATACACCACCGCGCACAACCCGCTCACAAGCGAATACAAGAGTGCGCCGAACAGTCCCATAAACAGCGCCATGAAAATTGCCGAGACTCCGCCAAGTGCTTTGATCTGCTCGGCCTCATTTGCGCCAAACATCTGCAACCCCGTGTCACCCATCCCCTTCAACAAGAACGCGCTGTATAATCCGAAAAGTGCGCCGAAAAGCAATCCGAGAAAGAATCCCACTCGGATTGCGCTGCGCGGTTCAATGCGTGTAATTTCGCGGCGGCTCATTCGTCAGGTTGGATATAGGTTGCGGGGCGGAACAGAATACTCGGTTGCGTAGATGAGCGCTCAACAATCACATTCTTGTACGATTTCGCGCCGTTGGGCCAATGCGCTTGCAAGTGATGGAGTCCACGATCAAACACAAAATTCGCAGGCGTCATCAAACCGGTGGGCACGTCATCAATGATAACTTGCGCACCCGGCGGATCGGAATTAATCTCGACATATTTCCACTGCCACTTGTACGGCGCACCGTCGGCACGCGAAAGCTCACGCTGGTCGCCGCGCACAATTGGCTGCATAAAGAACGCCAAGCGCGTGGTATCACCCGCTTGCAAGCGAATGCGCTGTTCATGCGGAACTGGTCTGAAACCGTCTTCGCGCAACGTGACAATGACAGAATCGGCAGGCAAATCGGAAATGTACGCGTTCGTCTTCGCTCCTGTCGGCCTGAAGTTCAGCACCACTTCACCGCCATTTGGCGACGACGTGACAATTAGTACAGCAGATTCGTCACGCATCCACGACAGCACGCCCATGATAATCGCGGCGAGCATGAGCACAGACGCGACCCAGATGCGAATCAGGGCACGGCGGCGCGCTTGCGGGTTAACGAGTTCCTGACCGATAATCACGATACTTCCGATTTAATAACAAAAATCCCCTGTTCCTGCGAGGACAAAAGGGGATTTGTAAACGAAGTTGAGCTATCAGTTCGCGGCATCAAAGTTTTTCGAACTGTTATCATACTCTTTGTAGATGCGTATCCTTGAAGTCAGTCGGGTATTTCAAGCCGAAACCGATCATGCGATCAAAGCCGATGTGCGCACAGACAATAACTCCAAGGCCAAGTACAAAACTGTTGCCTGCGTAAACGCCCATTGCAACAATCCACAGCGCGACAACATAGGTATGGACTAAATTGTAACAAACCGATCCGACACGCTTATTGATCAAGTATCCCAGCATCAGCAAGTCAGGAGCCAAGAACAGCAATGCAAATTGCGACCACGAGTAACCAAGTTCGGAATAGGCCAGCAGGCTGAAAACAAAGACTGCGAAGCCTTCAAGATGCAGAAGGAGTTTGGTCAAGGATAAAATCGCTCTGATTCGTTACGATGACTACAATTCCCCCAAAGCTTCTAAGTCTGCAAGGTCTTTCTTTCGCCCAGTGGCGCGCTTATTGGCAACAAACTGATCTCTGCCAAGAAAGAACGAGCTACTTATCAAGCTTCTTGAGCGATGCAATGTCGGCGATATCCTGTGGGCGACCACTTGCTTTCTTATTTATCCGATACTGCTCTTTGCCAATATAGGCCACGGAGTGCCGTAATAATCTGCGGCAACGCGATAATTGACAGCTTCGTCCCATGACAGACCTGAAAGCGTCGTCAAAAGATCAATGCGACCCGGTGGAAAACCAAGTTGAACGATTTTTCGAGGGTAACAAAATCTGCTGTAGAAAGGTCATCCAACGGAAAGCCAAACTCATCGAGTGATTTCAAGACGCGTTCAGCATTCTCATTGCTTGGCCGGACCCAAATATCCATATCACCAGTCAGACGCGGCGCCCCATAGAATGCAAGCGCATACGCTCCGACGATCATAAAATCAACTTTGTTCGAGTTGAACAACTCTAACAAATCTTTGAAGTCTTGTCTCAGATCCATAGTGTTGCACTCTTAGTTGTTCAACAGCGGAAATTCTCTCTTCCGGACTTTTGCTAAGCCAAAATTTGAGATTTTCCTCTTTCTCGTCAAAGGTATCCAAATCGAATTTCCGCACGACCTTTTCGATCATCACTTCGCCTCCGAAATTTCTTTCAATTTCTGGAGAGCTTTGGGCCACATTTCGTCGAAAAATTCAGCATAGGAGTCTTCGATATCCATCTCTATTAGCAGTTCGGTCGCGCCGTCACGGTCTTTCAGAGTGTAGTTCTCGAATGAGGGCGCCCACTTCTTTGCGGCTTCGCTGGTGGTATCTTCAACTCCCTCGGCAACGATGCCGAGATGTTCAATGGACATGAACTCGTTGGGCTTGTTCTCGGCGATGCGGCTGACCATCCCGCCGAGTTTTCCATCTTCTCCGGGCGCAAGAAAGAGTATTTTGCTGCCTTTATTCCAACTGCCTTGAAAATGACAGCCGCTTGCAAAAGGCTCTGTCCAAATTCGATACGAGGCGTCGTCAAACAATTTTTGCCAGACGCGCACGCGAGGTGCGTTAATCAGAATTGAGTAATGTGCTTTTTGCATGATTTCCCCTTAAGCAAATCTTTCATGGGAATGATTAAGCGAACCAATTGCGCGCCAGAGAAAGAGAACCCACGAATACATTACCAATCTTTGCGGAGAGGGGATTCGAACCCCCGGTAGGGCTTTAGACCGTACAACGGTTTAGCAAACCGCCGCCTTAAGCCACTCGGCCACCTCTCCTGAAATTCTTTGGTGGCTTCAGGAAACCACGTCATACCAAACTTGTATTAATCCGTTGTCAAAGACTTTGTGCTTGCGGTAGGTCAGCACAGCGTCGTTCAGCAGATCCGGACTAACCGGAATCCCTTGCCCAAGTAGTCGCGGATGAATCGCCAGCACGATTTCGTTTAGCCAGCCGCGATCCAAAAACGCCGCAGTCAATTCACCTCCGCCAATCAGCCAAACCGCCTTTTCGGACTCCGAGGATCTTAGCCAATCGCCAACCTGATCTAAATTCCCAAAGCGCGCCGTGCCTCCGGCATGCTTCCTCAGGTGTCCGGCTGACAATCCAATGCTCGCCTTCCGTCAGGGAGTCGTCTCCCAGTGCCTTGGCAACCTCGTAGGTCTTGCGACCCAGCACGACAGAATCGACGGTCTCCATGAACTCTGAAAAGCCGTAGTCGCCATCCTGAAAGAGCCAGTCAATAGCTCCGTCAGGTCTGGCAATAAAGCCATCCAGACTGGAGGCCGCAAACAGCACGACCTTCCGCATAGGAACCCCAAAATGCTGTTTCTATAATACTTGCGGAGGACGGGAGACTCGAACTCCCAAAGGCTTTCGCCCGACGGTTTTCAAGACCGTTGCCTTACCAATTAGACTAGTCCTCCGGGCGGAGGGCAATCCGTCCCCGAATCAGCAAGTATATCCGATTTATGGGAAAAAAGCAAGCGGGGGTTGTGGGAAATGTTCTTCAATTTTATTAACTTGCGAACAAATTCCGCCCCCAAATGACTCTCTTCCGCTACCTGACCCGGGAGTTTATCCCGCCCTTCATCTTCAGCCTGTCGCTGATCGTATTCCTGTTTGTCCTGAATCTGGTCTTCACCATGCTGGGCCGAATTGTGGGCAAGGGGCTTCCGGTTATGACGGTCGTCGAGTTCTTCGCGCTGAACTTGGCGTGGATGATCGCTCTCGCCGTGCCGATGGCCGTGCTGGTCGCAGTTCTCTCGGCCTATGGAAGATTGTCCTCAGATAATGAAGTCACCGCCTTACGCTCGTCTGGTGTTGGCCCGTGGCAGATGATCTTGCCCGCAATTTTGTTCGGTTTGATTTCAGCGGTTGGCTTGGCCTATTTCAATAACAACGTCCTGCCCGATCTCAACTATCGCTCGCGTCAACTTCAAACAGACATCAAACGTCTAAAGCCCGCGATGATTTTGGAACCCGGTGTATTTCTATCCGATATTCCCGGCCATGTGCTCTATGCACAAAAAGTGGATAATGAGACATCTGAAATTCACAACGTCGTGGTTTACGAAGATGACGACCCGCGTTTCGGCGGAACGGTGATTGCGGATCGCGGCAAATTGAAATACGAAGAGTGGTTTGAAGGTTTCGAGTTCACACTAAACGACGGCGAGATATTACGCTCAGATCGTGCACGCCCCGGCGAGCATCACCGCATCGCCTTCCAGAGCGCCATCTTCCGCATTCACGCTCCCGATATGTCGCTCAGACGCACCAGCACCGATTGGCGCGGCGACCGCGAAATGGATGTCTCGCAATTAATGCAGCGCATCGAGAACTACAAGGCCAACGACGCAGCGAAGAACGCCAAAAACATTTCGCGCTTGTGGGTGGAGATTCACAAAAAATTTTCCATCCCCGCAGCGTGCTTAATCTTCGCCGCTCTCGGCGGACTCTTAGGTCAAATGGTACGCAGATCAGGTATCGGCGTCTCCGCAGGCTACAGCATGGCCTTCTTCTTAATCTATTGGGTCTTCCTAATCGCCGGTGAAGATTTAGCCGATCGCGGCACAGTCACTCCGCCTCAGCAATGTGGGCGCCCAACGTCCTCTTCGCAATAGTCGCACTCTACCTATGGTGGCGCCAACGAAGATCCGGCCAAGGCCTATTCGGATAAATAAAAGAGACCGCGCAAGCGGTCTCTTTTATTATTCAAGCATGCCAAAAAAATGTAGTGGCGGGTCTTGACCCGCCGTTTCTCTTTCTGTCATCCTCTGTAAGGATCCATTCAAGCACCACGAGAATCTCCAAGCGCAATGCACAATGTAAATCACCATGTCATCCTGGAAGGATCTCGCCAAGCACCCCACAAATGTCCAGCGCATTCATCAACGTAAAATCACCTTGTCATCCTGGAAGGATCTCGTAAAAGGAGGTAACCCTTTCTAACGTCGCGGCGGCAGGTGTCTTCACCTGCCCCGCCCACCGAGATTTTGAACAACATTGTCATCCTGAACGAAGCATGTCCCGTAGGGATGAAGGACCCCTCCGCTTCCGATTCCCCCCTGCTCGCGGGGGGGTTAGGGGGGGTGCTTCCGCCTTCCGCTATTTCAACAAAACAACTTTCCCCAAAACAGATTGCTCCCGCACTCGCCCTCAAAAAATAAACCCCACTCGAAAGCCCCGCAGGCGCAACATAAGAAATCGTTTGCGAAGAAAGCCTCCCCCGATAAATCACATCCACCTCTCTCCCCAACAAATCATATAGCGAGAGTGTTACTTCCTGATGCAAAGGCACATCCAACGAGATAGAAAGAGTTGAGTTGAACGGATTGGGATACACAGCAAGTGCAAAAAACTCAGGGGATGTGCCGTGCCCTGAGACATCACTCCAGCCATCAGTGACAAAGTGAAAGCTCCCGCTGTCAGGCAATCCCGTCACCTGCTCCACCAGTCTTCCGCTTCAAAACCAATACGAGTAATAGCCCGTATCCGGCACCGTCCACGTCGTGTCATAAATATCGCCGCCGACGTGACGAAGTAAGCGACTCCATGTATTGCCCTCCAAATCTTCGATGAACAGCCGTACCTCGGACAACGTATCATTGTCGCTTGCATTGATAGTGAATAACTGCTGACTGCCAACACCCGCCGTATCCGGCGGCACGATAATCGTTTGGACTACCGGATAGATGGTGTCCGGCGTGATCGTCCCCGAGACCATCCGATAGTCAGTCGGATATTGGACATAACACCCTTGATCCCAATAGACGTCTATCCGGTTGCCCCGGATCTGACCGTTCAGGTGCGATAAAAGAAGGACGCTGTCCACGATGGCTTGCAGCGGATACCAGTTCTTGCCGTGGTTGGCGCTGAACCGTGTCATCACCCAATTGCCCCACGCGGGTGAGATGTGTTCCCACCCACTAACCGAAAGCTTCTACGCCGATGTTCAGTGTGACATTCGTGCCGGGCGACGGGATTACTAGGGATCCTCCGTCATCGGAAAACAGCTTTCCCACCCTGCTCCGGCATCGCTGGTCCGAAAGAATATGGGCCATAGATTCCAAGAGAGCCATCGCTAAATGCCCCCAATATGCCTGCTGCCTCGCTCGCCGTGTCCCCCAAAATTTCCATGCGATCATTGCACATCCAGTGATCGTAATATCCGCATGGCAAGACCTCAAACGGCGTCCAGTTCTGCCCCGTGCTGTCCCCCGTTGCGACATACATCTGGCGGTCATGTCGCGACGGCGCCGGCTGGTCAATCAGCAGTCGTTTGGTTTTGTGAAGGCAATGGATTGGTGCAAGTCCATCAGAATGAAGTCCGCTGTGTCACGATTGGGAGGGACCACGTGTCGCCGCCGTCCGAGCTGAAGATCGTTCTGGTTTGCAGGTCATTGTGTTCGTAGTTTACGTACCTCACCATGACGTCATGGCCCGATGCAAAACCGCCCATGTAGAGACGATTTTCACGATATGCGCGGGGCGCGCTCCACGTCAGACCGCCGTCCTCACTCAAAATGACCCAGCCCACCCACGGCAATGGAATATCCTTGTTTACGAAGCAATAGAATCTGCCGGCGGAGCCCGTCCAAATGCCATATACCGCCGTGTTTCCATCGGTAATGGGAATCCACGGCGTGAACGTCTGCCCGTTGTCAAAGCTGGAGCAAACCAGAAGCGTATCATAGACTTCATTCGGGGCCGCATGCAAGGCCGTGAATAACAGCGTGTCTCCCATCGGAATCACCCGCAATGTCTGGATCCGAGGCAGCCCGGGCCAGCCGGCAAGGTTCGCCCAGCGCGGAGTTCCCCATTCAATCGGCGCATGCGGCTGGGCATACGCATTCCCCACCAACAAAACCGCGAACCCCACCCGCTTCAAAAGATTGAATACAGATAGAATTCGCGCCTGAAGAAAATCACACTTCATACCACAATCTACACCCACCCCCGCAATTCCGCAAGTGTTATTTTCCGCATCCGTAGTGGCAGACCTTGGTCTGCCTTCCGAGCTGTAGCTTCCGACCCCCTTCCTCCGTTCACGGGGGAAGGGCCGGGGATGGGGGTCTGCCTCCCCAAACCCACACTTTTAACCCAACTCAAACCATATCAAGAGTTTGTTAAGTTCAATAAAATGAAAATAACACTTGCCCAGACGTTCAAAATGTTGTATATTAGGGGTATCAAAATAACAGCAGGATAGCGGTTCGTGAAAAAAGGTGCACCCTCGAAAATTAACCTCTTGTTTATCCTCAACTCCTGTTTTGTCAATTATTAGCGTTTTACGCAAAAACAACCCCTTACAACCCCTCCTCGCCTCTCCAAAATCCCCCCAAAAAAACGCGGCGACTCTTTCAAGCCGCCGCACCAAATCCAAAGCCCAAGCGTAGCGCAACGTTGCCCACTTTTCAAGTGGGGGCTATTCTTCTTGTGTCTTCTCGCCGTCCAGCCTGCGAATCATGTTATGCATCGCGGCCATCAGCATTGAGAAACTGACATGGTATAAACCAAGCAGAATGCTCAATGCGACCGTGAAAATTCCAGCCAAGCGAACGAGCGACTCTCCCATCGTTGCAATCAACAAACCCGCGATCGTTCCAAACACAATCACAACATAGCCGACAGATTGCAAGACCTGCGACATGCGATCGAAACTGCGCCACGAAAATACCGGCTGCTCCATAAGAACCTCCTGGAAATGGTTTTCGTACACCCGCGCGAAGCGAGATTCAAATTCAATGAGCGCGGTCGGACGTGGGGTGTTCCTGCCACGGCGGCAGGAATTTGATTAAGAATGCAAGAATCAATATGGGAAGCATGGCTTGTCCGAGGGCCATCAATCCGCCCTCCCAGCCGACAAGCCCGACTTTATAGGTTGTGAAACCGCGCAAACTCTTACTGAAGAGCTGGCCGCCGATCACGACGTTCCAACGCATGAAGAAGATTCAATCAAAGTCAGCACACCGCACACAGCGTAAATGCTGACGCGCACATTGGCGGGAACTTGCTTTAGTTGAATCCAACCAATGAGCGCAATCGGAATGAGCGTTCCAAGAATCAACTGGAAGATAATGTGCGTTTCAAACAAGTGCCCGTGCACGAGCGCGTAGATAATATCAAAAGATTCTTCCGCCGTGTAGGTTCTCTGAATAACGTCCAGACCTTCGAGAGCGAAGTCAATAATGAAGACGTACATCAAGTAGCGCGCCAAAGTATCAAGACACTCCATGTTCTGCTTGACGCGGCGGAATCTTGTTGGACAGCAGATATATCAGCATCACGAGCGCAATACCCGAGACAATGGCCGAGAACAAAAAGATGACAGGCATCAAGACGCTCGACCACCACGGATTTGCTTTGATGGAACCAAAAATGAATCCGACATAGCCATGCAACAAAAAGGCCGAAGGAATACCGATAATCGTAATCGTTTTCACGGCGGCTTCATCGAAGCGGATAGCTTTTTCGGATATGTCAGTAACTCCTAACGTCAAGACGCTGTAGAGGAATTTCTTGAACCCTTTCGATTCACGTGACCAGACGACGAAATCGCGCCGATAGTCAAACCAGATTTCGAGCAGCAGCACGACCATCAAATACCACATGTAAACAAAGCCAAACATCGCCATCGCGGAGGTCAAGTGCGGCGTGACGAGGATCTCCCAAAATCTGAGCGGCTTGGCCAAATGCGAA
Organism: bacterium; assembly: GCA_016721565.1. Taxonomy (GTDB): domain Bacteria; phylum Electryoneota; class RPQS01; order RPQS01; family RPQS01; genus JABWCQ01. Next base: position 9,285 of record JADKHW010000010.1, on the reverse strand, counting down.
AGCAACGGCAACGGCGCAATTAGCATGAACGCCAACGCCGTCAGCAACGCAAGCCGATAGGTGGGCCGAACTTCGCGGACATTGAAGACGCGTTCGAGCGAGGCCAAAATAAACGCACCCGCAACCAATCCAGTCAGATACGGATACAATACAATCAGAATACTCCAATGCGCCTCGATGTCGTTCGGATAGATGTAGCCGACGACGTGCTTCAGCGCTTCATAGAGATGGCTTTGATCTGGCATCAGCGCACCTCCTTATCAATACCGGAATAGAAAACTTTGGGATAGGTGTTCAAATGGGGTTTAAGAACTTGGATTTTGTGTTCGCGTAAGAATTGATTCAGCGGGCCGTCATGATCTTTTAAGTCTCCGAACAATCTGGCTTGGGTCGGGCAATTCTCGACACAGGCAGGCTGTTGGCCATTGTGAATTCTGTGATAACATAAAGTACACTTGTCAGCGACCCCCGTGATGGGATTCAGGAAGCGTGTGCCATAGGGACAGGCCTGAATACAATAGCGGCAGCCGATGCAATATTCAGGATCAACCAAGACCGCGCCATCAGGTGTTTCAAAGGTTGCTCCAACCGGACAGACTTGCACGCACGGCGAATGGTCGCAGGCGTTGCAGAGCTTGGGAACGAAGAACGATTTATCGGGTTTTTCGACGCGGGTTTCTTCGAGCGGGAAATCCGTCATAACCTCCGTTGGGAGAATCTACAACGGTCTCGTCACCGTATTCTTGATAGCGCTCGATCCATGTTCTAAAATAGAACGGCTCTTTGGGGACTCCGTTTTCTTCTTTGCAGGCAACGACGCAATTTCCGCATCCGATACATTTTTCGACATCAATTGCCATGCCCCATTTGTGTTTGCTCCAATCGTAATCGGCGGCAACTTTTTGCGGAGTCGTAACCTGTTCGGCGAGAGCGAGTTTTTCGGACAGCGGAGCGAGTGCAATCGCGACACAGGCCGTGCCGAGAGTTTTGAGAAAATCACGCCGTGATCCGCTGGCGATTTCGGCGGGGTGAAACTCCGAGTTCGGGAATGGGCGAATTGGCCTGACTGAACATACATTGTTTCTTTTCCATCATCGCCTCATTTGGTTTCTGACGGATTGTGCACGACGTGACAGGAGTTGCAAGGCTCTCCTTCTGCGTGTTCCGCAATGTTGATTTGAGGGAAATTCGCCGGACGAGCCGCGCGCGCTTCATGACAGCGGCTGCACGTTGCCGTCACTTCGGGCTTCTTGATATTCGACGTCTGCGGATCTTCCGCATGAACGGCCCCGGCTCCGTGACAGATTTGACACGAAACATTTTTGTGCGGTCCGGCGGAATTCAGAGCGGCCTCTTCTTCGTGGCACTCTGCGCAGGTCGATTTCGGAATGTAGTGCGGGGATCTTGTGATGGCATTGGACAACGCGATGCCACGATAATGGCCGTATTGTCCGAATGTATCCGGGCGTGCCCACCATCGTGTTGCGACAAAGGCAACGCCGATGAAGGCAAAGATGAGAATCAGGCGCGAGACTTGTGGGGGCATCGAATCTCCAAACGGTTTGGGGAGGTAACGTGCTCCGAGTCTATTTTGAAAGAGGGCCGATTCCGCAGGATGGAGGTGTCAGGAGGAGATGCAACGAATGGCTCATTGTCGAATGCAAGGAAAACGCTTCGATGCAAATGGTTCATGATAAATTGACATAATTCACATGAAAGTCAAGTGAGTTTGTTACAGACGGAAATTTAGGTCGAAAATGTTAGAACGTGTATTCTCAGCACGTAAGAATAAGAGAAATTTTACCATATTTTTGATTGCACTTATTTCCGAGGAGGTTAAGTGCAGTTGTCACCGACACAATCAAATTGAATGACGGTTTGAAAACGAAAAGCCCGACGATTTCGTCGGGCTGTGTGCTTGCAAAACGGGCGTATCCTATTTCAGAAGAACGACTTTCTGGATTTGGGATTGGGCGGTTGTGGCGGCTATACAAGGATCACGCGAGCAGCGACGTGAAAAAATATGCGCTAATGACCATGCTTCGCCAAAATAGATCCTAACGAACGATGACAGAAAAGAGGTGCGTGCCCTCCCCACGCCACTCAAAAATAGCATTTTTCACACAACTCAAGTCATCTCAAGAGTTTACTAAATTCAATAAAACGAAAATAACACTTGACCATGCGTTCAAATTGTCGTATATTAAGGGTATCAAAATAACAGCCGGATAGCACTTCGTGAAAAAAGGTGCACCCCCGAAAATTAACCTCTTGTTAAACCGAGACTCCTGTTCCGACAATTATTAGCGTTTTACGCAAAAACAACCCCTTACAACCCCTCCTCGCCTCTCCAAATTCCCCACAAAAAAACGCGGCGACTCTTTCAAGCCGCCGCATTATTCTTAGAACTTCGAGCGAAGCGCACCGGGTCCAGCGTCCACGCTGGCGGTTAGCCTACTGCAATCACCAACCGCGCCAAATTGAACTTAGCAGGCTTCACAAAAATTACCGTAGCCGACTTACGATCAGCCGACAGCTCAACCTTGTAATCCCCCTCTTCACTATAGTAGCGCGGGAACAACAAAATCCGGTCAACTTTTTCCAATCCGAGCGACGACGCGTTAATCACAATCCGCGTGTCCTTGCGCAAATCCAGCGAGCCGGTGTGCTGAACAGCTTCAATGTCACCCGTGTTCCACTTGCCCAGCGCAGGCTTGCGAATCGCACCCGCCTTCTCAAGGTCGCGGAATGTGCCGACATGATATTTAAGCGAATTGAGTTCTGACGACAAACTGTCATTCGTGCTCGCCATCATCGTCACCTGCGTCATCATCGACGCGCGCTCTTCTTCCAGCGATTGAATCTGCTGCTGCAATTCTGCCTTACGCCCTTCAAGATCCTCGACTTCCGATTGCTTCTGATTGCGCTCCTGAATTAGCGTGTTCCGCTCAGCGTCGATCTTGCGCTTGGTCGCGCGCGAAAGCTCATTCGGCGTGATCTTCGCCTGACCTTGCGTCACGAACGTTCCAAACACGCCTTCACCAAAGTAGTTCCAAACCTCGAAGCCCGGCAGCAATTCGGGAACAAGCGCTTCCTTCTCAATCATCTTCAGCGCGTCCTCTTCGTTCATCCCGATGTCTTCGGTCAAGAACTTCAAGCACACCCAGATGCGAGTCGCCCTTCTGTGCCACAATCGGAGGACGCAGACGCGATTTGACTTCGCCAAGCTCTTGCTTCAGCTTCTCCATCTCACCCGAGACGTCGATCACCTCTTGCAGCAAACCCCGATACGAGAGGTCCTTCTCCTGCGCCACGCGGTTGGCAAGCAGTTGTGACTGCTCTTCAGTCAGGCCCATCGCCGACATACCCGTCGTGTCAATCTCGTTGCCGGGATGCGAGGTGTTGTAGCGCGAAACCAATCCGGAAATTTGCTGCTCGCGCTCGGTGATCTGCGTGTTGATCTTCTCGACACGATTGACCAACTCTTGGAATGAGCGCACCTCGGCAGGTTCCATCCGAGAAATGAAATGGAAAGCTAACGCGCCAACGATGATCAAAACTACGATGACCGTGGCCCACAGCGTAATCCCGCCGCGCTGATAGGAATGTGATGCTAACATAGAACTGTTCTCCCGAAACAGTTTATCAGACAAGTTGATTTAGAACAAACTCTGTTTTCTACCACGCGGAGTTCTGAATGCTCCGTGCAGCGTGCAAGGCTCAGGCAATTCAGTCTTGGCGGCAAAGTACTCGGTGCGAATATCGTTACAGCCTGATGTCGCAAGCTGACCGGACTCAATACAAATGTCCGCCGTGATGATGCCTTTGGGGATACGAAACTCGGAAGTCGGATAGTCCATGACTTCATACGCCGCAAGCATAAACTCCGCCCAGATCGGCAACGCCGCTTTGCCGCCTTCCTGACCACGACCGAGCGATTTTGACGGATCATCCAATCCCACCCAAACACCGGCTAACAAATGCGGTGTGAACCCAACGAACCACGCATCGGTGTTGTCATTCGTGGTGCCGGTCTTGCCCGCAGTCGGAATCTGGAAGTTGTACTTCAGGCGCAACGATGCCGCCGTGCCGTGATCACTCACCGAACGCATCAAGCTCTGCACGAGAAATGCTGTCTCTTCAGACATCACGACTTTGCGTTCATTGCGAAACTGCTCAATCGTTTGACCGAATTGATCATCAAGGCCCGTGACAGCAATCGGCTTGGACCAGACACCAAGCGTTTGAAAGACCTGATAAGCCCCAACTATATCTAACGGAATTACGCCCGAAGCACCCAACGCGAGCGCGTCATAAGGATCAAGCTTCGTCGTGATACCACAATTCTTGGCAAGAGTAGCCACATCGCGCGGAGTCGTGTGCTCACGAATCAAGCGCACGCTAACGACGTTTAGCGATTTCGAAAGAGCTTGGCGCAAATCTACAACGCCGCCGTATTCATCCGAGAAATTCTTCGGCGCCCACAGATCACCGTTATCAAGCGTGACAACGATCTCTTCATTCGAGACCTTCTCCGAAATCGGCATCCCCTTGTCGATTGCTGAAGCGTAGACAAACGGCTTGAAGCACGAACCGGGCTGACGAACCGCCTGAGTTGCGCGGTTGAACTTACTCATTTCAAAGTTGCGACCGCCGATCATTGCCAAGATGTGACCCGTTGCCGGATCGAGAGCAATGAACGCGATTTGGACAGGAAGCTCTGCCGTCGCGATAGAATCCGAAATGTGTTTGTTAGCGGCGAGTCTGCGGATCGCTGCTGTATTCGAATCCGGATACATCCTCCTTCAGCCGCAGCTTCACATTCGTGATTTTGTGAATCCGTTGACCTTATCCTGCAAAGCTCAGGCAAGACTCGGCGACTGCACTCTCGGCACTCTTGCAACCGCGCATCGAGCGTGGTGTAAACGGTCAGGCCGTCTTGATAGGGATCGAAGTCGTGCCGTTTGCCGAGCAGATTCAGCTCTTGGCGAACATTCTCTGTGAAATACGGAGCGACTCCCTCTTGCGTGCGATCTGACGAAGGATGGAGCGGCAACGGCGTGTCGATCAAACTATCGCGTTCGGCCTTTGTGATGAACCCGACATCTTCCATGCGGCCAAACACAAGGTTTCGGCGCACGAGAGTGTTTTGCGGATTTTGCAGCGGATTATAGCGCGTCGGAGATTTTGGAATCGCCGCAAGGGTCGCCGCTTCATTGACCGTCAGTTTGGAAACTGATTTTGAGAAATAGGTCGCCGCAGCGGCACCCACGCCGTACGCACCAGCACCAAAATAGGTCTGCGTCAGATACATCTCCAAGATTTCATCCTTGGAGTAATAGCGCTCAATTTCAATAGCGGTCAACAGCTCTCGTAATTTACGAGTAACCTTACGCTGTGGATCGAAGTAGAGATTTTTGGCGAGCTGCTGCGTAATCGTTGAGGCACCGCGAGGATGGAGATCAAACGTCAAGATCGCTTTTGCAACCGCAACACCGAGCGCAATGGGCCGCATACCCCAGTGCTCGTAAAACTTGTGATCTTCAGTTGCCAGAAAGGCCTGAATTACGACGGGCGGCATGTCACTCAGCGGCACGTAGGAACGACGCTGAGTGTAAAGCTCCTTGATTAAGACGCCGTTGCGGTCGAGAATCTTTGTGGCTAAAGCAGGATTGATGTTCTCAAGCTCTTCGACCGACGGCAGCCCCTGCTTCAGATAGGCCACGAACGACCAAGAAGCAATAAGGATTGCCACAAACACCGCAAGGATGACAAGCAGAGGTTTGCCCACACCGCCGCGTTGTCGTGTCACTTGCCCACTCCTTCAGACTCTGCCCACTTCAATAAGGCCAATCGTTCTCCGTTGTGAACCGCATAGGTGTAGTGATAGATCCAGTCGCCAAGATTTATGTAGGTGCCGCCATCGAGCACGAGTTCCATCGGCCGGTGCGCGTGCCCTAACACAACACCATCCGAATCACCTTTCAGAATTTCAGCTGCAAAACGAACATAGTCTATGCCTCGGCAGGATTGCCTTTGGTGGCATTGCGGCTTTGCTGTGAAGTGCCACGAGCCAAAAAACCACATTCCGAGGTCGGGATGTAACCACAAGAACAATCGCTGTGCCATCGGACTTCGCAGCACTTTTTCAATAAACGGTAGCCATGATCGCCTGCCAGTAATCCGTCACCGTGAAAACGAACACTTTGTGATTCGCAATCTGCACGGTGAGTGCATCTTGATGTGTCACCAACCCGATTTCGATTCGAGAAATCCATGCAAACGAAAATCGTGATTGCCCGCGAGTAGATGAATTCGCGTGCCCGATTCGGTAGCTTCCTCAAGGGCACGCAGAATTTTGAAGAAGCGCTTGGGGATAACCGATTGCCATTCATACCGGAAATCGAACAGGTTACCGTTGATGATCAGCGAACCATTCTTTCGTCTGACTTTGGAGCAACGCAAGCATCCGCTCCAACTGAGTAGAAGCTACAGGTTCCGGCTCGGCACCCAAACTGAGCGTCGGAGACGAAATAGACAGGTGCTTGGAGGGTGACTTGCCCGGACGGCACAAGGTGCATAGGTCTGATAATACAAACCTTATAGGGTTGGGCAACCGCTTCAGCAAAAATATTTGATGCAAACTCTTGTTTCGGCATGGTTTCGCGGCGCGACGCGGATGTTGCGATTTCACTTGACATTCGCGCGCGAAATGGTTTATTTTGAGCTGAACTCTGCGAATAAGAGTAGATGTACATCCTGTTTTGCAGTATTTTCAACCACTCCGGGACAAAGATGTTCTGGGATTGTGTTGTTGATTATCATCATTGGTTTGGTCGCAGGCCTTGATGGCTGGATGGGCCGCCATCGCGACTTTGCTGGAATTTTTACACAGGTTTCGCCGGGTTTCTGGCTTGCTTGCCTAATTCCGTGGCTTGGCTTTGGCAAAAGCTGCCAATCCTTTGGTGGGTTGGTGAACGGAGCTGCTACTTTCCATTGTATGGCCGGACGGGGGCAATGTCCGTCTGCTGCAGTCACGGATCCTCACGCTGTGCTGATTATTGGGATTATCATCGGTTTTATTATTGGTGAAACCAAAAGTTGGCTACGGAAGGGTCGATTGTGTGATTTGCCCCATTTCTTCTCGTGATGAATGCCCGGATTTTGCCCCTTGTCCTTTGAAATAGCCCTAAAGTATTTGGTATACGATCCTAGGGGGTTTGCAGCGAGTGGATGAAATGTGACTTGGTTGCAGAGTCCTTGACCCATGAGGGTTGGCTATTTTGTTGAATTGAAAACCAATAGGACGCACATCTTGAAGCGCTGGATCGCCACCTTAGTACTGACAGCAGCCGGAGCCTCTTCGGTTTGGGCCGGGTGGAGATTTTGAGCCTAACCGTTTACCCGTTGGGTGATCACGCACGTCTGGAATGGCGCACGGGTCAAGAGATCAGCTTCGAGAAGTTCGTTGTCGAACGTTCGGCCGACGGAAGCATTACTTCCCAGTCGGACAGATTGATGCACGCGGCTCATTTCCGAGTATTCCTTTACAGATGAAAGCCCGCTTGACGTTGAACGCGAGCGGACGTTCTTCTATCGTTTGAAACTACTGAATCTTGATGGCCCGCTAAAGCTTATACGGCGCCGGTTGAAGTCTCTTTGAGCTTCTCCGCTGTTCAGCAAACATGGGGTTCGATCAAGGCGATGTTCCGATAGACAATTAGATTTGACTTGAAAGCCCTGCTTCGTAATGAAGCAGGGCTTTTTGCTTTTGTCTAATAATCGCTTTCTATTCGTCGGGCAGGACCCACACTCTAAGCGGCCATGCAACGATGAGCGCAATGAAGATTCCAAGCATATAACCTGCGGCAACGTCAGACGGATAGTGATAGCCAAGATAGATACGGCTGTAGCCAACTACAAGCGCACTAGCAATTAAGACCGGGCTGATTTGCGGATAGAAGTAGCTCCAGTACAACTTGCTTGCCCAACCATGTTAGCCGCATGGTTAGACGGAAAGCTGCAAGACGACTTGTGGGTCGTCATTGCGAACTTGTCCGTAAATCCACTTGTCTTGGTCGGCATCGTAGCAGTGAGTCTGGGGAATCACTTTGCAAGGCCGGACGCGCAACCGCAGGTTTGATTACCGTTGCGGCAAGCTGATCGGTTGCAGCAACCACGACGAAGCAGCAAAGTGACGATGCGGCCTTTGCGCGAAGTGCGAAAGAAGAAGACAATCCACAGACCAAGCGATCATCCACAGTTTTGGGATCTGAGGCAGGTAACGCATCAAAAACGAGCCAGGAATACCTGATTCTATCCCGAATACTCCGCGATCCAAACCATCTAAATCTCAACCGAGTTCTGATGTTGCTGCTCTCCTGTTCAACGACTCAACTGTTCATCCGTTTTCAATGCCACCCTGAGAAAGTTCCCCTGCTTCCAAGTCAATCAAAGAGCAAGCGGAAGATGCTGCCTTCTCGGGAGACGATTCAATTTGCCGCCATGTGCGCGGAGTCGATGTTCTCCGTTAAATTCGATAAATTGAGTCTCGTGCCGGTGCGAGTTTGTAATCTTTGGTCGCAAATGAAGCCTGGTGATGTGCTGACAACATCGGAGGCCATGCGGTTCCTGAGTCGGCAATTTCGCTACTGGAGCCAATTCGGGATTGATTTCTGCATTGCGGATTTTGCGATTACACGATGATCATTGGAGATTTGTCCTGGTATCAAGGATGGCATCGCGCACGATTCAGCAAAATTGATAGCACCTGTCTAATCGAATCCGATCACCTTGGAAACGTATCAACTTTGTGCAAAAGGTCACTCGGCTTATCCCCGAGTTGGCCTTCCGCCAATTTGCTCGTTAATAAAGTTTTTGTGAACACCTTCGACTACTTGCACGTCAACCGCGGGAACGTGGTTTGAACGTATATGCGAAACCGCAAATGGTTAATCGTATCGGCTATGCGCCTGACGGTTGCACGAATCTTTCGCACGGTTTTAACAGCCTGTTACCGTTAAGCTTTCCGTTCTTGGGCAGAAGCTTGATTCGTGGTCTGGATGCACCGCGATCGCTGTTGAAAGCGGTCAGTTTCAGCCTCGCGCGCAATCGATCCGACCATTTCGCTGATGGGAAGCGAGTCAAAGCCGTACGAATCAGTTGTGCATTCTTAAATTTCAACCTGCGCGACCTTTGGCGAACCATGTCTTCCGCAAATAGGCACGGAATGCTGCAGGGTAGATTCAAGCTGTTTCTGCCTGCGACATCCATCCTGATAATCAG
>JADKHW010000009.1 GCA_016721565.1 bacterium | reverse complement strand
GTCGTCGGGAAGTTCGCCGCCTCGTGATCAGGATCAGTTGTCCCATTGTAGTCGGCCAAGTGACAGCTGGAACAATTTGTTGGAAGTCCGTCATATTGACCGCTTGCGTGACATTGATTACAGGTTGCAGAGATATGTCGACCCGTTAACGGGAAGCCGGTGTTATTGTGATTGTAGTTGGCGTCCCAGTTGTTTGTTGTATGGCACGTCTGGCAAGTTGTCGGGAACTGTGCCGCCTCATGATCAGGATCGGTTGTGCCATTGTAGTCAGCTAAGTGACAACTCACACACGTTGTCGGTAGTCCGTCATACTGACCGCTTGCGTGACATTGATTGCAACTTGCTTGGACGTGCTGGCCGGTTAACGGGAAGCTCGTATTGTTGTGGTTAAACGTCGATGACCAATTGCTCGTGGAATGGCATGTCTGGCACGTGGTCGGGAAGTTCGCGGCCTCATGATCAGGATCGTTTGTGCCATTGTAATCGGACAAATGGCAGCTTGCGCAAGTTGTTGGGGGTCCATCGTATTGGCCACTTGCATGGCACTGGATACAGGTCGCTTGAACGTGCCGACCCGTTAAGGGGAAGCCGGTATTATTATGATTGTAAGTTGGCGTCCCAGTTGTTCGTCGTGGCACGTTTGACATTGATTTGAGAAACCAGCTGCTTGATGGTCTGGCTCGTCCGTATTATTATAGTCTGCTACATGACAACTCACACACGTTGTCGGGAGTCCATCGTATTGGCCGCTCGCATGACACTGGTTACAGGTCGCTTGAACATGCTGTCCTGTCAGCGGGAAGCCTGTATTGTTATGGTTAAATGTCGAGTTCCAATTACTTGTGGAATGGCATGCCTGACACGTTGTCGGGAAATGATCGGCCTCGTGATCGGGCTCAGAAGAGCTGTTATAATCTGTCAAGTGGCAATCGATACACTGACTCGGCGTGCCTTCAAATACTCCACCGATGTGGCATTGCTGACACGTAGTCTGGACATGCTGGCCCGTTAGCGGGAACGCGGTAGCTTGATGATCAAAGCTCGCGTCCCAGTTGGACGTCGCGTGACACTCTAGGCATGCCGTCGACATCTGTGCCGCTTCATGATCAGGATCGGTCGTGCCGTTGTAATCAGCTAAGTGGCAATCGATACACTGACTCGGAGTGCCTTCAAACACGCCACCGATGTGGCATTGCTGACAAGCGGTCTGGACATGCTGGCCCGTTAGCGGGAATGCCGTGGTCTGATGATCAAAGCTCGCATCCCAGTTGGACGTCGTGTGACACTGCGTGCAGTTGGTCGACATCTGGGTCGCTTCGTGATCAGGATCGGATGTACCATTGTAATCGGCCAAATGGCAATCGATACACTGACTCGGAGTGCCTTCAAACACGCCGCCGATGTGGCACTGCTGACAAGCGGTCTGGACATGCTGGCCCGTTAGCGGGAACGCGGTGGTCTGATGATCAAATGTCGCATCCCAGTTGGACGTCGTGTGACACTCTAGGCATGCCGTCGACATCTGGGCCGCTTCGTGATCAGGATCGGATGTACCATTGTAATCGGCCAAGTGGCAATCGATACACTGACTCGGAGTGCCTTCAAACACTCCACCGATATGGCATTGCTGACAAGCGGTCTGGACATGCTGACCCGTTAGCGGGAATGCCGTGGTCTGATGATCAAAGCTCGCATCCCAGTTCGTTGTCGTGTGACACTGCGTGCAGTTGGTCGACATCTGGGTCGCTTCGTGATCCGGATCGGTTGTGCCATTGTAATCTGCTAAGTGACAATCGATACACTGGCTCGGAGTGCCCTCAAATACACCACCGATGTGGCACTGCTGACACGCGGTCTGCACATGCTGACCTGTTAGCGGGAACGCCGTAGCTTGATGATCAAAGCTTGCGTCCCAGTTGGACGTCGTGTGACACTCTAGGCATGCCGTCGACATTTGTGCCGCTTCATGATCAGGGTTGGTCGTACCATTGTAATCGGCTAAGTGACAATCGATGCACTGACTCGGAGTCCCTTCAAATACACCACCGATGTGGCACTGCTGACAAGCAGTCTGGACATGTTGACCCGTTAACGGGAACGCCGTAGTCTGATGATCAAACGTTGCGTCCCAGTTCGAGGTCGTGTGACACTCGAGGCATGCCGTCGACATTTGTGCCGCTTCATGATCAGGGTTGGTCGTACCATTGTAATCGGCCAAATGGCAGTCAATACACTGACTCGGAGTGCCCTCAAATACACCACCGATGTGGCACTGCTGACAAGCGGTCTGCACATGCTGACCTGTTAGCGGGAACGCAGTAGTCTGATGGTCAAACGTTGCGTCCCAATTAGTCGTCGTGTGGCACTGCGTGCAGTTGGTCGACATCTGGGTCGCTTCGTGATCCGGATCGGTTGCACCATTGTAATCGGCCAAATGGCAATCGATACACTGACTCGGAGTGCCTTCAAACACACCGCCGATGTGGCACTGCTGACACGCGGTCTGCACATGTTGACCTGTTAGCGGGAACGCAGTAGCTTGATGGTCAAACGTTGCGTCCCAATTAGTCGTCGTGTGGCACTGCGTGCAGTTGGTCGACATCTGGGTCGCTTCGTGATCCGGATCGGATGTACCATTGTAATCGGCCAAGTGGCAATCGATACACTGACTCGGAGTGCCTTCAAACACGCCACCGATGTGGCACTGCTGACAAGCGGTCTGGACATGCTGGCCCGTTAGCGGGAAAGCTGTGGCTTGGTGATCAAAGCTTGCGTCCCAGTTGGAGGTCGTATGGCACTCAAGACAGGCTGTCGACATCTGAGCCGCTTCGTGATCAGGATCCGTTGTGCCGTTATAATCTGCTAAATGACAATCGATGCACTGACTCGGAGTCCCTTCAAACACGCCACCGATGTGGCACTGCTGGCAAGCAGTCTGGACGTGCTGACCCGTCAATGGGAATGCCGTGGTCTGATGATCAAACGTTGCATCCCAATTTGACGTCGTATGGCACTCAAGACAGGCTGTCGACATCTGTGCCGCCTCGTGATCAGGATCGGATGTACCATTGTAATCGGCCAAATGGCAATCGATACACTGACTCGGAGTCCCTTCAAACACGCCACCGATGTGGCATTGCTGACACGCGGTCTGGACATGCTGGCCCGTTAGCGGGAACGCGGTAGCTTGATGATCAAACGTTGCCTCCCAGTTGGACGTCGTGTGACACTCTAGGCATGCCGTCGACATCTGAGCTGCTTCGTGATCAGGATCGGATGTACCATTGTAATCGGCCAAATGGCAATCGATACACTGACTCGGAGTGCCTTCAAACACTCCACCGATGTGGCATTGCTGACACGCGGTCTGGACATGTTGACCTGTTAGCGGGAACGCAGTTGCTGATGGTCAAACGTTGCGTCCCAATTAGTCGTCGTGTGGCACTGCGTGCAATTTGTCGACATCTGGGTAGCTTCGTGATCAGGATCCGTTGTGCCGTTATAATCTGCTAAATGGCAATCGATACACTGGCTCGGAGTGCCTTCAAACACGCCACCGATGTGGCACTGCTGGCAAGCAGTCTGACGTGCTGGCCCGTTAGCGGAAATGAGGTAGTCTGGTGATCAAATGCCTGATCCCATGTTTCAGTGGTGTGGCAATCGATGCAAGTTGTCGGCATCTGCGTGGCCGCATGATCCGGAGTCGTGGTGCCATTGTAATCGTCAAGATGACAGGAGACGCATTCCATCGGAGTACTTTCGAGCGATCCGCCCGTGTGGCACTCCTTGCAACCGATCATCACATGGCCGCCTGTCAGTTCGAACTGTGTATCGCGATTGTGATCAAAAGACGCGTCCCAGTTTTGTGCCGTATGGCAGCCTTCACACTGATGCGGTAACTGAATCTCCTGATGATCAGGTGTACTCGTTGTCTCATAGTCGGCCGCATGGCATGACCAGCAATGGCCATCCAATCCTGCATACTGACCAGAACTGTGGCAACTTGCACAGTTTGTCTCGATGTGTCGGCCTGACAATGGGAATTGGGTGGTCTGATGGTCAAAGGGAGTGTCCCAATTTGATGTCGTATGACATTCAAGGCAGTTCTCTGGATAACCGTTGGCCTGATGATTCGGGCTGGCAACGCCGACATAGTCGTCACGATGGCAGGTTATGCACGCCGTCTCTGTAGAAGTGAATGCCATGTTCGTATGGCAGGACACACAGCGCAATCCTGAGTGCCCGGCAGTCAGAGGAAACGCCTCGCCGTGAACAAAGTTCGGCGCTTTCCAATCCGTGATCATTGTGCTGTGGCATGATTCACATGAAACAGAAAACCCAGCCAGAGTATGGCTGGGATCTGTCGTCTTATTGAAATCATCAAGATGGCACGAAGCGCAAGCCGTTTCCAATCCTGCAAGCTGGCCGCTGGAATGGCATGCTTGGCAATCGATCAGGGCATGACGACCAATTAATGGAAACCGTGTGGTTGCGTGCTGATTCAGCATGCCCATCCGCTCGTCCCAACTATTGGCTGTATGGCACTTCTCGCAGTTATTGCCAAACTGACCTGTGTGGACATCCGCATGGCATGCTACACAAGTTGGTTGTGCCTCGGCAAAGACCAGGCTCGTGTGACAGGACAAACACGAAGAACCCGCATGGCGGCCTGCCAGCGGGAACTGTGTAGAGTCGTGCGAAAATGGCAAAGGGGAAAGAAGAGGCGACCAACCCGTTACCGTGTGGCACTTGTTGCAATCCAGCGACATCTGGCCGTGCGGATTGCCTACATCAGCAAGAACTGCTGAGGCAAGTACAAGGCAGAGCGCCCAGACGGGTAGGTAGGTATGCAGAAATTTGCGGTTCACATGTCCTGACTTCAAGAGAATTATTCTCGAAAGTCACCTATTACATCTTAAAAACTATTACTGTCCATCAAATCAAAAACTAACTCGCAAGGTTTAATTCATGATAGGCAAGCGCTGTGCCTATTTCAATTGAATTGACCTGCCAACGAGCCAGCCTCGTATTCATAAAACTAAGATAGTACATATCAAATGATATTGCAATACACATTACTCGATCCTTGAATTTTTTCTGGTTGCGAATCAAAGACATGGCTACCCGAATGACAAAGTCCACCTCGGATTACTTTACCTTTTTACGCGAGGCATTTACATCCTAGTGCTGATATCTAACCCTAAAAAACAATGGTTTAGCAAGATTTCTAATCAAAATCTAATGCTCTGCTCATGCGAGTGCAATGATATGGGATTATCTTACGCTCAATTACGCGGTGAAGTGGATACCGCATTCCCTCACTCAACTCCCATTCTAAAATGAACTCTCGTTTCGCTACTACCAGCCTGCTCTTTCTGTCAATGACCGTCTTCTTTGGTTGCGCAGAAGACCGGGTCACACGCACAGGAATTGAACCTGAAGCAGACAACCAGACATGGGGTGTTTTGATCTATGCTGCCGGCAATTACGAAGGCGATCAACTCTCCGGACCGTCAATGTCTTCTTCTCGTGCAGTTGCTACCGTACGCGTGATGGAAACCGAACTAAACTCGCCGCAAACGATGACACAAGCGTGCTTGGCAACGCCGGCAGCTCAGGGTGAAGTAGGAATCTACGATGTGGAGTTTAGTCCGCGCCAACCAGTAGGTTTGTTAAATTCGGAATTAGTCGCAAATCTTGGCTCTGTGAGCACAGGCGATCCACAGACTTTGCGCATGTTTCTTGAGACGTCGTTGTCGCAAATGCACGCTGACCACTATGTGCTTTGCCTTGCGGGCGACGGACATGGCTGGCAGGGCATGATGGGCGACTATAACAATGAACTGGGTATGCCGATTGACAAGCTACGCGAAGAGATCGAGAGCGTATCTCATTTGCTGCCGGGCGGCAAGTTTGATATTCTGGCGCTCTACGCGCGCAATATGGGCACGATTGAAAATGTCTATGAGTTTGCGGAATACAGCCGACTTGGTACTTACCTCAACATTCAATGTCGAACAGCCGCACCATAAGATCATTTCCGAATGGTACCGTGATTTGCAATCGCAGCCAGAGCTAACCCGTGATGAACTTGCTGCCTATATGATTGATGCGGAACGTTTGGCACAGGACACGTCAGAAGCGGTCTTTTTCACGACCCTGTGGAACACAAACACCATGAACGATGTAGCGGCCGCATTTGACACATTCAGCTCAAACTGGCTTGAGGCCAGCACGACTCAGGCTCCGGCTCTGCTAACATTGCGTGACGAACTGATGCAGAGCGAATTGCACAACGGCATAAACGTGGATATCCAAGAATACGCCGATCGTATTGCGGCGTCGCCAATCTTTCAGGATGAACAGTACGCAGAGCTTATTACTTCCGCACAGGACTTAGTGAGCACAACACGCTCCGCGCGCGTCTCGTCATACGGTTCTGAGGAGGGCAACGGACACATGGGGCTTTGCTTCTACTTCCCGACGCAGACCGACCTTGATTCAACAATTGGCGATGCATACGCCGATCTTGGACTGTCACAAACCTCGCCTATTTGGGCAAACTACGTAAAACAGCTCCCACGCGCACCACAAACCACGGTTAGCATTTCGGGACTTGGATATGTGCGCGCAGGCTTATCGGTAAACAACCTTGTGTTCTTCATGGATACGCTGGCAACGGGCCTTCCCAATCCAATCCGCTTCTTGACTCCTGAGTGGGAGGCCACAACAACGAACGGTGATTCGGTCGCATACTCGATTTCTTTCAGCTTAACGGAAGCTGATTCATTGACTGCCCGTTTTGGCCTGATCATGGACAATGATCTAAACGGCATTTTTTCGCAAGGCGACCGCTTCGGCTTCTGGGATCTCCCGGTGGCAGCAACTTCGAACGGATTGTGCTGCATCGCGGTGATGCTCTGACGGGCCGCGACGTCTTCATTAACTTCACTCGCAATTAGCAGGAACTGTTCTGTGCACATTTTTCTGACGAGCTTGATTCGCCGTTCGGCGGTAGTTAGAGCTGTTCTTTGGATTACAATTGTCTCGGCCTTTAGCATCAGTGAAGCAGTTTGGGCGCAGGAGGAAGCAGTAAAGCCCGGATCAATTCAGGGAATCATAGTCGATTCGGAAACGGGCGAAGCGATGATAGGTGTGTCGGTGATGCTCGATGGCACACAGCAAGGAGCGGCGACCGACCTCGACGGTAACTTTACTATCCGCAATGTCGCACCGAAAAGCTACACTTTAGTCGCAAATTACATCGGTTACGCTAAGCTGACGGTGACGGAAGTTGCTGTGGCCTCGGACAAAGTAACTACCCTCAATCTGAAAATGTCTACGGAGGCAATTCAGACGAAGGAAGTGGTGATTGAAGCGCGCCGCATTGACAATACGGAAGCGTCTATATTACAGATGCAGCGCCGTTCGTCATCGGTTTCAAACGGTATCTCCGCTGAGCAGATTAAGAAGTCGCCGGATTCGGACGCTGCGGACGCAGTAAAGCGCGTGACCGGTATATCTGTGGTTGGTGACAAGTATGTCTATGTGCGCGGCATGGGTGAGCGTTATAACAACACGCGCCTGAACGGTTCTTCGCTTGCAAGTCCGGAACCGCTCAAGCGCGTAGTTCCGTTTGATATTATTCCGGCAAATCTTCTAAATAATATCGTCGTCTCGAAGACGTTTACACCCGACATGCCCGGTGATTTCGCCGGTGGTTCGGTGCAGTTGACGACAAAAGACTTTCCCGAGAAATTGACCTTCTCAGTAAGCCAGACAGTTGACTACAACGATCAGACGACGTTTAAGGACTTTAGCACGTACAAAGGTGGAAACACCGACTGGCTCGGCTGGGATGACGGGACAAGGGAATTGCCGGATGAAATGTCGAACCCGCCTGTTGGCTCGACAAGCAGGACGCTGGCGACGTCATTTGAGAACATCTGGGAGGCTCGCCAAATCAGCGCACCGCTTAACGGTAGCCGTTCAATTGCGTTCGGTAATCAGTCACAATTGTTTGGTCGTCCCTTCGGCTACCTTGCGACATTGACCCAGGCGACAAGCTATGCAAGCCGCGACGAGCAAGAATTCATCTACAATTTTCTTGAGGACGGCACAGTTGAAGTTACGGACAGCGTCTTCATTAAGAAATCAACACGCACTGGCGCGCTTGGCGGAATCGTTGACCTGAACTACAAGGCATCGCCAAACCATAAGTTCAGCATTAAATCAATGTATACGGGCAGTGGTGACGACGGAGTGAAGCAGTTCTCGGGAATTCTCGAGAGTAACTTTCTCGTTCGTGCTACACGATTGACCTGGACCGAACGCTCGTTAGCGACGTTACAACCCAAAGGCGAGCATCAACTTCCGGGGTTGCGCAATAGTCGACTCGACTGGGGCGTGACCTTTTCAAAGGGATCGTACAGCCAGCCGGATCGTCGTGATGTTTATTATGCGGACTTCGGCGACGGCAGGTATAGCTTCCTGAACTCAAATTCAAGCGGCTTCCGCAGGTTTGCGGAAATGAAGGACAACGTGGTCGAGGGTAACCTCGACTGGACAATGCCGCTGCGAAATAAGGACGATCAGTCAAAGATCAAGTTTGGCGGATTGGTGCGCAACCTTGACCGCGAGTTCCCGACACGCAAGTTCTATATGCAGTCGTCAGACACGATTGGCGCTGATGCAATTGATCGATCGCTGCCGGCGGAAGTGCTGTTTAGTCCCGAGAATATCCTCGCACATTGGTCCCTCTCAGAACTCGCGATCAACCTTGACTCCTACGATGCCGACATGAAGGTAACCGCCGCTTATGCATTGGGTGACTTGATGCTGAACAAGAAGTGGCGCGCAATTTTCGGCGCAAGAATTGAGTCTGCGGATCAGCATTTCAAAACCAACTCCCTCCCGGGCGATCCAAATTCGTTTGTGGAAGGCGGACCGTCACATACGGATGTGCTGCCCTCGCTCAACTTGACATATCTATATAACGAGAAGACCAGCTTCAGGTTTGCTGTGTCAAAGACTGTCGTCAATCCGGATTATGCAGAACTTGTGCCCACCACCGACAGCGACTATTACGAGGGTACAGAGAAGATCGGAAACCCGGAAGTTGACTACACAAAGATATTGAATGTCGACCTCCGCGCGGAACTCTATCCTTCCATCGGCGAAAATGTCAGCGTTGGACTGTTCTACAAGCAAATCAAGGATCCAATTGAATGGATCTACGCATCTGGTTCTGCTACCGGTTCAACGACGTCATTGTATCCTGACAATCTGGTTGACGCCAACAACCTTGGTGTTGAATTTGAATTCAGGAAGTCGCTTGAATTTGCGGCCAATCGCGTAGGCGCTGGACGCGTTTCTTCTCCGTTCAAGGCAACTTGACGCTCGTTTCTTCTACGGTTGATTTGAATCAACCAGCTTACGATCCAGCAAACATCGGCGCGGGCATTCTGACCAGCACAGATCGTGCTCTGATGGGACAATCCGACTACGTCGTGAACACGACACTGGCCTTTGATCAACCGTTGTGGGGCACGAATATGAGATTACTGTTCAACACGTTTGGCGAACGCATCTCACAGGTGGGCGGCTACGGCAATCCCGATACTTACGAACAGCCTTTTGACCGTTTGGATTTTGCGGTGAATCAGTCCTTGGGAGGACATTGGTCAGCGAAAATTCAAGTAAAAAATTTGCTTGATTCAAAGGTAGAGTTCCTAACCGGCGATAAAGTGCAGAATTCATATAAGGTTGGACAAAGCTACTCGTTTGGTGTAACCTACTCGATATAGTTTACCGCCTCGCTCCTCACAAAAATCTGACAGTTCTCTCACCCCCGGAAAACCTCCGGGGGTTATCTTTTGGCTGTCTGAAGTGACATGTGTTTTGAGATTGAACTATAGTGACCCCTTGAAGGATTCATGAATCAAATGAGGAGCAATGAAATGACAATTCGTCGCATTTGGCTATTCTGGCTGCGATGGTAATGAGCACGGCGGCGTTCGCGCTGAATCCGCCAGCTGACCTGACAGTTGCGGTATCGGGAACGGATGTGGTGCTTCGCTGGCAAGCGGTTGCCGGAGCTACGGAGTACAACGTGTATAAGGAAACCGCAGAAATCACTGATGTGAACATGCTGTTCCCGTTCGCCACAACCAACGTGCTCACCTATACCGACAATACTGGTGCAGGCAACCAATTCTATTACGTCGTTACCGCAGTTGTTCCTGCCGGTGATCTGACGGGCACTATTAACGACACGAGCAATACGGCGGCAGCCGGCGTTTTGGTTTACGCATCATTGCAAGGCAACCCGAGCGTCTTCGGCCTTGCATATACCGATGTTAATGGCAACTACCTTATTGAAGCACTGCCCATCGGCACCTACGATGTTTGCGTTTACAAGGTGAATCGCCCTGTGGCCACAAGCACCGCTGCAATTACGAATGGCGGCGTGTTGAATTGGAGCTACACATGGCCTGTGTTTGCGCGCACATTGCTTCCGCTCACGATTTCCGGCAATTTGACTAATGATCAAGTTTACGAGTTGACTGGTCCTACGTCGGTTGTTGCTGGTACGAGCCTGAACATTGAAGAAGGCACAACAATTAATGGCTCTTCCTCTATTGCTGGAGACTCAGTCAATGTTCTGACGTTCCTCGAAGTTGAAGCCACTGACGGCGTGAACCCGAACGGCGTTATGAACGTGAATGGCACGAAGTATAAGCCGGTGGTCTTCACTTCGGGCCGTTTGACTGGTACGCCGCGCGATGGTGATTGGGGTGGCTTGATTATCTCTGGTGACGCTCAGAACAATCGTGGCCGCGTGGCCGTCGGCGAAGGTAACACGGGTCCATTTGGTAATGCCCTCGTTGATGCTCAAAATAACCAGAGCAGCGGTACTGCGCAGTACTTCCGTCTTGAATACGGCGGTTATCGCTTCACTCCTGTCAACGAGTTAAATTCGGTCTGCTTCCAAGCAGTTGGCAGTGGCACGGACTACCACCACTTCCAGTCTTTCGGTGGACAGGACGACGGCGTTGAGTTCTTCGGCGGCACGAATAGCATTCACCACGTTGTCATCCAGAACACCGGCGATGACGGATTCGACTGGACCGATGGTTGGGTCGGACGCGCTTGGAACGTGGTTGTTTACACTCGTGGTCAGTTCTCGGACAAGGCCATTGAAGCTGACAACCTTGAAGCAGACAACAATGCTCTGCCGCGTGCAAATGGCTGGTTGTCAAACTTCACGCTTGTCGGTCATCAAGGTAGCCCGGCTGCAGCCACTGATTTAATGAACCCGCGTCGTGGCACGATGTTTAGCTGGTTCAACTTCATCGTGACTCTTGGTGGCGCCGGTGGTATTGATATGGACAACAGCGCGACAGCCTCGGCAGGTGCCGGCGGCTTGACCCGCTTCGATAATAGCCTCTTTTGGGACAACGGCGCAGCTGCGACCGAAGTCATTGACGCTTCGACTGGCGCTGGCATCGGCGACGGCCACTTCCGCTGTGAAGACGCCGAATGGGATAACACGAATGGTGTTCCTGCCGGCGGCATGACGCTGAACGGCCACATTCTCGCCGCCCCGACGGGTTGGACGCAGAACATCAGCAACTTCCGCGGCACAGGCTTCGTCGGCACAAACGCGACAACGGTGATCGCCGATCCGATGCTTGTGAACCCAACGGCCTATGACGCTCGTCCGAATGTCGGATCGCCTGCGTTGAATGCGTCGAACGCCGCTTCAGCCGCAACACTCGCCGGTTACAACCTGCCATATGCTGGCTACCTCGGCGCGTTCAGCAGCCCGACTGACAACTGGCACGTTGGCTGGTCACGTTAGTCACCGGTTGATTTGGCTATAAGATAGCTGCGGCGGATTCGTGCTTGCACGAGTCCGCCGCTTTTGTAACTTAACCGCTGCAATGAATCAATACATCCTTCCTACTCTTGTCACCGCCCTATTAGTTCTCGGCGGTTGTAAGGCCAAAGGCCCTTCCGAACCCGCCCCATTGCCCAACATGTTTCCCTCTCTTGAAGCACTGGCGGAGGGAATAGTTGAAGCAGTTCAGGACTCAAGCTTGGAGCGGCTCCAGTCATATTGCCTGACTGAGCAAGAGTACCGCGATGTCTTGTGGGCAAACCTGCCCGAGGCTGAGGTGCGTAGCATGCCTGTAGAAAAAGCTTGGGGCTGGGTGAAGCGCGACATTGAAAAAGCATCACGGCGCTATATCGATGATTTTGGGAACCACCAACTCAAGATCGTCAAACTAACACCGCCACAGGAAGTGCGTTCCTATCCAAATATCAAGGTTCATCGCGCCTTTCGCATAACCGTATCAGATAGAGGTGCGGACCCCGAAGAATGGCGATTGATGAATGTCATTCTTGAATACAAAGGGTGGTATAAGGTTGTGGCATACAACGATTAGATCGCGATGTATCTGAAAACAAGAAGCCCTCGAGAATGTTCCCGAGGGCTTCTTGTTAATTGTGTATTCGGGTTCTACTCGCCAAAGGCTCGGACGTAATAGAATCCAGTGGGTCCGCTTGCCGTTGTGTCGAGATATTGGATGGATAGTGTTGAATCAATAATTGCAAACGGGAATAACTCTGACAGTTCGTCGGTTCTGAAAATGTAATACATCGGCGGCTGGGTCAGTGTTTGCCCGAAGATATTCTCTGTTACGGCCTTCCAGCGCAACTGCGAACCGCTCCCTGTCCAAAAAATGGTAAGACTGTCCGGCGTGATCGGCGGCGCCTCGCACATGAATAGAGCAGGTGGAGCGAATGTACCCGGAATGAATGTTCCGCTGGGAGCGCGCAGACTGAAGCTCGCCGTTATCGGCAGCACTCCGCAATCGCGAACCACTAATCCGAATTGAAATAGCTCACCGGGACCGGCCCAAAATGAACTTCCGAAAATCGTGGCGCCGACTTCAAGCCACTCCGGTGCGGCCACAATGTGATCGCTGTAACGAAAGTCAAGTCCTGGACGACCAACGAGCAACGCACCCGGAGTAGGGGCAACCACCAGATCAACTTCGTTTGTGTCGTAAGTCAGATAGACCGTAAATGACCGCACTGTATCAGAGAAAGTTATGTTGGCTGAGAACATGACAGTATCGCCAAGGTCGGCATTAACGGTATCAGGCGTGAAGTACATCTCCGTTGCCCAAACAGATGGAAGACTAGTAGTCAATACAAACAGCAAAATGGAAATTGTGCATGCCTTACGTCTCATTCTTGCTCCGTTCGTTTTCATCGAATTGCGCATGCTCCCTTTAGCGGATTAAGACCATTTTCTTGAGATCCGTGAATCCATTGACAGAGATTGAATATATGTAAACTCCTGATGCCAGATCTGTTGCGTCAAACGAAATCGCGTGTACACCGGATTCATAGTCGCGATCAGCAACTATGGACACCAGTTGCCCAAGCGTGTTATGTACCATGATCTTGACATGACCGAATTCTTTGACACTAAACTGTAGTGTGGTGGTCGGGTTGAATGGGTTTGGATAGTTTTGATAGAGCTGGTAGCTTTGAATCACTGCGTCACTACCAAACAAGTCAATTGTCTCACCGCTCGACCCGTGTATAGCACCAGTGTTATCCAGCAGTTTCACAGAATTTAAACTGATTTGGCAATCGTCTGCAATCTCAGACTTCACACGGAATGTAATTTCTGCGAGTGTTGAATTGCCTTCAAGAGTCGATCTGCCACCGCACGAAGCCGCAACGACACCAACATTCCCATCCGTGCCAATCTCTGCGGATTTTGTGAAGATTGTTCCGTCCAAAGAGCGTGTGTCGCCAGAATTCGATCCTATGTACTCGAGCATTGAATGGTCATAGCCAAGTTTGACCTCAACAGCTTTTATGCTGTTTTCGCCATTCCCTGTTAACTCAAGCGATGCCGTGAACTCTGTTCCGATAGACAACGGGAGTTGCGCTTGAGTCAAGATTATGACATTCGAGGATTCGTCCAAGTTGTCAGACGCCCTACGTACAACGGGTTTTGGTAGAACAGCAAATTCCGTTTGCGTAATGCCCACAGGCGAGACTATTCCAAAATTAAAGCTGAACGGCACAAGATCGTCAAAGTCGATCATTCCCGCCGGATCAGGATCGGGGATGCCTTTGCCCACGTTTCCATTTTCGAGAACAGCCGGGCCGATATTACGATATCCGCCGACAGCAGTGAAGTATGCAGATGATAACAAGCTCAAATCATCAGTATCCACCCTGCCGCGAGAGTTCGGGTCACCTATGGCATCGGCGGAGCTGAAATCGCCCAACCAATAGTTTGTAGAGCGGTCCGCATTTTGGAGGATTGAAATTGTTTCCCCAATGGACCAGTTTCCCCCTGCGTCGCGCACAAATGTAACATAGCGATAGACGTCACGGAACGAGTTTGAGTTCTCATCGCCGTCGACCCAACCTGTCTCAGCATCAAGCCAAAACGTCTCTGAACCGTCAACGTGAGTCGTCAGCGCGTCACCACGATTATTCTGATTCGTGTAGAGGGCCGACGATAATGTGCCATACGGTCCTGATTGCGTTGCAACGAGTGTCCATCCTGCCGGAGCAACCGCTGAAACATCATATTCGGCTGGATTATTCCATTGATCATTCGGATAGGCCGGGTACTCTGTAGAATGCGGGCTACGGTAGATGCGCATTTCTTGAGCGTTTGCACTTGCTTCCCACGACCAGTTCAACCAAACACCGTTGTGCGCGGGGTGAGCGTCGAAGTGTGTGAAAGAGTTTGCCGGAGCTTGATTGTCGACGCAAATTACCAATGGTACGACCGCACTCTCGTTGCCCGCGCAGTCAACGACCTTTACACTGAATGTAAACGCATCTCCGTCGGCGCTTGCAAGCGGAGCATAACCAAGCATCCAGTTCCAGAGTGTTTGCGCTTGTGTGTCGTTTGCCGGATAGTTTGAAATATCTATGGCCAACAAGAAATCTGCCAGACCAAGATGGCTGAATGCAAGTGATCCTGATGTTGCAAGACAACTGCCTATGTCAAGCGAAGACGACACATCTATGAAATCGTCGAGCCTTGTGCCGCCGTAGTGGTTAGATGTCGCGTCGTTATTGAAACAGAAGTCAGTTGGAATTGAAGTTACAACCGCAAGTGTCGGAGCTTCGGTGTCACGGCTGACATTTCCCAACACAACAACCGGCGCTTCGTTACACTCGTAATCTGTCATGTGCAGCGTCAGCGTGTTGCAACCTGGCTCAAGAATGCCAAAGAACCCAGTTGTGTCAGGCGCCGATGGGAATACTATTGTCTGCGGGGAAGGAAGGCTTCCGTCGAAGAGCACAAATGTTCCTCCTCCCGGCGAAGCCGTTACCCATGCCATTCCGAGATTCGATACGGCATCACTGAATCCTGCACTAAACATCTCTTGCGTTTGACTCGCGTGGCCAAACGCGCACGTCGGCTGCGCCGTGAATGAAGTGATTACCGGTGGAGAACAATCCACAGAAATTGCGGTTGCGCCCAAGGATACGTCACCGACATGTTGGCCGCCCAATTGATCAACCCACAGCGATGACATTGTTAGTGCGCCGTATTCACCCGTGCCTAAGCCTGTATTCTTGACTGGAATGCAAGCGACGTACTTATTGTAATCTCCGACGCTCCCTGTTCCCTCAAAACCAATATCAACTTGAACCAAACCACCGCCAATATCTATCGCAAAAGACTGAATTAGATTTGTGTCCACGTTGCTTTCTGGTGTAACAACCGCACCTTCTGCAGGTAGGTCTGCGACGATGTTTGCAGGCAATTGAATTGTCAACAGCAAATTCGGCATTCCAACCTTGCCTAAAGTCAGGCAGAGAGGTGCCGTTTCACAATCGGTGTTTGCGCAGCCTAATTTGTCATTGGCCATCAACAGGTTCAGGTCCGAACAGCCATTCAGATTTGGATTCTGATCCACGTTCCAAATTGCCGCTCCGGGAATTTCGTAGGTGCCCGGAAAACCAAAATTTGCTGCATAGTCTGAATAGCAATTGCTGTCCCAGAAATGCCCAGACGTGTTGTCAAATGTATTGACCGTATTGGAAAGCTTATTCCCCGTGATTGAAGCGGTGGCAATTGTGCCTGGAGCTTACTCTCGATATGTCCACGCCCGCGCCCAATTCGATACATCGCTGTTCGCAAACGAAAGATTGAGATTCCCTCCGTCTACATAGGCGTACAAGCCGACACTACCCGTCGCAGCATCACCAATAATCTCAACGTCGGAAATCGTGAATGTTTCATTGTCATCAAGTACGCGACCAGCCTCACGTCCGTTCAGTTCAATGCTCTTCATAGACTTGCGGGAAACTCGTGGCTTGTGCGAGCGCACTTGAACTTGAATTGAGTCTAATGCCAATTTTTGCGACCGATGAATGTACAAGGCTCGCCTCGAATCGCCCGCCGGTGATGGAACCATCCGTATCTATGCTGTAGACGCCTGGCCTGGCCATTGAAAGTAGATGTATTTACGATGTCAACTGATGCCGCCTGAAACAGCAAAATACTCGAAGCGACATAGACGGCTCCAGTCCATGTGATGCCAGTAACCGAGCTGTTTGTAACAGTTCCAATTGCACCTGAGCTGTACTGAATGCCGTTTTGGACAACAACTGTGGTGGGTCCCTGGCCAATCACATTCACACTATCGCAATCAACCGTGGTTCCGGCACCCGTGAACGACGTTCCGTTCTTTTGAAAACCGGAAATCGTAACATTATTGACGCTCACGTAGTACTGATTAGCATCGTTGTGATTTACGGAAATGCCGACACCCTGTTGATTGCCATTCAGCGGTGTGTCGCGTACGTTTATGATTCTAACGTTATCCAGGCTTCCGGCAGAATTCCAGAATGCCACACCAATCATGCGTGAGTTGTTCGCACCGCGCGCATTTCCATCAATCGTCAGATTTGAAATGTGCGCCGTAGAGCCGTGGAGAAACAAAATCGGTCGATTGGGGCCACCCGCAAAATAGATATGCGGCATCGTAGTATTCGGCGCACGAATGATCGTACTGTCCGGCCCGGCGCCAATAATCGTAAAATTTGTATATCCAATGGGATGAATCTGCCCGAGATAGACGCCTGCAAGCAAGTGAATTGTACCATTCGACATTGCGCTCATGGCAATAGGAATGGACCCAAAAGCCGTGTATCCCCAGACGAGCTTCAGATTGTTCGCAGTATTGTACAGGTCCACATTAGACTGACTCGTCCAACTATCATCTACCCACACTTCGTCAGGTACAAACCCTTTTGAAGCTGCACAAGTATTCTCGCTGCTGATCTCAGGATAGTGCTCGCCATTGCTGTACACCCAGCCGCCCCCGGTATGTTGAGTCGCCGCGATCCAATATGCGCCGTTGCCGATTTCGGTTTTGTATTGAACATTGTCCAGAGCGCTCAGGCTCATAACCGCGTAGGCGCTCGATTGCCAATCTTCATCAGTGGAATTTGCCCCATAACTAAAGCTAAACGCTCCTGCACTGAACTGGCTGTCCATAAGACGCTGTGTCAAGAACAGGATGTCACTCGCGTGAGTGCCGCTGGCATTGAAGGCGTCGAGCAAACCGGTCACACCAAGAGTGTACCACCAGTAATTTACATTGGCGTAATCCGGATCCCAACCTGCATCGTCCATAACATCAAACAAGCCGGGGTTGTCGTTGAATGAATCCTGCCAGAGCACTTCTGCTATATCATCTGCGTTTTGATCGTATGGCGCTCCGTAGCGGTCATAAAGCAACTGCGCGACCACGGCGAAGTTTCCGATATCCCAGCCGATCAATCCATTCGGATAGCCTTGGTGACTCCGCGCAAATCCTGATTGTGGAAGCAAGCATGGTCGCCGAACCCGCCTGCAAGATGCGCTCATCATATTTCGTCTTCGCACCGTCGGCATAAATCGAAGTTGGACTAACAACTGAATCGTATAGGGCGTCAAACAAAATCAAGAACTGCATATCGCCCGACGTGCGAATATCTGAAGATCCGGGCGCAATCATTTCGTTCGCCGCATCCAACATCGCTGTCCAAAGACTCGGGTCGCCTGTTCGCAGATAGGCATGGTACACGCCAAGAGCAGTTGGACCGTACAAGTTGCGCGGGCTTGGTTCCACTGAATGTGCAAGAGGATCAGTATTCCAATTCAGCATCCAATCCCAACCACCATCATCCGGATCATCGGGTGATTCGTTGACACCGTTCGTGCCGTTGCCTGCATTGTCTTCCGTCACGTCAGCTTGTAGTTGGCGTAAGTATAAACCAGCATTGTCTAATGTTGAAAGCCAGTCAACAAGATCACCCGGTTCATCTAATGCTCGGACGCGTTCGGGACTCATCGTTGCAAACGACGGTTCCCAAACAGTCGCATCAACGCGCATGGCAATTGGTTTGACGTTCATTCCGGCCCACACCGAAGTACACATCAGAAGTGGTGAAATACGCAGAATCCAACTTGATATCGAATTTGTCATTACGGTGTGGCCTTGAACGATCTAAACATATTGCGGGGGTTATCCAACTGTCATATTAGCAAACTACACAGACCCATCAGACAAGCGTTGAATTCTCAAAAGCGTGCTATCTTGCCTGGAGACTAACTTATCCATACTTTTCAGCCGCATTAAATGCTCGGCAACAAAGTCTTTGTGCCCAAAATTAGAATCTTTACTATTCTGGAAGATTCTCTTAATTTAGGGCCAACATCAAGTTAAGTCAACAGGAAACAGAGGAGAAAACCAAATATGCTTGGGCGTGTCAATATCGCTATTGCTGAGTAGGTATAGGTTTAGAAGATGATGCGGTTGGTAAGATTGCCATTTTAACACGCATTAGCCTCTGTGCTCCCGAGTCGTTGTATACTGCGAATTTGCGAATTGCAACGTTTATACGCAGTGGACATCTTCGAGCGCCATATTGCAACAAAATGGCTGAATCTTCGCATGCAACAACACTTAAACGGCTCACTTGATTTTATGGTGGAACCGAATGCCTGAGTGTAAGTCCTTTTAATAAGCAAAGCCCTTAAGTTCACCTTGAGGGCTTCTAATTAAAATATGATATCTGATTGACTGGCTAATCCAAAAGCTTTGCAGAGTATCTTGCTTGGTCAACAAATGAAGGCGGATACTCAAGCTTTCCGCAAGATAATTTTCGCCATTCCGTTTGATGCGCGGAAAGATTAAGCCACGGCCCAACGGGAATGAGGCCATGCGGGCTTCCACGTCGTCGCGCATCGGATCCGTGAAGCAATAGGTCTCGCGCAGTTTGGTTGCGGCAGCTTTGTCACCGGCGGCTTTTGTGTCGCCGACAATTCCCAGCAGCGCGGCCACTAACTCATCTATTCTTGCTAAGCGCAGACGGAATTTCTTCTTGCCGTCTTCCATAACATCCTCAACGCCGCCATTCTGCACAAAATAGTGCCACATGAAGTTGCGAGCTTTCACATGCGCTTGTTCGGGAAGGAAACGCAATCCACCAACCATACTGATGACCATTCCATAATGACCTGCTTCAGCAGTCTTCATGGAGAACACGCCATCACGCGCCATTTGCGGCATCGCCCACATTCCAAATAGTTCTGCACGCGCTTCTTCAAGCGGAGAATACTCGGCTTCAATGTTAACGTAGTCACCGCTCCAATTCAGCACATCGACAAACCGCAAATGCGGCAGTTTGTCTTTGTCAATCTGCATCTTGCGGTGCTTCCACGGAGCCGTCGCTTCCAAACCGGGCAGACGATCCACCAGTGCTTGTAGCGTGCTTTGGGCTTCGTTGTTCTCGACCATGATCGCCGCAGCTGCTTCGCCGCGCGCATTCTTCCAATTGTCAAGATAGACTTCAAGCGCCGAGCTAAGGATCAAATCAATCGGCGAGCCGTGTCGAATCCACATGAAGTCGGAGATGCGACGCGATTCGTTTGTTCCGTGGCGGACTTCTTCAATCTTGCTGTCAAGGTAGAGTCGTAAACCCGTGTGGGTCGTCAAATCACGAGCTTTGATGAGGTGATCGAGTACAGGTTTCAACGTTGCCTTGTACTTCACTTCATTTAGCTGTCCGACTACCTTTGCCGTTTGGTCTGGAGAAGCTTGAGTTAACCACATTGGCTTCTGCACCGAGTGCCTTCCACTCGTCCCTCAGACATATCCTGTGGATAAAATCCGGCCTTGTCCGGCGTGGCGAGGCCCCTCAAACATAAATGTCTCTGCCGCCGCATATTCAGCTTCCAAGGACTCCGCCACCGGCCTTCTTCACCAGCTCTTTGACTTCGTCTTTGGTAAGAGCCAATAAGTGATTCTTGCGCGGAAGAAGGCTAAACGGGCTGTTCTGAAGATTGAGAATCGTCACGTAATTCGAAATAGTCTCCGCCTGCGCTGGCGAAGCAGCTTTTAACAAGCTCGTTAGCAAATGCTCGATCTTTGGCGTCTGCGGTTCAAACTGGTCACGGTAGATGGGATTCAAAAGGTCCACAGCATCAGAGAGGTGGCCGAGGACCTGAATATCATTTTCGGACAGACCTTTCAGGCTGAACTCAACTTGTGCGAGCGCCTTGGCGCGGACTTTCATCTTTTGCTGATAGGGTACAAATTTGACAGTTGACTTATTGTTGTCCAGAGAGGCCTCCATAAGGAGAAGTGAGCAGGAATACGGGCAGGAATAAAGGGGCGGCTCGAACGAAACCGACGGGCCATTCCATCCAATGAATTTGATGATTAAGATAGGCTTCTTTCTCTGGCAATCAAGCGAGCATCGAGGGCCAGCACCCGCGCAGCAACCGTTGCTTGTTTGTGAATCTACCAGCCCAGAGTCCTCCTAAGTCCCAGCACTTGGGATTGTGGGCCATACCGACGCGCAAGCAATTGAAAAATAATCACGAGCTTCGTGTTTGGCGTGAATCAGATACCCCCTGTCCCATTAAGTTATTATTGTTGAGCTTATCGTGTGTTCCCCTTGCGAAATCATTAAGAATAATGTAGATTGCAAGGAATTGTATTTTTCATCCCCACCCTTCTCGGCTCCCTCTGGGTGGGAATAACTCGCCTGAAAGTCCCGCAAACGGGGTTGGCCGCCATCTACGGTGTCACGAAGCTGGTGATCTCCCAACCCCAAGCTTACCCCCTGTCCCATTTTTAGCGTCCCGTTATTCAGGAATCCAGCCTGTCGCGTAACTCTTGCGCCTGTGGGAAACCTGCTTTGATAACTGCACGTACACCCATGATTATCGATTTTCTCCGCAAACTCTTCCGCATCGTAGAGGTGACTAATGTCTGAAGAAACCCATGTAAAATCCGTCGAAGAACGGGATCGCGAATGGTATGAAAATGTATACCAGAAAGACGCGCCGCAGTTAACGGCTCGCGCCGTGATTTCCGGCATGTTGTTCGGGGGACTCATGTCGCTGTCCAATCTGTATGTCGGTTTGAAGTCCGGCTGGGGATTGGGTGTGGATATCGTCGCGGTCATCTTGATCTTCCTATCTTCAAAGGCCTTAAGAGCGCCGGTTTGGTCCGCCGCGATTTCGGCATGATGGAAAACACGATTATGATGACAGTCGCGGTCGCCGCAAGCTGGATATCTTCAGCAGGTTTGGTTTCTGCTGTACCGGCCTTGTCGATGCTAACTGGCTATGAGTTCGTCTGGTGGCAATTGGCGATCTTTATCGGTGGAATTCTGTATTTGGGTTTGTTCATGGCCATTCCGCTCAAGCGGCAGATGATCCAAGTCGATAATCTCCGCTTCCCCGGTAACATCCCCACAGGTGAAACACTTAAGGCGATGTACTCCACGGGATCAGAAGCTCTTAAGAAAGCAAAAGCTCTGGGCATTTCGGGTGGTCTCGGTATTTTGATTGCCGGCCTGCGTGATGGATTGGGTTGGATTCCTGCGCAGTGTCTTTGCCGATTTCCCTCGCCAAAGTCAGTATGAGCAAGCTCACGTTGACATTTGAACCGAGCCTTATCTTCATCGGCATCGGCGCGCTGATGGGAATCAAGGTTGGTCTGAGTATGCTGCTCGGTTTGGTCTTGAACTATGGCGTGCTCGCACCAAATTTGATCAATGACAAAATCATCAAGCATCCCGCTCCGCAAGTTCAAGCCGCGACTCTACTGAAAGCACCGTTGACGATTCAACCGGGCGAGAGCATAGCAATTACAGTCGAAGAAGCGAACGTTGGCCCCGAGTTGTCGTCTGGCAGCGCGGTCAACAACTATCGTTACACTTGGTTTGCAGCAAAATCATACACCTCCAACGATGCGCTTATTGCTGACTTAAATGCACAGACGCTCGGGAACGGTCAAACGAATCCCTTCTACGGCGTCATCAGCGTGCGCGACACACTGAGCAAAGCAAATGGCGTCGGTGCAAAAGCGTTGTTCTTTGAAGCTTCAAAAGCCACCTTCTGGGAAGCGAAGCTCACGATTGATAAAGAGCAGTCTTCACCGCAGATTATCGCGGGAATGGGGTTTGAACCGGGCCAATTCCGTCAACAAAATGTTGGTGGATTTAGAAACATCAGCGCTTGGTCACTGTGGCCTGGAGCAACCATTTTGGTTGTCGGCGGTTTGTTGGTCTTGGCATTTCAGTGGAGAACGTTGGGCCGAACGTTCGGCAGCATCTTCAGCAGCATAGGTGGCAAGAAGAACGGTGGCACAAAGGGGATTCTGGATGACATCGAAATCCCGATGAGCTGGTTTATACCAGGTTTTCTGATTACGGGCCTCATGTGCGTTGTTACGCTGGTGATTATGTTCGGGAGTTACGGAGTGCATTGGTACTTAGGTGTCATTGCGGTTTTGTTGACATTCATTTTGGCCGCTGTTGCTTCCCGCGCAGGCGCCGAAGTCGGTATCAATCCGATTGGTGCACTCGGCAAGGTCACGCAGCTAACCTTCGGTGTTGTGTCTGCGGGTAACATTACGGCCAACTTGATGACGGCTGGTATTACGGCAGGTGGCGGCAGCGAGCTGCAGTGACACGATTGGTAATCCCCAAAGTCGGGCACATGGTCGGTGCAAACCTGGGCAAGCAGTTTATCGCACAGCTCTTTGGTGTGCTTGCCGGTGCTTTACTTGCTGTTCCGGCTTACTTCGTACTTGTTCCTGACGTCAGTGTGCTCGGCGGTGATAAATTCCCTGCACCGTCCGCCCTTGTGTGGATGGGCGTTGCGAAAGTCGCGCAAGGCTTGAGCACCTTGCCGCGCAGCGCCGTAATGCGATGGCGATTGCCTTGTCGCTGCGGTGACAATCATCATTGCCGAGAAGATCTTCCCAAAATCAAGCCCTACACCCCGTCCCCGACGGCGTTGGGCATCGCGATGACAATTCCCGCTTACACAAGCTTTGCAATGTTCCTCGGCGCATTGATCGCTTGGATTCTTGAGAAGAAAGCTGCCAAGGTCAACGACATGTACACAATCGCGACGGCATCTGGTTTGATCGGAGGCGAGAGTATTATGGGCGTCTTTATCGCGGCGTTAATTGCATTCGGTGTTTTGTGGCCATATGACCCATCACATCAATTCTCTGCGAGCCAAGAATAATATGGCTGACGAACTGCCGATCAAAAAGATGACGCCCGAAGAACTCGAGCGTGAGTGGTACGAAAATGTATATCGCGGCGATGACATGCCACAACTCACGATGCGCTCTGTTGTCATGGGTTCGATTCTTGGCGCGTTTCTTTCACTTCAAAACCTCTATGTAGGTTTGAAGACAGGTTGGGGTCTTGGCGTCGCTATCACCTCGTGTATTCTCAGCTACACAATCTGGAAATCCCTGCGCAAAGTGTTCCCGCGCTGGGTGAAGACAGATATGTCGATCCTCGAATAACGGCGATGCAGTCAACTGCATCGTCGGCAGGGTATTCTACAGGCGGCACAATTGTCTCGGCTATCAGCGCTATCTGCTTGTCAACGGAGTGCATATCAGTTACTGGCTACTCTCGGCATGGATATTTTTCCTCGCCGTGCTCGGCGTGACGATGGCAATTCCGATGAAGCGGCAGATGATCAACGTTGAACGACTCAAGTTCCCGTCTGGCATCGCGGCGGCAGAGACGCTAAAGAGTCTGCACGGTGTCGGTCACGATGGAGGCGAATCCAACTCTGCGAAGTTGCTGTTCACGTGGGGAGGCATAGGTATTGCCATTGCCGCAGTGCGTGACTGGTTTGGATGGATACCTGCGCTGTACAATACGTTCGGCGCACGCATGAGCCTGTACACAATTCAGGTCGATGCAAGTATGATCTTGGTCGGCGCAGGCGCGCTGATGGGAATCAAAGTGTGCGTAAGCATCCTGATCGGCGGTATTCTCAACTGGGGAATCCTTGCTCCGCAAATGATGGACAAGGGAGTGATTGGCCATCCGTTGCCCTACATTCGCTCTATGGAAGACTTGCAATTCCCGCTGACGATACCTGCCGGACGTGCGCTCAGCTTTGAAGTTGTTCAAGCGAATAAGGACTACTTACTTGAAGACGGTGCCGACACGACGATTCTCTCGTATCCGTGGAAGCAACAGGTTACGTACAGTAGTTTGAGTGAGCTTGCGGCGGCGTTGAACAATCCGAAACTGCCTGACGGCGGTACAAATCCGTTGTACGGCAAAGTACGCGTGATGGAGCCGGAAGACGCCTATCTGAGGAAAACGTCTGGAGATGCGAATTGACAGCGCGTTCAAGGGGCGCCACGCATGTTGAAACCTCAATCACGCTGATTGGCAATGAAGCCAAAGTTGCGGCAACAGGCCCTGTTGCTCTCTTGCTGGCGACTAAGTCGGAAACATCCAGCCAGTTGATTGCCAGTCCATCGTTTCTCTTGACATTCCCGCTGAACAGTCCCTTCCAATTACCTTATCGGAAGGCGGTAATACTCAAGTCTATCAATATGCGGCAAGACTCGACTCACTATTCATCTGCTGCAATGCTATTGGCTGACTTGAAGTCACCCAACCTGAAGAATGGCGAGAAGAATCCTGTCCCCCGGAGCGTTTCAACTTTCGACAGCAAATGAAAAGCATGTGTTAAGCTGCACCCGCAACATATCAAATGCTGACCTTTGAAGAAGGCGCGAGCAACAAGCAAGCAGACTCGGCGGATTTAGAACTATCGTGTCGTCGAGCTTGCGTGGGGTGGTGCGGCCTGTATGGTCACCAACGGTTTTTTGCTTTTGCATTTGAATGGCGAACGGCTTTGCGCGCATTTTCTGGACTCACAGAGCATCTTCGCACGCGACCAAACCACATAACAAGGCAAGATCCTATCGGAACGAATTGGGTCCCGGGTCGTGGTTTGCCGGAGGTATGGTGGTTGGCACGATGGGAATTGTGTGGCTGGCAGCAGTCTATTTCATGGTTCCGTGGTGGATGGCATTACTGGCGGTCTTCTGTCGTTCTTCCTTGCCTTGGCCTGCCGTGCATGCAGTGAGACTGACAACTCCTGTCGGAGCAATGGGCAAGATTACACAGCTCACCTCTCTGGCGCTATTGCCCCAGGCAGATGAACACAAACCTGATGGCAGCTTGCATTACAGCCGGTGTTGCAGACTCAGCATCGGATTTGCTCACCGATCCGAAGAGCGGTTACGTGCTCGGCGCGAACGCTCGTAAGCAGTTCCTCGCGCAGTTTGCGGGTATCTTCTCGGCACCGCTGTTACGGTTCCTGCGTTTTTCTTGGTCGTTCCTGATGTGTCAATTCTCGGCAACTAAGTTCCCTGCACCTGCCGCACCAAGTGGGGCCTCTGTGCTAAGAGATTGCTTAATGGCTTTGAATCGCTGCATCCATGCTTGCCGTGCCGCATTGGTCATTGGTGGTATCGTTGGTCTCTTGATTCCCATGTGCGAACGCCTGTTCCCCGAGTACAACAAGTGGATCCCGTCTTCAATGGGACTCGGTCTTGCATTCGTATTGCCGTTCTATAACGCACTTTCAATGTTTGTTAGTGGCGTGATTGCAATGATCTACATGAAGATGAAGACCCGCAAGCCTGAACAATACACCGTCGCTTCTGCTTCCGGTATCATCGCTGGAGAAAGCTTGATGGGAATCTTCATCACGCTGATGGGCGCGTTAGGTTGGCTGTAGAAATTTAACGCGGTGTTTGAAATCAAAGCCCTTAGGGAGAATTCTGGGCTTTTCATATGTCTTATAAATCTCGGACTATCCGACCCAAGTGACGCCGATAATCCAGCATAACTGCTACGACGACCATCATCCGTTTTTCTCTCCGAGCGATTAAACCTGATACGGAATGATGCACCAGTATATCCACGGCTTCAGGGATTGCGTTTTTGTGTAGTAGGATGTTACTACCGCGCCGAGGCCCATGGACAAGGATGAGTACGGCGCTCACCATGAAGGCGATACCGAGAGCAATGCGTTAGTAAGCCTTTTGCCAACGCCCTTGATTTCCGCTATATGTGAACGGCATTGCGAAGCCAATGATGGCGCCGATTGATGCGGCGGTCATTGCATGCGCAGAAGCGGTATTAATTCCATCGGTGGCCAATGTAGTTTCGCCATTGCGTGTATGCCATGACGGCGGGGCCGGTGAAGTCGTCACCGGGAATCTGGTAGGCCGCAGTTAACAAACGATACACACCTGCGGCAGTAAAAACACCAGCGACAACGCCGATGATCTGTGCGATAACCTGACGACGAATCGGACTTTGAGCATGTAACCCGCCTTCCAGTCGTGCATCAAATCTCTGACTGACTTGCTCCGGCTGCCGTGATACCTGCGGCCATCAAGTTTTGTAGGGAATCATGCCCAGGTGAAGCGCGCCATAAGCCAC
Organism: bacterium; assembly: GCA_016721565.1. Taxonomy (GTDB): domain Bacteria; phylum Electryoneota; class RPQS01; order RPQS01; family RPQS01; genus JABWCQ01. The sequence continues at coordinate 1,347 of JADKHW010000009.1, read as the reverse complement.
CTGAGTGATCTTGCCCCATCGCGCCAACGGGATTGATATCCGTTTCACCTGTCGCGCGAACAGAGAGGATGCTTGCTATCAAGAGAACAGGAGAAGCGGTGCGAGGATTTACATCCACGCTGGGATACCAAAGTAGTGCTGCGCCAGTACCGTTGTGAGCGTTGACGCGAAAACCATTCCGACACAACACCACTTGATCAGGGGACGAGGTCCGGTGCATCGTCTTCGTCACCTTCCTGCGCTTCAATCTTGCGTCCTTGCAGCAACATCTTGGAGGGCCGAATATCTTGCCGATGACTTTGTATTGCAAAGCAAAACGCGAGAAAACAACAGCAACCATCCGGTACAACACCCAGCCACCATGACCAGCGGAATGCTGCGAGGTGAGCGCCGTTTTCGGTTACCGAATGTAACTATGCCAGCAGTGAAACAGAATAGGTGCGCCAATTCCCCATGCGGAAATGCGCAGCTTGAGGAGATGACCAGCCCACGCTAGGGCCGACTAAGATACCTGCAAAGAGCATCATGGGCGAGGCTGATACCCGCATGCGAACGGAAGCCGAACGGTGCGCCGAATACCGAGGACTAGCAAGCCCGATATCGTCAAAGGAGAAATCACTAAAGTGCCCTAGTCAAGTGGTTTGATGCTGAATAGCATCTTGACAAGAGCCGCAAACACTCCGGCATAAAGAAAGGCTTGGCTTTCTTCCTTAGCTTCCGCGCCCGAAATTACATTGCTCTAATCATTTCTGCGGCGGCTGTTCCTGAAGGGTAACCAAGCTTCTCATGACCCTACCAATCATCTAAAAACGCACGGAGCGGCACAGCGAAGAACACGCCGAAAGGGAACGCAATTGCAATTGCCCAGATGACCAAGCTGGAGATAGGATAGATCATGGCCTGGACCTTGTGTCTCGCGCAAATAGAGTTCGCGAGCAGGAATGCAAGCCACGAATCCGCCGACTGGGGCCATTGTACCCGCAGCACGCTGCCCGCAGTTGCGGTAATCAGGTTCTCTTTTGCTCCATAAGGACGCATGAGCATGCTGCCCATCCGGTTGTAAGAAATGCAAACGACAATACAGCGGCGGTAATTGATGCGCCAAATGTCCAGCCGATCTTGGGGGACCGATGCAAACATTCGAAACGCCGATCAGAAGAGCCGACAAGCAGTCCGGAGAACACCGCGCGAAAGGTTAATTCGCTTGCGGTATCGTCAACGATTTGTGGTTTGATTGTTAGAGGTGTAGGAGTGCCTTTCAACTGCCGTGCGGAGTTCCTTGATTCAGATTATGCGTTCATGTCGGACCAGCGTTTGGCCATTTTCAAGAAGTTGATTAGGGCGATT
>JADKHW010000008.1 GCA_016721565.1 bacterium | reverse complement strand
CGGTCTCAAAAGCGCGGTAGCATCAAAAGTGCTGATTAGCTCTTGATAGATGGGGATGTAGCGAGGCCGATGGAGCACGCGGGTTGAGCAGTTCATTGATTCCCGGTGTGCCATTGGCGACAAGGTCAACATCAATTGAATTGTAATGACGGGCCTGACGTGTGACAGGATTCACTTGAACGGGGAATAGTGTTACCGCAACGACTCGATAGTCGCGGAAGATCATCGGATCGGAAATCTCAACGACGTTCTCAGGATACCATGAATTGCGCTTGCTCGTTTCGGCAACCTTGACCTCAGCCGCGTCCGGGTCGTGATAGGGATAGGGAGCGTAATCTTCAATAAGCTCGTATTCAAGATTGCGCACGACCAGTTCGACGCCACCCGTGTTAGGAATGAGATAGAGCCGTGTGACTTGCGGAACGGCGGGACTGCCTTCATCAGGGCGAAACGGCTCGCCTCCCAATAATGTAACCTTGCAAGCTGCACCCTCGAACATCAACTCGCCAATTTCAAAGACCGGATCATGAAATCTTATAGACGTGAGTTCAGGTGTAACCGACGTAATCTCCAATGCAGAATCACTGCGCGAAAAGCCAGTCGCAGGTAATTGAGTTAGGGTCGCGGCGTAGGCAGGCACGGATGCGGCAAGAAGCAGCGCAAAGATGAAAGCCTTCATAAACACTTCACAAGGTGAAATTTGCAGGCAACAAAAAAGCCGCGTACGTGCGGCTGGAGCTGTGTTAGCGGTTGAATCCGAAGTTATAACCAAAGGAATCCGGGCGAAAAAGCTTTGTAGCAAGCGCATTATTGTCTCCCGAAAGGTTCACGGTGTGCGGCTCAAGCTTGGCAGACTATTAGAATATACAGCTAATGGGAGCTTCTGTCAACTTAAATAGTGGCTACAGAAATAATGCCGCCTCCATGCCTCACCTCAGAACCCGCCGCCGTTACCCCCAAACCCCAAGAATACCTCCAATTTCCTCATCTTTTTACATAAATTCATGTCTGATATGCACTTGTTAAGTTCAATAAAATGAAATTTTCGCTTGTACATGCGTTCAAAGTGCCGTATATTATGGTAACATTAAAGTTAAGAAAGCGAGTTTCCTAAACATAAAAAAGGCAGCTACTTAGAGCCGCCTGTACCCAAACCAGCCAAAACATCACTGCCCCACTGCCTGAATATAGTACAAATGCTCTGAACCGGGAGCAAGACTGTCTTCAGCAATGGTGTTCACCGTCGAATCAATGACAACGAACGGAAGAGCAACGGGCATCTCTTGACTGCGGTAGATGCGGTAGAGGGGAAGTTGCGGCAGGGCATTCCCTAATGTATCCAGAGTGACCGCTTTCCAGCGCAACAGTGCTGACGTACCCGTCCAGAAAATCGTCAAACTGTCAGGCGCCATTGGCGGAGCCGTACAAATCGAGAATACAGGTGGATTAAAATCACCCAAGACAAACGATCCATCAGGCCGTCTCAGTCCGAAATCAGCCGTCATCGTGACATCACCGCAATCCTGCAGCACCATGCGCATGCGAAACAGTTCACCCGGGCCGGCCCAAAAGGACGTCCCGAAAATCGTCGCGCCCACTTCAAGCCAATCCGGAGCCGCGATGATATGATCAGAATAGCGAAAGTCAAGGCCGGGGCGGCCCGCAAGCAGTGTCCCAGCTACGGGCGGCACAGCAAGGTCAACATAGTTCGTGTCATAGACCATGTAGATCGTAAATCCACGCACAGTATCAGAAGAGGTAATCCAAGCCGAGAGATCAACCGTGTCACCAATCGCGCCGGATGACGTGTCAGGCAGAAAATACAACTCGGTAGCATGCGCGTCAAACAATGCGCCTGCAAAGCCAATTGCCGCGAACAGACAAATCAGTAGTTTCAGGCGCATTTATTCTCCGGTTTGAATACATGACCCCCGCCGCCACAATGACGTGACGGCGGGGGCGACTGAATTAGCGATATCGCAACAGCTAATTAACGGATCAGGACCATCTTTTTCAAGTCGCTGAAGCCGTTAACCGAGATATTGTAGATATACAGACCTGAAGCCATCGAGCTGGCGTCAAAGGTCACGTCGTGACGACCTGCAACCATGTCGCGATCCACAACCGTGGTCACCATTTGACCGAGTGTGTTGAAGACCTGAATGGTGACATGACCGGATTCCTTAAGATCGAACTGGATGTTCGTCGTCGGGTTGAACGGGTTCGGGTAGTTCTGATACAAGGCGTAGTTGTCAGGCAGTGCCGCCGCATTGAGTACGGAGATTACGTTACCTTCGGGTTCTACGACTTCACCCGAGTTGTCCGCCAGCTTGACAGAACTCAGCGCGATGTTGCATGCCGCATGAAGATCACTCTTGATGCGGAATGTCACCGTGCCGAGCACTGCGCTGCCGGAAAGTGTGGACCAGCCGCCGCACGATGCCGCGACAAATCCGACTTGACCGTTGACGCCTTCAACCAACGAAGCCTTTGAGAACATCGTGCCTTCAGGAGCCGCGACGTTACCCATCGTGGCGCTGACGAAGTCAAGCAACGACGGATTGAACTCAAGAATTGCTTCAGCGGCCTTGACGGCATTGCCTTCGTTGCCGCTCATGGTAACGGTCACCATGAATTCGGTTCCTTCAGTCAATTGAATCTCAGAATCCATATCGATAGAAACCGACGGCATTTCATCCAAACGGTTGAACGGACGAACGTCTGCGACTCCGGGTTCAATCACGAACTCGAGCGGGTTCGTAACCGGTCCGACCATGCCATAGTTGAAGCTGAACGGAACGAGATCGGAGAAGTTAATTGCACCCGAATTTTCAGGATTCGGAATACCCTTACCGATGTTGCCGTTTTCAACAACAACCGGACCGATATTGCGATAACCGCCGGTATTTGTGAAGTAAACCGGCGAGAGCAAGCCGAGGTCATCAGAGTCCACGCGGCCGCGTGAACCCGGCAAACCAGCGCCATCAGCCGTGCTGAAATCACCAAGCCAGTAGTTGGTGGAGCGATCAGCATTCACAGTCATCGAAACCGGAGCGCCAACCGACCAGTTACCACCCGCATCCTTGACAAACGTTACATAGCGATAGATGTCACGATATGCTGCCGCGTTGCCATTGCCATCCACCCAACCCGTCTCAGCATCAAGCCAGTATGTACCGCTTGCAACGTGGGTGTAGAAGTCACCGCGATTGTTGTTCGCGCCATATGTGGAAGATGTTACCGTTCCAGCTATTGCAGTCTGCGTGGCCACAAGCGTCCAACCTGAAGGCGGAACGGCTGTGACATCGTAGTTACCAATTGTATTCCACAAGTCACTCGCGTAGCCGGGATATTCACCTGATAACGGGCTGCGGTAGATGCGCATTTCCTGAGCATCGGGGCTTGCATTCCACGACCACTTCAGCCACACGCCGAGGTGCGCCGGACGTGCGTCTAATGCGGTTACCGAATTAGACGGAGCTTGCGTGTCCACACAAATTGTGAATTGCAGCGTTGACGAGAGATTACCCGCACAATCAGCGGCTTTAACGTCAAACGTGAACGAACCACCATTTGAATTGGCGATGGCCGGAAGACCAAGCATCCAAGTCCAGAGCGCAAGCGCTTCGGTATTGTCAGATGGATAGTTCGTCTTGTCCAGAGCGACCACATAGTCTGCCAATCCTGCATGACTGATTGTCAACGTGCCGCTCGCGGCCATGCACGGATTCGCGCCGAGCAAGGACGTGATGTCAACGTAATCATCAAGGTAGGCGCCGCCGTAGTTTGCGGTCAACGAATTGTTGTTGAAGCAATAGTTCAACGGAATCGAAGTTGACACCGACAGGGACGGTGCAGTCTCGTCACGTCCGACATTGGCCAAATCAACCGTGGTTGCAACGTTGCACTCGGCATCGGTCAAATGTAATGTCAGGGTATTGCAGTCGTTGTTAGCGAGCAAAGCATAGAATGCCGCAGCATCGCCTGCCGACGGGAAGGTGGCATTGTACGGCGAAGTTTGATTCACACCAAATAGCGAGAATGTGCCACCGCCGGGTGCGAATGTGATCCACGCCTCGTCGAGGTTTGACAATCCATCGGTGAGAGTCACACTGAAGGCGTTGATTGTCTGAGTGGCATTTCCGAATGCACACGTTGCCGATGTTGCAAACGTAGAGACGACCGGAACATCGCAATCAACATTGATGGTCACGGGGGTCATTGTGTAGTCATTCACATGATTCCCGCCCAAGCCGTCAATCCACAACGAGCTTACACCCGTTACGCTATACACACCAGTACCCGCGCCGGTATTCGTCAAAGGAATGACCGCAACGTACTTAGTAATGTCACCAACGCTGTAGGGCGAATTAAAGCCCATATCAACTTGAATCTGTCCGCCGCCGAGATCGGAAGCGAACGCTTGGATGAGATTCGGATCGTCATTGCTCAGAGGCGTTACAGTGCCAAGCGGTCCAGCAGTAAATCCAACAGGCAGTTGGAAGACGACTTGCAGGTTCGGCAATCCGGCGACGCCAAGTTTAAGATAAAGGGTCGTTGTGTTGCACGGACCACTGCAACCGAGATAAGCATCGGACAATTCACCCGCGATGCCGCCTGACAGCGGAACGAAGCCGGGATTCGGATACGAACCGTTTACACCGTACCACGGAGTGTGATTGACGTTGCTTCCGATAACCTGCGTTCCCCAGTTCGGAGTTGCAGTTCCCCACCAGTTGCCGCCGGCATCTTGTGCTCCAGTTGTAGCATTGATGACGTCACCATTGGTGTTGCCATAGACAGCGCAATCCGTAACGATGGAGTTAGCAGGAGATGTGTTGGCTTTGCCGGGTTCGCCAAAACGAACGCCGCGTTCATTGCCTACGATCTTACAATTTGACAATTGAACGTTGGTTAACGAAGCAGGATTTGCGTCATAGCTTGGATCGCCGCCGCTGCCGCGAGCCTTGATCATCAGCGCGGCACCATTAGCGGTGCTGGTCGCGTTGCCTTCAAAGTCGCAATAGCTAAGCGAGATATTCTGGTAGGTCTGCTGTCCCTTGAGGTTGAAGTCGAAACCAGCATTGAATGCTGCATTGAAAAACGCAAGATTCCAACCGTTGTTATTCACTTCGCAACTGGTGAATGAAGCATCAGAAAGTTTCTCCACATAAAGACCCTTAGCGGCATTATGCGTGAAGCTTGTTCCCGTTACGGTCACGTTCGTCACGTTGTCCGCAAACGCACCGACCTGTTTAAAGAAGTACCAGCCATAGTGCAAGTTATCGAATGCACAATCTTGCACAACAAGGTTGGAGAGGCTCGGATAGCCGGTCGTGTTCCAAATGCGTAGACCACATTCGTTTTCCGTGCCGCTCGTCGGGTTTGTTCCTATGACGTGAACATTATCGAGCTTCAAGAATGACCACGAGCCGCTTGCAATGTCAACTCCCGGTACTTCAATTGGTAGAACCTGGAGGTCTTGAAGAAGCAGTGGATTAGCGTTATTCAAACCTGAAGCCGCGATTGTGAATACGGGGCCTGTCGAGCTGGTCACAGTTGTCAGCGAGGCGAGGACGCTACCTTCGCCGATAATCTTGACATATTTGTTGACATTCACGGATTCAGTAAAAGTTCCGGAAGACAAGTGAATTTCATCAGAGGTGGCTTCGACCGGAGTCAGTGAACCCGCGGCTGCAACTGCGGCCTGAATCTTAAGAGCGGGAGTTGCATAGAAGTAATCTGCACTACGATTGTAGGTCCAGCCTGTCACGCCAATGGTGGTCGCTGTTGCGACGGCATTGGCTTGGCTGCTTGAATAGACTTCGGTATAGGCATCCAATGTTGAGCCGATGACGTACGGGAAAGCAGCAAGCGAAACAGTCAGGTTTGTAATTGCTGGATAGGCCGGTCCGTTCAACTCAGTGTAAATTGGACGGGCTTCGGCAAGACTCAGCGTACCTGAGAACGAGACGTTGTTTGAGCCGCCTGTGAAAGCTGAACCCTTAGTATAGACCGCTACACCGCCCCAAGCGTTTCCGCTTGTGGTGATATTGCTGAAAGCGATGTTGTCGCAGTCAGTTACAGCCATACCATTGCCCCAAGCCGCGCCAGTTGAGGTGCAGTTCGTGATGCTACCAGAGGTGAGACCATTTAAGTCAATGCCTGTCTTGTAGCAACCGTAAACCGTGAGATTGGAAATCACGGCCGTCGCATTATCTCCAGATACTTTCAGACCGTAAGCAGAAGAGATGTTAGCATCCGGTCCGTCGAGTGTGAAGTCATGGAATCCGTAGTTGTAATTACCCGTTGCATCAATGCCGTAGTCGGAAAACGAGCTGGCGTTAATCACGACTCCGGCCTGGCTTTGGCCTTCAAGGGTAAGGCTCTTGTAGATGTCGAGCGCTTCGTTATATGTTCCGTTTGAAGCCGTTACTGTACCACCCGACAGTGCAACGTCAACACCCTTCTGAATTCTCGAAGGAGCCTGCACCCAAACGGTATTTCCAGTCAACGCACCGACATTCAGCGTGCCCATGCCGCTCAGGTAAACATCGTATGTGTGACCCGAGTAGGTGTAACCTGAAGTCGTAATGGTAGTAGAATACGTTCCGTCCTCATCGGTTTCGACGGCAAAGCCTGTGAAACAGTCTGCGGTTGTGTTTCCGCTGAAGGTCACATTTCCGTTTGACTGATAGGAGGCCCATGAGTCTAAGCCTGTGGTCACATAGACACCGGTGCAATTCACGCGGTTTTCACCATCAACGCCGTTGTTCGTGAACTGCGCCTGACCGCCTGCACTACCCCATGAAAAGAGACCGACATCACAGTTATTAACAGTATTGTTATCGAGAACAACGTTAAGGTAAGGGAAGAATGCCCAGACTCCGTAGCTGTTTACCGCGCCGTCATCAACATTATTTCCTTGAATCAAGTCAGCAACGCCGCCAGATCCGCCGTTGTTGTCGGTGTGGATACCACTGCTGCTATTCGTGATTATGTTGTTCAGGAACTGAGTTCCGCGCGACCAGTTCGCTGAGATTGCGTCTCCGCAATATGAAACCGTGTTGTCTTCAATGATACCGCTGCCGCTAAAATTGAAGATACCAATTGAAGCGTAGCATGCGGCTACGTTGGTCACAGTGGTATGATGAATATGGAATCCGCTGCCACCGCTGCGCGCATAGATACCGCGAAGGTAAACGTTCTTGACCGTGGCATGGTGAACAACGAGGTTGTTCCATGGTCCGTCCGATTCAATAATACCGTTGCGCGCATCAAGATCGGCACCATAGGAGATGACGCCGCTAGTCAAACCGGGGTTGTCGCCGTCAACGGTCAGGTTTGAAATCGTGACGTCGTGAGCCGACACTACGATAACCTGCGAGTTCTGGAATGATGCGCTACCACAGGTGCCGGGATCAGACACTGCAGGGTAGAGAATCGTCAGCGCTTCGCCGGCGCCGTCGATCGTGAGCGATTTGTTCACGATGACATTCTCAACATAGGTTCCAGCACCCACATGAATAATGTCACCGGGCATGGCCGCGTTAATGGCCGCTTGGATCGTCGTGTAGTCACCGGGCACATAAATGTCCGCTACATCCAGAGGTCCTTGATGATCGCGTGTATCTGTTTGTACTGCAGCAAAACCTAATGACGCGCGGGAGGCGTCTTCAAGTCCGGCTGTAATCGGATACGAAGGCGTCGCCCAACTTCTGCTGGTTAGTGCGAACACCGCCAACAGTACTAATACTATCTTTCCAATCTTACTCATGGTTACTCCCCATGGTTTAGTTTTTGAATACATCAAGGCCATTGATATTATTCCGGACATTTGGTTGCGCGAATTCTGTATGTTCCAACATTGACCGTGCCTGTATCGCCGGGGTCAAATTCGTAAATGATGAAATCGTGGTAGAAGAATGTGTCGAACGTGGTTCCGATGGTATTATAAACACCTTGATTGTTCAGGACATCTTCAAACTCAACTAAGTACTGCGGATTGATGACTGTATCGCCGTCCGTGTCATAATGTACCGAGTGCCAGCGCAGGCAGACGGAGTCGGCAAGGATAGGAACGATGACAAGCGATTCTGGCGGGAGCGGGAGCGTGCCTTCAAGATTGACTGTGGTGCTGTCGCCAAGAATAATCATCGGATCGGGTGCTTCACCCGTGCCGCTGAAGCCTTGGCCGTCGAGAAATCCGAGCATGGATATTTGATCCCCGACCAGATTGTTGGCCATGAAGTGTAAGCTTGCAATTACGGTCGTACCTGTGAAGTTCGGATGAAAGAAGCCGTCGAGGTAAATCGTGTCGTTTTCAACCATGTGCGGCATAAGATTTAACGCCGCGTGGCTACCTTCAGTCACACCAACAATTGTGTAATTGGAGGCATCGAAAACAAATCGCAGATCAAACACGCGCGCGTTTGTGGCTGTCATTTGAACATTTACCGTGAATTCATCACACGCGAAACCATTTACTGGATTGGGTGCCAAATGAATGAAAGCAGCTGTGTCATCGAGCGGATTTGGCTGTGCAAAAATCTTCACACTTCCAAAAACAAAAACTGCGCATACACAACAGGTTATGCGCAGAAATCGGGAATGATGTCAGGCAGACGGGCCGAATTAAAAGGCCACAACAATTAGAAAAAAAATTCATACAGTTCCCCAGAAGAAACAAATGGGTCATCAACAATGACCATAACGCGCGATAATGTCAAGTATTACTTCAAGAATATACAATGTTGTACAGTGCTTGTCAATTGACAAAGTCAAATTTTGAAACTTGTCATGCAACGGCAGGCCATCTGTTAGCTCATACATTTTCGTGAGTTACAAAGTAGTGATTAGATGATTTCAAAGTAATTGGCTAAAAATGATACATTCAAAGCTCCTGAAATCAGATAACCTCTCTTACTCGAATTGAACTTGAATGAAGGTAACTTGTCCATACATTGTTGATAAGTCGCTCTAGTCAATTCGCCAATTCATCGTTATTGTTCTTATGTCTGTAATTGGCATCGGTCGTGGTGCATATCAGCCAATTTATGGTTTACAAGACCGGAAATACTGAAGATTTGTCACGTATCGTGTGACATATCAAAGAGATATGATATTCGCATGCGTGGCACAATTGCTGCCAATAGTGACTTTGCGTGGATGAACATGTCTATTCTGAATGCATGCGGAGTTAATGATGATTTTACGATGGTTGATCACTGCGATAGCACTCGCCTCTTTCAGCTCTTTTGCAATGCCCCCGCATCCTGACCTTGCGAATGCGATAGCAAATGGCTCAGTAATAGATCCGCAGTCATCCGCTCAGAATTTGGATCTCGCGAATCGCGGCATCAACACGCCGACGCGCATCCCGTTCATGGATCGGCTACAAGAGCAAGGGCATCTTGACGAGAATTTTAACGCGCTTGCTATCTTAGTTGACTTTAGTGACAACACCTCCCGCACCGCTTCATCAACTTACGATCAACTCCTCTTCGGCAACGTTCAGGGAACACTGCCGCACTTTATTTCGCAGGTTACATACGGCAATCTGACGATTGTCACTGTAAATATGCCAAGCGCGCTCGGCTGGCGTCGTGCTCCGCAGACCTATGCTTATTATGTAAACGCGCAAAACGGATTCGGTACATACCCGCACAACGCACAAAAGCTAACGGAAGACGCCATTGCGTTGGTTGAAGGAGTTGTCAATTTTGCGAACTATGACAACGACGGTGACGGTTATGTGGACGCGCTGTTCGTCATACATGCAGGAACTGGCGCTGAGTATAGCGGAAACTCGAATCACATTTGGTCGCACAAGTGGCAGACCAGTTCTCCGCGCGCTGTGGACGGAGTATTTGCCTATGTGTATTCGATGGAACCGGAGTTGTGGGCAAATCCCGGCGATATGACCGTCGGAGTTTATGCGCATGAGTTAGGTCACGCTGCGTTTGGGCTGCCGGATTTGTATGACACGGGAAACGATTCGTATGGTTTAGGTCGTTGGAGTTTGATGGCGGGAGGTTCGTGGAATGGTTCACTTGGATCATCGCCTGCGCATCCAGACGCTTGGTGTAAAGTGCGTATGGGTGTGGTTACGCCAACTGTCGTGACGTCAAGTCAGTTGAGCGCGTCGATTCCGAACGTTGAAAACAATGCAACGGTTTATAAACTCGCGCCGTCCAGCGGTGGGTCTGAATATGTGCTGGTCGAAAACAGGCAGCAGTTTAGGCTATGATGCGTCGTTACCGGGGAAGCGGCCTGTTGATCTACCATATTGACGATGCAGTATATGGCAACAACAATCAGTGGTATCCGGGGCGAACCGGAAGCGGGCACTATCAAGTAGCCCTCGAACAGGCCGATGCGCTGTGGCAGATTGAGCAGATAGTTAATCAAGGCAACTCCGGGGATCCTTACCCCGGATCGAGCAATAATCGCAACTACAATGCGAGCAGTAGCCCGAATAGTAAGAACTATGCAGATCAGTTAACCGGAATTGCGGTGCAGAACATCAGCAATTCTGCTTCAACGATGACTGCTGATTTGTTTGGATCGCAGCCGCCTTCTGTTACGTTGACAGCTCCGAATGGCGGAGAAACATGGTACGTTGGGGATGCGGACACGATTCGTTGGAGCTCCACAGGTTTTTCCGGAAATGTCGCGATAGAAATCAATCGCAGCTATCCAGCCGGGGCATGGACTGCAATCACATCGAGCGCAAGTAACACGGGCTCGTATCGTTGGGTCGTAACATCGGGAACGACAAGCGCCGCGAGCATTCGTGTTCGCAGTATTAACGTACCTTCTGCGCGCGACAGTTCGGATGCTGTTTTCGCAATTGCTCCGCGATCAGTAACGGTCACTGCACCGAATACGGCAGTAACTTGGCTCGTTGGGGACAGCGCGGACATTACATGGACATCTCAAAACATGTCCGAGAATGTCTCGATTGAAATCAATCGTACATATCCCTCGGCAACTTGGACGATGCTTGCCTCAAGCGTGGCGAACGCGGGAACATATAGATGGCTCGTGTCCAGTCCAACGGGTGGGACGGCGCGCATTCGCGTAAGTGGAACCACGCACACATCAGTGCGGGATACGTCAAATACAAATTTCACGATTGGATCGCGATCGCTTACGGTTACGTCACCGAACACGGCTGTGACTTGGGTCGCGGGTGACACTGCGAATATCCAATGGTCGTCGTCAAACATGGCCGGTGAGCCGGTATTGATTGAACTAAATCGTAACTATCCTGCGGACTCGTGGGAGACAATTGCGGCCTCGACTGCCAACGACGGTTCGCACCTGTGGCCGATAACGGGATCTATCACAACTGCCGCACGCGTGAGAATCACCGGGACATCGCACACGAGTGTAACGGACGTGTCAAACGTGAACTTCAACATTGCGCGGCGCACGATAACCGTTTCGCGACCCAACACAAATATCACTTTCATCATCGGCGGTCCTGATACGATTCGCTGGGCATCCGCGAATATGTCTGGTAACGTGCGCGTGGAGTTGAATCGAGGATATCCAAACGCGAATTGGGAAACGCTTGCCACCAGCGTCTCAAACAGCGGGTGGTATCGGTGGGATGTTGCTGGACAGGCTTCAACCAACGCACGTGTGCGAGTCTCGGCGGTCAATTACTCTGGAATCGCCGATACTTCGGACGCGGATTTTACGATTACCTCGGCGTCGTTGACGCTGCTCGGTCCCAACGGCGGTGAAGTAAAATTTGAAGGTGATCCGGACACAATTCGTTGGTCTTCGACAAACTTGAGCGAGAATATCCGTATCGATCTCAATCGCAGCTATCCTACCGGCAGTTGGGCGACGATTGTGACTAGCGCGCCCAACACAGGATCATATGTGCGGAATATGCCGTCAGGAATCACGACAACCGCCAGACTAAGGATAGTTGCAATTAACCACCCAAGCATCGCAGACACGTCGGATGCCAACTTCACGGTTGCACGACGCAGCGTCACTGTAACGGCTCCGAACTCAGCGATGACATGGATAGTCGGAGACAGCGCTGACGTGATATGGACCTCGCAGAATCTAACAGAGAATGTAACAATCGAAATCAACCGGACCTATCCGTCTGTTACGTGGACCTCGATTGCGACGAATATTGCCAATAGCGGTTCATATCGATGTCTTGTCACCGCGCCAACAGGAGCCTCGACGAGGATTAGAGTAAGTGGAACAACGCATACGTCGGTCCGTGATACGTCCGATACGAACTTCTCGATTTCTCAGCGGTCGATAACAGTCAACGCACCCAATACGGCGACGACACTTGTTATCGGTGATGCGGCCAATATTACTTGGTCAGCACCGTTGCTCACGGAACCTGTGCTGATTGAACTCAATCGTAGCTACCCATCCGGTTCATGGGAAACCATCGCGGCATCTACTCCGAATGATGGGTCTCAGCCCTGGACGGTTACAGGACCGATTACAACGGCAGCGCGCGTTCGCATAACGGGAACAGAGCACACGGGTGTAACAGACGTGTCGAATGTGAATTTCACTATCGGACAACGGACGATAGCAGTCACGAGACCGAACACGAACATCACCATGATAACAGGCGGTCCGGACACGATTCGCTGGACGTCCACAAATATGCCGGGCAACGTGCGCGTTGAGTTGAACCGTGGTTTTCCTGATGGTACTTGGGAAGTATTAGCAAGCAGCGCTTCTAACGCTGGGTCTTATATCTGGAACGTCGCCGGGGCGCAGTCCACAACTGCGCGTGTGCGAGTGTCGGCGGTGAATTTTGCGTCAGTTGCTGATACGTCAGATACTGATTTTACAATTGCCACAGCGACGCTAACGCTCTTGACTCCAAACGGCGGCGAAACACTGTATGAAGGCGATCCGGATACGATGCGTTGGTCGTCAACGAATCTCAACGAGAACGTGCGCATTGATCTAAATCGAACATATCCCTCAACAAATTGGGTAACGATTGTCCCCAGCGCGCCGAACACCGGGTCGTATGTGCGCAATATGCCGTCAGGAATTACAACGACAGCACGGTTGCGTGTGGTGGCTATCAATCATCAGGGCGTGAGCGACACCTCGGATGCTAACTTCTCTGTGGCACGGCGCTCGCTCACGATTACGTCGCCGAATACAGCTGTGACATGGGCGGTTGGTGACAGCAATGACATCACTTGGACTTCACAAAACCTGTCCGAGAATATGAACATCGAAATCAACCGAAGCTACCCATCTTCGACATGGACGACTATCGCGGCGAACGTTGAGAACAGCGGCACATATCGCTGGCTGGTTTCAACTCCAACGAGTGGGACGGCGCGAATTCGTGTTAGTGGTGCAACTCACTCGGCAGTGCGCGACACATCAAATACCAATTTCACCATCGCACAACGCAGCATAACCGTCTCTGTACCCAACAGCAATGTTGTGTGGGCTGCCGGAGATTCGGCCAGTATTCTGTGGACAACGGCATGCATGGGAAATGAACCTGTAAAGATAGAACTCAATCGCAACTATCCTTCCGGGACTTGGGAGGCAGTTGTTGAGAGTACTCCGAATGATGGTACGCACCGCTGTTTTGTCAGTGAACCTATTACGACTACCGCGAGAATTCGGATTACGGGTACGGTGCACATGAACGTGGCGGACGAGTCGAATACAAACTTTACGATTGCTCGGCGCAGCATCACGGTTACAAAACCGAACGGCGGCGAAGTGTGGGTTAGCGGCCGTGCAGACACGATTCGCTGGACATCAGCAAACATGAGTGGCAATGTCGCGATTGCTTTGAATCGTAACTTTCCAAGCGGCACGTGGGAAACAATTACGTCAAGCGCCGCCAACAATGGCTGGTATCGCTGGGTAACCGGAGGAGCATTGACTGAAAATGCGCGCGTGCGAGTGACTGCTGTTAACTTTGTCGCGATTGGAGACACATCGAATGCAGCATTCGCGATCAGAGTATCAGGCGCGGCTCCGAGTACTCCGGGCGGGTTTAGCGTAGATGGAATCGCGGGCAATACCGTTGTACCCACCGAGCTTGCCTTAGTACAGAATTTCCCTAATCCGTTCAATGCAAGCACGCAGATTCGCTTTGCCTTGCCGCTTGCAGGATATGTGAGTGTTACAGCCTATGATCTCTTGGGCCGCAAAGTCAGCACGATCCTGCGCGGTGAACGGAATGCGGGTTGGCATGAGATCAGTTGGCAAGCTACAGATGATGCGGGACGAAGTTTGCCGACTGGGACATACTTGATTCAGATGATCTCAGGCGAGTTCATGCAAACGCGCAAAGTTGTGCTGATGCGTTGATTTCCACATCGAGCTAAAATGAAACAGCCCCCGGCTGAACGTCAGGAGCTGTTGCTATTTGTTTTTGATTCTAATCAACTCATGTGTTCCCGCGCACAAAATGCGGCATCTCGAATGGAATCTCCATGGACAATTCCACGAAACCCATGTATTGCCCGTCTTCAAACCAGGGCATCTGATAAATCAGCTTCTTCCTGCCATTCTTCTCGATGGTGTATACATTTTTCTCGTGCGTTTCAAGCATTTCAACAAGCTTTGACCGTGCCGGTTCCGGGTGGCAGTCAAGGACATTTGTGCCAATTAGGGCCGCTCCGCCGTCTAATGCAAAGGTGCTGATTGATTTCTGGTTCATCTCCAGAATAATCCCATCGCGATCGCACACGGTTGCGGCGATGGGCAATTCGTTGATCCAATGTGAAGCGGACATATTTAGGTACGAGTTCGTTAATTGAGACTACCACCAAATTTGCTGATCGCGGTCGTAGGTGAAAATCCGTTCTTCGCGATCGGATTCTGCTGCCGTTAACCAATAAACGCAGCCGCTTGGCACACCTGTAAAAGTCAATGGAACCTCGCCGGCGATTTGTGTGCCGACAGTCTTCCACCCATCTTCCCAATAGTGCAATTCGTAGCTAACGCCCGGTGTAAAGGCCGCCTTGCGGATGCCGTCTGTTGACATCTCAAAAGTTGTCTTTGTGGTCGATGACAGCGTCACAGAGACGCGACGATTCGTGTCGGCGGCAAGCGTATTCATTGCACCGTTGGAAGTCAGAATGAACGGTAAACCCGCCGGGACGATCTTCTCCTCTAAGTAGTAGGCTGGGAGATACGCGATGTCTGTTCCCATGTCCGTAAACGTGGTCGCACCGTCCGCAATCTTGCTCCAGTGAATTGCTTTCCACTCTCCCGAATTGAAGACACATAGGTAAGCAAACTGAACTGAATCAGGCACCGCAAACTTGAGTGTTACGTCCTTCACGGTTGTGTAGTCGCGCGTGACGTCGGTGTAGCTCTTAGAGGAGATGTATTTTGGCAGTTTGTCAGGATCCGTAACTTGAAATGCTAGATTTCTACGCTGGAGCGAGTACGTCTTGCGATAGACTTTGGCGAGCTTATTGGCAAGTTGGTATGATCCCGGATTCGCTTCCGCGCCCATGAACGGAATAACCTTGCCGTCAGTTGTTACAATCGAGTTCCATGCGTGATTGTTTCCCGAGTTTGCCCAATACGGTGTATAGTCACTCGTAACGGCGAGACCGTTCGCGCGCATAGCATAGATCGTCAAATTGGTCATGTCTTCGCAGCGGCCCAGCTTCGTCGTGAGCATATCGGCCAAGCCTTGATCCGTCGGGTGGTAGTAGAAGCGCGGATCAAAATGAAACCAGGCGATGAGATCCTGATTGATTAAGCTCGCAGCCTCAATCGGATCAGCGGGGTTCTTCATATGCTGAAACGCGGAATCATATCGCATGCAGAAATACTCGCGCCATTTTTCGAGCGGTTCGTTGCTGCCGCGATAGGGGAGAATGTACTCACAGAACTGGCTGAATGTGAAATCCTTCGCCCATGCGCGTGTGCGCCAAGCGGAGAAGGCAAGGTCGATATGGTTAATCAGGAATCCTGCGGTGATAACTGAGTCATCTTCAACAACATCCCGCTTCTTGAAATCCAGTACACCGTGCTTCTTTTCGAGCGTGTCAAACGAGGCGACCAGCCCGTCGTAATTCGCATAACTCAATACATTGAAATCGACCACAGCGCCGTTCGTATCCGCAAGATCAAACGTCATGTAACTGTGACCTTCAATATTGTCAAACAGAAACTGCGCAGCTACCCGTTTCAACGAGTCTGCGGGATTTGAGTAGTGCAACAAGACCTCTGAAAGCACGGAGGAGTTGGGGTTGGCGGCGTCGGTCGGGTTCGTAGCAAGGGCCAAAGCTCTTTGCATGACAATCGAAGCCACGGCAAATGCGAATATCAAGCGCATTGTGAAACGGCAAATTCTTGTTGTTATGAATCTCATAGCTTTGAGATAGTATCTCGCAAATTGTTCACCTATTTTATCAATACAATCTTTTGTGTTGAGTGGAAGTGCTCGCTGATTATGTGTGCGAGGTAGATTCCGGACGGTAGGTCTCCTGACTCGTACAAGATACTGTGGCTACCAGAAGAATAGTTTTGATCGGTCAGGACTGTGACTTGGCGGCCGGTGATGTCAAAAAGGGAGAGTGTAACTCTTGCAGGAGCCGGAATAGCAAAGGTCATTGTTGTCGAAGAGTTGAAGGGATTTGGATAGGCACTCAGTGAGAAATCGTCCGGTATAACTGATGGAACATCATCCGCATCGAGAACGAGCATCATCACAGGGATTGTCTCCAAGCTAACTGGGCACGAATTCGAGGAAATATGCAGGTTGCCAAGATAATCAAAACAACCATCGTCAGTCGTGTCAGGAGAAACGAGAACGTGAAACGTCAAAGTATCTCCCGCAAGAATTAATGCGGTGTCTGGCGTTACAGACAGCCAATCACCTGAAGGATCGACTGTGCTTGTCGTAATCCCTATTTCCATCGAACCATTGCCGCTGTTTACAACCTTAAATGGTAACGAAGATTGAACGCGATTTTGCACGACGGCGTTAATTGAAGACTGCGTGCGAGAGTACAGAGGTCGAAGCACTTCAAAATCAACTCTCGCAATTGAATCCTGTTCAACAATCATGCCCCTTAGGGTGTCGCGGGAAATACAGTCTCCATAAACAGTAACATCATATGTTCCGTTTGCAATTCCGACCTTATAGCTCCCATTGTGATCCGTGATTGTGCTTAGAGCAGTGCCAAGTACCTCGACATGTGCACCGACAACAGGCGCTCCAGTTTCAAAATCTGACACAGTGCCCCTAATCTCAGAGTAAAACATGCTAACGACGTAGCCTTTTCGCACATTTTGTTCATTGATTTGTCCGTAGGCAATGAATCCTCCGCTCGGCACGGGCAAAATTCCATAGAACCCGCTTCCGGCGGGTCCAAAGGCCCACTGCCATGCCTCAGTTCCATCGGGGTTTACTTCAAGCATCCAAAATTGTCGCGCATTCCAGCTTGATCCCGACCAGCCCGCGCAAACAGCGCTCCCTGATCCTCGGGCAATAGTGCCGCGCAGTTGATCCTCGACACCTGCGTGCATGTAACTTTGAGCGAATAGTGAATCACCTCCGCTACTAACTCTCGTAAGGAAGCCTGCATTGCTGCCGGACTGGGTTGACTTTCCGCACAAGTATAGGATGCTATCGCCGTCAACAAAATCGTAACAATAATCCTGCCCTGCACCACCGTAAGTACTCGACGAAAGGAGATTGCCATCGACATCTGTCCGCAAGAGCCAGAAATCACTGCCTATTGCACCGTCACTCTTCGTTGATCCGGCAATTAGCAAAGAAAAGTCCGGTTGCTCTTCAATGCGGTAACCGTTGTCAACGTCATCGCCGCCAAATTTGCGAGTCCATAGTGTGTCGAGATTCTGATCGCACTTCAAAAGCCAGAGATCAGAATGTAGTCCGTCACTTCCTAGTCCATAACCGACAACGGCGAAGTTACCGTCGTGAAGCATTGTTATGTCATACGCGGCCGTTCCGCCTCCGCTGCTGTAGCCGCGGCTTGTAACACTATCACCGATCGCATTCACAGCGGTCAAGCGAATGTTATTGTTCCCGCTGTTCCCCGCGACGATGAAACTCCCGTTAGGTAGTTCGAGGCATGAATTGGCTGCATCATTTCCGGCCACCCCAAACGTACTCATCCAGAGCAGCGAGCCGCTTGGACTCATGCGCGCGATTAAGGAATTAGAATTGGAAAAACCAGGGTTGGTTTCGCCTACCAATACGAACCCGCCACTTGAGTGATTTATCGCCTGGTAGATTGCTGGATTGCCGGTTGAGGTAATTCGCGCGGTCCAAAGTGTGTCAGGCTGGGCCAATGCGCAAGGGACAGCGAAGCAAGCAAGAATTAGGACTGCAACAATTGTTAGCTGGCGCACGATAGTCCTTCAGAAACGTTTGGTGAATGGAGTGAATTCGATTGGCAGCAAGATATATCTGAATCTATCTGATCCAAAAATTGCTAAGTTGAACGAGGCGGCGACCAGAGCAATTGCTCTGGCCGCCGCTCATTTTGGTTACTACTACCGAATCATGAAGTCCTTGGAATGCTACGGAGTTTCAGTGCATTGCCCTGTAACCACATAGAACACTTTGTTATTACCGGAATACGGTCCAGTATAGTATAGGTGGTTCACATCAACAACCGGCGCGATATTGTCCGCAACGATCATCCAGCTTGGATCATCGAAAGGAACAAACTCAGTGTTGGACCAAATACGATAAGTTCCTCTTGTAGCAGATTCAACATCTGTCGACCATCTCAATTCAATGTTGTTACCGTCAATATTAGCCGTTAAATCCGTAGGTGCGTCCGGCGGCGTGCAATGTAATGAGCCGTTGTCATACACGGTCAATGTGTAGGCACCAGCTTGGGCACCGTACTTTGCAACACGAATGAGATAAGTTCCCGCCTCGAGTTCAGCGGCGACATACGAACGTGATTCGCCCGGATGTTGTTCAGGAACGTCCCAAGTGGGAAGCGGCTGGAAATTCGCATCGTCGTCATTGCAGAGCAGCGCCGGATCGGTACAGCAGACACCAAGACCTTGGTATACCGAAATGTGCATATCGCTGGTGCCCAATGCCATTGCAATTTTGCGCGCGCCGTTCAGATGAATCGAGTAGAACACGTCGTTGCCCGACGAATTGTACGTGAATCCACCTTCATCGCACCCGTTCGTACAACTTGGGGTCGCGTTCATCGTCGTTCCGGAAACCGTGACTTGACCGTTGGGTACTACTGTAATCGGTTCTGCGGTTGCACATTCGTTGTTCGCGGGCGGCTGATTCGAAACCGCGTTCACATGAATCGTGTACGGTCCAATGCTGTTCGGGTCATACATGGTCACAGAAATGTACCAAGTTCCGGCCGGTACGTTGCGCCAGAGACCGGTCATCGCTGTCGTTGGGAAGCAATAGCCCCAATCTACGGCCTCGAGCATTATACGATCACCACACGGACAGCCATCATAAATCCACGGATTAAAACTATGGAAGTTCTGCGTTCCGCAATAATCGATCTGAATGTCTTGTGTCTCAGTGGTCGTAAAGACGTGCCACACTTGTGGGTCGCCTTCTTGCGGGCAATCGTTCGTAGCATTTGTGTTGTCACCCGTGAAGGTTGCAGGGAGAGGTGCGGGAATACCTGCATTGCGACAATGATCGTTGGGCGGATAATCCGGACAAGCGTCATTGCACGTCAGTGAACCATCCCAATAGCCATCGAGTATTTCGCATTCGGGATGGGTATTCATTGTGCATGTGCCGGCGTAGCAGCAACGACCCGTTGGCAATTGACACGGAGTCAATGCGAACGAAACACGGTAGTCAAATGGCACAGCATCCGGTCCTGACATCGCACCACCGCGTCTCACGCGAACGTAGTATTCGCCAGGATCAAGGCAGGTGGTGGAGAGTGAGCGTGAACCACACGGAGTGGTCTGAATACCATTGATGAGTATCATTGAAGGGCACGGCGGCTCAAGCAGAGCAACTTGCAGCGATGTTTCACCGATGTATGTGCACATCAAAGTGGCCGGTGAGTTTAGCACGAGATGATACCAATCGGTATCGGCCATCAAGGTGCCTGTGATTGAATCGGAATAGGCGAAGGTCCGGCCGAACACCGTTTGACCGTTTGATACGGTTTGGAACTGCGCTTCAAATGGAGTGTCATTGTTGCAGCCGCCGTTCGGGTCATTGATTGAAAACGTACCGGGCAGCGGGAAAGTCTCTGCCACTTCCGCAACATCGCCTGGCTGGCTTGTGATATCACATGGGCCGCACGGTTGAATCAAAAGGTCATAAGTATAACATGGGTGGAACCATGTTCCATTGTCAACCATGACATAGTAGGTGCCCGGTTGCAGCAAGTTGCAGGCAAGCACAAGCGGGATCGACTCGTCAATTGTCCAAGCACTGGCGGAGGCAATGCAGCTCCAATCGGGCGGACAATGATCAGTCAGCAAGATACCCGGCATGACCCAAGATTCTTGCGGAGGCTCCGCAAGATGCGCGCTCAGGATAATTTCGACAGACGTCGCCGTGTTTAGCGTGAATTGATAGATTGCGTCGGGGCCTTCGTCTTGCGTGCTCAAGCACGTTGACGACGTGTAGTCATTGAGATAGAGACAGTTAGTCTCGTTCTGAACGCTGTAGGGCAAGCTTGCAATGATAATTGGGTCTTCGCAATTATCACCTGTCGGCGGCGGAGCCAATTCCTCAATAAAGAATGAGTAGTCACCGAAGGCTCCGTCATAGCCGTCAATCACGAAGTAATATGTCGTTCCTGCTGTCAGAGTGACGCGCGGAAGATCTGACCCGGGCCAGCAATCGCCATCGTCATTGCAGGCGATTGGCGTACCAGCGCAGCTACTTTCGTAAACGGCAATCTTTGTGTCATATGATGATCCGCACAAGCTAATATGGAAGTCGCTTGTAACAGGCGGAGTGTAGACGTACGCTACGTCTGGTCCTGTGCCGCTACCATCACATTCGGGAGTATCGTCATTATAGCCGGCAGTCGTTCCAAAATCCGAGTAGGGTACCGTTGTGAACAAAGTAGCAGTTGCGCAATCCTCGCCGCCTTGATCCAATCTGCCTCTGTGTTCAGCAGGTGGGGACAACTGCTGCCTCTGGCTGTATAGATCGTGGCTTGGCGTCGTGCCCTTGTTCTTAGCGGCACGGAATTCATTGTACAAGTCCTGTATCTCTGTACGTTTCGCAATTATTGTGGAAACCGCAAGATCCGCAGAGACGGTGACATCGCTACTGGGTTTTGCCTCGGGTGCGCTTGAACCATTAGAGACT
This sequence comes from bacterium, assembly GCA_016721565.1. Taxonomy (GTDB): domain Bacteria; phylum Electryoneota; class RPQS01; order RPQS01; family RPQS01; genus JABWCQ01. The sequence goes on along the minus strand of JADKHW010000008.1, from coordinate 89,730 downwards.
TGTTGTACACTCGCAGCAGTTGCCGCCAGCGCGGTCTTTCCGTTCGTGTTGCCACTAATAACGGTTGACGCCGTTAGAATGATAGCCACGCAAATCAGCGCTCCGAGTCCTACAAACATTCGCATTTGTGTTTTCATGTTGAGTTCTTTCCTGTTAGATTCTACTGACTATACCAACGCACATCCCAGAGGCAGGCAGTCAAATATATTCAAAATAAACTTAGATTTGGCGAAGCAGGCGAACGGATAAAAAAAACGCTTTGCCCGGGTATACAAAGGCAAAGCGGTCAACTAATGTGTGGATCCTTGGCAGCGTTCTCCTGAAAGCCAAGACGGTGCTGGAGGTACGTCGAATTGACATTGGTTATCCGAAGCACAACGCGAGGTGCGGCTAAATCGTGATTTCATTGTCGGCAGATCAAAGTGGGCAAAATTAGTAGAATTTGAATCAAGTTAAGGATTCCAGCGCCGGAAGTCAATTCATATGGCACTCATGAACGTACTATCAGAAAATCGCAAATACATCGAATTACTATGTTAGAGCTTAAAAGGCCGCGTCAAGCATGGCCAGCAAACCCACTTGCCCAAGCATATTGGGCCATGGCTCCTCTTCGTGCTTTATGCATCTACGGTCTGTCAAACAAACAGTTCAATCACAAAGCAAACGACTGCCCCCACTAACGCAGAGGCCGGAATCGTCAATATCCAGGCGATTACGATATTTCCTGCAAGGCCCCACCTTACAGCTGATGCCCTGCGGGTTGCGCCTACACCCATGATTGCGCCGCTAATTGTATGCGTGGTACTGACGGCAATTCCGGAGAAAGCCGTGATTAGAAGCGTTACAGCTCCAGCAGTTTCGGCGCAGAATCCGCCGGCAGGTTTTAGTTTTGTGATCTTCTGGCCAACAGTTTTAACTATTCTCCATCCTCCGAACAGTGTGCCTGCCGCGATTGCCAGATGCGAGGAAATGATAACCCAGTAGGGTACTTCAAAAGTTGCTAGCACGCCTGATGCTACAAGTAGCCCCGTGATTACTCCCATGGTTTTCTGTGCGTCATTTGTGCCGTGTCCAAGGCTATATGCCGCAGCTGATATGAGCTGCAATCTTCGGAAACCTCGGTTGACATTGGATCCTCGTCTCTTATGGAATATCCACATGACAGAAGCCATCAATACAAACCCGAGGAGCATTCCCATCACAGGCGCAATCACGATGAAGAGAATTGTTTTTACCCAGCCGTGGTAGAGTATTGCGCCGAAACCCGCATGAGAAATTGCAGCACCTGCATAGCCACCCATTAGCGCATGGGATGAACTCGAAGGTATGCCGAAATACCACGTGATCAAGTTCCAGGTGATCGCACCGATGAGTCCGGCCAAGATCACGTATTCATTAACGGCAGACAATTCAATTAATCCCTTGCCGATTGTCTTTGCGACATGCACATCAAACAGAAAAGCTGCAACCAAGTTAAAGAACGCTGCCCACAGCACGGCTTTGCGGGGCGTTAGCACGCGAGTTGAAACAATCGTTGCGATGGAGTTTGCTGAATCGTGGAAGCCATTCAGAAAATCGAACGCCAATGCGACAAAAATAATAAACGCGACGAGAAATGTCATCAGCGTGCCATCACGAGTGTTTAATCAGAATCGTCTCGAGCACATTGGCCGCGTCCTCACAGCGATCTGTGGCTGTCTCAAGAGCCACGTAAATCTCTTTGAGTTTGATGATTTCGATGGGGTTGCTTCGTTCCTCGAACAGGTTCGCAATGGCCCGTTCAAAAATGCCGTCGGCAACATTTTCCAACTCATTGACGCGCTCGATTACCTTGCGCAACTCAGCCGGTTTGTTCAATTTTCGGAGTAGTGTGACACCGTGCTGTAACTCGATGACGGAAGCATGCAGACATTCGATCAGCTTTACCATTTCAGGCGGGCACTCCGGTATCTTGTAGAGCATAAAGCGGCCTGCACTACCGTCAATGTAATCCAGAATATCATCCAGCGCAGACGCAAGAACATGGATGTCTTCCGGGTCAAACGGCGTCACGAACGTTCCGTTCAGCTCTGAGAAAATGCGATGAGTTACGGAATCGCCTTCATGTTCGAGGTCTTTGATACGCTCAACGACTTTGATGCGCTCAGCAGGTGATGCCGGGGCTAGTTTTAACAACGTGTCAGCCGCGAGGACAATATTTCGGGCAGACTCTTCAAACAAGCTAAAGAACTGCTCGTCGTGGGGAAGCAATGCTTGCAGAATTCTATCAAGTCTCATTTCGTATAACTTTCATTGTGAGATTGCTGTTTGATCCGATAGCGCATCTTGCGTGGTAATCTCTGCTGATGCGTGTGCCGTGTCCAAATGCGACCTGTTAAGTCATATCCTTTGGGGACTGATCGACTCAGGGCTTCACAACTAACGGACTCCTCTGCAGCGGGCGTTCGGGCAAGTAACCTGAGTATATTTCTCTTGGGTTTGCCGATCACAGCGTAGCAGAATCAGAGGCGAGGTCGATAATCCAATGTCACCCCAAACGAGGGCAACAAAGAAAGAATATGAGGTGCAAATCAAACTATTTGGGCCGTCGGCAGCAGCTATTTTCGCGATACAATTGGTCTCTGCAAGCCGCCCATCCAGCTTGCGACAACGATTAGCGACTTGGATCTTGCCGTCAGTTAATAGCTCTTAGGTCGCGGTATCCTCAGATGTACACTTGCTTGAAACCAAATGGGCAAGCGGGCCACCTCGTGCCAGGTCTCCACATAACGTTGGAAATCAACCGCGGAAACCACTTCAAGGGAGCGGTGCTTTTGATCTTGCCTTCATCGGGAACCCAAAAAGGTCAAGAGTGTAATATCAGTACTTTAAGTGTTGAGCTTGCGGCCGGAGACTGGCCGAGCGAATGCGTCTGAGGAAGGGAAAAGAGGAATCCAAATATAGAAGCCGAACGCTAAAAGGCGTATAACCTACCCATTATGACTATACATCATTCTACTCTGAGTTTCAAGTTTGTAAGCGGCTATTAGCGCCTACATTCGCCCTTCTGGAGGAATTCAGAATACACTTGTTAGTTAGAGCCTGTCGTTCTTGTACGCATGTTCATCTGGTGAATTACCAGCACAATAGGACGGTACAAAAAAGCCCTCAGAAATAATCTAAGGGCCTTTCGACACCGCAACCAAATTGGCTTAGAAGCGCTCTGTGACGCTCTTACCTTGCAGGAAGAGCTGCAGGTAGTCGCGTCCACCTGCCTTGCTGTCGGTTCCGCTCTGGTTGAATCCGCCGAATGGCTGGACACCAACAAGGGCGCCTGTGCATTTGCGGTTCAGATAGAGATTGCCGCAATGCGCGTGTACTCGCACCTTTTCAAGATGTTCGCGGCGCTTGCCAAAATATCCGCCAGTGAGACCAAACTGCGTGTTATTGAAGACTTCTAAGCCCTCTTGAAAAGACTTGACTTTGCAAACTGCGAGCACCGGGCCGAAGATCTCTTCCTGCATGATGCGCGCATGGGGGCGACATCGGCGATAATCGTCGGCTCGATAAAATACCCGGGGAATCCGGCTCGATTTCCACCGGCAACTAAGCGACCTTCGCTTTTGCCAATCTCAATGTACTCGAGAATCTTGCTGTAAGCTCCCTCGTCGCTTACCGGGCCATGCCAATTCGACAGGTCGCGCGTCGGTCCGGTTTTGATCTGCTTTGTGCGGTTGACAACCAGCTCAAGCAGTTTGTCATAGACCTTTTCGTGTACAATCAACCGCGAGCAGGCGCTGCACTTTTGACCTTGGAATCCAAATGCCGCAGTGACAATTTGTTCTGCTGCAAATTCGATATCCGCATCATCGTCAACGAGGATTGCATCTTTCCCGCCCATTTCCAAGACTGTGCGTTTCAGCCACAACTGACCTTCATGTACAACGGAAGCACGCTGGAAAATTCGTTGTCCAATTTCCATCGACCCTGTAAAGGCGATGAAGCGTGTTAGCTTGTGATCAACAATTGTATCGCCAATGGCACCGCCTGGGCCTGGCAGGTAGTTTACGATCCCTGCGGGTAATCCGGCTTCCTCGAGAATCTCCATAAATCGATAGGCGATCACAGGAGTGATGGATGCGGGTTTCAGAATAACCGTGTTGCCGGTAACAAGCGACGCAGTCGTCATTCCAGCCATGATTGCGCCCGGGAAGTTCCACGGCGGGATAACTGCTCCAACGCCAAGCGGAATGTAGTAGAGATTATTCTCTTCGCCTGGGAATTCCGTCACCGGTTGGCGCTCGCTCAAGCGCATCATTTCACGGGCGTAGAATTCTAGGAAATCGATTGCCTCAGCGGTGTCTCCATCAGCTTCCATCCAGTTTTTGCCGATTTCAAACACCATCGTGGCGCTAAACTCGTGTTTACGGCGACGCAGGATTGCGGCAGCACGAAGCAGAATACGCGCGCGGGCATCGGGATCGTAGTTCTTCCACCATTGAAAGCTCTTATTAGCAAGATCAAGCGCTTTGAGGGCAAGCTCCTGTGTGCCTTTGCCGACATAGGCCAACACCTGATCGGGATTAGCGGGATTTGTTGACTTGATTGTGTCATCGGTGAAAATGCGCTCGCCGCCAATGATAAGCGGGATCTTTTCACCGAAACGACTTTCGACCAACGCCAGCGCCTGTTCAAACGCAGCTTTGTTGGCAGGATCATTAAAATTTGTAAACGGTTCGTTCTTAAACGGAGGTAGCATGAACGGAATTCCTTAGGAATCGAGATCTCAAGTGAAATGCTTTTAGCTCAGCACTTATATGATTCGGTCGCTATGCGGAGGGCACAGCGCAAGGTCGCATAAGTTTGCAACCCTTAATATAGCACATTCTTACGATTTTTTCAAACTTATAAAATACTAATAACGCTGAATTTGCAAAGTTCTGTTTTAGTTGCGGGCCTTTAGGCAGTATGTTTTCAGGATAATTTGCTCCGATTCAGTTTGCAGATGTGGACACTTTGCGACCAGGCCATCCCATCATTTCAAATGTGCAGATTGAAATACTCAGAGTTTATTAGTATTTTGTAACATTATTTTGATCGCTCTGGCCCCATCACTTCATTAGTCGGAGAATACCAACCATGACTGCAACGACGAGACAGATTGCTATCCTGCTTTCACTCACCTTGTCGGCGGTTTGCTACGGAATCGAGGCCGACCGCGCGACACAAAAAATTGTGCAAGAGGGCACGAATGGCCGGATTGTACGTTCCGTGACGATGAACCCAAGCAAGGGCGCAGGGAACACCTTTGATTTAAATCAACAGAATCCCGGCGATCTGCCCGGATTTGCGGTAGGTGAATTTCTATGGGATGTAAGCGATCCTACGGGACTCATGGACAACGTTGCCATTGCCGACGACGGAAGTATTGCGGCGGTCGGTATCAGTCTGAACAATTTTAACTTGCGAGTAATAGACGCCGTCTCAGGCGCAATTAACTATGAAGTCCCCGGCGCAGATGGCTTAAGCGCGGTTGCGGTTACCCCGGCGGGCGAGGAAGACATTTGGTGCCAAAGTCACAGTTTACGCGTTTTTCCCGGAACGGAGGGGAATGAGCTGTGGTCGGTTACAGTACCGGACGATCATTTCTACAGCGGCATCGGTGTTTCCCACGACGGGGAGCAAATTGTTGTACTTGAGACATTCGGGGCGGACAGTCTGTACCTTAGCTTGTATGGAATTGAGTCGTCAACTCCAATTTGGAGCCGAGCACTTCCCATGTTGACCGTGAATAATCAGTGGATCGGTGCACGCTTTTCAAGTGACGGCACTAAGATAGTGGCTACGAGTCGATTTCGGATTTTTGTGCTCGATTCTGCAACCGGCGACATGATTTGGAATGAAGATGGTCGCAACACAGAACAACCAGCCACGATTTCCGGTGACGGCCACATCATTACCTGCGGAAGCAATAACGACGGTAAGCTACACGTTTACGCCTGGGATCAAGGGGCAGAAACCTACATTCAGCTATGGGAATACCACTTCAGCGGTGGAACGTCAAATTGGGCCACAGCAACCGGAGTTTCAGAAAACGGTGAAACGATTGCTGCCGGATCATTGCAGTTCACGGCAGGAGGTTTTGAAGGCTATGTTGCGGTATTTGAAACCAACGGCGGTGGCACGCCGCTTTGGGTATCTGCGGGGATGGGCGATCTGGTTGGAGGAATCGAGATTTCTGATGACGGTCTGACGATTGCCGCATGCTCATGGGGCTACTTGGCAGATGGCGCGCCGGACATTCGCGTTTTTCAAAAGTACGACTCAGAACCGTTCTACACCTACACGCATCCGGGGTCACCTAATGATTTAGATCTGTCAGCCGATGGCACGCACTTGATTGCAGGCGGTAAGGCAGTTCACAATCGCTTCTTCGGCAACGGCGGAAATGCCTTCTGCTTCTCATTGGATTTGGAAGGCGGCAGTGTTGCTGGTAACGTGACTCTTGCGGGTACGGGCGACTACTCAGGCGTAACAATTGAGGCTGTCGGAACCCATTTGCGTGCGACGACAAATACTCAGGGTGCTTATCGGCTTGATCATATCCCGGCGGGCACCTACATCATCACCGCAACGAAGTTGGGTTACACTTGGGGATCGGCTGCAAATGTCGTTATCGCTGAAGACGGTTTGATCAATGGAGTCAATTTCAGCCTTGTGGAAACCGAGGCCGCGCCGCAAAATCTCGTGGCCGTCAGCGGTCAACTGAGGAGAATTGACCTAAGCTGGAGCGCGCTTGGAGCAACGGCTCAAAACGCTCGCGAACTTGAAGCGCTTTGGGCAGTCGGGGATGTACTTATCGGTCCGATGCCGGAAGAAAATCCCGTGCGGTTAACGGCGGATTATCAAAGCACAGATCAAACTGCACCACGCCCGCGTCGTCCGAGTTCGCTCGATGATCCCGATTCAATTCACGTCTGGCGCTCCGCGCTCTCTGGCGGGCCATATTCCTTAATTCGCTCACTTCCCGGAACTGTTACGAGTTATGGCGATAGCATTGGCGTGATCCCTACGCGCACCTACTACTACGTTGTGACTGGAGTCTATAGCAACGGCGAGTCTGAATACTCAAACGAAGCTGTCGGTGCGCTCGACGATTCGTATCTGGTATATGATCCTGTTGCGCCGCCGATGACGACTCCCGTGACCTTTGACGGTGTGCTCTCGCCAAACGAGTGGGCGGATGCGGTGAGAATTGACATCTCAGATATCTTCGGGACAGATAGCCCTAATCCGCCGCAGACGGCCTTCTTGTATATGAAGTACAACGACGCCGCTGACCTGCTCTATTTGGCTTGCGAAGACCATGCGAATACGTCACTAGATGATGGTGAAGGCTTTGGTATTTATGTTGACGATGACGATTCTGATACATGGTCGTATAATCGTTCTGGTAGCGAAGGCAACTATTGGGCGTACTACTATGGATCGGGATCAACTTTGCGCTATCGTTCGTTGTCGGGAGCCCCGTACAACGCGGATCCGTATTTTACGTTTACCAACCCACAAATTGGATTCACAACATCGGCAGGCTATTTCACTGGCGAGGTTGCGATTCCGATGGGCTTTCAGGAACTCTATCAGCTTGCGCTATACGGGCCGGACAAAACTCCGGGAATCGGTTTCTTCGTAATCCAACGACAGGCTGGAGTTGCTATTTTCGATGGCTGGTGGCCGCAGAATATTCCGTCAATCGTGAGCAACCCGGAATACTTCAGCAACACTTCCATTCAAGCCTCCCTGCATGTCCCACCCGCAGCGCCCGGCGAAGTTGAAGTTGTAAGAAGCGGTCTCGATCTGCAGATTGACTGGATAGATCCGACGCAGGGAATTGACGAGTTGCCGCTAACTGGCCTTGCAGGTCTAAAGCTTTACCGCAATGGAGAATTCCTTGATTACATCCAAGTTGGTGTGCAATCCTACACGGATGAGAATGTGACGTACGGAGCGTGGTATGAATACTCGGTGAGCGGATTCATCATGGACGGTGACGACGAGTATGAAGGCCCACTGTCATTAGCCGAAGGCGCGTACGCCGGCGAAGAACCTGAACTCGAATACTTGACGTATGACGACGGAATCTGGGAGTTCTTCATGATCGTGTCAGGCACCTACGACGAGAATCGCTTCGCCGTTCGTTGTGACATGCCGGACAATCACGATTTCGTTTATACAGTGCAACTCGCAGTGAATTCAATCGCGCCGATCGGAATTGGAGTTGCAGATGATGATGGCGGAATACCAGGCGCGCAGCAATTTGGTCCCTATTTCATCACACCGCCTGTCGCAAATGAGTTCTTCACCGTACACATCCCCGGCGACAATTTACCGGCACCGGTCGGAACGTTTTGGGCAACATTAGATTGGACACAAGATCGTCCATGGGAACCGGGCATTGCAACTGACAACAGTAGCAACGAAGGGCGCAGTTACTGGCATCAAGGTTCTACTGGATGGCAAAATCAGCCGTCAAACTTCATGGTTCGCGCAGGCGTGGGTGATTTTATTTCCGATGCCGATGAACCTCATCAGGGCTTGGTACATGAATATAGCTTGATGGCCAACTACCCAAATCCATTCAATCCGGAGACCATGATTCCGTTCTCGCTTGCCAAGACGGGTGATGCCAAGCTGTCGATCTTCAATATCACTGGCCAGCGAGTTACCACGTTGGTGGACGGCAAACAACCTGCTGGTCATCATATTGTAAGGTGGAACGGCCGCGATGATACTGGAAAGGCTCTGGCCAGCGGTATCTATTTCGCTCGCTTGGATGCCGGTACATTTTCACAGACTAAGAAGCTGATGATGCTTAAGTAACAGCATACAGACCGTCAGTAACAGAAAACCCGAGCGATTTGCTCGGGTTTTCTTGTTTATTCAAAGTAATGCATCAGCTTTCGTGCTTAAGCGGCTTAACCATCCAATTTTGTAATAGCAATAATCCGAGCGGAGAGAGCAAAGCGATGAAGCCGTAGATGACCCACATTGTTCCGCTGTCCTGAACGCCCTGCTCAGGAATAAATTTCTCGAGCATGAAGCCCGAATAAAATCCGGTGGTGAACTTTGCTAAGAACCACGGAATACCTGCGAGACCCATATATGCGCCAACTTGCCCCGCCGGAGCAAGATCAGCGATATACTCAAAAAATCGGCTTGACCAAATTGCTTCTCCAATAGAGAACACAAGAATGTACAAAATCAACAGAGTCAAATCCGGCGCGGGTGCGAGAATAAATGTGGATGCTGCTGATATTACCGTTCCGATCACCATCATCTTGATCACATTTATCTTTCTTGTCAGCGCAGCAACAAGCGGCACCGCAATCGTAATGATCAGCGGATTTAGGCCTTGTAGCCACTCATAGCGTGCCCCCACGGACTCGGGGAAACAACGCATGATGTAGTGCGGCATGGTCAGCCACTGGTGAGCGAACATCGTCCGCACGGGCAACAACACGAAAATAAACGCCATGAACCGCGCGTCAAGAATTGGTAGCGCTTTGATTTTCTCAGCAAGTGTCTTATGCTCTTGCTTCTTCTCCTCAATGTGTACGACTCGGTCACGGTCCTCAACTTTCCGCGTAAACATGAGCATGATGGCCAACAGCACAACACCGTTAACGGCAGCCATCGTCCAAAACACCGCTTCAATGCCTCCGTGTTCGCGGATGTACGGCGACATATAGCTTTCGATCATGATTCCGAAATTCATGATGGCGTAAATCAAACTATAACTGATTGCCGAAGTTCGCGGATCAGAGAACTCTTTGGCGCCCGCATACAATGTAGGTTGTAAAACGCCGGTTCCCAACGCCATGAGACCAAGACTAGTCCAGAGCATGATTCCAGCCGCATCAAACATCGGGCTTGACGTTAGAAAGACGCGGCCCAACAGAAGGAACAGCAGCGAAATCATCAACGCCTTACGAACACCCAACCGATCCGAAACGAATCCTCCAAAGAACATGAATAGCGTAACAGCTCCAGTAAAGATTGAAACCGCAACGCCGGTCATCTGATCTGACAACCCCATTTGACCATGTATAAACAAGGTCAAGAGGTTTAGAATTCCAAAATAGGCGATTCCGTCGCCGAAATTAACAAGATTGACTAACCAATAGGCGCGCGATGCGCCGAACATAATGCGAAAACTCTCGCGAAGCGAGAGATTCTCAGCCTCAGTTTGGGAGGTGGTTGAACTCACGTGAAATAAAAGTTGTGTAGTGGAAGAATAAGATAGTTCTACTTTGCGGTCTTGCTTTCGGCTTTCGGTTCAAATACAATACAATTATTTGGTCGTGGACCGCTTTCAATCATCCAAGTTCTGAATGCGCTCCAACCCGACGGTGCCAGCCATTCCCGGGCAAGTTTCAATTGACATGAATAGACCAAACGCCCATCTTCCACATCGCAGGACACTTCGCCGGTGCTCCAATCCCACGTTTCCGAGTTTCCTGTCGGCATACTCGAAATCTGCAAATCATCCGGAATTGTAGCTTCGATTTGTAAAGCAATTTCTCCGATAAGCGGAATTGCCTGAGAAAACTCGCGGTTCTGCAAGGCCCATGGAGCATCCTTGACCATGTTTGTTAAGTCCAGCGCGGCCAGTGGGAGAATCTTGAAGCCATCCGCCGTGTCAAGTGCTGAAACTGCGAACTCAAAATCGATAGAGACGCGACGCTCGCTCAGCTCTTTAGGTTTTGCACTTGTGCAACTGAATCCTGGAATCGTTACCAAGGAGTTTAGGTATTCGGCAGCGCCATTCTCTTGAATAAGTTCAACTGCTCCCCAACTCCCTGTTGTAATCAGTGAACCATGCCCAGAGACCGTATCCTGATCAAGATTGCTCAGAGACAACCACAAATTGAAGTGGGGAGTACCGCTTATATGAGTCGGAGTTTCGCGTTCTTTGCAAGTAGCGAGGTCGAATATCATCGATGCCGGTAGGTCGTTACTTAATTCACTGCGCGGCGCAAGTGCATCCGTGAGAAAGGCAGGACCGAAATCAGGATGAATTGCGAGCACTGGATCAACCCAATCATGAAGCGAGGGCACTAAAGGCTTGGGCATTAAGCGCGGGAATAACTCACAGCGAATATCCAAAGCTGCTGCCAAGCTATTAACCAGGACCGCCAATTCGAGTCCGTTGCCGTAGCCCGTATTCAAAACTTGAGCCGCAGGCCGCAACGACAAGACAAACTCAGGGTGGTCAAAGTGCTTCTTGTTAAAGCGCTCATTTACCCATTTCTTGATCACGTCTATTTGAGTGTCCACTGTGAGATTGCCAGCCAACTCTTCACTCAGCGACGCGGGAATCGTCAAACTGGTAGCATTTGCAGCATCAATGCGGCTCTTTAATTCAGCGCAGATCTGCTCCCAACTTTTTGCTGTTGAAAACGAGACATTCGGCAAAAGCTCTTTGTGGCCAGCCAAGTCATCAGCAAGATAACCTGCCTGTTCGCCGATCTTCCAAACGTATCTAGTGCCGCTGATGGTTGGTTCCGGAGCACCGCGATCACCTTGATAAGTCAACGTTGATCCCTCCGGGATCACAACCGTCAATTCGCGCGTTAATGTTGGCATTTCGTCACGCAAGTACGCACGACCATCGAGCCACGGCATAAGTGGTTTCGGAGTAGAAACCTTATAATGAAATTCAGAAATTGAGCCGTTCTCCAAACCAAGCATTGTCACTACGAGTTGACGGTATTCGCCAAACTCGGGAGCAAGGTCCATTTCATCCGGCACCACGGGATTAAAAGCATTTTCAGGTGTGCAATCAATCTGTCTGTCGTCACTCGTGTAGGTGCGGGCACGCAGTATCTCGACTGTTTGACGGCCATCCGCGAAATTTATTCGCGGATCGCCCCACGCATCACGCGCGGCTTCATCGCGGAAATAACGGAACGAGTGCCATTCATAAACTTGCGATCCGTCGGCATTTAGCGAATACAACTCTGAACAAGAGAGCAATATTGAAGAAGCTTTCGAGTATTTCTGAATAGCTGCGAGATTTGCGCGAACATTATCAGGAAGTCCGTTGAAATCTGCAAATGCGAATGATGTCGTGATAAGCAAAGTGAGCAAAAGAAGTATGCGTTTCATCGTGAGCCTCCTTTCTCAATCACTAAAGCAATCTTATCGTAGTCCTTTATCGCGTCAGTGGCATTTTTCACGTCGGCATAATCACTCACCGGGATCCAGCGCTCTTGTACATGCCAAACATAATTCAATTCCGTGCCATTGGGCGTTTTTTTCCACCCACCCTTTGTCCACGCGGCCTCGCCGCCTTCATGAAGCAGGTCGGGAAGTTTGCGTATTGCCATGCCAGGAGGCAATTGCAATACTTCCTGCAACGTAACTTGTCTCGGATTGTAAGTCAGTATCGGCTGCTCGCGTTCCTCGGAATCGAGTCCAGACAACAAATTCATCTGGTAGCCACCGGCCCATAGTAACTTTGAGCTGAACGGCTGATAATCCAATCGCTTGCCCAGACGGCGGGCATAATTCGGAATGCTGAACTCCATCGTGACGGCAAACGGTTTTCCGAAATCCCACAAGTCTCCGTAGGTCACTTTTGTAAGCTCCGCCGCAGGATCTGCCTTGTGAAACCACGCGCGACAGATTTCATCCCAGTGATCTTGTCCCGTGTCGCTGAACGGTCGGCGAACACGCGCATCGGCCTGCGCTTTTCCTTGCAGAATCACCGTGCCGCTTAAGTCGCCGTTCTCGTTCAGGCGAGTCTTCATCTTGAAGGAGAAGTCGTTTTCCTCGGGCGTGAACTTAGAGATCTGTGAAAGTGCTTCACCTTCGGGGCTTCCCACCACAAAGTGCTGTTCAGATTCAGCGCGACTCCAAAGCTCCATGTTAAACGGTGTCCACGTCGGGTCGAGCATCAAAAATGAACCGTCACCGCGCTTCACCGCCACCACACAATGATTAAATTGATCGGCAGGAATGCGCTCGACGCGCGATCCCGCTTGAGTCATGACCGGATAGGTCGTGAATCCCGCAGAACGCAGCATCGTGACAAGCATCCCTGCAATGTCTTTGCAAACACCTGCGCGGTCTCGGAAGGTCATTGTTCCCGGATGTAGGGTGTACCCTTCACCTTCACCCATTGAAATACCACTATACCGAATTTCTTGTGCCACCCAGTGAAGCAGCGCATAGAACTTACAGGTATCGGTTGTGCAGCCCTTAGTAATTCGCTCGACCTCCTTGCGAATGGCATCGTCTGATTCAAAGACTTCTGCGCCTTCATTAACGTTGTAGAACCAGCGAGATTTTTCAGCCCACGAGCGCACATTGGTGAAAACAACTTTCGGCACGATGTCGGTGGATCCCGGCGACCTCGTCTCGGGCGTAAACGCAGGTACATCCTCTTTCCAGAAATGGTAGACATACCTTTTGTCACCGAATATCATTGCTGACTTGATGTCGCCGTTATAGGTTTCAAACTGCGCGGGCTTATCTTCCGGCATAGTGATGGTATACGACTTGAACTTAATTGGAGGCGTTGCCTCTTCTAATACGTTGCTGCCGAACATCACGACATCGTAATACGTGCCGCGCATCGGCGGGATATACCTTTCTTCAGCGCCGTCCGAAGCCAGATAGGCAATCTGAAAACCCATTTGCGAGTATTCCAATTCAACTGCGTCCCCTACTTCAAGCGGCGGAATGGGCAACACCTTCATTCGCGCGCCCCAATATATTAAGTGCGTCGGCTGCGGTAAGTCCTTTACGCCATCAAAAGAGATCGACTCAAGTGAACCGTCTTTGCGGTGCACCTTAGCTACCAACAATTCAATCTTATTGGAAGCCGGGTCATAATTGAAACGTGCTGCGCGCAGTTCAGCAATGCCTGCATTTGTAAGCACTTTTGTTAAAGTGTGCGTGCGCTTGTGCGAAAGTCCTGTGGAATCGACATCCACCCAAGTGGAGTCGAAGACCAGCACAGTATTGGCGCCGTCGTAGTCTTCGGCAAGGCCGGCATTTTCGATTTGCTCGCTATACGGGCTTGAGCCGGAACGTGGCTGCGCACGCCCGGGCACATAACCGAGGACAAGTAATAGGGTGATTAATAGGAATCGGAAGTACATAGTAGTATATGGTAAGAAAGGTGAGGAGACAGAAAGAGGAGCCGGCCGTAGGGCAGGCTAAAAAATGTCTAAGTTTGAAAATAGCAAACTTAAGCCACGTTAACAAGGCGCATTTTAAGCACGCAAGTGTGAGCATGTGGGAGGACCACCAACCGACATATGAATCGCATAGTAGGCCGAACCAACTCCTCAAAACGAGTAAAACCTATACATAAGTATAGGTTTTACAAGGGTGCACCCACAGGGACTTGAACCCCGAACCAATTGATTAAGAGTCAACTGCTCTACCAATTGAGCTATGGGTGCTCACAAGGCCCAGAAATTACAAAATCCCCTCTCGAATGTCAAGCGGGGGCTTTGATTTCGTCATGGTTTTGTTTCTGCTGGCTCTACGAGTCCTTGGAGGGGCGCGGTGCCCAGATTCCCGCCAGAACTGCGAGTAGAAGAGCCGTCCCAATGCAACCAAGCACCCATCCCGATGGAGGTTCAATTGAACTCAGCAGAAGCCAGCTGGCTGCAACCAGCCCAAGATGAATAAGTGCTACAGCCAGTAGTCCCGCCAGCAAACCGAGCACAATCTCAATTTTCAGTTGCACAAATTCCAGGTCGCGTGGTTTGATTCCGAGCATCGTCAACAGTTGCCAAGCTGACCGACGGTTCTTCAAAATTGCTCTGAGCGAAAGTCCCACAAGCACCCAGCCAATAACGGCCAAAGCTCCGACAATCAATGCAACCCTGCCACGCAAAGCAGCCATCCACGCATCAAACTTTCGCCACAAGTCGCGAGGATAGACTGCTTGCAATACCCCCGGCCATGCCGCAACCTCATCGACAAAGAGTTCAATCCGCTCTGGTGCAGGATTTCGCAGCTTGACTCGCAAGATCGGTGGGAACGGATTATTGCTCAGTACGTCACGTAGCGATTCGCCCAACTCCTGCTCTGCCTCTTCCAGTACGTCGCGTGCGGAGAGAGACTTCACTGAAAGCACATCGGGCCGCTGCCGCAAAGTCTCCGCAAGTGCAAACCGTGTTGAGTCAGAATAGTCTGCAAGTTCAATCTCCACGGCCAGCTCGTTGATCAAACTTCCACGCAAGGAGCTAATAACACTCGCGGAGACGATTAATCCATACAGCATTGCGGTGGTCATCGCAAGTAAAAGAATTGCGAGCACCGTAAGAGTCGGTCTTGCGACAATCGTTCGCCATGTCAATCTGAATAGTAAACCCATCAGGCGAGTCTGCCATCTCTGACAGTCAGCCTGCGCGCACGGCTGGCCAGTTGCGTGGGTCTGTGCGTCGTCAATACAATGGCTGTGCCGCGTGTGTGCGCAAAAGCCAGCAGCGATTCAATCAGCTCGACCGATTCCGTATCAAGATGTGCGAACGGTTCGTCGGCCAACAACAGGAGAGGCTGGTGAATAAGCGCGCGTGCGATCTGCAATCTCGCCTGTTCACCACCCGATAGTTCAGTTGGCTTCCGCAACGCTGCTCCTGTCAAACCCGCTTCAAGCAGAGCTTTAGTTCCGCGTGCTCTGCACTCGGAAGCCGCCACACCGGCAATGCGGAGTGGCAGCGCGACATTGTCAAGCACAGTCTCTTCTTCAAGGAAGAGCGGCTGCTGAGTCACAATTCCAAGCTGTCGCCGCAGTTGCGGTTTCTTTGCCGACGGAAGCGGTCGCAGTGGGATAGAGACAACCTCCCCATAGCCCGCAGATGGAGCAAGACTTCCATACAACGTGCGCACAAGCGAAGTCTTGCCCGAACCAGTTGGTCCTTCAATGATTAAGAACTCACCTGCATGCAACATCAGATCGAGCGACGACAAGACAGTTTTGCCGCCCGTGACAATGGCGCAATTCTGAAGCAGAACAACCGGTTTGCGGTCTGAAGTCACTTAATCAGAAGTAGTTTGGATGTACGTATACCTGCTGCTGTTTCAAGTCGCGCAAAGTAAACCCCCGTGGCGGCGTTTTCCGCCTTCCAAGAGTATTTATGATCTCCGATGCCCTGCGGGCCGTCGATGAGCCGCGCAGTTTCGCGTCCCGAAACATCAAACACGCGCAGCGTGACGAAAGAGTTTATCGGTAGAGTGTACTGTAGGGTTACGGTCGAGTTGAACGGATTAGGATAGGCCGCCAAAGCAAATTCACTCCGGCACGACCGCTTCGCCGGAGGTCAGGGTTTCGAGACACTCTTCCACAGTTCCAACGTGCAGGTCTTGATCCGCAATCAGCGGTGTAGGCTGAATCATACCAACCGGAACTGTTTCGTAGTAGATCTGATTCAACGGCAGAGGATCAGTAGGACCAGATACGCCGTTCACATCGAGTAAGTAACACATATCAATCCAACCGTCGAGAATCCACTGATTAACCGAAACATCTTGCTCGATCAGATTTGCTCCTGCGGGTACGGGATTTATGATCGGGACAGTAGGAGTAACGTCAGTCGTAACTGACCACGAATCTCCTCCATCTGTTGAAGAAGAGACCATGATATCCGCATTAAATAATCCCCCCATGACAGAGTAGCGGGACGTATCATACTCCGTGAAAGTACAATAAAAAATGCCACTACTTGAGTCCTGCGAGATTACCGGTCCTTCAACATATGTGCGATAGGAGCCGAGCGATCCGATGCCCGGCAGTGGTCCATCAATCCAAGAGTTGCTAACGATTGAAAACTCTCCGCTATTCTCTCCCCAGTGCCAAATTTGCGCGCGCATGGGATAAAACCCTGCCTCACCGAGCGCACTTTCCCAATTGTAATAGACAAGCGTCGTAAATACAATGTGGAGCGCGCTGTCAGCATCAAACATGATGTTGACATCTGGGGTTGCTCTGAGCGTGTCACGGTTACAGCAAATTGGATTTGTGCCGTTATCAAAGCACTCCTGATCAGGCATTTCAAACATCGTGAGATTCGTCGGTTCGCCCCAGTTCAAACCACGATCTTCGGAGAATTGAACCCAAACATCGTTCGAAAAGGCGTAGGGAGTGTTCCAACGATCCGGCGTTGAGGCCGTCCAAGCCCGTGCAACGCGATCACCGGAACAAGCAATATCACTACCTGTGCTTACTGATTGGCTTGGTCCAAAGTCATTTGGAACAGAAGCTATCGTCCAGTTGATTCCATTGAGGAAGCCATCATCATACTGTGGAGTGCCACGTGAGTAAAAGTATCGATGCATGTCTTCTGAAGCTGTGTAGTCGCAGCATAACAGATGCACATCACCTTCAGAATCTACTGCAACTCGAGGATACAGCCGATTAGCAAGAACAGGAACAGAATCACCCATGCAGTTCGAAAACGCTCCGGCATGAGCCATGAAATCACAGGCTACCACTGTTCCAACTGGAGAAGAGGACGATTGCTGTGAATGGTAAGCTGGGAAGCAAAACCCTGAGGTGCTGACGGCAAGCCTTGGGAAGCCAGAGCGTATTCCGGCGTCCACAACCACGCCTTCGGAACTAAACCACGGGTTACCGTTCTCAACGGCGTTATAGTGCGCTTGCCGTTGCGACCATCCCCAATCATAATAGTTCTGCCAAACGAGTTGCACGCTACCGACTGGTTCAACAGCGATTGAGCGCCCACCAGATCCAATGTGGAGCGAGTTCGTTGCCGTCGTACCGACAAGTATCGGTTGGGCAATGCTGGAGAGAGTAGTAAGACACAATACTACAGTCAAACAAACTATGCGGGACATGATTTCCTCCTTGCGCCGTTTAGACGCGGTGACGGGACCCACCAGAGGCTATTTAATTACTTGCGGAAAGTAAGGGATTTTGGTATATTCTAAGTCTTGTCAGGAAAGCTCGTGGAAATAATAGACTAACAACATTTCTGCAAGAAAACACTCCCAAAGCAAAAAGTCAAGGAGTCCGATGCCGAATCCCGGAATAATATCGTTCACTGCAGGAGTCGCTGGACTATTGCTAGCATTTGTGATCTATGCGATGGTCAAGCGCCTGCCTGCCGGAACCGAGGTTATGCAAAGAATCGCGGCCAAGATTCACAAGGGAGCCATGGTGTTTCTTGCGGCGGAGTACAAGATTCTCGCGCTCTTCATTGTCGTTGTGGCTGGACTGCTGTACGCCTTCTTGCCGGATCACGAAACGTCATACGCCTTTATCGTGGGTGCTGCATGCTCAATGCTCGCGGGCTATATTGGCATGAATGCGGCCACAATTGCCAACGTGCGTACGACGTGGGCGGCCAAAGAGAAGGGACAAGGCGCGGCGCTGATGACCGCGTTCTCGGGTGGAGCGGTAATGGGATTGGCCGTGGCCTCACTCGGTCTCATCGGCTTGGGGGGATTGTTTTATGTGTACGGGACGAGCGCGAGTGTCAAAGTCCAGGATGTGCTCGTTGGAATGTCCATGGGTGCGTCCTCAATAGCTTTGTTCGCGCGTGTTGGGGGAGGGATATTCACCAAGGCTGCCGATGTCGGAGCGGACCTGGTGGGGAAGATGGAGTACAACTTAAACGAGGACGATCCACGCAACCCTGCAGTGATTGCTGACAACGTTGGCGATAACGTTGGTGATACTGCCGGAATGGGCGCAGACCTATTTGAAAGCTACGTCGGGGCAATTGTTGCCGCGATTGCAATTGCCGGAACCGGAGCTGCCTACGCCGCGCAAAAAATGGCGTACATGAGCTACCCGATGTATCTGGCAGTTGCGGGACTTGGCGCGAGTATTATCGGTATTTTTGCTGTGCGCTTATTTCAAAAAGGCGATCCTGCCAAAGCGCTTTCTGCCGGTACATACATTGCCGCGCTTCTTTTCTGGGTTGCAGGTTATTTTGTGACAACCGCGCTTCAACTAAACCTCGGCGTCTTTTGGGCCATGGTCTCAGGATCCGTTGTCGGTGGATTGATTGGCCGAGTCACTGAGTACTACACATCAGGCGGCCCAGTGCAAAAGATTGCCAAAGCTTCAACGACAGGCTCAGCCACCACAATAATCACTGGCATCGCAGTAGGTTTGGAATCCGTAGCAATCCCGATCATCTTGATCGGTGCGACAATTTGGGTGAGCTACTACTTTGCTGAACTCTACGGTATTGCCATCGCGGGCATGGGCATGCTGGCAACAGTCGGTATCGTAATGGCCGTGGATGCATATGGTCCAATTGCCGATAATGCCGGTGGAATTTCTGAGCAGGCCCATCTCGGTCCAGAAGTTCGCAAGGTCACGGACAAACTCGACAGCTTAGGTAACACAACTGCCGCAATCGGCAAAGGCTTCGCAATCGGCTCGGCGGCTCTGGCCGCGCTCGCGCTGTTTTCGGCTTACACTTCCGCTGTCGGAATTACATCCATCAATCTTGTGAGTGCTAATGTGGTCATCGGTCTGTTGCTCGGTGGCATGATGGCGTTTTGGATTGGCGCCTTAACCATGACCGCAGTAGGCCGAGCAGCGGGAGCGATGGTCAACGAAGTGCGTCGTCAGTTCATGGAGATCAAAGGCCTGTTGGAAGGCAAGCCCGGTGTCGAGCCGGATATCGAACGCTGTGTGGCTATCTCAACACGCGGTGCCTTGCGCGAGATGATATTGCCCGGCGTGTCAGCTATCCTTGCTCCAATCTTAATTGGTTTCACGCTTGGACCCGAAGCGCTTGGCGGATTCCTCGCAGGCGCGACGCTCTCTGGTGTTCTGCTCGCACTATTTATGGCCAATGCGGGCGGAGCGTGGGACAATGCCAAGAAGTATATTGAATCAGGAGAGTACGGTGGCAAAGGATCAGACGCACACAAAGCCGCAGTTGTTGGTGATACCGTCGGGGATCCGTTCAAGGACACAACCGGCCCGTCCATGAACATCTTGATCAAGCTCATGGCCATCGTAGCCTTGGTGCTCGCACCGTTGCTGAGATAGAAGATTATGTTTGCTCAAATGAAACGGGCGGCCAAGTTGGTCGCCCGTTTTCTTATTGTTGCTTGCTCGCAAATAATCGGGCAACTAAGAATATTCCGAATAAGATTAAGACGATTATCGGCCCCGGTGTCAAGGCGTAGTTTAATGCGGCCAGCGCCCCGGCAAGTGAAGCCAATGCACCAAGTACAACCGAGATAATGACAACATTGGAGGCTTTATTACTGAGTAAGCCCGCAGTAACCGAAGGGATGATGATCAGCGCACCGACTAACAGCACACCGGCAATCTTCATTGCCAATGCAATTGTAATTGCGAATGGTCAAGCTTCCCAGATGCATTAATTTAACTGGTAGTCCCGCAGTTTGTGCACCTCGGGATCAAATAGGAACAGCAACAACTGCCGCCAGTATATCAGTAACAACACAATAACAGCAACGGCTAACGCAGCAAGAAAATAGATGTCGCCAACATGCACCTGCGTCAGCGAGCCGACGAGAAACTCCTCCAAGTGTCCGCCGCCGCAATCATCGTGGTGAAGCTGGTCGTGGACGCTGGATAAGAGCAAACCAAACGCCACCGCCGCTGAGAGCATAATGCCAATCGCGCTATCCGAAGAGATGTCATCGCGTTTGGGCAACAGACCAACTCCAAGGCTGAACAACAGCGCTGACAACAAAGCTACAGGGAAAACTGGCCAATGTAAGTACAGAGCAAGTCCGACACCGCCGATCATGCCATGAGAGGCGCCGTGACCCATGAATGCCATGCGTCTGTGCACAACAAGAAAAGACTGTGCGCCGCAGACAATGCCGAGCAACACCGCCGCAACCAGCATAAACAATGACTCAGTGCTCATGCGGACCTACCACGCGATGAGGAAGCGAGTGATCATGGAACACCAATTCAGCCGGACAACCGTACGTCTTCTCAAGGTCTTCACCGGAGAGATTTTCAGGTCTGTCATGGAAATGCAAGCTAACATTCAAACAGGCAAGTCGGTCACAAACAGGTGAGATGGCTCCGATGTCATGCGAAACGAGGATGACGGTCAGGTTGCGTTCTGTTCTCCATTCAGATAACCATTGATTGAGCTGGTCCTGCCCGCGAGCATCGACTCCAACGGTCGGTTCATCAAGCAGGAGCAATTCAGGTTCATGCACCAGCGCTCGTGCAATGAGCACTCGCTGCTTCTGGCCGCCCGAAAGTGTCCACCACGTTTTATTTGTGTGCGCCTCCATCCCAACTCGATGCAAGGCAAGATGCGTCATGTCATGCTGCTGCGCACTACTGTACTCTGGCAATCCGCGAGCCAACAAGCCCATCGAAACAACTTGTTCGGCACTGACCGGAAAACGAGTTGTAAATTCACGCTGCTGCGGCACGTGCCCGACCTTACTGCGCCACTTTGTTCCAGTAACAGGGTCTTCTCCAAACACACGGACCGTGCCAGATTGAGGCTGCTCAAGTCCGAGTAGCAGTTTAAGCAATGTTGATTTGCCGCCACCGTTTGGACCGATCAACCCCACGAACACTCCGGCCTCAACCGAGAGCGTGACGTTTTCAAGCGCAGCAGTCGTGCCGTAGCGAAATGTAACGTTAGAGAGAGATACAATACTATTCATTTGTTAGTCTCGCGACGGTTCGGCAATTGCCGGAGTTCGCGGCTCAAGTACAATAATCAGAATGCACATCACGATCAT
Organism: bacterium; assembly: GCA_016721565.1. Lineage (GTDB taxonomy): Bacteria > Electryoneota > RPQS01 > RPQS01 > RPQS01 > JABWCQ01. The sequence continues at coordinate 67,998 of JADKHW010000008.1, read as the reverse complement.
CATCGCACCGAGCAATGTCCAGCCAACTGGGATTTCACCAAACACAGCCCATCCCAATAGTGTTGCTCCGACTGGCTCCCCAAGGATTGAGGCAGATACAACAAATGCGGGTAAATGCCCGACAGAAAAGTTAAGCAGTGTGTGCCCAATGAGTGTAGGAATTAATGCTAGCATCAACAGCGCTGTCCAACTACCCGAACTGAATCCAACCAGTGAGACTCCGGAGAATCCTGCCAGAATCATCTGAAACAGTGATCCACTCACGTGCAATACAAGCATAAATGGTACAAGAGGTGTTGTCTGACGAAAAGTCCGTGCAAACAAGACAAATACTGCGGCCAACACGGACGCTGCCAATGCAAGTAGGTTTCCTGTCAAAGCTACATCACTATTTCCTCCGCCAAACGTAATCGCACCCATCCCGACTACTGCGCCGACAATCGCTAGCCGACTTCGCCAGCTTACGGCTTCCTTAATAAAAAAGTAACCGAGAAACGCGGTAAAGATCGGCTGGGTACACGTAAGAAACGTTGAGGCCGCTATAGACGTATAACTTAAGCTGGTGATAAAGCAGACCTGATGCAGGGCGATTATCACGGTCGCACCCGCGATCATTGCCATCTTCTTGGGCCACATCTCCCGTAAAGCCTGCCTGACTGATGGCCAAAGGAGGGCAAACAGGAAGATAATCGCACAAAAACCACCTCGCCAAAAAGCGGCAGCCAGCGGGGGTACCTCTGCCGAACGGATGAAGATTGCCGCCGTTGAGACGGCCAGAATGGCAGGGAGGAGGGCCGCTTTTGCGCGGGCGGTCGGATTTGGCAAGAAAGTGGAGTATTTAGCTGTAAAAGCCTGTCACGGGCCTTGCAACCTGATTTGCGGGATTAAACTGCCCGTAAGTTTAGAAAATATACAAAAGCAGGTGGAGATTCACAATGAGGCAAACTTGGCCAAATGGGCCACTTGTGCTTGCAAGAGGTTGTATTTTTTGATATTTTGAGGATTATGAAGATGAAAACAATGGCAATTCTCTGGGCTACAGTCCTGCTATGGGCGGCAAACGGGTATTCGCAGTACTTAACTGTGCGCGGAAGTGTTCCCCTGACCCCGCGCGAAGGTATCGCCGTTGTCGGGACAAATGCCTTTGCTGTCGGCGCAAATGCAATGACTATTATTTCATTTTCCAACCCGCAATCTCCTGAAGTAATCGGTCAGAATGCGCCGGGTGTTGGCACGCTCTCCGCCGTTGCGGTGCGCGGCAACTACGCCTATTGCGCCGGCCAAGGAAGCGGAATTGTCGTCATTGACATCTCCAACTTGCAATCACCTACTTGGGTGCGTAACGTCCAAGCCTCATCTCCGATAGAGCATGTTGCTATTGGAGACACGTTTTTGGCCGCTGCTACCGGACTCAATGTTTCTTTCTACGGGCTTAGCAATCCCAGCCAGCCGCACTTGCTGACCACGTTTGGCCGAGCGGCCAACCGAGTGGCCGTCGATGCAGCCGCACACAAGATTCACTGTGCCGGCGTAACCGGAGCGTTTGTGCTTGGTTGGACTGTGAGTCAGGGTACTGTCACGCTAAGCTCAGTAGATGAATTTGGCTCGAATGAGTACACCAGCGTAGCCCTTGGTGGGACGTACGTGAATTTCGCACAAGGCTTACAGTTCAGTGCTCTAAACAAGAGTACCTACTCGCTTGCCGGGCAATACGGAGCTGCAGGTCAGATTCGCGCAGTTGCCTCAGGCAGTGATTACTCTATCATCGGATTAGCTGCTGGTGGTGTGGAGTACCTGCACCAATCCGCTGCGACACCGCAATTTGCCTCGTCGGTTCAAGCCCAAGGCGGGATCAACGATCTCGGTATCTCCGTAAACGGTCAATACATTTTGGCCGCCACGGCTTCGGGAGTAACGGTTATTGCCAATTCACCCTTAACAACTGATCCCGGTCCGCCCGTACCCGCTGAATTCACGATTTCTGCCTATCCAAATCCGTTCAACAGCAGTACAACAATTTCGTGGACAGATGGATTACACCAAACGGGTATGCTCCGTGTCTATGATATTGAGGGCCGTGAAGTGATGTCTCGCAAGGTTGGTCTGGAACAGCATTCCGGGCTGCTCGATTTCTCAAACTTCGCCGCCGGAAGCTACCTTGTGAAAATCGAGTCAGCCGAATTCTCAGTTTCCCCATTGCGCGTCGTGTATCTTCCCTAATTTCGTCCGCAACACAACCCGCTCGTTTCAATATAGGAGATCGATTCCTCGATTTCCAGTTAATTCCCTTTTGTAAAAACTCCGTTATTGAATATGAACTTCCTGCAACTTATAGTAGAAGCCCTACTCTACTATTTGGCCTGTTCACTATTGGCGAAGAAAGAAGACGCCCCGGGCTTCATTCGCGTTCTATTCGTGGTACTGGCGCTTGCCTTTGTGTCTGGCGGAGTAAATGCCGTTTTGCCGGACTTCTGGGTTTCGAGCGCTGTAATCACGGTCATCAATTTCTTCATTTTGTGGTTGGGACTTGGAATCGGATTATTCCGCACGATTCTCGCGCTGATTGCCGTGATGCTGCTGCGCTCCGTTCAACACTACTTCGGTCCCACCGGTCAAGGCCCCGCGCTCTTCACATAATGCGGATTCTCACACTACTGCTTTTTATATTGGGTCCTGTTGCACATGCTGCTGAGCTTGTGCGACAGGATTTCTTGCTCTCTTTTCCCGAAATCGGGTTCGATGAAAAACAGGCTGTTTTTTCCAATGGCGAATGGTCAGCCGTTTTCTCAGGTAAGGACGGAGCGATGTTCACCGTTCCCTATGGAACTCCCAATCTTCCTCCTGTTTCGCAAGAGGGTCGCGGCTGCCGCGTGGTCGTGGGCAATGCAACCTATGTGTGTAATCCTGTGCGTGGCAACTCAATTGTGAAGCAGGATTCTTACGGTAACACGGATAAGACGATCACTCCCGCTAACGCTGACGCAATGACGGCATTTGCCGACGCCTGGAAGAAAATGACCGTCTCGCGCGCAGATGTAACTGAAGAGATCGGACCACTTTGTTCATCGGATACCAAAGTTTGGTTCGGCTTAGTAGCGTTTTACAAGTCAGGTCAGATGCCGATCGCGGGATTGGGATGGTACGATGCCAAGTCTGATCAATTTGGACGTGTTTATTCGGCAGCCCTGCAAGATCTGACGCCGCGCTGGATTGGGGTTCGTCAAGACACCGTTTGGGCGTTTTGCGCGGCTACGGGTGCAGAAATCGGCGGCAAGTTGATCTACTATTCGATTAACACCGGCGCGCTTGGTACTCTTGAACCGCGTGGTGTCGGAATTCCCGGTGATACTTTGATGAATGTTGCATTGTGGCGCGGGAACTTACTGATTGCAACTAATGACGCCATTTGCGTCTGGCCGCGTGGAGAGAGTCCGTGGGTGTGGCAAACGGACGCCTACGCAACTCGCGAGGGCACATGGCTGAAGTTCTTAACTTTCGATGTTGCTTCAGGCATAAAGAACATCGGCGACGATTTCTTTCCTCTGCAAAAAAATCGTCCGGCCCAGGCATTTGCAAAAGTCGGTGATTGGTTGGAACTCGACGCCCCTCAGGGTGTGGAGGCGATGATGCCGACAGCAAACTGGAAAGCCCGAAAGCAGAAAACCGTCACGGACGATTGGGGATGCGGCGATAAACTTTGTTTTGCGCGTGTCAAGGTGGATGTTTCCGGCGAGAAGAAAGAGATGGATTTGCTTGATGTGCCGATGGTTCCGCTGAAAGAAGGCGATACCATTACAAAACTTGGTGTGCGTGCAGGCTGGGTTCCCGTCAATCAGGTTGTTCCCGTTTTAATGAAGAAATAGCAATACTGCAATAATGATCAGAGCAACACTTCTTTACATGTTCTTGGCGCTTGCCCTTTCCGCAATCGCATTTTCGCAACCAGCCCTGACACTGGAAGATCTCTTGACAGAGGCCGAGACTGCGTTAGCCTCCGCAAAAGCGTCAGATGTGCATTTACTATCCCCGCGGCGCGTCGCCAAGGCCGAGGAGAATATGCATGAAGCCAAGAATCAAATGGGTAAGGCAGGCACGGACAATATCGTGCGCCTAAACCTTGAGAGCGCATTGGAGTCACTGGAAACGGCGCTAACACACGCGGAGCAAGCACGCGTGAAAATGCAAACGGTGTTGGAGGCTCGCAAAGTTGCGCAAGTTGCTGGAGCCGGACAAAATAATTTGCCAACGTGGCAGCAGGCTGAACGCGGGTTCTTAGATATGGCAAGTAAATTTGAGAACGGTGAAGAATCGGAACTCCCAGGTTTGCAAGAGCCACTTGCTCAACAATACTACGCTGCCCGCCGCGAGGCGCTCCGCGACGGTTTCTTAGCCAAAACGAAGAGTGACATTAGCGCCGCCGAAAAGTCCGGTGCCGACATGCTTTTCCCAACTTTGATGGCTCGATCAAGGCAAGCAATGTCCCGCGCCGAAGCCCAGCTTGCGCAGGAGAACTTCGACGAATGCAAAGTTTCAGCTGAAGAAGCGTCGCGAGTTGCAATGCATGCAAAAGGACAAGCCGAATTCGTCAATAAGGCTAAGTCGACGCGCATGCCGGAAGAGAGTATGCTCCTGCCCTATGACGATCTCCTGCAACGCATGGCAATGGAATGGGGTGACACGCTGTCCTTCGAGCAGGGTGGGGAAGGAGCTGTCAATCAGATGAAGGCACTATTCGAGAAACGCTTGGACCGCGAAGTCTTTGTGCAGGATTCGCTTGAGAAAGTTGTGAAAGTCTCGCACGAAAGTATGGAGCGAGCCTTGACCGATATGCAAACAAGTCTTGCCGATCAACAAAATCGTATGACGGAATACGAGCAGCGCGTGCTCGATATCCAAGCTGAGCGGGACATGGCGGTAAATCGACTGCGCCGGAATGAGCTAACCGCTCAACGAGCGCAATTGGCCCAAACGGCTTTTGATCCCGGTGATGCGGTAGTTTATCAAACAATGGAAGGCAACATCGTCATCCATTTATACGGCCTAAAATTCGCAAGCGGGCAAGCAACATTAGAGAAGGTTGACAAGTCTATCCTAAAGAAGGCCGCCGAGGCTATTGGAGTTTTCCCGGACGTTAAAGTGGTCGTTGAAGGCCACACGGACGGAGAAGGATCGGAAGAGTCCAATCAGGAACTCTCTGAGAAACGTGCTGCGGCAGTCGGTCAAGCGCTTGAAGGTGAAATAAAATCAAAAGCCAAGATAGAGACGGTCGGCAAGGGTGAGAGTTCGCCAATTGCTTCAAATGAGACTGTTCGAGGCCGTGCTCTGAATCGAAGAATCGATCTCGTACTCACAATTCAATAAGATGAAACGACTACTATTTCTGAGTGTACTGCTTTGCACGGCATCTGCGTTTGCTGCCAGCCGCCCGCCGATGTTGCTAAATTATGGTGAAGGGATTTTACAAACTGTCTCCACTCCTGGCAGTTACATGGGCGCTTTAGGTTCGTATTGGAATCCTGCAGGTTGGGCCACAATGTCACGGCATGAAGCGGTCTTCACATGGGATGATCGTAACGAGGCGCGCAAGCGGATAGATAACTGGGGAGTATTGATTGGCGGACAGGGTATCGGCGCATCAATGCACCGCACATTGGTTCCGGTCGGCGATGATTTCATGCACATTGACGACTACCAACTCGCACTCGCAGGCGGCTCGCGTGCCGATAATTGGGGCGTGTCCTATGGTTGGTCCAAAGGTCTTGGTGCGGGCGACGTTCATCAACAGTATGTGACGGTCGGCAATATCTCGCGTCCCTACAAGTGTCTTTCCGTCGGATGTACAGGAACGATGGGCTTGCGCAATGGCCGCACACAAGGGCAAGCGGACTTGGGTTTGCGCCCGTTCAAAGGCTCGCATCGCGTGACATTGTTTGGCGATGTGGCTGCAAATGACAAAGACAATGCCACGACGATGCAGTGGGGCGCGGGACTTGAGATCATGCCGCTTGACGGGATTCGCATTGCAGGCAAGATATCCAAGATTCAGCCTGTCGAACCGGCACCGTGGTTCACACTTGGAATTGGTTTTACATTTGATGCCACGAGTTTGCATGTCGCACCACATTATGACAAAGACTCCGAGCGCCAATACACAAGTTATGCGGTTCGCTTGGGCCGTGTTGAACCGAGTATGCGCGCCAAGAAGTTAATCGAGAAGAACGAACGCATCCTCGCACTTGGAATGCGCGGCGGCTTAACCTACAAGAAAGCCAAGTGGCTAGAGTCGGATCGCCATTCGCTCTTTGAGATGACGCAGTTGATTGAGGAAGCAAAAGCTGACCCCTCAATTGGCGGAATAGCATTCAACATGTCGGGCTTCTCGTCTAACATTGAGTTAGCATGGGAATTGGCCGAGAAGCTCAAAGACTATCGGGCCTCAGGAAAGAAGATCTACATGTATGTAGATCGTCCCGGAATGGTTCAAACCTATCTAATGACGCAAGCCGACTACGTGTGGATGGATCCGCTCGGCGATATTGACATGTTCGGTTGGGTTATGGGCCGCACCTATCACAAAGGCATGTTTGAAAAACTCGGTCTGGGCGTCGAAGAATGGCGCTACTTCGAGTACAAATCTGCATTTGAATCCTACGCACGCAAGGACATGTCCGAAAAAGACCGTGAGCAGCGCCAAGCTTTGCTCGACGAGTTTCAAGCCGAATGGAAACGCGCTGTCTCTGAGAGCATGGGTATAAGCTCGGACTCTATCGATCTTGCGTTGGATTCGCTTGGCTTGGTCACTGCACACGAAGCAGAGCGATTCGGTTTTGTCGATACATTGGGCCGCTGGGATGACGCGGAGACGTTGATCGAGTTTGCCAAAGGCGAGAAGTCCAAGTTCATCGAAAGACACGACCTCGTCGACGAACGCCAGAGCGATCCCAATTGGGGCGAGTATCCAACCGTTGCAGTTGTGTACGCATTGGGCGAGTGTGCAATGGATACAGGAATAAGAGCGCGTTACACTTCAAAGCTACTGAAGAAACTTGCTGAAGACGATGGTGTTGAAGCGGTGGTTCTCCGCGTCGATTCGCCCGGTGGCGATGGCATGGCTTCAGATTGGGTGGCGGATGGCATGCGTGAAGTTGCCAAAGAGAAGCCGATGGTCGTCTCGCAAGGTCGATTGGCCGCATCAGGCGGGTATTGGATAAGTTCACCTGGCGACCGCGTGTTTACCTCTCCGTTTTCGATAACCGGATCAATCGGCGTAATTGCGGGTTGGGTGTGGAATGACGGATTGACCGAAAAAACTGGATTAACCTTCGACAAAGTTCAGGTAGGTCGTCATGCTGACTTAGGTTCGGGCATTATTCTCCCGATCTTGAATGCCGAAGTACCCGACCGCAATGTTACCGATGAGGAGCGCGCGCGCGTTGAAAAGATGATTCGCGGGCACTACGATGATTTCGTTGGTCGTGTGGCTGAAGATCGCGAGCTTCGTCGTGAAGATGTCGAAAAGATCGCACAAGGCCGTGTGTGGGCGGGGCAGGCTGCAATTGACCGCAAGCTTGCCGATGAGATTGGCGGGCTTGATGCCTCAATCTCCTATGCTAAGCAAAGCGCAGGCATTCCCAAGAAAACGAAAATCAAAGTCGTGGAGTACCCGAAGCAAGAACTGATTAACTTCGAGAGGCTGTTTGGCCAAGCTTCGATGATGTCCGTGTTAGGCGCGCGGCTTGGTTTAATAAGTAAGCAAGCCGCTATGAATGAAGTTGAGCCCGACTATGCTCTCCGCGTTCTCGAACTTTACGCTCAGAACCGAGCCATCCCACTATATATGCTTCCTCCTGAAGACATGGTGGATGACAAGTAGCGAATGCTTTGAATGCGAAAACGATAGGTCACAATACAGGCAGCCAAGGGCTGCCTGTATTGTTTTTACTGAAGTTGAATTACCAAACAAATGAGATACCAAAAAAATTGTAAATATAGACAAATTTCATCATATTACATTATCTGGTGGAAGTTATGTCTTATGAACAAACCTCGGGAGACGACTGTGAAATCTATGCTTGCGATGTTGATGTGTCTTTGCTGTATTGCGATTGCAAACGCGCAAATTGAAGCTGGCGGTACCGCGCGCGGGTTATCCGCTGCCTCATCTAACCTGCCTGCCGCTCCAATCGTGACTATGCCGCACGTGGACAATCAGGCTTTGCTTGCGGAAGATGCTGATTTGCCTAAAGATGAACAGAGTCGATTTGCCGCGCAGTTGCCGGTCAATCTGAATCTGAACACTAGCGGAACTTGGGCGAACATGCCGGACGGTGGCCGCGTCTGGAGATTGCGTATCATGTCAGAAGACGCTTACTCTTTGGCACTTTTGTTTGACGAGTGGTATCTGCCAAAAGGCGCGGAGCTATTTGTGTACAATGACAACGGCGATGACGTGCTTGGTGCACTGACTAGTTTCAACAATTGGGTCGACGGCACGAACGTTATTCGTCATATCAAAGGCAACGCACTCACAGTTGAGTTGTATGAACCCTCAACAGCGATGAATCAGTCCGTGCTTTCTATCTATACGGTCTGCCATGCCTACAAGAATGTCTTTGGCTATCCCGAGCGAAACCCGCTTGATAGCTTTGGTGATTCCGGCGCTTGCAACAACAACATTCTGTGCCCGGAAGCTGCGGCATGGCAGGATGAGAAGCAAGGGGTATGCATGATTACATCCGGTGGCTCGCGTATCTGCTCTGGCTCAATGATTCGCGCGAATGTTCCAAACTGGCCGGCCTATTTCTTGACAGCGAATCACTGCGGTTTCAGCGGCTCGTGGGTATTTGTATTTAATTATCAAAGTCCGCAGTGTGCGCCGAATGCCGATGGCTCAACAGCGCAGACTGTTGCAAACGCAACACTGCGTGCGAATAACGCAGACTCGGATTTTGAACTTTTAGAGCTTTCAGCGCAACCGCCTGCGGCTTACAACGTCTTCTATAACGGTTGGAATCGCAATGATGCCGCCTCAACAAGCTCCGTTTGCATCCACCATCCGCGCGGAGACGTAAAGAAGTGGACGATCGACAACAATGCTCCGGTTAACGGAACGTGGTCAGGAACTCCTGCCAATTCGCATTGGCGCATCCTCGCGTGGGACGACGGCACAACCGAGCCGGGCTCTTCGGGCTCCCCTTTGTTTGATCAGAACAGCCGCATTACCGGCCAACTACACGGTGGAACGGCAACGTGCTCAAATAACATTGACGACTACTTTGGCAAGCTAAGCTTGTCATGGACAGGTAGTGGCACGAATGCCACGCGTCTTTCCAACTGGCTCGACCCAAACGGAACAGGTGTAACTACGCTTGATGGAAGTTACACTATCACCGTGGCAAACGACAATTGCCCGGGCACATTTGTCACCCTACCCTTTAATGGTTCAGGGAACACCAGCTCCGCCACCGCAAGCGGTGGTGCCTGTGCATGGGTAACGACGCCTGATGTCTGGTACTACTTTGGCACCTCAGCGTGCAGTTCTCAAGTAAATGTTAGTCTCTGCGGCTCGAGTTATGACACATTCCTTGAGATTCGACAGGGCGGAAATTGTCCGGGTGACAATCCCGTAGATTGCACAGACGACGATTGTGGAGCTTCTGGATTGCAAAGTCAATCAGTCTTTACAGCCGTTCCCAACAGTGTCTATTATGTGCGTGTATTTGGATTTAACGGTGCTGTCGGGGCTTACACGATTGACATAACCGAAACTCCTCTTGATCCTGCGCCGTCCAACGACAACTGCTCGAATACATTGCCGATCAACACGCTTCCCTTTACGCACAGCGGGTCAACTTGCTCTGCGGCAAATGATTACTCTTTCTGCTTTATGGGATCTTCCAACGACGTTGTGTATGCCCTAAACGTCGCAGAATGCCAAAGCATCGCTGTGTCAACATGTGGTGGACAGACGAACTACGACACACGATTGACAGTACGTACCGACGGCTCTTGCCCCGGCACGACCGAAGTTGGCTGCAACGACGATTTCTGCGGATTACAGAGTCAAATTACGTTTGATGCGACGGCAGGAGTCACATACTACGTTGTGGTTGCTGGGTTCAGCTCACGCAATGGTCGTTACACTCTGAACGTAACCGGCAATGGACATATTGGCTCCCCGGGCAACGACAATTGTTCAGGCGCGATCAATGTAAATGCCTTACCCTTTAACCACTCCGGCAACACGACTTGCGCGATTGCAGATTATCCTTACTCGGGCTGTGGATTTGAAGACTCGCGTGACGTGGTCTATCATCTAAACGTACCTTCGTGCCAAACAGTGCAAGTTAGCACCTGCTCAGCAAACCCGTCGTATGATACTCGCTTGCAAGTCATGTCAGGCGGCGCATGCCCGGGAAATACTCTCGTTGCGTGTAACGATGATGCTTGTGATTTGCAAAGTACAGTGACCTTTGGCGCCCTCGCAAACATGGACTACTACATTCTTGTCCGCGGTTATTGGTCCGGTGCATATGGCCAGTACGACTTGGCGATTACATCGGTCGGTGGCTACGTTTCACCCAATGACCAGTGCCCAGGCGCGGCAATCAACGCAATCCCCTACGTTGGCTTTGGAAACACGGCTTGCTCGAACGACAACTACCCCAACGGTGACTGCTATTTTAGCGAAAGTTCTGCTGAAGATGTTTACACGATGACATTGGGTGCGACACAGGGCGTTATCGTTTCACTTTGCGGATCTGGCTACGACACGGGCCTAAAGGTTCGTCGTGGTGGTGCTTGTCCGGGTGATGTCATGGTAGTTTGTGATGACGATGCAAATTGCGGAGGCGTAAGCACGTTGTTGAGCAATGTGGAATTCACTGCCCAGGCTGGTGTAACCTACTACATTCAGGTCAGTGGATTCACTTCTAATAGCGGCCCCTACACAATTCATGTCGATCCCAAGACAATCAATCCGATCGACTCACTTGTCATCAAGGAAGTCAGTGGAACGGTGCAGTTGTGGTGGGAGGACGTGGACGCTGCATACTACATTATCTATCGCTCAGCGAATCCAAACGATGTTTACGCGCCTGCTAACCTGCACAGTTCTTCGGTTACAACGACGTTTACTGAGTATGAAGCGTTGTCGAACCAGATTTACTACGGTGTAAGCGCAGTTCCTGATTATTTGGTACCAGTTCTGCTCGCCGCTGGATTGGGCGAGCGTCCGGTTCAAGAGGTCTTTGAAGCAGCGATGGCCGAATTGAAGCTCACGGCCTTCCCGATAGAACCTATTGACTTCTACTCCGGTATTGTATCAGAAAACGTTGAACTCGCAATTCCCAACAAAAAGGCCACTGTACAAGCGGAAGGCATCCACATGTTTGGTCCAGGCCTCTCAACTGAGAATCCGGTTCCTGGCAAGAACTACTTGGCTGAATAGTCTTAGCTGCGTAGAAAATGTGAAGCGGGCTCAGGTAAACCTGAGCCCGCTTTCTCATGCAATTAGTTGTGTTGTTGCTAAGGGCGATCCCTTAGCAGCGTGCCTCTCCCGAGATGATATCTATACGATTGTCCTCCAGGTCGTGGGTTTCGATACGCATGCGTACCGTATCTACTGAATTCGATTCTTAAACTGCACAAAACTGCATCCTTCGAAACGGCGGCGGTGGTTTAACCGCGGTTCATGCTTGTAACACGAGGTCAAGCAAGTCTGGACATGGTTAGCCGTGTCAGACACAGGTCAACAAAGACATATGCAGCCTAAGCACCCGCAAGGCAAGTAAGAGTTTGAGAGCTACCCTCTGTTTGATTCTTCGATGAACTTCGCGAACGCGAAATGTATACAGATCACGCTTGACTCACGGTTGCCATTGATTGAGCGTGAATCATCAATGGCTCGTGTGCAAAGCTTGAGTGCGAATCGAAGTCTGCGGCCTATTCAAGATCGCTGTCTGTGAATCGTTGCCGCCTGTCCAATTATCGTCACGAAAAGCCCAAAAGTCAAGTGACAAACGCACACAGCAGAGCAATGGACTAAAGATAACTCGCCGTAGATCCGAACACTAGAGGCGAAAAAGGTAGAAATCCCGTCGTGAATACTTGGTTCACGGCGGGATTTCTTATGAGAAACAGGCCCGGGGCCCGATTGAAACGAAAAATCTTATATACGCGGAATCGCTTTCAGCCGCGCCAAACAGAGACAGATACGTCGATAAGCATGGATCCGAATCTTATAAGTCGCTCTATCTGACTCTCAAATCTAAATGTGAAAACTTTCACAAGAAATATCGCGATTGCCTCTCAAAAAGTCAAGTGACAAACGCACAGAGCGGTACCAAATTAAGCCAGTAATCGTCTAACTCCTAAAGCAGACTGAACTTGTCACATTCTGGAGTCCCAAACTCAATCGTGATTTTACCGTGCGATAAGGAGGAATGGAAAGCATTCTTTTTTTGAGAATGCCTCACGAAATTCAGAATATGCTGATTTGCGTCTGATTATAAAGCTAAACATTCTCGATACTTTTCAATGATTACGCTCTGCACAGATGAACTGTAACATTGCTACAGACGGTTGCAACTCCCAAGCATGCTTGGTACATTGATAACAGCTTGAAAATGCGCAGTTGGCTCAAGTTAGTGCGTGAGAGCATTTACAAAAGTTGACTGCTTTAGTCTGATACACGAAGGAGAAGTTATGAGCCTCGTAGAGACAGTCTCTGCGAACGGGCAGTTCAAATTGTTGGTGCACGAAACGTGGTGCAAAGGCTGCCGCATCTGCGTTGATCTGTGTCCGACAAAAACACTGGCTATGGTGGAATCGCCTGATCGCTGGGAAGGCTCGATCGTAAAAGTGACGAATATGGAAGCATGTAATGGTTGCGGCATCTGCGAAGCGGAATGTCCCGATTTTGCTATTAGCGTGTTTGCTGAGGGCAAGAGCAAACCCGCTGCAGGAGGTGCGGCGTGACTCATAATAAAGACCGTGTCTTCTGGGCTGGCAACGAAACAATCGCCGAAGCGGCCTTGCGTGCAGGCTGCAACTTCTATGCGGGGTATCCGATTACCCCATCCTCAGAAATTGCTGCGTTGCTCTCGCTTAGGCTCCCACAAACTGGTGGCGTCTTTCTACAAATGGAAGATGAAATTGCCGCAATGGGCGCGGTTGTCGGTGGCTCCTTAGGCGGTGCCAAAGCTATGACAGCGACGTCCGGTCCGGGATTCTCGCTCAAACAGGAGAACATCGGCTACGCAATTATGTCCGAAACGCCATGCGTAATCGTAGATGTTCAACGTGGTGGTCCATCAACCGGCGCACCGACTGCACCAGCTCAGTCCGATATCATGCAAGCCCGTTGGGGCACCCACGGCGATCATTCGATGATTGCCTTGACGCCCGGAACTCCCGCTGAAGTCTATCGCGAAACCGTTCGCGCCTTCCATTTGTCCGAAGCCTATCGAACACCCGTGATGCTATTGATTGACGAAATCATTGCACATACAACAGAGAGCTTTGACATCCCAACTGACGAAGACCTCGGCCCCATTCACCCACGTACTTGGTATCAGGAACGTTACGGGGCGAATAGCTTCCGTCCGTTCCATGACTTCTATCAGGGGAAGCATATTCATATTACGGGTCTCTCGCACAACGAACGAGGGTTTGCAACTACGACTCCAGCGATTATACAGCGCGGAATTGAGCATTTAGTCAACAAAATCGAACTCAATCAAAAAGAGATCGAGCGCAACGACACTTACATGCTTGAAGACGCCGAGATCGCTTTAATTGCGTTCGGATCACCTGGCCGAGCTTCAAAAGAGGCCGTTGACATCGCACGCGCAGAAGGAATTAAGGCTGGCCTGATGCGCATCATCACATTCTGGCCATTCCCGACGGCGACTATACGCGAATTGGTTGACAAAGTGCGCGCCGTGATCGTTCCTGAAATGAACATGGGCATGCTGCGCGGCGAAGTAGAGCGTGCTGCCATGCGCCGCGACGTGCAGCTGCATGGCGTAAATTGTGTCGGTGGTGTACCGATTGAGCCGCAACAAGTGATTGACAAGATTCGCGAGGTATATCGTGGCCTTTAATTATGCAAATTGGCTGCGGCAGGATCTGATGCCGCACATTTGGTGCCCTGGATGCGGAATTGGCATTGTGCTGAAGTCCGCAATTCGCGCCATGGAGAGCTTAGGCTGGAACCAAGATACAATTGGCTTTGTGTCCGGTATCGGCTGCACGTCACGCGCTCCCGGATATGTGGACATGAACACACTGCACACGACGCACGGACGCGCATTGACATTTGCGACGGGCTTAAAGATGGCCGCTCCTGACAAAAATGTTGTGGTGATGGCCGGTGACGGCGACTCGGCGGCTATTGGTGGTAATCATTTGATTCATAGCTGCCGTCGCAACATCAACATTACAATGATCATAGTGAACAATGAAATCTACGGCATGACGGGCGGTCAGTTTTCGCCCACAACTCCAGGAGGGGCGCGCGCTGCGACAGCACCGTATGGCAACATTGATCCCGGCTTTGATTTGTGTAAGTTGACCATTGCGGCCGGAGCAACCTATGTTGCGCGTGGGCATGTTGCAAACGGTATCTATCTCGAACGTCTGATTAAAGGCGGTATGGCCCACAAGGGTTTCGCCGTGATTGAAGTCATGTCAAATTGTCATACACAGTATGGCCGCCGCAATCAGCATCCGGATCCGGCAGAGTTGATTGAGCACATTGCCTCAAATGCGGTAATGCTGACCAAGTGGGACAAAATGACCCCAGAAGAGAAGTCCGGCAAATACCCAATCGGCGTTTTGCATAAAGAGACGGACAAGCCGGAATACTGCGAAAGCTTCTACAAACTTCAACAGCACGCTCAAGAACGTGTGCGCGACGCTTCCCGCAAGATTGCGGAAGCCGAAGCCATGAAGCCAAAGCGTGAAGGCGCCGGAGGAGAACCCAGTGAGAACTGAAATTCGCTTTGCAGGAGTCGGCGGTCAAGGTAATATTCTTGCTGGTGAATGGGTCGCGCTTGCGGCACACAATATGGGCTTGAATGCACTGCAAAGCCCAACTTATACTGCACAAGTTCGCGGCGGCCCGACCAGTGTTGACGTGTTGATTGACAAGAACCCAATCGGTTATCCGCGTTTGACCAGCATCGATTTTTTCCTTTGTTTGGCTCAAGGCGCGTGGAACCTGTTTGCGACACAATTAAAGCAGGATTCCATCGTGGTCGTGGATCCCAATCTCGTGACCAAGGTCGGTCCCGGTCCACAAATGATCTATCCCATCTCGATCATTCAGGTGACGAAGCAAGCCGTTGAGAAACCTGTCTACACAAGCGCCGTCTCATTGGGAATCTTCTGTCGATTGATGTCTACCATCCCACAAGATGAGATGATTCGCACAATTGAAAAAAATGCACCGTCAGGTACAGTCGAAAAGAACCTGCTTGCCTTCCGCGCAGGCTGGGACATTGTAGATGAAACAAAACCCGTTCCGCGCGATGAACTTGCGCTGGCGGTCGCCTAAATTATGTCTGGATATCTTATTCACTCTGCCCGCCAGCTTGCTGACAAGATTTACGAATACTGGGTCGAAGCGCCTCGTATTGCGACAAAGCACGCTGCCGGACAGTTTATTATTCTGAGATTGCACGATCACGGTGAACGCATTCCGCTGACCGTTGTCGAAACCAATCCCCAAAGCGGACAGATTCGCCTAATTGTTCAAGTTGCAGGCAAAACAACCGAAGAGTTCGCCCAGCTCAAGACTGGCGATTTCATTCTCGATCTCGTTGGACCTCTTGGGCAAGCCACACACATTCACAATTGGGGCAACCTCATTGTGATTGGCGGCGGTGTCGGCTCTGCTCCATTGCTTCCGATTGCGAAAGCCGCCAAAGCAGGCGGAAACAAAGTCCATGCGATCATCGGCGCTCGTTCGAAAGACTTGTTAATTCTCACCGAAGAATTTGAAACAGTATGCGATGAGGTTAGAGTCTGTACAGATGATGGCACGTTTGGCACAAAAGGTTTTGTAACCGACGTGCTAAACAGTTGGTGTGAAACCGGAACGCGCTTCACATACGGCATTGCAGTTGGCCCTGTCCCGATGATGCGTGCCGCCGCAAAGACTATGGGCCAATGGGGAATCCCCGGCCTTGCATCCTTGAATCCGATTATGCTGGACGGTACGGGTATGTGTGGAGCGTGCCGCGTAACGGTTAATAATGTAACAAGATTTGCCTGCGTTGAAGGTCCCGAATTCGACATTCATGGTGTGGACTTCAACGAATTAATGATGCGCAACCGATCTTATATTAATGAAGAGCATGAAGCAGTCGAACATGCGCATCAGTGCCAACTTAATGAAATGATCAAACATGTCCGAGCAGAAGCGTAATCTAAAGGCGCATCCGACGCGCACGCCCATGCCCGAACGCGACCCCTTAGAGCGCGTCAAAGGCTTTGACGAAGTGCCATTGGGGTACACGGAAGAAATGGCGCGCGCCGAAGCCGAGCGTTGTCTCGATTGCAAGAATCCGAAATGCGTCGCTGGGTGTCCTGTCAATATCAATATACCGAAGTTCCTCCGCGAAGTTCGTGAAGGAAGATATCAAGACGCCGCAGATACTTTGCGGACGACCAATTCTCTTCCCGCTGTCTGTGGGCGCGTGTGCCCGCAGGAAGAGCAATGCGAAGCCGTGTGCATCGAAGGCATCAAGCACGATCCCGTTGCCATTGGTAATCTCGAGAAATTCGTGGCCGATTGGGAACGCGCACATCGCACAATCACGACGCGTGAAGTCGTTGAAACCACAGGCCGCAGAATTGCCATCGCTGGTTCAGGTCCCGCTGGGTTGACCGTAGCTGGAGATTTGGCGAAGCTCGGCCATGACGTTACTATATTTGAAGCGCTGCATCGCCCCGCGGGTGTTCTAGCTTACGGAATCCCAGAGTTTCGACTACCGCGCGCGATTGTTAAATCCGAGATTGAGTACATCGAACGCCTCGGGGTAAAATTTGTCTATAACGTCGTCATTGGTGTTACGGTCACGCTTGATGAATTGTTCGAGGAAGGCTACGACGCGGTATTCATCGGTACCGGAGCAGGATTGCCGAAGATGCTCGGCGTACCGGGCGAGAATCTGATCGGTGTGTTCAGTTCGAATGAGTTCTTGACGCGAATTAATCTTCTTGGCGCGGATCGCTTCCCAGAATTTGATACTCCCGTGCTACACGCCAAGCATACTGTTGTAGTAGGCGGCGGCAACACGGCAATGGACTCAGCACGCGTCGCCAAGCGGTTGAACCAAGCCCGCGTTTCGCTGGTTTATCGCCGCTCGGAAGAGGAGCTTCCTGCCCGCAAGGAAGAAGTTCATCATGCGAAGGCCGAAGGCATTGAGTTTAGCCTGCTCTGCAATCCGGTAGAAGTCATCGGCGACGAGAACGGCCGCGTGAAAGCCATTCGCTGCATTCGCATGGAACTCGGTGAACCCGATGCATCCGGACGCCGCAAACCGGTTGAAATTAAAGGCAGCGAGTTTAACCTCGAATGTGATGCGGTGATTGTCGCAGTAGGTAACGCGCCGAACCCAATTTTGACCAAAGCAACTCCCGATCTTGAATTGACGAAATGGGGAACGATTAAAGTCGATCCCGACACCAATGAAACGAGCAAACGCGGCGTATATGCCGGCGGCGATATCGTTAGCGGCGCAGCAACCGTGATTCTTGCAATGGGCGCGGGCCGTAAGGCTGCCACCGCGATGCACGAATACCTAATGAATCTGCCTGCAAAGCAAAACATGCAGGCCAGCTAATGGAACAACTTTATAACATATTACCTTTTTCAATGGGCATCGGCACACTGGCGTTTGGCGCTTTCCTCGTGCTGTTGCCGTATTTGATCTCACCGCGAAGCAAAGGCCGCTTCCGTGGTGACACGTACGAGAGCGGTGAGCCGATCATCGGTGAAGCCTGGGTGCAGGTGCGCGCACACTACTATATATATGCGCTCGTGTTTATGGCGTTCGACGTTGAAACCGCGTTCATCGTGCCGTGTGTCGTGATTCTCCGTTCATGGGACAGTTGGCTGCCGGTGATTGAAGTCGGCGCCTTTTTGATTATTTTGAGTCTATCATTGGTATATGCGCTTAAGAAGAAAGTGCTGGAATGGGAATAACGATGAGCGAATCCCTCCAGAGTACGAGCCACGAAGAAGCTGGTGCGGACACAGATCATATTCCGCCGATTGTGCAGTTCCTGCCTTTGCAAAAAGCGTTGGACCTTGCGCGTGCTAATTCGTTATGGCCTTTGACATTCGGCATCGCCTGCTGCGCTATCGAGATGATGGCCGCATCGGCGAGCCGGTACGACGCGGATCGCTTCGGCGCCGGAGTGTTTCGCAATTCACCCCGTCAGGCCGACCTGATGATTGTAGCTGGTACGGTGAATCTGAAAATGGCGCCGATTATTAAGAGATTATATGATCAGATGCCGTCGCCCAAGTGGGTGATTGCACTCGGTTCTTGCGCAATTTGCGGCGGACCGTTTGATCAAGACGATAACTATGCAGTTCTGCAAGGTGTGGAAAAGATTGTTCCGGTAGATATTTTTGTACCGGGTTGTCCTCCGCGGCCGGAAGCGTTGCTACACGCAATCTTGGAACTGCAGGAAAGAATAAAGTCAGGAAGTACAAATGCCACTCGAGCCTGAAGCAGTCGAACCTGTGGCGGAACAGAAGGCTGTGTACCCCGAGTTGATCGAGAGGTTACGCAAAGCCGGGGCGACCGAAGTTAGCAGTCTGGATTATTCAAAGTCGGGAATGGACGTGGACGCGCAAGTGACTCCACAGAGTCTCTGCGCGGTCGCGAGCATCTTAAAGCATGGGCACTTCTCTCTGGAAACGCTGGTCGGTGTAGATCGGCAGCCGGAGTTTGAAGTGCTTTATTTGTTTAAGGCCGACAATGAAGGCCCGCGTGTCAAACTCCGTGCTAAAACCGACCGCGAAACCGCTACATTGCCGACATTGACGAATGTCTATGGCGGCGCGGACTGGTATGAGCGCGAAGTTTTCGACATGTTTGGAGTTAACTTCATCGATCATCCGCATCTCCGCCCGTTGCTGCTGCCGCACTTCACGAAATTTCATCCGCTTCGCAAAGATTTTCACGGCGCACCGATCGTTATTCCTGAAGATACTGTAGAGATTCCCGAACTCGACGTTCAAGCGGCAACGAAGCTTGGCCAGTCGACAGGGTTACGCAGCGATTTCTTCCTCAACATGGGTCCGCAACACCCATCAACCCACGGCGTTCTTCGTATTCTATTGCATGTAGAAGGGGAGACCATACTCGGCGGGCGTTGCCATCTCGGATATAGCCATCGCGGCACAGAGAAGCTCGCGGAAAAGAAACAGTACGTACAGTTCCTTCCGTACACGGACCGCATGGACTACCTGTCGCCTCTGAACTACAATTGGGGTTTCGCAAGACTCCTTGAAACAGCGACAGGAATTGAATCGACTCCGCGCGCCGAAGTCTTGCGCGTCATCATGTGCGAGCTGAGCCGTATCGCTAGCCACCTTGTGTGGCTTGGTACATATCTGCTCGACTTGGGCGCGATTACGCCGTTCCTCTATTGTTTTGAAGACCGCGAACGCATTCTTACAATCTTTGAGCGTGCGACTGGTCAACGTATGACTACTTCATATATTGTTGCAGGCGGTGTTCGCAATGACGTCTACAGCACATTCTCTTTGGAAATTTCCGAATTGATGAGGGACATGCGCAAACGACTCGTTGAATACGATAAACTGGTGATCGGCAACGAGATATTCCTGATGCGTACGGACAAAGTCGGAATCATATCACCCGAGCTTGCAATTGAGTACGGAGTAAGCGGCCCGTGTTTGCGCGGCTCAGGAGTCGACTACGACGCCCGCCGAGACGAGCCGTATTGCGAATTGTATAAAGAACTCGAATGGAAAGTCCCCTTCGAAACCGGCGGTGATTGCCTCAGTCGCTCGCGCGTCCGCATGGCAGAACTCGAACAGAGCGTGAATCTGGTCGAACAAGCATTGTTGAAGCTCGAAGACGGTCCGGTTCGTTCCAAAGTTCCCAAGATATTCAAAGTTCCCGCAGGCGAGTACTATTCAGTGACGGAAGGCCCCCGCGGCATTATTGGTTGGTATCTAATTGCAGATGGTTCGCAGATTCCCTACCGTCTCAAAGTTCGCGTACCGTCCTTCGCAAATTTGCAAACTGTTGAACAGTTGATGCCCGGCACGCGCGTGGCAGACGTGGTTTCAATTCTCGGCAGCTTGGACGTCATAATTCCGGAGATTGACCGGTGAGTATATTTGACATTCTACTGCGAATAGTCTTGGCCTTTACGGCGGTCATCACATTCGTCACACTAAACGCGCTATTTCTCGTCTGGCTCGAGCGCAAGGTTTCAGCGGTAATACAAAATCGCATGGGACCTACCGAGGTCGGACCGTTCGGCTTATTGCAGACATTTGCCGATGCGCTGAAACTTTTAGGCAAGGAGATGATCACGCCAAAATCGGTTGATCAATACGTTTTCCTATTAGCGCCGATCATCGCGTTCCTGCCTGCACCTCTCCTGATTGCCGCGATTCCTATAGCTGAGGGGGTTGGCGTCTCCGATCTTAATGTCGGCGCGCTCTATCTACTTGCGATCTCTAATATCGCACTGCTCGGCATTCTGATGGCCGGATGGTCATCCAACAATAAGTACTCGCTGCTTGGCGCATTACGAGCCGTTGCTCAGAATATCAGTTATGAAATTCCGATGCTCTTAGCTGTGCTTGCTGTTGTATTAATGGCAGGATCGCTGAAGCTTAGTGAGATCGTAAAGGCTCAAGAGACGATTCCTTATATTCTCTTGCAGCCTGTCGCATTCTTGATCTATTTTATTTGCAGTATTGCAGAGTCCAATCGCACACCATTTGACTTGCCCGAGGCCGAATCCGAACTAGTAGCGGGTTACCACACGGAATTCACGGGTATGCGGTTCGCTCTATTCTTCTTGGCTGAATACACACAAGTTTTCGTGCTGGCGGCAATCGTGACGTTGTTCTTCCTTGGTGGCTGGAACGGCCCGCTGCTCCACCCAATCGTTTGGTTCATGCTGAAAACTTATCTCGTGGTGTTTGTAGTAATGTGGTTACGTTGGACTTATCCAAGACTTCGTTCTGACCAATTGATGAACTTTAACTGGCGTGTATTGTTGCCGTTGGCAATCGTGAATCTCTTGGTTTCAACAGTCTTATTCCGGGGGACAGTAGGATGATTGAACGAGGATTTTGGCGCGGTTTTGGAAGTCTCTTGACGGGACTCGGTGTGACATTCAAACGTATGTTTGGTAAGAATGCCACGATCCAGTATCCGCATGTACCCGTGCCTGTGTCGCCAATATATCGTGGCCCAGTGCGGTTAATTGCGGAGGAGGTCGCCTCGGAACATAAGTGTATCGGATGCCTGGCTTGCCAACGCATTTGCCCGACGCATGCCATTCCGATTTTGACGGTGGCGAAAAATGAACAAAACAAAAACTATCCGGTGGACTTCGTCATTGACGACGCCCTGTGCTGCTTCTGCGGCCTGTGTGTCGACGTCTGTCCAACGGAAGCGTTAGAGCATACAAGGATTGGTGACATGGCGGCAACTTCGCAGTCACTCTTGCGCCGCGAGATTCTGCATGAAGGAGCAATTACCTCCGATAATTTCCCGACGAGCACTGGCAAGAAGGAGAACAAGCATGTCTGAGTTCTTATTCATTGCCGGAGCCGCGTTGGCAATCGTCGGCGGTTTGCTTGCAGTCGTAGCGCGCAACCTGTTTCATGCGTCACTTGGCTTGGCCATGACGCTAACTGGAACAGCAGGGTTGTTCATCCCGCTCGCGGGTGAACTCATCGCAGTTGTTCAAATCTTAGTCTATCTTGGCGCAACGGCGATTTCGATCATCTTTATCTTGATGCTGTCGCCGCCGTTCTATTTGAAGAGGCCTAATCGCAATGCGATGAAGGTCGTAGGCGCAATTGGCGTCGTCTTGATTTTCGCGGTGCCTCTAATGCGTGCCGTGATGTCGGTCAGCGCGTCGGATCCCTTAAATCATGTGGCACCAACGGTCAATCAGATTGGCCGCGCGCTTTTGACAGAGTTCGTGTTTCCTTTGAAATTATTTCCGTTCTCTTGACCGTCGCCATCATCGGTGCCATCGTGCTCGCACGCGATCTGCCCGAAGATAAGGCGATGCACAAAGCAAATACAACACTGGAGGAAGGCAAGTAATGTCGCTTTCCGCCTATCTAATTCTTTCGGCGGTTTTATTCCTGTTCGGCGCATTCGGTATGATGGAGCGCCGTAACATGGTTGGTCTGTTGATTTCGATTGAACTCATGCTGAATGCCGCAAGCATCAATTTTATGGCGTTCAATCACTTCTTGTACCCGGGAACAGTGACAGGCCAAATCATGACGCTGTTCGTCATCGGTTTGGCGGCTGCTGAAGCCACGCTGTTCCTTGCTATCGTGTTTGCCGTTTATCGTCACTACCGCTCAATCAATGTTGAGCGGGTCGATCATTTGCGTGGGTAATCAAAATGAGTGAAACCATGCAAATTCAACTCGGCATCGCGACAGTCCTATCGCCGATACTATCGTTCGTATTGATCGCGGCAGTCGGTTTGCGCAGACCGACCGTTGCCAAGATCATTTCGCTGACCGCTGCGACGGTCAGCCTGGTCTGCGCCAGCATGCTCCTGTTAGGCGTAAATGATCCCGCCTTTAAGATTCAGGCAACATGGTCGTGGTTGATGGATGATCCGAGCAAGTTCACAATTGGCCTGCTCCTCGATCCTCTTTCGCTGGTCATGCTGTTCGTCGTGTCAATCATCTCGTGGCTTGTACAGTGGTATTCCCTCTCCTATATGGAGGAAGATGCGCGGCAAGGCAAATTCTTTGCGTTCATCTCCCTGTTCTGCTTCGCGATGATGGGCTTTACGATTGCTCCCAACCTCTTACAGTCTTTTATGTGTTGGGAACTCGTCGGCCTCGGTTCTTACCTTTTAATCGGTTTCTGGAATCACCTTCCCTCAGCCGCAACAGCTGCGCGCAAGGCTTTCATTGTAACGCGGCTTGGCGACGTGGGCTTCTTCATTGCATTGCTTCTCGCTTGGACTGGTTTAGGTACCCTCGATTTCGGCGCAATGGCTGGTGATGCAATGAGTGCGACTTGGAAAGCAGCCATTGGCGGCTCCGACTACGGAGTGTGGATTTCAATCGCGTTATTCTTGGCAGTCGCTGGCAAGAGCGCGCAGTTCCCACTCTACGCTTGGTTGCCCGATGCAATGGAAGGCCCTACGCCCGTCAGCGCATTAATCCACGCGGCCACGATGGTTGCTGCTGGTGTTTACTTGCTGGCCCGCATGAGCTTTGTTCTTGTGCTTGGTAGCGAAGCTGCGATCATGGCCTGGCATGGCCTTGCCGTAATCGCGATGATTACCGCATTAATGAGTGGCGCAGTTGCAATTGTTCAAAGCGACATCAAACGAGTTTTCGCATATTCGACTATCAGCCAATTGGGCTACATGATTGTTGGTATCGGCACTGGCGCAGTCGCTGCGGGCATGATGCACTTGTTCACACACGCGTTCTTCAAAGCGCTCTTGTTCTTGACGGCGGGTGCGTTTATTCACGCCGCACATTCGAATTCAATAACCGATATCGCTCGGGCTGGGGGAGCTAAACTTAAGCTCCCTATGATGGCACTGTTCGTCGGCTCGATGGCGTTGATGGGTTTCTTTCCGTTTGCAGGATTCTATAGTAAGGACGCTATCCTCGAGCATTTGTTTGTCGAAGGAGATTGGATTCTCTTCGGTATGGCACTCTTGGGCGTTTTTATCACCGCCTATTATACTTCTCGTGTGATCTACCTAATGCTGAAGGTTCCCGCAGAACCCCACCAAGGACACGGTGACGAACATGGTCACGGCCATGGATTGCATCTGGGCAGCTGGATGAAACTTCCGTTAGGTTTCCTGGCGTTTGCGTCGCTTGTCGCGGGTAATGTGTGGCTGTGGAAGGCTCACAATTGGTTTGTCATTCCCGAAGCAGAGCATGGCAATGCCGCACTGATCACTGCGCTTGTTTCTACGGCAATAGCCGCGGCTGGCGCTTTTTATTCTGCGCGAGTGTTCTACTGGCGGACTTCGGCAGACCCGATGGCCTCTATGACTGGATTTGCAACCCTGCTACGTGAGAAGTGGTATCTTGATGATGCCTATTGGGCCATTGTCCACAACTTCTATCTTCCGATTACGGCCTTTTTACAAAAAGTTGAGACAATTATCGTCAAGGGCGCGCTTGACGGTATTGGTACAGTTAGCATGACATTCGCGCGCGGATTTGCCAGAGCGCAAACCGGTGAAGTTCAACATTACCTCGGCATGTCGTTCGTCGTCGTTGCTGCGGTCGTATTAATCTTAATGAGTCGGTAAGAAATATGACTATTCCGATTCTATCCCTAATTATTTTATGTCCCGCCATTGGCGTTGTGCTACTCTTCTTTGTGCCCGAAGGCAAAGAGAAGATCGTACGCGGCATCGCCCTTGCAGTTTCCATAATTGCGGCCTTTTTATCTGTTTGGATGTATCTGGCCTATGACCGCGCTGCGGCTGGGTTTCAATTCATAGAGCAGTACGCTTGGATGCCCGGTCTGAATTCGACCTACCACGTCGCGGTGGATGGCGTAGGCATGACTCTTGTCTTGCTGAATGCCATCGTCATGCTGACCGGTGTGATTACATCCTTCAGCATCGATTTCCGTGTCAAAGAGTATTTTATTCTGTTCTTGTTACTGGTGACGGGCGTGTTCGGAAGTTTCATCTGCATGGACTTTCTGCTGTTCTTCATCTTCTTCGAAATCGCAGTTCTGCCGATGTATCTTTTGATTGGTATCTGGGGTTCGACAAACCGCGAATATGCTGCTTTGAAATTGACAATTATGCTCTTGGCAGGCAGCGGCTTGGTGTTTGTTGGGTTGATTATGACCTACTTCGCGAGCGACGTTCGCACGTTTGACTTTATCACGCTACGGGACAGTGGCGGTTTTTCTCCAAGCTTCCAGAACATCGTTTATCCGTTGATGTTCTTGGGCTTCGGTACATTGGCCGCAGTTTTCCCGTTTCACAACTGGTCGCCTGATGGTCACGTTGCTGCACCGACCGCTGTGTCAATGCTTCACGCGGGTGTGTTGATGAAGCTCGGCGCCTACGGCGTCCTGCGTTACGGTATTGAATTGTTCCCACAAGGCGCAGTCCACTGGGGACCCGTGGCCGCAACAATGGCGGCTGGTGGCGTTGTCTATGGAGCCTTAGTCGCCGCACAGCAAACCGACCTGAAATACATGATCGGTTACTCCTCTGTGTCGCACATGGGCTTGGTGATGTTTGGCCTCGCGGCAGGAACTCCTCTGGCGATAAATGGCGCTGTCTACCAAATGTTTTCGCACGGCATCATGACGGCGCTGTTCTTCTCTGCGGTAGGTTTCTTCTACGAGCAAACGCATTCACGTAACATAAATGAGTACGGAGGACTGGCCCGCAAGGTCCCGTGGGTGGCCACGTGCTTTATCATTGCAGGTCTCGCGGGTGTCGGTTTGCCCGGCCTCGCAGGCTTCCCCGCCGAGTTCATGATATTCATGGGCGGTTTTGAGCGCTTCCCCGTGCTAACTTTGATTGCCGTGCCGAGCTTGGTCTTCGGAGCATTCTATATGCTGCGCGTTCTGCAAAAAGTCTTCTTCGGGCCTGAAGCAGGCTTTACCCCAAAGGTTCATGACATTGGTATTTTCAGCGGCTCGGCCCGTGTGCTTCTGGCAGGTTTGATTATTCTCTTCGGCATCGCCCCACGATTGCTGTCTGACTTGATTGCACCTTATGCAATGGAGTTATTGAAATGATGCTCCAATTGCTTCCAGAATTCGCCGCCCTCGGCGCACTGCTGATTCTGTTCTTTGTAACACTCGGTAACAACGTCTCCGACCGCGCTGCACGTTGGATTACGTTGGCTTTGTCTGGTTTCGTGCTGGTTGCCGCCATAGCGGCTCAAGATCAGAGCGGTCTGATGTTTGCCAACAGCTATAAACTCGATACTTATTCGCAGTTCTTCAAAATCTTGATGGCTTTTGGCCTGATGGCCAACGCTCTACTCGGTTGGCCTTTGCGCTCAGTGCCGACAGCTCAAAGAAGTGAATACTACTTCCTGTTCTTCGCGGCAGGATTAGCCATGATGCTGCTCGCAAGCGCCTTCAGCTTCTTAGTGCTCTATGTCGCGATGGAATTGCTGTCGTATTCGCTTTATACGATGGTCGGTATGCGTCGAGCGCGTACCGAGTCCATTGAAAGCTCCGTTAAGTACATCATCATCGGCGCAACCGCTAGCGCAATCGGTTTGTTCGGTGTGAGCTACATCTATGGAGCCACAGGTAGCCTGAATTTCGGTGCGCTAATTGATTCGCTGAAGGGCACAACTACGCACAGTGCATTGCTGATGCCCGGTTTGGTTATGGTGCTGAGTTCATTCCTGTTCAAGCTTGCGGCCTTCCCGTTCCATGCGTGGGCGCCTGATGCGTACGAGACCGCGTCATCCCCTGTGGCCATGTTTTTGGCCTCGGTATCGAAGCTTGCAGGTATTGCATTTTTGTTTAGATTAGTGTACATGGTTAAGCCCTACATGCCCGAGTTTGAAACCGTCATCGGCATCCTCGCGCTTATAACCATGACCTTCGGTAACCTCGTAGCGTTCAGGCAAACTTCTGTAAAAAGATTGTTTGCCTATTCGAGTATCGCACAAGCCGGATATCTAATGCTCGGCATGATCGGTTTCGGGGACAGCGCACCCGTGGCGGTCGTGTTCTACTCGGCAATCTATCTGCTGATGAACCTCGTTGTGTTCGCGGTCGTGCTGGAACTCGAGCGCTATGGTGAAGATCCGACTTTGGCCAGCTTCCAAGGGCTTTACAAACGTAATGCTCTGATGGCAATGGCATTGTTAGTAGCGCTGTTCTCACTTGCAGGCGTGCCGCCTTTGGCAGGATTCTTTGGCAAATGGCTACTCTTCTCAAGTGCGGCGCAAGGTGGCCACATCTGGTTTGTAGCCTTCGCAATTCTGAACAGCGTATTGTCACTGTATTACTACCTTTTCCTTGTTAAGGCCGCCTACTTCGGCGATGTCCCGAAAGAAGCCGTCTCGTTGGACAAAGGTGGTTCAAGAATTGCAATTCTCGTTACGACAATCGCAATAGCACTGCTGGGTTTGTACCCGCGCGTATTGACTGAGTACTTGACCGGACTGAACTTTCCTCGTTCGCTCCTACCTTAGATAACTGTTCGAATACTATAACATAACCTCAACAAGGAGTCCATCATGGCACTTCACATTGACGAAACCTGCATCAACTGCGGCGCCTGCGAACCGGTCTGCCCGACCAAGGCAATCACCGAAGGTCCAGACATTTTCATTATCGATCCGAATACTTGCGTGGAATGCGTAGGACATTTCGATGAGCCACAGTGCGTCAAAGTATGTCCGGTTGATTGCATTGCCAAAGCCAGCTAACGTGAACTGAAACCAGTCGCCGCGACGAAGTTTCGCGGTGCATTGAAGCGAGTCTGTTTCCATGAGTAAGTTATATGCGACGGTGGATGGCAACGAAGCTGCGGCCCATGTTGCCCACCGTCTATCCGAAGTCTGCGCAATCTATCCCATTACTCCGTCGTCCACCATGGGCGAATTGGCGGACGAATGGTCGGCGCGCGGTAAGAAGAACATCTGGGGCACCGTCCCAACGGTAATCGAAATGCAGAGCGAAGGCGGCGCGGCGGGAGCCGTGCACGGCGCACTGCAATCTGGAGCATTGACCACGACGTTTACTGCGTCGCAAGGACTGCTTCTGATGATTCCCAATATGTTCAAGATCGCGGGTGAACTGACAAGCACCGCTTTTCACGTTACGGCCCGCACGATTGCAACACATGCGCTCTCTATTTTTGGTGACCACTCCGATGTGATGTCTGTCCGCACAACGGGATGGGCCTTGCTTGCCTCGGCTAACGTTCAGGAAGCCCATGACCAAGCGTTGATTGCCATGGCCGCGACGCTCGAGAGTCGCATTCCGTTCATGCATTTCTTCGACGGTTTCAGAACTAGTCATGAAGTGCAAAAAATTGAATTGTTGAGTGACGACGATCTCCGTGCTCTGATCAGTGATGCGATGGTATTCGCTCATCGTGCGCGCGCATTGTCGCCCAATCACCCGGTAATTCGCGGTACGGCTCAGAACCCCGACGTCTTCTTTCAAGCTCGCGAAGCCTCCGCACCATATTACAAAGCTTGTCCAGGCATCGTTCAAGCTGTTATGGACATGTTTGCAGCCCGCACAGGCCGTGCATACAAGTTGTTTGAATATCACGGCGCACCAGATGCCGAACGCGTGATTGTTATCATGGGTTCAGGTGCCGATACCGCCGATGACACGATTGACTACATGAATGCTAAGGGCGAAAAAGTTGGCATGATCAAGGTTCGCCTTTATCGTCCCTTCTCCGCCGAGCACTTTGTAAATGCCCTGCCGAAATCCGTAAAGGCAATTTCGGTTCTCGATCGCACGAAAGAACCAGGTGGCCCCGGTGAACCATTGTTCATGGACGTGGTTTGTGCGCTCAATGAACGCCATGCTGAGGACTCCAACACGGTTAATCCGCGCGTGATCGGCGGCCGCTACGGCCTGTCGTCGAAAGAATTCACACCCGCGATGGTCAAGGCAGTGTTTGATGATCTGAAAGCGACCAAGCCGAAGAACCATTACACAGTCGGTATCAACGACGACATCAGCAATTCGAGCTTGAAGTTCGATCCTGATTTCTCAGTTGAAGGTGACGACGTCTTCCGCGCGAAGTTCTACGGCCTCGGAGCAGACGGTACCGTAGGTGCGAACAAGAATTCGATTAAGATCATTGGTGACGAAACGAACTTGTACGCACAAGGTTATTTCGTTTATGACTCAAAGAAGTCCGGCGCGATTACGGTGTCGCACTTGCGTTTCGGTCCTAAGCCGATACGTTCCAGCTACCTGGTCAGCAACCCGAACTTCATCGCTTGTCACCAGCCCGGTTTCCTCGACAAGTACGACATGTTGAGCGATGCCAAGGTTGGCGCGACATTCCTGCTGAACACGGCAATCCCTGCCGATAAGATTTGGGACACACTGCCGCGCGAAGTGCAGGACGATATTCTCAAGAAGAAACTCAAAGTCTATTGTATTGATGCCTACAAAGTGGCCGCAGACGCGGGCATGGGTGGTTTAATCAATACAGTCATGCAAACATGCTTCTTTGCGATCTCCGGCGTGCTGCCGCGTGAAGAAGCCATTGCCGCTATTAAGAAGACCATCAAGAAGACGTACGAGAAGAAAGGCGATCAGATTGTTCAGATGAACTTCGCCGCTGTCGATCGTACTCTTGCAAATCTGTTTGATGTCCCTGTGCCTGGAACTGCATCCGCAACGCGCAAGCGCCCAGCAACCGTCTCCGACAAGGCTCCTGATTTTGTCAAGAATGTTTTGGCGACGATCATTGAAGGTCGCGGCGATTCGTTGCCCGTTTCGGCATTCCCAGCCGATGGCACGTTCCCGCTTTCTACTTCAATTTGGGAAAAGCGTGCGATTGCACAAGAAGTGCCTATATGGGATACCGATTGGTGTATTCAATGTAATAAGTGCGTAATGGTCTGCCCGCATGCGGCCATTCGTTCGAAAGTCACTCCGGCGATGCCATCAATGGCAATCGCCCTACAGAGTTTAAGACGATGGCCTACGGTGGCACCGATCTGCCAGGCACGAATCTTCTTTATAGCCTACAGGTCGCGCCCGAAGATTGCACCGGTTGTGGTCTCTGTATCGACGTCTGTCCTGCCAAGAACAAACGCGAACCGAAGCTCAAAGCGATCAATCTGACACCTTTGACAGAGGTCCGTGAACGCGAGCGTACGAATTGGGATTACTTCCTGAAACTTCCGCAGGTACCGCGCGAAGATATTCGTATCAACACGGTGAAGGGCGCGCAGTTGCTCGAACCTTTATTTGAGTTCTCAGGTGCTTGCTCTGGGTGTGGTGAAACTCCGTATATCAAATTGCTGACCCAATTGTATGGCGACAGAATGATGATCGCCAATGCAACGGGTTGCTCATCAATTTACGGCGCAAATCTTCCCACGACTCCGTATTCTGTCAATGCACAGGGTCGCGGACCAGCTTGGGCCAATTCGCTGTTTGAAGACAATGCAGAGTTTGGTTTAGGTTATCGTGTTACAATCGACAAGCAAACAGAATACGCCCGCGAGTTGTTAACGCTGCTCAGGGATGCCGTTGGCCGCACGCTTGCCGACGAAATTCTGGCCGCACAACAAGAGACTGAACGCGATATCAAGGATCAGCGTGCGCGCGTCGAAGCGTTGCGGTTGAAACTTGCGCAAGTCAAAGCCCCCGAAGCTCGTCATCTTGAAACGCTCGCCGACAAACTCGTGAAACACGTCGTGTGGATCGTTGGTGGTGACGGTTGGGCTTATGATATTGGCTACGGCGGTTTAGATCATGTGATGTCGATGGGCCGCAATATCAACATTCTTGTGCTCGACACAGGCGTCTATTCCAATACGGGTGGTCAATGCTCGAAAGCCACTCCGCTCGGTGCAGTTGCAAAGTTTGCTTTTGGCGGTAAGCCTGTAGCCAAAAAAGATCTTGCCATGATGGCCATGAACTATGGCAGTGTGTATGTGGCTCAAGTCGCCTTCGGTTCAAATGACTTGCAAACCTTGAAAGCCATTCAAGAAGCCGAAAGCTATGACGGTCCGTCGCTTGTGATTGCCTATTCGCATTGCATCGCTCATGGTATTGATATGGGCATGGGCTTGGGCCAGCACAAGAAGGCGGTGGAGAGCGCTGCATGGCCCCTGTTCCGCTTTGATCCACGCCGCATCGCCACGGGCGAACGTCCTTTGCAGCTTGATTCCAAGCCCCCGAAACTTAGAGTGCGTGATTGGGCCTACACGGAAACGCGTTTCAAGATGTTGACTCGTAGCAACCCGGCAGAGGCGGAACATTTGATGCAGCTTGCAGAGACAGAAGTGAAACATCGTTGGGAATTGTATCAGGAACTCGCCGGTATCGCCGAGGCTCCCAAAGCGCCGGAAGGAGATCATAAATGAACCTGACCACAAAATACCTTGGATTAACCCTTAAGCACCCTGTATTATCGTCTGCGTCGCCGCTGGCCCAAAACCTTGACGGCGTGCGCAGACTCGAAGACGCTGGAGCTTCCGCTATCGTTTTGCCTTCGTTGTTCGAGGAACAAATTGAACAGGAAGCGATGCACATGCTTCAGACCATGAAGCAGGGTACAGAGAGTTTTGCTGAAGCGACGAGCTACCTGCCGGATCCTGAAAGATTTCTCGTTGGACCGGATGAATACTTGACATTGATCTCGCACGCGAAAAAATCATGTGAAGTTCCAATTATTGCGAGCCTAAATGGCCGTACGCCAGGCTCGTGGGCTGAATATGCTCGTTTAATGGAAAATGCAGGAGCCGATGCGCTCGAATTAAATGTCTATTACTTGGCCACGAACTTCAACGTCTCCGGCGCGGAAGTCGAAGAGAACTACTTGAACATTCTGCGTGCCGTAAAGAAGGAAGTTAAGATACCGGTTGCAATGAAGCTAAGTCCGTACTTCTCTGCGATGGCCAATATGGCCAAACGTTGTGATGATGCGGGTGCGGACGGTTTAGTCCTTTTCAATCGTTTCTATCAACCTGATCTGGATATCGAAGAGCTGGAAGTCCAACCTAAAGTAGATCTCTCCACCTCTGCTGAAATCCGTCTGCCGCTTCGTTGGTTGGCAGTCTTGCACGGCCACATGAAGTGTAGCCTTGCGGCAACAACAGGTGTGCACACTCCGGAAGATGCAGTCAAGCTCATAATGTCCGGCGCAGATGTCGTAATGTTATGTTCGGCCCTGTTCCAGTGGGGCGTGCGCAGATTGGGCCGCCTTGCTGAGGAAATTGACGAGTGGGGCACCGAGCATGGTTACGACTCAATCGAGATGATGCGCGGCTCGATGAGCCAGCGGGCAGTAAAGGACCCAGAGGCCTTTGAACGTGCCAATTACATGAAGACCCTTCAGAGCTTCCGCCCCGTGGCGTAAGAAGCTTCCGGACAGAGGAATAAAAAGAGCCGGCCTGAGCCGGCTCTTTTGTTAAGTTATTATAAAACAGAATGAAAACCCTAAGTGACGGTTGTACCGGGACCTTTCGCCCCTTGACAGGAAAGGCGGAAATGGTTATTTTCGGGTTCTAAAGTCGCAAGGAGACAGACATCGCCGCACCGCGTAAAGCCCCTGTAGCAGCAACTGCTGAGAAATCTGCGGGCAAGAGCAAAGAAGCTCAGGCCCCGCGGTTCTCTGTTCCGTTCACCCGCAAGAATTACATCCTTCTTGGCACCGGGGTAGCGATGTTGATCATTGGTTACTTCTTCATGAGTCAGCCACCGCACGATGGCTTCATGAGTTTGAGTCTTGCACCGTTGATCTTAACGGCTGCGTATTGCATTGTGATTCCGTGGGGTATTTTGGCTCGGGATAAGGCTCCGACAGAAAGCCCAGTAGCCAGGGGCGATTAGCTCAGCTGGTTAGAGCGCCTGCTTTACATGCAGGATGTCGGCGGTTCGAATCCGTCATCGCCCACAAGGTTCGATACATAGTTTTCTTTTAGCCGGGGTCGTAGTTCAGTTGGTTAGAACGCTGGCCTGTCACGCCGGAGGTCGCGGGTTCGAGTCCCGTCGGCCCCGCTAAAAAACAAGGGTTTACCAGAAATGGTAAACCCTTTTGATTTTCATGGACCGCATATTGGAGCGCGGCGGAAGACAGATTATGTCCCGACACCACCCCAGCCAATTGTTTCAGGTTGCTCCTTCAACCAATAGAAGACGAACTCCAGTTAGCGATGAGTGACTTCACTCCAATAAGGACCAACCGTAATTGATTGTCGATTATGGTTACCCAAATGGATCGCACCACTCGAAATAATCAGCCCCTTATACAGGGGCTGTCGTTTTTCATGTACGGCCTCATATTCAAATTTGTTTTCATGCTCAAGTTCCTTTAGGACGCTTCAGCGTAACTAATTGAACCGAAAATAGAAATGTCAACGACTCGCATATCGCAGAAAGGGATGCTTTACTGTCTAACTTGGAATCACGCTAACTCCTGCGTCGCTTGACCGAAACCTTTTCAATGAGGTTGTATCTCTGTTCCTCTCGCATCGCGGCAAGGTCAGCGATTGTCGTCGATTTCAGGAATTCCTCGATTGCGGATTTTGTGTTTTTCCAGTGTTTATGTATACAGCACGCGGTTTCGTCACTGCAAACACCACAACCAAGAAGGCAGTCTTTTGCAAGAGTGAGTCCATCATACAAGAGAAAGATCTCATACAATGAGATATCTTTGGGCTCCTTGGCTAACGTGAAGCCGCCGCCCGGGCCGCGTATCCCGGATACGATTCCGTTGGCCGACAACTCTCCCATGAGTTTTGACAGGAACGGCGCAGGAAGTTTTTCAGCCTTTGCGATAACAGTTGCAAGTATAGCGCCGTTAGCACGGTTCTGAGCTAGATAGACCAATGCCCGTACTGCATAGCTTGTTTGTTTGGAGAATATCATCTAAACCCTATGATCCCAGACTTGCCCAGATCAACTTGAACGCAGCGATAAGTAGAACCAACGACAAGATACGTTTCAGAAACGTTCCGTCAAAGTATTTTGAACCAAAATATGAACCAATTAGTCCGCCAGAAAAAGCCGCAATGATCAGACCGAGTGCCGGCGTTACAATCAACTTGTGAGTCATGGCCCGTCCCATGATTCCAGAAAGTGAATTTACGAGGATAAACAGCGCCGACAGGGTTGCGGCTGATTTTACAGTCGTCCAATGCAAAAATATGGCAATTGGGCTCAGAAATATTCCACCTCCCACACCTACAACTCCAGATAGAAAACCAATTGATGAACCGATCCCCGCGACAGCGAACGACGCCGGTGTTCTGGGGCTTTCAACAGTTGAAGTGCGTTGTCCGATTGCCAACCGAGCAGCTGATAGGACAAGCGCCGCCGCAAGCAAATACTTGTAGCTGTTATCTGTGGCGGTCAATGCTCCGCCGATAAAGGAGAACGGCACCGACGCAGCCACCAAAAGCCAAGCAAATGGCGGAAGCTTATGTCCACCACGATAGAATGACCAGAACGCGACTGAAGACACCATAACGTTCAACACTAAAGCAGTGCCGGACAACTGCGCGACCGGCAATGAGAACATCGCGAGTACCGCCAAATAGCCCGATGCTCCGCCATGCCCAACCGAAGAATAGATAACCGCAACAAAAAAGGTCAGGAGAAGCAGCGAAAACGATGAAAGTGAAAGTGGTTCTATCACAGTACTATGACCAAAGAATAGGAAGCACACGAACCTGACTGCGGTTGGTCAGTGTGCGCGGTTCACCGTCAAAAATGATCAGTGAATCCGCAGTGACAAGCCCGCCGAGCATGTGGGATTCTTGGCCGATACATGGTGTAACGAGTGATACTTCATCTTCGAGTAAAGATTTTGCCCGCACAAACTCCGTACGCGATGTTCGTTTCGTGAGTGTGCCATTGAGCGAGGCGAAATGAACAATGTTTGACTCAACAGTACAGCCCATCATTTGTAGAAGCGCGGGCTTAACAAAAAGCAGAAATGTAACCAAAGCCGAAACTGGATTACCCGGAAGTCCCAATATGAGCTTGTCTTCCAATGTCGCAAAAATTGTTGGTTTGCCCGGCTTGATTTCTACAGAGTCAAACCGTATCGTCGCGCCTATTGCCTGTAATGCAGGCTTGACATAATCCACATCGCCGACGGACGCTCCACCGGAAGTAATGACAATATCTGCTTCATGCAATGCTTGCTCAAGACTGAGTTGAAGTGCATGCTGGTCGTCTTTCGAGGTTTGAGTCAGAATGTGCTCGACTCCAATTTCAGCAAGCGCGGCTGTCAAAGCATAGCGGTTGGAGTCATAAATCTGTGCATCGCCGAGCGTGTTACCCGGTTCAACTAACTCACTGCCTGTGATGACGAGTGTCACACGGGGCTTTCTATAAACTCGAACTTGCTGGATACCAAGCGTCGCTGCTAGCCCGATTGCCGCCGGAGTAAGCTTCATTGATTTGTGTAAGCAAACTGAATCTTTGGCGAATTCTTCACCGGTTCGCCGAATATTCTTATTTGTCTTAATAGGAGTCAGAATTTGAATTGAGTCGTTTGTGAACACAACATCTTCAACCATGACAACTGTATCCGCACCGCGGGGGAGCATTGCTCCGGTGAATATTCTGATGGCGCAGCCGGGTGTCACGAAGTCGCATGCGAGGTCGCCTGTCTTGACTGTTCCGATGACTTTCAACGAGACAGGGTTGTCGCCTTTAGAGCTTGCAACGTCGGCTGCTCTGATTGCGTACCCATCTACGGCGCTGTGGTCAAATCGCGGAACAGGAAACGGAGCGCGAATGTCTTCAGCAAGATAGCAATTGCGTGATTCTGCAAGCAATCTTGTTTCTGGCGGAAGAAGCTTGACGTGCTTCAGAATGATATTTTGCGCTTCGTTGAAACTGATCACGATTGCCTACATAGCTTTCTTAGGTCGTTCATGCCCAC
Source organism: bacterium (assembly GCA_016721565.1). GTDB lineage: Bacteria > Electryoneota > RPQS01 > RPQS01 > RPQS01 > JABWCQ01. The sequence goes on along the minus strand of JADKHW010000008.1, from coordinate 32,148 downwards.
CACCCCAGATCATCTGAAAGGCATGCAGCATTCCCGGAAAAAGTGCGTCAAGGGATTCCTGCACGCCACGCTTTGAGCCGGGCAAGTTTACAATCAAAGTGCTTCCGCGCAATCCGGCAACAGCGCGTGAGAGCATTGCATACGGAGTTCGCTCCTGACCATAAGAGCGAATGGCTTCAGGGATGCCCGGGACTTCGCGCTCGATAATCTCACGCATGGCTTCAGGAGTCGTGTCGGCGGCACTGAGAAGGCGTCCTTGAAATCTGATTTGCCTCCTTGCTTTTTCAGCAAGCGCACGCTTAGAATCTCCATATCGTCATCGAGCATTTTGAGCATGTCGTACACGGTTAGCGCCGCCACAGCAGCAGCAGTCATTGCTTCCATTTCCATGCCGGTGCGATAGATACCCTTGACCGTTGCTGTCAATGTGATCCGATCCGCAGCGATGTTGTGCTCTATCTTGATGTATTCTATCGGAACAGGATGGCAGAACGGAATGATATCCGATGTTCGTTTGGCAGCCATGACCCCTGCCACACGCGCAACTTCGAGCGGATCACCTTTGGGTACGGTCCCCGCCTGTATGCGTTCTATGACCGCAGGCGAGACGGTCAAGACCGATTCCGCAACGGCAGATCGCATTGTGCGGTTTTTCAGATACGTCAATCACAGGGATTCCTAATTACTGGTTTTACAAGAGAGGGAGCTGAGCAGCGCATTGATCTCTGCCACATCCTGCGGCGCATTTGCGCTACGCAGCCGAACGTATTCCTCTTCGGCAATCGCAATTGTTCGCGCGTCAGACTTGGCGAGCAATTCCCGCAAAGATGCGCGGGTCTGCCGCAGCAACTGTTTGACATGGGGAAGGAGTGAAGCTGGATAAAGTCCCGGAAGCGGAGCGATGTTACCATCGAATGAGTTCATAAATACGGTTGGTCGTTCATCGGTATCGACCAGGAGCTTTCCGACTAATGTCGCAGTAAGCAGTGGCTGATCGCATGCAATGACCAGATAGTGAGTTGCCTCGCAACTTTTCAGTAGCCCGAGGAGTGCTCCCACGGGTCCACACCCGGGGATTTCGTCAGGAATTACGAGCAATCCAAGATAAGAATTGAGTTCAATTCCTTTAGCATGTCCAACTACAATGCATGGCAATTCAAGTTCCTGCGCGATAGCATAACCGTGCTCGAACATCGTTTGTCCTGAGATCAGCTTCAGACCGGCTTTAGGAAGTCCCATGCGGGAACTGTTACCGCCGGCTAACACTGCAACAGCAATCTTAATATTTGAATTTATGTGGATCATGCTTGGTAATTATAGTGAATCATCGTCAATATCGCCACCTCTTCTGCTTAGTTTGGCACGACAACTACAAGCTGGATTGCTACCCAATCTGGATTAGTGAGCACCAAAGATGGGCGATAAGAGGACTAAATTATCCAGATTTTTTATCATTATAATTAGATATAGTTAGTCCAATTTACTGTATTGTAGAATCTTAAGATTCTCGGCTAGACTTCATGTCGCTTGACAGACCTCTCAATATACAATATATTCAGATAAAAAGATATAATACTCTTTAATGTTGTTTTCCCATTCAGCGGCATATGCAGTTAGGGCCTTGATTTGGTTGGCTTGCCAACCCAAGGACAGCCGTTGGCTTGCTACTGACGTGGCTAGCCGGGAAGGCATCCCGCGCCCATACCTTAGCAAAGTACTCGGAGTATTGAAAACGCAGGGACTTATATCGTCCTTCCGCGGCCCCAATGGTGGATATGTGCTCGTACGAGATCCCGAGACCATCTCTTTGATGCATGTGCTGTCACTCTTTGATTCAGAGAAGTGGATCACCGAGTGCCCTCTTGCTTTCGGCAACTGCGGCGAATGCGCTCTCTGCCCACTTGGAGACGTTTGGGACGGCACGAGAACGACACTACAGCACTTTATGGAAGCGACCACGATTGGATTGTTAGCTCAGCGCACGCTGAGCAAAAAGGCTGAAGAGATGGGACAAGAGCGAATAGCATGATAGAAGAGAACTCATTAAGTCACAATCAGAGGAATTCGTCCAGCATTCTCGTGGATCGCTTTGGTCGCGTCCATGATTACCTCAGAATTTCCGTGACTGACCGTTGCACCTTGCGATGTACCTATTGTATGCCTGCCGAAGGCCTGAAGTGGAAAAAATCCGAGCAACTGTTAAACAATGATGAGATAGTTAGAGTTGCACGCATTATGGCAGAGATGGGGGTGCGGAAGATTCGACTCACCGGCGGCGAACCGACGACGCGACCTGATCTAGCAGACTTGGTGGCTCGCTTAGTAGAGATCGAGGGTATCGATACGGTTTCGCTCACGACCAACGGAGTACTCTTCGCCCGGAGTGCTCAGTTGCTCAAGCAAGCAGGACTTAGTGGAGTCAACATCAGCTTAGATAGTCTGAATCGCGAAACCTTCAAGAAAATTGCTCGACGAGATGCCCTGAACCGTGTGCTTGGCTCAATTGATGCGGCGCTCGAATACGATTTTGAACCGGTCAAACTCAACATGGTGGTCATGGCCGGTGTGAATGAGCATGAGATGCTAGACTTTGTTGAGCTGGCCAAGACCAATCCTGTCAATATTCGTTTTATCGAGTATATGCCGTTCAAAGGCAATCAGTGGGATCCAGCCGGCGTCGTGTCCTATGCAATGATGCGCGAACGAATCGAACAAACCTACGATCTACACGCTATGCCCGATACATTCATTGCCAACCGTGTAGCGGAAGATTTCATGATTCCCGGCTTTTGCGGCAAGATCAGCTTCATTGCATCAATGTCGCGCAGCTTTTGTGCAACCTGTTCTCGCCTGCGTCTGACTGCCGACGGTGCTCTCAAAGCATGTCTGTTCTTTCCTGCGCAGGCACAACTTCGCGAGTCACTGCGTTCGAGAGCAACGGACGCGCTACTCAAGCTTGAAATTATGCGGGCAGTGTTCGCAAAACCCGAAGGTCATCCCGCCCCAGCGGAACTCACTGCCTTGAATGATCTCAGCATGATAGAAATTGGAGGTTAACGATGCCAGCATGCAACCACAATACTGTAAACCAAACCGTACAAGGCAGAATCGTCGCTATCTCCAGAAGCACGCGGCGCGGCATTCCGAAATCCAATCAGAATGATGTTCTGTTGATCGAAAACTGGGGGATGGAAAACGACGTGCATGCTGGAAACTGGCACCGTCAGATCAGCCTCTTGGCCATGGAGAGTGTACAGAAGATGCGCGACAAAGGTGTACCGGTTCGACCCGGAGCCTTCGCCGAGAATCTAACGACCGAGTTCATTGACATTCCCAATCTAAGGATTGGGACGCGTGTAATTATCGGAGATTCAGAGCTTGAGATTACGCAGATAGGCAAGGAGTGCCATCAGAAATGCGCGATCTTCTATCGTGCCGGCGACTGTGTGATGCCGCGCGAAGGAATTTTTGCAATCGTGAAAAAGGGGGGAGTTATCAAAGTTGGGGACATTATTACTGTTAATGCAGAAAAACTTGACATCACAGAGGCTCCGATGAACGCAGACGAGGTGGCGTTAAGACACGAATTGTGCTCGCTCTCATTGGTGCGTTCACACTATTGTCATCGTTGGGGCATGCGCAAACACCCGACTCGCTTCAGGTATTGGATACAACGACTCAGGTTGATGTTGCTGCACAAAATTACGCACAGAAATGTGCGGGCTGTCATACGGTCGGCGGCGGCAAACTCACCGGTCCGGACTTGTTGCCTACGCGCGCTTGGCCAAAGCCAGAACTCGCGGCCAAGGTTAAACTGATGGAACCGCGCGTCGGGCCGTTATCTGAGAATGAAATTGCACAGTTCGTAGAGCTATTACAGGATTCACGTGCGCAAGATCGGATTCGCATTGCTCAAGAACTAGCCAGCAAAGCCGTTGCTGCTACGCTCGATCCAGCTTCTGAGAGCATTGGCAAGAAGTTGTTTGAAGGTACGACTCAGTTCACTAACGGCGGCATCGCCTGCGTAACGTGCCATCGAGCAGGTGCGCAAGGCGGAACGTTCGGCCCTGATTTGACCAATTTGCATACACGCATGGGCAAAGTAGCTATGATTTCGGCAATTCAGCAAACGCAATTTCTGGTCATGTCCGGAACCTATAAGAACCAACCGATAACCGCACAGGAAGCCGTCCACTTAGCAGAGTACTTATCCATTCCCGAATTGATGCCGACTGCAAGCATGGAAGATAACGCGCCAATGATAGGAGCTTCGCTCGGTGTAATCAGCCTGCTCGTGGTAGTCGGACTTTATCGCAAACGCTCGCGCAACGGTTTTTCGCGCCAACGAGGTATAGCATGAGTTGGATTACAGATCTATTTGATCCTAAACAGCGGGAGTGGGAAGATTTCTACCGCAACCGCTGGTCTTATGATAAAATTATTCGCAGCACCCACGGCGTCAATTGCACGGGCGGTTGCAGTTGGAATATCTATGTCAAGAACGGAATTGTCACGTGGGAAATGCAGGCGCTTGATTATCCGATTATTGACAAGGATATTCCGCCGTATGAACCGCGCGGCTGTCAACGCGGCATTTCGTACTCTTGGTATATTTACAGCCCGATTCGCGTCAAGTACCCTTACGTGCGCGGCGCCTTAATTGACTTGTGGCGCGAAGCCAAGCAAAACTTCCCCGATGATCCGGTTGCAGCCTGGAACTCAATCGTTTCCAATCCCGAATCACGCACGCGGTATCACACTGCACGCGGCAAAGGCGGGCTGCGCAGATTCAGTTGGGATGAAGCGCTCGAGATTCTCTCGGCTGCGAACATTCACACCGTTATGAAGCACGGCCCCGATCGCATTGCTGGATTCTCGCCGATCCCGGCCATGTCTATGGTTAGCTACGCCGCCGGAGCGCGCTTCATGCAGCTGATGGGAGGCGTTTCGCTTTCGTTCTATGATTGGTATTGCGATTTACCGCCTGCTTCACCGGAAGTTTGGGGCGAGCAAACGGATGTCGCAGAGAGCGCCGATTGGTTCAAATCGAACTTCATCGCGGTTGTCGGCTCAAATGTATTGATGACGCGCACTCCGGACGCACACTTTTTGGTGGAAGCCCGGCATCGTGGTGCAAAAGTCGTTGTCTTTTCTCCGGACTTCTCGATGGTTTCCAAAGTTTCGGATGAGTGGGTACCAATTCATCAGGGACAAGACTCCGCGTTCTGGATGGCAGTAGGGCACACGATCTTACGCGAATATTACGTCGAGCGCACTGTTCCGTTCTTCGTGAACTATCAGAAACAATACACAGACGGGCCAATCTTAGTCGAGCTACATAAACAAACTAACGGAACTTATAAAGCTGGTCAATATTTGCGAGCTGCTCAAGTAGAAGTTACCAAGAGTATCGAGAATGCTCAATGGAAGTTCTTCATGATTGACTCGGCAAATGGTGATCTCGTGCTTCCACAAGGCACAATTGGCCATCGCTGGCAGGAAAAGAAAGGTCAATGGAACCTCAAACTCGAGGATGAGCGCACCGGCAAGGCGTTCGATCCATTGCTGATGCTTGATCCCAAAACAGATGAGATGGTCAATGTATCATTGCCGGAATTCTCTTCGGAACAAGGTGACAACTGGGTACAATCGTCAGTTCCTGTTCGAAAGATTAAGACTCCCAATGGCGAGATCTATGTCACGACGGCGTTTGAGTTGCTTGTCGCCAGATACGGCGTAAATCGCGTCGCATCAAAGCCTGCGCCTTATGACGAACCAGAGCATTCGTACACACCCGCTTGGCAGGAGAAATTCACCGGTGTTTCCGGAGACGTTGTGTTACGGTTCGCCCGTGAGTGGGCAACGACTGCTGAAAAGAGCGGAGGGAAATGCAGCGTCATCATAGGAGCTGGTGTTAATCACTGGTATCATAACAATCTGATCTACCGCTCGATTATATCGAGCCTTATGCTCTGCGGATGCATCGGCAAGAACGGCGGGGGGTTAAATCATTACGTCGGTCAGGAGAAACTCGTTCCGCAGACGTCATGGGCGCCGATTGCATTTGGCACAGACTGGTCTGCGCCGCCGCGTTTGCAAAACACGCCGTCGTTTCACTATGTGAACTCCGATCAGTGGCGCTATGATTCAAAATTCGATGACATATGCCCGGTCGCTGATCGTTCTCATAGCATGGCGCACGGACATACCATTGATAGACAGGTGCAGGCAGTACGCGCAGGTTGGTTGCCTTCATATCCGCAGTTCGATCAATCTTCGCTTGAAGTTGCAAAGGAAGCGCGTAGTAACGGCGCAACAGACGAAGCGTCAATTGTTAAGAACGTCGTGGATAGGCTGAAAGCCAAGAAGTTGAAGTTTGCAGTTGAAGACCCTGACTCACCGAAGTGTTTCCCGCGTTTGTTCTATATCTGGCGCGGCAATGCGTTGCTTTCATCTGCCAAAGGTCACGAGTATTTCCTGAAATACTACTTGGGCACTCACACAAATCTTATTGCCAAAGAGCAGGCAAAGGAACTGGTTGACGACGTCGTTTGGCATGATAAAGTCGAACTGGGCAAGATGGATCTCGTCGTGGACTTGAACTATCGTATGGATTCTTCCGCGCTCTACTCGGATATCATTCTCCCTGCCGCGACATACTACGAGAAGAACGATCTGAATTCGACGGACATGCACAGCTTCATTCATCCGTTGCAAGCTGCTGTTCCACCGTGCTGGGAATCCAAAAGTGACTGGGATATCTTCCGCGAAGTAGCCAAGGCAACGTCGAAACTTGCCGAGCGCTATCTGCCCGACCCGATTGAAGACGTCGTAACAGCGCCGCTTGCCCACGACACGCCCGCAGAAATAGCACAGCCTTCAATCAAAGATTGGACGAAAGGCGAGTGCGAAGCGATCCCCGGCAAGACGATGCCCATCATCAAGGTCGTGAAGCGCGACTACAAGAATGTGTTTAACAAGTTCATCAGCCTCGGCCCTAATTTCCGCAAAGGACTGGGAATGCACGGCATTCAGTTCGAGGTGGCAGATATGTACGATGCCTATATGGAGAACAATCCGACAGAGAAGTGGGACGGCGGAGTTTACCCATCCTTGCGCGAAGACTTACTTGTGTGCGAAGCTATTCTGAATTTTGCCCCTGAGACTAACGGCGAATTAGCGTTTCGGTCATATAAATCTGAAGCCATAAACACGGGCATAGATCATTCACATGCCGCTGAGAAGACTCGCTCTGTTCGTATTACTTTTGATGATGTCGCTACGCAGCCCAGGCGGATTCTCACGACACCATTCTGGAGCGGTGTAACGAGTGACAAGCGTACTTACTCGGCGTATTGCCAAAATGTTGAAGGTCTTGTGCCGTGGCGCACGCTCAGCGGCAGACAACATTATTACCTTGATCATGAGTCGTACATTGCTTATGGTGAGAATCTTCCAACCTACAAACCGCGGCCAGCGCGAGAAATCCTTGGCGACTTAACCCAGTCCAAGCCCGGCGGCGGAACGCTGGTGTTGAACTACTTGACGCCACACGGTAAGTGGTCAATCCATTCGACGTACGGTGACACGCTGAGAATGCGCACACTTAGTCGCGGCCACGATCCAATCTGGATCAATGACAAAGATGCGCTACTGTTGGGAGTTGAAGATAACGATTGGGTTGAAATATTTAATGACCACGGCGTCGTGTGTACATGTGTAAACGTCAGTGCGCGAATCCCACGCGGCATGTGTTTCATCTATCACTCGCCCGAACGCACCTTGGGAATCCCCAAATCTCCTGAGCGCGGAAATCGCCGAGCGGGTGGCCATAACAGCCTGACCCGCGCACGCCTTAAGCCGCTCTTTATGATTGGCGGTTATGGTCAATTTACTTACGCGTTTAACTACTGGGGGCCTCCCGGTGTGAATCGCGATACATTTGTGGCTGTCAAGACACTCGAAAAGTAATCTGGTAAAGGTGGACAATGGATATTCGAGCACAAGTTTCCATGGTGTTTCACCTTGACAAATGCATCGGTTGTCACACATGCAGCGTAGCCTGCAAAAATGTGTGGACGGATCGGTCCGGTGCAGAGTACATGTGGTGGAACAATGTTGAAACAAAGCCTGGCACGGGTTTTCCGCATCGTTGGGAAGATCAAGATCGCTACAAAGGCGGCTGGAAGCTCAACGGCGGCAAGAATCTGCAATTAAAGTCACAGTCGAAATTGGGCGGTCTGTTAAAACTGTTCTATAATCCGAATCAACCCGGATTGGAAGACTACTACGAGCCATGGACGTACGAGTACGAAAATCTCTTTGATGCACCTGAAGGTGACGATCAGCCGACTGCCAAGCCAATCTCGCAGATCACCGGCGAAGAGATGAAAATTGAACGCGGGCCGAATTGGGATGACGATCTCTCCGGTTCGCCGCTCTATGCTGCGAACGACGTTAACTACGACCAGCTGACACCTGAAGAACGTCAACAACTATTTGAAATTCAGCGCGTCGCGTTCATGTACCTTCCGCGCATCTGTAATCACTGCGCTAATCCGAGCTGTGTGGCTTCATGTCCTTCGGGCGCGCTCTACAAACGCGGTGAAGATGGAATTGTCTTGATCAATCAGGACGTGTGCCGCGGATGGCGTGCTTGCATTTCTGCTTGTCCTTATAAGAAAATCTATTACAACTGGGTGACGGGAAAATCGGAGAAATGTATTCTCTGCTATCCGCGACTTGAGACGGGTCAAGCCCCTGCGTGTTTTCATTCATGTGTCGGAAGAATTCGCTACCTCGGTGTCTTGCTCTACGACGCAGATCGAATCGAGTCTGCGATGAAGACCGCCGACCCATTGCTCGTAGAAGCACAACGAGATGTCATCTGCGATCCCAACGATGAAACTGTGATCGCTTCAGCTCGCGCTAACGGCATCAGCGACGAAATGATCGAGTCCGCTCGCAAATCACCTGTGTATAAGTACGTCGTGCAATGGAAACTTGCGCTTCCACTTCACATTGAGTACCGTACAATGCCGATGCTCTTTTATGTTCCGCCATTGCTACCGGTGATGGGAAAAGACGGCGATCAACCATACGACCACGCGGAAGATTCATTCTTCACCTCGCTTGACAAATCACGACTTTCAATCAAGTATATGGCACGATTGTTCAGCGCAGGAAACGAGGCTATCGTGACTGCGTCGCTTAAGAAACTCATGGCTGTTCGCTACTACAAACGCATGCAGGAAGTCGGCGACTTGCAGGATGATCGCGTCAGGCGGATCATGCGCGAAGCCGGTACAACGCCGGAGGAGGCAGAAGAAATCTATCTATTGACGGCGGTACCCACAGTGCATAAGCGTTACGTGCTTCCACCGCTACAGCGCGAAGAAGCAATTGGCAGTATGTGTGATGTGCAGGATTGCAAAGGAAGTTGTGGCTTCGGCACGACGTCCGGTGCAGAAAGGAATGTGTAATGCGGACAAGATCATTAGAATTATCATGCCGGGAACTGGCAATTCTCCTATGTCATCCGCAAGCGGACTACTTGTCTGTGTTAAACAATCTTATCGATTCCGACTTGAGCAAGAAATCTACGAAATATTTGCGCGCATTTCGAGATGGGATCGCCGATCTGTCCCCATTCGAGCTACAAGAGCTTTATACACGCACATTTGACCTGAACCCGATGTGCTCGCCCGCTCTGAGCGTGCACCTGTTCGGCGTCGAGAGTTTCAAGCGATCCCATCTCATGGTTGGGCTGTTAGATATGTATCGCATTGCGGATTACCCTGTCTCGGGTGAATCAGCGGATCATATGAGCACTGTCGTTCGCTTTCTTCCATTCGCTGAGAACGACGCGCGCGAGGAAGTCGCACAATTCATCTTATTGCCGGGAATGGCGAAAATTGCCGAATTCTTGGACTCAAAGTCAAATCCATTTTCTTACTTGATGAAGGCGACTATCTCAGTTGTAGCCGCCGAAACAGGGAAGGAGGCAACATATGCTTGAGTTGTTCGCATTTGTCGGTCTGCCTTACGCTGCGATCTTGATCTGCGTTGCAGGCACAGTCTGGCGCTTTCGCAATGACCAATACGGAATCTCATCACTGTCCTCGCAATTCCTCGAAGGCAAAAAGCTATTGTGGGGCTCCGCGCCATGGCATATTGGCATCTTGATTATCTTTCTTGGCCATTTCATTGCGTTTCTGATGCCAGGCGTGTGGCAACGATTGATGGCTGTGCCGTTGTTGCTCGCGTTAGCTGAAATGACAGGTATTGCCGCTACTGTAATGTGTTTACTCGGCCTGATAGTGCTCTTTTATCGTCGCCTCACCTCCGCGCGATTGCAGAAGTCTACACATATCGGCGACTTCATCGTAACGGCTCTGTTGTTGGCGCAAGTTGGCTTGGGGCTGATGGTCGCTGGCGGCTATCGCTGGGGGGCGAGTTGGTCAACGGGAACATTGACACCATACATTTGGAGTCTAATTACCTTCAGTCCGGAAATTTCGGTCATTCGCGACATGCCGATTGTGATCCAAGCTCACGTGGTAGGTGCTTGGCTCATTCTACTCGTGCTTCCGTTTACGCGTCTGATCCACATGGTGTCAGTTCCGCTCCAGTACCTATTTCGCTCACCGCAAAAAGTTGTTTGGAACAACCCGCGTCGCAACAATCAGGCGGTCGCCGCGCGGGTCACGCAAGAGTCGCGCCGTCATTTCTTGAAAGCCGCCTTCGGGCTGAGCGCCGCCGGGCTTCTGCTCTCAGTAGGTGTGTTAGACAAATTGGGCCGTTTCTTCCAAATGCCCGGTCTGCATCATGACGAAGAAGCAAATCTACTGGAAACCCGCCTGCGCCGCTTGCAGTTAACTGCCGAGGAAAAAGAGCTTGAACTTGAGCGACTTCGCAGTGATTACATTTATGTAGCGAAGCTCGCAGAACTAAACGGCACAGTCGGGAAGTACTTCATTGATTACTCAATGCGCCCCGGACTTGCCTTTCGTGCAGAAGACGGATGGCCCATGCTGCTGTCTGCAAAGTGCACGCACTTAGGCTGCACGGTCGGAAACCAAGTTGATGCGAGCGGCCGCATTCTCTGCCCGTGTCACGTTTCATACTTCGACATCAAGACTGGCATGCCCAATGAAGGCGCACCTGCTAAGGCGCCGCTTGATCGTATCGCGTGGGTCGTGCGTGATGAGCAGGGAAACGAAGTAGCGACCGAAAGTCCGCGCGGATCAAGGACTGGAAGACTTGACCCGACTCTAGCGGAGGGTTACTCGCTGTTCATTGTCAGATCGCTATCGGCGGAGGCGTGATGAAACAGCCACTCGTCAGTACTTTGTTTGACTTCATCGCGTCGCGAATACCGTTGCACAAGCTCGACGTCCGTCACATGATCACGGAAAAGGAGGTTCCGGTTCATCGCATGTCATGGGGGTACTACGTCGGTGGACTTGCGCTTTTCTTTTTCATCATCCAAGTCTTTACAGGGATGATGCTTCTGTTTTATTACGAACCGACGGTTAGCGAAGCGCATGAGTCCGTAGAGTACATCACGCATTTCGTGACGATGGGAGCGTTGATTCGAAATCTACACGCATGGTCCGCTTCATTCATGATCTTCTGCGTCATTGCGCACATGCTCAGTGCGCTGGCCATGAAAGCGTTTGCGAAGCCGCGCGAAATCACGTGGATTGCGGGCGTACTTCTGCTCCTGATCACTTTTGGATTTGGATTCACGGGTTATCTGCTACCGTGGAATCAAATCGCTGTGAATGCAACCAAAGTGGGTTTGGCGTCCATTGATCAAATGGGTCAGTATCTCCCAGCAGCACTTTCACATCTTGCAGAGGATGTGCGCGTGACCATTCAAGGCGCGCCAGCAATCGGCCAGGCAACTCTCAGCAGATTCTTTGCACTTCACGTTGTAATCCTACCTTTAATGATTTTCGGAGTGATAGGTCTGCATGTTCTTTCAGTTCAGTTGCACGGTATGAGTCCCGGCATTGAAGACAAGCCGCGCCGCAAAGATAAATTCTTCCCGATATTTATTCTTAAGGATTTCAAGGAATGGGGAATCGCGTTCCTTGTGCTATTCATTCTCTCATTGTGTCTGCCGTTTGATTCATTATTTCCTTATCCACTGTTGGAACCCTACAATGCCTTAGGTTCGACACCCGACGGTATCAAACCTGAGTGGTATTTCTACTTTGTCTATTATCCGATGGAGCTGTTGCCGTTTTGGGTGATCATTGTAGTCATGACGTTCGCAACGCTTGGTTTGTTTGCCGCGCCGTGGATCTTTAAGGGCACAAGTCACAAAACAATGCGGTGGATTGCTTCGGCGATTGCCGCGTATATGATCGTCATGACATTGTTTGGCGAAAACATTTATCACGCAATCAAGGGGTGAAGAACATGCTGAACACTTTTCTCTTGTTGCTCACATTTCTGATCGCCGGAAGTAGTTTTGCTTATCCGGAGTTCCAACGATTCTCGCAGAACAACTCTGGAAGACCAATAAACTGTGCGATGTGTCACGCCAATGGCGATGGCCCCGAAGGAGCGTCTCGTGGGCAAATCGGAAGTTTAACGCCTGACGAGTTGAACAAGCTGAATGCTGCGCGCAGTGCATTCGCTCCCGGAGTGCCAATACAGAGCCCCATTCTGAATGCGTTTGGAAACAACATAATTACCGTTATCGGAAAAACTAAGTTTCTTGAACTGCGTGCACATCCTGAGCAATTGGCTGAGGTGTATGGATATCAGAGTGATCTCGACAGCGATGGAATTGCAGATGCTCAAGAGTACTTGGAAGGTACTCATACACTGAACAATGTTCACGGCAATCCCATGAAGCTGTTCCTGCACAATTTGAAGACATTTAGACTGCATGTCATTCTGATTGTGTTGGCTACCATCGCCGGATTCTATGGATTCAGCCATCTGTTAAATGGCTTTGCCGCCAGCTCAAACACGAAATCGTCCGTTGAACGTTATCCATAAGCAAATAGAGGGATAATCGTGCAAGATCGCAGACGAGCAATTCAGGTCCTCATCCTGAACACACTGGCCTTCACCATCTGCTTCGCCGGATGGATGATGAACGGTGTTCTGATCACTTATCTTGTGGACAACGACATCTTCCTTTGGGACAAAGCACAGATGGGTTGGTTAATCGGTATCCCAGTGTTAACGGGATCGCTAATGCGGCTGCCCGTAGGCGTTCTGACGGACAAATACGGTGGTAGAAGAGTTTACACAATTCTGATGCTCATCTCCGCTATTCCGATGTTCATGACGGGTGCGGCTAACGAGTACTATCAGTTTGTCTTTGCAAGCTTAGGATTTGGACTTACAGGGGCTGCGTTCGCTGTCGGTATTGCTTATACTTCGGTATGGTTTCCCAAAGAGCGACAAGGAACCGCGCTTGGCATCTTCGGAGTCGGTAATGCAGGTGCCGCATTGACCAGTATGGGCGCACCAGTCTTACTCAAATGGTTGACAGACAACGGTGCTAACGTTGACGGCTGGCGCACGCTGCCCAAGATTTATGCGGCTGCCCTTGTTGTTATGGCAATCATATTCTACTTTCTGACTTACGAGAAGAAGATCGCGCACTCGGCAGGATTGACGCTTAAGCAGCGACTCGAACCGTTGAAATACGTGCGCGTTTGGCGATTTGGACTCTATTACTTCCTGGTCTTCGGAGCTTTCGTTGCCTTAGCACAGTGGCTTGTTCCATACTACGTGAACGTTTATACCATGAGTGTTGCCTCAGCAGGTCTCATGGCCTCAATCTTCAGCCTTCCCTCCGGAGTGATTCGCGCGTTGGGCGGCTGGATGTCGGACAAGTTTGGTGCGCGTCGCATCATGTATTGGGTGTTAGGCTGTTGTTTATTCGGCTGCGCATTACTTTGTGTTCCGCGCATGGACATAGAATCCCCTGGTTCAGGGGTGACGGCGGCAAGAGCAGGTACCGTCACGTTTGTATCCGATACGCTTGTTCGCATTGATCAACGCGAATACAAAATTCGCCCCGAGCCAGCGGCGTGGCGCAAAAATCAAGACAATACATTTCTCGTCTTTCCCTCAGGTGAATTCTGGCACAGTCCGGTTGTTTCAGTCGGTGACAAGATCGTCAAGAAGCAGCTACTGGCCCGCGGTATTACGCATCTGTTCTTTCAGGCAAACATTTGGATATTCACTTTCCTTGTCTTTGTCGTTGGAATCATGATGGGTATTGGCAAAGCGGCGGTGTACCGTCATATTCCCGATTACTATCCCGACCAGATTGGCGTGGTTGGCGGGATTGTGGGCGTTGTCGGGGACTTGGGTGGATTTGTATGTCCAATCTTGTTTGGCTATATGCTCAAATGGACTGGGATCTGGACCACGCTGTGGATATTTCTCGCGGTGCTTTCATTCATTTGTTTAATTTGGATGCACTATGTTGTGCAGAAGATGATGCACAAGAATGCACCGGTGCTAATGCGCCACATTGAAGATCGGCATGATCATCCTATCGAATCAACGCCTGCCTAAACCAACCCGGATACGTAAATGGCTCAGACATTAATTCATTGGAACGTTGAAGACCAAACGTTCTGGGAGCGTGAAGGCAGGCGTACGGCCTATCGCAATCTGTGGATTTCGATACCATGTCTGTTGTGCGGATTTGCCGTCTGGATGTTTTGGTCAATCATTACGACCAAAATGCAAGAACTTGGGTTTCAGTTTGATCCTGATCCGGCCAAGAATAAGGCAATGCTTTATACGCTGATTTCTATCGCCGGATTGACCGGCGCGACGCTGCGTATCCCCAACTCTTTCTTTGTCGCGTTAAGCGGAGGCCGCAATGTAATTGCGGTTACGACCGCCCTGCTAGTGCTGCCAGCGCTCGGCCTCGGTTTGGCGCTGCGCGCACCCGGAACATCATACTCCACTTTTGTAATCCTGTCTGCATTGTCAGGAATCGGCGGTGGAGCCTTTGCGTCATCGATGTCCAACATCAGTCTGTTTTTTCCCAAGCGCATCCAAGGCACAGCATTGGGGTTGAACGCCGGATTAGGTAATCTGGGCGTCAGCATCATGCAAGTCTTGTTGCCGTTCATAATGACATTTGGTGCGTTCGGCGCTTTTGGTGGAAATGCTTGGAAGACTGCTACCGCAGTTGGGGCGCAACCCGCAGGCACATTGGTCTGGATTCAAAACGGCGGATTCGTTTGGGTGCCCATCCTTGCCGTTTTGGCGATCCTTGCCTGGTTGCTTATGAATAACCTTGCAATCCACAGTGTCGGTTCTTCGGCAGCCGCAATTGCGAAAATGCTCTATCTAACAATACTGGGTTTTGCAGGATCAGCATTAGGACTGTATCTATTGGTCGCGCTCAAAGTCAATATGTGGGTTGTCTTACCGATTACCATCGTGTTGACGCTAATCCTGATTAGGTATTTGTCGCCTGTAAAGATTCGCCAGAATTTGAGCAATCAGTTCGCAATCTTCAAAGAGAAGCACAACTGGGTTATGACCTGGCTTTATGTCATGACCTTTGGTTCATTCATCGGGTATTCAGCGGCCTTTCCAAAGCTCATCCAAGATGTTTTTGGCTCACTTCCAGACGGAAGCGCCAATCCTCACGCGCCAAACCCCTTTGCATACGCATGGCTTGGGCCGTTGGTTGGTTCTTTGATTCGTCCGGTTGGCGGTTGGCTCTCCGATAAGTTCGGCGGTGCGCGTGTCACGCAATGGGACACCGTGATTGTGATCGCCGCGGCGTTAGGCGTCGCATATAATATCAAGGCTGCCAGCAACTCTCCGACTCCGGAAGTATTCTTCGTCCCGTTCCTGTTGCTCTTTCTGCTGTTGTTCATTACGACCGGTATTGGAAACGGTTCGACATTCAGAATGATCCCCATCATTTTCGATTCTAAACTTGCAGGGCCGGTATTAGGCTGGACATCGGCAATTGCAGCATACGGCGCATTCATTATCCCCAAAGTATTCGGGACGCAAATTCAAGCCGGGCACCCAGAGTACGCGCTTTACGGGTTCGCACTCTACTATGTCAGTTGTCTGGCAGTGAATTGGTGGTTCTATGCCCGCAAAAACGCAGAGATCAAGTGTTAATTTTTCACACAAAACAATAACGTCTAACATCACTATGAGTATTCTACTTGAAACACCAGTCGGCCAATTAGTCGTTGACAAACCGGATCGCGCGCATATTTTTCAGCGCTTTCAAATTGACTATTGCTGCGGTGGTGCACAGCCGCTTGGTCAGGCATGCGTAGCGAAGAATGTAGATCCGCAAATCATTCTTTCGGAAATTGTAAATCAGGATAGCCGAGCAGATGTAAACTCTGAGCCCGACTGGACAAAAGCAACTATGTCCGCGTTGGTAGATAATATATTGAATCAGCATCATGAATACTTGCGCAACGCACTGCCGCATCTTGGGGAAATGGCCGAAAAAGTCTACAATGTCCATGGCGAGAGTCACCCAGAGCTTCTCAACGTCTTGCAAACCTTTGCAGGCATTTTTCAGGAGTTGGATTCACACATGTACAAGGAAGAAAATATTCTCTTCCCAGCCATCAAGCGGCTCGAACAAGGTACAATCCCTCCCGCTGCGGCTGCGCAACTCTTCGGACCGGTTAGCGTCATGGAAGCGGAGCACGCGGCCGTTGGAGCCGAACTTGAGAAACTACGTAGTTTGACCAACAACTATACACCACCTGATGGAGCTTGCAACACGTATCGTGGATTATTCGCCGGGCTCGAAGAACTCGAGCGTGACTTGCATTGGCACATTCATAAAGAAAACAATATTCTCTTCCCGAGAGCGTTGGCAGGAACGAGCAACTGAGACTCATCTTCTCTGTATTCCGTCAACGCATTTGGCCCAAGAGGATCCGGATGTTTGCAAGAGGATGTAGGTGGGCAGCACAAATTTGTCACAAGCTAACTTGTGGACCTGTCCTTGGCATTCAATTGATTTCACTTGGCGTCGCTTGCACCGATCAAACTGTACACACATGGCGTCATTTGAATCCGCCGACGAGTTAAATAAATGATTTAACAGCACATACATGCTAGGACTGTCACGCCGGAGGTCGCGGGTTCGGGTCCCGTCGGCCCCGCTAAAAAGAAGAAACGAGGTGGCTGTCCGACTATGCCTTGGTTCAAGTTATCCTGTAGGGGACAGTATTATTTGGGAAGTTGGCAAATTCCTGCTCGATTCTACCGAAAAGTAGCTTTTTCGGAGGCTAATCCGGACGAGAGCAAGCCAACCACCAAATAATATCGTTATTAATAGAATTAGGTCTCGAAACACCATATAATAGTTTGATGAACTTTGGTGTGACATGTTGACGGCTGTACGGTTTTTGTCTATTTTATCTAATAATCCCGCTATAGTGCTTGATTGCGTGATTTGGGATGTACCATGCCAAAGGGAGGCAAATTATGAAATGGATGATAATTACGGCAGCTATATTGAGTCTTGCCGTCGCGGCGATTGCCGCGGAACCACAATCGGAAGGCTCTCCGTCGACTGTGAAATTGTTGGATGAGCAGATGCGCGACCTGCTGCTCGAACGGGACCAGGTGTTGGCCGGATTGAATGCTGAATACGCCGCTGCACTTCCTTCGGAACGGACGGCACTCGAGGCCACGTACGCAGCGACTCAGGTTTCGTACGAAATCCAATTGCTCGAGCTCATGGTGCAGTACTATGACTTGACAGGCAACACGGAGCTTAAGAACCGTGCGGTGGCGAATCTGGAGCAGATGCTCGCGCCAACGCCGCGCCAGATTCAAGTTGGAAACTGAAAAGTGCGCGAGCACGCGGGAGGGCAGATAGCATGAAGTGCATTCTACTCCTTTTAACTCTGCCCGCCTTGTTGCTGGCTCAACAACCGGTGGTAAAGGGCGAGCGCGTGGACGACGCAATCATCGTGAATACGCCGCCCAAAGCGACGGAATCGCAGTCTATCATGATGGAGGTCTTCGACGAAGAGACGGTAACTCGCTTGGAGCCGGTCTTCCAGGCGCTCGAGGATCGCTATCGCGCCATGATCGATGAACTCGCTGGGCAAGTCGGCCTGGCTGCACCGGAACAGCAGGAACAGATCGAGGCGCAGGCAATCGCTTTGAAGCAGCAGCTTCAGGCCGAGCGTCTGCAGGTGGCACTTCAGTACGCCACGGAGCACAATAACACGGCAGCTGCGGAGCGCGTGCAGGCCACGATAGACGCCATGAACAACCCGCAGCCCGCGCAGCGCGTCACGGTGAATCGTGATCCGGTCAGCGGCGCGGAGACGAACGAGGCGCGAAGTGAAGAAGCTATTGCTGTTTTCCCTATTCGTTCTGGCGGCGGCGGCGTATGCCGAACCCGCGGTGGCGGTGTTCGTGGATGATTCCGAATACCAGATTGAGCAAGCGGAGCGCGACTTTACGAAGCGCATCGTGTTCGAGAAGTACCTCTGGGCGGAAGGCGTTGACCCTCAACGGCGACACCTTGACCATTTGATGGTAAAATTCTTCGATGAAGACACAGTGCGCATTCGCAATGGCGAGATGGTGTCGTTGACCGATCGCGACATCAGTTTCACAAAAGGTTTTCTGTCGCGGCATCCTGAAATCAAGCCGCGCGTCATTATCTTCAATAAGACTGAAGAAGAGTACACGGCCAATTTGGTCCGCATCGAGAAACAGTCGGGCCGCGATCTCGTTGACCTGTTCAGCTTCTACTGTTTCGAAATGGAGAACGCTGCTACCAGCCCGCGCGACTTGATCGACGAGATCTTGCGCGCGCCGGAGGTTGAGACCGCTTACTTTGAACCGATTCCGGTTGATCTGACGTGCACAGACGTTGGTAATACGACCCCGAACTTCCGCCCTGAACAAACCTATCACGATCCGGCGCCTTTGGGCGTGGACCTCGGTGGGTGCTGGCGGAGCACATTGATGATGTCGTAAACGGTCCGTCGACGCTGGACGGGCATCTTCCGAGCGCGGCATGCAGACCGGGCACGAAGACATTGCTAATCCCGTGGTAGCCACGCTCGGCACGCCCGACTCCGACAACGACCACGGCACGGCCGTAACAGGTGTGTTGGGCGGCTGCGACGCGAATGGTGTGGGCGTCTTGGGCTTCCTCGCGGATCAACAGATGCGTCTTTACCAGCGGAACTCCGGCAGCTACGGTTCGGTCGCAGATATCTATGATCTCGCGAATGGCCAATTATTGGCCGGTGAGTTGACGAACTCATCGTGGGGGTACGGTGCCAGATCCGCTACCTCCGGGCCAAAGCTGTCCCTGCAATCCGAGCCAGAACGGTTTGGTGAACCCCGAATATGACGCGGCGGTCAAAGTCGCCATTGAGGCCGGCGTTGCCGATGGAATCCACTACTTCCTTGCCGCAGGCAACGGTTGTGTTAACCTCGACCATGCAACGTTCGGCACGACATTCCGCAATTCGACCGACACTGGTTCGAACTACGTTTCGGCCATTAATTCGACTGGCGACCATGATGCCTCTTGCTTTACGAACTGGGGGGAGCGCTGCGACCTGAACGCTTGGGGCGACGGCAGCTTTACGCTCGGTTACGGCAACGACGGTGATCCAGGCTTCACGCCAACATCGGCAAATGAATGGTACACTTCGTCCTTTAGCGGCACCTCCAATGCATCGCCAACCGTAGCCGGTTGCGCGGGCGTCGTGCACAACATTTACCGCAATTACTACGGCACGACGATTTCCACATCGCTGATGCGCAGTTACCTGAATGACTTCGGTACGGCTCCGGGCAACGTGACGCCCGGCAATATCGGCGTCATGCCGAATTTGCAAGGCATACTGGCTCCGGACATGAACCCGGATCAGCGGACAGGCTGGAGCAGTCCGATGGTACCGCGCACAACGAATGACGCGACAGGAGATGATTGCATCCTGAGTTCGACGCTTAATCCTGCCCCTTCGACCACCTATTGGAACGCGTCGATCGAGAACGACCGTCCACTGGGCTGGGCGACGCCTGCAAAGTACCGGGTTTACATTGATGATGCGTTCGTGGCCGGTTGGCAAGAGAGCGATGATACGCTGTCGCCGCTCGAACGCACGTACGGCATCAATGCAGGAGTTGCCACTCGAGGTGGTCGCCACTTCGCGCGATTGACCGCCGATCCACTCGCTGAAGTGGACGAGTGGGACGAGAATGACAACAGTTGGTACGGACACTATGTGTGGAACGGCCGTCAACTCGCGAACGGTAGCGTGCTGACGCTGTCGCAACCGCCGATTGACTTCGTGACGGATCAGGTGTCCGAGGGCTTTGTGAATCCGAATTGTGACGGTTATAACGGAACGCAATTCCAAAACGACGGGTGGTGGGATATTCTGATGGTCATGGCTGAGACGTCCACAGCGGACTATGATGCTCGGGTTTACAGCGAAGCCATCACTTCGACTAACGGTTTTGATACTTACGAGCAGCAGTCGAGCTATATCACGTTCTCGGACTTTGTCGGCGTAAACGCGAATGTCCTTGGTCAGAGCGTGGAGCTGTTGGGTTCCGTTGTCAACATGGATGACGGACGGCGGATTATCGCGTCGAAACCGGGACCTCGACGATTCTCGCGGCACCGGGCATCGGCCGCACAGACTACGGCAGCTTCTCGCTGACAGCTTCCGAGCTGTTTGACGTTTGGGAATTCAACGTGAACGAACTCGTACCCTATAATATCGAGGTAGAAGTCACGAGCGGCAATGCCAACGTCGTAATCTCAGTCCTTGGTCCGGACGACGACTATTTCGCCCGCAGCGACTTCAACGTTCAGGCTAACGCCAACGGCGCGGGCGGCAGCGAGATGATCTCATGTTGGACTCCGGCCGCGCTTGGATGGCATGCAATTGTAGTGCATAAACACAACTATGCCGACTGGGATCAGACGGCGAACTTCAACTTGTATCTGGGCAAAGCCGGGTTTGATTTCACGCACACTTTGGGCGCTGGATGGTCACATCAGCTGGTCGTGCGGCAAGCGGCAGGTGGTCAGCCCGCTGTGCTGCCGGCGACCTTGACGGGTAACGCTGCCGCAAACTACGTGAATATCCTGGCCCTCAACCAAGGTTGTGGCGCGGCTGTCGCCTCACTTGATGACCGCGTGTACAAAGACGGCCCAGCTGTCGGGACGTTTGCGAGTGGAATGGCGCGATTGTGCCCGGGCGGCCAGTTTTGGCAGCAACCGTAACATTGGCACTGTGACAGGCGGGCGGCACCAGATCGGGAATGTGATTGACATTCTCAATGAAGGCCCCGAATGGGATGAGACCAACAACCGGCATGATGAGCAATTCGTGTGGACACCGCAAGTTCTGAGCAACAACACGATGGTGGTCACCCCGAGCGCCGCGCCCAACTGGCGCGATCTCGCTGCGTCAATCCTGTTCCCTGACTATAACGTGGACGGTTACCGTTTCACGGGCGGCGGTTTCTGGTCCGGTGTCGGCATGATGCCGAATGACGTGACTAACGACGAGTACAATGCGTTCTTGTACGCCCCGCGACATCTTCAACGTCGGGATTCGGGACTAGGCTCGTGAATAGCTGGTCGGCCGGTGGAAATACAGAATGGGTACTTGAGAACGGCAGGCAGATCGCCACTGAGACGTTCGACGTCGGAGTGCATAACAACACGGCCTGGCCGAATGACACGTCGCAGAGCACGTACCGCCTGCAGCAGTCGAACCGGATTCAGGACTTACTGGCGAATCACTTTTATGGACCGTTTTCATTCCCGAACTCTGAGATCATAAACGTATTTGACGTACAGCTTACAGCTGGTGTGCCGATGCCAATTCTGCTCGACAATCGTGGCACGGGTGACTTGGGCTTTGCAATTTATGATCCGTCGATGTTCTATGGTAGTCGTACGAGCCTACACGCATCTCGAAAACATGAACGGCGACGGTGTCGATGAATCCTACACGTTCACCCCGACGGAAAGCGGCCGTCACGGCTTCGTCGTGTTCAAGAACGACCGTTCAGACCTGAACGGTAATCCTTATGCCCTCGTCATTGGCAACCGCATTCCAGAATCACCGGACTCGCTCGTCATTAAGTGGGCATCGGACGCACCGTTCTCGCTTGAATTGACCTGGTCTCCAGCTGTGACGGACATCTATGGTCAGCCGCTGACTGTGGAGACGTACAACTTGATTTACACGTATAACCTGAACGCAGTCTATCCTGTGGGTTGGTTGAACGGCGGTTCGACGCTTGACAACACTCAGCTTCCGATCTTCCCAAATGCCGCAGAATTTGGATTCTATTGCGTCGTACTCGCCGTGGATAGTGACGGCCTGGTGTTAGGACAGTCGGGTCCAGCGGGTGGTGTGTCCTTCGTTGGACAGCGGATCGACGATATTCGCGCAGCATTGCCGCATCGAAATTTGTTAACGCCTCCGGCGAGTGAGAGCACGCCGGTCAGTGAATAACTGGATATCATGATCAAACGAAGGCGGGACTTCCAAAGAAGCCCCGCCTTTTTTTGTTTATCGTGTTTCGTGTCAGGCCTTGCCTGTTCGGTGCAAGCCTGAACTGTTTTATCCTCCGAGGCACACCAGCAGTGATCAAACAATATCCGTTTGGCTTCATCCGATTCTATCGATGATTTAAGTCAACGATTTAGAAGCACATACATGTTAATTCATCACGCCGGAGGGTCTCTGGATCGAGTACCGTCTGCCCTAAAAACAAGGGTTTACCAGAAATGGTAAACCCTTTTGATTTTTGCTGGATCCTAATAGGGTCCTGCTTTTTCGTCTGTGGGGCCCAATTCGGTCGGTGGTCCCTTTCCGAAAGTTAAATCGCTGTACCCTTCCATTGGGCTTGAAATCCAGCATGTCCACAGCATCCCGCATGTGCACTAGGTAAAGCGCCAAGTAGTGCTTCTCGGTTACCTTGACGCTGCTGTGGCCAAGCAACCACGACACTGTATACATCGCAACCGCGGTCAATCAACTCGCAGGCGAATGTCGCACGCAAGGAATGTAGCCTTATCCCCTTGGGAAGTCCGATCTTTGTAACCCAGCGCCGAAACTTCCGTGAAATCACATCCAGAGAGAACTGCGGGAACAACAGTCCATGATGCTTGCCCAGCCATTTGACCAGAACTTCTTGCTGGAATGCGCTTAGGGGAATAGTTCTACGCTTACCCATTTTGCCAACTAATCTGTTGTAGGCACGTAAGTTGCACGCATTATTGACAACTGGAATTCCCAAATAACTCGATTGAAATGCTAAACGCTAACCAGCCCTACAAGGCCTGCTCACTTTGTGGTTACGAATGGCCAACACTCCAGAGGTTTGTTCAAGATTGCGACCTCAAGGTGAATGGTTACCAAGCGTGCTTTGAACATGCAGAAGAAGGACTTTCTTGCTTACGCATGAGTGTCCGCAATGCCATTCAACTCTAGCGGTGCAAGCCAATGACTTTATAACCTGGAATACTGGGTCGAGGCCCGGGATTCTCAATTTTGGAAGTGAGTCGTGTCCCGGGCATTGCCTCGACAATGAGGATCTCGCCCCCTGCTCTGCTGATTGCTCGATGCGATGGGTAAGAGATGTTCTTCAATCATTAAAGGCGCACGGGGTTCCCGACGAAATGGATAGCTAACTGAAATTCTGCAAGGTTTACGAGTTAAAGAGCCGCGTCACAAAATTACGCGGTTTTCTTTGCTGACACATATAAACTCCCAGCTAAACGGAAAGGATCAAGTCGGCATGTGAATATGTGCGACAATATTAAGACGCTGTGCCGCGTCGTTTTGCGCAAAAAGCTCCGCCACCACTACTGAACCGGAGGCAAGATGAACTGGTACGGAAACATTCTCAAAGGCAGCGCTCGCCGCGAGACTGATCAATTGCAACGTCAATTCTCTAACAAGCGGATTGTCAGATTTGCCGTCACTACCGGTCTCATATTCCGCCATTATATTCTTAGCAGCGCGATTAGCATCCAATAAACACCTTCTCTGAAAATTAGTATTGGACTCACAATCGTTCGAAATGCGATTTGGTAAGCTTCTGCAAGATCTGCCTGCTCTTCAATATCTAAATGACGCCTGCTAAGGCTTTCAATGCTCTGAATGTGATTAGATAGCAGAATGTCATTTTGTGCTGCCGCTACTTCCGCGAGTGATCGGATCTCTGCAAGTTGACAGTACTTTTCAACACCGGATTTGACAATCTCGCAGAGCTCAGCGTTATTCCACGGCTTGGAAACGAATTTATAAATTTGTCCTTCATTGATTGCCGATACAACTGCCTTGATGTCAGCATATCCTGACAAGATGATTCGAATTGTGTCTGGCCAACGCTCGGATACGATTTGAAATAGCTCGCAACCATCCATTTGGGGCATTCTGAAGTCCGATACAACAAGTTGTATTTCTTGTTGTTCCATGTGCCTATTGCCTCATGCAAGAGTTCGCAAAGAGCAGCCTGTATCCTTGGTCCTGGAACACCCGCTTCAGTGCGTCGAGAACAAATGGTTCATCGTCAACAAATAGAACGGTAGAATTACCCAACATGATTGCCTTCATTTTCTCTTATATTTGCATAAATGGCATTGACACAATGTCAACAACCATTCGATCCACCCACATTGCCTAAGTTGACACCGTGGTCAGTGGTCTGAACAGTTTGATGGACGCCATTAATGCTTTGGTAAATCCGTTTTCCCAGATATCTCGCTCTTTAACGATTATCATTCCGTCTAAGTGGGCGTTTCAACTTAGTTGTGTGCGATTTCGACACATTCTTGCTCTTTTTGTATAATGAGGCGCGTGTAGTCGGTATTGCTTCAATAAGCTTCTATAGACTTCTGCTTGTTTTCTGCCGGTAGCTGTAGAATCAAATGCAAGCGTGAGAGAAGCTTCATCAGCATCATTGCATGTTAGACCCAGTTACATTCTCAAATATCTGCTCGCCTACAACCATCTTTATCCGTTCCATGTTCGTATGAGCTGACTCAAGAAAGCTCTGATTCTCCTCTGCAAGCGCTGTACGAAAAACTCGTTCATGCCGACGCAGATAGTAGAGATTAAATTCCTTCATCTGCATCTATTCTATCTAGAGATACAGACTTTCGAGCTACTATCCGAGAACCCCTGCTGATTGTGCGAAACTGATTCACCGGTAACAAAAGACCTTTGATGCTACCGACCGTTACACGGCGCCGGCCGGTCAAGTCTCGGCGCCAATGACTGATTGTGAAGCAACAATGCTGCCTTGCTTGAGAGGTTTGCCTCTCGACATTCCCTCTGATCAGAATGTCATCTGAACACTATGCTTGCGCCATGCTCACGTTTCCTCGAACAAATACCTCGCCTGCGCGAGAATCCTACTGCCGACGATTAGGTTACCTGAGACTTCAACAGCGTGTGCCGTTGTAAGGTCAATACGCACGTTACCGTCCAATTTCAAAATTGGATCAACTTTGATCGTTACTGACACGGGTTGCTCTTTGATGCCATTAAGCGTTCGAAGCGTTCGCGTCACCCTCGAGACTACTACAACGCCGTCCGTACTGGCGACCACATCCAATTCATCTATTGACAACTCTGCATTTACTCCCCCTAAAGCAGTCTCGGATCCTGCGCGGGCGACAATAGCATTGCCAAAGACGTTGAACCATCGCTCGCCTTCCAATGCGATTGACTTTCTGCACATGTATGTCACCCTTCCTTACTCGGCGGGAAGAGCAGCGTATCAACATCTGAAGAGTTGGCGTAGCTTGGAGTAGAATGCAAGCGTGGCGTCCTTACCTGCAAGCCGGCAGTTTCCCTTGCGCAATTGGGATACCCTTAATCGGCATTTGGGTGGCTAAGACTTCGGCGATCTTGCCGCTCAGAATGTCATTGTCAACTAAGTGGAAAGCAATGTTGGCACCACGAATAGCACGCATTACTCTTATCTAAGGTAATGCGTTTTCTCAATTCATCGAGATAAAAGGGATCGAGAACAACTATCATGTTAGAATACGTTGCGCCATTTGAGTCCATCTTTCAAGTAGCGTTACCCGAGGCCTCCGGATACAAAGACGCGTTTTTATTCGTACAACTACGTCAACCCACTCTCCGTCATTCACTTTCGAACAATACCATCGAAAAAGCAGACTGTTCTCAGGAATGGATTGTGAAGACGATATGACCTGCTTAACTCCCCTCAAATGATGGAGCAGACGCTCATTGTCGAGTAGCTGTTTGAGTTCCTGATTCGGAAACTCCTACAATCCAGCTGTCAAACGCCTGAGAAAAAGATTTGAATTTCTACCGAGCACCAGATTGTAACTTTTCAGCCATCTTGAACCTTAGTCCAGTGACGCTGTCTCATAAAGAGATCGTGTATGCAGTTCAATTGATTCACTCTCCTGATAGATCTTGCTGCCGCTTGATCGGCTCAATCCTAATGGACTCCACAAATGCCCAACAGGGGGGAGGAGTGATTATTCCCTGACGGTCTTTTGGACTAGCACTGTGCGCGAGCGCGTCAGCTAGTCGAATGACATATGCAAATGTTTGATAGTCTATAGTTCGTTCGGGTTCGTGGTGACAAGTTACGACACTAGCATAAACAGGCGGCAATCGCCGCGCGGGCGAAACCGCCTACGTCCGCATGATTGTGTCCGGAACACCTTCTGCTCTGCTTACAGAGCGCTACACCATTATGATGCATGAATTCAAGCGCCTTCTGATAGAGTTTCGGATCTTGTTGAATGATGGCGGCGCGGCCTGCATCATGCAGTACCTCCTAGGGTAAACAGTATGTCTGGAGGTTGGAGTTGTGGGCAAGAGGCGATTGTTCGCGCAAATAGGCCCGCAGCGAAGACTGTGACGCCAAGCTCTGCTTACTGAAATTCTCGTCTTCAACCCCACAAACCCTTAACGACTGTGTTAGTAACTGTAAGGGAGCGACGGTTTCAAACCCATATGTTAATCGCGTCCCGGACTGTGTAGACTCTCTCATCTGGAGGAGTAAAGGCAGAATTCGATACTGGCAGAATTCTCGCTGTTAGTCCGGGATCAGCTTCAACAGCATGAGCAAGTGCTACCGCCGATAGATCATCTTTATCATCCATTCAAGCACGACGTAATGATAAATGGAAGTGGTGGGATTACAATTCCATAAATCCGGCAAAGACTAATTGTCCGGGTCTTGCCGTGTCAGTACCGGTTTCATGTCGTTCACTTTCATCCCTTTTTTGTTCAATTACCAAGGATGTGATCCATACCAGTCCGTTCTGTATTAGCAGTGCGTTGCAGGAACAGAGACCGTATTTCTTTAGCGAAAGGCTCCACCTATCATGCTTCAGTACTACGGCTCGACGCCAAGCGTCCGCAAGTAACCTCGTCCCAATGTCAGCACTGTAACCGCTTATCAAGATAATTGCAAGGTTGGGATCGAGGTGCTTCATTTCGCGCTTCAACTTGTCAATTGCGGCATTGTGTGGTCATTGATGAGGATATCGAATGCAGTTGGCTTAGTTTGAATAATAGTTCAAGCGCCTCATAACTACTTGTGCGCGCCGTTACCTGACAGCCATAAACCTCGAAGCATTCGTGAACAGCTTTCAGCGATTTCAGGTTCATATCGACGAGAGGGGATGCGCTCGCTACCAACAAGGTCTGGGACGCTATCGTCTTGCATCATCGAGTCTTCATCGTCTGTGGCAGGAAAGTATAGGTCAAATTGGGTTTCCGTTCCTACCTCGCCCGAGGGAGTAACAACTATCTCTCCGCCGCAATTCTTTACAATTCCGTGAACTACAGGCAATCCAAGCCCTGTTCCTTCGCCTACACCCTTGGTCGTGTAAAAAGGATCAAAGATGCGCTGAAGCGACCTCAGGGGTGATTCCGCGCATCCCTGTATCGTGAACAGAAAGTTTCACATACTTACCATGGTGTAATGACTTTATAGGCAGTGCCTCTTCACTCTTCAAATACTTCATTTCAAAGAGTCTCCAAGAGGCCGCCTTTGTCACCCAATCGCCCAAGCGGCATTCGTTGCCAATTCTGGCGACACCTGGTGGATTTGTGTTTGATCCGCAACGATATTGTATGAGTGACCGACATTTACGTTAACTCGAATTGTTGATGGTAACGACGCTCGAATGAGTTTCGTGCCTCTTTGATAATTGGCCCAGGTAATAGCGGAAAACGTTCGACTTCTGTTTGGCGGCTGAAGGTGAGTATTTGCTTGACCAACTCTTTGGCGCGTATTGCAGCCTGCACGACCTGTAGCAGATCTCTCGTAAGACAGGATTCTCCGTTTTGCTCGATAGGGGCAATTTCGGTGTACGCCATTACCATGGTGTCAATATAATTGTTGAAATCGTGCGCGATGCCACCTGCTAACGTTCAATTGCGTCTCATTTTTTGAGCTTGGCGAAGTTGCCGTTCAAGGTCGTAGTTTCTTTGGCGTCTCGAATCTGCCGATATATCCTGATAACTGCAAATACTCCAATAGTTTCTTCTGGTGACTCGAACGGGAACTGCGCTGATCTCGACAGGAATCAATACCCTGCCTTTGTCACAAGTGCCGTCTCATGTTTAGGTCATGTTCAGTAGGTGCTCGGTTTCGCAACCCGCTCTCTGAAACTGTTGCGTTCATGCGCTGCGATCAACATTTCACTTGGCTTACCCATACCCCTTCGCTGGTGTAACCGCACATTGTGGCAAGTTGCTGATTTACGAAGAGAATTGTCCTGTCAAGACTGCCAATGATCAATCCTTCATTCATCGATTCCACGACAGTTCGAAATCGGGTCTCTCTGACTCCAGAAAGAGTCCATCTCATACTGCTCTTGCTCGCAATATTGCGCTGTACTGCCAGCCACTTAGGACCCCCGTGTTCATCAATGACTGGGCTTACGCATGTGTCCATAATCAGTAGCTTCCGCATTTTGCCGTGTTTACAATTTTTTACCCGAAATACTTCCTTCGCGTTTAGGGTAGTCCAGAGGATTCGTGGGGTGCTGGCCTTTATTTTGGTACTCTTGGGTATTCATTGGTGGGCCTTGCCAACTACTTCGTCTGCAGCGTATCCATATAGATCCGAAAATGTGCGGGATTTACGAAAGTAATGATTCCCTGTTGATCCGTCATAAAGATTACTTCACCGGATCTCTCGACTGCATGTGGAGTTTCTGAGTGACTCAGTTCTTTGTTTCTCTCTGACACGTCCTTACTTTCCCACTGCATAGTATGATCCATCCAGTATGGTGGAAGCTAAAGACAACTCAACTTGCAGCTTTTAGATTCTTTTCGGCATGCTTCAAGTTCCATCGTCTTATCCATTGCATTACCAGTCCCGAATTTCCAAAATTGGAAGTCCCGGAACTTGCGTGTGGAGTTCGCTCGAGGCAATTAGGTCATGAATCGGTCGACCGATGGCTTCACTCGCTGTATAGCAATGGTGTTTCAGCGCTGGATTCAATAGGTTACTTCGCCGATTGTTGATTGTAGATCGCAGCATCGCGTGCAGCGCTTGCAATCACTTTCGTAATTTGTTCGCTTCGTTTTAGGCCTGCTCCGCAATTAACGATCGGAAAGACATCGAAAAACACACCGCGAACGCCCTTGGGTACGCCATCTATCAAGAACCACAACCTGATCGCAGTCATCGAATTGTTCCATCTGCTGTGTAAGCCCGAAAGTCTGTTGTCACGCTCTGACCATTTGGCAAGCTTTCGAAACTTCGCATCACGACTTTGGCGATCGTCGGAGGAACAGGTAGGAAACGAATCATTGCCTATCAAGTCACTCGACTTGTACCCAAGAACCTTAGTAACGACTGGACTGACATATTCAATACTGCCATCGCAGTCTATTTCGTAGGCAATTTCAGCTTATTGTCCTTCAATCAAGTCGCGAAATCGCTCTGATGAGTATCGCAGTTCTTCTTCCATCCTGTGCGTCGTTCCATTTTTTTATTGGCATGTCATTTTTCGACGATCAAGTTGTGTGACTACCTCCGAGTGACTCTTACAGTGACAGTATCCCAGGCAGGAGCGATCGCTCCCTATGAGGACGACTTAGACGGTTCCCGTGTAAAGACTTAACTATTTGCATCGCTTATGCTAACTTTTGCCACCACGCCAAGTTAGTTCCTTTGACGGTTGAAAAGCAGCGAGGACGCGGTCCCTATTATAATCCTGCGCCTGCATTGCACCTGACTTCCCGGACAAAGCAGCCTGCATTGGTTCCGCAAGTCGAGAGCCGGATGTTACTAACAGGCCGCCAGTTAGCGTGTCCTGCGGCAACAATAATGTCAGTGTGTCCAGGTCAATCTTCGCAATTGCACAGTGCCGGTAGTGGCCATACTCAGTGATGCTGGAGTGTGCTGTTCCAAATATTGCGGAGATACTCGAACGAACATGAATCTGATTGATAACCTACCCCTTCGGTTTGGTGGCGATGCGAAAACCTGTCAACTTTCCAAGGTTCTGCATTGTAACTTGCCCGCATAGAGAGACCTTTTCCATATGCTCTTCATTTCTCTGCGGGTCTAGAGAACTAGCAAGAGACTTACAAAGACGCAAGCGGAAATGAAAACAAAATCGTTAACCCAATCTGTGAGGACGTCTCTTCTCATTCTCATGTTTCTTTGGTAACGCCGTGAAACTGCATACACGCGGCCTAGGTCATTAAGGTAGTACTTGCTTCTTAGCCTCCATTGGTAGATGGCACGCAAGCGTTCGAAGCACAGTCGTTTCATCACCAGAAATGGCGCTGTGCTTGTGACCTTCCAGTTGGTCGAGAAAGTGCCAGCACTTGCTCTTCTGAGTCGATTATCGGCATATGCTGTTGCAACTTAAAGGTCGACGAAGGTTTCTTTTCGTTCAAATAAGTAGTAGTGCTTTTGAACCGGAATGTTGCTAATTATTTACAAACGCGCTATTCGTACTTTAACGATGGTCAGCTTACCTCTTTTTCCGTAGGCTATTGGCACAGTAGATCGGGATTTTATAGAGTAGAATGAAGGTGTAAGTTCTTCTGGACGGCACTAGCTCTACCAACAACACGCCGTGGTCCGGTCCTTAGCCGCCACTTGATGACGGATACTGTCATCTGCATCGATCAAACCGTGTTCACTTGGCGTCATTCGATTTTCGTCGATGAGTTAAATCAATGATTTAGCAGTAGATACATGTTAGACTGTCACGCGGAGGTCGTGGCCTGAGTCCCGTCGGCCCCAAGAAAGAAAACAAGCCCTTAGGAGCAATCCTGAGGGCTTTTGATTTTATAAGGACAAACATGTTGGGTATTGAAGAAGCGCCTATCTTGCGAGCGACCGCGATGCTCAAAGAAACAGAGCAATAGTATCTAAGGTGGTACGTGTGAATGTCTCTTCCTGTCCAGCCCGACTTGCTGCCCAGAGCTACACCTCGCCCCATAGTGCTGGTTAACCGTACGGCACTCTGGTTGGCAAACGATTGCGCCCAGTGTTGAAGTTCTCAGAGCAAGAAACCGTTGCGATACCAATGGCGCAATCTGCGTCACTTGTGCTGAAAGCTCGAAGATGGACAATGCGTCCTTCCATTCAACACAGACATTGTTTTGATAAGAGAAAGATTCGTATGGCAATTACTAGAAAGCCAGCAGTCATGCACTGCTGGCTTTTCCATTAGCAGTGTTAAATTAAGTCGAGTCATTTCTTCTTGTCCGCGACCCATCCTGCCTCAATCTAACAATTATCCGCCAAACAAGCGCACAGGTCAAACAAGTAACTGCCACAATACCGCGCCACCCCAGAAGGTGCCTAAAATCTTGCAAGTGCGGTACAGTGCGGTTCCAACATTCCTGATAATTAGCCATTGAATGATGTACAAGACGAGAACATTTTCACCAATCCATTTGACAAATCTAAAAAGTCGACTCGTTTCAAAGCCTCTTGTCCAAGAGAGAAAGCATGGCGAACCAAGTGCACAGAAATAGAATTGTCCAACCAAAGAATATTGGGGTTTGGTGATAATACGCAGGAAGATCTACAGATCGATACGGCAAATCTACCTGATAATGCCAGAATGACGAACGCAACGAACAAGCAACAATCTTTAGTTGTTTG
>JADKHW010000007.1 GCA_016721565.1 bacterium | reverse complement strand
GGCAATATTATTTGTGCCGCCGCCCACAAACGCAAAAGCTGGTGACATTATGATCCTCGCAGATAACCTGTTAGATTGCACCCCATGATTTCGTAGCATCAAATGAGTTTGTGTCGGCGTCCTGTTGATACAGCGCGAGATCCCCACCACCACCGCAAGGTTCACCGGTTTCGACTGAAAGCCAACATCCTGATTCCGGGTCAAGGTATACACCATGTGTCATCGCAGAATCGGTAAAGAACTTTACTCCGCCCGAAGCGCGCGCGATAAACTGATCGTTTGCAGTCGTCGAGACTGTCGTATCTCTTGAGTCTCCCCAGACAAAGCTGCCACGATGATCGGCATGAGCCTGCTGACCAGCAGCAAGTGAGTAATCTCCTGCGAAGTTATGCGCTCCACCAGGAATTGCGCTGAACTGTCCCCCGGCAACATTATTTGATCCTCCTCCGACGGCAGAACTTAAGCTGTTGGCAGAATTCGCATCTCCACCTGCAACAACTGACATATCACCAAGCGCATTGTTTCCGTATCCCCGCCAACCACGCTGAGTCCCCTTCTGCACCGCCTCCATGACCGCCAGAAATTACCGTCCCCACCCCACTTGCGGAATTAGTAGAACCGCCACCGACAAATGCATCTGCCGCGCTTGCCACGTTGCTTTCTCCTCCCCCGATCGCGCTAAATTGGCCGCTTGCGTTATTCAAAATACCACCGGATACGGTTGCACCATCTGCCAGCGCGGAGTCTTGGCTGCCACCCCCAACCGTTGCACCGCTTCCAATCGCCGCATTCCCCCCACCACCGGTGACAACGGCGCTTGTGCCGGACGTAATGTTGCCGCCACCGCCACCAATGAATGAATACTGGCCGACTGCAACGTTTCGCAATCCCCCGACAATAGCCGAGTAATCTCCAATTGCGCTGTTTGAATCACTTCTTTGTTGACCGCCCCCTCCGCCAATAAATGAATAATCACGCGCGCGGTTCGCAGCGCCACCTCCGATTGTAGATGCCTGCCCAATTGCGTGGTTCCCATTTTCTCCGCCAAAAATCCTCATCACTTCCTCCACCAGAAACGGTAGAAAAGTCACCTTCGGCTCGATTCTGAATTCCGCCACCTACAAAGCCCGCGTAACCCAATGTCAAATTTTGAAAACCTCCGCCGATAACCGAGTAAACCAGTCTGAACATTATCTTCGATAGTATTCTGCGCATCCTCCAATAAATGAGTAGTTAGTTTCGGCATTCGTTTCCTACTCCACCGGCAATGACACTATAATTGCCATTCGCACTATTGCTGTCACCTATTGAATTGCTGCTTCCTCCGCCCAAAACGATTCGGTTCCCCATGCTCTGTTGAGGCTTCTCCGACTACGGCTGAATTATATGACCATGCTTTATTGTAACTTCCGCCTACGACAACATTGAAGTATGCACGAGCGAAGGTTTTCCGAAGCCGCCAACGACAACGCTGTGATGTCCTTCCGCAATATTGGAGGCGCCACCTACGACAACACTCTTTCTTGCAATAGCGCTGTTACTTAGGCCGCCACCAATTGTACTAAAAGCTCCCAATGCTCTGATTATTTGCGCCGCCGCCTATAAATGAATATGCGCCTTCCTCCATTCAACAGGATCAACCCTGCCGTATCCCCTCCAGCCTTATTATTGAATCCTCCGGCAACTGCTGAGAATGAATCCAGCGCCGCATTCCCGTAGCCGCCGCCAACTGAAGAAAACGCCCCACTTGCAGTATCATAAACACCAGCCACAAATGCGGGAGTCACTGACCTCGTTAAAGAATCCAATATTGACGGACCCTTCTACGACCAAGTTCCCTGTGATTGTACCACCCGAAGATTGATCGACTGTACCAGCATGACGAGCATAGGGTACAGACTGGATCTTTGTACGCGGCATCATCTCAGGATCACCACCTACCGCAATGCCGAGCCACAGTTCGGTTGATTGAAGGACATTATCTTCCAACGTCGTGACTGATCCCAGCACAGAATTGAAGAGACCATTCTCTACGACAACGACTGGTTGCACTTCACTCCACAGCAGTTCTGCTTCTCCTCCAGAACCGTCATAAAGATGAAAGGTCATGGAAACGGTGGTGTCCAACGGCGTACCCGTTGAAGTGGTGAGACTGCCTTGATAGTTTATCAATAGCGGGACTGTGGCAAAAGCCGCTGTGGTTAGGGTGGCAACAAGAGCCCTGAGGAGTACCTTCATTGTGTGAACCTCTGTGGGTCAAAATGGTTAGAATTGATTCGATTAATACAAAATGGAAACATAATGCTCAAGAGTCAACGCTTATCATCAGTTTACAAAAATAAACGCGCGTTTCCGCTGATTGTGCCGCAGAACGATGGAGGACCAGTAAGTCGCAATGGGCGAATAACTTCCTAACTTGCCGTGTCGATTCGTGGCGATTTCCCAATGGAGAAACCAGGTAAATTACCCCAGGCCGAGGACTTACTCACAAGCGGAAGCTAACTGTTCCCTTGAAGTCGCAGCAATATCATAAGCCCTTAGGATTTCTCCTAAGGGCTTGTTTTTTAGCGGGGCCGACGGGACTCGAACCCGCGACCTCCGGCGTGACAGTCCTAACATGTATCTTCATCTAAATCATTAATTTAGCTCATCAGCGAAATCAAACGAAGCCAAGTGAGCACTGTTTGATCAATGCAAGCGCTGCCAAGCGAAACCAAGTGACTGCCAAGGACAGATCCACAGTGGTTGCAACACCGCAAGAGGTATCACTGGTCGTGTCAAGGGTTGTTCACGATGACGATGTAATACTGCTGAACAGCGGGACCCGCCAAAACGTTTGTGTCCGTGAATGTAGTATTCGTTGTTGTGCCAACTAGGTTTCCGGGTCCTGGCGTGAAGTTGATTCCAGTATTGCGATATACCGAGTAGCTTCCCGCACCGGTGATGGCTTCCCAGTTAAGTACTGCATCAGGTTGCGCTTCCTTAATCACCAATCGTTGGATTGGTGACAATGGTGATACACTCAATACGGGACTCAGATAGCCAGCGTACAACCTAAAGTGCTCGCTCGATTGAGTGTTAATAGGGGTCGGTTGTCCGAATGCGCTTGTTAATGCGAAGTTCCCAGATGTCGAAACTCCGCCTCCTGCATCGATGACCGATTTTGTAATTCTGAAATGCTCACTTTGTTGCGGTTGAGCCAGAAGCAGCGCCGGCACAAGCAGGCATAATAGCAGCTTTATCATACTTTATCTCCTTCTTCGTTGTTTGTTTGTCACCAGCAAACAAGCTCTGAACTTGTGCTTGCAGTTTCTCGACGCACGAACGCAATTCTTGATTCTGTTTGCAAAGCTCCTGCACTGCGGCAAAGAGTACACCGTCGGCATCAATAGTCTCGATGCCCAAGCTGTCGCTTCCAAGATGGAATGCGTTCCAGAAATCCTGAGCCATCGGGCCAAGGTGTTGCACGCCTTCAGGTTCTGACTTGTATTCCCATTTCTTAATGGGTAGTTCGGCAAACACTTTTAAGAGTGAATTGCCGTCAGCAATTGTAATATTGCGTTTCTTCGTGCTGTCGGAGACACCTATCCATGAATTGCCGCCAGGTGCTAGCTGCAGACCAGACGTACGGCTGGCGTTAGTGTAGAACCTAACGCCTCCTGCCGCGCCAACTGTGAATTGGTTATCAGCACTCGAATTCACGACGTTCCCGGAGGCATCTGACCATACGAAACTACCCCGATCCCACGCATACGCGTTCTTGCCTGCGGCGAATGAATACGATCCCCATGCTAAGTTATTTTGTCCACCCGGTACAGTTGCTGAAGTGTCTCCAACAAAATTTCCCCGACCGCCACCGATGACTCCGTAGAAGGTTGGGATTGAGTCGTTGTCCATCCAGTTTGCGACACCGCCGCCAATTACGCTTGCGTAAGCATTCAAATGGTTGCCGGAATCAGGGAAAGCGCCTCCGCCTCCGCCAATGACACTATAATCGTCTCCAACTGTATTGTTGCGGCCTCCACCAATCGTCGCGCCGGCGCCCGATGTTGTATTACCCGAGCCACCGGCAATAGTTGAGTAGCTTCCGATTGCGGAATTTGAGTCGGCCGTGATACCTCCTCCTCCGCCAACGGTGGAATGAGAACCGCGCGCGGCGTTATGTCGGCCTCCAGCGATAGTGGAGTATTGTCCTGTAGCATCGTTATACGTGCCACCGCCAACGGTTGTATAGAAGTTTGTTGAGGTATTGCGGTATCCGCCCCCGATTGTCGCGGAGCCTCCGTTTGCAGTGTGGTAGTATCCTCCGGCAATCGTTGCAGCATCACCCGTGGCATAATTGTGGTATCCGCCGCCGATGACAGAAAGATTACCTTGCGCAGAGTTGGAGTCAGCTGCAACATCCCCTCCGCCACCTGCAATAACGCTCATTTGTCCTCGCGCGTAATTATAGCCGCCTCCAGACACGGTTGCGTACTCCGCAGACGCACGGTTTCCGTGACCACCTGCAACAGTTGCATCGTCGAGTATCGCGAAGTTCTCCCTTCCGCCTGAGACGGTCGAATAGATACCTGAGGCTTCGTTGTCATATCCACCAGAAACGGTTGAGAAATTAGCCTGCGACAAATTTACGTCACCACCGCCGACCGTGGAAAAATCACCAATCGCTGAGTTTGAGTACCCACCGCCGATAGCAGAGCATTGCCCCGAAGCAGTTTGATTTGCGCCTCCCCCGATTACAGAATAGCGACCAGTTGCACTGTTCGAGTCGGATTGCGCACCTGAACCGCCTCCGGCGATGACCGAGTAATCTCCTCGAGCACGGTTGAAGCGGCCGCCACCGACGCATGAATTTGTTCCAGAAGCAATATTGTCTTGCCCCGCGACAAAAGAGTGTTGCCCACTGACTAAGTTGTCTAGTCCCACGGCAAATGAATAGCTTGCACTCGCCGAGTTGAAGTTGTTTCTGCCGATAACAGCGGAGTAGTCTCCGTCCACTGTGCAATCTACGCCGAAGACGTTTGACAGGGTCCCATCGTTGGTATTCTCTGGACCGACGTTGAGTTGGCCATAGATTGCTCCTCCGGTTGCTTCATCCACTGTGCCGACGCGATAGGCATACGGTACTGAAGTGAATGAAATACGTGGAGTCATTTCTGCATCACTTCCAACTTGAATGCCTAGCCACATGCTTGCATCATCAAAGAAGTTCTGTGGAATCGGGTCAGCCGAACCGAGATAGACATCGTAGAGGCCGTTCACTGTGGTAACGGTGTGAATCTCATCCCAAATTGGCATCGGACTCCAGGACTCCGGATAAATCCTGAATGTTATGTCTACCGTAGTGTCTAGCGGAGTGCCATCCGGCGAGGTCAGCACGCCTTGATAATTTACCCAAGATGGTACGGCAGCGCTCGCGGTCAGCACCAAACACATCACTAAGAACAGAAATATGACTTTCATTGTGGACTGCTCACTTTCTTGATTCGCCCATGCTGTTGCCAGCTTTGAGCGATTGAATTTCCTGGGACAACTGAATATTCTGCTTCTCAAGTTGTTCTAAACGTTTGGCCAGCTCCTGTATCGCCGCCAGCGATACACCATCGGGGTCAATCGTCGAGATGGTGGTTTCATCGTCTCCGTAGCCGAACAGGCGATGGAAATCCTGTGCCATCGGGCCGATATGCGTATTAGCACTCGTTTGATGTGTATAGTTCCATTCCTGTAAGGGGAGCTGTATCAGCCTCGACAACACATTCTCCGTGTTTACGGCCCGACGATTTGTCTTCTTAGTACTGTCGGACACCACTTCCCAAGCTGTGTCACCATTGTCGAGCTTCACGCCGACCGTTCCGGCCGTCGTTGTCGCGATTCGCACACCGCCTGACGCACGCAAACTGAATTGATTATCCGCGGTGGAATTGAAATCTGCAAGTGTCCGGTCAGCCCAGACGAACGAGCCGTCGTTTAACGCTTTAGCACGCCTTCCCATTGCAACGGATGTTGCACCGGCCGCCTCATTGCCGACACCCCCGGGAACAGTCCCCGCAGCGCCGCTGGCAAGATTCTGATCGCCGCCGCCGACCGTAGCACCCTGTCCAGTCGCCTGGTTAAGTTGCCCGCCAGAAACGGATGAGTGTATTCCGGTTGCAATGTTAGAGATGCCACCGCCAACAAACGATCTCTTCCCGCCCGCAACATTACTGGATCCGCCACAGACAGTTGCGAGAGTATCACCTGCCACATTTCTTGATCCGCCGCCGACAAAAGAGTTCGTTTCAAGGGCAGAATTCGAATCTGCTAGGGCAGAGCCGCCGCCGCCAACCACTACAGAGTATCTTCCGCGTGCGCGGTTGTTGCTACCACCAACAATGACTGAGTTATTGGCATAACTTGCGATAACATTGTCAATGAAATTGCCCTGTCCACTACCTACAATGGAGTAGTTTCCTTTGATTCTGTTCATGCTACCTGCACCAATGATCGAGCCAATGCCTCCGACGTGATTTGAGTCGCTATCCACACTACCACCACCACCACAGATGACAGAGTATGATTGACGCACATGGTTCTTTGTCCCGCCGCCAACAAACGCACCTATAGCGCTGGCATCGTTGTCCTGACCGCCACAGATTGTCGCGTCCTGCGCCGAGACGGTATTGCTTTGGCCGCCACAGATTGTTGCAAAACCTCCAGATGCAGAATTGCTACTACCACCGCCGACAAACGATCTGGTACCGGACGCTGTCAAATTGGAGCCGCCAGCTATAGTCGACTCGTTGCCTGTGGCATTGTTGTATTGTCCGCCACCCACAAATGAATGTTGTCCTGTGGACTCGTTGAACCTACCGCCACCAATGGTGCCATGGGTCGCTGTAGCAGTATTGTTTTCGCCGCCTCCAACATAAGCATACTTGGCATTCGCAGTGTTACTCTTGCCGCCCATTACAACCGTACAACTGTCGCTGATCGAATTACTGCGTCCACCACCGATTATTCCGAACTGTGCTGTTGAAACATTCTCTTTGCCGCCGACAATGGTGCTGTGGTCGGACGAAGCTCCGATTTCGTTCTGCCGACCACCGCCGATGACACTATA
Source organism: bacterium (assembly GCA_016721565.1). Classification (GTDB taxonomy): domain Bacteria; phylum Electryoneota; class RPQS01; order RPQS01; family RPQS01; genus JABWCQ01. The sequence goes on along the minus strand of JADKHW010000007.1, from coordinate 42,205 downwards.
TGAACTCATGCTGTGGTTGGAGTCGGCAACTTCATCACCACCACCACCACCGATGAAGGAGAAGTATCCATTGATTCGGTTATGTGCACCGCCGGAGATTGTCGAGCTATTGCCTTCAACAAGGTTCTCGCGTCCACCAGTTACCGTCGAAGCCCAGCTATTGCCTTCAATATGATTGTGGTAGCCGCCGGCAATCGTATTTGATCCGCCTAAGCCATTCTCAACATTCTCGTAACCTCCCCCGCAGACGCTGCCGGAAGAACTGACAACATTCAGAACACCTGCACCTATAAACCCGTAAACCCCATTGACTGTGTTTCCGCTGCCGCCAGCAACCGAACTGTAGTCCTGGCTGACTGTGTTACTCAGTCCCGAAGCAAAACCTCCGAAACCAGTAGTCGAATGGTTGTAACCTATCTCTAAGCTACCGCTAATGGAACCTCCCTTAGCACCGTCAACCGTCGCTATACGATTGGCATATGGAACGGTGTTAACCGGGATACGCGGACTCATCTCAGTATCTCCACCGACAGTGATTCCGAGCTGTAAGCCATTGGCCGCGTACACTGAATCTGCTATCGGTGTAATCTGCCCGAGCGTAACGTTGAACAGGCCATTCTCAACGAGAACCGATGGTTGTGTTTCAGACCATAGTATCGTGAGAGACAATTCGTATAAGTTAAATGTCATTGACACGGTAGTGTCCAACGGGGTTCCGTCCGGCCTTGTCAAAAAGCCCTGATAGCTGATTTCTCGCGGCACAGAAGCTTGTACGGCAATTGCGAGCACTACTATTACCACTAAGTGGGCAACGATAATCTTCATTTCTGTTTCCTCGGATCTTTAGATAATGCATTGGAATTTGAATTTGTATCAACCATGTTTCCAATTCAAGGCACGACGTGACGGGTCATTAATTGCAATAAAAAAGAGCGATCCCAATCCGCGTTGGCGGTAGATTCGCTCGTATTCCGTCCCCTGCCGAAGGCTAAATCCCCAGCAACGTATGTTCGTTGACAAAAGGTATGTTTATCTCAAACCAGAGTCAATTATTTGCAAACTGCCAATAGCAATTAACTCGTGCTCAATGCGAGTCTATTGCAATGAATTGCTTCTTGCTCTATTCGACCATTTGTTATTGCTTCTTATTGTTATAGAGGATTAGACAACGCAGGTCAGTAATCGTGATAAGAGTGCAAGCTGAATAATCATCGATACGTTTTCAGTTTGCTTGGCGTCGTTTACGGTATGAGAACATCGATAGTTTAGTTTTGTCAGTTGCTGCTGCTTCAGGTATTTTGGATCGCTGGTTAAAAGTTGATATCTACGTTGTATCAGGGTTGCTTCGACACAGTTCTGTCAAAATGACTAAAAAGCACTACCTATCGCCAGACTCAAGACATGTACAATCCGTAATAAATTAGCCAAGCTCTGTTAATGGCAATGCTGGCTAACTAGCAGGCCGAGCCGGTTCACTGAAAATCAAAAGCCCTTAGGATTGCTCCTAAGGGCTTGTTTTTAAGGGGTCGACGGGACTCAAACCCGCGACGCCACGAGTGACAGTCCTAACATGTATGTGCTTTTAAATCATTTATTTAACTCGTCAACGAAATCCAACGAAGTCAATTGCAACCTGATTTGCGATTGCCCGCGCTCAAAATGAAACCAAGTGAATGCCAAGGACAGGACCTAGTGGTTGCAACACCGCTAGAGGTATTACTTGGTCGTGTCATAAGTTGTTCACAAGCACGATGTAGTACTGTTGAACTGCAGGACCAGCAAGCACGTTTGTATCGGTAAATGTCGTGTTCGTCGTTGTCCCGACCAAGTTACTTGGGCCGGGCGTGAAGTTGATCGCTGCCGCCCGATATACAGAGTAGCCACCTGCGCCAGCAATTGCTTCCCAGGTCAGAACAGCATCAGGTTGCGCTTCTTTGATTACCAAGTGCTGTATCGGTGAAAGAGGCGACACAGCCAATAGCGGAGAGAGAAATCCAGCTGAAAGTGTAAAATTCGCACTGGTCTGAACACCGACAGGAGTCGGTTGGCCGAACGCAGAAACGAGGTTGAAGTTCGCCGAGCTGGATGCTCCACCACCCGCGTCAATGACGCTCTTCGTAAGCGTGAAATTCTCGCTTGAAGACTGTGCCCACAAGAGTGCGGGCAGGAAGAGTAGGACGAGTGCTTTGTTCATGGGTGGGCTCCTTACTGTTTATCTGAATTAATCAAATTACCAAATTGCAAGATCGCCGCTTCAAGCTGCTTCACACGTGTTTCAAGATCTGCAATCTTTGTGTCTTTTTGTTCATTCTGCTTCGCTAATTCCTGCACCGCAGCCAGCGCGATGCCGTCGGGATCTATGGTGGAGATACCTAAGCTGTCTTCACCAAGATGAAACTGCGCCCAGAAATCTTGCGCCATCGGACCGATGTGGCGAATAGAAGCATCCGGCTGTTCTTTGTAGCGCCATTCGCTGATCGGAATCTGCATCACTTTGTCCAACACGACCTTGGTGTCCACGCGCTCAATATCTGTCTTTCGCGTGCTGTCTGACAATGCCGTCCATGCTGTGGCATTGGCAATGAGCTGCGCGCCTAAAGTTGTTGCGGCATTGGTAAAGATTCTTGTGCCGCCCGAGGCACGAACGTTGAATTGATCCACCGCCGTCGAGGCAAAATCAGAGTTCGTTGAATCTGCCCAAACAAATGCGCCGCTGTGGTTGGCCTTAGCGCGAAACCCGGCCGCTAACGAGAAGGAGCCAGACGTTTCATTCTGTCGTCCGCCAGGAATGACCGACGCAATCCCACGGGCCGAATTGGAATCCGTTACCGCATCACCACCACCACCAGCGATGGCAGCAAAGGCGCCGCGCGCGTAATTGAATCCACCGCCACCCACAAAGCCATGCGAGCCGGATGCAGCATTCTCTTCGCCACCGCTGACCGTTGACTGTGTGCTGCTGGCAATATTATTGGCACCGCCGCCGACCGTGGAACGACTGGATGATGATAAATTCCCCTCGCCGCCGCCTATCGTCGCGACCACTCCTGAAGCTAAGTTTCTGCGACCGCCACCGATAAACGAACTGTTGCCCGTCGCGGAGTTTGAGTCGGCCTCTATGCCGCTTCCGCCGCCCGCGACCACCGAATTTAGCCCGCGGGCCTTGTTGTAAATGCCGCCGCCGACGGTTCCCTGTTGACCGCTAGCGATGTTGTTTTGGCCGCCGCTGACCGTTGCTCCCGTGCCACTCGCCGCGTTGTTTCTACCGCCACCGACAGTTGCGGAAGAGGCACTTGCCGCGTTGTCTATGCCGCCGCCGACAGTAGCAAAAGTGCCACTCGCACTGTTGAATTCACCGCCGCCGACAGTTGTAGAAGACAGGCTGGCCGTATTCTCAAAACCGCCGCCGATAGTTGCAAAAGCGTCACTCGCCGTATTGTTTTCACCGCCGCTGACAGTTGCAGAGGGGGAACTCGCCGTATTGTTTTGACCGCCGCCGACAGTTGTACGAACGCTACTCGCGGTATTGCTAAAGCCGCCACCTACAGTTGCATGAAAGCCACTCGCCGTATTGTCAAAGCCGCCGCCTACATTTGCAGACAAGCCACTCGCGGTATTGCCAAAGCCGCCGCTCACCGTAGAATGGTCGCCGCTTGCTGTATCGTTTTCTCCGGCGACGAATGCGAAAGTGCCGCTGCTGACGTTTCCGTTCCCGATATTTGCCTTACCAATAATATTCAGATCACTGGAGATCGTTCCTCCGCTCGCGCCATCAACTGTTCCGACACGATACGCATGAGCGACCGAAACAAGCTGCTCACGCGGAATCATTTCTGTGTTGTTGCCAACCGTAATTCCCAGCCAACGATTGACTGCAAACGAATCCGGCAGAACAGTGATGGAACCGAGCTGAACATTGAATAAGCCATCTGTTACGACGACCGCAGGATGCGTTTCAGTCCACGCAGAAACACCACCCGCCGGAGTCGGCCAGATGTTAAACGTTATCGCAACAATCGTATCGAGTGGCGTTCCGGTCGGCGAGGTCAATTGACCTTGATAGTTGACGATCTGCGGAATAGCAATTGCATTTGCGGCAAGGACGAGAACGAGCAAGAGTTTCTTCATATTTCTTTCTGCTGTGATACGTCTTATTTGTGTCCAAGTTGAATCATCTGCTCGACAAGCTGCTTTAGCTCGGCAACTTCTGCTTCCAAAGCCGAATTGCGCTTTGCAAGCTCTTGTATGGAAGCCAGCGCCACGCCGTCAGGATCAAGCGTTGAAATCGTGGTGTCGCTCTCGCCTACATGAAACGCCGCATAAAAGTCCTGCGCCATCGGGCCGATATGCTTCACATGGTTGGGGTCGTCTTTGTAGCTCCATGTTTCAATGGGAATCTGAGAAAGTTTGGACAACACTTCACTTGTGTTGATTTGCCCATACCGATTTTTCTTAGTCGAGTCACAGATAGCAACCCACGCTGTGGCGTTGGCGGGAAGCTGTGCGCCCAACGTGGCGGTACTATTCGTATGGATAAAGGAGCCGTCGGACGCGATCACAATAAACCGTCGCGCTTGGCCGCCGATGTTCCCGCCGTATCTGCCATCATTAAAAACAAAGCTGCTGTCCCCGATGGAATGGGCGTTATTCCCACAAGTAAACGAGCCTACTCCGGAGCAAATATTGTTAGCTCCTCCGGGAATGCAACTCGCGATGCCGCTGGAACTGTTGCCACTCCCTCCACTCGCCGTTGCAGAAATTGCACTCGCCGTATTGCCACTACCGCCGCCAACAGTCGCATCAGTGCCACTCGCCGAATTGCCAAAACCGCCGCTAACCGTAGAAAAAGAGCCGCTTGCCGTATCATTTTGCCCGGCAACGAAAGCGAAACTGCCACTGTTGACGTTTCCACTACCGATATTGGCTTTGCCAGCAATATTCACATTCCCGCTAATCGTTCCGCCACTCGCGCCGTCCACCGTTCCGACACGATATGCATGAGCAACTGATAACAGTTGCTCACGAGGAGTCATTTCGGGGTCGTCTTGTATTGTAATTCCGAGCCAACGATTGACTGAGAAAAGATCTGTTAGAGTGGTGATGGAACCAAGCTGAACATTGAATAAGCCGTTAGTCACAGACACAGCCGGATGCGTCTCTGTCCATACTGAAACTCCACCTGTGGGAGTTGGCCAAATGTTGAACGTCATCGCAACTGTTGTATCGAGCGGCGTACCGGTCGGCGAGGTCAACTGACCTTGATAGTTCACCAACCTCGGGATCGCCATCGCGTTCGCGGAGAGGAGTAATACGAGTAAGAGTTTCTTCATGAGAATTCCGAATCTTCCTGTTACTTATTTCCAAGTTGAATCATTTGTTCTACCAACTGCTTGAGTTCAGCAATCTCTGATGTTTGCTTGTCATTTGTTTGCTTCAGCTCCGCGTTCTGTTTTGCCAATTCCTGCACCGCTGCGAACAACACGCCGTCTGCGTCTATGGTCTCGATGCCTAAACTGTCTTCACCGAGATGGAATGCTTTCCAATAATCCTGAGCCATTGGCCCAATATGCAAAGGGCCATCCGCTTGATGCTTGTAGTTCCACTGGTCAATCGGAAGCGCAGCGACCTTCTGCAAAATTGCTTTCGAATCTACAGGTATTCGATTTGTTTTCTTCGTAGAATCGCTTAGAGCAACCCATGATGATCCCCCCGCCGCCAGCCGCGTGCCGATGTTACTGGCGTGATCAGCGGTCGTCCAAAATCTCACGCCGCCATTAGCCTTAACGTTGAATGTGTTTTCTGCACCTATGCTAAACAGTGGACCGCTTCCGTCGGAAAAGACAAACGAGCTGTCGGCGCTGCAACTAATGTTGGCTCCCAGTGCTACGGAACCTGTTCCAGCCACGTCCACATTCTTTCCAGCCGCAAACGCGTAGTCTCCGCTTACGGAGTTTGTGAATCCGCACACGGTTGAACCGCCTCCACTGACCGTGTTGTCAGCTCCAGCAACCGCCGTTGAGTAAGTGCCTGAGGCCGTATTGCCAACTCCACCAGCTACGGTAGAAAACTCTCCGCTTGCGATGTTCTGCGAGCCTCCGCTGACCGTGCCCCTCTGTCCGCTTACACGGTTTAAATACCCGCCGCTAATTGTCCCGTCAAATCCGCCATTTTCTATATAGTTTCTTGATCCACCACTGATGGTTGACTGGCCACCCTCCGTACTATTTGAGTCTGCGATAGCGCCAGTTCCACCTCCAGGGATTACGGCCAGATGCGCGTGCGAAGTTATAAATCCCGCCGCCGATCGTCGCATGGTTGCCATGGGCGCCATTATATCGGCCACCGGAAACTGTGGCGTAGCTATATGTAACCGAATTGTCACCGCCACCTGAAATTGTGCAGTAGTAGCCAATCACCTCGTTTCCGTAGCCTCCCGCGATAGTAGCATAATGGTGTACTGTGTGATTATTCTGGCCACCTGCGATCACCGAATAATCTCCATACAGGGAATTGTTGTAACCACCGCAAACAACACTTGCTGTATCGTGTGCGCCGTTGCTATATCCGCCCCCGATAGTAGAGTAAACACCACGCGTGATGTTCCCAACCCCGCCACTGTCCGTCCCGCCCACATCGCTGGCAATATTTCGATTACCACCACCGATTGTACCATCTGAACTGCTGGCGATGTTGGAATCGGCCTCTGAAGCTCCGCCGCCGCCGCCGATCACGGAGTATAGGCCACTTGCACGATTGAAGCGCCCGCCACTGACCGTTGACCCGATCCCTTCCGCTATGTTACTGGCGCCGCCGCCGATGGCTGAATATGTACCGCTGGCGTTGTTTTCGTTTCCACCGCTGATGGCCGAGTAACTACCGCTTGCTGAGTGCTTCCGGCCGCCGCTGATCGTTGAATTGAGACCAGACGCGCTGCTTGAATCGGCAAGCAAGGAAGTTCCGCCACCAGCGACCACTGAATATGCGCCGCTCGCACGGTTGAATCGTCCGCCGCTCACAGTTGAACCGAGCGCGCTTGCGGCGTTATTCTCGCCTCCACTAACCGACGCAAACTGATCGCCCGAGAAATTCTTGTGACCACCGCTCACTGTTGACCAATCACCGATGGCACTGTTGGAATCTGCTGAAGATGCACCGCCACCTCCACTCACAACAGAGTAGTCACCGCGTGACTTGTTTCGGCTACCGCCACTAACAGTCGAACCAATGGCGCTGGCGACATTACCTTTGCCGCCGCCGATAGTGGAATTGGTGTTGCTGGCACTATTTGAGTCTGCCCCTGCCGCCCCTCCTCCGCCCGCGATGACACTATAGTCGCCGCGTGCCCGATTAAGGTTTCCTCCGCCTACAGTAGCCGTATTTCCTCCAGCCACATTGTTGAGTCCACCTCCAATCGTAGAAAACATGTTTGAAACCGTGTTACTATTACCTCCAGAGATTACTCCGTAAGGCGCGTTTTGTAATTTGTTTCGAGATCCGTTTCCGATCATGCTATTGTAAGAAATTGCATCAATGCTGTTCGAGTCGGACGCAGTATTACCGCCGCCGCCTGCGATTAGGGAATAGTCGCCGCGCACTTTGTTGAAGCTACCACCGCCCACGGTTGAGTTAATACCGAACGCAATGTTATTTGCGCCACCAACGATCACAGCGCCAGAAGCATTGGCGTAATTCTTTTGTCCGCCGCCTATGAAAGCGTGACTGGACCAGACTTGGTTGCTGTCGCCGCCGACAATGGCCGCGCCTGTGGCTTCGGCAGTATTATTTTGTCCGCCGCCGACAAAAGCATAGTCGTCCGATGCCGAGTTGTTTCGCCCGCCGCCGACAGTGGAGTAGGAACTTGCCGTCGCGTTATTTCGTCCACCGCCGATTGCACCGAAAGAATTCATTGCGACGTTGTCTTGTCCGCCTCCTACGAAGCTACCGGAATCATTAGCTGTGTTGTTAAATCCGCCGGACACGGTCGTAATGTAGTCGTTGGCCAAATTGCTAGTACCACCGCCCACCGTTGAATGCGCGCCGTTTGCCTCGTTGTTGCCGCCGCCGCTTACGGTCGAGTTGGCGGCCGATGCATTGTTGGCCACACCACCACCAACGGTTGAGTAGTCTGAAGGTGCAAAGTTGACATTGCCGCCGGATACCGTGGACATTTCGCCGGATGCTGTGTTCTCGTATCCGCCTCCGACGGTGCTCCAAGTTCCTGAAGCGGTATTGGCATCTCCTCCGCCAACAGTGCTCAATTCTCCACTTGCTGTGTTGCCCGAACCACCGGACACTGTTGCAGCAACTCCGGAAGCTATGCTTCCTGAACCAAACGTTCCCTTTGCTGTTCCGCGAACATCCCCGGTAATAATACCGCCCGTTGCTCCATCCACGGTTCCTACACGAAATGCATGAGCAACCGATATAATCTGCTCGCGCGGCAACATTTCTGTGTCCGACCCAATTGTGATGCCAAGCCAACGGTTGACGTCGAAGAGATCGTTCAGTGACGCTATTGAGCCGAGAGTAACACTGAACAGCCCACCAGTGACCACGACAGCAGGATGGACTTCGGTCCAGGCCGCAACTCCGCCTGATAATTCAGAATAAATGCTGAACGACATTGCCACTGTTGTGTCAAGTGGACTTCCTGACGGCAATGCTAACTGACCTTGATAACTGACGATTTGGGGAATTGCAAAGACAGAGCTTGCAAGAGTGAGCAAGACGAAAAACAGGGATTTCATGGCTTACCTATAAAATGGATAGCTTTTGTATCTGCAAGGAGACGTGCCACCGCGGTGGAATTCGCGTCGGACTAACAATTTAGCGCGAACCGTGCCCCAGGTCAATGAAATTCACATGCTTAACTCGATTTTCTTTGTATGGAGATAATCTGTAAGTAATTGTTTCTCAATGAGTGCACAACAAAAATGGGTCAGAGTTCTTAATTCTGACCCAAAAAGGAGACTTTTGGAGGCTATCGTTTGTTCAATAGTCTGCTAGGAACACGTTGACTTCGTGATGACCTGCACACACTAAGACGGCACCTGTAGTCAAAGTCGAAGCTGAGGGAACCAAGTACATTGATGATGAAGCTTCCTTTAGGCCAGCCCATTTCTGAACCCGACCAGAAGTCCCTTTATGCTTTCGGCAGCATTTTCTAATTCGATGCGCGCTTCTTGCCGGGCAATCGCATACGCAAGCGCGTCTATTCCACCCAAATGGTCATCGTCCAGTATTTTGATGAGACGTTGAGAAGTAGACTTACTCATAAGCTGTGAAATGTGTTTGCCAACAAGCCATGCGCTTGCCCGCTCGTAATCAAGATCTTCTGGCGGGACGTCTGCGATGCTCGCTACTCCTTCCGGATGGATAGAGTCGACGTCAGCGTAGTTGCGAAGTACAAAAGCTAAGTCTTGTGCATCACCAGCGCCTTGCGGACGGTGCTTGCGGTCATTCCAACTTACCAGCTGAAGTACCGCCATGCCGAATGGTGGGCAAACTTTGACGGTTGATTCCGGGGAGGTCCGAAGGCGCAAATTTAGTGCGTGACTCAGGGCTTCCTTCAGACCGATAGTTGACATTTCGAAGTCCCCATCAGGTGGCCACGATATCATACCCGGGCGATCTTCCAAATCACCGAACGGGACTACATCAATCTGGTGTTCGCTGCTGTGATGGTATCGCTGCTTCTGCTTCACGTCTTTCGTGAACCTCTTTGAAGCAAGCAATGCTTCGGAAATGGCCGTATGCTGTTCCCATGTGGCAAGATGTACCGCGAAATCGGTGTCCATCGTCGCACGTGTTGTGCGGATTGCGAATGCGTCCTCAAACACCATGTCACGCGCAGATGCACCAATGATCATGAATTCAACGTCTGCTTGGCGCATTGTCGCATTGAGGTCTGCGATCACTGCAACGGCATCAGGCTTAATTTTCTTTGAGATGTCTAGCGAGAATTTCATCGTAGATGATTTTGGCTGTTTCGACATTCCGAGGATCTGCAGTTGCGACCAAGTCCGCGTACACGAGTAACGGTGGTACTGTGACCGTTGCACCAGTCTCTGTCGGAAAGTTCCAGAAGACCTCGCGGAGTTCAACGGTGCCGTTCGGGTCTTTGTTTAGCTTGTAGCGCAAAATCAATTCCTTCGTCTTTGCCGCAGTATAGATCGTGACGATAAACGGTTTCAAGTAGTTCGTCAACTTGGCGGCTGCAATTTCACCGCCCCACCATGCTCCCGCTTCGGGTTGTGCATCGTCTTCTCAACGGATGTCCGTCACTGTCCGATACAATCCAATAAGCTGTTTGGGTCTTAGTTGCTCCGTGTACCCAATTACCCATCGGTCGAGTAGTTCTTCTCTCTGAACAAGGCGGCGACCTTTAGGTCCGAGGTTTTCTACGAACCTATGGTACTGAAGTCGTTTCATCACCATGTCTACCGTACCGACAGCAACGCCGGCTGTATCAGCGATTTGACGGTAGGGTGCTTTGGTTAGTTCGGGTTTACAGAGCAACGCGAACACAACTCTTACCCCACCTTTTGTCAGGAACCCCTTCTCGGCGTGTTCAAGCGCGCGTTCTTTACGTTTGTTTCCGTTGATAAAGAACTGCAGCGGTGGAGTATTGATGAAGGTATTGCCGGCAGCGTCTATGTACTGTACATTCATTTCCCGGAGCTTCTTACCGAGATTGTAGGGCACGTAGCGTGTAATGATTAACGTTGGCGTGTCGCCTGCTCTTTGTCGTGCAGCAATTTGGGTTGCACGTGCTTGGTTGAGAGTCGTCGTAACTAGCGCATCAAACTTCTGTCGGGTTTTGTCTTTTTGGAGTACGACAGTTGTATTAAAACCCTGTCCGTCTTCATTTTGAGGCGTGGTCAGCACCTCCAAAACAATCCCGGCTTCAGCTAGTAGTGCTTCTTTGGCTTGTGCCAGCGCATGATCATTTTGTCGGTGTGTGGGCATTTGGGGTAGTTCATTGTTTTTATCTATTCAGACATTCTGAACATACAAAAAAACTGAACAAAAGTCAAGTTAGACAGCCAACGAAAATGCCCGACAATATGCTGACCGCTGGCTTAAACAGGACCATATTAGGACCACAAACAAAAACAAGCTCAAAAGTTGATACTTAAGAGCTTGTTTTTACACATGATGACTTGCGTCAAATTGATGACCTCTGTAGTGACAGTCCTAACATGTATCTACTGTTAAATCATTGATTTAACTCATCGACGAAATCGAATGACGCCAAGTGAACACGGTTTGATCGATGCAGATGACAGTATCCGTCATCAAGTGGCGGCCGAGGACCGGACCACGGCGTGTTGTTGGTGAGAGCTAGTGCCGTCCAGAAGAACTTACACCTTCATTCTACTCTATAAAATCCTGATTCATTTGTGCCAAAATAGCCTACGGAAAGAGGCTGACCATCGTTAAAGTACGAATAGCGCGTTTTGTAAATAATTATGCACATTCCGGTTCAAAAGCACTACTACTTATTTGAACGAAAAGAAACCTTTTAGTCAATCTTTAAGTTGCAACGCGTATATGCCGATAATCGACTCAGAAGAGCGCCAAGTGCTGACGCTTTCTCGAGCCAACTGGAAGCAAGGTCACAAGCACACCCCCATTTCTGGTGCTGAACTTGGCTGTGCTTGTGAACGCTTGCATTCTAATATACAATTGGACTAGGAAGCAGAGCCTGAATGATTTGAAGGCCCGCATGCTTATAGCCGCCACGTTACCGAAGAACTACGAGAATGAGAAAAGAAATCTCACAGATTGGCCTAACGATTTTCGTTTTCATTTCCGCTTGCGTCCTTGTAAGTCTCTTGCTAGTACTCCAGATCCGCAGAGAAAACGAAGAGCATATGGAAAAAAGCCTTTCTATGAGGGCAAGCTATAATGCAGAACTCTTGGAAAGTTTAAGCAAGTTTCGCTTCTCACCAAGTCCGAAGGGGTGGGTGCTCAATCAGATCTTTCCTCGTTGCGAGTATCTCGGCAATATTTGGAACAGCACACTCCAGCATTACTGAGTATGGCCATACAGGCACAATTGCAATTGCGAAGATTGATCAGGATACAATTACGCTTATCGTGCCGCAGGACACGCTAACTGGTCGGCCAGTTAGGATACAACGTGGCTCCCTGCTCGCGGAACCAATGCAGGCTGCATTGTCCGGGAAGTCAGGTGTAATGCGGGGGCTGGATTACAACGGTGATCGCGTCATAGCTGCCTATCAACCTGTGAAAGGGACTAACTTCGGCGTCGTGGCAAAAGTTTGCATAAGCGATGCAAATAGTTATGTCTTACACGGGAATCAGTGGCGAATCGTCCTCATGGGAGCGATTGCACTCATTGGGATACTGTCTATTGCAAGAGTCACTCGTAGGTTAGTCATTCAACTGGGCCGACGTAACAATGACATGCAAACTGAAATTGAACGACGTACAAGGCTGGAAGAAGATCTGCGTTATTCATCAGAGCGATTTCGCGACTTGATTGAGACAATAAGCGAAATTGCCTACGAAATAGACTGCGATGGCAGTATTGAATATGTCAGTCCAGTCGTTACTAAGGTTCTTGGGTACAAAGTCAGTGACTTGATAGGCAATGACTTCGTTTCCTATATTCACTCCGACGATCGCGAAGTCGTGATGCGAAGTTTCGAAAGCTCGCTAAATGGTCAGAGCGTGACAACAGACTTTCGGGCTTACAGGCTGATGGAACAATTCGACGGCTGCGTTCAACAAGTTGTCGGTTCTTGATTGATGGTGTACCCAAAGGCGTTCGCGGAGTATTTTTCGATGCGCATGAACAGTTGATCGCCGAGCAGGCTCTAAACGAAGCGGGCAAATTACACGAGTAATTGCAAGCGCAGCGCGTGATGCCGTGATCCTAATCAACTCCATCGGCGAAGTTACTTATTGGAATCCAGCAGCTGAAACACTTTTCGGCTATACTGCGAGTGAAGCCATCGGTCGCCAGATTCATGATCTAATTGCCTCAGACGAGCACCACGCGCATGCAAGTTTTGGACTTACATTGTTTGGAAGTTCCGGCTCCGGCAATGCAATGGATAAAACGATTGAACTTGAGGCGACTCGAAAAAGACGGCACGAAACTGCCAGTTGAGTTATCTTTAGCTTCCACGATACTAGATGGATCATACTGTGCAGTGGGAATAGTAAGGGACGTGTCAGAGCGAAATAAAAGAACTGAGTCACTTCGGAAACTCCACCTGGCTGTTGAGAGATCCGGTGAAGTAATCTTCATGACGGATCAACTGGGAATTATTACCTTCGTAAATCCGGCATTTTCGGATCTGTATGGATACACTGCAGAAGAAGTAGTTGGCAAGTCCAACCCGCGAATTCTGAAGAGTAGCAAAACAAACTCCAGCACCCACGAATCTCTTTGGAATACTCTAACAGACAAGGAAGTGTTTCGCGGGAAAATTGTAAATATGGCAAAGTGCGGGGAGCTACTTACTATAGACACATGCGTAAGCCCAGTCATTGATGAACACGGGGTCCTAAGTGGCTACTTGGCAGTACAGCGCAATATTACAGAGCAAGAGCAGTATGAGATGGATCTTTCTGAGTCAGAGACCCGATTTCGAACTGTCGTGGAATCGATGAATGAAGGATTGATCATTGGCAGTCTTGACAGGACAATTCTCTTCGTAAATCAGCAACTTGCCACAATGTGCGGTTACACCAGCGAAGAGTTATTGGGTAAGCCAAGTGAAATATTGATCGCAGCGCATGAACGCAACAGTTTTAGAGGGCGGGTTGCGAACCGAGCACCTACTGAACATGACAAATATGAGACGGCACTTGTGACAAAGGCAGGGGTATTGATTCCTGTCGAGATCAGCGCAGTTCCGTTCAAGTCACCCGACAGAGAAATTATTGGAGTATTTGCAGTTATCAAGGATATATCAAGGCAGATTCGAGACGCTAAAGAGCTACACGACCTTGAACGGCAACTTCGCCAAGCTCAAAAAATGGAGGCAATTGGAACGTTAGCAGGTGGCATCGCGCACGATTTCAACAATATCTTGACACCTATAATGGCGTACACCGAAATTGCCCTATCGGGCAAAACGGAGAATCCTGTCTTACGGAGGATCTGCGCAAGGTCATGCAGGCTGCACTACGCGCCAAAGAGTTGGTCAAGCAGATACTCACCTTCAGCCGCCAAACAGAAGTCGAACGTTTTCCGCTATTACCTGGGCCAATTATCAAAGAGGCCATGAAACTCATTCGAGCGTCGTTACCATCAACAATTCGAGTTAACGTAAATGTCGGTCACTCATACAATATCGTTGCGGATCCAACACAAATCCACCAGATTGTCATGAATCTGGCAACGAATGCCGCTTGGGCGATTGGGTCAAAAGGCGGCCTCTTGGAGATTTCGCTTGAAAATGAAGTATTTGAAAGTGAAGAGGCACTGCCTATAAAGTCATTACACCATGGTAAGTATGTGAAACTTTCTGTTCACGATACAGGATGCGGAATCACCCCTGAGTCGCTTCAGCGCATCTTTGATCCTTTTTACACGACCAAGGGTGTAGGCGAAGGAACAGGGCTTGGATTGCCTGTAGTTCCCGGAATTGTAAAGATTGCGGCGGAGAGATAGTTGTCTCAAGCGAGGTAGGGAACGGAACCCAATTTGACCTATACTTTCCTGCCACAGACGATGAAGACTCGATGATGCAAGACGATGGCGTCCCAGACCTTATTGGTAGCGAGCGCATCCTTCTCGTCGATGATGAACCTGAAATCGCTGAAAGCTGTTCACGAATGCTTCGAGGTTATGGCTATCAGGTAACGGCGCGCACAAGTAGTTATGAGGCGCTTGAACTATTCAAAACTAAGCCAACTGCATTCGATATCCTCATCACTGACTACACAATGCCGCAATTGACAGGTTTGCAGCTTGCGCGAGAAATGAAGCACCTCGATCCCAATCTTGCAATTATCTTGATAAGCGGTTACAGTGCTGCCATTGGGACGAGGCTACTTGCGGACGCCGGCGTCGGAGCCGTAGTACTGAAGCCAATAGTTGGGCGGAGCTCGCTAAAGAAATACGGTCTGTTCTTGCAACGCGCACTGCTAATACAGAACGGACTGGTATGGTACATCCTGTGTAATTGATTGAACAAAAGGGATGAAAGTGAACGACATGAAACCAGTACTGACACGGCAAGACGGACAATTAGATCTTGCCGGATTTATGGACGGAATCCACCGCTTCCATTTATCATTACATTCGTGCTTGAATTGACTGATAAAGATGATCTATCGGCGGTAGCACTTGCTCATGCTGTTGAAGCCGATCCCGGACTAACAGCGAGAATTCTGCGAGTATCGAATTCTGCCTTTTACTCTCCAGTTGAGAGAGTCTACACAGTCCGGGACGCGATTAACTATATTGGGTTTGAAACCGTCCGCTCCCTTACAGTTACTAACACAGTCGTTAAGGGTTTGTGGGTTGAAGACGAATTTCAGTAAGCAGATGTTTTGGCGTCACAGTCTTCGCTGCGGCCTATTTGCGCGAACAATCGCCCATGCCTTACAACTCCAATCTCGAGACATACTGTTTACCCTGGGAGTACTGCATGATGTAGGCCGCGCCGCCATCATTCAACAAGATCGGAAACTCTATCAGAAGGCGCTTGAATTCATGCATCATAATGGTGTAGCGCTCTGGCAAGCAGAGCAGAAGGTGTTCGGATACAATCATGCGGACGTAGGCGGTTTCTTGGCTCAAAAGTGGCGATTGCCGCCTGTTTATGCTAGTGTCATAACTTGTCACCACGAACCCGAACGAACTATAGACTATCAAACATTTGCATATGTCATTCGACTAGCTGACGCGCTCGCGCACAGTGCTAGTCCAAAAGACCGTCAGGGAATAATCACTCCTCCCCTTGTTGGGCATTTGTGGAGTCCATTAGGATTGAGCGATCAAGCGGTGCGCAAGATCTATCAGGAGAGTGAATCAATTGAACTGCATACACGATCTCTTTATGAGGACAGCGTCACTGGACTAAGGTTCAAGATGGCTGAAAAGTTACAATCTGCGCTCGGTAGAATTCAAATCCTTTCTCAGGCGTTTGACAGCTGGATTGTAGAGTTTCGAATCGAACTCAACGAGCTACTCGACAATGAGCGTCTGCTCCATCATTTGAGGGGAGTTAAGCAGGTCATATCGTCTTCACAATCCATTCCTGAGAACAGTCTGCTTTTAGATGGTATTGTTCGAAAAGTGAATGACGGAGAGTGGGTTGACGTAGTTGTACGAATAAAAAAACGCGTCTTTGTATCCGGAGCGCCTCGGGTAACGCTACTTGAAAAGATGGACTCAAATGGCGCAACGTATTCTAACATGATAGCTGTTCTCGATCTCTTTTATCTCGATGAATTTGAAAACGCAATTACCTTAGATAGAGTAATGCGTGCTATTCGTGGTGCCAACATTGCTGGCCACTTAGTTGACAATGACATTCTGAGCGGCAAGATCGCCGAAGTCTTAGCCACCCAAATGCCGATTAAGGTATCCCAATTGCGCAAGGAACTGCCGGCTTCAGGTAAGGACGCCACGCTTGCATTCTACTTCCAAGCATACGCCAACTCTTCAGATGTTGATACGCTGTACTCTTCCCGCCGAGTAGGAAGGGTGACATACTATGCAGAAAGTCAATCGCATTGGAAGGCGAGCGCGACGGTTACAACGTCTTTGGCAATGCTATTGTCGCCCGCGCAGGATCCGAGATTGCTTTAGTGGCAGGAGTAAATGCAGAGTTGTCAATAGATGAATTGGATGGTCGCCAGTACGGACGGCGTTGTAGTAGTCTCGAGGGTGACGCGAACGCTTCGAACGCTTAATGGCATCAAAGAGCAACCCGTGTCAGTAACGATCAAAGTTGATCCAATTTTGAAATTGGACGGTAATGTGCGTATTGATCTTACAACGGCACACGCTGTTGAAGTCTCAGGTAACCTAATCGTCGGCAGTAGGATTCTCGCGCAGGGCGAGGTATTTGTTCGAGGAAACGTGGAGCATGGCGCAAGCATAGTGTCTTCAGATGACATTCTGATCAGAGGGAATGTCGAGGAGGCAAAACTCTCAAGCCAAGGCAACATTGTTGCTTCACAATCAGTCATTGGCGCAGATGTACAGGCCCAGGGCTGTGTAACGGTCGGTGGCAGCATCAAAGGGTCTTTTGTTACCGGTGAATCAGTTTCTGCACAATCAGCAGGGGGTTCTCGGATAGTAGCTCGAAAGTCTGTATCTCTAGATAGAATAGATGCAGATGAAGGGAATTTAATCTCTACTATCTGCGTCGGCATGAACGAAGTTTTCGTACAGCGCTTGCAGGAATCAGAGCTTTCTTGAGTCAGCTCATACGGACATGGAACGGATAAAGATGGTTGTCGGCGGACAGATATTTGAAAGTGTAACCGGGTCTAACATGCAAGCGATGCTAATGAAGCTTCTCTCTCGTTTACATTTGGATTCTACTGCTGCTGGTAGGAAACAGGCGAAGTCTATAGAAAGCTTATTGAAGCGATACCGCCCACCCGTGCACTTATAAATCAAAAGAGCAAGAATGTGTTGAGATCGCCCGTAGGCTCACCAGTGAAACTCCAACTTCAGACGGAATGATAATCGTTAAGGAACGAATATCTGGGAAAACAGTCACAAGCGTCAATGGAGTACACCAAACTGTCCAGACTACTAACCATGGTGTCAACTTGGGCAATGCAGAGTGGATCGAGTGCGTGTTGATGATGAATCAATGCCATTTAAGCATATTTACGAGAAACGAAGGCAATTATGTTAAGTAATACTACTGTTCTATTTGTTGACGACGAGCCATTTGTCCTCGACGCACTCAAACGAGTGTTCCAAGACCAAGGATATGCGCTGCTATTTGCGAATTCTGCGCATGAAGCGATTTGCCACTTGGAACAGGTGAAGTGCAACTTGTTGTATCGGACTTTAGAATGCCGAAGATGGATGGCTGCCAGTTCTTTCAAATCGTATCTGACCGCTGGCCAGATACGATTCGAATCATCTTATCTGGATATGCGGACATCAAGGCAGTCGTATCTGCCATTAATGAAGGCCAGATATATAAATTCGTCTCCAAACCATGGAACAATGCTGAACTCAGCGACATTGTCAAATCCGGTATTGAAAAGTACTGGCAACTTGCAGAGGTCAGATCACTCGCGGAAGTAGCAGCAGCTCAAAATGATGTATTGCTATCTAATCATATTCATAGCATTGAACGTCTCCAGCAGACGTCACTTGGACATTGAAGTGCAGGCGGATCTTGCAGAAGCTACCAGATTGCATTTAGAACTATTGTAAGTCCAATACCAATTTTCAGAGAAGGCATACTGTTGGGCGCAAACCGCGGGGCAAAGAACTTATTGGCGGAGTTTGATTCAGTCAGCGACAGTCAAGTTGATCACCCGCTTATCAGCGAATTGGCGATGCAACTGATCGGTCTCGAGGCGAGGCGCTAACTTTGAAAATGTTTCCGTGCCGGTTCATCTCGCCTCCGGAACGGTAGTGAAGGCTGAACTTTTGCACAAAGCGACGCAGCACAACGCCTTAACATCGTGGCGCACATTCACTTGCCGACTTGATCCCTTGCGGTTAGGTGCGAGGCTGCATGTATCAGAAAGAGAAAGCCGCGTGATCAATTGACGCGGCCTTTTTACTTGCGAATTAGTGGAATTTGTTTAGCTATCCAAGTTACTTGGAACTTCGTGCGCCTTCAGATATTGTAGCACATCTCTTACCCATCGCATCGAGCAATCAGCAGAACAGGGATCGAGATCCTTATTGTCGAGACAATGTCCGGGACACGATTCATTGCCAAAATTGAGAATCCCGGGCTTCGACCCAGTATTCCAGGTTACAAAGTCTTTGGCTCGCACTGCAAGAGTAGAATGGCATTGCGGACACTCATGTGTTAGCAAGAAAAGTCCTTCTTCTGCATGTTCAAACACGCTGGTAACCATTCACCTTGAGGTCGCAATCTTGAACAAACCTCTGGAGTGTTGGCCATTCGTAACCACAAAGTGAGCAGGCCTTGTAGGGCTGGTCAGCGTTTCCATTTCAATCGAGTTATTTGGGAATTCCAGTTGTCCATAATGCGTGCAACTTACGTGCCTACAACAGATTAGTTGTGCAAAATGCCGAATCGGAATTCCGATTCATTCTTAGTTGGTAAGGTGCTTCAACAGTCGGAAGGAAACCACGCAATTCCGATTTGGGACCCACCGGCGAAAAAACAGGACCCTATTAGGACCCAGCAAAATCAAAAAGGGTTTACCATTTCTGGTAAACCCTTGTTTTTTAGCGGGGTCGACGAGACTCGAACCCGCGACCTCCGACGGATCGTGTATCCAGGCTAAATCATTGATTTAACTCGTAAACGAAATCAAATGAAGTCAAGTGCAACCTGATTTGCGATTGCACGCTTCCAAATGAAACCAAGTGAAAGCCAAGGACAGGACCGCAGTGGTTGCAACACCGCAAGAGGTATTACTTGGTCGTGTCATAAGTTGTTCACCAGCACGATGTAGTACTGTTGAACTGCAGGACCAGCACGTTTGTATCGGTAAATGTCGTGTTCGTCGTTGTCCCGACCAAGTTACTTGGTCCGGGCGTGAAGTTAATCGCTGCCGCCCGATATACAGAGTAGCCACCTGCGCCAGCAATTGCTTCCCAGGTCAGAACAGCATCAGGTTGCGCTTCTTTGATTACCAAGTGCTGTATCGGTGAAAGAGGCGACACAGCCAATAGCGGAGAGAGAAATCCAGCTGAAAGTGTAAAATTCACTGGTCTGAACACCGACGGAGTCGGTTGGCCGAACGCGGAAACGAGGGTTGAAGTTCGCCGAGCTGGATGCTCCACCACCCGCGTCAATGACGCTCTTCGTAATCGTGAAATTCTCGCTTGAAGACTGTGCCCACAAGAGTGCGGGCAGGAATAGTAGGACGAGTGCTTTGTTCATGGGTGGGCTCCTTACTGTTTATCTGTTTGTATCAGATTCCCAAATTGCAAGATCGCCGCTTCAAGCTGCTTCACACGCGTTTCGAGATCGGCAATCTTTGTGTCTTTTTGTGCGTTCTCTTTCGCAAGCTCCTGGACAGCGGCAAACAGGACGCCGTCGGCGTCTATTGTGGAAATCATTGTTTCATCATCTCCCAACCCATAGGCGTTGTACAGATCCTGTGCCATCGGCCCCATGTGCAGTGGGCCGGTCGGCTGATGTTTGTAGCGCCATGTGTCAATATTTAGGGCCGCAAGTTTGCTCAGCACTGCTTTCGTGTTAGCTCGTTGACGATCCTTTTTCATCGTTGAATCTGAGAGTACGCTCCAGGCTGTTGCTCCGGCAGGAAGTTGTGCGCCAACTGCTCCAGTCGTTGTAAAGAATCGATATCCCCCCGATGCCCGTGCTGAAAACTGATCGTTGGCCGATGAGGAGAGATTCACCCCAAAGCCATCGTTCCAGACAAACGATCCGGAGTGTGTGGCATGCGCATTGTTCCCCGCGGCGAAAGCGTAAGATCCTGCGGCTTCATTGTTTTGTCCGCCTGGAATCGCAGATCCTATTCCGCTTGCGGTATTGGAACTCCCTCCGCTTATTGTCGCGTTAGTGTTAATTGCACGATTCGCTCGACCGCCTCCGATAGTTGCGTTCATTGAAAGGGCGAGATTTGAGTCTGCTGGAAACTCGCCACCGCCGCCGGCAATAACTGCAAACAATCCGCCCGCGCGATTGAACTTGCCGCCACCGATTGCGATACCGTTCGCGCCTCCGTAGTTAAATAATCCGCCAGCTATCGTACTGCCCGAACCTAACGTCACGTTCGCTTGACCGCCGCCTACAGTGGATACTCCCCCGTCTGCATAATTCTGGTATCCTCCACTAACCGTGCCCCCTGCCGAGACCGCCTGATTCTGAAATCCGCCGGCAATTGCACAATATTGTGCTGTTGCCTGATTTCCATATCCGCCACCAACAGAGGTGTACTGCTCTGAAGCATAATTCAGCGACCCACCACCGATAGAGCTGTATCCCCCCGTAGCAAAATTCGCGTAACCACCACTTACCGTACTGAAGAGGTCAGTCGCCGAATTCAGTTTGCCACCGGCAACAGTTGCGAATGCTTCTTGCGTTTGATTGCTATCACCACCAGAAATCGTTGTAGATTGTCCCAATGCTCGATTGAACAATCCACCACCTATTGTCGCATAGTTCTGAAGTATTTGGTTTCGAGCGCCTCCGCCAATAGATGAACCTGCTCCAGATGCGTAATTTGAGTCGGATGGCGAGGCGCCGCCACCGCCAGCTACCACAGAGTACAATCCAATGGCACGATTGTATTGGCCTCCTCCAGTGAAGCTAAAGCCCCCGCCCGCCAGGTTGTTCGCTCCTCCCGAGACAGTTGCAGCATACGCCGTTGCATCGTTTTCATTACCTCCCGCGATCGTGGCTTTGCTGCACTTGCCGTATTTGTTGAACCTCCAGAAATTGTCGCATCTTGTCCAGTCGCAAGATTGAGATAGCCGCCGCCGACAAACGCTGATTCGCCGGCTTGTTGCAACTGCCCACCCGCAATCGTGCCATACTGCGCGTTCACTCGATTTGCTCGACCTCCCCCGACTGTTGCATAAGTAAAGTTAGCCGAATTGGAGTCTGAGGCCGTTGAACCACCACCGCCACCGACAAGGAATAACTCCCCGCGACTTGTTATTATCACCGCCACCAACAAAACTTGTCGCAATTGCTGCATTGTTTGTTCCGCGTAAGTACCCCATGGATTGGACCCAGCTGCGCGTTGCGTCAAAGCTATTAGTGTCTGAATCGAGTTGATATGCGCTAAGACCGGCCGCATTGACATACCCTTGTGACGTCACGAATGTTTTTGTCGCATCCCATGCACTGTTATCGGCGTCTTGCTGACTTCCAGCCGCGTTTACGTAACCTTGCGTAGTCACAAATGTCTTGGTCGCATCCCATGCATTGGTGTCACTATCCTGCTGAGACCCGGCCCGCGTTTACATAGCCTTGTGTGGTCACAAAGTCCTTGTCGCATCCCATGCATTGGTGTCACTATCCTGCTGGTATGGGGCAAGTTGCGTGGTCACGTAGGACCGTGTTGCGTCAAAATGTGGTTGTATCGCTATCCTGCTGATAGGCCGCAAGTGCTCCTGCATTAACATACCCTTGTCCGGTCACAAATGTCCTTGTCGCATCCCACGTGCTCGTGTCCGAGTCTTGCTGTGCGTTTACCGTGACGTACGTTTTTGATGCATCCCACGAATTGGTATCGGCATACTGCTGGTAAGCGGCGAGTCCTGCCGCACCAATGTAACCCTGCGAGGTGACAAATGATTTTGTCGCATCCCATGTGCTCGTATCTGCGTCCTGTTGTGAACCGGCCGCATTGACATAGCCCTGAGTAGTGACAAAGCTCCTCGTCGCATCCCAAATGCTCGTGTCTGCGTCCTGTTGTGAACCGGCCGCATTGACCCCGAGCAAGCCCCCCGCGCACCCCAAAGCCGCCCGCTCTCGCCGTGAACCCGCCGCACCAAGCCCTGTAAAGTGACAAAGCTCCTCGTCGCATCCCAAATGCTCGTATCTGCGTCGAGTTGATACGCACTCAGACCGGCTGCATTAACATACCCTTGCGATGTCACGAAGCTCCTTGTCGCATCCCAAATGCTCGTGTCTGCATCTTGCTGTGAACCCGCTGCATTCACATAGCCCTGTAAAGTGACAAAGCTCCTCGTCGCATCCCATAGACTCGTGTCTGCATCGAGTTGATACACACTCAGACTGGTTGCATTAACATACCCTTGTGACGTCACGAAGCTCCTTGTCGCGTCCCAAATACTCGTATCAGCATCTTGTTGGCTTCCAGCCGCGTTTACATACCCTTGTGTTGTCACGAAGCTCCTCGTCGCATCCCAAATGCTCGTGTCTGCATCTTGCTGTGACTCGACCGCATTGACATACCCTTGTGACGTGACAAAGCTTCTCGTCGCGTCCCAGATGCTCGTGTCTGCGTCCTGTTGATAGCCATCCAACCTTGCACCAGTCAAATACCCCTGCAGAATCTACCCATGTACGAGTTGCATTATCTGCCGAATCGGCTTTCGAATTGATGCGATTGGAGTGAGGTCGTGTCAATCGCCATTTCCGTTCGAGGTGCTGTCATTGGGATCCACGGGCAACCAGCGACTGGTTCCGGCTGGAAGATAGACGCCCTCAGTCAATGTTGGATTCGAGTAAAACCATGCTCCGCCAGAAGAACGCACGCGATACTGATTCGCAGCGCTGTCTGAAATCACCGCGTTGGTCGAATCTCCCCAAACAAGGCTGCCGGCGAAGTTGGCGTGTGCTTTTCTTCCGAATGCAACAGCGCCACGCCCCAATGCTTGGTTTCCTCGACCTCAAGCACCGCAGAATAGTCTCCGTATGCAGTGTTTGAATCGGGGGAAGAATCCGATGTGCCTCCTCCGCCAATGATAACCGAATTTACACCACTCGCTGAATTGTAGCGTCCGCCGCCAATGGTGGCGCCACTACCACTTGCCGTGTTGCGGGAACTCCGCTGATTGTGTTGGAAGCCCCGCCACTCGATACGTTTTTCGACCCACCGCCAATAGTAGCATTCTGTGAACTCGCAGAGTTTGAATTGCCTCCACTGATCGTAGAACTGTGCGCACTTGCTGTATTTCTAAACCCTCCTCCAATTGTGGCGAAAATATTACTCGCAGTGTTTCGACCCTCCGCTGATTGCAGAATTGTCCGATATTGCAGTGTTTGAATCACCGCCGCTTATCGTAGAACTTGTCCAATCGCGGAATTATTGATCCCGCCGCTAATCGTAGAACTAATTCCTGTTGCGGCATTATTATACCCGCCGCCGACCGTGGCGTGAAGGTTACCTGCAGTATTTTCGATACCGCCGCTGATTGTTGCATAACTCGAAATTACAGTGTTCGAAATGCCGCCGCCGATAGAGCTCCCTAAAGATGAAATTTGATTAGCGTTGCCACCTGCAATTGTGGCGTATAAGCCTGCAGCGCGGTTAGAGCGACCTCCGCCAATGAATGAATAGGCGTTTGAAGAAGAATTAGAGTCGCCCCTGCAACCGTGGCCCATGCGCCTGACACTCGGTTATTTTGACCTCCGCCAACGACGGAGTAGTTACTTGCAGCAGAGTTTAAGTTGCCGCCTGCAATTGTCGAGAAGGAATTGATGGCGCTATTGTTACTTCCGCCGCCGACAAAAGAATTGTCTGAAGCGAAATTATGATCCCCGCCTCCGATAAATGAAGAATCTAGAGCGGAACTGTAGCTCCCGCCGGCGACAACTGAAGAGTTGGAGGCAATATTATTTGTCCCGCCGCCCACAAATGAAGAACTGGTGACATTATGATCCCCTTGCAGATAACCGTTAGATTGTACCCATGCTTTCGTGGCATCAAAGGTGTTTGTGTCGGCATCCAGCTGATAAAGCGCGAGATCCCCTCCGCCGCCGCAAGGTTCACCGGTTTCAATTGAAACCCAGCAGTTTGATTCCGGTCAAGGCGAGCACCACGTGTCATCGCTGAATCGGTGAAGAACTTTACTCCTCCTGAAGCGCGCGCGATAAATTGATCATTTGAAGTAGTCGAGACCGTTGTATCTCTTGAGTCACCCCAGACGAAACTGCCACGATGATCGGCATGGGCCTGCTGACCGGCAGCAAGTGAGTAATCTCCGGCGGAGTTAAGCGCTCCACCAGGAATTGCGCTGAACAGTCCAGCGGCAACATTGTTTGATCCGCCACCGACTGTCGAGCTTAAGCTATTGGCTGAATTCGCATCTCCGCCGGCTACAACCGACTTGTTACCGAGTGCATTGTTTCCGTTACCACCACTAACCGCACTATAATCCCCTTCAGCACTACCACCCAAACCGCCAGAATACCGACCCCACGCCACTCGCGGAATTTATCGAGCCCTCCTCCAACAAATGCATGTGCCACACTTGCTACATTGCTCTCGCCTCCTCCTATTGCGGAAAATTGTCCGCTCGCCCTATTAAAAAAACCGCCAGACACGGTTGAACCGTCTGCCAGAGCGGAGTCTTGGCTGCCGCCCCCAACCGTTGCACCGCTTCCTATTGCCGCATTTCCTCCACCCCTGCTGACAACGGCACTTGTGCCCGACGTGGTGTTGCCGCCACCGCCACCGATGAATGAATACTGGCCGACTGCATTGTTTCGCACTCCGCCAACAATTGCGGAGTGGTTTCCAACTGCAGAATTCGAATCGGCCGGAATCGCGTATCCTCCACCACCACCAACAAACGAAAATTCGCCCAGAGCGCAATTACTAGAGCCGCCGCCTACAAAGGAGTAGCTTCCGTTTGCGCGGAGTTACCGTTTCCTCCGCAAATTGTGCTATATTGACCAAATGTTTTGTTACCCTGTCCACCACCAATACGGGCGCCAATGCCTCTTGCTATGTTTATGGTTCCTCCGCCGATACTTGTCCAGTTGTCATATGAAAGATTGTGTTCACCGCCTGAAATCACAGAGTTCAATCCATAGGCGGAATGATCTGAACCGCCGCTGATAGTGCTCTTGCTGTCATATGCATGGTTATCCAATCCACCTGCGATGGTAGAATACGATCCTGCCGCTTGATTGTCTTGGCCACCTCCGACTGTTGAGTAATCCTCCCTGCTCTCCTGATGTCTTCCTCCAAGAATCGCGCTACCTTCACCTAAGCTGAAGTTTCCTAACGAAATTGGATCAGGAAAATCAATGGGTCCTCCACCGCCGCCGACAAATGAGTAATTCCCCGATTGCCATATTTCGTTCACCTCCTCCGACGAAAGAGTAAATCCCTTCAGCTCTCTGATTTCTTCCTCCAACAATCGCGCTACCTGCACCGTAGCTGAAGTTTCCTAACCAACTCTGCCAAACATTGTCAAAGGGTCCACCCCGCCGCCAACAAATGAGTGCGTACCGATCGCGCGATTTCCTTCACCTCCTCCGATGAAAGAGTATGGACCTGATCCATCGATTAGGATAAGGCCTGCCGTATCTCCACCAGCTTTGTTATTAAATCCACCAGCAACTGTTGAATAAGAATCAAGTGCGGCATTCCCATAGCCGCCGCCAACAGAAGAAAACGCTCCACTTGCCGTATCATAGACACCCGCAACAAATGCCGAGTCACTAACCTCATTAAAGAATCCAACGTTGACTGACCCCTGTATAATCAGGTTCCCCGTGATAGTACCACCAGAAGAATTGTCCACTGTTCCGGCATGAAGAGCATAGGGTACGGACTGGATCTTTGTACGCGGCATCATCTCAGGATCACCGCCCACCGCAACGCCGAGCCAGAGCTCGGTTGACTTAAGGACAGTATCCTCCAACACCGTGACTGATCCCAGCGCAGAATTGAAGAGTCCATTCTCTACGACAATGACCGGCGTACTTCACCCACAGCAACTCTGCCTCTCCTCCAGAACCATCATAAAGATGAAAGGTCATGGAAACTGTAGTGTCCAGCGGCGTACCCGTCGAAGTGGTGAGACTGCCCTGATAGTTTATCAATTGCGGGACTGCGGCAAACGCTGCTATTGCAAGGGTGGCAACAAGAGCCCGGAGGAGTGCCTTCATTGTGTGTACCTTTGTGGGTCAAAATGGTTAGAATTGATTCAATTAATACAAAATGGAAACATAATGCTCAAGAGTCAACGCTTTTCATCAGTTTACAAAAATAAACGCGCGTTTCCGCAAATTCTGCTACAGAACGATGGAGTGACAGTAAGTCGCAATGGGTGTTGAGTTTCCTAACTTGCCCAGTCGATTCAGGGCTTTTGCCGAAAGAAAGAATCATATGAATAACCCTGTGCCGAGGGCTTAGTCAGACGCGGTTGCTAACTGTTCACTTGAAGTCTAAGAAAATCAAAAGGGTTTACCATTTCTGGTAAACCCCTTGTTTTTTAGCGGGGCCGACAGGGACTCGAGCCGCCGACCTGTTGTGGACTGGCGCATTATGTGTCTGCTGTTAAATCATTGATTTTACTCGCAGACGGTTCCAAATGGCGCCAAGTGAATACTGGTTGACCGCTGGAAGTGCTGCCAAGCGATGCCAAGTGAATGCCGGTGACTGGACCACAAGCCAATGTTTCCAATCACTTGGGCTGCCCGATTGAACCTGCACACAACATCCTGATCCTTTTGTGTGGTAATACGAAACCAAGCACACGATAAAAACGGACCGCGTTGGGTTCCTGTCGCAGATGGGCATCAATGAAGTTGGTGTTCGATGTGGAACCCAATAGCGTCCAGCCTGATCCACTGTTCCATTCCGAACCGGTATTCGATGTGTAGACATAATAGTTTGCATTGCCGATTGCTCCGCCCCATTTAAGAGTCGAGTAGACGGAATCGCTGGCCGTTGTCGCGCGAATTGTAACATCCGTGATGGTGTCCTGCAAAGCGACTTCCAAGAATGTAGTGGCCTCGGCTATACTCTTCATGGCTTCGGTATTACCCACATTGTCCGTTGCGAGAGTGAAGAAGCCATACATGTGACCCGGAACACCCGTAAACATAAGTGAAGTCCCAGTTATGTTGGAAGCAATTGCCGCGAACGGTCAAGATCTTCAGATACGTAAGAGGAATAACTCGCGAAGTCCTGAGCTTCCCTCGACATCTTCACCATTCCAACTGACCTCGAAGGTAACGCTGTCAGGCTCGGCAGGCAAAGGTTAACGGCTGCTGGCGGCAAGTCAGCATCAACCGTATTGAAGATTGGCGGCGTGATCACAGGCTCATTCACGTCAAAGACGATGCTGGCTTGCGCATTGATAGTGTCGCCTGTCTGGGTGGTTGTGCCCGCGAATCGTGTAGTTGACAAACGCTTCACCACGATGCGTCGATGTCATTGATGGCCAAGAATCCTGCAAACGGATTCGTCGGCGGTTGGCCCGTCGTCGGATCAACAGACGAGAAATCCCAGAAGATTTCGTTCGTGTTCACGTTGATTCCGGCAACAACATCCACGTAGATTCCCAGTGAATCTCGAACATCCAAACGTGTGCTATAGAATGCTCGATTGGCAGGAACATTGAACGTCATGTTCGCAAATCCAAAACTACCGAGGCGGAAGCTGTTGGGATTTAAGTCTGGATCGAGCAGCTGGGTGATGTGAACTGAGTTTGCGTTTGCCGTAGCTAAGCTCTCCGCATTTTCGCAACGGATGGTGAATTCCATATTCTCCGATTTAGGAATCCACTTCTCTTCTCCAAATCCATCGGGCCCAATGATGTCGTTGGGGTCGCAAGCCACATCCTGCATTTTGAAGTTCGAAAATAGTTCGATGAGTTCTGATACACGTCTGATAGCCGCTGATTTTGCAAACGTCTCCGGCAATGGCACCGGTCCCGCGCATTTCTAAAACCGGCTATCGGTACAGGGTTGCAAATGGGACAAGATCTGCTCTGCACACAAATTTTTAATCCAGTCGAGCAATCTTGGTCAGTAGCTGGCGCGCCCCCACAACCAGGCCATTGGCGCCGGGGACCGGGGATTGGGCGGGCGGTGGCGGGTGGAATTGGGGACGCTGGCGGAAAGCAGAAAAGACTCTGGCCGTCATCAGGTTCCCGACCGACCTGAAAGCGTTCATGCCTCATAGGTAGGAACATGGCAGACTCGAATCAATGATACCGTCAGCGTAGTAGTACCTCAAGATTGAGTCAGCAAACGCAGCCGAATCGCTCGCAAGTAGAAATAACTCAGGATCCACATCAACGAATCCTTCTGCAATTCGAAAGCGTAGAGCGTCAAACTTCACTAACTGCTCTTCTCTATACTCTTGCACTCCAAATGCTTCACACGAGACATTGAACGAAAGAAATCTGAAAGGGTGCCGCACGGTAAGAGTAACCGTATTTACTTCACCAGGAGCAAGGTCACGACAGAGCGAAAACACGATCTGCG
The DNA here is from genome assembly GCA_016721565.1 of bacterium. Taxonomy (GTDB): domain Bacteria; phylum Electryoneota; class RPQS01; order RPQS01; family RPQS01; genus JABWCQ01. The sequence continues at coordinate 13,142 of JADKHW010000007.1, read as the reverse complement.
CACTCGACCATGTACCGCTTAGAACCCACTTCAAGTAGCTTGAAACTGTGGTATCAGAATCAGACAACTGAAACTGAAGCCAATCTCCGCTCGATTGAACGCCTAACAACTCGGTCGGTTCGGTGAAGAATACAGAGGTTTCAAAGTATGGCAGATTGGCATTCGAAGTGTTTTGATACAGGAAAGTGAACTGTGGTGATCCACCTGCCCTCACACGGTCTGGCGAAGCGTCTATGAACTCGTAAGTTAATCCACGAGACGCTTCAATCGTCAATCCAGCGAGTTCAGTTACTGAAATTGACGGACTGTTCTTTAGCACGACATCGTAATTACCGAGAGCAACAGAATTCAACTCCCAGATGACTTTCAATTCCGTGCTGTTAACCGCGACAACGCTTGCCGCCGGAAGCAATGAGTCCGGCGCAATTCTGATATACGCTTCCGTGTAATCCCTAAACCCCGCTCCCGTAATCGTCGTCGTCACTCGACCTTGTCCCACCACATTCGGCGAGATATCCAATATCGAAAACGGCAACGCCTCTGCCAGCAAAGTGACGCTTTCAGTTGCGTTCACATCCCGCGCTAACACCATCACATAGTACGTCCCCGCTTGCGTCGATGGCACAAAGAACTGTTGGTCATCCGAGAACGGCTCCGCACCGCTGAAATCAAAATCACTCAGCGTCGGAACTTCACTGAACGAAACATATACTTCATTAGACGCAGAACTTTGATTGCTCGACAAGGTGAGCCGCAGATCCAATCCTTGTTCAACGTCAACGCGATAATACCTAACCTGTCCTTCAACATAATTTCGTGCGTCCGGAACATCAAGCTCTAACTCCGGCAAATCAACATTCGCGAGGCCCGTTGAAGCGGCAGAGTTGTTCAGATTGTCTGATTCGCGAATATTGTCACGCAAGTCAGTGCGCACAATGGCATAGTAATTCCCCGGCACAACACCTGGCATTTCGTGCGTAATGTCGCCCAGCTCGCCTTCGTCGAGGCGGCCATTGGAAACGCGGGCGCACACATCCAGCAATTCAGGTGTACGATCCAAATCAAGCGGGACAGAAATCATCAAAGCGCCGTTAGCCGCGATGTTGATAAATCTGTCTTCTGCGGCCAGCAACTGATCGTCAATCGTCCAGATCGTGTCTGTTGAAAAATAGATGGCATCCCGCATTACTCCCGCCGCCTGATTGCCGCTGACATTCTCAAGCGTATATGTAATCGTTACGACGTCTCCTGCGTTCGCGGAGTCCGGAAGTGACACATTCGTCACGATTAGATCAGACGGCGGGGGCAGGAAGATTGAAATCGGCCACGTTGCAATGTTATTACTTTCTCCCGTGTGCTCGTACACAGAGCCGCTGTTATCGGCTTTGGCAATCAAATAGTAGTTTCCTGACGCGAAGTAAGGCAAGTCACCTGTCAAATTGACCGGATACGAATCCAAAGACGCAAGAGCGCCATTGCGTGCAAAGGTTGCAATTCTCGTATCGGTTGGATCGAGCGTTACATTTTGAGACAAATAGAATGCATCGTACCAATTGGAAACGGCAGTCACACCGGCGCCAATATTCTCAACCAACCATTCCGCTGTAACAGGTTGTCCCGCATTGCTTTCTGATGGTCCCGATAACCCTGAGACTATGAGGTCAGAGGGAGTCGTAAGAGCAATCGCAATCGGCACCGTACTTGAACTTGCATTGTTGACAGTGTTAACATCTGTCACAACTCCATCTCTGTCAGATCGAACGATCCAGTGATACGAACCAGATAACCCGTTGGGTATTGTAACCGTTTGATTGCGCGAATAACTTTGCCCGGCAGACAAGGTGCCGCTGCGTGGTACTGTAGTCACCAGAACATCGGTCAGTGGACTATAAGCGGAGTCGGTTGACAGGAACACTGCATCGTTCCACGATGAAGCCAACGTCGTAGCTGTGCCAATGTTCTGCACCGTCCACTGAACTTGCGCCGACTGCCCGGACTGCGCACTTACCGAACCAGCTACATTTGAAGCCCTGAGGTCAACTGGTGGATAAGGCAAGATGGTGATAGACGGACCCTGGAATACATTGTTTGCCCTATCGGGATACTCGTAGATGTCCCCGTACCAGTTTGTATTCCCCCATAAATAGTAAGTGCCCGACAGATGGATGGGGATATAGAGCGGTTGAGTGTTTGTATATGCAAAACCAACAGGGAAGTTGGGTGAAGGCATATAGGTGTTAATCGTCGCCACAGATTGGCTTGGAATATAGGTATTCACGGGCAGAAGAACGATTTGGTCTCCATGCGCATTCGCGACAGCCGGTGCAATACCGTTATTCTCCACACTCCAGCTTACGTTGATTGTTTGGCCCGCAGTCGCAGTCGCCGGGGCCGCCAATTCTGAGATCACAAGGTCAGGCCAAGGAGTCAGCGCGACATTGATGGTGCCTGTGCTGCGTGTGCGGTTATTGTTCTCGCTGGTATGCTCGAACACCTCATTCAGAATGTCAGTAGTTGCATAGATATAGTAAACGCCCTCAATTCCATTGGGCAATGCCAGAGAGAATTGCTGGGTGTAACTTGTTTCAGACTCCAGGATTCCTGAGCGCACAAATTGGCCCATGCTGATCACAGAATCCGGATAATAGACGCTACTCTTGGAAATCTCAATTCGATCTCGCCAAATGTTCTCGTATGTCGGACCGCTGCCCTGATTCTCAACCGTCCAGCCGATGGTAACGGGCTGTCCCGAATTTCCAGAAGCCGGCATGTTAATGTTTGTCACAACAAGATCAGGCGGTGGTGCCAAAACTATGTTTATCGTGTTCTGGCTTACACCTGTGTTGTTCTCATCGAACACGTACTCATACACTCCGTTCCAGGGGTCCGTTTTGAGAATAAGGTAATAAGTGCCTTCAATTTGATTGGGAAGAGTTACATCCGTATTGACCGTATAACTGCTGTCTGTGGCCAACACAATGTTGCGGAAATCTTGTCTGATGATGATATCTGGGCCGCCGCTGACGCTGTCAGTTGACAACCAAAGGTAGTCGCTCCAACCTGTCTGTGTAATTGCTGCGCCTGTTCCAAAATTACGCACTGTCCAGGAAAATGGAGTTGGCTGACCTGCGATAGCTGTACTTGGCCCAATAACTGAAACGACTCTAAGGTCAGCGTAAGGGGACAATGTAACATCGGTCGCGTCAACACTGCGGCCAACATTATTTGCCTCGCCCGATTCCAAGACTTGGTTATTGTAGTCTGAGACGACAAAAATATAGTAGGGACCGCTGATTCCTTGCGGAAGCACCCCATTACCCGAGTTCAAATAGCTCTCGCCCGGAGCTAAGAAGCTCGTGTTCTGGTAGTAACCTAGTAAGGTCGAGGCCTGCTCGTTGAACGTCAGCAGCGAAGACACAAAGACTCGATCAAACCACACCGGCGAAGTTGTCCCGCCTGTTCCAATATTTGTTATCGTCCAACTAAATCCGATACTCTGACCCGAGAATCCGGTGAGTGGCGCCTGAACTGTCGAAACCGTCAAATCTGGTAAATTCCCCACTGTGAATTGCCACTCCGCGCCCAACGTCTCACCATACAAATTTCTGGTTAGCAATCGCCACTTGTAAGTCTGCCCGTAGGTTAACGCAGCGGTGATTTGATAGTCATTTGCGACGAGGTGTGAGGCAAGCGGAGTCTGCGGCATGGACTCGGGGGCCAGCCAGACAAAGAGGTCGTAGTTTAATGTTTGGCTTGCCGGTGTCCAGGAAAGATGCGGCAAAGTCGCGACGTTTATTTCCCCAATAACTGGAAAGGATTTACGGCTAAACCGGGTAGAAATTCAGGCGCTGGAGCCGGAATCGTGAAGTTAGTCGAACTTGAATCGCCGACCGGCGAAACGCCATTAGACAATACCCGAACCCGCGCGTTCGAGGTGGCAGGATAGGTGACACGCCAAACATAGCTGCCAGTGTTGGGAGCATTGAAGGCAAGCGTTTCCCAATCTCCGTTTGGGTAGTCGCGATTCAATTCAATGTTTACATTCTCTGTCAAATTCTCTGAAGACCAAGTAACTTCTACGGAGTCCGTAATCTCCCATACTTCGCCGCCAATCGGAGACGTTAAGGTTATCGTGCGTTGCAGAATAGTTTCTAAGGCCACCACCCAAGCGTCATTGCTGTGGCCCGGAACAGAGGCGGTATTGCCTGCAAGCACAACGCTCCCACTGGGGGCGACCTTGCAATCAGAGACAGTTTGGCCAGCGGCGTCGCCGATGGTTTTGGTCCACAGGGTATCACCATTTTCGTCCGTCTCTATCACCCAAGCATCATAGCCACCAGCGCCGTATGAAGTTGTATATCCAGCAATCACGAAGCCACCGCTGGGTGCCAGCTCCACAGCGTTGAAGCTTTCATTTCCGCTTCCTCCGTACATGCGCATCCAAACCGAATCCCCGTTGGCATCACATTTCAAGAGAAATCCTTGATATCCGTTTCCGTACGAATTGGTGTACCCGCACACGATGTACCCGCCGTCCGGCGTTGCTTGTAGGCCCAAGCCGTCTTCATATCCCGTTCCGCCATATTCCCGTAACCAGAGATTATTAAGGTTCGAATCACCTTTAGACAAAATGATCTGGTGATTGATGTTCCACGTGCTCGGCGTCGCCTTATTGCCGGTGTATGCGTAGCTGTCACCACTCAACAAAATTGAATTCTTTACCCAATAGAACTGTGACTCTGGCACACCGTGACCGAGTTGAGTCAGAGATCCAAAGCCGTCGGTGTCGGTTTTCTTAATGAATTCCCCGATACGGTATACGTTATTTCCATCAATGCGGTAAGAAGTCCCTGTGCTCAAAACACTTCCATCTGATAACACGTGGATCCCCGCAGCATTGTCATTTGCTGTCCATCCATCCCTGTAGTCAATCATGTTTTCATATGCTTCAGTACCATTTGACGCAATGTTGACCAGCTTAAGGCCGCGGTGAGGTCCGCCAATATATAGTGCGCCAAACCCATAGAGGCAGAACGAACCGTTTGGTAATTCGGTGATCGCTTGACCATAGTCGTTTTGGTCAACTGAAGAAGGAATATAGTGGCCATATTCACGCGACCAAAGGCTGTCGCCGTTGCCGTCCAATCGAACAGCATAGAAATCATAGTTCCCGTTGGCCAAAGAATAGGAAGAACCAATCGCACAGATTCCTCCGTCGTTGGTCAGGCATAACCGATTTAGACTATTCGCCTGCTCATTACCGTAGGTGCGCGTCCAGAGAGTGTCTGGAGCTTGCGCAAAAGCCGAACAAGTTAGGATAATCGCGGAGATGTGTCCAAGGATGAAGTTGCGCACTCTGTTCCTCGTTTCGAGAATTATTTAGAGCCTTGCTGTGAACGCTCACGCCTGACCATGGAACTATTGAGATGTCATGCTGGGTCACTACCCATTGCATCGAACTACTATGCAATGTTAGAAATTAACGTGATTATCTCTCATAGTCAACGAAACTCAACCAAAAAGTAAAATAGTTCTCCCTGCGCCGACTACATGACCGTTGGATTTGAGACCTTGAGTTGAGCAAGAAACCCCGGGTCTGGCTTTCATTATCGAATTTCCATGTATATTATAATCAATGTTATAATGCAGACAATAGCGACTTGTATCTAAGTTGTGCTGAAATTGCCCGCAGGATCTGCACTCTGTTGCAACAAAACGCCCTCGCTAAGTCAATACTTAACAAGGGTGTTCATTGTCGAGACAACTGGGATTAGAAGAGACGTCGTCCGGCAGATGAGCCGACCGAGCCACTAAGAATCATTGGGAAAGCTCCATCTTGGGCGTTCTTGGCGATAACGGCTAAGTCTATAATTTAATTTGAGTTGTAAATCCATAACAGTACAGTGAATTCCAGAGCACATATGGTACAAAGTTTAGGGCCGTCACATCGGTTGCCAACAGTTCTGAACGGCACAGCCCAATCAATGGCTGCCTTGCAATCAATGTAAGCTGCCGTGCTCGGATCATTAGTGCCAAGCACTGTCGAAGATAGTACATCGACCTAAACTGACCGATCGAACTTACACCGAAATGACTTTGATCCACATATGCAAAAGTAAAGACGGAATTCGATATAGAACACAGCAAATCAAAAGCCCTTAGGATTGCGCCTAAGGGCTTGTATTTTATCGGGCCGACAGGACTCGAACCCGCGACCTCTTGCGTGACAGATCGATAGTTATGTATTTATAAAACATTTATTTAACTCAAAAGAGGATTCAAGTGAAGGTAAGTTATGCTGTTTGGTAACTGCAGACGACACCAAGCTTGGTCAAGTGCATGCCAAGGACCGGACAACGATGCAATTCTCACTAGAATTTGTCCCGCCGATGACTTGGCCAAAGAACTACCGCGCAATCATATGAAAAGATTTTCCAATGGTACTATCGGAGAACATTAATGACCCCGACCCTTGCTCTACTTACAGTAAAATTTGTCTTTGGGTAAATCCAGCAAATCGTTGATTTCTATGTCAGTAAAGCAATTCTAATGAAATCAAATAGATTTGCCGATAATGAAGGAGCAGGTATGGATGACTAAAATCCAATTCACCCGTCGTACCTACTGCCAAATGGGGAACTGTTAACCCATTGGCACCCAAATCGAATACTGAAAGAGGTCAAAATGCATAGGGAATCGCTGAAATCGTTTGCTTTCGTGCTAATGTCTTTTCTGTTGTTTGCTGCTGGAACTGCGAGAGCTGACAATCGCGTTTCCCCAACCGTAGCAACGAATTGGCCGCGCTTGCACGGCGCCGCCGGTACCAAACAGGCTGCTGTGTTTGGAAGCAAAGTCAATTCTAACAGCTACAATTTCGTTGGGCAAAGTGTGATTCTGACTCAGAGAGCAGGAGCGTTCTTCAGCCTTGTTCCTTCCACAGGCGTAACAACGGCAACGACGTTCTCCGACGGTACTCTGTTGAACTTCGACATTAATGGCGGTCGCCTGCTCAGTACTGGAAATTACGCGCTGGTCGGATTGAAGACAATCAGCGGAACTGAAACTCGCGGCTCGATTTTTGTCCGGTCTTCCACTGGCACTGCGGTTGCAAATTTGCAAAGCATTGGCTCGGCCAGCACGTTAACCAGGTTCAACAGCGTCGTTGAGCTTACCGGTTCGCTGTATAACGGTAAGTTGGCCATGGTTGGATTCTCTACTCAGGCTGGCAACGCAGGTGCCGGAGATTTGTTCTACGTTCGTGCAACTGTAAGCGGAGCCACAATCACTGCTGACCAAACAGTCATGATCGGTACTGCCAACGAAGATGAAGCCTACGCAATCTGTCAAGTTACCGACTCAACAATTGCGATTGGCGGACGCACGAAATCAGGCACAAATAACGATTTCTATGTTAGGCTGATCAAAATCTCGGATGGATCTTCAGTTGCGGGCTTTACGCTCTCAGGTGCCGCAGGTACCGGTAACGATGATGTCATCCGTGACATCCTGAAGGACGCAAGCGGAAATCTCATCCTGGTGGGTTCAAGTGGGACTGGAACGGGACGTAGAGGTTATCTTGGAAGAATCTCTGCGACAACTGGCACATTGGTGACAGGTTATGGTTTCACCACTACCGACACCGATGTCGAGTTCTATGATGCCGATTTAATGGCAAACGGGAACATCGTTGTGACTGGCCGCAAAGGAAACGATCTCTTTCTCACCGAAATCCAGAACAATGGGACGGCCTTTGTCACTGACTGGTCGAATTCATACGATTCAGGTCGAACAGGCGATATCGGAAACTATGTGAAAGTTCAATCTGACTCAACGATCCTTGTTGCCGGAGCTGGAAACGATGCGTCATCGTCAATAGACGCTGTCTATTGGCTGTTCAACGTACCACAACTCCAATCGAACGCAAATCCAACCGCATTCAATTTGTTAACGCCTACGGACAGCAGTCGAGTGGCAACCGCGACCCCGACTTTGACATGGGAAGCATCACAGGATACCTTGTTGGGATACACTGTTCACTATGAACTGACATATTCCACAAACTCGAATTTTACTTCGCCGACAGTCGTCTCCAATATTGCTACGAACACGTACACAATTGCTTCCGATCTGCAACTCGAAACGACGTACTATTGGAAAGTAAAAGCGCAGGACGGCACTGGCTACGAGAGATCGTGTACACAATCCCCCAACGGCTGGAGATTTTTTACTCCGCTTGATCCTTTCTACATCACGTTGGACAGCGATGTTGAATCGGTGCCTCCATATGTTGACAACACAAATACCGCTGGGTTCGATGCGAGCGCTACGGATACGTTTGATACCTACGACGTTCCAGAACCTCCACAACTTGGAAACAACTACATTCAGACGTATTTCTACGAGAGCAGTTTCTCCGGATTCCGCCGTAAACTTTCATCGGATTTTCGCTCCTATACCGGCAAGAATCTCGATTCAAGCGCCTATGTGTTCAGAATTCAGGCGAAGACAGACCAGAGCGACACGGTAACCTGCACATTTGACGTCACGACGAACAACAGCTTGGATTGGCCGGTTGCATTCTGGAATGGAACGGACTATCAAAACTTGCTCGGTGCGACCGATGCGGACAACGAGTACAAATATCTTGCGACTGGATCAATTGGTTCGCCGGAAACCAAGGACTTTGCTGTATTGATGGGCGACGTCACTGCTCCAGCCGTAACCCCTGTATTCCCAGTTGCAGACAGCACCTCAGAAATCTCTCGTAACGGCAACGTGACTCTTTCGGTTTCAGTCGACAACTCGTGCCCTGTTCGCAAGACGACGATTGCTTTCTCTCCAATGCCGGATTCAACAGGCCCTGCTCCAAACCTCCCGCGTCAGAATTTCACGACGTTAAGCAATATGCCCGTCGTGCCAACTACGCCGGATGATCCGACCAACGGCATCTCGAATGCCAACCTGACATTCGACTCGGTACCTTACGCCGACGATTGGGCCCTCTTCTCCGGAAGTCCGAATGCGATTTTGAATTTGGCGCAGCTTCGGTTCATTACTGAAGACTGGTCTGGAAATATCGATACGACGTTCGTCTGCTTCAAACTCGTTCCTGACGAATTTGACTTCACCGGTGATTACCTTGCGGGCTGGTGCCTTCTGTCACTTCCCTTGACACCGGTTGACCCGTTGCCGTCCAACGTCTTTGTCACCCATACGGGCAACGATAGCGGTATCGCGGGCGGTTTCAACGTGTTCAGCTATTCGTTAGATGAAGGCTATACTCAACCGTCGTCAATGGTGATCGGTAAAGGTTACTTTGTCGCTGTATGAGGACAATACTACCGCGCAGCCGGGAAACGCCGGCCTGGGGACAGTGAAAGGTACGATCGCCTCTGAGACAGCGAACGTTGATCTTGCTCTCGATCCCGGCGGCCCCAACTTGGTTGGCGTTTCGGTGCGAAACCAAGACCTTGGCGGCAATCACCTGCAGGCCGACGACTGGCTGTTTTCTGTGGACAATTTTACAACAGCCTATACGTGGACTGAGGCAACTACGACAGCAGACAAAGGCGGCGATGCGAGTATTTGGATAGACCCGACTTCATTCGTGGCATTTGATAACTCGGCGGGAGATTTCACTACGACTGTTTTAGGTTCGGCGGACTTGGTTCCCGGTAAGGGCTACCTGTTAGCTACTGGCAGCACATATACTGGCACACTTAAGATGCGTGCTCGTCGCGACTCGAGTGCAGTTGATGGGATGCCCGGCTCGCCCAACCGTCCTTACAACAATCTTGACGAGTTCACCGGTGATTGGATGGTCCCAATCACGATGTCGCTCGGCACGATGCATAACTCCCTCTCGGGTTTCGGATGTCGAAACGGTGCGACGGCAGGCTGGGATAACGGAGTTTGATGTCACCGAACCGCCGCTACCACCCTCAGGCAATTTCGTGCGCGCAAGGGTGGACGGCGACTCGTGGGATTCTCCATTCGGACGGTTCTTTGTGACGGATATCCGTGCACCGTTTGCCGATGATCAGGTTACCGACTCATGGGACTTCATCATCAACGCTTCTGAAAGCGGCACAGTGTCTATGACGTTTGATCTTGAAGCCCTTGGGCAATACGACATGCCAGAAGGATTTCACCTTACGGCTACCGTGAACGGTCAAACGTTTGATATCAACGAGGACCACACGATCACATTCAACTATTCGTCCGAAGCGCAAGTGATCGTACATCTCGTTGCAACATTGAGCTCTCTTCAGCAGGTGACGATAATTCCGCGCTTCCACTGAGTACTCGATAGTTAGTTCATATCCGAACCCGTTTAACCCCACAACGACAATCCGTTTTGGTATTCCCGAAGCCGCTGACATGAAGATGCTCGTTTACAATACCCTGGGTGAGCAAGTGACACTCATTGACGGCAGGAGTTGAGGCGGGATATCACGATGTGAAGTTTGATGCCAGCTTGCTGTCAAGTGGTATGTACTTCATTGAAGCAAACGTGGTTGGAAAAATGAACGAAGTGAAGCGAATCGTCCTGATTCGCTAACTTCAAATGGCAGGAAACAGCGCCAGGGGTCGACTCATCAATCAGAGTCGACCCCTGTTTTGTATAAAGCGCTCGGTTACCATTACACTATCCCCTTAGAAAGGTAGCGTTAGTTGGCGCATGCCTATCCGTGATAGTGAGGAGTTTTTGACTATCTGAATTTCGAGCCGGAAAATCAAAGGAATCACCATGGTACAAGTATGAGTATGTTCCCAACTACGAAACCTCGGTCTAGAACGAGGCACGATTAAGACCAGTAAAAATCACAAGGGTTTACCATTTCTGGTAAACCCTTGTTTTTAACGGGGCCGATTGGACTCGAGTCCTCGATCTCTGGCGTGACAGGCTTATGTTTACATCTTTGTAAATATTTGATTTGGACAATTTTTGAATTAAAATTAGCCAAGTTAATACCGTTCCATCTCTACATGCGACACTAACCTTTTCCAAGTGAATGCTAGGAGCTAGACCGCATGATTTATTGAGCTCATTGCGCAAACTCGCCTGGCGTGCGAACAGCAAGCGAATGAAATTTGCAATCTCACTCGTGCGCAGTGAATCGAACTTTCGTCTGGGCTCCCCGAGTCGCAACTAGCATGTGGCATATGGCGAAAAGTTGCTAGGATATTAATCTGATTAAGCTAAACAAATGCCTTCACGATTTCACTGATGAAGAGAGTCTAGATCGCCGTACGCTTTGTTAATTTCGTCAATCTTCTCTTGAAGCTTTCGCATTAGCTGTTGTTTCTCAAGTCCATTTCTAAAGATCATCAACAAGTCGCTGTTGTCCCAAGGTTTCTCAATGTACTGAAACAGGCCCACCTCGTTTATAGCCTTTATCGCATTTTCTTTATCAGCATAGCCGGTCAACAGAATGCGAGAATGTCTGGTCGCATCTGCCGCACTTTCGCGAAAATGTAATACCATCCATCTCCGGCATAAGGTAGTCTGGACCACCAAGCTAATATCGTTTGAAGACGCGACAAAATCGAGTGCCTCATTTGCTGATTTGAACGGAACGCAAGCATAATCAGTCTCAAGCTCAATTAGCGAGCGAATACTGATGAGAACCATTTCCTCGTCGTCAACGAGCACAATTATTTGCGGACTAACCTTTTCGACATACCTTCTCCGTTATTCAACTTGTTCTATATAGATATGCATTTCGCTCACCCAACCAAATTGCGAAGTTTTGCGGCAAGTATTTTCAGAACACCTTCGGTAATCTTAGAGTGATCTGATAGCAGGTCTAAGAAATCTTCTCTTACTCTCAGCAAACTACTCTCTTCAACAGAAGTAAGCCGTTACGATTCTGGTCTCATTTGTCAAAGAGCGCCCACGTTCCAAATACGTCTCTCCGGTTTGGCTACCATGACTTCGGCACCACCACGATGCAATCGTATGCTACCGTCGAGAACAAGATACATTGAGGTCGGGAGACGTCGCCCTCTGAGTGGATGACCTCGCCCAGCTTCGGCGGACACTTCATCCGCGATCGTAGATGCAAGCGGAATCTTCAAGCGGTATCTTTCAAAAGAAACGTCAACGTCCTGCAAGAAAATTACCTTTTCGACTGTTATCACGCAAGACTCAGCGTCTTCGGCTATGTTGTTGGAATACTTGCGTTGCCGCGCGCACGGCATGCGTCTCACGAAAACAATCAAATTCGCACTTAGGAGTTCGAATGCTCGTATAATCGCAGGCTCTCAGGATCTCACTCGAACCAGCGCAAATATAGTGCTTCCCTCATCGCGGCACAGTCATCGTCTCCTCCGGACAGGCATTCAATCCCACACCGGTCTCAGACCACGGATTTACCATCCGGCGACAGGCCAAACTCGACAAACTCCTTTGCGGCTCGCGCATTCATACAATCAGGAAGGAAGGTGCACTTAAACGGGCTGCAGCACCAACTCAAGCAGCTCAATCCCGTTGGCCCTCCTGATCTGGATGCGTCGCAACTTGTCACGCTGAGATACGCGTATACGTGTCTTTTGGGCAGGTTTAGGCAAAGCGGTCTGAAAATTCGCTCCAGGGTTATCGTCAACATCTCCGATCATTGCACGAATAGGTTGCTTGCGCGACAAACTCTTAGCCACCTTAATTGGTGTCTGCTCGAACTGTGCATTGCCCTCGACGCAGTTCAGAACAGAGACTAGGTCATAGTAACTTTGAATCACCCCAAAATCACCGGTGGAGTTTTTGACTTAACTTTAAGAGCTATCATCACGAGGTCCGCATTCTGTTGAGGGCGCGGATTACTTCGTAACGCAGTTTTACGTTCTTCAAACCTAAAGCTGTCGGACGAAGCAAAAAACACTTCTTCGTCCCAATCATGGACGTAAACTCTGCAAATTTTCAAACCGAATTCTGTAATTTCCTCATTATTACTGCAGGATTGCTGATAACCAATCAGTAATCGGCTCGCCATATTCGAAGAAAGCGCCTCACGAAGTGCTCTTTCTTCGGTATTTTTTTCTCAAGTTTCAAAATTAAGAGATCAACGAATCGTTCGTCTCGGGTTCTACCAGCACTAAGAGCAATGCGTGAGAAGCGGCTACATTCGATTCCGATTGCAGCA
>JADKHW010000006.1 GCA_016721565.1 bacterium | reverse complement strand
GTCGGATCTTGAACATCAACGTAAGCGTAGGCAGCACGAAAGCGTAGGATCAATCTGACGAGCGTATGGTCCCAATTTGCCTCAATATGCCGTTCCAGTCGTTCCTTCAGTGCCGTGCGCACTTTGTCTGGTATGGGGCTTTGTACTTTGCGCGAACGCGGCACAGCGGTTGATTTCCTCGACTGTTGAATCACTGGCTTGCGTCGGGATTGAGCCTTAGCATTGGTGTAGATTGCTTCTACCGAATCTTCATCCGGGTCACCATACACTTGCACGGCTTTGAAGTCGGAATGATCTCCCGCATGCATATAGATCTTTCCTTGCAGGGTGTGACCATCAATACTCGCCCAACCCCGACCGCAATGCGGAAGACGATGCGGCTCCCACCACGTGAATTCGATAAACGGCTTTGCATCCCGTTCTGAAAGCTGATAGTCAACGCCTGCTTCCATTCCGCAGAATCTTAAGAAACCATGCCGTTCGTCGTGAAGCCAAAGCATCGGTATCTCAAACATCTCAATGCCGAACATTGACATCTCGACGATGCGCCACTGGCTTGGGAATGGGTTGCTCATTCACTTATTCTTTGATACTGCAAAATCTTCACGAGTGCTAATAATCTACAAATACATTCAAGCTAATTCAACAGATATTTGCATGTTGGTGAAGTCTGTGGTGGGATGTTAGAAAGGTAGTCCGCCAGAGCGTCAAAATCGGTCGCGGTTGATGTCACTTGGTCGTATTTTTCACTGGTAGCCGCAGCGCAGTTCGGCGGGCTTCAGCTGACCTCCCGGCCGATTGCTGATTTGGATCAGTCTGTTTAATCTTGACTTACGGGCCTTCAATTCAGCTGTCGACCGTAATCTATCGTAACCCCTTAAAAAACAGTCCCCAAAAATCGGTCTGTGGGTCGAAATCCTCCCGCCAGCCACCCTGGGACACGTCGCCAGACGATCGCCCGAAATCGAACATCTTTTGGAGATTCGACTCTCCAAATGGGGAGACAATCAGGAGAGGACATGCGGGGAAAGCTACCGCTTCGACAACACGAACACGTTGCGACTGCATCTGGTCGCCACCCGCAAATCACACCACGAGACAACATCATCTGTGAATCGTGTTGACGACCTTTGGCCCGAGAAACTGATTCGCGTGTTTTTCGCCACGAAAATTTGGCGGCGACCCCGCGTGCCGGAATTCGATTGAAGCGTTCGCTGCGACGACCGATAAATCGGGGCGAATTGGTACTTATGTTTCGACGAAATGACCAAATTCAGCCGATTATTATATTATAGGTAACGGAGGCCGCGCATGATTGCGCAGCTAACCAGCAAAACTAAATACGAAATAACCCCATGAAAATTTGATCGGCGCGGATAGATCCCCCTGTAGGCGAATGCCTAATGTTTTCTGCGCCGGTTAACGCCGGCTTTTTTATTGCCGGATAACGACGATATATTAACTACGAACGACCATTAGGGGACTGATTCCAGTCCTTTGTGGTCGTTTGCCTTTCTGTGAACCCTGACTTTAATGTCGCACAGATTTCCAGCGGCTTTCGCTGGCTTAAATAAATAGGAATTGAAATGAAGAATATAGACAATGACGCTTTGGCAATGCAACTAAGTGAAGAACTACTTAAAGCAGGTGCCGTGTCCGTTCTAATAGTTCGTGAAAATTATCTGACGTGCAACGATGAAATTGCTGACACGACCAGCCGACGTGAACTTGAAGCTATACTATTTCGCCTGGGCGTATTCGGCCCTGGCGAACACCTGACAAAACAACAGGCCGTAAGTCTGCGCGGTTTGCTTACCTTTGTGGGTATTCATTTGGACCAATGGCTATCTGATCGCAAGTATCAAAGTGACCTTGATGAACTAAACGACTTACTGGCGGATTATGAAAAGTACCGTGACTTGTCTGAAAATGATACACGCCTACGAATGCTGATACTAAAGCTTGCTAAGAAGCACGTTGTCGAACTCCAAAAAGCGCTTGCCTCACAACCGCCCGATTCCAGTGTACACGCGATACGAATGAAACAACACATGACAGCGACTGGACTCATCTAATGGGCAGGCGGCTACCAACCCAGGTTGCGATTCAACGTGCTGAAGCAATTCTGGCAAGCATGGAAGATAAAGGTGCAGACTTTGTAGGCGTGGATAATAACCACGCCTACATCTGGCACCGTGAACAGCTCGTGAACATTTATCAGCACCGGGAACTTATTCAGTTTCTAGCGAAGCACGGCTATCTGAAGCCGCGTACCGAAAATAAGATGATAATTGCAGCGTGGATCATCTTTGAATCAATTAAGCGCTGCGAATAAATATGAAAGTACATGACAATGAAAACAATTGATAACTTGGCAGTCGCAGATCAAAAAGCTGTTGAAGCTGCTGCCTTACAGATATTTGAAAGTCTCAAGGCCGATGGAAGCGAATATATACACGTAGATCCGGGTTTTAACTTCGTGTGGTACAAAAATAACTCTCTGTACGATATCTCTGACCGTGCGCCATTCAAGCGATTTCTGGTCAGCATGGGTTACCTGAAGCCCGAAATGAAGCACAAGTTCCGGATTATTGAACGCCTAAATTTCTGGATCGCGTATTACGCACGTCGGTTCAAAACGACTGACTGTCGGATTGACGGATTGGCAGTACGTCAATTTAACCCTACCAATGGCAGTCGCCGAACCAAGAAAGCATTCGACTGGGTGCTTAGAGTTCTGACCCGAAACCTCTACATACTAAAGGACGATGAAAATGTTTAAGACCAAAGACTTCGGTTTAGCGGCACTTCTTGTCGCTAATAATATCAAGCTGACGAACTACACGACCGACGAACTCGGTCAAATGTGGTTCGAGTTCCTCGACGACGCGACGACGCGTGAACTGGAACACAGCTTTAATCTGGCGACCGCGATGGTCAATGTCCAGAAGTTTACAGCGGCGTCCAAGATGCTTAAGGCGCTGATCTATCAGAATCGGAAGAATATTTATGAACATAAACTTGGAAAACTCAACTACAACACAATTCGGTAAAGAAGAACTGGCAGCATTGATGCTGCAACGATATATTGGTCGTGACGACCGTGTCGGTCAAGCTATTGAACCCATATCGGTTCGTGTAACCGGCAGCGACGAAATATTAAAGAGATTACAAAAACACTTATCTGGTGAACTTAGACTTGGATTATATAATCTATTACCCGATGGCACCGCAAAATGGGCCGTTGTAGAATTTGAAGAACACGGTGATGCAGCGGTCGGAAACGACCACTGCTTCGCCGACGCATTGAAGTATCAACATAAGCTCGAAGAACTGTCGATACCCAGCATAATAGAACGAAGTAAGAACCTGAACGGCAGGTGCTATCACTTGCACATACGATTTGATGAACCCATACCTGCGAAGCTTGTCTTAGAAGGCCTTCGAGCCGTTGGCAGGGAAGTGTTCGGGACTTTCCGAACGAAGTCTTCCCGAAAGGGGACAGTGGTGTAGGCAACTTTGTTTGGCTGCCACTGTTCGGTGGTGTTGAAGATGTGATGTATACTAAGTCTGGGAAGCCAGACGTGGGGTGGTTACCCAGAACGAACTGCTTTCATCGACAAATTGGGAGTTGTCCATTCAGACCAGGTAGAAGTCTTAGATTCTTGGCAGGCAGCCGATGCTAAGCATTTTGCGGCAACAATGCTCGCTAAAGTGCCTCAAGTATTGGTTACGCCAAAAACATCATTGAACGGTACTGGCATTGAATCGAATCAGCCCGGTCTGGACAGGATGGAAACCAATTGCCCGATTGTAAAATGCTGGGTTGAAAACCCAGTTGGATGGCGATACGAACATTGGTTAGGGTTAGGATCCAACTACATCGTGTTTGAGGGTGGCTGGGAGCGGTTCATTGAACTAAGTAAACAGGATGCTACGAACTTTAACCAGCGCGAAATCGACCGCATTCATGAAGAAGTTCTGAACTTTCACGGACCACAGACGTATGACAAGTTCCGTGAACAAGGATTAGAATTCAACCTGCCTTCTGGTGCACCAAAAGCTCCAGCGGGTTGGGGTTCCAAATTTGACCCAATCGACAGCCCAATTGTGGAACGCGGCGGATGCTACGGCAAGCTGGGAAAGGAGGGTGTGTTTTGTATGTTGACGCCGTTTACCATTGATGCCGGTGAACTGTTAATGCTACCGGACGGCGATGTTTTGAACTGCACAATAAAACACATCTCCGGTCAGGAATGGACAGGGATTACAATCGAAAACACCGACTGGCACACACGTGGCAAGCTGATGAAAGCTACCAAGCACAGCGAAGGAACATTCCATGGCAGCGACCTGGACGTGATCGATGTTTGTCAGCATGTAATATCTAAAGTCAGTGTTCGTAAGCAAGGCACCCGCAGTATTGGATTGCACAATGACATTTGGGTTGTTCGTGGTTCCAATTTGAACGCTGCCGGTCAGGTCGACCCCATGCAAATCACGCCGTACGATAGAAGTTCAGATTCACTTCATGCTCGGGTTAAGTATTCGGCACTAAATTCTGCCGAATATTCCACGATGGTTAGTGGCTTCTTCAACAACATTTTGGCCGTTAATCAACCTGAAGTGATGTTGCCCATCCTTGGGTGGTTCTTCGCAGTTCCATTGAAGCCACGCATCATGGACTTAGTCGGTAGCTTCCCAGCATTATTCTGCTATGGCACACAGGGTGGTGGAAAAACGTCGTTATTGGAATTGATGATGTCGTTGCATGGGTACGATGACCCGACAGTATCATCATGCACAATGAAACCGTTCCCGATGCTGAAGTTGCCTAGCAGCACGAATGCGGTACCCGTTGTGCTAGATGAATACAAACCTTACGACATGCGGGATGGCCAGGTTATGGACTTGTCCAGAATGCTGCGTAAGGTGTATCGCGGGGAAATTGAAGACAAAGGGAACGCAGATCAGACCGTTACACACTATCACTTAACCGCGCCAGTGGTTCTGTGTGGTGAATCCAAGGTTAAAGAATCAGCCGTTTTAGAACGTGTGTTGATTGCAGGCTTCACAGATGAAATCAAGAAGAACGCCGCGTGTCAGTCGGCATTCAAGATACTTAAGGGTCTTGACCTGCAAGCTTTCATGACGCGATACATACCATTTTGCCTGGGTGAAGATGTGAATGTGCGTTTGCAAGATGCAGAAGCGACAGCGAAACTTGCTTTGGCGGGCAAGTCAGTCGCACCCCGCATTCAAAACAATATTACTGCGATGGTTTTAGGTCTGACGTTGATGCAGGACTTTGCGGTTTTGCATGGAATAGACCTTAGCAACCAGGTGGATCTTCAGAAAGCTATTGACGCCCAGATTGAAGAAATCACTGGTGCCGGAAATGGTCAAGTAAAACTTGCCGTAGATATGATGCTGGAACAGCTGGCCATTATGGCCGAACGTGATCTGGCCAAGAAGAATGTTGATTTTGCGTTTGCCAAAGTGCGCGATCTTGATTCGGCGAAGACTTATCTGGCAATCCACTTAAAAACGGCAGTTCAGACCTTCAAAGCTAACGCCTACCGCATTGGTTACGACGGGGAATTGCTTGACGATGCTGCTTATCTGAAGCAATTAAAGACCCGTGATTATCAGAAAATGATTAACCACCCGACAAGATTCAAAAGCTATGCCTATGGTCAGGATGCGACGATCAAGAAATGTGTTATTATTGACTTGGAAGAAGCCACAAAACTGGGCCTTGAACTTGTCAGGTTCGACACGATTGATCAGCAATGTTCTGGCGATGAAGAAAGCCGGAATCCAAGAAAAAAACCAAGAAACACCCGCTAGATTTTACTGAAAACGAAATGTAACCTGTTTTCCTAAAATGTAACCTTCATGTAACCTGATTGTAACCATGTAAGTTGAGGAAATATAGTAATGTAACCTTGTAACCTTTTTAGAACGATACTCTCATTATACGAAATCAACATCACTTGACTTGATGCTGTAAAACGAATCACAATATTGTTCTATAGAAGGGTGTGTATCGAAATTTTTGGTTACATGGTTACACGCCGGGAAATACTCGACTTACGTTGGTTACATACTGGTTACAAATTCAAAATCAAGGTTACATTTTCGATTGGCGCCGTCAAGCCAAACAAACCAAGAAAGTAATCATATGCAGACATTACAAAAACTCGGTTTCCACCCGCGCAAAAAAACACCAGTGCAGCGATTCTTCGAATCACGCCGAGACCGCTTACCGGTCAAGCCTGACGTTGATTATCACCCCGAAGCAGAACGTGAACCACAAGCCCCAAGTTTACCGAAATGTGGTTGAATCACTGGGACAACTGGGGAAACACCAAAAATCCGATCGCAACACCGCTGGAATCAGGTTCATAGACTGGTGCTGCGCCAATACTTCTCGAAGTATGGGCATTGTTAGTCAAAAAGCATGCTTTGACGGATCGGTCAAGCAGCCTGATAGAACATATTATATGACTCATAGAACCAGGTCAGCTGCTAAGTCAGCTATTATTTATTCTATTTTATTCTGCTCAAGGTATGGCAAAAAAAAGAGCCCACGGATTTTCTGTGGGCTCTTTCCTCTCGGTTAGCGTCGAATCACTTTACAAGCAGCCTTGGCTGCTGTACTGATGCTTCGAATCAACTCACATAGTATATTTGTCATACAATTCCTTTCTGGTGAAAATTGTCCTTGGACAAGTTCTTATGCCAGAAAAAGAGCCCCACGATTGTGAGGCTCTTGACGTAACTTGGTAAAGAAAAGCTACTTGAGCAGAACCATCTTCCTGGTTTCAACCGCTCCGCCAGTCTTCAATTGGTAAAGATAAACACCTGACGCCAAATCAGATCCCGACCAATGAACATCATGGAACCCCGCACTCATTTGTCCACTGACAAGTGTAGCGACCTTCTGACCAACAATATTGAAGATCGAAACTTCCGCGAACTGTGCTTCGGGCAAGTAATACCGAATCGTCGTCTCCGCATTGAACGGATTAGGGAAGTTAGCCTCAAGTGCAACTTCGGTTGGAATGACTGCAAACCCTTCGTGTGACGCTTCAGGCGAGGGTGGAATAGTTGTCGAAACCATATCCAACTGCCGGAAGATATCCTTCACATCCGCACTATTCACCTCGTCCAAACTCCCGCCTTCAGCTTGCGCGCGGTACGTCGCAACGGCAAAATCAACAGCTGCGAAAATAGAGTCAACTTCAGAAGGCGGATTTGTCATTGTCGCTTCGTATGTTTCAAGCGCGGGTGCATACTGTTCATCTTCTACCCACAGACGGGTTGCAAAGACCTCCGCTGGCTCAGCTAAGGTGCTATCATCTGGGATGTCATTCATATAAGTCTGTAGCGTTGGGTAGCCATCCCCAACCATACATTGCGTAACAAACATCTGCGCAAGAGCCGCGTTTGCCCATTCGCTGTCAGGATACTGAGTTACAACATCAGCCAACAACGTATTGGCAGCGCTGTAATTTCCGCTTGATTGTTCTGCTATTCCATCGGCAAACATCTGTTGCGCTGCGCCGGCACCCGATCCGCTTCCTGTTCCCCCACAAGAGTTCACCGTTCCATCTATCGAATTCCATGTGTAAACTGATGAACTGCTTGGGTAGAGCTTCGATAGCCCTAAACTCGGATTCCAGTAGTTGCCGCTAATATCCCGTTTCTTTGGTGCGGCGGACATGTCCGCCATAAAATAACCTGTGCCGCCGACCTTGAAGTTGTTATGTCCGTTCTTTGTCAATGGGTATGAACTCCACATTTCGATTAGGTTTCGTGCGCTGTTGAACAGCGTGTTCTTGCCGCCGCCACCACTTGGCTCCATGGCTGGATAACTCTGGTTGTAAAGAACTATCTCGCCCTTTTTGTTCTCATCAAAGTTATTGCAAGACAGCATCGGCGAACTTCCGAAGCAGTTTAGACCATACCCGCCTTGCGCTTCACCGTTGTCCGTGAAATCGCAGCTGATGATCTTGGCGTAAGAATTCGTAAGCAACATGCCGTCCGCTCCATTTCCCGTGAAGATGCACTCGTCGAATGTGGTGCTGACTGTGCTTAACAGTGAGGCTCCATAGTTGTCGTTGTTCGAAAACGTGCAGCCCGTGATCTGCGGAAACGCTGTGCCTGAAGGTTGATAGGCGAGTAGCCCGGTTCCGCATTTAGAGATCGTGCTTCCGGACAGAATGAGGCTGTTTGCCTTGCTTGTTTCAATGCCGGTTTCAGCTCCTTTAAGTTCACAGTTTTCCATTGTGATGGAACCATTCACAACCAGGCCTTGCCAGCGAGCCGATGGATCAGAATCGTCATTGGAGCGAAGTACTGTAACCGGACCCTGATTTGATCCAATCACCATGGTGCCGTCAACAGTGATCTTGCCTTCGTTAAGAAACACAAGCTCAGAACCAGCCGGAATTGTTAAGGTCTCACCTATTGGTATTGTAACAGGCTCTACAACATATACAACGTCGTCCGGTGGATAAGGTGTACCCCACACCCAACGTTCGTAAAAGCGAACCTGCGTTGGATCTTCGGCCAGGAAAGGTTGACCGTTGTAAGATGAAATGGACCAGAATACTCTACTTAGCGACGGGCCATTTACTTGCGCAATCGAGAACTCTGTAAAGAGTTTCATTCCTTGGATGTTGGCGTCTACCCAGCTACCCACGATTATCCCTTGATTGACATATCTGTCACTTCGTAGATCCAAACGCCAAGTTTCACCGTTGGACAGAATTGCCCAGATGGCATCTACATTTTGCAACTCAGCTTGAATGGCCTTGTACTCATACCCCGCCAGCAATGCGCTTGAAACATGCCAAGTGACTCCGGCATCACCTGATCTGATCAACCGGGTGCTGCTGCATATGGTAACACGGTCTGGAGTCCCTTACATAACAGCAATATCTACTGCGTCTTGGGCCGCAACCGGAATTGTCAGTTGAGCCCAGTTGTTCCCTCCATCTATGCTGCGATAGAGATTGTCGGAAGTATAGAGATATACTATTTGCGCAGTACTATTGTTGTTCCCGACTGCAAGGTGCTTTGGTTCTCCATTTAGCCACGCAGGTGGAAGCCCTCCAGGTACACTCCAAGTCTCTCCACCATCCGTAGATCTCGCGAAAGGTGGAACGCCCGGCACATCTGCATTCTGAAACGTAATGAAGACGAAATCAGGATTGACCGGATCTGAAGTTAACTCAAATGGTATCGGTGCCGATCCCTCATCCGAGGAAAGCACCATGTTCGACCATGTCGCCGGTGTCCAAGTCTCACCTTCGTCTTCACTATGTCGGACAATGCCTGAGCTATTAATGCCATTATCAGTTAGCAATGGGTCGGGATTAGCAACAAAGAGAATTCCACCACCCGAGCTTTGATGCAATATGACATTGTTGCGCAGGTTGTTCCATGTCGAAGCAACTTGAATTGTCTTTTCAAACCTGCCGACAGAACTTCCATCTTGATAAGGAGCGATCTGGACATTAACCGGTGCAAACTCGTCGTTTTGTCCATATGGCTGTCGAGTGTAAAGGGCAAACAAGTTCTCTGATCCCAATTTTTGCTGAACACCGCCTTGTACAGTCGTAGCATATCGTCCTGAATTGTGGATCGGTGCCCAGGTTTCTCCCGCATCTGCTGTATAGTATGTACAGCTTTCGCCGGCGACCGCGAAGTTAGTGGAACGCGCAGTGGAATCAACGGCAATCTTACGGAAGTTCAATGTGCGAATGGCGCTGTTGCCACTGCCCATTCTCTCCTCCCAACCAACGTCACCGCTTACTCCGTCGTGCAGAGCATAATAGACTTTTTCTGACGTTGCGGCCAAGAGCATATAAGCTTCTGCCACCGGATCCCATTCCACAACCAAGTCATATGGATAAGTTGGTTGTTCAGCAGTTCCCTCGTTTATGCCCTCAACAGATGAAGATTCCCAAGTATCGAAGGTTCCACCCGAGTTCCATTCCGTCCACTTGCAAAAGACATGGGGATCACCCGCTCCATCAATTTCAGTTCCGAGAACATAGACCATATAGTCGCCATTTGGTTGACCTGCAACGGAAGGAACCATGGCAACATGGACATTGAATGCATTTTCCGGCCAATTTGAAGGGGTCTCTGGTTCCCATGTTTCGCCGGCGTCATCAGAGACATAGATTCCCTCACCCAAGCATTCAGTTATGACAAGATGTGGATCCTCCAACCCATCTATAGGCAATGCTTGGTGTGTAATAGTACACACTGCTCGCAGTACACCTCCTGGAAGACCGCTATCGTCAATTCCCAGCGAGTACACGCAATACTCTCGCTCAAGGAGTCCTGGAAGACCTGTACCTAATAGGGTACTCCCATTATTCCAGCCATCGAGAGTTTTGGAGAATTTTCCTGCCGTTTCATGGACTGTGTTGTCTGACGCAAGCCACTGAATCGCGGAATTTGTTCGGCTTACAACTAAGCGCGAATACCAAGTGGCTCCACTACCGCTTGCGTCCCAAGCGTTAAACCAGTGTATTCCACCTATTCCTGAATTGCGGCTGCAGTTTCTTACATACATTGCCCGTCTTGCAGTTGCAGAGAGTGCCCAGTCGTTAAGTTCCCATGAAGTCAGATTTCGCCCAAGAAGTGTGGGATAGAAATTTTCAACGTCGAAGACCGGGTTGCCTCCCGATGTATGAAAACGAAGAGGATTCCAGATATCACTATGCGTATCTATCTGATTTCGGAGGAAGACACAATAGGTGCTTCCCGCCAGCTCTCTAAATTTGTCGAAGGAATTTAGGGCGTACAGATACGTGTGATCCGGCTGTCCCGGCCCAGTTCTAAATGTGGTGTACTCAATCATCGTGTTCGAATTGTTGTATGGTCCGAGCACATCATAAGCGTTCGCCATAACAACTGTGAATAGAAATGCGATAATTCCAAAATTGCGATTTAAGATTCTTAGTACATTCATGATAGGCTCCCTTTTGTAATTAACGGACCACGGTCACTTTGGATCGCGTAATATGAGTTGCTGCGGAATAGCTAATAATGTAGGTACCCGTCGGGATCGGGCGACCATTGTCGCTTATCAAGTTCCATGAAACATGGAACTCTGACCCGGTTCCGGCGGGAATTTGCAAGTGGGCAACCTTTCTTCCCAAGATATCAAAGACAGTAAGTGATTGCAGCATAGAAGGATTGATGCGCGTACCTCTTATGCTTAGGATTCCATTGACGGGATTCGGGAATACGCTTAGATGCAATACATCCGGAACAGCAGGTTGTTCCGTCGCGTCAAGATCAGGTCCCACCTGAATAGTCCACGGCTGCGTTGGACCATTTGACGGTGTAAAGGAGACATTTTCCCACATGTCCTCCACGTGGTAGTAGTAGTTCCACAATGCGGTGTCAGTAACTACCCATGTCGCTTGATAGACATTATCACTGGTATGCTCAAGCGGCAAGAAAAGTGTGTCGGTTGATCCAGTTCTCAAAGCAACCACTTGAGTCAGCCAAAGCGAATCATTGTCCGTGGCTTCAATTTCCAACGTTAGTGTTGTATCTGACGGAACCGATAGAGGCAGCTGTGAGGCGTCGAGTATAGTTGGCGGCAAACTGTCTTCTTGAATCAGGCCTTCCCAACGAACGTAATATGGACCTGGCACGCCGTTGTACCAATCATGCTCAGAGTATACTCGAACTCGGTTACCACGAAGTTCCACACCCCCCAGTCCGTCCGACGGAGGATCATCCCCCCAGATTTGATGAATGGGATACCAACTTCGACATCTATTCGCACTAAACCGATACCACCACCCACCATAGCTGAATCCATCTTCGATTGTCCCATCACCCCAAATTGCAATCCACTTAGATCGTTCGTGCTCAATCTCTAACATACTCCAACCAACGGTACGTTCCATGCGTACTGTATCAAATGCCGACCACGTCTCGCCTTCGTCGCGTGAAGTATTCATGGCCAAAGACGCCGGTGCGAATCCCGGCGGCCCAAAGATCACGCTTGACAGGATAACACCCGTTCCCTCGTCATCGAATTCAATCTCCGAATCCTGCGCGAAAAATAGATCAGGATTGAGTCTTCGAAGCGGCTCGAAGGGACCATGAAGCTGGGGGCTCCGCGTATAGTACAACCCGGACTCCAACCCCATAGAATCAATGTCGACGATAATGGCATGAAGATGTGTCGCGCTCATCGACAGGTCTCTAAATCCTGTATTCCAGTTGCCGAGGTCAATGCTCCAAACGGGTGAGAACGAGCTCCCGTTGTCAGGCGTCCAAGACACGCCCAAGTGGTCCTCTCTACTAACCAAAGTGTCGCCGCGACGATCCAATTGAAACAACCTGTTTCTTGTCGAAGTAGGATTTTGCCACGTCACACCCTGGTCAAGTGTTCGATAATAGCCGTATTGATCGTATTGTGCTTGCGTACACACCGTAATCGCCGTTGATGTAAAAGCAGCCCACGCGAAGTCATCATTCGTTGTGGGCGGAGGGTAAACAAAGTTGTGCCATGGGCTCCATGATTGACCATCATCGATACTGATGCTTGCCGACGGATAAATATGTCCGGCTCCGTCGTCATATGCTCCGAATACGGCAAGAGAATCCCCGCTATATCCCATGTATGTCCTTGCATAGTTTAATGGGCATGTTTGCAATAGCTCTGTACCACCCCACTCAATCGGGGCCTGCGGCTGTGTATATGCAGAAAAAGAAGCAATCAACAACAAAACCGCGAACCCCACCCGCTTCAAAAGATTGAATACAGATAGAATTCGCGTTGACATGATGGTCTCCAAGGTTAGTTTCTCCGCCCGTGTCCCTAGACCCGAAAACAAGAAAGGATTTCGATTTAACTTTGTCAAGGGGTTTATGGTTAGACCAGTGTTAGGATGAAGGTTGTAAGTGAGAATGGAGTTTCGCAGGCAAGCGTGGACAGATTCAAGGCAATCAATGGATTGCAGGAAATCCGATTGAATTGGTCAGAAATACTTTGTTTCCAAAGCGCAACTGAATTCTGCCTCAACTTCATATCGGTTGAGTGACTTTCATACTAAATATGTGCTTTACGATGTGAAATAGCAACATGAAGCTGGTCATCTTCTAAGGCATATGATAATCATGTAGTTACAAGAAGACAAAGGCCCCAGATTCCACCGGGGCCTTGCTTATCGGTCTATCAAAGTCGTTACTTAATCAGCACCATCTTTTTGGCATTTTGGAAGTTTGGCGTCTTGATCTGGTAGACATAGACACCGGACGCCACGTTAAGTCCGGCAGCGTTCTTGCCGTCCCATAGAACTCTATATGCACCAGCTGCTCGAACGTCATCAACCAAGGTAACAACTTCTTGTCCAAGGATGTTAAAAATCTTCAGTTCGACGCGGATCGCTTCAGGTAAATCGAACCTGATGTCCGTACTCGGATTGAACGGATTCGGGTAGTTTTGGTACAGTGCAAAAGCAGTTGGGACCGGTATACTTGTTTCATCAAGCGAGTTACCACCAAGTAACTGGATAAGGCGTTGTTCCTTATCAAGACCTTCTTCCATCGTTGTAATACGCAATGAAGCAGGCACCTCACTTCGAATCGTGCCGTCAAGACGTCCATCGTCTGCGACTAACTCCGCAGCCATTTGAATTCCAAGCAAGTCAAGCGCAACATTGATTGAATCTGTGAACTCAAGATTGCTCGAAAGTAGATCGTTGCAAACATCTAGTGCTTCCGAGTACTCACCTCTCTTCAAGTTGTAGCTGTAAAGCAATCTATCATGATTTACGTTCGCTTGGTACTCCCCACCGTCCAAAGCTTGCACGCTGTCGAGTACTGAAATAATCGAATTCGAAGATGAGTTGCATTTCACATCGGAGGTGATGACTCCAAGCATTGCACGCCATCGGATATCATTTGATTCAGCTGATAGCGCAAGAGACTCAAATGCTGCTCTTGCATTTTCGAACTCCTCGTTCGATTCCATCTCCATGGCTTCGGCAAGCAATTCTTCCCACGTCTGATCATCAAGCGATCCTTTACGGTCAGCAATATCTTCACCTGGTGCGACAATAGACCCTCCACCATCACCGCCACAGACGTTGTAGGCCGATCCAGAAGTTGGAGTCCAATCCCAATAGCCCGCTATCGAGGGTGTGAACTTCGCTGTACTCGGAATCGAATTCCAATATTGATTGTCGACATCATACGCGCCTGGTGCCCCTGTATATGACTTCCATTCCATGAACTTTCCAGATCCGGCCGTTTGGATCCAATCATTCTTAACGAGTGTTGGTTTTTGTCCGATTCCTTCCACCGTTAAGAGGTAGGCTGACGAATCTGTTATGACATTGCTTCTGCCTGTTTCAACCGTTGTACCTGCAAACGTAGGCGAGCAACCAGAGGAAGAGTAAATGGTGGTCTTAAACGAACCCGTTTTAGCTGCGAGATTTGTGAACTCGGAGCACGTAATGTTAGGATTGCAAGTTGCAGACTGAAATAGGACTCCGTAGTTGGACACGCGGTCCTTAAAGACACAGTTCCGGAAACTTCCTGACACAGTTTTAATGTAGGAATTGATATAGCTGCAGTTTCGGATCGTGTCGAGGTCAAAGTCAACGTAGCAGTTATACAAGTACAAGCCAACACCAGATGGCACGCTATCAACCACACATGATGTCACTTTCTGAGTATAGCTTGGACTGCCCCATAGTTTGAGTGCCGGCGCACCAGAGCTCAACCCGCCACCGTGCATAAAGGTGTTTTGAATCAAAACTGGAGTTGAATTGCCTTGTTCCCACGGATCATCGGTGTAAACGCATGAACTCTTTGCGTTGTAGATTTTGGCGTGATCCATGTCCAAAGCGCCGCCGTCAACAAAAATATCAATCCACTTCTCACCGGCGTCTTTTGCCTTAAAAATAACCGGATTAGCTGAAGTTCCATTTACGACGAGTTTCGCACTGTCGTCAACAACCAATCTGGCATCATTGTCAAACAACACCTCGACTCCCGCCTCAATTGTCAATGTGCAATGAGAAGGAATATGAAGTGTGCTGTCAATGATTACTGGCGATGCGTCAAGCGTCCAATTGCCACAGGGTTCGATTCCAAGAGGATAGCGGAGACTGGGATCGCCGAGTAAGACTATGTTTTTGAACAAGCAATCGGGTATTTCTGCCCACCTTCCACTGCTATCTTGAAGCTCAACGAGCGATTTCCAAAGTGCCCCAAACGTTCTAACATTATCCTTAATTAGCAAATCCTGTGCTTTATTGGCGAGTGCGATGTTTGCTCTATGAAGAGTCCAGTTCGATGGAGCAACCGCAGCGATGATCCCGCTTTCTTCCGCAAACAACAGTCGCTCCACAACGCAATTGGCGAATGGTGGGCGTTGAATAGCACCAATGCTACAATTAAAGCCTAGTAACAACGGAAATGCTTCACTATTGCTGAAGTCAAAAGGTGAGGTGGATTGCACGAACCAATTAAGATTGTCTAAATGCGATGCAACGCCAACTGCGAGTACAATGCCGACATCACTATTTACAGCTTCTTGAAATGCAGTATCACGCTCGCTTTGGTCTCCAATTTCACTTACAAAGAGTGATTCAATTGTCCAATCCTGCGGGGCATCTTCTTCAATGTTGCGAGCAAACGCCCGAACTGATTGTCCGTTTATTCCTGTCCATGGCCAAGAAACATCATCGCAGGTAAGTAGTTCTTTTTGAGCCCATGTCGGGTTGTTCTGTGACACATATGATTCAACCTTCGAGAAATACCGAACCAGTTCTGCCCGACTGTCTGCGGGAATTCTTCCTACTGAAAGGCGTGAATCATGCTCGATGTAACAAAGGTCATGCTCTACTGCGTATGAATCCCAATAAAATACTCCAGGGTCAACTGGCTCTATGCAAAACGGTACAAAATTGCCAAGACTTGCATCACTTAATGGCGCGATAGGGGAGTTTTCGTCTTGAAATTCGTCCCTATTTGCGTCGCCGACAATCAAGACAAATCTATTTAATCCAGAGTTGTTTTCAATATAGGTAGAAATCTCGTTTGATGCTTTAAGATTCCCTATTGAATAAAGTGATACAGACAAGCCTTGGGCGTCTTTCGAACTAAGCATAGATGTTTCCCATGCTCCGACCATTCCTGGGTACCAGTTAGGAGTCAGCAAAGAATCATGTGTAACAATGAGGACGTCTGACGCTGACACATCAACAAAATTGGGCTGACCTAAGGTGACTCCTGCAATTGTAGTCAGTATCAATAGTGATGCGCAATATACCCTTGCATTCATTTGTTGTCCCCTACAGAAATGTTTAGCTGGTCAGTTGCCTGATGAATCTCTACGTTTGATGCACCAGATCCATCGCCATCCCAGATTGTGAAGAAGTAGTATTGCCAGTTACTTTCATCTCCGAATGCATCCCACATTTCACCTACAGTCCGATTGCAAACAGGACCCCACTCATTGAAACTAATACTCAAATGGGCCTTCATCGTTGCATCAAACAATCTGTTTCCATCATCATCCGTCCCCTCGTTTGTTGCTGTGAAGAAGTACCAAACGTAGTGCGTATCTTCATTCTCGAAGAAAATTTCCACAATTTGGCCCAATTCCAGAGGAATGTTTATGTCATCGTAGTCATTTGCTGAGATACGGTAAATGGGTTGATCATTCTCATCGTTTACGATCCACCATCTTTCGCTATTTACAAACACATCGTGTGGGTAGGTGTCAATCCGTAGCGTTTGGCGCGAGCCACATTGATTGCAAGAGACAATTGGATTTTCTGGACCGAAGACTGGATCAAGAGTTTCGCCATTCTGGCCGTGAATATAAACACCACACCAACCCATGCCTCCATATTGCATTATCTGGGTAAGGAAATTTTCATTTTCAGCAAGGAACTCAGATGCATCACAGTAGAATGGGTTTATACTATTGCAAAAGTTCGACGCGTATTGCTCAGCGCGCAATCTAAAGTATGAAAACGCCACTTGCGTAAAAATAAGAAAGTGCAATAGTACCACAATTGTACGAGTCCTAAACATTCTAATTACCTCCTGGCTGGAAAGTTTGGTGCACTTGGGTTGCCCGCTCGCATTAAATAGAACAAAGCGTACTGTTTGAGCTCGCTGTCATTGGTTGTAAGGCTAAAATCTTCCATTAGCGAGACAGCAGCAATATCTCCTTCAGATACTAGGTTTGAAAGAACGTCAAAGGAAAATAATCTGTATGATTGATATTGTGATTCAAGTCCTTGTTCAATGTAAGGCAGAACGACATTTGAATTGTCTTCAATTGAGGTAAGTGATAGCAAAAGTGCCCGATTCCGATTGGATGCTTCTGCCGATGTATCTCCTATTGTAAGCAATAAGTATAGCACATCAGTTGACACCTCAGAAAGTATACCAATTTCTCCTTGCTCCTCCAAATAATAGGCAGCCTTCACTCTTCCATAAGGACTCGCTGAATTGATGGCAACTTCAAGTATTGAATCAAGACTTGGATGTTCATACTTTGCAAGCACTTCATACTGTTCAGCTCCTACTAAGTGGCCAATGCAAGTCGTCCACAGTTGTTGGGATGCGAGTGTCAGTGCGGCAGAGGAAGCAACATCTGGGTCATTTAGCATAGATGTTGCTAAGCTTTCAACTTCCGAAGACCAATACAGCCTAAGCCCCCATAACGCATTACTTCGATAGCTTGGGCTTGCGTCTTGGTTAAGAATTGTTGCCCACAGCAATGAATCAATGTCGTCTTGATGAACCGTTGCACCTAAGTTACATATTTCATCAAATCCAGATGACAAAGCAAGTTCAAAATTCTCAATTCTTGAAGAATCAGCCACAAGTGCTGACACTATGAACTCATATGCATCGTCGGCATTTGGAGCTCCATATGCATTGGCAGCATCCATTATAATGGACAGAGTTATGCAATAGACTACAAATGGAACCGCAATTGTAAATTTCATTTCCACTCCTTTGATTCCCGATCTTGGTGTTAATATAGCTCGATAGTTAGCTGACCTTACTTGACACAGAAGATTTTTTTTGTCAAAGCTCCGTTATGTGAATGAACATTAACAAAATAACATCCAGAGCATAGATTGGTGGTATCAAGTTGTACGACCTTTCGACCTGCCGTATTGCTATTCTGACTTAATCGACGGACTAGCCTCCCATTGATGTCGAGAAGTGAAAGCGAAATACTTTGTGGGTAAGCCACATCCACTACTATATTTAGGCTTGAATTAAAAGGATTGGGAAAAACATCTATAGTAGTGCCCACTATGAAAGGCGTAGCTTCTCTTGCAGGTTGCGCTTGCCCAAGCGAGGTGACGATGAGTTGGTTGAGTCCATTTGTGCCAGCAACAAGAATTGTGTTGTCAGGAGTTTCGCAGATTGCGCCCCATGGAATCCACTCATTGCTCATTGGCAATACTCTGCTCCATTCAAGCGAGCAATTGGGTGTCAACTTAGCGACCTCGATTCCCCATGACGCATCAAGTTCAGCGATACTTGCTATTAAGAATGCGTCATCATGAGTTGTAGTGGCTTGCTGGCCTAATAGGTATTCGTCATTTGTAATTGTCTGAACACAAAGCGTGTCTTCATCAGCAGTTATCATTAAGCAATAGGCATCCCAAGTGCTTTCGCTAAAGGAATTCGATTGTCCGAAGACTAAGATTGAGTCCCGGCTAATACTGGCGATTGAATTTCCTATCTCACCCCCCTCGCCGCCAAAATCAAGGGATGTGGTCAGTATCCCCAATGAATCTGTCCATGCAATAACCAGTTGAGTATTGCCGCTAATTCTTGCTTCACCAACAAATATATATTGATCGCTATTGATCTCAACAACATCGTAGAATTCTCCTTGGGGCAATGTCGAATATGTTCGTGTCCAGATACTGTCTCCATTTTCACCCAATTGAATAGCCAGTGGGACAGATCCACTTCTACCTGCTAACAAAATGTTTCCAGATGACGTAAGCATCGCAGAATTAACTTCATAGGAGTTAGTTGCTCCTATGGTTCTCTCCCAGAGTAGTTGCCCGCTATTTGAAACACGCGCGGCATATGCCTGTGTCGGTGGAGAGCCGACCGATCCAAACCCTGCAATAACGAATCCCCCGTCTGGAAGTGGTACGAGAAAACCTCCCCCATCTTCTCCCGGATGAGGGTTCGCAAACAACATCGTTGAAAGGCTGTCTCCGCTCGAATCGAGCCGCATAACAAACAAGTCGGGATCAAAAGAGTCAACCGAAATCACGCCAGAGACCAGGATTTCACCGTCACTTGTTTGGTAGATACTCCGTGCTGTAAACATTCCAGTTGTCGTATAGGAACGAGTCCATTCAATCACTGGTGGCTGTGCGAAAGTGCGAAAGCCAAGTGAAGAGAACAAAACCGCGAACCCCACCCGCTTCAAAAGATTGAATACAGATAGAATTCGCGTCATGATCGTGGTCTCCAAGGTTAGTTTCTCCGCCCGTGTCCCTAGACCCGAAAACAAGAAAAGGTTTCGATTTGAATTAGTCAAGTGGTGCATCGTTAGACCAGTGTTAGGATGAAGGTTGTAAGTGAGAATGGAGTTTCGCAGGCAAGTGTGGACAGATTCAAGGCAATCAATGGATTGCAGGAAATCCGATTGAATTGGTCAGAAATACTTTGTTTCCAAAGCGCAACTGAATTCTGCCTCAACTTCATATCGGTTGAGTGACTTTCACACTAAATATGTGCTTTACGATGTGAAATAGCAACATGAAGCTGGTCATCTTCTAAGGCATATGATAATCATGTAGTTACAAGAAGACAAAGGCCCCAGCTTTCACCAGGGCCTCTGCTTATAATGCCGATCGACGAACTACTTCATCAGTACCATCTTTTTGGTGTCCGTAAAGCTGCCCGCATGAATTTGGTAGATATACAGTCCCGTTGCCACGTCTGTATCTACGTTGGACTTGCCGTTCCAGGTGGCGACATGGTGGCCTGCAGGCATCATCTCATCACTAACTGTCGCGACTTCCTGACCAAGAGTATTGAACACCTTCAGCGTCACGCGAACAGCCTCCGGAAGATCAAACTCGATCTGAGTCGTCGGGTTGAATGGATTCGGATAGTTCTGATAGAGACGGAACTCGGTTGGTATTTCGGGGGCTGCCTGTTGTGGACTCGCTTCATCAAGTAGCGCCAAACGGGCCAGAATTCCCCGTTCAACTTGCCATGCTTCATCGGACGAAGTAACTTGCAAGGCTATCGGTACTCGGTTGCCAGCGTTGATCTGATCAAGGCTTCCACCGGCAGAATCAAGACCTGCCAGCGAGTATATGGTCAACAGATCGATGCATGTGTACAGAGAATCCGCTTCAGTCAGGTCGCTCTCAAGCAGGTCAACGAGCGTATTGATTGCAGAATCATACTCTCCGATGGACAAGAAGTAATTGCCTTTCAAGCGCTCGGCAGTGACTTCCGTCTCGTAGGCGAGGCCTTCAGGCGCATTGGGTACAAGGCTATCGATCAGCACCGAAATCCATGATCCGTCTGATTCGCCTTCGAGAAAGCGTTGATTGGCGGAGGCATGTAACATAGCTTGCCAGACAAGCCCGTAGTTATCGGATCCGCTGGCTACCTGTCTGAACAATGGCTGTGATTGCTCGTAGTCTCTATCAATTTCATAAGACATCGCGACGGCGAACAAACTGTCAAACGAAGTCGGATCGTCGTCAAGCGCACCTTCACGCCCTGGGACATGTCCAACAATGCTTGATGTCGGCACGGCACAAACTCCCCATGCCGAAGCAGGCGAATCGCCCAAAAAGAAATAGGTCGAATCAGGGTAAAAATCATTCAACCCAAGTGGCTTTCTGTTCCACCACTGTTGCTTCGCGTAGTAGTTTGATACGGCTGCCTGTCTGTAGAGGTAGTAACCGCCTGACATATTCTGCGTCCAATCGTTTGCGCCGCCAAGGTAATTGGAACTCAGAGGCGGATTCGCGATTATCGGCAAGAGCGTATTCCCAAACATTCGCATAAGAGCAAAGCAAGAATCTACCACCACGTTGCTCGTACCAACACTCCCAGACGAATAGCCGAAAGATGGAGCCGAATAACCATATACATTCAAGGCGTATTTTAGCGTTCCTGACAACGGTCCAACGCTATCAAATCTACAACATTGGAAATTGGGTGTGTTGCCCGTTGATTGAAAGCTTACGCCGTATTGGGTGGGTCTGCCACTAAAGGTGCATTTGCGGAAGCTTCCGGTTGTGGCCTTGATGTATGAATTCGCGTACTTGCAGTCTTCAACTGTCAATTCTTCTATATCAACATCACAAGTGGATGTGAATAGCCCAAGCCCGGCGGGTACGTCCGTGATTGTCGTATTCCGAATGACTTGGGTGACGGATGGACTGCCCAGCAGGGACAAAACCGGTTGGTCTGTTCCCATTTTATTGCCAAAGAACGTGCAATTACTTATTTCAACGGAAGCAGGTGACAATGTTTTAACGCATGTCACGCTGCAGTCCTTCATCTCGACGTAATCCATGGAGAGAGAACCGCCGGTCTTGACAGTAATGCCACCCCATGCCTTTGAGGCATCAGCCGATTCGAACTTGAAGAGCTCCCTGCTTGTACCGGTGATCGTCAATGCGCCACCTGATTCAACCTCTATCATGCCTCGCGAGCTATCCGAGGGAATACCGAATGCACGTGCTGCAGCGCAATCGGATGTATAGACGCTAGTGATTATTAGATGTCCCCCGTTTCTAACGATAATTGGTCTATCAAGAGTGATTGGGGGTGTCCACGTCTCTTCACATTCCACGTAATACGGTTCAATGAGGTCCATTACAGGCGGGTTAGCTATCGGATAGTTCAAGGTTACAGAACTTGAGTTTACGTAATACGGCTCTGGATTAGTCGGGACAGCGGCAGGGCGAGTAAAGCAGACATTGTAGTTATGTGCTACCGATCCAAATCTTCCGGATATTGTTGGCTTATAGCCCAAACCCCTGCTTTGTGGTTCACCCCAAACCCAGTTCCCGAGCCCGTCTGGAATCAATCCGCGTGCCTCAATCATAGGAATAAGTTCCTCGGTAGGCTTACGCTCATAGACTAGTCCCACCGGACAAACACCGTCATCATTTGCGCCATTATGAAGCAACGGCTGAATATGAGGAGCTCGTCTGTCTACACACTCCTCTTCGCCAACTAACCTATATGCATCTTCCCAAGTTATGTTGGTTCCGTTTTCTTCGCCTTCCCGTACCCATATGTCACGTCTGCCATCATATGTTCCTTCCCATGCGACATATATCCGTCCAAGATACGGAGAATAGCAAATTGTCACATTCGACACGTTGCTGACACCGATCAACCCTTCGGAAAGTTCAATCGATGGTTGACCCGTCCATAGATATTGAGTGCCTGAACGTACCCCACGATGATAAAACACCTCATTCGCATTGGTAGTCCATGCAACATGTATCCGCATGTTACCGAAGTCAGATGCATCAGCACGGTCCACGGCTACCGATGTTACGTTTTGTCCATTGGAGACCGGTATGCGCGAACTCGGCCATTCGAGATAATCCGGGCAACTCATTAGCGGAGCTCTCCAACAATAAATACCCGAAGCCGCTCCTACATTTCGTGCGCCTACAAATACTGTTGGATAGTTTAAGTCTCCTCCAACAGCAATCGGCGCTGTTAACTCCGCCGCTACGCCTCCATCCCACGGCCTTGGCGCGCCAAGATTCCCCAACTTCCAGAATCTGTCTGTGACTTCTGTATCCTCAGGTTTGTGAACCAAGACCTTAACACTATCATATGAAGGCCCATCTGCGATCCACGACAAGACGACATGAATCGCTGCCGAATTTGACACGTGCCTGCCGTAGGCTACAGTAGGAGACTTTCCTGTCCCATTATCTTCGTCCGAAGGTCCTGTCGGCTTCGACAAGAGATAGTATCGTGTTTGTCCTCCTGTATTGAACTCCCTCCAGCGGTAAATAATATTTTCGTGATCAGAATAGGTGGTGAATTCATAACGCGGCTGCTCGGCAGTATACACCATGTTTGCTGAACCTGCAGGTCCGGTTGCGTCGCTACTTGGAACGTACACATCGTGGCCGTTGTCGTGATAGTAGTCGTTCATCTCTTGAATGGGGAGAACCAAATTCAGCCTCCCACCTGAAACAGTGTTGCCATCCAAGTCGTCTACCAAATCTATACCAGAAAGAATCATCCCCTTCAACTCACGCGACGCTTCCGCAGGCGCTTCAAAGTACCTTTCTCTGAATGAAGGGTTTGGCACGGAGTGAAGAAGTCCAACTGCCCCCGACACATGAGCTGCTGACATCGATGTTCCACTGTTCTCTATCACATCTCCATTGCGAAACAGGCTTAGAACAGATGTCCCTGGGGCGCCAAGGTCTATTGATTCCTCGCCCCATGCTGCAACCGAAGAGAGTTCATCAGTGTCCATCGTGTTTGTAACTGAAATGAGGTATTCGCTTGTACAACCAGTTGGAACATCACCCTCAGTATCAACATTAATGGCCAGATTGGCTGTTGCTCCTATAGATATGATTCCAATGGAGCCTAAGTAGTTGAAAAGATCATTCCATACAGGAAAGCCCTCTGAAGCACAATCCGCGTAGTCTATACCAAAACTCAAGTTAGCCGCGACAATGTTCGCGCCCTGTATTCCATTCGAAGCTAGCCATCTTTCTTTTGTGTGTGCAAGATAGTTCAAGGCTGCGGACACTACGTCAGTACTAACAGGACTTCCAGAATTAAAGCCTATTACAGGCACCAGCTGAGTTGTCCAATTCACTCCACTAATACTGGTGCCATTGTTTCCCACGGCTCCAATAATCCCACTAACATGAGCGGCATGTTCACTATACCACATGAGATTGGAATCGTCCCAAGCATTCCATCCATAGAAATCGTCAACAACAAGATTGCCGTCGTCATCTTGACCGGAAACTCCGTAGATCTCTACCTGGTTGTACCACAAATTGTCGGCCAAATCTGAAGTATAACGGCCATCATCAACAACGCCAATCGAGACTTTTCCACCATACATATCGTACCCACCTGTTGTAAAATCCCAGGCTTCCGGGGCGTCAATGTCGTGGTCAAATACTTGGTTGAGCGCCCACTGATTCGAAAATTCGGGGTCATTCGGTATTGCTCTGAGTGCTATTAAGTGGTTTAATTGCACCCACTCAATGTTTTCGTCCATTTGAAGGTCGGCGATTGCTTCGGATTCAGATGTTCCCTCATCAACAATCTTCACCAAGTAGATATCCAGTAAGTCTACGAGCGCTTTTTCAACACTAAATTGCTCGCCGTCCAAAGCAGCCCTTGCCTGTGTTAGAGTCGTTGCATCTTTGAATTTTACTATGACTTCATTGCTTACAAATTCGGGCGCGGTTCCATAAACTTCGCTGAGCGATAAAAGTACACACATTAAAATGAAGTTGACTATGTTCCGTGTTCCTACCGCAACAACCTGAATCCGTCTATAGGATGTTGATGTCCTCATTGTTTCCTCCATGTACATTTGTAGTGTTCCGTGTTGACTAATTAGTTATTTGACAAATCTCATTTGCTTAGAAATCACACCGTGGTTGGTTGAAAGCCTATATATGTAAGTTCCCGAACTTAGATACGCCGGATCAACAGCAACGGTATGTATTCCTTCAGATACGGCGCCATCAAATAGAATCATTACGCGTCTCCCCAGAATATCAATGAGTTCGATCTTGGCTTGAGCCGTTCGTTGAGATGTAAACCGAATCTGAGTGGAACTGTTGAAGGGATTAGGGAAATTCTGGTATAGCTCAACGTCAGATGTAACGCTTGAATTGATTGTTGGCGAAGACATTTCGGAGCCTACCCTTCCTACATAGAAGTCCCAATTGTCATCATTTGTGAATCGCCAACCCGCCAAAGTGAAATCTTCTTCGCTATTCTTGCAACTCGACAAGCAATGTTCATTCTCGCTTGTTCCGAAGGTTCCGAACCATTCAGAGTCACCGTCAGCATTCAGTTTTCTTACATAATAGTCCGCACCACCCGCACCAATTGAACTTGTTGTACCAGTTATAACTATGCCGCCATCCGCCAATGAGTGAATAGACGTCCCCGCAGCTGTTCCATGATCATGAAAAACCCTTGTCCACAACGCATCACCATGCGAATCTGTTCTTGCCGCGAAGAGAAACACATTACCAAATGATTCCTCTACGTAACCAGTCACTACAAATCCGCCATCCGAGGTCAGATCTAATGACCATAGCCACAAGTCGCCATTGGTCGAAAAGTCGCGGGTCCACACTTCTATTCCTGCGGAATCGATAAGCGTAAGGAATCCGACTAAGTCGGATTCAGGCACAGAATGGGACCCGCAAAACGCGAAGTGAGTGCTATCCACGATAATGAGTGAACCCATGTTGTCAAAGCTAAAACCTCCATAACTCTGCGTCCACACAGTATCACCATCAGGGCTATACTTGGCTAGTACTGTCCTCCCCTTCGAAGCAACCATGATGGAACGGTCGGGGGCTTGGACAATGCATTTGCCGTATTGAGCTCCTGTGACAACAAGATTTCTGGTCCAATTTGTGTCACCAAATTGATTTGCGCTTATAACCGCAACACTTCCTAATGGGCCCCACCCCGTCATCGCAATGCCACCGTCGTGCGTCTCCGTCACTGAGACAATTCTACTTATAGTAGACGTTTCATATTGATGCCACCAAACCAAACCTCCAGATTCGTCCAGCTTCATGAGCAAACCTGGGGGCACAAGACTTGTTGAATCTTCCATGATACCACTGCCACAAACTAGAAATCCACCTCTTGATAAATGTATTATGTCGTAAGCCTGATCTTCCTCCGTGCCGCCATAAGAGTAAAACCAAAGCGAGTCCAGAGGTTGGGCAATGGCTTGGGTGTGCATAGCGGTTACCAAAAACAAAAGCGCGAACCCCACCCGCTTCAAAAGATTGAATACAGAGAGAATTCGCGTCATAATAGTGGTCTCCAAACTAAGTTGTTCCGCCAGTTTCCCAAGACCTGAGAATAAGAAGGGGTTTTGAATTGATTTTGTCAAGGGGTTCATGATGTGGATTCTGTTAACTTGAACATTTGTAGATGCGAATGTTATTACTCAACATTTGTTGACATGCAATTTACAATATCCGATTAATCATTTAATTGCAACTGACTGAGTACAAATCATAGTCATCGAGTGTTTCCAGGTCTCAACCGATTTCCGCCTCAGTTTCGGCGCAATTACGTGACTTTAGCACTAAATATGTGCTTTACGATGTGAAATAGCAACATGGTGCTGTGTCAGCACCAAGGCATCTGATAATCAAGCAGTTACGACAAGACAAAGGCCCCAGTTTTCACCGGGGCCTTTGCTTACTTGTCGATCAAAGTGCTACTTAATCATTACCATTTTCTTGGCATCTTGGAAGTTCGGGGTCTTGATTTGATAAACATAGACTCCAGATGCAGTGTTCAAACCGGCGGCGTTCTTTCCATCCCATAGAACTCTATATGCACCAGCAGCACGAACGTCATCAACTAAGGTGACAACTTCTTGCCCAAGAATATTGAAGATCTTCAGTTCAACACGGATGGCTTCAGGTAAATCGAACCTGATGTCCGTACTTGGATTGAATGGATTGGGGTAGTTCTGATACAAGGCGTAGCTTGTTGGTATAACAGGCGCAACCGGATTCTCATCCAGCACCGGATTGGTCCGGCGCTCTGAAGCAATCAATCGCATTACCCGTCGGCACATGTCTGTAAAGCTCTCGGGCATATTCTCTGGGTGAGGCGTCGACATCCTACTTGTCCGGTTATTGTACAACACGCGCGTTGCACCGATCACTGCCGTGATAGAATCGTGGCGTGTCTCCGGTTTACGGATGATGTCGTCATAGGCATCCAAAGCTTCTTGGCTGCGACCGTCCATCACCATTGCATTCAGCTTCAAGAACTTCGCCGCACGTTTCACACGCGGATTTGTGGAACTTGCTTCTTCGCGTGCAAAGAAGTCAGCCAGGCCTTCGGTCTGACCTGATTTCTTAGCTGACACCATGAACCGCGACAATGCCGCCTCCGTCTTCGGATGATCGGGATTCTGAACGATGAAGCTCGCGAACTTCGACTTGGCTTCAGCATACTGACGATTCTTCTGCGCCACAACCGCTTCATCGTAGGCCACACTGCTCACTCGCTTTACATCAAACGACTTGCTGACACTTTGGGGAGCGTTCGCTGGTTTGCTTGCACTGCCGCCGTGATTCGGAACATTGTAGGTCGACGCCGTTGGCCGGATCAAGGCCATCGGGCCATCGCCAGGCATACTGGACATGCCGCCCACTCCGCATTCAGCAAGTGAAGCGGTGGGTGAAGCCCAGTCCCAGTATCTGGACGTATCCGGATCAAAGTAGTCCTGGAAGATTGCTGTATCAGGTGTAAACGGGAACCACAAGTTGCCACTGGCATCCAGCGTGTCCGTATTGTCACCTGTTACGATGTAGTGGCCCGTGGAGTCGAACAAGTAGAAACCGTTGCCACCACTATCAAGTTCAAAGCTGGCCATCGTTGGACCTTCCAACAACGTTCCACCTTTGTCAGCAAACACATTGCCTGCATCGTCACTAAAGTCAAACGTGCCGTCCCACATGTAAACTTCCGGAACCGTATCGCCGCCGTTATAGCTGACCTCACTGCAAGAGATTGACATGGATGAGACTAATCCGTAGGATAACAGGCCTGATTGATCGTTTGCAATGACATTGCAGCCACTGATCTCGGTTGCACCTGCATCAGCGAGCATCATGCCGGGTCCTCTGTTATTGTAGAACCAGCTGTCCGTGATCTCGATGTCGCCTTCATACACCAAGAAAGGACCCATATCCCAACACATCCCCAGATCCCTGAACACACAGTTCCTGATGTAGCTGTCCGCAACATCCGTTCCCGTCACGTAGTAGTAACCTTGGGAAGACTCAAAGGTACAGTGATCAAGTTTCAAGATGTTTGTGCCAAGGGGACCCGATTCCATTGCAACCAAGTTAGAACGGAAGGTTGTGTATGTTGCTACAAGGTTGCCTTTGTAGATATAGAACTGCTCCCATTCTGACGTGTCGTTG
Source organism: bacterium (assembly GCA_016721565.1). Taxonomy (GTDB): domain Bacteria; phylum Electryoneota; class RPQS01; order RPQS01; family RPQS01; genus JABWCQ01. The sequence continues at coordinate 97,180 of JADKHW010000006.1, read as the reverse complement.
ACAGCTTCAAGCGTAATGGGCATGGATTCAGTTCCCTGTATCCAGAGTCTTGCACTGCCTAATCCAGCATTTTGGGAAACAGCGTACAGGGATACACCTTCAGACAATGTAATTGTGTGGTCAGACGCTCCCGGCCACGGCTTAATAACCAGCTTACCAAAATCTCCGACTCTTAGATCATGCGTCAACGTTGTCGGCGCCCAAATCGTGACGCTATCACCACCCGATATTAATGTATCGCTCATTTCAAATGACAAGAAGTGCGTCGCGCCACTATCCGGCGTTGTTGTGTCAGCTCCAGCGGGACTTGTTAAGAACCTGCCATGTGCGTCCTTCGCCCACCAGATGTAAGAAATCAAGCCACCCTGATCTCCGACTGACACGGTCCAGTCGTAAATGCTGTCCGTCTCGATAGTGTTTTGGCGCAGAGTCGTCCAGTTCGTGCTGTCTGGGAACACCCGGTACTTGAACCCGACTTGAGTGATTGTGTCATTCGCAACAGTGCCCAAGTAGTTCTGCACATACGCCTTCAGTTCAAAGTCAATGGAGCCATTCGGATCCTCAATGACTTCATCCATCAGATTGTCCGCACGCAGGTAACTATACACCCACTTTGACAGTGTGTCATGCTTCATGTAGTCATCAATGAACGTCGAGTCATTGACGGATTCCGGATAGAATGTGTTACCCGTGATATACGACGGTCCAGACATGCTCGTTACATTGAAATACTTGCCGGTGCTATCGGCCAGTACAAAGCTGTTCGATCCAAGTTCCGCATCAAAGTCATTCACCTCAGCACACTCAAACAACACACCCGTCGAGTCCTTGACGATATTTCCGGCGTAGTCAGACACATCGATTGAGCTGTACGAGTTTGCTTTGATCTCCGGAAGTGTGTCACCGTTGAACGCAATGTAACAATTACTCAGACGAACACTATTACCGGTTCCTGTTTCCGTGAAGATACCATAGCGGCCATTTTCGGTGATCCGGACATTGGTCAAGAGTAGATCATCAGCCTCGGACAAAACAAGTCCATCGTCACCGCAATTCTGTATGGTGACATCCTCAAAATCAAGACTGGCGCTTCCCTCGGCGATGACAATACCTGTGCTGTCTCCATCTTCAAAAGTACAATCAATAACGTAGCTGGTGTCTAATCCAGAGTTTGCACTGCCCAGGAAACTCGGAAGCGCGAAGTCAGAGATCGTTACGTCTTGAAGTCTGATATATGGCCAGCCCACGTCTTTCGCACTGTACAGCGGTCTTACTGTCTCGCGCAGTTCTGCATGGTCAATTTGAACAACTCCGCCAAGGTCACTAATTCCTGCCCAGCGGTCGCCTGCGTCAGCACACTCAAGTCGTATGACTGTAGAGTCCGTCCCGTTAACGATAAGCTCGGCTTCACTCTCTTCGCCAACTAGTGTAATTCCGACGCCAGAGTCAATCGCCACAACATAGCTGTCCAGCGCAACCGGTGCAGGCAGTACATACAACACACCACCGTCCCCGATCTCGATGTCGTCCGTGATCACACCGGGCGCATATACATACGCCGTATCCGTGAGCGGAGCAGTCAACCGAGGTTCAAAGGACACAAAGTGTGTCAAGGTGTCGTTCAGATTCGGGATTGATCCTATCATGGGCCAAGTCGCGACACGGTAAGCTGAGTCAACAACCCAAAGACGAAACTCGATACCTCCACCCAAAGTATCAGTTGGTAGAGAAATCTCCCAAGTTGTGTCATTTCCTTGAAGCACTAATGTATCTCTATCCCATGCTCCAGTCAGGACATACTTGTAGTCGATGAATACTTCAGCTATGCCGATTGAATCGTCACAGAATATGTTTGACGATAGATCAAGTGTCGTCGCTGCTCTAGGTAAAGGGCCAGGCGGCGTAAGCTCCAGTGTCGGCGCGAAAACTTCGTCGCCGACCAAGAATGACGTTAGGTTATCGAGAGCAGACTGTAAAGTATCCACAGCCATCATAACACTTTCCGCACTTGTTAAAGTTCTCATGGCCTGTAAGAACTCGAGGCTAGCTATGGAAGTAAGACAAGAGACAGAATCAGAAATTGAAGTGTAAGAATCTGTCGCAAGCGAGTCAAGTTCTGAAATCGCCTCTGTGAACTCGCCATCATAGCCTTTTGCTTCTGCCGATGCTTGCGCTAGGGAGAATTTGAGGGCGTAATCGGTTGTTGTGTCTTCACGCGCTGTTAGGTAATCCACAATATCGCCGTACGTAGTACCTGCAGATTTTTCACTTGACACAATCACACGTGGCGAAAGTGGCTTTAAGACGCATTGATCACCCGAAGTCAAAACGTTTTTGAACTGAACTGATGCAGTTTCGAAACTGTCTTGTGCTAACTTGAAAATTGCCGTATCCCAAACTGAATCGCAAACAGAAAGGGTCGGCATTGTCGAGTTGTCGCAGAGATCCCAGGAGGTCTCATAGTCAAATCCATCTTGAACAATGTCAAGGGAGGTTGCAAGGATGTGGTCAAGTATCCAGTTCTCCTCCCCAGGCTCTGTAATACTCCAGTGATTGCCATTCAAGTTAACAGGTTCAATGACAGCGGGATGATCAGCAAATTCGAGGTAATACCAACCTTCCGGTGCTGCAGGAGGAGCACCAAAGCGGTTTCTTCCGCCTTCCATTTGTACGCTACAGCTCCTGAATAAGCACTGTCCGTTTATATACGAGTTGCCCGAGAAATCGCTATATCCTGGGCCACCAATTGTAGGATTTCCAGAAGTTGGGGTGAGTCTAATGTTCGACCACCATCCGTATATACCTGCGCCGACATTATCAGTGATTTCACAGCATTCGATCATTAACTGGTTAGTAAAAAACGCAAAGATGCCGCCACTGAACAACTGTCCTTGGGTATTGTTATGTGAAATTTCACAGCGCTCCAAAGAAACCAAAGCTGCATTGCGGGCATCAATACCACTTCCAGCACTGAAAAGTACGTCACAATCCGTCAATGTGGCGCGGCTTCCAGACAATACTCGCAAGCCATTCGTGTATGAACTAACTATGCGAGAGTTATCCATCCGCAAATTGCTTGAACCACCAAGTACGATTCCATTTTCTGCGCGTTCGATCACACAGTGACTTATGCTTAACGACGCATCGTCTGCAATTATGCCAGTCCAACCACTCTCACCCTCGTGAATTTGATCTTGGTAATAACCACGAAGCACAACTTCGTTTCCTTCTTCACCAAGGATAACTAGTCGACCGCCTGGCTCAACTCTAATCGCTGAAAGATGCAAATTGATGGAGACACCAGCCTCAATCGTTAAGGTGACTAATGGAGGGACCACAAGGTCTCCGCGGTCCAACTGATATGGAGAATCGCCTTGATAGGGACTCTTCCTGATCGTGAGATCCCTTTGGAGCCTTTTCTCTACGGGGACCCGCAGCAATGTTTTGAACGCATTGATTCACCCTGCACCAACCTCGCGTCCTTCGCCCATTTCATCCGCAATGGCATCTACTCCGGCAACCATGTAGTTCTTGACCTGCCAGTTTGTTAGGTTAGGACTCAGTGACCACACTAGGCCAGCCAACCCCGCAACATGGGCAGCCGCAATAGAAGTACCTTTGTTCGAAAGAAAATCGGAATGTGGACCTTGCAGCAGTCCCCAATAGCATGAATGTTGCCTACTACTAACGATATCACTGGATAGAATTCCGGGCTCGCACCCTGGTTCCGTTGCACCTCCGCCTGGAGCTGACAACGTAACGTTACTTCCCCAATAATTTGAACCAATGCCGTCATTAACCCACCACCGATTATCAAATATGTTTGTCGCGCCTACGGAAATGACCCCACTCTCAATTCTATCATAACTCGCAAATCTTGCCGGATATGGAACATAATGAAGATTCTCGTTGCCTGTTGGGAATATGAAGAGATTTCTTGTCGAATAATCAGGCCACTGATTGTTATGATTTCTATAAACGAGGTCCTTGAGCAAGTTTTCAAGGGCTCGCAAGGCATCAAGATCACCTTCAATTCCTTGAGTAAAGAGTGTCGAAGGTACCAATATTACCGTTGGATCGTCATAATCGTCCCCTTCGCCTTCTAAATTTGCAGCTCGCCACATCCCCATCATAGTAGGTGCAAGAAAATTGTCTGATTCATCACTATTCCACACTTTATAAACTACCCCATTGCACTCTGGACATACCCCAGCAATTCCATAATTGTTGTCAGCCTCCCCAAGTGCAATGCCGGCCACCTGAGTTCCATGCCCCTCTACGTCAGAGGGGTTAATGAAACCCTCTGGGAATTCCGTTGCCCGAGTAATATGTTCGGGGAAATTATCGTTGTTTAGGTCAAGATGAGTCGGTTGATCAAGATCAAAATCCCAAGGCACGCCCGAATCAATAATAACAAGTTTGACATCACTGTTACCTCGAGATATTGCATGCGCTTCATCCAACATGATGTCATGACCTTCAGTTTCCGCATAAAGACTTCCATCATTGTACATGTTCCATTGATACTCAAAGTGTGCATCATTCGATGCTTTGCGCATACGAAGACTCGGAATGCATGCGATTACGCCATTTGCAGATTCAAACTGAGTGCAAATGTTTAGCACATTAGACGTTTCAGGAAATTGAATCATAAAATAACCACCTCCTGTTGTCGAATCAGGCGTCGTGACTGACAATGTGGTGCGCAGTGTCGTAAGATCAGTCCAAATTTCTTCATCCTCTGTGACGAGTAACGCTTCCCCTTTCCTAAATTCAACTGGTATGCCCTTCCAAACACCACTTTGGACATTCGTACTTGCAATCACGAATCCAAAAGACCATAATAGACAGAGAAAGACAACGGCGGTAATAGAAATGGTGCAGAACTTGCGCGGTAGCATTTGCAGCCTCCTGTTCGAATGGTGTGCAGATATTTGAATTGCGCGTCTTGACAGAGAGTATCGTTAACCTAAGAAATCAATCAACCAATTGGCAAGCCCACCGCAAGTCACTTCAACAAGATGACCTTTTGTAGCGCGTGCCACTCCCCAATCTCTACTCGAATGAAATAGATGCCATTTGCTAATGATGAAGGAGCTGTGTAATGAATTGTCTCGCGATTAATTCGTCCGAGATGAAAGACGTCCACTTCACGGCCTAGTATGTCATATAATGACAAAGTCGTTCTTTGATATGGAGCAATGCGGAGGGAAATAGATATACTCGAATTGAAGGGATTGGGGAAGACAGAAAGAGGGAATTCTTCAGGCCGACCTATATTGTCGACAGCCGTTGGCAATTCGACATAAATTCTGTTTTCAACTGCTACATACCGTATGCCTGTGACAGTATCGATCCCAATTGCACTTCCGCCTAATCCGAGTTCAGGCGGCGTAAGAATGTCAACAGAAGTCAAATCGCTGTTGATTTCAAGTAGCATGCTATCGGCTGCGACGGTTATTTCTTCCGATGAAGAGATCGCCCATCTGTTGGCACGTCCACTGCCCGCTGGAAAGAAGACCGAATCATACAAGGAAGTCTCTTCGTCATAACGGAAGATCGAATGAAGCTCTAAGAAAAAGACATTAGGCTCTTCGTGTGACAAGTATAATGTTCTGTAGCCATAAAAATTCCATGGGAAAATCTGCTCCCTTACTCTCGTTTGTAGATTGAGGCGATAGCAAAAGTTGTTTGTGGCCATGTAGAGAATTGTCGAATCCGTACTTGAAAAACCGAGACCACCAGTCCATGGAAGCGATGAATCAATAAGCTCCCACTCAATGCCGTCTCTAACTAAATAGAGCCGTGTCGACTCCACAGGAGAAAGACCAACTGCCCATAGGGTACTATCGTTGGGAGACATAGCTATGTTTGAAGAATTTCCCGGATGATCGTCAAAAAGCTGCCATGATTCACCGTCGTCATTGGACCGTGCTAATCCCTCTTCTGTGCATGCATAAATATATGTATGGTCATTCTGGAGTCTGAGGATATTACTTATTGTTGTTTCTCTAAACTGCTTATATTCCCAAATTCCATCTATTTGATTATACTTGTAAATTCCTCCACATTCCGGAAAACCAAAAATTCGAGCCGTGCCTGCAAATATGCTTCCCGTCTGGGCATCAATTGTAATGCACTCAACTTCCGAACGTTCAGGTAATTCATCCATGAGCTCCCATGATTGCGAGTGCCCATTTGTCACCCCCAGTACCAAAACCGCGAACCCCACCCGCTTCAAAAGATTGAATACAGATAGAATTCGCGTCATATTCGTGGTCTCCAAGCTAAGTGTGCGCGTCAGATTCACAAGACCTGAGAACAAGAAAGGATTTCGACTTGACTTAGTCAAGAGATTCATGGTTAGGATTTCATTTTGTGTAGTGCGTAAATTCTTCTACAGTCAGTTCGGGTCGCGTCATGAACAAATGCCAGTAATTCAATCAGTTGAGGTCGGTTAACTTGCCCATACTTAATTTACATCGTTCTTCCATGTTTATCAATAGCAACCACCAATAGAGGCTTATAAAGTCGACAAATATGTCCAGAAAAGGCTAAAAGATAGGGGTTCCCCCCTATCTTTGTATTATCAGCCAACGGAGTTGTCAAGCAGTTTCTTCAGCTTCTTTTCATTGTTGATTACCTCTTTGTTGTCGTGATTAATCACCTCAAGAATGGACAAAACTTCTTGAACTGGATTACCCTCTTGATATTCTGCACTGGTATATGTCACTTTTCCCGTCACTGCCATTCGAACAGCGGTTTCGAGAGTTGGCGCATTAACAGAATACTCTACAACATGATCCCAACGTTCGTGTGTCGTGAATTGAAAAGTGGGCATGATGTTATCCCTTGCTGCGTGACAAAAGGTGACGGGCGCTGCCGGCACAACAAGCTCATGTGCAGGAAGAAGCAACCGGCCTGGCTGGTCTTGCACAATTATCTCAGCAGGCGTCAGTTTGGCAGACACCTCTTCGGTGGGCGTGAATTCCATTTGTAACCTGCCTCAGCGGATCCGCTTATTCACAAATCCCTTTATATCACGGTCAGTGGCTTGCCGGTCTTATGACTTCACGAGTTTTTCGGGGATTCCACTGATAATTCCGCTCAGGCCATCAAAGTGAATGTTGCAAGATCAAGAGTGACTTGGCTTGGCAGTACTTCCTGATTGATAAACCGTTTCACAAGATTGCAAACAACCGCGGCCATCAAAGGCGTGTAACAAATCGTTCGTGCCGTGCATGGTTCTTGCAGAGCTTGGTCGTCAGGTACAATTGATTGTGAATACTTCAGTCTGTCGATTAGGAGTTGTGGTCTCACTGCGTGGACAACCAGTGTTTCAAGACCCATGCGTGCGTCAACATACAACCTGACGCTTGGCTGTTCTCGTATAGATTTCCAGATCGTTTTACGAGACTCATGGAATCAACGCAGAAATCACGACACCGGAAAGCTGTCGACCATCATACTGTAGACCTACGGTGTTTGGAAGCACTCCAGTTTGGTTCTCGACAAGCGTTGCAAATGCATCAGTCTTCAGCAATCCAACATCAGACATCCCATAAGCCTGATTGCTGACATTGTGGACATCGACGATGTCTGAATCGAAGGTGGTCAATTTGACCACGCCCATCTTGGCAAGATACAGACCAGTGACGCTCCCAATGCTCCCCAGACCGATCAACGTTACTTGCAGGTTCGCAAGCTTCTCGGTATCGACAACATCTTTTTGACGTAAGAATCGCATGTCGTTCATGTGGTCTCCTAATATGGTTCAAAGTCGTCACGTTCAATCCCCAGCCAATTCAATTCGTCATCAAGGTCATCCATTGTCAAAGCACCTCGTTCCCTCGCATGGTCCAGCTCATTCCAAAGACGATCTCTTCCACTGACAACATCGCGTGTTCTTGGCATGAAAGTACCTTCGTGGACTTTGGCCTTGAACTCATCAAAGCATGCTTCTGCGAGGCCGTCCACCAGTGGATATTTCACTTCCCACACGACATCAGGAATGTACATATGACTGGGATGGAACTGGTCAAGGCGCATCTGTGTGTCACGACGTTTATTCACGACCAAGCTGAGTAGCCACTCAGCATTGGCAAGTCCACTGATACATGATTCATCCTGACCTGACCAGAATACGCTCATCGTCGCATGCGAGTGTGCCCAGCAACGAAGCTTACGCGAGTCAATTCCCTTCGCTTCCAGTTCGGATATCAATCTGGCAACATCCGCAACATCCATATCGGTTTCGTCGGAAGTGCAATCCTGCTTTACCAGAAAGAAGTCGGTGACAATCAACGCCGTCGTGCGACCAGTGTCCGTGCTAACAACTTCATCCACGAGTCCGAGGCAACTAACCTCACCTCTCGCAAAATCAGTCCACAGCCATAGCTTCTGCATAGCCTCGGCCTCGACTTGAATCTTCACACCAGCATCAACCGGCTGTCGCGGTGTCCTCTGCAAGTTCTGCATCGGCTTCCTCCTCTCCTTCGTCTTCATCTTCATCTTTGGGACGGTTTGGGCAGTTCTCTTCACTGTGTTCGTCGTACTGATCACAGTGTTCACACCAACTGCAATAGTCACATTCTGAAACATCGTGGCCGTAATCATCACACCACGAACAGTATGAATCATTGTCATCTTCGTCTTCAACCCAATCGGGATCCCACTTCTCGATCTTTTGAAACGGATCTGAACTATTGTAGCTATGCAGAAACTGATGAACAAGTTGGAGCAGTCCATGCAAGTCAAGTTCACCAGTCAGTCGAGATACAAGATGTCCGATGTTACCCCAACAAATGTTGTTAGGATCATCCGTGACATGCGGATGTATGTAACCGTTGCATTCGGTTCCGCCGCTGATCAACACTTTGCCCTTGTCCAAGTCCACTTCAACCACATAAGGTTCGAAGTTGTAACTTCCACCATCGTGTTCCAGTGTGATCGGATACGTCTCGGCAAGCACAGACTTCTCGACGACGTTGATATGCGAATAACAACTGGGAACCAGTCGCATCATTTCCACGAATGTCCGCGTCGCCTTCGCTTTGATGAATTCCGGTGCCCTGCTGAACATGTTCAGTATCTCACGGTCTCCTTCGACTTTGCGTGATAGAGTCATCACCTGCATGCAAAGTCGTTCGAGTTCGTATCGGTCATCTCTAAGCGAGATTGCAAGTTCATGCTTCCGTTCGGCAGCCACAGTTTGCATCGTGTCGATCAATGTCTCCCTTTGACGTTCTCTAAACGTCCGGCACATACGTGGAAGATGTGCGTCAAGGATGTTCGAAGTCACATCGACACGAGGCGCACCGTACAGCACAATCCAAGTCGGTGAAACCTTGCCGACAAGCACTGATTCCATCACAAGCGGATCACCTGAGACATTCTTTGAGAATGCTGAATCAGGATCCGTATGAGTACGGACAGCAATCCCAACTTCGTGCCAACAAAGCAGGTCCATGTCTTGTGTCATTATGTAATCGGCACATGCCATTTCTGTTCATAGAATCGGCACAACGTGCGGATTTGTTGTTCAATCATAAGCGTTCCTCCGGAGGAAAGAGAGGGCCACGGTTACTTGAACCGCAGCCCTCCCTTAATTGGTAGACAGTCAGGAACGCTGTCTAACAACCCCCGCCTTTCACTTGTGGCACCAACGTCAACACGGCGTTGTCGACCAGAATATCCGTGTCAAAACACGGGCTGCCGTTCAGGTGCCGGGTATAGCTCGAATCCTTCGGGAATCCGCATTCCGCGATGGCTTGTTCGACGGTCGTACCGTCACTGACGTTGATTTCCTTGGCCGAGCGGCCAAGGCAGAGGACTTTGACTTTCATGGGAACTCCTTTGGGGGGTGGAAACGAAAAGAGCCCTGCACAATGCAGAGCTCTTGCTTCTTTAATTTCTTATGCCAGAATCAAGGCATAAAATGATGTAAAGTTTGCGTCGTCCCCCACTCTTTCCCTTTGCGCCAAGTGATCTCACACCCGCCGCCAAGTGGTCCAGGAGCAAGAGGGGGTATTTCATGGCTTTTTTCGATGGAATGATGCCCTAATAGTTTGGAGACCGTAGCGATATCAACTCCACTCATCACAAGATGGGATGCAAATGTGTGTCGCCACTGGTGAACATCACCTTCGAGATTCAAGACAGCCAGTGCGCGTTTCAGTTCGCGATAAATCTTATCTGGGTGGATTTGCCCACCTTCTGGAGCTTTGAAAACGTAGTTGTGTTTTTTGCTTCGAGCCTGACGTTTGATTATCTCCGCTGCTCTTGTATTCAGCGGAACGATTCGCCGCTTCAAGGTTTTCGTTGTCCAATCATCTTTTGCTTGAATGGCAATTGAAGGAGGGTCGTGATCAAGGTCAACATCATCCCAAGTGAGATTGGAAAGTTCGCCCTTACGCAGCCCCGTGTGATACAAGAATTCATAGGCGTCCTCCACCCTGTTTCACTTCCGCAAGAATCGAAACAACTTCGATTTTCGACCAGTATGGCACTGCTTGGGATTGCTTGGTCTCGCGAAACGGTTTGATTCGTTTCGCAGGGCTTTCAGTAAGATACCCTTCGTGTTCGGCGAAGATGAAGATTGCCTTCACAAATTGAAGTTGTGCGTTTAGGGTCTTGGGCTCCATTGCTTGCCGTCGCAAAGCTTCAAAAAGTTCCTCGATGTAGACCTTGCGAATCGCTCGAATGTTCTTGACTTTGGGGAAATTCTTGTTGACAAAGGCAACTAAGTGCGCTGCATGAATTCTATACCGCTTGATTGTTGAAGGCGCAACGCGACCTACTTTGCTACGGAAGAATGCGTCGATAAGCTCGCCCAGGGTAATGTCATTGGCCGTCGGCACGGCAACGCCTAAGTACTCATCCTTTCGTTGCTGATAGATTTCGGCTGCCCGACGATCTGCTTCAGCCTTTCGCGGACCAACGACTTCGCGTACTCGCTTGTTCTTTTCAAAGTCGAAGTAGTCGACGAAGTACACGCGTTCACCGCTTGGATTCTTTCGGGAACGCACATTCGGCGTGTCTGGTCTTTTCATTTTGATTTGGCCTTTAGGTCTATTTTGGGCGTGCCGGCCACTTAGAACACTTGGCACATACTTGGCACTTCACTCCAAAATATCAAACGCACAAGCACTATAATCAAGTACTTGTGCGCAATTGGCGGAGAGGGGGATTCGAACCCCGGTACAGATTTACTCCGTACAACGGTTTAGCAAACCGCCGCCTTAAGCCACTCGGCCACCTCTCCTGAAATTCTTTGGTGGCCTCAGCGAGCCACATCGTACCAAACTTGTATCAATCCATTGTCAAAGACCTTATGCTTGCGATAAGTCAGCACAGCGTCGTTCAGCAGATTCGGACTGATGCCAATCCCCATGCCCAACAAACGCGGATGAATCGCCAGCACAATTTCGTTCAGCCAACCGCGATCCAAAAATGCCGCAGTCAATTCACCTCCGCCGATCAGCCAAACCGCTTTTTCGGACACCGATGATCTCAGCCAATCGCCAACCTGATCCAAAGTCCCGAAGCGCGCCTTGCCTCCGGCGTGCTTGTCCGGATTGCGGCTGACAATCCAATGCTCCCCAGCCGTCAGGGAATCGTCTCCCAGCGCTTTGGCGACCTCGTAGGTCTTGCGGCCCAGCACGACAGAATCGACAGTCTCCATGAACTCTGAAAAACCGTAGTCACCATCCTGAAAGAGCCAGTCAATAGCTCCGTCAGGTCTGGCAATAAAGCCGTCCAGACTGGAGGCCGCAAACAGCACAACCTTCCGCATAGGAACCCCAAAATGCTGTTTTCTATAATACTTGCGGAGGACGGGAGACTCGAACTCCCAAAGGCTTTCGCCCGACGGTTTTCAAGACCGTTGCCTTACCAATTAGACTAGTCCTCCGGGCGGAGGGCAATCCGTCCCCGAATCAGCAAGTATATCCGATTTATGGGAAAAAGCAAGCGGGGTTGTGGGAAATGTTCTTCAATTTTATTAACTTGCGAACAAATTCCGCCCCCAAATGACTCTCTTCCGCTACCTGACCCGGGAGTTCATCCCCCCTTTCATCTTCAGCCTGTCGCTGATCGTTTTCCTGTTTGTCCTGAATCTGGTCTTCACTATGCTGGGCCGGATTGTGGGCAAGGGACTTCCGGTTATGACGGTAGTCGAGTTCTTCGCGCTGAACTTGGCGTGGATGATTGCGCTCGCCGTACCGATGGCCGTGTTGGTCGCCGTCTTGTCGGCCTACGGAAGATTGTCCTCAGATAATGAAGTCACCGCCTTGCGCTCCTCAGGCGTCGGCCCGTGGCAGATGCTCTTGCCCGCAATTCTATTCGGTTTGATTTCAGCAGTTGGCTTGGCCTATTTCAATAACAACGTTCTGCCCGACCTCAACTATCGCTCGCGTCAACTTCAAACAGACATCAAGCGCCTGAAACCCGCCATGATTTTGGAACCCGGTGTATTTCTCTCCGATATTCCGGGCCATGTGCTCTACGCTCAAAAAGTGGATAACGAGACTTCCGAAATTCACAACGTCGTGGTTTACGAAGACGACGACCCGCGTTTCGGCGGAACGGTGATTGCAGATCGCGGAAAACTGAAATATGAAGAGTGGTTTGAAGGTTTCGAGTTCACTTTGAACGATGGCGAGATATTACGCTCAGACCGCGCCCGCCCGGGCGAGCATCATAGAATTGCTTTCCAGAGCGCCATCTTCCGCATTCACGCACCGGACATGTCGCTCAGACGCACAAGCACCGATTGGCGCGGCGACCGTGAAATGGATGTCACGCAATTGATGCAGCGCATCGAAAACTACAAGAGCAACGACGCTAACAAGAACGCCAAAAATATCTCGCGGTTGTGGGTCGAAATTCATAAAAAGTTTTCCATCCCCGCAGCCTGCTTAATCTTCGCCGCACTCGGCGGACTCTTAGGTCAAATGGTGCGCAGATCAGGCATCGGCGTCTCCGCAGGCTACAGCATGGCCTTCTTCTTAATCTATTGGGTCTTCCTAATCGCCGGTGAAGACCTTGCCGATCGCGGCACAGTCACTCCCGCCTCAGCAATGTGGGCGCCCAACGTCCTCTTCGCCTTAGTCGCACTCTACCTATGGTGGCGACAACGAAGATCCGGCCAAGGCCTATTCGGATAAACAAAAGAGACCGCGCAAGCGGTCTCTTTTATTATTCACCCATATCACAAAAAATTGTAGTGGCGGGTCTTGGCCCGCCAACATTAATTCTGCATGCCCGTTGTAGGGGCGGCAGGCGTGCCGCCCGCGTATAGCAAAATCGAGATTTCAAACCCTATTGTCATCCCGCAGCAAAGCGAAGGGACCTACCCAGACACCACGAAAATGTCCAGCGCATTCATCAACGTAAAATCGCATTGTCATCCTGGAAGGATCTCGTAAAAGGAGGTTACCCTGCTAAGCGTCGCGGCGGCAGGTGTCTTCACCTGCCCCGCCCACCGAGATTCCAAGCCACATTGTCATCCTGAACCCGCCGCGGGTGAAGGACCCCTCTGCTTCTGCATGCTCGCCGAGCGGGGATTAAGCGAAGTGCTTGAAAAGCACGTAGCGGTTCCCCGCCGGAATCCGCTATTTCAACAAAACCACTTTCCCCAAAACAGATTGCGAATTCGCACTCGCCCTCAAAAAATAAACCCCACTCGCCATCGCCGCAGGCGCAACATAAGAAACAGTAGAAGACGAGAGTCTCCCCCGATAAACCACATCCACCTCTCTCCCCAACAAATCATACAACCCAAGCGTCACATCCCGATGCAACGGCACATCCAACGAAATCGAAAGCGTCGAGTTGAATGGGTTAGGAAATGCAGAAAGTGAAAATTTATTCACAATCGTTGGAGTACTACCACCAGCTTGAATCGTACCAACAAATAACGTCTCTGGCAAGGTTGTCGCCACATTCTCCCACAAATCTTCTGCACGATAGAAGCAAACCCACATCGCCGTGTCAGCTGGAACCGTCCAAAACCCTTCAAACTGCGAAGAGGATAAGTGCTCAAGCACAACTATTGAAGACACTTCTGGAGCGCCCTGTAGATATGCCACAAACTCAACGCTCCACAGCGAGTCGTCGTCCGTTGCCAGTACACTTAACTCGAGTGTAGTGTCGGAGGATACAATTTCAGGAAGATTCCAGAGGTTCTCAAGTTCTGGAGATAATGTGTCAGGTGTGAGAAGCCCCGAGACTGTTCGCAAAGAAAATTCTGTGAAGTTTGAGTCAAGCGCCACGTCCCAATAGACACGTACTTCACTCCCAACAAATTGTCCTGTTGTAATTCTGGTTCCGCGCACAAACGAGTTAATTTCCTGCGCAGGGTACCAAAATCTGCCGTGATTAGCTGAATATCTGAAGTTCAGACTCCAATCCTCGATGTCATCAGCAGTATCATAGCTCCAAGCCAATCCATACAGATTTCCTTTGCAGAAAGCTTTTATGTCATCATAGGAAGCCCAAGAAATAGGAGCTCCTTCCGTGAGCTGTTGCGGTGTTTCCCAACTCTCGCCCCCGTCCGGGCTGTGCGTAACAAATACGTCCGCATCTCCGAATCCTGAGACACCTCTTTCCCAAACACTCGCAAGTACAACATTTTCCGAAGTAGTATCGGATGCTAGGCTAACCCTTCGAACGACTTGAGCGTACGGCTGGTTAGGCATCACTTCAAATTGTGTCCAAGGTATGCCAGTCCTAGATCCACGAGCAACATGAATCCGGTCGTCATACATGTTTGTATTCACTTCAATAGCTGATATCAACGTATGGGTAGCCGTCAGCGTAACATCATTGCCATCCATTTCAGTCCTGAATGTATCGACCGTTTGGGATGTTCCCCAGTTTGTTCCGTCAATCGCCCAACGTGCCTTTACCACAGCGGCACCTGACGAACTCGCAGAGTACACTAAGACGGTTGTGCTGGCTGAAGTTGATGCAGCTAGTGGCCACGCGCCTGTATGCTCAATTTGCGGCTGCCACGTCGATCCAGCATTTGAACTTGCCTCTGCTCTCATCGTTGATGGAAAATCGTCTTCCCAGAAGACATAGGACCAATTCGCCGATGTGCTTATAACTGTATTATAGGCTCTGTCCTCATCTACACCATGTTCGATCCAGTCACCATGAGTTAATCCATTGTCGTAGCTAAAACAGGTAACGGGCCGCCCAGCTTCATTGAACTTAACAAATAATAATGTATCACCGGAAACTGCAATATTGTGAAAGTGCCAATACACGTCAGCATCAATCATGCGAGCTTCCCTCCAGTCAATCTGTGGCTGGGACTGCGCCGCTCCCCCCAACAACAAAACCGCGAACCCCACCCGCTTCAAGAGATTGAATACAGATAGAATTCGCGTCTGAAGAAAATCGCACTTCATACCCCAATCTACACCCACCCCACCACTTCCGCAAGTGCTTTCTGATTTCCCCCCAGTCCTCTGGGGGGATAAAGGGGTGGTAACAAATCGACCTTGGCCTTGCCTCATTTCCGCCGAGCGGGGATTTAGCGAAGCGGTTCCCCGCCGAAATCCGAGAAATGCCTCCCCAACCCTCATTTTTCACACAACTCAAGTCATCTCAAGAGTTTACTAAATTCAATAAAACAAAAATATCACTTGACCATCCGTTCAAATTATCGTATATTAGGGTATGAACAAAATCAACGAGATAACACTTCGTGAAAAAAGGTGCACCCCCGAAAGTTAACCTCTTGTTTATCCTCAACTCCTGTTCCGACAATTATTAGCGTTTTACACAGAAACAACCCCTTACAACCCCTCTTCGCCTCTCCAAAATCCCCACAAAAAAACGCGACCCCAAACAATCGTTGAGGCCGCGTCAGCGCAAAACCCGCTTAACAAGCGGTCCAGCGTCCACGCTGGCGTTTAGCCTACTGCAATCACTAAGCGCGCCAGATTGAACTTGGCAGGCTTCACAAAAATAACCGTAGCCGACTTGCGATCAGCCGACAGCTCAACCTTGTAATCCCCCTCTTCACTGTAGTAGCGCGGGAACAACAAAATCCGGTCAACTTTTTCCAATCCAAGCGACGACGCGTTAATCACAATCCGCGTGTCCTTGCGCAAATCCAGCGAACCCGTGTGCTGAACAGCTTCAATGTCACCCGTGTTCCACTTGCCCAGCGCAGGCTTGCGAATCGCACCCGCCTTCTCCAGATCGCGGAATGTGCCGACATGATATTTAAGCGAATTGAGTTCCGACGACAAGCTGTCATTCGTGCTCGCCATCATTGTCACCTGCGTCATCATCGACGCGCGCTCTTCTTCAAGCGATTGAATCTGCTGCTGCAATTCAGCCTTGCGCGCTTCAAGATCCTCGACTTCCGACTGCTTCTGATTGCGCTCCTGAATTAGCGTGTTCCGCTCAGCGTCAATCTTGCGCTTCGTCGCGCGCGAGAGTTCATTCGGCGTAATCTTCGCCTGACCTTGCGTCACGAACGTTCCAAACACACCTTCACCAAAGTAGTTCCAAACCTCAAAGCCGGGCAGAAGCTCAGGAACAAGCGCTTCCTTCTCGATCATCTTAAGTGCGTCCTCTTCGTTCATCCCGATGTCTTCGGTCAAGAACTTCAAGCACACACCCAAATGCGAGTCGCCCTTCTGTGCCACAATCGGAGGACGGAGACGCGATTTGACTTCGCCAAGCTCTTGCTTCAGCTTCTCCATCTCACCCGAGACGTCGATCACCTCTTGCAGCAAACCTCGATACGAGAGGTCCTTCTCCTGGGCCACGCGGTTGGCAAGCAGTTGTGACTGCTCTTCAGTCAGGCCCATCGCCGACATACCCGTCGTGTCAATCTCGTTGCCGGGATGTGAGGTGTTGTAACGCGAAACCAATCCGGAAATCTGCTGTTCGCGCTCGGAGATCTGCGTGTTGATCTTCTCGACACGATTGACCAACTCTTGGAACGAGCGCACCTCGGCAGGTTCCATTCGAGATATAAAATGGAAGGCTAACGCGCCAACGATGACTAAGACAACGATGACCGTGGCCCACAGCGTAATCCCGCCGCGCTGATAGGAATGTGAAGCTGGCATGGAACTGTTCTCCCGAAACAGTTTATCGAACAAATTGATTTAGAACAAACTTTGTTTTCTGCCACGCGGAGTACGAAACGCTCCGTGCAGCGTGCAAGGCTCAGGCAACTCCGACTTGGCGGCAAAGTACTCGGTGCGAATGTCATTACAGCCTGATGTCGCAAGCTGACCGGACTCAATACAAATGTCCGCTGTGGTGATGCCTTTGGGGATGCGAAACTCGGAAGTCGGATAGTCCATGACTTCATACGCCGCAAGCATAAACTCCGCCCAGATCGGCAACGCGGCCTTGCCGCCTTCTTGACCTCGACCGAGCGACTTTGACGGATCATCCAATCCTACCCAAACTCCGGCCAGCAAGTGCGGTGTAAAACCAACGAACCACGCGTCGGTGTTATCATTCGTGGTTCCGGTTTTACCGGCAGTCGGAATTTGGAAATTGTACTTCGAGCGCAGCGATGCCGCCGTACCATGATCACTGACGGATCGCATCAAACTCTGCACGAGAAAAGCAGTCTCTTCAGACATTACGACTTTGCGTTCATTGCGGAACTGCTCAATCGTTTGACCGAATTGATCGTCAAGTCCCGTAACGGCAATCGGCTTGGACCAGACCCCAAGCGTTTGAAAGACCTGATAGGCTCCCACGATGTCCAACGGAATCACACCTGAAGCACCCAACGCCAGCGCGTCATAGGGATCAAGCTTAGTCGTGATACCGCACCCTTTGGCGAGTGTGGCCACATCGCGCGGAGTCGTGTGCTCACGAATCAAGCGCACGCTGACCACGTTTAGCGATTTCGAAAGAGCTTGGCGTAAGTCTACAACGCCGCCATATTCATCCGAGAAGTTCTTCGGCGCCCAAAGATCACCGTTGTCAAGCGTGACGACGATCTCTTCATTCGCGACCTTCTCAGATATCGGCATACCCTTGTCGATTGCCGATGCATAGACAAACGGCTTGAAGCACGAACCGGGCTGACGAACCGCCTGCGTGGCGCGGTTGAATTTACTCATTTCAAAGTTGCGCCCGCCGATCATTGCCAAGATGTGACCCGTTGCCGGATCGAGAGCGATGAACGCGATTTGGACCGGAAGCTCCGCTGTCGCAATGGAATCGGCAATGTGCTTGTTACCTGCGAGTCTGCGGATGGCAGCTGTATTCGAATCCGGATACATCTCCTTCAGCCGCAGCTTCACATTTGTGATCTTGTGAATCTCGTTGACCTTGTCCTGCAACTCAGGCAAGACCTTGGCAACTGCGTTCTCTGCACACTCTTGCAACCGCGCATCGAGCGTGGTGTAAACGGTCAGGCCGTCTTGATAGGGATCGAAGTCGTGCCGTTTGCCGAGCAGATTCAGCTCTTGGCGAACATTCTCTGTGAAATACGGAGCGACTCCCTCTTGCGTGCGATCCGACGACGGATGCAGGGGCAACGGAGTGTCGATCAAACTGTCACGTTCGGCCTTCGTGATGAACCCGACATCTTCCATGCGGCCAAAAACAAGATTTCGACGCACAAGAGTGTTCTGCGGATTCTGAAGCGGGTTGTAGCGCGTTGGAGATTTGGGAATCGCCGCAAGCGTCGCCGCTTCATTGACTGTCAGTTCGGAAACCGATTTTGAGAAGTAGGTTGCCGCAGCTGCGCCAACACCGTATGCTCCCGCGCCAAAGTAAGTTTGCGTTAAATACATCTCCAAGATTTCATCCTTGGAGTAATAGCGCTCAATTTCAATAGCGGTCAACAGCTCTCGTAATTTACGAGTAACCTTGCGCTGTGGATCGAAGTAGAGATTTTTGGCGAGCTGCTGTGTGATCGTTGACGCACCGCGCGGATGCAAGTCAAAGGTCAAAACAGCTTTGGCAACGGCCGTAGCAAGCGCTAAGGGCCGCATGCCCCAATGCTCATAGAACTTGTGATCTTCCGTTGCCAGAAAAGCCTGAATCACCACAGGCGGCATTTCGTTCAGTGGGACGTACGAGCGGCGCTGAGTGTAAAGCTCCTTGATTAAGACGCCGTTGCGGTCGAGAATCTTCGTAGCCAGAGCTGGATTGATGTTCTCAAGCTCTTCAACGGACGGCAGTCCCTGCTTCAGGGAGGCCACGAACGACCAAGAAGCAATGAGGATTGCCACAAACACCGCAAGGATGACCAGCAGAGGTTTGCCCACACCGCCGCGCTGTCGTGTCACTTGCCCACTCCTTCAGACTCTGCCCACTTCAGCAAGGCCAAACGCTCTCCGTCGTGAACCGCATAGGTGTAATGATAAATCCAGTCGCCAAGATTGATGTAGGTCCCGCCTTCGAGTGCGAGTTCCATCGGCCGGTGCGCGTGCCCTAACACAACACCATCCGAATCACCTTTGAGAATTTCAGTTGCAAAACGAATATAGTCTTCGTCTTCGGTAGGATTGCCTTTGGTGGCATTGCGGCTTTGCTGAGACGTCCCGCGAGCCAACCACATTCCGAGGTCGGGATGTAACCACAAGAACAATCGCTGTGCCATCGGACTTCGCAGCACTTTTTTCAATAAACGGTAGCCATGATCGCCTGCCAGTAATCCGTCACCGTGAAAAACGAACACTTTGTGATTCGCAATCTGCACGGTGAGTGCATCTTGATGTGTCACCAATCCGATTTCGGATTCCAGAAACCCGCGCAAACGAAAATCGTGATTGCCCGCAAGCAGATGAATTCGCGTGCCCGTTTCGGTAGCTTCCTGAAGGGCGCGCAGGATTTTGAAGAAGCGCTTAGGAATGACTGTTTGCCATTCATACCAGAAATCAAACAAATCGCCGTTGATGATCAGCGAACCGTTCTCGCGTCTAACTTTCTGAATAAGCGCAAGCATCCGCTCCAATTGAGTAGAAGCTACAGGTTCCGGCTCGGCACCCAAATGAGCGTCGGAGACGAAATAGACAGGTGCTTGGAGAGTGACTTGCTCGGACGGCACAAGGTGCATAGGTCTGATAATATACAAACTCTTATAGGGTTGGGCAACCGCTTCAGCAAAAATATTTGATGCAAACTCTTGTTTCGGTACGGTTTCGCGTGCGCGACGCGGATGTTGCGATTTCACTTGACATTCGCGCGCGAGAACGGTTTATTTTGAGCTGAACCTTTGCGAATAAGAGTAGATGTACATCCCCAGTTTTGCAGTATTTTGGGCAACTTACCGCCGGACAATGATTGGTCTGGCGATTGTGTTGTTGATTATCATCATTGGTTTGGTCGCAGGCTTTGATGCCTCGATTGTGGCCGCTATCGCGACTTTGGTTGGAATTTTTACACAGGCTTTCGCCGGGTTTCTGGGCTTGCTTGCTTTAATTCCGTGGCTTGGGCCTCTTTTGGCAAAAGCTCTGGCCATCCCTTTGGTGTGGCTGGTGAACGGAGCCGGTTACTTTCTTTCCATTGTACTGGCCGGACGGGGGCACGGTTCGTCTGTTGTGCAGTCACGGATCCTCACGGCTGTGCTGATTATTGGGATTATCATCGGTTTTATTATTGGTAAATTAATAGGTTAGCTACTGGAAGGGTCGATTGTGTTGGACGGCCCCCCATTTGCTTTCTTGTGATGAATGCCTCGGATTCTTGCCCCCTTGTCCTTGGAATAGCTCTAAAGTATTTGGTATAAAGACTTTAAGAGGTTTGCAGCGAGTTATGTGAAATGTGACTTGGTTGCAGAGTCCTTGACTCTCAATGAGGGGTTGGCTATTTTACATTGAATTGAAAACCAATAGGACGCACATCTTGAAGCGCTGGATCGCCACCTTAGTTCTGACAGCAGCCGCAGCCTCTTCGGTTTGGGCCGGAGTGGAGATTTTGAGCCTAACCGTTTACCCGTTGGGTGATCACGCACGTCTGGAATGGCGCACGGGTCAAGAGATCAGCTTCGAGAAGTTTGTTGTCGAGCGTTCGGCGGACGGAAGCTACTACTTCCCAGTCGGACAGATTGACGCACGCGGTTCGTTTTCGGAGTATTCCTTTACAGATGAAAGCCCGCTTGACGTTGAACGCGAGCGGACGTTCTTCTATCGTTTGAAACTACTGAATCTTGATGGCTCACAAAGCTATACGGCGCCGGTTGAAGTCTCTTTGAGCTTCTCCGCTGTTCAGCAAACATGGGGTTCGATCAAGGCGATGTTCCGATAGACAATTAGATTTGAAATTGAAAGCCCTGCTTCGTAATGAAGCAGGGCTTTTTTTTGTTTTGTCTAATAATCGCTCTCTATTCGTCGGGCAGGACCCACACTCTAAGCGGCCATGCAACGATGAGCGCAATGAAGATTCCAAGCATATAACCTGCGGCAACGTCAGACGGATAGTGATAGCCAAGATAGATACGGCTGTAGCCAACTACAAGCGCACTGGCAATTAACACCGGGCTGATTTGCGGATAGAAGTAGCTCCAGTACACTGCTTGCCCAGCCATGTTAGCCGCATGGTTAGACGGAAAGCTGTAAGACGACTTGTAGGTCGTCATTGCGAACTTGTCCGTGTAAATCCACTTGTCTTGGTCGGCATCGTAGTAGTGAGTCTGGGGAATCACATTGCAGGGCCTGACACGAGCGACGGCGGGTTTGATAACCGTTGCCGCGAGCTGATCGGTTGCGGCAACCACGACGAAGCAGCAAAGTGCGACGATGCGGCCTTTGCGCGAAGTGCGAAAGAAGAAGACAATCCACAATAGACCAAGCGGGATCATCCACATTTTGGGATCTGAGAGGGCAGGCATAATCGCATCAAAAAACGAGCTGGTGAACACCTGATTCACCATCCCGAACACTCCGCGATCCCAACTATCTAACCAACCGAGTTCTGACGTCACGTTTCCTCCCGTTCAACGACTCAACTGTTCATCCGTTATCAACGCCGTTCCTGAGAAAGTTCCGCTTCCAAGTCAACCGGTAAGAGCAAGCGGAAGATGCTGCCTTCCCCCGGTGATGATTCAACTTCAATGTCGCCGCCATGCGCGCGGACGATGTTCAAACATATCGAAAGGCCAAGCCCGGTGCCGCGCGAGGAGTCTTTGGTCGTGTAAAACGGCTCAAAGATATGCTGCACGACATCGGACGCCATACCCGTTCCCGAGTCGGCAACTTCAATTCCTAGCCAATTCGGGCTTTCGATTTCGGGACTACGGATCTCAATTACGCGCTGCTCATTTGAGATTTGGTTTCCGGCATCAAGGATTGCATCGCGCGCATTAACCAGCAAATTGATGAGTACCTGTTCAATCTGATTCCTGTCGCCACGAAACGTATCGGTTTCAAGCGGCAGATTCACTTTGATCTCGATATCTTCCTGGCGAATTTGTTCCCCGACCAAAGTAATTGCGCCAACAACCACTTCATGCATGGTTAAGCGCGTGAACGTGGTCGAATCCACATGCGTGAAGCCGCGCAGATGGTTAATCGTATCGGCCATGCGCTCGACGGTTGCGCGGATCTTTTCAAGATTATTTTCGAGCAGCTCGTCGTTGAGCTTGCCGTTCCTGCGCAGAAGCTTGATCAGGTCTGACGTAATCGCAATGACGTTGAGCGGCTGCTTCATTTCATGCGCGATCGAGCCGACCATTTCGCCGAGCGAGGCGAGTCGTGCCGTATGAATCAGTTGTGCATTCTTGGTTTTCAACTCACGCGACCTCTGGCGAACCATGTCTTCCAAATAGGCGTTGTAATGCTGTAAAGTGGATTCAAGCTGTTTCTGCTCGGTAACATCCATCCCGATAATCAGGCGGCCAAAGCGACCGGGCGCCTCGCGGAATCGTCTGGCGCTCCACGTTAGCAACCTCAGTGTTCCATCTGGTCCGGGGAACGGTGCGACGCGTGACGTGATCTCTTGTTCCCAGTAGGGATCGAATATCTCTGCGAGCGCTGAGTTGCGATCTCTATAGAAATCGGATATCTGGTTGCTGGCTTCTTCAAAGGATAGACCCGTTAGATCGGCAGCGAACTTATTCCAGCGTTCCAGCCTACCGTCGGGATTTACATAAGCAATCAGCACGTCCGCCGTGTCCAGCAGGCGGTCGCTGAATTCTATTTCTTCGCTTAGAAACCGCGTGCGCTCGGAAACGCGAGCTTCAATGTCTTGTGTAACGGCCAGCAGGTCGCGCTGAATTTGCCGGAGGCTTGTAATATCCGTAATGACCAGCACGACTTGATCACTCTCGGGATCGAGTTCGAGCCGTTGAATCTGTACCGAAAAATCGTCTCTTGGAATGACGACGGGTCCCGTGATGTCGCGCTCAAATAAGTCTTTGAGTTCCGACCAGCCTGTTATCTGCCACAGCTTCTTTCCCGTAAGCAATGCCCTGTCAGAACCTAAGAGCATGGCCACGTCTGTGGCTACGGACAGAACTGTTCCATCGCGTGAACATAGAATCGCCCGGCTTTTCAGTTTGCCCAGCGCTTCTTTACCGATGGCCGCAAGCTTATCGAGTCGCGACCTATAGAAAGAGCGTTCAACAACGCGCATGAGCGTCGCCGCGTCAACGGGTTTTGGCAGGAAATCGGCGGCACCGTGCTTCAAGGCACGTAAGGCGAGATTCCGTTGTGCAAAGGCCGTCACCAGAATAACGTGCACGCCGGGATCGGCGACGCGAACCTTGGCCAACAGCTCAATTCCATTCATTCCCGGCAGCCGCACATCCGTCAAGAGCACCCGAATATTGCGATGCTTATTGAGGGTTTTCAGGGCCTCTTGCCCGTCGGCGGTCTGATGCACGGCAAAGCCGTGCTCATGGAGCACGGCCGCCAGGGCCTCGCGGGCCGACGCATCATCATCAACAATCAGGACTTCGCGGTCAGACATATTCTATCGAAGATAGTTTAGCCGACCATGAAAGTCAAGCGCCTCAGAATTTAGAGGTACTTTTTGACCAAACCGTCGATAGACTCGAGTGAGAACGGTTTCTCAAGGAATCCGTCGGCTCTTGCCGTCTTATCCGCAAAGAACCTGCGGAAATGGGCAAAACCGGTGATGAAGACGACGGGCAAGTCAGGGTTCACGCGCTTGACGGCTCGCAATAGCTGGAAGCCGTTCATGAGCGGCATATGAATGTCCGTGATGATCATGTCAGGAGCATCGGCAATTACGAGTTCAAGGGCCTTTTGGCCATTGGGTGCGCCGATTCCTTCATACCCTGAGAACTTCAAAAAGTTGATCAGGAGATCACGGATGACTTCGTCATCATCTACGACAAGAACTTTCTTTTTCAGTGTTTCCATTAGAGCCTCGCGGCGATGATATGATTAGATTGTTGTTTCGTTCGAAAGTTGGGACTTAGACAAGTCAAGCATCGTAACGCCTTCAATCGAGTAGTTCTTCACGATTGGATCGCTGATAAGTTTGAGCTTGTTCATGATTCCCTTGATCTTGTGGACTTGCTGCTGGATGACTTCCAAGGCGGCGCGATCCTGCTGATCCGCTCCGACGAGTTTGAGTTCCAGAAATTGCGCGTAGCCGAGAATAATGCCGAGCGGTGTATTAATGTGATCGTTAGCCGTCACGGCGGTCTGCGTAATTGCCCGCAGTCTTGCCGACTTGATTTTCTCGTTTTCAAGCTGCTTGATTGGCGTCACGTCGCGCTCAATTACCGAGAAGCCGAGCATTTCTCCGTGGATATCTTTCAGTAGTGTGTATGTAGCGGAAACAGGGAACTCCTCGCCTGACTTTCGTAGGCGCTGGACTTCTGGATCCATCAACGAGCCTCGCTGCTGCAAAAGTCGCATCACGCTGGGCGACTTGCGCGTAAAGCCCGGCGGATCGAGATGATCATCCACGTTTTTCCCAATAATCTCTTCTGCTGAAAAGCCATAGACACGCTCAGCGCCTTTGTTCCACAGTTTTACAACGCCTGAAGGGTCACACGTAAAGATTGCTTCATGCGAATTATTGATGACCAGTTCGAGATAAGCCGAGATTGATTTCAGTTTTACCATCTGCGAATCAAACTCATTGTACATACTGCGGAAGTTGTACTTGACCCGGGCTTCTCGACAAGCATCTACAATGCTGGAAGGGTCACATGGGATAACCAAATACTCGTCAACACCATACTCCATCAATTCAATCACACGCTCCGCGTCCGGTCTGCGGATCATTGCGACGATTACGGGATGATCATAGGACGCAGTGTTCAGGCCTTCGGGCCATTTAATTGAACCGCGCGCGGGTATTTCAACAAACGCAACTTGAGTGGCGTTAGCTTTCCAACCTGCGGCCATGTCCTCAACATTGCGCTGTCGTTCACAACGCCAGCCATCTAATTCGAGCGCAGTCGATATCGTATGCCCAAAGGCATCGTCACTGCAAATAATTTGCACATTGCCCTTGTGGCCAAGAACTTGGTGATCATGCGCGTTGGGTAACAAGCGATGTAACGCGAGTTCGATCGTTCGTTCAATCAAATCGGCTTCACCGGGCAATTTCAAAAATGCGAACGCGTGCGCTTTGCGCGCGACATGCTCGGCCAGTACATCGCGATAAGCGCTTGAAATGAGGATAACCGGAATCTGCTCAGAGCGCGAAACTAACGGAACTCGAAGTAGCTTGCAGAGTTTGAATCCATCCAAATCCGGCAGCGACACATCGGCTAAGATGGCGGCCGGAACACTCTGTTGAATCTGCCTAATCGCATCGTGCGCACTGGCAACGTAGTGAACTTCAATGCCGTCAATATCCGAAAGTGCCAACGAGATGTGCGCGCGAATGGCATCATCTGGAACTACTACGAGTATGTGCGCAAGACCGCCGGAGCGATTCGGATTAGGGACTCGTAACATGGAACGGTTCACGAGTTTTCTCCCTCGTGCTTTGCAAGTAGCTTGCTGTGCCAGATCACGGTAATCGAGTTTGGTTGCTTGTTAAATCGTATTTCATCCGCCAACGCTGACACCAATTGCAGCCCGGACATTTTCCCGCAGGGAGTCGAGTGCTGCATTTGTCGAATCTTGGTCTTGCCGTCAAATCCCGGCCCGTCATCCCAGACAGTAAGTTCCAGAGACTCAGGTGCTGTTTTTAGTTTTGAGCCGTAGTGAATACCGGCATCGCCATGCGTGCCGTGCTCGAACGCGTTGTCCAAGAGTTCTTGCGCGAGCAATGGTAGCTTGCGATATGATACATCGGGATCATTACCCGTTTCCGCTGCAATGGCAATCAGCCTTGCAAGATCCGCAGACGAGGGTCTATGATCACCGGAAAACTCCCACTCGGATTCTTTGGTTACATACCCTGCTCCCGCTTCTTCACGCAATGAAGCGGAAAGGCGCAAACTCATGTCAATCAGTTCGGCAAGGTCTGAGAGTGAGTATGGCTTACAGAGTACGTTCCATGCGCCGGATCTCAAAGAGCGCTGCAGCAAAGCCGGATCGCCCATGCCTGTCATGATGCAGATAATCGCGTCTGGCGCAATCTCATGCAACGGGGCAAGCAGTTCGATTCCAGATCGTCCGGGCATCATCATGTCCACTAACACGAGTTCCGGATGTGCAGCAACGCAGGCCGCTTCAGCCTTAGCTGAATTGGTCTCAGATGTTACCGTGCAGCCAACGGCCTCGAGTGCCGCGACAAGGACACTGGAAATGTCCGGGTCGTCGTCGATAATCAAGACGCGCGGCGGTGGCAGCGGACTAATCAGCAAGTTGCGGAATCCAAACGGTTAGTAATCAAGGGAATCAAGCATCGAAAATAAGGGCAACTTCCGTACCATGAAAAATGCCTCTTGGAGCTTGCTCCAGAGGCACTTACATGTCGTGGTCAAACTTAGTACCACTGTAAAAATTAGACTTACAACTTAAAGGAAAGCTGTAACTGTTAGAGATTCGGATGAATCGCTAACTATGGAAGCTTGTTAGGGCTTCAGCGGTCTCTTCTGCCGCCTTGGGGGTCAAGTAATACCCACTCGAAATTCGGCTACGGATGTCTGCTGTGCGCTCGGGAGTCAAGCTGAAAGATCCCGTCGTTTCACGGGAAACAGCGAGAAGGTCCTGTGTAACCTTTTGTTCCGCAGAGAGTTCAAACTGATCACCTGACGAGTTGACAGCCTTTTCTGGGGCCTTTGAGACCTTTTCAGCGCCTGCCTCTTTGGCTTCCTGCAGGAGATTTGGGAGGCCATATGGCCGTTGCGATTCTACGCGCATGGCAAATTCATCCTTCTTAGATGTTATGTCAAATCGTTAAGCAACTGCTGTGCCACGCTGACTTAGAGGCTTGCGGCAGTAAATTCAGCCGTCGGCAGTGCGCCTTGGGCTTTCAGCTTGTCAAACAACTCTGCCCAACCGGAGCGGATTTGGGCAAGCGAATCTGCAACTTGGTGGAGCTGGGAAATATCGCGGCGAGTATTGCCGATCATCAACTTGGTTGACAGAAAACTGTAGGTCTTGTCGAGTTGGCGGACAATTTCGGTGCTCTCGGATAGATTAAGCGTCTTGCGGAGTTCGCCGATGCACTCGATGGCAGACTCAATAGCCTGTCCTTTTTCGGACCAACGATTAGCGTGCATATGTTCAGCGGCTTCGCGGGTGTAGCGAATTGCGCCGTCGCACAGCATCAAGACCAATTGCGGCGTGCTGCAAGCCGCGTCCATCGCGCGGTAAGTAGAAAAGTTGGGAGCGACTTTCATATTATCCTAATACTCCAGCAAGATAATTGCTCTGGTTTCTCATTTTTGAAAGTGTAGTTTCGAGCGTCGAATACTGACGGCGGAGTCCCTCTTCAATCGTGGTCAAGCGTTTTTCCCAAGATGCTATCTGACGATCCAGATTTTCGTTTTGCGTCTCAAGATTCTGCTGGGCATAGTGAATCGAGCCTGAGTCAAGGTCTGTAATGTCCGCCGCGGCTGCTGCGACCATTTCGGTTATACCTTTGCCAAGACGGAAAGTCGTGTTAACAGTTCCGGGGCCGGTGCCTGGTGACGTGAAGCTCAGCACAATTCCTTCGACGGATGTTCCTTCAGCACCACGGATAAGCAACCCATCAACTGTTGCGGCTTGGCCGTTAATCGTCGCAGAAGTCGGCACTCCGGTCGCTCCGTAGTTTAATACGAGCGAATACTCGCCACCTTGAGTTTTTTCGTTTGTCGTAACGAGACTGATCTTGTTATCGACGCTTTCAAACGATTGGCTGAAGAGACTAACAACTTCTTCAAAGCGGTCGTCTAAGGCGTTAGAAAGATCTTCTTCATTAATCGTCAATAGACCGCGCGAAGCAGACAAGATGCCGACGTCGGCAAGGTGAGTCAGGTCGTTACCCGAGGGCAGCTTGCTGACTTGCTGTGATACAATTGCCGCAAGTTCGCTACGAATTGATGACAAAAATCCGTCACCAAGAAGTGGAGCCGCAGTCTTGTTCTCTTCATCGTATGAGGAAAACGTTGACAGGTCTTGCATCACCGAATTATAAGCGTCCACGAAGCCGCGAATCTTGCCTTTCATGGCCTCTTTGTCGTCACCGATGGTTATCTCCACCGGGTTTCCTATGTCAACTGACAGCAAATTGAGCGTTACGCCGTCGATGAAATTCTCAAGTGTGTTCGACGATTGCGTGACGTAGATACCATCGACAAGCGCGTTGGCATCCTGTGCCGCTGTTAGTGTCGGGACGAAGACATCTGTTGAAAAATTATCCCCGGCTACCAGCGTTCCCGCCCCGAAAGTCATGGTAACACCTTCGGCGATGGTTTTCGCGACGCCGACATCTGCGGCGTTGAGTGTCAAAGAGCCGCTGTTCCCTGCGCTATCTGTCCAATCAAGCTGAATGCCGTTGGTCGTACCAACTGTTCCACCTGTTGCAACAGTAAACACAAAACTCTTGTTTGCTGTACCTGTGTACGTTCCTCCCGACGTCAGTGCAGACGTTCCTGTCCACCCTGCTCCTGTTTCAGCGTCATCAACCACTTTCATCGAGAAGTTAAGCGTGGTGGGATTCGTGAGGAATGAGATTCTGTTGTCAAGTCCGGGATTATTCGCCGTTAGCACAAGGCGAAAGCGGCCGGAATCAGAACCGTCATCCAAAATCGACGCCGTGACGAGATCGTCATTGTCGGCAGAATTATTGATCAAGTTCCTCAGTTGATCAAGGGTCGTCGCGGAAGATAAATCGGCGTCGGCGATCGTGATGGTTTCATCACCAATTTGGATGACGAAATCACCACCACTATCACCGACGCCGGTACTATTCTTGTCGTCAAAGCCTTGTGCCGCTATACTGTGGGCTTTGGCAAGGGCAAGAACTTCTACGGAATGCGAACCCCGCGGAGCACTTGACGACGCCTGGACCGTGACAACGGACGAATCGGAGGAGGAAGCCGATTTGACCACAAATTCGGATCGTCTGTCAAGATTTTGCGCGGCGCCTTGCAGCCCGGCGATCTTGCCTTGGATCTGAGCCCACAGATTGAGCTTGGTTTCGTTTTCGCTTTTTCGATCTTCGTAGAGAGTTACTCTACGCCTCTCGATTTGCATAAGCTGCTTGATCGTAGAATCCCAATCGATTCCCGATACAAGTCCCGAAACCGTGGTTGCACCTTGCGACATAACTCCTCCCTATCATTCTTGGGCTAAGGCCTTCTCAGAAGGTTCTCCGCCCGGTCGCCCGCGCGGTTTATAGCGCGGAGCGACCTGAACGATATCGGGGAGAATTTCTTCCGATTAGCCGACGAGTTGTGCGACGATATTCGGCAGTCCGTTTGCCGTTGAAAGCATCGAGACACCCGTCTGCATAAGGATCTGCGAGCGAGTGAAGTTCGACATTTCTTCAGCGAAGTCGGCATCGCGGATTTGCGATTCCGAAGCCGTCGCGTTTTCACGCTGAATCTTGAGATTCAGAATCGTGTTCTGCAGGCGTTCGACCATCGAACCGATGAACGTACGCTCCGTGTCTTTCGAATTGATTGCTGCGATCAGTGTGTCGATTGCGGCCTGCGAAGAAGCCGTATCTGAGACATTCAGGCTAGCGATGTTCAGATCCGACGCCGTCATGCCACCCAGATTCACATAATAGTAGTCCTGACCGGCGTTGTTGGTCTCACCGATGTGGAACTTGATCGCGGCACCGTCGCTTGCCGTGATAACGGCATTGTTGCCGAGTGCAAGGGTCGGATCTGAGTTGGCAGTTGCCGCAGCGTGCGAACCGTCTAACAGCTTATAGCCGTTGTAATTGGCGGTCTTTGCGATACGGTCCGCTTCAGACTTCAACTGTTGGAATTCAACATTCGCAACCTGACGGTCGAGAGTCGTTAAAATTCCGTTCGAGGCCTGTACGGCGATAGCGCGCATACGGACCAGTTTTTCGTCAATGACAGCCAGTGCGCCTTCCGCCGTCTGCAGCATATTGACATTGTACGATGCGTTCTTCTCTGCTTCGACCATACCGACGATCGAAGAGCGAAGGCGCTCGCTGATGCCAAGACCCGTGGGATCATCCCACGCGTAGTTGATGCGCAGACCGCTGGAAAGTCGTTGAACCGCCTTGTCCAGGTCGTTCTGTGCTGTCCATACTGACCGTTGTGAAGTCAGGGACAGCAGATTGTGGTTGATACGTGTACTCATGCGTTCCTCCTCCGAGGGAGCTTTACTGGAAAGTGACCGTTAAGCTCTAATGAATTATTCGCACCCTTTTGGCGCGGTTCACCAGAATTATCGGCGACCCAGTAACGAACTTAAATTCCCCTCGGCTATGAGGTTAGGGTCAGCTAATCTCGCTGACCCGGCAGAGTTCACTCCACATACCTAAAGAACAAATGAGCCAAGTTCTGTGAAACACTTGGGTTTCGCGATCATCGATTAAAATCCGCTCAAGCTTTTCTTGATTGAAGAGTTTAGCAATCAATGGTTGACGAAGAGCAGAAAATAATTCTTGTTGACCCGCTTCAGATTCAAAGATGATGTTGAAAGAGGCATGAAAGGCTCGTTTTGGACGACGCAAAACCTCTTCAGGTAACAGACCCATACAGGCTTTTCTGAGCACGGGTTTCTCTAAACCGAAGGTCGGAGCAAGCTGTGCATTGCTCAAACCCAAAGCATATTGCACCACGTCACTATCCGTAAACGGCACACGACCCTCAATTGAGCCGGCCATCGCCGCGCCGTCAAGCCGAAGCAGGAGGTGCGCAAAATGGTCCTTTAATAGAAGAGAGCGCACGACATGTTCTCGCGGAATTCCGGAAACGAGCTTTTGCAGTTCTGTCTGGTCCAACTCTTTCGCGGTTGAGACTGCCGAACAGTCGACAAGTGACTCAAAGAGGTCGGCATGTGTGAACCATGACGTGGAGGCACGATACAGTTTGAACATGTCCGTTTGCGGAGTGTTGCTACTTTGCAACCTCGCGTGCAACTTTTGATAGCCGCCGAATAGTTCATCGGCTCCCTCGCCGGACAGAACAGCCTTGACACTTGATTTTGCAGTCTGTGACAGCTTGTAGATCAGAACTTCATTGGGCAACGAAACCGGTAGGGCACGCTGCAAGGTCAATTCGCGCATGCCTGAGAAAAACTCAGATGGGGAAACAACCTTCTCCGTATGAATAGAACGAACGTGCGCGGCAACGAGGCGCGCATATTCGAGATCTTCCGTGTCTCCGTCAAAAGCTACGGCAAACGTGCGAATCGGCTGTTTCTTCGAAAGTGCCAACAATGCAGCGAGTATCGAGCTATCGACACCGCCGGACAAAAACACGCCGACAGGGAAGTCTGCCTGACTTTGGCGGTAAACTGCTTCACCCAGTAGATAGGTGAGCTTAGGCGGGTTCAGTTCGGAAGCTTCGGGCGTTTCAAAATTGAAATCTTTTGCCCAACGAGTCTGGTTAGCAGACTCTAAACTTAAAGTTGTAGTTGCTCCTTGCGGAGCAATTTTCATATCGGCAAACAGAGTTTGACCGTGGAAGCAAACTTGAGACGTTGTCAAGAAATGAACGATGGCCTCACGTGATGCCGCAGCGCCGTAACCAAGTTCAACCAATGCTGCAGGTTGACTTGCGGCAACTACACTCTGTTCATTTCTACCGTAGAAAATCGGTTTGACACCGAAACGATCGCGCACAAGCTTCAGCGTGGTTCCGTCTGCCGACAACAGCATAACGGCGAACATCGCCTCAAGTTTAGTCCAGACCTCGTCACCCCACTGCTCAATTGCTTTGGCAAGGACTTCAGTATCACTGGCGTTTTGCGGGGACCAGCCGCTAAGTTGGAGAATCTGCCGCAGCTTAACATCGTTGTATAGTTCGCCGACATATGCCAGGGTCCTGCCATCAGCAAGGGCGAGCGGCTGTGATCCTCCGGCGAAATCACGAAGGGAAAGTCTGCAATGCCCGAGCGCACCAACCGAAGTAACAGAAACGCCGGAACCGTCCGGTCCGCGAGACTCAAGAAGTCTTAACGCGGAACGAACGGTTGCTTCAAGCTCGGTGCGCTCTTTAATAAGGGCAACTGAGCCGCACATTCTATTAACCGGTTCTCGTCATGTGAGTTTTGCGTGGGCCGTTAGCTCGGTATCCTGTAGCAGCAGAACGACGCAGATTGACACCCTTTAGACGGCGATCCAACCAAGCAAGTTCGTTGTCTAACTGCCGCATTAAGTATTTATCAGCGGCCTGAATCGCCATGAGTTCCCGGCGCTGGCGAGCGTCGAGCGGCTTGACATCGGCTAACAGTTCCAGAATCTCCTGGCGGTTGTCGAGCAGCGCATTGACCTCGTTCAGGTCTTTGCGTTGCGCTGCATCCCAGAGAGCATCGGAGATCTGCCGGAGTTTCCCCGGCAGATCGTCCGATGACTGTCTAAGATTGGTAGTAGGCTGTTCCGAAAAATCACTCATTCAAGATTATCCAACCAATTGTGCAACGATGTTCGGAATCTGATTGGCCTGACCAAGCATTGAGACGCCGGTTTGCATCAAGATTTGCGAACGCGTGAAGTTTGACATTTCTTCGGCAAAATCGGCATCACGAATTTGCGATTCAGAGGCAGTGGCGTTTTCGCGCTGAATCTTAAGATTCAAGATTGTGTTTTGAAGGCGGCTGACCATTGAACCCAAGAACGTACGGGTCGTGTCCTTCGAGTTGATAGCTGCGATCAATGTTTCAATTGAGTCCTGCGCTGATGCTGTATTCGAGACATCGAGACCTGCTACACCCAGATCGGAGGCCGTCATCCCGGCGATATTGATGTAGTAGAAATCTTGGCCGACATTGTTGTTTTCACCAATGTGAAACTTAATTGATCCGGAATCAGCAGCAGTTGTGACTGCATTATAGCCGAGCGCCAAAGTTGGGTCGGTACTCATCGTTTCGGCTGAGCGCGAACCATCCAGCAAGCGATAACCATTATAGTTCGCTGTGTGCGCGATACGGTCCATTTCGCTCTTGAGCTGTTGGAATTCGACGTTCGCGACTTGACGATCCAATGTTGTTAAGACGCCGTTAGCAGCTTGAATAGCGATGGCTCGCATGCGAATTAACTTTTCATCAATGACGGCCAGTGCGCCTTCGGCAGTCTGCATCATATTGATGTTGTAGTTCGCGTTCTTCTCGGCTTCGACCATGCCTGAGATCGAGGAACGAAGGCGCTCGCTGATTCCGAGTCCGGTGGGATCATCCCACGCGTAGTTGATGCGAAGTCCGCTGGACAATCGCTGAACGGCCGAATCGAGGTCGTTCTGTGCCGTCCACACCGAGCGCTGAGCGCCGAGGGATAGCAGGTTGTGATTTATGCGTGTACTCATGTTACTCCCGTGATATTAGGATTCACCCGCTAATCGCGGGACAACTTCTTAAGTAGATAGTCTGACATTGCGCGGGCCAGTTCCGCCATCGGGTCGTTGCTGTGCTGACGTTCAACGTCAACTTTGCGCAGCAGTTCAAGTTTGCGCTTCGCGCCGTCCAGGGTGTAGCCCTGAACCTTCACCAGATAGTTGATCTTTTCCAGATCTGCAATGGACTTGTCGTCGTAGCGACGTTGATTGCCAGTTGTGCGCAGCGGTTCCAAATAGCTTT
Organism: bacterium; assembly: GCA_016721565.1. Lineage (GTDB taxonomy): Bacteria > Electryoneota > RPQS01 > RPQS01 > RPQS01 > JABWCQ01. The sequence continues at coordinate 63,095 of JADKHW010000006.1, read as the reverse complement.
CAAACTCTTTTTCCCAGTAACGGATTGTCGGCTTGGGAATACCGGTGATGGCGTGAACCTGCCCGATTGAGTATAGCTTTGGTGCCTTTGGAGACCGTGCGCGGGGCACGGTCAAGATTTCTTCATGCTTCATGTCAAGTACTCCAGATGATTCAGATTCCTTACACTCTGGTTATCGGAATACTCACCGCAAAGCTTTAATTTGCGACATGGGTCCATTATCTCGGGGCTACAGTTTGAGTTTCAGTTGCTTGCAACATGCAGTCGAAACAATTCTTAAGCGCTGTTGGAAGTTTGTATTCAAGCTGGTCGGCCAAAGCGGTGTAATCTCCGGCAGTTTGAGCGGCCAATACGCGATCCAGAACAGGCATCAATTCGCCGCCTGCTTGGTTCAATCTTCCTTGTAAATTTGAATTTAAGGGCCGCTGTTTTAGCGCCATTGAGGAACCTTTTAGCGACAGCGTGAGACGATCTAACACGTCCGCGAGTTGCTGATTTGCGGTGAACTCATCGCCCATACGAAAGCGAGTCGCCAGAACAGGTACCTCATGTTGAAGTTGCCGATAGATTTGCAGAGAGTCCTTTAAGATTTGCTCCGAAACTGCCTCGGGATCTTGAATCATCAACTCAAGTTTATTGACTCGGGTCACCGGCGTTGCGAGTTGACGGCGACGACGAAAGCCTTTTTCGATCGCGACACCGTCAATGCTTGCGCCAAGCAGAATTTTCCCACCGGCATGGATTTCACTCTGGATCTCGGACAAGACCTGCCCCACTTCCATTTCACCGGTTGCCTCCCGGCCAAGTTCTAGACCGTTCATGAATATCTTCATGCTGGTACCTTCTCACTATTTGAATTATACTGTTTCTTAACTGATCGATGACTCGGAGTTAGCTCCAACTCGGCTGCTGCCTCCGCGACATCATCGTAGAGCTTTTCAAGTTCTTGAGCCTGTTCATGCGGCAATTCTCCATGAACACTTGAGCGCGCAATTTGCAGAAAAAAGTTCAAGTGATGCAGCGGTGGATAAGCTTCAATCATTTTAGTTAGGGAGTGCTCCGTTGCGCTCAAACTTGCAGCACTTTCTTCAAGCGACGTGAAATTGTTTCCGGCTTGCGAAATGAGTCTTGCTGCCTTTGCCGAAGCCATAGCGCAGGATGTCAAGTCGTTGGCTGGTTGACTATTGCAGGACGAGTGGCCTCCGCCAACGCGCCACCAGAATCGTCTCAGCCTCTGCTGCCACTCTTCGTACTCTGAATTGCTTCCGCTAATTGCACGCAAATCTAATCCAGGTACATTTTCACCGTTTATCGTTTCATAAACCGTGCACTGCGGCGATGAAGTGATTTGATCCGATCCACCCGCTAAGAAGTCAATCGCCGAAATGACTGTTTCCACGCTAACCAAATCAGAAGAAGCAGAGGTTGCATGCTTGGTCGGTCTGCGGGACATCACTCTGTCAAGGTGGGGCTGAATGACGATTGAACCTACCTTATAAGGCGCCGTCTCAAAGCCGTGCGCCGATCCGCCTTCAATGGCGATGATTGGCAGGTCACACGCGGCAGCAACGTGAACGGGACCGGAGTCAGCAGACACCAAAAGGCTTGCGTTTTGACAAAGGTCAAACAAGTCACCAATGGACGTCATTCCGAGCAAGTCCTGGAAGTTCTTGTGCGCAGGAAATGCACGGCTGATCGCCTCGGACTTTCCACCGCCGAGTAGTGTCACACTCAAACCACGGTCAAGCAAATATTGACTCAGCACAACAAACTTCTCAAGAGGCCACTGCTTGTCAGACTTAGAGGCTCCAACATGAAGCAACACCTCTCCATCATTGAATTTCAAAGTTCTCTTGTCACGCGCGCCGCCTGAAACCAATTGGGGTTTGCGTTCTGACTGTGCGACTAATGGGTCAACGGCATTGACATAAATGTCAACCAAATTGAAAGAACACCACGGACGCGCCAAATTTGTCGCGAAGAAGTACTGAAGCCAGCGATTATTGACAACCTGCATCCCTTGTTGGTCGAGCGTCACACCTTGTGTTTCATGACTTGCCAATGCAGCCAGCATCATCGACGGCCTCGAGTGCGTGACGTTATATACAGTATCGAAACTGTTGCGCAGAAGCCAATCAGCAAGCGCAAGATATTCTCGCATAGGAAGCGCGGCACAGGATCGGTCAAGTCGACCAAGAATGGCTTCAAAGTCAATGCACTTCAGTTCATCAGCGCTAGTTATTCTACCTGCGATGTCGGCGAAAGATCGTTCGACAAGAACCGTTGCTTTATCAAAGCGCCCCTCAGCTTTCAACGCACGAACCATCGGCTCGGTTTGGATGATATCGCCAAGTCTGGTGACGGCGATGACCAAAGCCCGACGACTCATTGAATAACACCTTTTTCGACTCCCCAATTGCGAAACTCGTGCATGAGCATGACGATCAGTTCCGCGCGCGACAGGGTATGCTGATCCTTGGACACTTTGTCGACAAGCTTTTGCAGAGTCGCCGGCTCAGTGTCCGTAAATTGCGCGAGGAACTTCTGCATATCCTGATCGCCGTGCGCGGCGACCTTCAGATCTGCCATCGTCGCAACAGCAGCCATCCTCGGTGCCTGGATAGTCGAATGAAACACATAATTGAGCGCGGTTTTCATTCGATGCACATAGGTGTGCTCGCGCATGACTCGTAACCTCGAGGCTTCTGCCATCTTATTGCGAGCGCGCTGGTTGCTGGTGAAATGTGTTAATGCACTCTTAAGCTCAGCTTCATCGTCAACAATGCAGAGTTCCGATTCGCCAAACAGGTCACATAGTGGTGATTGGCGATTGACAATCTGAAAGCCTCCGCATGCGGCAATCTCAAACGTTCGAGGATTTACAAAATCACCACACTCTAAAACATTACCGCTGACAGCGCTGTGAATGTTTAGGTTGATCGCAGAAGCGTTGTAGATCACCGCAGTCTCTTCCGTTGAGACTCTGCGACCGGACTCCTGCAAGCGTTCCGTCCAGGCACTTGGCCAATCATTTCCCCACAACTTAAGATTGGCCAATTCAAGCTCGGTAAAGAGCGCTACGCGGTTAGGATAGCCTGCTCCGACAAACGAGACTTGCGATCCGTAGCGCTGCTGATGCTCGTGCGAGAGCATCATGGGCCGGTGAATGGCGACGTTTGCCGCCATGGGCAAATAGACGACTTGACGAGCACCAGCTTGGCGGATCGCATCAGCGGCCGGGCCAACCTGAATTGAAAACACAAGATCAAACTCGCGTACGATATGCTTCCAGTAATCAAATCTTCGCACGTCCTCTACGAACCACAATGTTGCCTTGATACCGGCATCGTGTAATCTTCTCAGCGAAGCGATAGACACCGGTGATTGCGCGGTGTACCAGACCAAGTCAGCTTTAGTTTGAATGGCACGCTCAACGACATAATCCGCAAGCAGCTCCGCAAAACGACTCTTTAACCTTTTGCCCGCATTATCCTCAACATCCGTACCCAATGATTCAAAAAGCGAGTGCTGCTCGTCTAATCGGAGTACGTCGCACGTATGGCCAAGCTCGATAAATGCGTCCGCCGCATGATACGCGATGGGCAAACTACCGCCGTAAAGCGGTGTTGGGACAACAATTTTGAGCTGCGGCGTGGCCGTATCAATAGAATTTTTGCGTAATGAAATCATACGTGTGCTTCCAAGTGTTCAGGAATTTCATTACTTTCGCGTTGCAAAGCCGTTGCAAGTTCCATTGGATACAACTTATGCGCACCACTTATTTGTGCACCGCCCGGCATTACCATGTGATATACTCGTTTGTCCTGCAAACACGCCCAGCGACTCGCGGCCGCGCGCATGATGTTGAATTTCGATGCACCGATTGTGCCATTTGCAGTTGTGCGCGCAACTCCTGCGGAGTACTCACCTTGGCTATCACACATGTCCATGCCTATCATGAAAATTGCGCCAGGCGTTAGCATTGAGACAAAGTCTGTCGCGGCCAGGCCTGTTGAACCTCCGCTTGTACAAATGCCGTCGGACTCGTTTGCAGCGACAAGTGTGAGGCAATCATCGTTTAGCACAGATGGGTGCGTCCAAGGAAAGACCAGCACCTTGCTTGCGTGATCAGCCATTTCTAAATCGGTTACAATGCTGTTGCGCGCCTCCATTGCCACGATCCAGTCCGGACGAATTCCGTTCTTGCTAAGAACTGGAACCGCACCGGAAGCTGCAACGAGTAGCAATTCATCGCGCCTCTCTGCAAGAATCTGCATGCATGCATCAAGCGTTGGGCCGGAGCCAACTGCAATTGCGAGTTTGCAGGATTGCTGCTCTTGTATATACAGCCTTTCCAGCATTGAGAACTGCGCCCGATTTGTCTCAATATTTCGGTCAATCATACACTTGTAAACGCGCTGGGATTGTAGCGTTACTTGAAGCTCTTCGACAAGTGATCGCAAGTCATTCGAAAGTTCTGAACGAAGCGACATGATGTACGGTAGTATAACAATGTTGGCTCCGTAACCGTATTGACCTAAAATAGTCATCAACTCTTCGCTGTTCCCACAGAGTTTGTCTGCCGCATTGCAATTAGTTTCCAAGGATAGTTCGAAAAGATCCGCGAATAGCTCAATAGTTACACACTTAAGGCTGCGTCGGCTCAATGCTCTACTCAGGTATCCAAGTCCATTACCGATTACTACAAACAACTCATGCTCTTCAGGCGCAAGCAACGATGCAATTGCCTCAGCTTCGGCAAGCGGGTCTTGTGCACTATGAATCAATGTTCCGCAGTTGTGTAAAGCAGTTACATGGCCAGACGGCGTTGTGCGTGTCGTAAAGCGATTTGTCATACAACAAGTTCGCCGCGTGTGCGCTTCAGGTATGAAGGTGAATGTTGCCGCAACATTTTTATGAACTGACGATAAGATGTTCTATCTTGCGACAATTGCGCGATTAGCACGCGCGCGCTTGCCAATTCGGAGTGGTATGTCGACAGCTCATCCGCGGTACGCCAATGCTCAATGGCTTCTGACCAGGCATCCGTTGTGTTTTCAACAAGTAAATGAGGAGTAACGGAGCCAAGTTCACGTCGAAACGGATCTACGTTAGAGAAGAGGCAAGGAGCGCCACAGCCGATGTACTCGAATGCCTTGATTGCGCTTCGCATTGAATTGTGGGGAGCATCGCCAAGTGGTGCAATCCACAAATCGATATTTGCATTTTGAATCCGGCGAACGTGCGACGAATAGTCCGATAGCCAATCGCCGCCTCTGCGTACTTGTGGATGATTGCTCAATCCTGCGGGATGCGCGCCCCACCAATAAAATTTAATTGACTCATCGGCATCGAGTAGTTGTTCAAGTGCAGGTGCGACAAATGCAAAATCAGTCTGGTGTACTCTGCTACCGGCATAACCTATGCGAAACTCTTTGAAAGCGTGCCGTTTGGCGCATGTGGCAAGGTGGATTTGCAACGGCACAGTGTTGATCACAATTTGCATTGCCGGAGTTCCGGCAAACTGTTCAAGCAGATACTTGTTAGGCACCGTCACAATGTCGGCATGTGCCACTATTTCGCAAACTCCGTTTTCATATGCTCGCCGCGCCTGCTCCCGGGGCGATCCTTTCGGGAATCTTCCGATCAGGAGATCGTCACAGTCGTAGCAAAGCGGTCCGCTATGCTCCGCTTGCCAGTTCAGGATCAGCGCGCGTAATGAGTCATTTGACACTGCGCGAAACACGATGACTGCCAACGCATTTTGGAGTGCAACTCGCGCCGACCCTTCGTCGGTATTAGCGGTATTCAGCCAGCTAAAATCCTTGCCCAAACGTAGTCCGCAGCGCTTTAGTGGATCAACCCATCTCAACAACGCTCCAGCACTTTCCTGCAACTCATCCGAGAAAATCACCAATGGAGTTGCAGATTGTGAAAGCTGCGATGATTCATTCTTGCGCAACTTCTTTGCGCGCCACCTCTGATTCAGGCGATTGAGATTCTCATTGTCACACTGAAAACGCTCTGGAGATGAACCCTTGAAATGTGTAACATTACAACCAGCGACCTTTATAGAAAGTCCACACATCTGAGCACGCAGGCATAGATCGACATCTTCGTAGCCATTTTGAAAACCTGTGTCGAATCCACCCAGAAAATAGAACGCATTTCGACTAACGAGCATCGCTGCGGCACTAACACCGTGAATCGTGCCTTTTGAATTGAGGCCAGTAGGACACACTTCACGTACTTCGTTTCCATCATAGGAAAACCCTGCGGATTGAATTGTTCCATCCCAGTTTCTTAGAATGGGACCGACAACGGTGTTGGTTGCGCGAGATTTCCAAAGAGTAGCGAATGAAGAAGTCTCGATTTCACAGTCATCGTTAAGAAACAGCAGCCACTCACCGCGTGCAAGCAGAGCCCCGCGGTTGCAGACTTCAGCAAAACTTCGTTTCTTACCTGTCGCATCTTTAATAATATTGTGTCGAGCCATAGCCATCTGCAAATCGAATTTGTCAAGACGACTGCTCATTACGATAATCTCACTGCCGACAGGCAACGTACAGGCCTCTAAGCATTTAAGCAGCTTGTCCGTGTAATGTGTTTGGCCATACTCGGCGATGACTATTGACAATGGGCAATGACTCGCATGCGAAATAGCCGGCGCCAATTGTAGTCGAGTTGAAGCACTGTCAAGCCAATCACTCATGGTTGAACGCAAATCGCTTTGAAATACTTCGTCTTGAACGGCCGCAACAACTGAATGAGCCATTGAGGTAAGCGGCCCGGTAACGTCAGGTGATGCACCGTCAAGGTAGATTCCAAGAACTTGCTTTCCGAGTGCGGCTGCAAAGTGAAGCGCGCCAGTGTCGGGGCCTATTACGAATTCAGCATTGCCTAACAATGTTCTCAGCTCGAAAAGTGAAGTCAAGCCTCGCATATCTGTAACACATGAGTGTTTTGTAATTGGAGGAAACGTGGTCGAGCCTAACAATACAACATTTGTTACACCACGCTTGCACACAGTCTCGATTATTTGCTCGATTGTCTCAGCCGACAAACTGCGTTCTTTACTTCCAGCGTCACACACAATTGCAACCATCCGCTCCGCTTGCATTGTGACATCGGTTCCAACGGTCATAAGCGGAACAAGGTCGGAGTTTGCGGTAATTAAGGACGCCCAAATGGTCGCGACATGTTTGCGAGATTGCTTGTTTTGGACTGCTTTCTCAAATTCACCGAGAGCACCCGTTGAGTCAAAACCGTAACCAAGTTTTATCGATGCATCCACCGTTTGCGCAAACTGAATTGCTGACGCGTGATTTGTCAGATTGATAACGACGTCATAGGATTGCAAGAGGTGCTGGAGATCGACCAGATCCGCAAGGGCTTCTGGCAACGATGCATCTGTTCTAAGTTGAGCAGTGAAGTTGCCAAGGTTCACGGGCAGCACGTCATCGACTTCTGGGAACTCGCGAACGACAGACTCATAGCGTTCATCACAGCAAAGAGTCACGTCTGCGGGACAATACTCTCGCAACGCGAATGCACAAAGTGGACGCGAATGGAACAAATCGCCCAATCGTGCCCATTGAATAACGAGTATTTTAGACCGTTGCGGCAACACGTTGTTCCATGTAACGCAACGTGCTCTGAGCGTCGACATGCTGTGGGTTCATTTCGAGTACTTTCTTGCAGACGTCGATCGCGTCGTCGAGCGACTCAGCTTTCCATAATGCTCCGGACAGGTGGAACCAGAAATCAACATCTTCGGGGCAATTCTCGAGATATTGTGACAGCGCGGCAATAGCCACTTGCGGCTGCGAGGTCTCCATCGCTGAACGATACAGATAGAACACAGCTTCGCTGTTGCGTGGGTCTTGTGACACCACACGCTTGAAATGCTTGACCGCATTCTCATGCTGATTGCGCGCGGCAAGGCTGATCCCAAGACCAAACTCGGCGCGCATCGTGTTCGGGTTGCGCGACAAAGCTGCCAGGAACCCGTATTGAGCGGCAGTCCAGTTTTCTTGCAGCATGGCGACAGAACCCAAACCCAAGAAGGGACGCTCGGATTCCATATTCGCTTCAGCCGCCTGCAAGTAGGCTTTTTCAGCATCTTCTGCGCGGTTCAGACGCGCCATGCAATTGCCAAGAAGTTGCCACGTTTCAAATTCGTCGTCTTTGCCAATTGTCAAATGCTTGGCGACAATTCGGTTCAATACTTGAGCTGCTTCGTCATGCTTGCCTTCAAGGTATTTCTTCTGTGCGAGATCGAGCAGAGTTTGACCGTCAAGTGACTCCAAAGAGGTATCCGTTGTGGTGGTTGGCGCAACGTTTTCATAGCGGCCACCATTCTTTCCCCAGCGAATGGTCAGACCATATGCAGCAAGGTATTTCTCGTCATCTTGAAGTGAAGTGCCGCCCCAACGCGTCGCGAAGAGTAGCATATTTTCGGCATCGTGCACCTTTCGACCTTCGCTGGATTCTTCGTGATGTGTGATTTCACAGTCAGCACAATAGATGTTCTTGTAGCCCCTTTGCTTGAGCTTTAAGCATAAATCAACATCCTCAAATCCATTGCGATATGACGTATCGAATCTACCTGCGGACTCAAATGTCGCGTGCTTTATCAACATGCATGCCGCAGTGACCGCAGCCATTTCGCGCGAAGTGTTCACCGCAGGATGATCCGCAGGAAATCCATGAAAGATGTGATAAGGAGTGTTTTCCTCGTTGAATGCGATGCCTGCATGTTGAGTCTTGCCGTCAGGGAACAGCAGCTTGCAACCCACAGCACCGGCACTGGATGTTTGCTCGGCGGCGTGAATCAACTTATCGAGGAAATCGTCCGCGACTTCGGTATCGTTGTTTAGAAACAAAAGATACTCGCCGTTAGCGAGACGGGCACCTCGATTGCACGCGGAGGCAAACCCTTCATTGGTCTTATTCGTGATTACAGTAATATCTCCATCAATGTCGGCCAGCAATTCTGCGGTCCTGTCCGTGGAAGCATTATCCACAACAATGACTTCGTAGCTTGCGTGGCTCGCACTACGCGCAATTGACTCTAAGCAGCGCTCAGTCAAGTCGCAGCGGTTAAAAACAGGAATGATGATCGAGACGTCTTTTTGTGAAGATGTACTAGACAGCGGCATGGATTCCTCCGGTGGCTTCCGGCCTAAGTGGCCTATATACGTATTGCTTACTGCGATTTACATTTTGCGCTGATTCTATGAGTGCGCGCTCATAACTGTTTATCAAACAGCTTGCTAAACGCTCCCGTGTATAACTCATTGCAATGTCAGCGGCCGACGGAGCAAGCGGAGCGTTGAGTGCATTTAGCGTCGCCAAACGAATTGACTCAAGATTGAGTGGGTCGCATGCATGGAACACTGATCTCGGCAAATAGTCAGAGATTGCACCCCACTCGCCTGCAACAATGGGAATTCCCGCAGCTGCACATTCAAGGTGCACCAGCCCTGGCAGCTCGTAGAAACTTGGTAAAACATGCGCGGATGCGCTTCGAATCAGCGCTGACATAAGGTGCCACGGCATGCGATCCACAAACTTCACAGGCGCTTTGCGGCGCCACGCTCTCACAGCTTGCGAGTAAACGGGCTGCGGAGTGTAGCTACCTGAGGCGAACACAATTGGGATATCAACGTCATGGAGTGCGGTCAGCAGGGCAAGTTGGTTCTTTCGAGTTTCGAGACGGCCAATGCATAGCACGAATTCGTCAAAACCCAATGCGTTTCGAAGGGAATCGTTCATTCGCTGCACGGTCGGCAATGGGATGTTAACTTCGAATGGAACGACAAGAATGCGGTCTTCGAGATAAGGATAGTCTTGCTGTAGTCGCATTGCTTCAGACTCTGCACAAGCTAAAAGTAGAGTTGCGTGCTTCAAACTCTCCGCCACGTCTAATTGAGGTGCTGGCTGTGACGCCCGCAAATTATCAAGAGCGGTTACCATGCTCAAATGTGAACTCTGACCAGCCATAAACGCGCGGTAAATACTAAACGCTTGATGGGACGCATTCAGATATTGCGGCCAGTCTTCATAGAGCGTCGTTACCAACAGCGGGATATTGCGCTGCTGCGAGAAGTTTGTCGCATCCTTAAGCGGAGCGGGCAACGTCATGTTCACGAAGTGAATTAAGTCCGCTGTCGATGCCTGATCGAGAGAAGATGGGAAATACACTTCGACATCTGCAAGCGCGGCAGCCTCTTGCATTTGCAGCATGATGCGGCTGTCGCCACCCAGCGCACTCCACACGTTTTCGCGATTCATCATGGCAACCCGCATGCGACGTTTGCGCGACACAGAGTGAACTTCTCGGCACGCAAACTTCTCAATGCCGTTTAGCAGGCAGGCAGAAACATCATCCCAGCACCACTTGCGCGCATGCAAGGGACCGCGAACTGCAAGATCGTTGCGCAGTGACGAATCCTTCGCAATCCGAAGCATGCCTTGCGCAATTTCGGTAGTTGATGCCGGATCAACAAGAATGCCGGTTGAACCAACAGTCTCGCCTAAAGCTGTTGTCTTCGACGCAATGACAGGGCAACCTGTTGCCATTGCTTCGAGCGCGGGAAGACCCAATCCTTCACTATGGGAAACAAATACCGTTGCCAATGCATTAGCGTACAGACCGCGTAGCCGCGCATCATCGATTCCGCCAAGGCCAACAACTCGACCGATGTAGTTTTCGAGATGCATATCGCGCAGCATCTTGGCCGTCTTGTCAGAGTTCATTTCTCCAACCAAGACAAGCTTCCACTCCGCAGGCATTTCGGAGCTTGCCACTGCAAATGCTTTGACCAATCCGGCAAGGTTCTTGCGCGCGTCAGCGCCGCCAACATATAGGAAGTAAGGTTCCGGATACTCACGCAGCGTTGAAGCTGAAGATACTTCAAAGAAACTCTCATCAACTCCGCCAAAGATAGGAATGACACGTTCCGACGCAAAGTTCAACAAAACCTCGCATTGATTTGCAACGTAACGCGATATCGGGAATACTGCCTGACACCTCTCAGCAATGAGTTCAAAGTTGCCAAGATATTCATCAATAAGTTGGTCGCTTCCACGCAGGTAAAGCTCGGGATACTCGAGCGGAATAAAATCGTACACAATAGACATCCACGCGCATTGTGTAACCGGCAGGTCGGCAAGCCGCTTCCCTGTCAGCATAGGAGTGGGATCAGAAAGCAGGAATAAATCGAGATCGTGATCGCAACCAAGCGAAAAGTCGCGAAATATGAGATCATTACGGCTGAAGAGACTGAGTAGCTCCTCATCTCGCTTTTCGCCCGGTTCGGTCAACAACACGAATTTGTGTCGCCCTGCTCTTGCGATAAGACGCGGGAGCGTGTTGATAAGGTAACGCCCAATGCCTCGATTACGGCTTGATGGAATTGAAAGCGGGCGAAGATCAACACCAATAGTCAGTGCAGATGTGTTCAGTCGAATTGCCCTGCGGGTTTGCGTTGCAGGTGCCCGGAAAGTCCCGTCGAAGGCCGCACATCGCCGCTTGATATTGTGAAGTTCAAGCAGACTCGAAGAATCGAGGTCGCAAAGATCAGATCGGTCTAGAAGTTCTTTAGCGCGTTGATCAAAGTAGCCGTACCATCCTGCTAAGATGAATTGCGCAGGCACACTAAGACGAATCAATTCAAACTCGGCTTGAATGCTGGGTGAAAACGCTGCCTCGTTATAAAAGCGCGCCCAAAGTCGCTGTGAATTCTCAAAGCGATCAGGATTAGCCTGAACTTCGTCGGCCAGTTGGTTCAAAGTGTGTGCGAACGATTCCAAGTCTCGGTTACACTTTTGCTTTTCTAAATTTTAGATTACGAGCAACTTGACGGCGCGCCACTGAAACTTGGGCCGGAAGCGCATTGCGATCTTGTGCCGAAAGGTCGTCAAAGTCAGCACGGACCATCATCTCAACCAAGCCGTGAAAATCAATCTTGGGAGCCCAGTTCAAATCTCGCTTCGCCTTGCTTGGGTCACCAACTAAAAGATCAACTTCGGCCGGGCGAATTAGATCTGCACGAATCCGGATGTGCGCTTCAGGATCAAGATCAACAGTTGCGAACGCCGCATCGACGAATTCTCGAACACTGTGTGTCACGCCGGTCGCAACCACGAAATCATCGGGCATGCTTTGCTGAAGCATGCGCCACATCGCATCGACATAGTCACCCGCAAAACCCCAATCACGACGCGCATCGAGATTGCCCAGCTCCAGATGCTTCTGCAACCCAAGCTTGATCGCAGCAACGGATCTCGTGACTTTGCGCGTTACAAATTCAAGGCCGCGGCGCGGCGACTCATGATTGAACAGGATGCCGTTTACGGCAAAAAGATTGTACGACTCGCGCATGTTCACAGTAATATAGTGTCCATAAACTTTTGCGACACCGTAAGGGCTACGAGGATAGAACGGTGTTGTTTCGCTTTGCGGAACTTCGAGCACTTTTCCGAACATCTCTGATGACGAAGCCTGATAGAATCGCGCTTCGGGGCAAACAGTGCGCATCGCCTCCAATAAGCGTGCAACGCCTAAGGCGGTGAACTCGCCCGTCAGAATCGGCTGTGTCCACGAAGCGGGCACGAAGCTCTGCGCAGCCAAGTTGTAAATTTCATCCGGCTGTGAAGCCTTGAGGGCCTTTTCCAGCGAATTTGCATCGAGTAAGTCTCCTTGCACAAGCTGCAATTGCTCGCGCAGATGCTCAATGCGTGCAAAATTTTCGGTACTCGAACGGCGCACCATTCCGAAGACGGCGTAGCCTTTGTCAAGCAAGAGTTCGGCAAGGTAGCTGCCATCTTGTCCGGTAATTCCGGTGATTAGTGCGCGCTTAGACATCTTAACCCAAATAGTCTATGAGTGAACGGTTAAGTACACGTGATTGAATTGCAACGAGGGCGTTGTAGACTCCCTCTTCCACCGATAATCTGCTGACGAGATCCGTCATCTCCGAACCTTGCGCCTCTTCCAAACGATCCGTCCAATCAATTTCGGTTGCCTTAAGTTCACTTAGCTTGTTTGTAAGCCTTTGACCCAGTGACCCAACATAAGTTTGCTGTTCAACAATTCTGTTGCGAATTGCGTCGAGGTTCTCGCGCAAGACATCCGTGCTGAGTGTATCTTCCTGACCTTCGGGTGGTGTGTTATTGTTTGCAATCGTGTCCCGTAAACTCTTTACAACGTAGAACAGATCACTTGAGGTATTGTCTTCACCGATGGGCTGGAACAATCGGTCGCCGGTGACATTGATAGCGACGTTCTCTTTATCATCGATCATGCGATAGATGCGACCTTCAATTGACTGGGACGCTGCGCCAACATCAGTAATTTGCCCGTTTGCGTCGCGAGTTTCGTTAAACGGGGCGGAAGTCGTTCCATGCCCACCGAATAGATAACGGTCACCAAATTGAGCGTTAGCGTATTCCATCAGTGATTCAAGCTTCTGATTCATCTCTTGCGCGGCAAAGTTCCTATCTTCTGGAGTAACATGGTCGTTGTCCGCAGAAAGCGCGAGCGCATCGATTTCATTGACTAAGTCAATGATTGAGGTCAGTTTTGAATCGGCTGCGGAAACAAATCCTTGGCCGTTTTCGATGTTTCGTTGATACTGCGCAATAGATTCGAGCTGAGATCGAGCACTGAGAGCTTGCGCTGCCGAATTGACGTCTTCCGACGGCTGCTCGATGCGCTTGCCAGTGCCCAATTCTTGCTGGATGCGCGTCATGTTGTACAGACGTTGTTCCACGTCGCGCACAAAACTCTGATGCTGTTGAAGATGAGATACTCGCATATTACTGCTTCATGTTGAGTACAGTTTGCATCATTTCGTCCACGGTCTGTACGATCTTGGCGGCCGCTTCGTAGGCCTTTTGTGTTTCAAGGAGGCGCGCCATTTCTTCGTCCAAGCTTACACCGCTGATTGCAAATCGGCGGTTGGTTGCATTGTCCAGCACTGCCGCTTCGACATCACGTTGTTGAATTGCTGACGATCTGCGACTTCCAGCCTCAAGTTGAATGTTACGAAGCATTTCATCAACTGAGTATCCAGAATTCGTTGTTTGGTTCTGGATGCCTGCTATTGCCAACGCGAGCGAGTTATCTCCGGGCGCATTTTCACTCGCCGATGCGGCGATACGTCCTGCGTCCTCGATAATCATATTTGAGATTGCAAGGTCATTTACGCCTTGAACGTTCGATGCAAAAAACTCTTGGGCTTGCGAACCATTTAAGCCCCAGCCTTGCACATGAATTGCGTTGACTGCTTCACTGAATTCACTAGCGAAGCGATCCATTTCTGCCATGACCTTCGGCAATTCAACATCGCGTTGTTCAAAGAGCGCACCAAGTTCACCGCCGGCTGGTTTCCATGATGAAGAAGTACTTCCCAGAGTCAAAACAACGTGGCTCTTCGGATCGGTCTCCACTTGATCGATGCGCAACGGAACTGCGACGTCGCGCTGCACAATTATGTTGCCGCCGCTGTAGACATGGATAGTGCCGTCCGTCTGCTCTTGCACGGAAATGTCCATGAGACCAGCAAGTTGCTCAACCATCAGGTCGCGTGAGTCTCTAAGGTCAGAGGCCTCCATACCCCCTAATTCGCCCGCAACGATTTGCACATTTAATTCAGCGATCCCGGAAGTAAGTTCGTTGACTTGCTCTGCGCCAGCTGCGATACGCTGATTGACCTCCTGAATTTGGCCTTGAAGATCGCCATAGACACGCTTAAGTCCGCCGACCAACGCACTCGCTCGATCACGCATTTGATAGCGCGGCGCCATGCTTTCAGGATCATTAGCAAGATCTTGCCACCCCTGCCAAAACTTATCCATAAGGGACCCAAGATTATTGTCACCGAGCGCATTGAATGACTCTTCAATACGACCAAGCTGGTCTTCGCGCGAACTCCAGTACGAGGAAACGGTCGTACCACTGCGAATCTGCTGATCGAGCAAGCGATCACGGACGCGAGAGAGATCGTTGATGTCCACGCCGGCGCCTACGCCCCACTCTCCGGTAGCTCCCGGAGGCGCGGTTCCCAAATCAATGCGACGGCGCGAATAGCCTACCGTGCCAGCATTGGACGTGTTGTGTCCAATTACCTGCATGGCAAGCTGCTGCACTTGGATCGCGCGGCGTCCTTGTTCAAGGATATTTGACAGTGTGCTCATGCATTAGGCCTTTCGGTCTATCATTATGGAGCGGCCGCCTCGCCGTCCGTCGTAGTTGCTGCTGGCTTCAATCGTCTCGATTAGCTCAACGGTTGCGCGCAGACTCTCATCAAGAATTCGGCGCGAGATTTCGAGGGTGCGAAGGGCATCTTGGCGCAGCGCGACGAATCGGCGGCGCATTTGCTGTTGCTCGTTGCGCGGCAGAGCGCGTTGTGCACGAAGCAAACGTACAAGCGTCGTCTCAACCTCGGCGGATTCGCCCTCGATGCCGGACAGTTCATTCTTGCGCAACATTTGTTCAAGGTGCTGAATGTGAATTTTCAGTACGCCAAGTTCGCGCACAAAGTCATGAGCTTCAGGACTCATTTGTCTCCCTTCTCAGCGTCGATGGACGCCTGCAATTGCTGCAAAATTCCAAAGTCGAGCGATTTTGACAACTGGGACGCAAGTTCCCATTCCGCCATTGCTCCGATTGTGTTTCCTTCAACTCCGCCGCCAAACATAGATTCGCCTTCGAGGCCCTTTTGCAGTTCCTCTACCATTTGGTGCGTTAACAATGTTTCAAATCCTTCCGCAGCATCTTTGAGCGCTTCGGGAGTGTTTGACTTGTCTTTCATCTTAACAATGGGAAGAAAGTTGTTGTGCGGAGTGATCTTCATTAGATTATGACCAATTCTGCGCGCAGGGCGCCTGCGGCTTTGAGTCCTTGAAAAATGGCGATCATATCGCGAGGAGTAACTCCGAGCGAATTGAGCATGCGCGCGACATCACCAGCTGATGCGGCTCCGGCAACTTCTTTTAGTCCTTCGCCCGCATTTTCGACGGTGATCGTACTTTGCTTTTCAACAATTGTCTGGCCCTGCCCGAACGCATTCGGTTGACTAATCACGGGGCGCTCGGTGATTTCGACGGTCAAATTTCCGTGCGCGATGGCAGTTGGCAAGAGTGAGACAGCGGTTCCGACGACAATCGTGCCTGTGCGCTCGTTGATGACAATTTTGTCCGTCCCCGCAGGCTCCACTTCGACGTCTTCGATGATCGATTGAAACTCGAGGCGATCACTTTGTGACTCAAACATCGCGGGAACGCTCACGATAACCGATGACGGATCTTCGGTGCGAGCCGAACCTACGTAAAGCGCGTTGATCGCTTTTGTCACGTTAACCGCCATCCGCAAATCCGGTTGTTCCAAAACAAGCATGAAGCTATCGGCAGGTGCGGGAAGCTCTGGCCCGTCTTCGAATAACACAGTACCTCCGGGGATACGACCTGCAACTGAATGGTTACGCGAGACGCGCGATCCGCCCGTTTCAAAATTAAAGCCGCCGATTGAAATAGGGCCTTGCACTTCAGCAATCGGGTTGTTCCACGGATCATTCAACACCGTTCGCAGAAGTGTTCCTCCTTGCAGACTCGTCGCGTCACCAAGCGACGAAACAAGCGCGTCAATCCGCGAGCCACGTCTTGCGCCTGCAGGCATTTCACAGGAAACCATCACAGCAGCGACATTCTTCAACTTGAGGTCGCCGGGAGCGACTTCAATGCCAAACTGCTTGAGCATGCTCGCAAACGTCTGCGGAGTGAATGTGGATTTGCTGCCGTCGCCTGTTCCGGCAAGCCCGACAATCAAACCGTATCCGGTAAGCGTCACGGGGGTACTGTTTGGATAGTTGGTCAAATCACCAACTCGAACACCAGCGAATACAGTGCAAGCTGATAGGAGTATCGTGAGGGCGCTGTATCTCATTAGAAGATCCAATCGAATATGCGCGCAATAATTCCCGGGCGCTCTGTATTGGCTAGCACGCCTTTACCCTTGTATGAGATTTCGGCGTCACCAATCAAGTCGGAGGTAATTGTGTTCTGCGGAGTGATATCCTTTTGTCGAACCGTTCCCGACAGAATGGTCAACTGTTTTTCGCCGTTGATGATGATCGACTTCTCGCCTTCAATGCGCAAGTCACCATTCGGCAGAACTTCAATAACGCGGCTGACAACGCTCGCACGCAGTGTACCTTGGCGTGTCGTGGTGCCGGTGCCCTTGTGTTCGCTCTTGGTTGATCCTGATCCGGACAACAGCGGAATAAAATCAAGCGCACCCGTACCGCCTGCGGTGACTTCGGCATCATATTCGCCTTTGGTATTCGTGCGAGCCGACGCAGAGGCGAGCGAATTTTCGATAATCAAAACTGTGAGCTGATCGCCGACATTGCGCGCGATGCAATCGCTGTACAACGATGGCGCAATGCCCCGCTTGGTTACGCCCGAGGCTTGCAGAATCAGCGGCAGCGCGATTAAGCTAAGGAATCCAACGCAGCGTCGCATCATTTTGTATGACTCCTTCAAGTCTGTTCTTCTCCACTTCAGGCACGCGCACGGGAATCGTCTCTCCGATTCCGCCGTCTTTCATGGCCACGCCTTCAACTTTCACAGTCACTCCACCCTGCTCATAGTAGATGGTCACGGGTTCACCGCTGCGCACGAGAGTCTTAGGGCGAACGTCACTAGCCAGTATTACACGGCCCGGCACAAGCGGCCTCACAGCGTATTTGCCTACGATTGCGCCAGCATCAAGCAGGGCCATTGCGCGTAAGTTGCTCCACTCACAAGTGAGCGACGTCAACATTGCTAATTTGATTTCTTTACCGATTTTCACTCGTGAAGCCACGCTGTAAGCCTGCCTGAATATGCGCGCTCGGCCCTTAAGCGTCAAGCAATGCGCTCCACCCTTTTCGTCTAAGCCTTTGAGAGTCAAGGTCAAGAGACCGCTGGCAAAATCATCAAGCTCGCCGACAACTTCGACGTCTTTCAGTTTGTCAAGAGCGGCCGGGTCACCGAACATTGGTTCCCATTTGCAAGTGACGTGATGCGGCACCCACGTAGCGGCTATTATCTTTTCAAGCGTGGGATAATTCTGCGCGTTGCTCATCGTGGTTAACAGGCTAAACGAAAGTAACAGCCCGAGTCTCATTACCGCTTCAATTGTGTTGCAATGCTGATCATATCATCGGCGGTGCGAATGGCGCGTGAGTTCAATTCATAACCGCGCTGTGCCGTAATAAGATTGATCATTTCATTGACGATCTTCACGTTCGAGGCTTCAAGATATCCTTGCTCAACTGTGCCGGTGCCGTTGGAACCCGGCGTTGCCGACAGCGGATCACCGGAAGATACCGTTTGCGTGTACACATTACCACCGTCATTCAATAGGCCTGCGGGATTCACGAAGCGCACGAGTTCAATCTGCCCAATTTCCGACGGCGTGCTGTTGCCCTGCGTCATGACGGAAACTTTGCCTTCGGGCGAAATCATGACAGACGACGCATCGGTCGGGATATTGATCGGCGGCTCCATCGGCAGACCTTGTGCATTCACAAATTGACCTTCAGCTGTCATCTTCCATGCACCGTCGCGCGTGAAACCAACAACGCCATTCGGCATCAGTACCTGAAAGAAACCGTCGCCGCGGATCATCAGGTCGAGTGGGTTGCCGGTCTCTTGTGGAGCACCGGTTTCAAAATTCTTGACACTGGCAACCACGCGCGTACCGCCACCAATTTGCAATGGAACAGGCAGCGTTGTGCCTTGATCCGTCGCGGACGGAATGCGGATATTTTCGTAAATGAGATCCTGAAACTCGATGCGGCTGCGCTTATAACCGGTCGTGTTGGCATTGGCAATGTTGCTCGCCGTGTTGTCGAGATTTCGTTGCTGTGCCTGCATACCGGAAGCGGACGTGTAGAGTGCTTTGATCATGGAGTGTTACCTTTAGACTCGGCCAATGTCGTTAACAACGTGGTTCAGGGTTTGGTCTTGCGCCGACATGAGTCGGGAACTTGCTTCGTAGGTGCGGGAGTTGGTAATCATTTCAATCATCTCGCGCACGGCATCGACGTTGGATTGTTCAAGAAATCCTTGCGCGACGCTAGTGCGCAGAACTTGCTGCTCTCCTGCTGCGCTGTTGGGATCGGTGAACAGGCTGTCTCCTTTTTTGACCAACGCACCCGTGTCGGTGAATTCAACTACGCGCAGTTTGTCGATGGTCATGCCGTCGACGCTAATGTTGCCGTCATCGGTAAGGGTTACAATTCCGGGCGGAAGTGTGATGTCGCCGCCAACGCCTTGCAGACGACGACCCTGCGCATCGACCAGCATGCCGTCAGAGTTGCGATCAAATCTGCCATTGCGTGTGTAATAGGTGCCTTCATCGTCCGCGAGCGTGAAAAAGCCCGGACCCTGCAATGCAAAGTCGAGCGGTGCCTCTGTGGATTCGAGCGGCCCAGAGCTGAAATTCACGTAGCTCGATGCTTTTACAGCCTCAAGCAGATTGCGCGAATCTCCGACGTTCTTGCCATCGACTTTTTGCTCGAGAACGAAGCGTTCTTGCTTAAAGCCGACAGTCGAAGCGTTGGCCAGATTGTTGGCGGTCACGTCCTGGCGCAGGGTACCTGCACGCATGGCCGCTCCGGAGTTGTAGATGCCTTTGATCATAGAGGTTATAGTATCCGGAGCAATATCTCTGCAAGGATGGTGCCAGACGCTATAGCATGTTCATGCAAAATGCGAACATTTCAAAGATGCTATTATATAACAACTTACAAAGAAAGATGTTGGAGAAAATTGACAGAGGAAGCGGGGTACTCAGGCACAAACTGCCGTAGGCAAAAAAGGCGGGCAGAACGAGGTTTAGGTGCGGAGATCGAGCGGGAAGCTACCAGCCGGAGCGGTTTGGGGCGTGGTCAAGAGACGCAGACGAATGCGCGGAGAAATTGCAAGAACTTGGACAGTAATGGGGTCTCCAACTGATACGGTTTGCTCAGGATCAGCCACAAGCATCCGGCCTTTGAGGTCAATCATCACACGAGTTTCAGACAGTTTTCGACGGACACGCGCAGTGACGATTTCGCCGACGCGCAACGGGACTTGAGTATGTAGCACGATTAACCTTACGAATTCAGATCAATGATTAGCTTAACTTCATCTTGGCCCATGTCAAGCTCTTTGGCGATATCAGCAAGTGAACGGTTTTGACTGTTGAGTTCCATAACGCGCTTCACGCGGCGGTCCATCAGAGACTCTTTCATATCCGTTTCAAGATTTTCTTTTGTGTCTTCCGGGAAATCTTCTTCTGCATCTTTCACAATTTCGGCAGGGACTTCAGCTTTGAATGCGGCCTGTTTCGGCTGAGGTTTCAAATTAGTCTTGTGCTTTTCAGAAGCGACAGCGCGATCCAGTTTGTTGAGGTCTTCGGAAAGCTCTTCTGCCTTATCTTTACGCTTTCCAAACTTGGGAAGCTTTAACGACGACAACCTAAACTTCGGCATGCTCGGGGATCCTTTAGGCATGCGCAAACGATTCCCAATAATACCACCTGCAATACCTGCGGCAAACGCGATTGCTACCAAAATCCAAATCGGCCATGTCGCCGTTTGCTCGGCTTCCTTCTTCGGGAATGATCCGCCGCTGTCAACTTTATCAAGATAGAGACGAGCATACTCGCGCGCGGCATCTTGATCGCCCATCACATCATAGAACTCGGCCAGTACCTCAAGCGCTTTCAGCGAATCGGCAGTAAGCAGTGGCCCTGCCACCGTTTTTGCAGGCTTCTTGTGTTTCGGGGCAGCAGGCTCATCGGCAGGCTTCTCTTCGTGCAGAAGCTTCGGCTCTTCCTTAGATTCTTGCTTATCGGCAAGAATCGTTTCAATCGGTTTGTCCCCCGGCACGTAAGGAGCAGGCTCGTCCTTCGCGGGGCGATGCTTCAATTGCGGCTTCGTCGTCGAAGTTGTTTCAGGTTTCGCCGTCGTCGGTTCAACGTGCGCAGGCTCGGTAGGCTGTTCACTTTGTTTGGACAAATCAAGCGCGAGGCGCCACGAGGCACCTTTCAGCTCAGTTGTCTTGGCAAACAGTGCTTCGGTTCCGCGAATTTCTATGACGATGCTGTGATCACCTTCGAGAAACGCTTCAACACTGGTCAGCAGTTTGATCTGCGGAGGCAGTTTGGGCAGAAAGAATTTTTCACTCACAGCAACGTTGTCGAGATGAAGTTCAACGACGCCATTCTCGGCCTGTTTCACTTCATACTTGGTGGCATTTGACAATTCACAAACCATACGGTCAAACCCTTGATGCGATCCAAATCGCACGGACAGGAGCGACGCCGCATTAGCCGAAGTAACTCCAACGGCCAACATCAGCAAGCACAATTTGAAATTAGATTTGAACGTCAACATGGCCGGATTCGGGCGGTGTGCGATCCTTCTTGGCGCGCTCTTCTGCGCCGTCCTTCAGGTTTTGTTCCTGTTCAGCGGTCGATTCAAACGTATCCTCGCCGAACGGTTCATCGCGCTGCTCGCGGTGTTCCTTGTATTCTTCTTTGACTTGCTCGACTTCGTAGGAAAAATCGCGCTTTTGCCCGCGGTAGATCGCTTCGGTCTGCTTTACGTGTTCAGCTGGTGGCCGAAAACGCGTATGATCGTCACTGTTGATCGGTCGGAACATCCTTTTCCTCCGTCTGTCAGTGATTAAATTCTACTTTAACAGGCGCGCTCTGACCCGCGCACGCAATACCAACAAAGCCTTCGAATGTATCTGCGAGACGCGTGACTCAGTAAGTCCTAAAATCTCGCCAATTTCTTTAAGAGTTAATTCTTCGTAATAATAGAGTGCGACAACGAGCCGTTCTTGCTCGGGCATATCACGCAGACCGTCAACCAACAGGTCGCGAACCTCCTGCTCTTCAAGCTGTTCGTCTTGTCCGTTAGTCGTATGATCCGGAGTGGAATCAGAAAGGTAGGATTCACTGCCGTCTTGGCCTTTGAGCGTGTCGTCAAGCGAAAGTAGCACGGCAACGTTCACTTCGTCAAGCAGTTCGCGATATTCTTCGACATTCAAACCCAAGTGTTCGGCCAGTTCGGCGTCTTCCGGCGAACGACCAACTTTGCGGGTGATTTGATCAACCGCCTGCTCGAGCTTGCGGGCCTTTTGGCGAATTGAACGCGGAACCCAATCCAACTCTCTTAGGCTATCTACCATTGCCCCGCGAATGCGCGTCATGGCATAAGTCTCAAACTTGATTCCCAGCGTCGGATCAAAATTGTCAATCGAGGCCAGCAGGCCCATCACTCCGGCAGATACCAAATCATCCAACCTAACGCTTTTGGGCAGCGTACCCAGAAAACGCGTGGCCAATCTGCGCACCATCGGCAAATACTCCATCAGGAGCTGTTCGCGCAACTCAGGACTCTGAGTGCGAACGTATGCTTCCCAACTTTTTGCGGCCGTATTGATGGCTTTCATCGCGAGAAATTAGGAGCGCGCCGCTCCTCCGCTGGTGTCGGTTCCGCCTTGCATGCTCTGTTGGATCAGTGCACGATGGCTGAGGTACTGAAAGAGAATTTCCGCCGCGTTCGATAGTATGACAAGCATCCCCCAAAGAACAAGCACTCGCGCGCCCACGACTGGCAGCCGCCAACCCATCGCCAGTCCGAACGCCGCTATTACAAGCACAATGACTCGCCGGAGCGCGACAAACAAATCATGCAATGCGGACGTAGTCTTCTTACCCATTTTCGGATTAAGCGTGTGAAGCAGTGGATTTCAGCGGCGTGAACGCGCGTGAAGAATAACTTGATTCAAATACCTTGCTACGGAGCCAGTCTGGACGGTAGCGCTCGATTTGGCTTACGAATTTCTGTCCGGTGGTCAGCCATGCAATTGGCTTCTTAGCCATTTGTGATATGGTCACAAGGGCACCGGGCTGTTGGCTCTCATCAAGACGTGTCAAACTTAAGTGCGTAATTCCAATCTGCTGGAAACGGCGGGCAACGGCGGCTTGCTCTTGCACTCGAGTGGTGGCATTGAGCAGCAAATGAGTTTCATCCGGCTCCAAAGCTTCAAGCAGTGCAGACAGATCCTGCATTCTCTGATCTTCACCCGGCGAACATCCCGGAGTGTCAATCAAAATGATCTGCACGCCGGCCATCTTGTTCATCGCCGCAGGAATATCTTTGGGAGTGTATGCAATTTCGAGCGGCAAACCAGAGACTCGAGCGAATGTCCTGAGCTGCTCAATCGCAGCCATGCGGTGCGTATCAAGCGAGATAAGACCAATCTTCAGTTTACCGTAGCCTTCGGGATCTGTTGCAAGCTTCTGTAAGGTCGAGGTCTTCCCGGCTCCCGGCGCTCCAACTAAGGCTACCTTGAACGGCTTGCCGTTGCGAGGTGCGACTCGATTGACCGCCGGAGGGGCAATCCGACTCATCTTTGCTATAACAAATGTGGAAATCTCTTCCGCCGACATTAGTGCATCCGGACCCAGTTGGACCAGTGCCTCAGCGGTTAAGTCAGTTGCCAGTTCCTTCTCAATTCCGGCCTCAGTCATCTGCGTGAGGGACCGAGATAGGGACTCCGGCATGGAAGGTAAATTACTATACCTAAAGTGCTTAACGATATCTGACAGTTGATCGCGCAGTGCGGTGACCTCCGACCTCAGGAGGGCCATCTCGTAATTCTGGCTGGGCGGTACACGCCCCGGTGTCTCATCTTTAAGTTGCACAGACAGTTCATTGGCAAATTCGGTGCCATTTTCAAGGTCTGCTTTAAGTTCGCGCGAGTCCGCGGCCGTCACTTCGAAGATCGCCCGCCCGCCCAAACCGAACGAGTTCGCGCTGGTTTTCTTCTCAGATTTCAGGATGACAGCATCTTCGCCCAGCTCTTTTTTCACTTTGGAAATGGCTTCGGCGAAATTGCGGCCTGTAAATGTACGAGTCGTCATGGTCGGTTATCCTTCAATCTTCACAATACCCATCGGCTGAATTCTCGTCGAAGGCGGAAGCTCCGCTGTCGAGAGCACTATCAGATTCGGCTGATCTACTTCAAGCAGTTTCTTCAGAAACGTACGCGTACCGGGAGCGGTCACGACAATCGGCTGGAATCCGCGATTCAACATGCCCTGCCCCATTTGCTTAAGCGTGCCCAATAGTTTATGAGTCACGGCAGTCGGCAACGCGAAATCAGAACCCTCTTTCGCAGCGGTTCGTAAGCCGTCCGAAATCATCTGCTCAAGCTTTGGTTCCATTGTCAAAGCGGACAGACTGCCCGGCTCGTCTTCATACTTCTCAGCAATGGCTTTAGACAAGGCAGCACGCACGGCTTCCGTCAAGTACTCAGGATCTTTAGTCATCGGTGCATAGTCGGCCAGCGTTTCGAGAATGGTACCCATATCACGAATCGGCAAACCTTCGCGCAACAGATTCTGCAAGACCTTCTGCACCTGTCCAATACCAAGCTGGCCGGGAATGATCTCATCAATGACTGCCTTATGCGTACGCTTCACGGCATCCAGCAGCTCTTGCACAAGTTCACGCGACATCAAGCGATAACCTTCGACTTTCAACAATTCTGACAGATGCGTCGAGACAACTGCCGCAGGTTCGACAACCGTGTAGCCGCGCGATTGCGCAAGCTCTTTCTGCTCGCGGTTAATCCAGATTGCAGGCAAACCAAAGCTTGGATCGCGTGTGGGAATGCCTTCAATCTTCATATTTCCGTCCCCGCTAGACAAGGCCATCATCATACCCGGTCGAACTTCACCGCGAGCGGCTTCACTGCCACGAACGCGAATGATGTAAACGTTCGGGGCAAGCTGCGTGTTGTCCCGAATACGAACAGGTGGAATGACGAAACCAGTATCGGCGGCCATCTGCTTACGCAAAACAGTGATGCGATCCAACAAATCTCCGCCGGGCCCGCCTTCCACAAGCGGAATCAAGCCATACCCAATTTGAACTTCGAGCGGATCGACTAGCACATAATCTTCCAATCGGTCTTGCGGCTTTTGTTGTGCAGGCTTATTGCTCTCGGGCTCTTTTTCGGCTTCAATTCGCTTTGATTCGCTAACGCGCGCCAGGGCAAATGTTGCTGCAGCCAAAACGAGAAACGGTACGGTCGGAAGGCCGGGAGTAAATGCGAACAGCGCTAACACGCCTGCCGAGATAAATAATGCACGCGGATAACCAAGTAACTGTCCTACGATATCCGAGCCAAGATTACCTTGAGTCGCGGCGCGCGTGACAATGATACCACTCGCAACCGAAATCAAGAGTGCAGGGATCTGAGCCACCAAGCCATCACCAACAGTTAGAATCGTGAACGTCGAGGCAGAATCTTGCCAAGACATGCCCATCTGAATCATACCGACCGCAAATCCGCCGACGATATTGATTGCAGTAATGAGCAACCCGGCAACCGCGTCTCCGCGCACAAATTTTGAGGCACCATCCATCGCTCCGTAGAAGTCCGCCTCGCGGGCGATTTTCTCGCGGCGCTTGCGAGCCTCGGCTTCATCTATCATGCCCTGATTGAGATCGGCGTCGATGGCCATCTGTTTACCGGGCATAGCGTCCAACGTAAATCTTGCGGCAACTTCGGCAATACGGCCGGAACCTTTTGTGATGACGATCAAGTTGATGACTACCAACACAATGAAGATCACCAAACCGACAAAGTAGTTTCCCCCGACAACGAAGTTTCCGAATGCGGTAATAATTGAACCTGCGTTACCTTCGCCAAGAATAAGTCGCGTACTGGCAACGTTCAGGGCCAGGCGGAATAGCGTGACGACAAGCAACAAACCGGGGAATACGGAAAACTTAAGCGGCTCTTCGACATACAAAGCCGTTAATAAGATCGCCAGCGAAATTGTAATCGAACAAGCCAGCGCGATATCCAGCAAGAACGGCGGAATCGGAATAATCATCACAACGACAATAGCCACCAGGGCCAACGCCATGATAACGTCGCTCTGCTTGAGCAGAGTGCTGAGAGTACTGCTGCCCTCTTTCTTCACAGTATTGGTTGCGGCGGCGGTGCTCATTTAGGACTATGCCACTCCGAAGAATTTGTTCTTAATTCGATACACGTACGCTAACACTTCTGCAACCGCTTTATACAAATCAACTGGTCTTTCCATTCCAATGTCTACTGACTTAAACAATGCGCGAGCCAGAGGTTTGTTCTCAACTATCGGTACGCCGTTCTCGGCGGCAATCTCTTTGATGCGCTCAGCAACCTTTCGCGCGCCCTTCGCAACAACAATTGGAGCCGAATTCTGTGCGCGGTCATATTTAATGGCTACTGCAAGGTGAACAGGGTTAGTAATAACAACGTCCGCCTCGGGCACACTCTTCATCATGCGCTTGAGCGACGAGCGGATCATCAATTCGCGTATCTTGCCTTTGACCTTGGGATCGCCTTCCTGCTGTTTGGCCTCTTCTTTAACCTCTTCTTTGGTCATCTTGAGCGACTGTTCGTGGTCCCATCGCTGATAAAAGAGGTCTGCTAAACCAATCGCAAGCAACGCCATCGCCGCAGCAAAGAACAGATCATTAAGTAAACGACCCATCTCGCCGATAATCTGATTGGTCGGCATGAAGAACATCCACGGCGTTTGCAATGAAGCAGTTTGTAGCGTGAAATAGAGCGCCAAACCGACAAATAGCAGTTTGAGTATACTCTTACCTAACTCAACCAAAGAGCGAACAGAAAAGAATCGTTGAAAACCGGTAATCGGATTCAGCCGTTCCCACTTTGGCGCGGCAGCCTTCCAAGAGATGTGAAACCCGACCTGAGTCACATTGACCAGCACTCCGATGATCATGATCGTCAGGAGGAATGGCAGGAGGATTTTGGCAACCGCAAACACCTGCCGGCGAATAAGAATTGCAGTACTCGCGTCATCGAATTTCACCGTCCCGGCCTGACGAATCAGCGATTTCAAAATCTCGCCCAGTCCATCAATCATCCCGGCCCCAATGAACGATAGCGTCATTGCCGCACCCAGTAGGAGAACCGCCGAGTTCAAATCCTGCGACCGAGCAACCGAACCTTTCTCGCGCGCCTGTTGGCGCCGCCGAGGGGATGGTGCTTCTGTTCTTGAATCGCGATCAAACATGAGCTAGTGTCCGGATAGAATCCGTAAGAAAGTCGGCATCTCTTGCATGAACTGACTGTACTGTGATGCGAAGATTGCTGCAACCGTGCTGGCTGTTAGTGACGCAAATAGAAGTGTGATTCCGATTTTAAGCGGAAACCCAAGAACAAAGACGTTCATGGTCGGCGCAACTCGCGTAAGAATTCCGAGTGCCACATCGCTCAAGAATAGAGTCACCATCATCGGTGCGGCCAACTGAATACCTCGCGATAGAACGATTCCGGCTTGCGCTACCGACCACTCCGCAAGTTTGCCGTCGATTGCAACAGATCCGATCCCGATTGTGTCAAAGCTCGAGCGAAGAGCTTGCAGCATCATCAAATGTCCGTCAAGAGACAGAAAGACGAGCATTGCAAGCAATTCATAGATTTGCGTTAATACGTCGCTCTGCTGTTCGCTATTTGGATCAATTGTCGCAACAATCGAAAGCCCCGATTGCAAACCTAGAATCCTACCGCAAATTTCGATAGCATAGAACACAAACTGTCCAGCAAACCCCATCAACAACCCGCATACTGTCTCGCTGAGCCCCATCACCAAATAGTCGGCAATCGTTCCACTCGGGTGCGTCGACGCTGGCGCAATGGTCGGTGCAATCAGAAATGTCAACGAAAGAGCAAGTCCTGCTTTAAGCGAGGCAGGCACTGAGCGATGCCGAAAGATCGGCAATACTGCCAGAGCAGATGCAATGCGAATAAAGATTAGAACGAAGTGCTCAATCGAGGAGAGACTGAACGGCAATTCCATAAAAGCTTACAGTCCGACGAGCGAATTGACCTGCTCTTCAAGCGACTCGCCCGCTTCTTCGCAGAATTGTTCAAGAGCTCCATCTGGTAATGGCAGTGCTGCTTGGAACTGATCATCAAGCTCTGGTGCCTCGCCTCCGCCATTTCCAAGTTGGAGCATACGCACAACGTGATCAGCATACCCGATCAGTGCGGCAAGTTGTGGATCTTTCCGAGCGGAGCGCGGTGCATGATGACAACCAACCGCGTCCACCAAAACCTCGGGAAGCGACCACATGTGAGCCATGTATAAGCCAACTTCAGCATGGTTCATTCCGAGCACGGCCGTTTCCGCATCCATCATGGACGCATTATGCGCATCCATTAATTCAACGATGCGTTTAAATTCCTCGTGAAAATACTTGTCAAGAACAACCTTGCCGACATCATGGATGAGACCGGCGGTAAACGCAACTTCAGAGTCAGACACGCGCATCTTTCTCGACAACTCACGTGCGGTGAGTGCGGTTGCCATCGAGTGCACCCACAAACCTCGGCGCGCGTATGAACCTACTTCACCATCTTGACTGAAGAGATCCATCACACTCGTAGAGAGCACCAAATTGCGCAAATTAGAGACCCCCAAGAACACCAAGGACTGCTGAATGCTCGTCACAGTGCCGCGAATGCCAAAATACGGCGAGTTTACCAGCTTCAACAAGCGCGTTGCAATCGCCGGATCACACTCGACTGCGTCAGCAATGTCCTTTTGTGACACATCGGGATCTTCCGATAGTTGTAAGACCTTCGTGGCAACGTCGGGTAACGTTGGCAGGTTTTTGATGCCGCGCAGAGTTTCAGCAATTTCTTCACGTGACTTCATTTTGCGATACTGGGAATAAGTGCAAAAATGTACTGCATGAAATCTACAAGTTTAGCCGCCATCCATTGCATAAAGATCAGCAATGCAAGGGCTGTAACGACAATCTTCGGCACAAAGGCCAGTGTCATTTCATTAATTTGCGTCACCGCTTGAAAAATCGACACGGCAATACCGACGATCATTCCTGCCAACAGCATTGGCGCACTGACGATCAACGCAGTAGTTAGCGCTTGACTAGTGAGATATGCGGCAAGTTCTTGTGTCATGACATTCCTTAGTGAAAACTCTTTACAAGCGATTGAACCAATAGATACCAGCCGTCGACCATCACAAATAAGAGGATTTTGAACGGCAAACTTACCGTTACGGGCGGAGCATCATCATTCCCATTGCGAGCAGTACAGATGAAACCACCATATCTATAATTAGGAACGGAAGATAAATTACAAAGCCAATTTGGAAAGCGATCCGCAATTCACTCACAACGTAAGCAGGCAGAAGCACTGACATACCAATTTCAGAAAGATTTGCAGGCGCGGTGTCGTTCGCCATTTGGGCAAATAGTGCAAGGTCTTTTTCACGAACTTGCCGAAGCATAAATTCTTTAAATGGCTTCGAGGCAGATTCCCATGCCTGTTTCTGTTCAATTTCGCCACGCATATAAGGTTGCAAACCCTTCGTGTTGGCCTCATTAATCGCGGGAGACATAATGTAAAACGTGAGAATGAGGGCCAATCCCACCATCAATTGCGCGGGCGGGACCTGCGCAGCACCCATCGCCTGCCGCAGGAAGTGAAATACGATGATGATGCGCGTAAAGCTTGTCATCATCAAGACCAACGCCGGTGCGAGGGCCAACATCGTCATCAAACCGACGATTTGTAGCGTCGTCACAGTCTTCGCGGGATCCGGACTGCTGTCCACTTGCAATGAGATTGTCGGCAGCGCTTGTGCAAATACCTGCGACGCAAACAAGAGAAGCCCGAGGAAAATCAATGAACGCTTCACTCGGATTTGGTCCTTTTCAGGATATCCGCAAAAGAAGTGGATGGCTTGCTCGAAAGAGCATCAATCACCAATTTGCGATCCTCATCAGAATCTATTTCCATTAGACTATTCATGTTTTCTTTTGTCAAGCCGACCAAAAGCAGCTTATGCCCAACTTCTATCACAATAATCTGACGGCCCGGGCCTAGCATGCGCGAGCCTAACACGCGCCAACCCTCTTGCTCCTTGCCAACCGGCGAACCGGTCGGAAGGTATTTACGATAGGCCCATGCCAGGACAAAGATGAGTCCGAGAACAAAAGCCAGCGCCGCGAAGGTTTTGAAAACGTCAACACCCATTATTAGTTCTTGCTGCTCGCGAAACGTTCTTCAGGGTTAATCAACTCAGTAATGCGCACCGCGAAGTTCTCTTCAATAACAACGACCTCGCCGCGTGCAAAGCGCTTACTGTTCACATACAAGTCAACCGGTTCACCGGAGAGCTTGTCCAATTCTACCACAGAACCGGGGGATAGCTTGACAATATCTCGAATCAACATGTGCGTGCGGCCAAGCTCAATCGAGATAGGTAGCTCAATATCCATCACGAGGCTCATCTCTTTTTTGAGCATCGGATCAATAAGCTCAACACCCTCGTTCCCGCTCGCGCTTTTCTTCGGCAAGTTCTTTGGCGGGAAGAGTGCATCTATCAGCTCGTTACTGGTTATCTTTACAATCGTGAGTGCCGGATCGGGTCCAGCGTTCAAGACACTGACAGTCCACGAGCCGACAAAGTCCGACGGTGAGATGTCCATGACAACTGCGCGAGCTTCTTCTGCGATGTGATGAGGTCCGCCGCCCTTGCCAATTTCGCTGAAGTATGCTCCAACTGTTTCTTTGAACAAGTCACGCACTGTTTCAAGATGCTCTTCAGCAACAAATTGCGCCGAGCCATCGCCCATATTGAGAAGATCTGCGATAACGGCTGCAACTTGCTTGCTCATCAAGAACTGCGTTCGTCCTATTGACAAATCCACAGTACTAACGCTGCAGGCAACAACTTCGCCGGGCAATAGAGCTTTGACTTCCTTGAAATCAAAAGCATACGGCCCGTCTACGGAAACTTCAAGCTGTCGCTCGATATATGATCCGAGATTCTTCGAGAGCTGCAGCGCGAACTGCTTTTCCGCACGAATTCGCGAGTCTTCGGTTACGGGAATACGAAAAGTCTCACTCATGGACTATCTCCTCTTGATCAGAAATAACTCGCGTTATGCGAATAGCTTGTTGGTACTTTGAGTTGCCAGGCTCTGCCCAGAACTTCACTTTTCTATCTACCCACACTTTAACGGGGTCTTCCACTCTTTGATCGAGCAACACGACGTCCCCTAACTTTAGCGATAGGTAATCGTGCATGGTTATCGTAGTTGAACCTAGTTGAGCGCGCACAGGCAACTTGCTCAAACGAACACGTTCAATTAGTTCATTTTTCTCTGCGGGATGAATCTGTTTCGTCGTCATGTTTGCCCAGCCAGTGGACAGATTGCCCAACAACGGTTCGAGCACAA
This sequence comes from bacterium, assembly GCA_016721565.1. Lineage (GTDB taxonomy): Bacteria > Electryoneota > RPQS01 > RPQS01 > RPQS01 > JABWCQ01. The sequence goes on along the minus strand of JADKHW010000006.1, from coordinate 31,740 downwards.
AGTAGGGAAAACACAGATTCATCGGATATGTGAAATCCCGAATGACAATTTCACACGAAATTACGACCGCAGATTCAGACGCTGGCGCAATCTGCACGAACTGCGGATTTGCTTCGTATGATTCGACATACAATGACATTGGATGCACCGTGCGCCACGCATCCGAGAGCGAGGATAAGCCGGACTCAATGACGCGGCGAAGAATCGTCTGTTCAATGATCGTCATTTCGCGCATGATCTCTTGTCGGGTGCCAAGTCCGCCTAACAACCGATCCACAACCAAAAGCGAGAATTGCGGTGACACTTCGAGAATTACCGAGCCCTTAAGCTGATTGGATGAAACGATGTAGAGACAGGACGGCACAGAGAGCGACAGCATGTACTCGGAATAAGCTGCTTGATCGATAGACAGCAGATTGATATCCACTAGCGTGCGCAGTGTACCTGACAGGTACGTGCCGAAAGCACGCGCGAACCCGTCATGGATCGTACGCAATGCGCGCACTTGATCCTTCGACATGCGATCCGGATGCTTGAAATCATAGAGGTGCACGGGTCGATCCGTCGACGTACTGCTCGGTTCAACGGTTTCACCCGACGCTACATTCCGGAGTAGCGAATCGATTTCGTCTTGTGTGAGCATCTTGCTCATATTCGTGCTATTGCAGGACGCATGTTGAGAACACAACGCCGGTCACGGGTTTCTCTTTAACGAGACCGTTCACGGTAGCCATTAACTCTTGGCGAATAGAGTCGCGATATGCAACACTGGCGAGTTGATCGAGAGTCTTAGATGAAAGTAGAGTGATCGCGGCATCACGAATTATTGGCATTTGTCCTTGCACTGCGGCGTCGCTTTTGCCGTCTTTCAACGTCAAGCCAACGATAGTCGAAAGGAATCTGCGGCCACCGGTGCCAGCCGGGTTCACAATGATCTCGTCGAGCAAAGCGATTGAGGCGCCGCCCTTGGCTTCGCCTTCCTTCTTGCCGCCTTCCTCAGACGATTCTGCTTCCGATTCTTCGGTGGTTCCCGATTCCTCTTCAGTGGATTGCTCAATCGTCGCTTCAGGGCTTGGAAAGAAGATCATCTTTTGAACGAAATATGCTGCCGCAGTCTGAGCAATGAGTATACCCGCGATGATGAGGTACTTCATCAGCGGCGATTTCTTCTTTGGCTCAGGCGCGGGCACCGGTGCTTCTGGTTTTGCGGGTTTTTCTTTTGCCATCTCTCACCTTGTGACGAAGAGTTGTGCCGACCGCGGAGCGCGGACGAAACGTTAACGATGGCGACGGTATGAGGGGAAACAGACTGGAACAATTGCCCTGCGGCACGGGACGTACGGCGCGCCCGGGGAGGGCGCGCCGTACGGCTGTTTAGCTTACCGCTTGAGCTGTGTGACTTCGTTCAGAAGCTGGTCAACGATCGTGATCACACGAGACGCTGCCTGAAAACCTCTTTGAGCGATAATCATCTCCGTAAATTGTTCCGCCATGTCCACCGTGCTAAGTTCCAAATAACCCGCGTAGATTTGGTTGACATTTCCGTTGTCAACACCAATCAGTGGATCACCTGAGTTTACCGTCGCACTGTAAATATTCTCACCCGACAGCGTCAAACCAGAGGGGTTCGCGAAACGCGCCAGTGCAATCTGGCCAAGCGTACGCGAAATGCCGTTGGAATAGCTGCCAATAATCTTACCTTCATTGTCAACCGTGAAGTCGGACAGAACACCCATCGCATGGCCGTCTTGGTGCAATGCGATCGTCGTCGTCGGCGACGAGAACTGGGTGATACCGTCAAACGTTCCGACCGTGCCTGCATTCAAATTCACAACCAGCGACTGCGCTTGCGGCGGCGTAAATGTCAACGGGCCACCGTCAAAACTTAGGAGCGAACCGTCGCTGTTGAAACTCACTTCGCCATTGTTGCCTGCCAGGAAGTTGTTGATTTCGTCAACACCGCCGTCGTCAACAATTGCTTCCCATTTCCACTTGTTCTCAGACGATGTGTCTTGCGTGAAGTTCACTTCAACTTTGTGACGTTCGCCGCGGCTGTCGTAAACATAGATCGAAGCCGAGTGAGTTCCGGTCAAACCGGTTTCCGTATTCACGAACGTCGGTAACAATACGGATGAAGCCGTTGACCCCTGAAGGTCTTCAAACGCCATCGAAATAGTCGTCTGGCTATTGCCAGCCAGATTATCCTTGAGAATCATCTTGCCTGAGGCATCGACGGCCAATTTGGAGCCGGTCTGCGATTCAGAATCAAATCCGGCCGATGAATTGAAGTGGTCGAGTAAGTCGCCAACAGTCGTGCCGTCATTGCTTTCGCCATATGTGAACTCGATGTTCACAGAGGTACCGTCGCGACGCGTTGCCGTCAAGCGGATGACATCACCGTCGTCCATTGGAGCAGTTGCTTGGTCAAGCGAGTTTAACTCGGTCAATCGGTTCGCCGGAATTCCTTCAGAAATGAACGCAAAAGATGCCGAGTAAGTTTGCAGCTTAGATGAGTTGGCATCCAAGTTACAGAAATAGCGAATTTCAGTCGTGGCACGAGCCGGATCCTTTTCACCGAACGGGAGTTTCAAAGGCTCGATTGCTGAAGAAGGAATCAAAACGCCGTTTTTATCTGCCGCACGACCTAACACATGCATACGACCACCGGCTGCGAGCAGCGAACCGTCTGCGTCAACCTGAAAATTTCCGGCGCGTGCGAAGTATTGACGCTGACCATCGCCCAGGACGAAAAAGCCATCGCCTTGAATTGCTAAGTCGTTGCGATTGCCCGTGTTTTCAAAATTGCCCTGCGAGAAGACGCGATCGATTGAGTTGATACGCGTTCCCAAGCCGACTTCAATGCCGTTACTACCGCCGCGCTCATCAATTGGACCTTCCGCCGGCTGCAAGAGCTGTGAGAAGCCTGTCGCAAACGACACGCGGCTCGTCTTGAAGCCAATGGTGTTGACGTTGGCGAGATTGTCGCCAATGACGTCCATCTTCGTTTGGTGAGTCGAAAGACCCGCCACGGCGCTGAAAAGTGATGTCATCATAATGTGGTTCCCTTTTCGGGCGTCAATCGTTCCGCCCGTGTTGGGGCCTCCTGCAAGAGGACCGGCCCTGTTACTGTTTTATGCGATTACTGCACTATCAATTTGTGTGAAGACGTGAGAATTTGTCTGTGCTTGGTCCAGTGCTGTTACTACTGTCCGGTTGCGCACACTCACGATGAATGCTAAGTTATCAAGCAATACGAGCGAAGATTCCGCTCCTTTGTCCGCCGCGCTGGTGACGCCTTTTTCCAAGCGCGCGACTTGCGGATCGGTCAAGCTTATCTGGCGATGTTGCAAACGATTTTGCGCGTGTGTCGAGAACTTCACCGGCTGCGTATCGCGTACCGTTTGCTCAAACAACTCGCCAAACTTGCCGTTTGAAATTTGCGGCTGCGGTTGAACTGGTCTCGTAACCGGAGCAGTAGTTGGACTGCCGACCGGTTGAATCTGCTGCAAGCGCGTTAGCAATGTATCAATCGAACTCACTGCGGTTACCCTTGCAAAGTCGAATTTTGTCCGTCTGTACCTGAATCTTCGGTGGCCATGACCGACATGATGTCACCGAGGAAGAGTTGTTGACCGTTCACCGTCAAGGTTACTTGTCCGTCCGCATAGTTAATGGAAGTGACGACGCCAGTGATGTAGGTTGCGGCTGTAACTTCAGCTCCATCTGCATCGGTGGCAGAAACATTAAAGGTGTAGTTGCCATTGGGAACGCGATTGCCTGCATTGTCGCGACCATCCCAATACTCGGCGGCGTCTCCGGCGGAATGAGCATTGCCTGAGATTGTGCGGACAACTTCGCCAGATTCGTCAACAACCTGAATCTCAACATTCGTGGCCGCTGCACCCAGCTCGAAGCGCAGATCGGCACCCGAACCGTTGACGCTTACCGTATTGTTCTGCGCGCGCACAGTCTTGCCAACAAGTGCTGCAGCAAGATTACCGTTAATCGACTGCGTCATCAGCATGTTCATGTTGATGGACTCATCCAGGGCTGACTTAATCTTAGATAACTCCTGTACCGACGAGAATTGTGCGAGCTGTGCCGCATATTCTTGGCTGTCCATTGGACTCATCGGATCTTGATTGCGCATCTGCGCCATTAACATCTGTAAGAAGTCGAGTTGATCGAGTGTGTCCGACCGTGACGCGGTTTGGTCAACGGAGGGCGTATTGAATGTGCTTGTGCTTGTACCTGTTACTGCATCAACGGCCATTTTACGACTCCATCTGGTAAAGTTGCAAAAACGCTTTGCTCGGCTCGTGTGTCATAAGATACTCGCAGAGTGCGAAAGCGGTCTTGCTGACATCCTGCTGTTTGCCGCAACTGAGACAGGCCACGATAAAGTGGCGTTTCCCGGTGCGGGATTTTCCGGCCTCGATGGTCCGAAACTTCTGGCCACCGCAGGCGCATAACGGCATTTTTTGGGGACATCGTTCTCATGGTTCAACCTTCACAAAGCAAAGCGCAGGCCATCCTTAAGCGTTTGCTCAAGGAATTGTCAATACTCACTTTAAGTTTCTTTGAAGAGCAGATCCCCCTGTCTCCGAGGCAACTTTAGCCTACGCAGTCCAGACTCTTAGGCCTGAAAATGCGGGTCGTACAGCAACCTCGGCATGCTCCTCACCTACCCCTCCTTGGCCGTCGTTTGGGCGACCAGACTTTCCAGCTCCTCCAGAACTGCGCTCTTCAGTTGACTGGTTAGAACCGGGCAAATCAGACTTAGACTCACCGGCAAAACGCGGCGTGATATCGATCTGTTCAACAGGGTAGCCTTGCATCCGCAGCCAGTGTGTAAGTTGGATCCGCTGATCTTCCATCATTGCGATGGCTTGCGGATCGGCGGCAATGCGAATCGAGAACTTCTCGGCCTCGCGAACGATGTCAATGTCCATCGTCCCCAGCTCGCCGAACGGGATCGACATCCGCAGCTCATCCGGATCAACCATGCGCTTGCGCGATTGATCCAGCGCCTTTTGCAGAGCGAGTTTCAGAGACTCGTTCGCCGCGCTCTGCGACGGGTGATTTGACTTTGAAATCGGAGCTTGCGGACTCGTCTGCGTGGTCTGTTCGATCGTCTGACTTAACGCCGATTGACCCGTCTCGCGCTCACGACTTTGCGACTGCATGTCCTGCCCGTTATGATTCGACTGCTCGTTCGGCTTGCCTTCGGAAACTTGTTGCGGCCTTTCCTGCGTAGATCGCAAGGTCGGTTCTTCGCGCTCGACAGAAGTTCTATCATTCCGCATGAACTCAGGCGCTTTCATCGTATCAATACGCGGCCCTACTGTCCCAAACTCTTGAATCGCTTGCGGCATAGGTTTCATCTGCGATTCGTGTGCGGTCAGGGGCTTGAAAGAGAGAGTGGAAGCAGTAGTCTCTTTCGCAGTCTCAGAACCATCGATCTTTGTCGCAAGCGGAGTCTGAGAGTTTTGTCCAGCGACTTCGCTCTCTTTCCCAGACTCACTTGGAATCGTTGATCTTGTTTCAAGCTTAGACTCAATGTGCTTGGCCGGGGTCGGTCTCGGATCAAGGGAGCTGGCGACGTTTCTGATTGAATAGATTCATCTACAGGTTCGTTGACGCTCGAACTCAGAGCAGATTGCTTAGGCAATTCAAACTCTGGTAGCGTGGCAAATGGAACCCGCGCTGACAATTGTTCGATTTTTAACTCTGGCTTCACACTTTGAATGTTCGGACCTGAATTCGGGGATGTCACATTCTGTGATTTCGATTCAATTGTGTTGTCACGTTTAAATGTTGTCTCAGAAGTGGCTTGCCTCTGAATCGCGGCCTTATCTACCACACTATGCGGTTTCAAGTGTCGGGCAGGATCAGTCACTACAGGTGCATGCCCCATTTTGGCAATCACGAAGTCGTTAGTACCGAATTCAACTTTATTAAAAAAATTACTTGGTTCAGAGTTCTCCGCTCTTTGATGATTGCGAGGCGCGGTTGTCGAAATGCTTCGCTCCGGACTTCTTGACTCGCGAGCCACCGCGGTTGCTTTGTGCAGCGGCTCGGCCTGAATCTGTTTCTCAATTAGCGGCTTCTGAAAACGTTCTGGTTCCAAGATCACGCGCGGATTTGCTGCCGCATTCAGCTTCGCATCAGCAAGAGTCGGTTGCTTTAGAGCACTTGCCTCAAGCGTTGGGCGAACATATGCACTGTCTACATTAATCAATGGCTTGCTTTGTACCTGCGGCTTGTATAGCGATTGCGGCACTTGTGCACGGATTGTTTGCTCTCCTCGCATCGGCTTGACGCCTGCCTTGACAATATCATTCGCCCATATCTGCTGCACAACTTGCGGGCGCTCATTAGCCGGGGTGACTTGCACATTAGGCTCAAGCGCAGCGAAACGCGACTTGCTAAAAAATACTGGTTGCGGCTGAACTTGTTCATTTGCAGGCGGCACCTGATTACTTCCATGCCGCATCGACTCATTGCGCAAATCTTTCAGCGTGCCAGCAATCTTCGAGGTCACGCGTTTGACTGGTGTTGTATCACCCCGCGATTGAATTGCGCTTGAACTAGCCTTAAGATCACTCTTAACAAGCGGCTCTTCTCGTTTTTGCGCAAGCTGAACGGGGCTGTAAGGCTTCGCAGCATCCTGATTCTTTGACGTCGTCCTCAGCTCACCTGATTCACGCAAAACTGGTGTTTTCGGAGTCATCATGTCTTGGCCAACGCGCTTTGGATTTGTCGCTACTTCTTGCCTCGTTTTCGTTGCATTGTGACGCGGCGCTTCAGTAACAATCATTGGGCCAATCTCGAGAAGTTTGCAGCTCCAAAGTGTTCGTCGCGCGCACAACGGAGAATTCATTCGGCACATGCGAAGATTGTTTGTCCGACTGACGATTCGTAACCGGATTTTGAAGAGTTCGTTCTCTTGATATTACAAGCGGTGGTACCAGTAGAGTCGCGGACGTTGAACGTTCTTCACGGAGCGGAGCTTCGACAGTGCCATTCTGTGAGACACGCTCTGGGACAACTTTATTGACAGGTTGCAACACAGGCGCTCGCGTTGACTCGGGCATCGCTTTTGCCTTAGAAGCCGCCTTCGCCGCTTCAGGTGTTCTAACAACGGGCGCGGCCTTACTCACTACGTGATTATCGACAGGTAATTGCTTCACCTCGTGCGGAGGTTGCTCAATCACAGGTTGTGGAGCGGACGCGCCGATTGTTTGCACTACAACGGTTGCGGGCAAACTTGAAATTGCAGTTTGGAGAGTCTGCTCGACCAGCTTTTCAGACTTACCGCTCTCCTTCACCTTGCCTTGCGACTCAGCATGCGACTTACTATAGCGTTTAGAAATCAAAACCGCCGATTCTTCAACCGGCGGTTCAACATTCGGAATCTTCTTGGCTAAGCCCGGAGGCGGGATAGCTTGCACACCCGACAACACACTCTTGAATTCAGAAGCCTTGCCTGATTCGGTTACAGGTGCAATTGTCTTAATTACACCCGGCTTGAGCACATTTGCCTTAAGCAGATTAAGCAGATTCAACTTCATGATGGACTCTTTACCCCCGATAGTTCTGCCATTCGTGTTGCCACCGATGCCGCAACCGGGACTGGAAGCGACGCCATCATCTTTGCGCCATTGCGGCTTTTCATGCGCATAACAAGTTGTACAATTGTTTCTGTCGGAAGCCGCTCAGCAATAACTGCCGCTTCGCTCGGTTTCATACCCTCTAAAAGCTTTGCAAGTTTGGAAATCTCCGCAGTCGATTTTGGAGCTTCATTCAAGGCCAATTCGTCTTCAGAAGCCGCCGCTGAATCGGCAACTTCATCTACTGCAAGTTCTGCATCAGAATTGTCAGTCGTTACATCAGCCTTCTGCTCACCGCTGGTTTCACTTGCCTTAGCCAAATCGTTCGTTGGCTCGGTAGTGTCGTGCTTTTCAGTTGAATCTATCGGCGTGGCTTCTGGACTCGCTTCGCCACCATCGTTCACACTCTCAGGCGCCTCGTCGAACTCTTGATCGTCACTGACCAACGTCGAATCATCTACATGGACTGCAGTGGAATCACCATGCAACGCCGCGTCGAGCACCGCGCTCTTAGGTTGCGTCATCTTGAACAAAAAGAACATGCCGACATTCAGCACGATGAATATGCCCACGTAGATTCCAATTTGCAACAGCATCTTTTCATTGCTTGTCCCTGCCTGTTTTCCGCGGACGATCATCCGCAAGCTTTTGCTCAAACTCGATCAACTCTTTCGACCACGTTTCGCGGTGCTTTTCACCGAGTTTCTCAAGACTCAATGAACGCTGTCGCGCGATCATGAATCGCTGTCGTGCTTCGCTCTCGTGCTTTGTATACTCCGTCACTACGCTGCGCTGGTAGCCAACCATAAGGTCGATTCGTTGCAAGTACTTCCAGTCCGTTTGCTTGTCGGCAATTCTAAACTCTTGCAGCATCGCGACCTCCATGGCCTGGCACTGAATATCGCGCTCAGTTGTGAACATCTCAAGCTTTTGCTGCTGAGCTTTCAAAGCCCTTTCCGCTCTATTCTGTTCAACAAGTCTTAGCGTCTCTTGGATTTTGCGCACGCGCAGCACACGCGCTAAACTGAACTTGTACTTCTTCACTTGCCTGTGAGAACTTTTAGTCCGTCAAACGCTTCAGCGAAGGATGAACCGTCATGCATGTCCTGCTTTAAGAAGGTGTTGATTGCCGGCAGCCGTTCAAGCGCCTGATCCAAAGTCGGTATTGATCCGCGGGCGTAGGCGCCAATCGATATTAGATCTTCACCTTCTTGGTATGCTGCCAGCCACTCTTTGATCTTCGAAACCGCTTCGCGATGTTCTTTGCTCACTACTTGCGGCATCACACGGCTAATACTGCTTAAGACATCAATCGCCGGAAAATGTCCGCGCGCCGCGATCTTGCGCGACAACACTACATGGCCATCGAGAATACTGCGCATGGTATCGGCCACAGGTTCCATCATGTCGTCGCCATCCACAAGCACTGTGTAGATTGCTGTAATCGAACCTTTGTCCGAGTTGCCGGATCGCTCCAACAGTTTCGGCAGCATCGCGAACACAGAGGGCGGATAACCGCGAGTGGCAACCGGCTCATTTAGAGACAAGCCAACTTCACGCAATGCATGACAGACGCGCGTCACGCTGTCCATCATGAGCAGCACACGCAAACCCTGATCCCGGAAGTATTCAGCAATCGCAGTAGCCGCAAGCGCACCTTTGATGCGCAATAGCGGCCAACGATCAGAAGTTTCGCAAACGACGACAGAGCGCTTCAATCCCTCTGCTCCCAGCGAGTCTTCGATAAAATCGCGCACCTCGCGCCCACGTTCACCAACCAATCCGACGACAACAACATCTGCGTTGGTGTTGCGCGCCATCATGCCAAGCAGCACGCTTTTCCCGACACCGGAGCCTGCAAAGATACCGACTCTCTGTCCTTCACCGAATGTTAGCATGCCATCGACGGCGCGTACACCGGTTTGCAACGGCTTCGTCACACGCGGACGCGTCAATGGATTCGGACTCTCCGCATTCAAGGAGCGATATGCCTGCGCATTCAGTTCACCTTTGTTGTCAATCGGATCGCCCATGCTATTAATCACTCTGCCCAATAAATGGCTTCCGACCGGAATCAGTTGCGTGCGGTTCAAATCAACGACTTCATCGCCCGGACAAACTCCAACTAAGTCTTCGAGCGCCATGAGCAGCGTCATCGGGCCATCGAAGCCAACAACCTCAGCAAGCCGCTCTCCGTTGCTCGTGATTACTTTGCATAGGTTCCCGATTGCGCTGCGCGGCCCCTTCGCTTCGAGTACCAATCCGCGTACGCTGTTCACGCGGCCAATCGCGCGCACAGCTGATGCGTTATTCAACACGTTTTGCGCCTGCGTCAACAGATCGCTCAAGATTTCTTCTCCAGCGACATTTCGAGCTGTTGTTTAAGCGACGTTAATTGAGTCGCAAGCTTTGCGTCAAGTGATCCGATATCTGATTCGACGAGGCAGTCACCGCGCTTCAACGTGTCATCTGGTCGCAAATCAAGCGTTGCCGACGACGAAAGACCTGTCGCAATTTCTTCCATCTTAGCCCGAAGCATTTCAAGGTCTTGCGGGTGAACGCGAAGAGTTACTTGTTTGGCTTCGGTAACCGATCGAAGAGCATTCTTGACAATTGCCACAAGCATCTCGGGCTTAACACTCAATTCTGCATTCAGAATTTTCTCCGCCATTTGCGTTGCCAAAGAAACAAGTTGCTCTTCAAAGCGCATACTAAGATCGGCGCGTTCAGCCGCCAGCATTGTTGCATATTGTTGCATCAGCTCGAGCGCTGGCATAAGTTCGCGCTGCGCAACCTCGCGGCCCAACGATTTGCCTTGTTCAATGCCCTCCGAACGCGCCTTCTCAACTTCGGCAGTCTGTTTCCGTTTTTCGGATTCAGGTAAACGTTGTGCAACATTCGGATTGGTCAACACCGAAGGTCGAGCTGCGCGCATTGGGTCTTGAACAATTTCTTTAAAGAAGTTGACGGGACGATCCGAGAAATTCTCGAAACGTGCGCGTTCGAGGCGGATGTCTTCCGCCAGTCTAAGAACTCGGCCCATAGTTTATTCCACCATCACTTCGCCCTTGCCGCCGCCAGCGACGACAACTTGGCCTTGTTCTTCGAGTCTGCGAATAATATCAACGACCTGCTGTTGTGCGACTTCAACTTCCTTGAGGCGCACAGGTCCCATATACTCAATTTCTTCTTGAATCGTCTCGGATGCGCGTTCTGACATGTTTGCTAACACACGCGTCTTAACATCGGGATTGACGTGCTTAAGCGCGAGCGCAAGATCCTTGTTGTCCACTTCCTTGAGGACCTTCTGAATCGAACGATCGTCAAGCTGAACGATATCTTCAAACACGAACATGAGGTTCTTCATTTCGGTTGCAAGCTCAGGCGCGCGCTCGTTGATCTTCGAGAGAATTGACCGCTCAGCTGAGGTACCGATCATATTCAGGATTTCCGCAGCCGCCTTAACTCCGCCCAATTTGCTTGAGTTTTGTGAGAAGTCAACGCGAGATTCAAGCACGGCTTCAACCGCAGAGATCGTCTCAGGCGCGACGCGTTCCATATTTGCATAGCGCATCATCACTTCTGCCTGCAAATCCGGCGCGAGGTCTGCAAGAATCTGCGCGCTTTGTTGCGGCTGAAGCTGGCTCAGAACAAACGCGATCGTTTGCGGATGCTCCTTCTGCATGAAAGCTAAGAGCTGATTGGCGTCAACATTCTTTAGAACATTGAAACCTTTCACGCGGATCATACGCTCGATACGGCGGATGATTTCGACTGCTTTTTCCGGACCGAGTGAACGGTTCAAAACCTCTTCGGCATACTGCACACCACCGATTGCGACAAAGTCTTGCGCCGACATCATGTGATAGAACTCTTCGATCACAGAATTTGCAAGCGCAGAATCCACATTGCGCAGACGCAGCATCTCCTTTGTGATCTCTTCGATTTCGTCCTGCTGCATCCGCTTATAAAGTTCAGATGATGCTTCCGGGCCAATCGAAATCATGAAGACCGCTGCCTTTTGCAGGTTCGTTACCCGTGCAATGGTAGGCTTGCTAGTTGGGGCCATCTGCCACCCACCCTCTCAGGATTTGCGCTGCGTTATCAGGCTTTGTCATTACAAAATGCACAGTACGATGCAGCATTTCTTGTGCACGCAGAGCTTCTACTGAAGGACCTCCATCGTCAATCTCAATTAGCTGTGGCCCGTCTGAGTGTGACTTGAAGACTACTTTGGGTCCACCGTCGCCACCCATAACTGCCGCGCTATTCCCCATTGGACCAACCGATCCGCCAGCGGTAGCGTTGTCATATGCTCCTTGCGGCAACTGACCTGAACTTTGTGCTCCTCCTGCAATTGTTCCGCTCTGATAGCCGGCTCCGACCATCATCTGTTGCCCACCTGGCCCAAGCGCGGCCATAACAGCGCCTTGTGGCAATGCAGGCATTCTCTGGCTCATTTTGTTCATCACTCCGCGAATCGCGAAAAACGCCAATATGAGAACGAGCGAAAGAATAATCTTGTCAGCGTATTGCAGCAGCATGGTCATCCAATTAATCGGTGTCTCAGTCACAGGTGTGAGTAACCCTGACGTCTCATTGAATTGGAACGACATCACGCTCAATTCGTCACTTCGATTCGCATCAATCCCTAACGCACTTGAAACCATCTGCTTGAACTTTTCAAGCTCTTGCGGTGTGCGCTCAACATATTGTTGCGTAACGACACCGGATGAATCGGTAACGCTGATATAGCTACCGTCAATCAAGACAGAGGCCGATAACTTTTCGATATTGCCAACTTCCGGCACCACTTTCTCGACAGTGCGCGGGACTTGATAATTCGTAACTGTCTTTTCTGTCGCACCGGCATTGGGATCTTCGCTGGTTTGTGACTCTTCAGAGAGTGTTGCCACACGATCCGGATTGTAATCCTCAGACGTGCGTTCGATGCGATTCCAATTGAGCTTTGCGGTTACTTCAACACGCGAGCGTCCCGCTCCAACGACATCGGATAACAATGCTTGTGCTTTGCGTTCAAGCTCCTGCTCCACCATCGTCTGCATTTCAAGCTGAGTTGACGAAAGTCCAGCCAGCTCATCGCGCGGCCCATTCGTAAGCGGATTGCCATCGGAGTCCATTATTGAAACGTGCCCGGGATCAAGCCCTTCTACTGCATAAGCTGTCAGAGTCGTCAACGCGGCAACCTGTTTCTTACTCATGCTAAAGCCCGGTTTGAGCGTCAAAACAATTGACGCTGTCGCGGGCTTCTGATCTTCTTTGAACAGTCTCTGCTCTGGCACAACCAAGTGGACACGCGCTTTCTCGACGCCTTCGATGGATGACATCGTGCGCGCAAGTTCGCCTTCAACGGCGCGTCTTTGATTGAGCTTTTGCAACTGATCCGTCAACCCAAGCTGCGGTTTATCAAAAATCTCATAGCCTAATTCGCCCGAATGCGGGATTCCCTTTTCAGCGAACGTCAAACGCAGAGTATTTACTTTCTCCTGCGGAACTTTGATCGTACCGTCGCTCGTGACGTCGAATTGTATCTTGCCGTCGCGCAGTTGGTCGGCAACTACTGCCGCATCTTTGGACTCGAGGCCGCTGTACAATGTCGCCATGACGGGGCGGGTCGTGTAGGTGACAGCGGCTGCCGAAATCGCCACAATCAGACCACCGCCAATGACAAGCAACGCCCGCTGATTAAGAGTCAGCCGTTGCCAAAGTTCGCGGAGAGTATCGAGTGGATTGCCCATTTATGAAAAGTTGCTTGGTTGATCGAGTGATTAGACCGGCGTACGCATGAGTTCTTGATAGCCTTCAAGAGCTTTCTTGCGAATTTCGAGCAGCATCGCCATAGAGACGGACGCTTCTTCTACAGCGGCCATCACTTCATGGATGTCTTGGATCCGTCCGGTAGCAAAGAGTTCCGTTTTTTCACCGGCTTGCAATTGCATCTTATTCACGCCGCCGATAAAACTCGACAGTGTGTCACCAAAGCTCTCCCCGTTGCCGTCGTTCTGCGTCGGCTGTACGCCGGTGGCAATCGGTGGAATCGGCTTAAGTTGATCAATACCGTAGATCATGCTATGCCCTCAAGTCAAGATGTTTGCCCAGCTCTTCGGCCGGACGAAAACTGTCAAATTCCGCATGCTTTTGAGCGATCAACTCGCGCAAACGTGATTCCGCCTCGTTGCGTTCCGCTCCTGCTTGCGCAGATTGCGAATTTTGCAGCCGCTGTTGCGGTGCGATGATCGGTGTATAGCTTGCGTTGATTTTCATGTTACAGTTCCAGCGCCTTCTTCATCATGGCCTTGGTGGCATTGAAGGCCGTTACGTTAGCTTCAAAGGCGCGCGAAGCGCTGATGAGTTCCGTCATTTCCTGCACTAAATCAACGTTCGGCAATTTCACGATTCCGTTTTCGTCGGCATCCGGATGATCAGGGTCATAGACCTCACGAAACGCCGTCTGATCTTCTTCGATGGTTGCTTTGACACCGTTCATTGGCGAGAGAATCTTGTCCTCATTGCGTCCGAACATGTGATTCCCGTCAGTCCGGGCAAGCTTCTGGTGCGTGCTCTGTTCAAGCGCAGTCTCAAATCGCTGATCTTCGGACAGCACGGTCGCTTTGCGGCGATACGGCCCGCCCTCCTCAGTGCGCGTCGTTTCGATGTTCGCGATATTCTCGGCAATGGCGTTCATGCGCTTGCGTTGCGCCGTCATGCCGGAGGTGCTCGAGTTCATACCCGAAAAGAGAGGGTGGATTTCCATGAAGCGTTCCTTGAACTTTTTTGCCACCAGAGCAATAAGCAGTTATCGTGCCGACCCTCCAAAAACTTTAATTTTACCCGTCTTTCATCTCTTATCAATTATTTTTTCAATAGCTTACGCGATTTTGCTCAAATGACCCACGTACGTGATCTTTCACCCCTCCTTCTGGTCACGGCACCATTTTCCTACCCAAATCGCTTGAGCTTGCCGACGCACCTGTTATAGAAAGGTGTAAACGGAGTGACAAACGGAATACTATCAAATAAGGTAATCTCGATGCCTAACCGTCATCGTATTCGGGTAGTTGCCTTTCCCGTACGAAATTGTTACTCTTTGGCAATGAACACATACCGCATACAAGCAGGGTCCAATGCCTGACACATCTCCCTCAAGCAGACTTCAACGATTACTGTCGGCCATCGTTTTGTCCGGGGTCTTACTCCTTCAGGCCTGCGGAACCAAGCATCCGGACGGCTATCAGGGATATACAGAAGCTGACTACGTTTACATCGCGTCGTCCCAGCCGGGCCGCCTCGATTCGGTTGCCGTTAAGCGCGGTCAGACGATTCCGGAAGGCACACCCTTGTATTTCCTTGACAGCGATCTTGAGTCAGCAGCCCTTGCCCAAGCCCGCGAACAACTGGCTGCCGCCGAGTCGCAGTTAGAAGACCTGAAACAGGGCCGCCGACCGCAAGAAATTGATGTCATCAAAGCTCAACTCGCGCAGGCCAAGGCCAATGAAGAGTTAACGGCTTCGACCTTCAACCGCCAATCCGCCACTTTTGAGACTGGTGGGGTATCAGCAGAGCAACTCGACATTGCTCGGACACAAGCCGAGCTTGCCAAAGAGCGCGTCATCGAATTGCAAAACCAATTGCGAGTGGCCACTTTACCCGCCCGCGAAAATCAGGTATCTGCTCAGACATCGCTCGTTGAGGCCGCACGGGCAGCCACCCAGCAAGCCGAATGGCGCTATAATCAAAAAGCCGTACAGTCGCAGACTGACGGCCTTGTTGTGGATGTCATGTACGAACCTGGAGAGTGGGTTCCGACCGGCGGAGTCGTAGTGCGCTTTCTCCCCCCGCAAAATCTCAAGATTCGCTTTTTTGTCCCCGAAACTCTGATCAGCTCCCTTTCTGTTGGCCGACCCGTCACTATTTCTTGCGACGGTTGTGCAACTACGGTTGCAGGAACGATTTCTTTCATCTCCCCAACAGCTGAATACACACCGCCGATCATCTATAGCAATGACACGCGCAGCAAACTCGTTTACATGATTGAGGCGCGTCCCAATGATCCTCTGGCCTCAAAGCTTAACGTCGGCCAGCCCGTGAGTGTTGTCGTTCAATGACCGGCGAACTCGCTATTGATGTTCGCGATTTGGTCAAGACCTTCGGCCACAAGCGCGTTGTGAATCAGGTCTCGCTGCAAGTCAAACGCGGCGAGATTTTCGGCTTTCTGGGACCCAATGGCAGCGGCAAAACCACAACAATTCGTATGATGTGCGGCTTGTTGACGCCCGACTCTGGGAGTGGTACCTGCTTGGGCTACGATATTCTGAAAGAAAGCGCAAAGATTAAGCGCCATGTCGGCTACATGACGCAGAAATTCTCGTATTGGGAAGATTTGACGATGCGGGAAAATCTCGACTTCGTCGCGCGCATGTACAATATGGACAACCGCCGAGAAGCCGTCGACGAGGCATTAGAAGGACTTGGTTTGACCGAGCGTGCCAACCAATTGGTAGGAGCATTGTCAGGTGGTTGGAAACAACGCTTAGCTCTCGCGGCATGTATGCTGCACAAACCTGAATTGCTCTTACTTGATGAACCGACCGCTGGTGTCGATCCATCCGCTCGCCGGGATTTCTGGGAAGAGCTGCATCAGCTTGCGCGCAAAGGTATATCTGTTCTTGTCAGCACGCACTACATGGACGAAGCCGAACGCTGTCATAAACTTGCGTACATCTTTAACGGTAACTTATTGGTGCAAGGAACATCCAGCGAAGTCATTGCCTCGCAGCACATCGGTACATGGGCGATTCACGGCGAGCATCTGGCCGAGCTGTCTGAGCAATTACAGCGCACGCCGGGCATCGAGCAGACAGTTCTCTTTGGAACGGTCTTGCACGTCAGCGGCTCAAATCCTGTACTGCTTGAGAAACAATTACGCCAAGCAATCGCCGGAACATCACTCAAGCTTGAACCCATGGAAACTGGCCTCGAAGATGTCTTTATATACCTCATGAAACACACTCAGGTGAATGGAGACAAGGCCGTATGACGCTGTTCAGCAAGCCCGGATTCTCCCGCTGGTGGAGCATGGTGGTCAAAGAGTTTCTTCAACTCAAACGTGACCGATTGACTTTTGGCATGATCGTCGGTATTCCGATCATGCAACTCACATTGTTTGGTTTCGCCATCAACAGCGACCCTAAACACATGCCGACGGCGCTGATCGTTAACGACCACAGTGAAATCACCCGCACGATCATCTCGACACTCAAGAACTCTGACTACTTCGAAATCGTCGGTGAGCTTCCCGATGAAGAAGCGGGTCGCCGCGCGCTCGCACAAGGAGATATCCAGTTTGTCATAAACATTCCCGTGGACTTCACGAAAAACATGCTACGTGGAGAACGTCCCGCCGTTCTGATTGAAGCCGACGCCACCGACCCAACCGCAACAGGCATGGCTCTGTCATCTTTGAACCAAGTTTTCGAGTACGTCGCGCGTAAAGATTTAACTGGGCCGCTGGCACAGCTTGTTCCCGCGCCTCCCCCCTTTGAAGCTCGCGTCCAGCGCATGTATAATCCAGAGGGCAATACGCACTTCAACGTCGTGCCCGGCTTGATGGGCGTTATCCTAACGATGACAATGGTACTGATGACCGGACTTGCAATCACACGCGAGCGTGAACGCGGTACGATGGAAAATTTGTTGGCCATGCCGCTTCGCCCGTTTGAAGTCATGGCCGGAAAAATCCTGCCATACATCGTCATTGGTTTGATTCAGGCGACGCTCATCTTGATTGCTGCCCGCCTACTATTTAATATCCCCTTCTTTGGGAGCATCTTCTCTCTCTATTTTGCAACCTACATCTTTATTGCGGCCAACTTGATGGTCGGGATCACAATCTCATCGTTGGCTCGCAACCAGCTTCAGGCCATGCAGATGACCTTCTTCTTCTTCCTGCCAAACATCTTGCTCTCTGGTTTCATGTTCCCATTTCGTGGCATGCCGTACTGGGCGCAGATCATCGGAAATATCCTCCCTCTAACTCACTTCCACCGCGTCGTTCGCGGAATCATTCTGAAGGGAAATGAGTTCGGCGATCTTTGGCAATCGCGGTGACCTTCTACCGTCGAACGCTGGATTAGACATTTAAGGCTGCAAGTATAGTAAGAATGCCGGACTGCCCAAATGGCAGTCCGTTTTTTTTCTTGTGGTCATTTGAGTAGACTTGCAAAATCGCCTCTTTTTATCTACTTATGCTCAACAGAATATTTTTGTGGATTTTGATGGAAACCAAATCAAGGAAAAGATGTATGTGTAACTCTAAGATGTTGTTTAGGAGTATGTTGGTAGCTGCGCTGATGGCGGTGGCGCTACCGGCATCTCAACTCTTCGCCTTCCATGAGGAATCGAAGAGTCCTCTCGAAACTGCCCCGACTCATTGGGACGAAGGCAGTGCGTGGGAATCCGAAGGCAACGCCGTTGTGGACACCCGCTCTGGCCGCCTTCAGAGCGTCAGCCAAATGTTTGAAGGCCCATACAAGGGCACACTCGAAGAAGCCGCTCGTCAGTTTCTAACTGTCCACAAGGACTGGCTGGGCATGGATCCAACCAAAGAGACCCTCCGCGCCGTACGCTCGGTTGAATCCCCCGGCGGTTTTCATGTGACGTTCGAACGCTACATCAACGAGGTTCGCGTCTATCCGGGTAACGTCGTTGTATCATTCGATCACGACATGTACGCTCGTTTCTATTTCTCAAGCATTTACTTGTTCAATGACCAGATCGTGACGACCCCGGCATTGAATTCGGATATGGCCTCCCAGATCGCTCAGCAATACCTCGGCGCTCAAATCGCCCCCGACTTCGGCCCAACGACTGACCTCGTTGTCTGGGCTGGCGAGAACACCGACTTCGGTTTGTGCTGGCGAGTTCTCGTCAACTACTCAGAACCCACTGAAACCAATGGTGACTGGGAAATCATGATCGATGCCAACTCTGGTGCGATTCGCCGCGCCAAAAATATCGCG
Source organism: bacterium (assembly GCA_016721565.1). Lineage (GTDB taxonomy): Bacteria > Electryoneota > RPQS01 > RPQS01 > RPQS01 > JABWCQ01. The sequence goes on along the minus strand of JADKHW010000006.1, from coordinate 13,088 downwards.
ATGGCAGTTAACGGCACAGGCTATGTGTTCGACCCGAATCCGATTTGCTCCTCTGGCCAACCCTACGGAAGCGCCGGCCTCACGGATAACAACGATGCCAACAGCCCCCAGCTTACGGCACAACGCTTTTCGCGCACGCTTCTCGATATTACGCAGTTGCCACTTTTCGGCAACAACTACTACTACCTGACCGGCCCATACTGCGACATCGATGACATTCAGGCACCGAACATTGCTCCGGTATTGCAGGTTAACAATTCAACATTCGACTACACCCGCGATGCTGATGCCTTTGAGGACGTGGTGACGTACTTCCACATTGACAAGAGCCAGCGCTGGATGCAATCGCTTGGCTTCAATGCGATTCAGAACGGCCCCTTGCCGTGCGATCCTCATGCAGAAAATTTCGACTGTAACGCACACTATCACCCGTCTGGAAACTATTTGACATTCGGGCAAGGTCCCGGTACGGGCGATGCCGACGCAGCCGAAGACGGTGACGTTGTCCTGCACGAGTACGGCCATGCAATTCACAACTCCATTACACCTGGTTGGGGTGGTGGTGACGAAGGCCGTCTCGGCGAAGGCTGGGGCGACTACTGGGCAAAGTCTTACAGCCGCTCACGTTTTGCTTATGGTGCAACATGGCTCGGGAACTGGGCATTGCAAGCTTGTTTCGGTGGCCGCTCAATGCAAGCTGGACTCCATTACCCCGAAGACAACACCGGTGTCCACTACGGCGGACAAATTTGGAGCCAAGCGCTCTACGATGCCGAAGTCAATGCCGGCAGCCGCACGGTGATGAACAAGAACGCACTCCAAAGCTACTACTATTACGGTACGGGCGCATCGATGCTGACTGCCGCAAACGCAGTAATCACTGCGGACCAGAATCTCTACGGTGGCTCGCACGTTGGTGATATTGGTGCTTCTTTTGTTCTGCGTGGATTAGTCGAAGCGCCGAACAACGATGAATGCCCCGGTTTCTACATCTTCGGCCTTCCCTATGTGACATCGGGATCAACGGCGACTGCCATCAACAACTACACCAATTGCATCGGATCCACGTCACAAGACGTTGTGTATACCTTGATCTCGTCACCTTGTCCACGGAATATGGTTGTAAGCCTGTGCGGCTCAAGCTACGATACTGCCGTTGAAGTACGCTACGGCGGAAGCTGCCCCGGCTCATCGCAAGCAGCTTGCAATGATGACTACACGGGTTGCGGTCTGAGTAGTCAAGTGTCGTTCCTTGCCGCTGCCAACACGAATTACTACATCATCGTACACGGTTTCTCAAACAACTCAGGCGCGTTTAACCTTTCCGTGACCGGAGCACAATCAGACCCGCTTCCAGTTAACGACTCATGCGTCGGCTCGCTTGTAATTGGCGGATTGCCCTATAACAACAGCGGCACCACATGCGGCGCCAACAACAACTACAACGATTGCATCGGCGCGGCTTCACCTGAAGTTCTCTATACCTACACTTCGCCAATTTGCCAAGACGTCACAGTCTCGCTCTGCGGATCGAGCTATGACACTGGTCTTGAAGTACGTTCAGGCGGTACATGCCCCGGCACAACCACGGTTGCCTGCAACGATGACTATTGCGGATTGAGCAGTCAAGTGACCTTTGAAGCCGCCGCAAATCAAACCTACTATTTCTCGATTCACGGCTACAGCACGACCTCGCAAGGGTCGTATGTCATCAACGTGACATCAGGCGGCACCTTTGTTCCGGCAAACGATACTTGTCCCGGAACGACGATTGTTCATCTTCCCTACTCGGACAATGGCAACACTTCGTGTGCAAACAATGACTTTGTAAACTGCATCGGACCAACTTCACGTGATGTCGTGTACAATTACACCCCGTTGCAGTGCGGTAACATCAACGTTTCGCTCTGCGGCTCAAGTTATGACTGTGCTATCGAAGTCCGTGCAGGCGGAGATTGCCCGGGTGTGGATAACGTCATCTGCGACGACGACTCGTGCGGCTTACAGACTGGCGTCACGTTCTTCGGTGAGTCCGGCCTGACCTATTACTTAATCGTACACGGTTTCTCAACAAACTCAGGCCCCTACGTCATCAACGTAACCGGCACAACCGGCGGTCAGCGCGTGAACGATGCTTGTGGTGGTGCCTTGGCAATAACCTCATTGCCGTATGTTGACGCAGGCAGCACGCTCTGCGCCGACAATGACTACACGAACTGTGTCGGAAGCTCAAGCAACGATGTCTTCTACTCCTTGCAGATGGAATCGTGTACCGAAGTGACCGTATCGCTTTGTGGTTCAAACTATGACACCGCTGTTGAAATTCGCGCCGGTGGATTCACTTGCCCGGGCACAATTTCGATTGCTTGTAACGATGACAACTATTGCGGCAACGAATATGTGCTACAGAGCAGCGTGACATTCACCGCGCTTTCCGGTCGTCCGTATTGGATCATCGTTCACGGTTTTGGCGGCAACGCAGGTGCGTATGTTATGAACGTGACAGGCAACACCTGCTCGCCCGAATCATTGGTGGTCATGCGCTCGAACAACGATATCTTCCTCGACTGGGCGCCCGTCGCTTCGTCAGGTGCTGTATCGTACCGTGTTTATCGTTCAACCGACATAAACATTCAACCCATTCCGGGTAACCTCATCGCAACCACGGCCAGCGCATTCTACACAGATGTGAACATCTTATCGAACGCGACGACCGAGTTCTACTACATTGTCACGGCTGAAGGCCCGACCCTGCTGATGGGCGAAAGCGACTTGACTCCCGCAATCGCGTCCAATCAGTTCAAGTCAGAGACTATGGAACCTGACAGCCTTTCGCTCTCGTTCTATATGAATCCGGCTTGGATCGAAGGACCAAATCCTGACAAGCCTGCTCAAGACGAACCCGAACTCGTTCCGCCGACTTGGTACGGCACGCTGGCTCCGCTTCCTGATCATTTGCAAATCAAGCAATAGTCTCGAAGCAAGACTGTAAATCAACAAGGGCTGCCCGATCGGGCAGCCCTTGTTACATTCAATAATCTCGAATTTCAGATCAATCGACCGAAATTCCCTCTTCTCGATATTCTCTGAGTTTATTACGCAGTGTGCGGATAGAGATCCCCAAAGACTCTGCTGTCTTGGTGCGGTTGTTCTCGTGCACGCGGAGTGCGCGGAAAATTGCCGCCTTCTCGATTTCGGATAGTGTGGCGGTGGCCTGAGCATCCAAAGTAAACATCGTTTCGCCTTGAGTGGCAGCCTCTATGCCGTCCAAATAGAGGTGCTTTGTGCGAATCATCGTATCGTCGCACATAATCACTGCGCGCTCCATTTTGTGCTGCAGTTCGCGCACATTGCCCGGCCATTCGTAGTTCAGGAGCTGCTCCATCGAGATTTCGTCAATACCCTGAATGTCCTTGGCATACTCACCCGCGTAGTACGTTACAAAGTGAGTAGCCAAGAGCGGAATATCTTCTCGTCTGTCGCGCAGAGGACTAACGACAATTGGGCAAACATTTAAGCGATGGTACAAATCCTCACGGAACTGCTCTTCGGCAATAGCCTTCTTCAAGTCACGGTTCGTCGTCGCTACGATGCGCACGTCGATCTTTATGGTATCGCGCCCACCAAGCCTCTCAAATTCTCTTTCTTGAAGGACCCTTAAGAGCTTGGCCTGCATTGTCGGCGACATTTCAGAAACTTCATCTAATAGCAGCGTGCCTCCATGCGCCATCGCAAAGCGGCCCTCTACCGTCTTAATTGCTCCGGTAAACGCACCCTTTTCATGGCCAAACAACTCAGACTCCATCAGAGTCTCGGGCATCGCGGCACAATTAATCTTTACAAACGGACCGCTGCGGCGCGGACTATTCTCATGCAGCGCGCGTGCAATTAATTCCTTGCCGGTTCCCGATTCCCCCTGAATCAGAACAGTGGCTTTAGTAGGCACAATCATCTCAAGTTGCTCAAGAACTTCGAGCATCTTAGGCGACTGACCGAGAATACTATTGAATTGGTACTTTGTCCCCAGCTCGCGTTTCAACTGGTAATTTTCGAGCTTGAGTTTGCGCGATTCAAAGGCTTTCTGAATGCGCAAGATGAGGGTTTCTTGCGGGAAGGGTTTTTCGAGGAAGTCAATCGCGCCGTCCTTCAGGGCGGCTACGGCTTCAGGAACGCTGCCGTACTGTGTCATGATCACGATGTCCACGCCCGGGAAGCGTTCGTGCACAGTTCTCAGAAGTTGCAACCCGGACATCTTCGGCATCCGGACATCGGTCACGATCACGTCAAACTGTTGTCCCTCCTCGAGGAGGCTTAGAGCAGTCTGGCCGTCTTCACAAGCTTCGACGGCGTAATTTCTTCGCTTCAGTGTTTGAACAAGCCAATCACGAAAATGCTGTTCATCATCTACAACCAGAATCCTATTCTTGGCCATACAGTGACGCTCCTCTAAAGTTCTAACTAAGGCCTAAAGGGTCAACTTTGCTGAAAATACCGAACTCAACGCACCTTATCCACAACTTCGCGCCACATTCATCACTATAGCAAATATAATCACAACCTATCAAAAAGCAATATATTCATACATAGTTTGCGATAGGCGCGGTCAATATACAAAGTGATTTCGTGTTTGTCAAGCAGTTTTTGCCGAGGGAAGTTGTTGCCGAAAGGTACGAGAGATGGAGGAGAGTTCTGCCCACCTGCCTTGATTATCGGCGGATTTTTCGGTACATTGAATGTTCACATTAAGATACAGATAAACAAGTAGATGGAATCCCCGTTTCTCCGCATTTCCGGTGCCCGTGAGCACAATCTCCAGAACATCTCTCTGGACTTGCCGCGTAACCGATTGATTGTTATCACTGGCATTTCCGGATCGGGGAAGTCCTCACTGGCATTTGACACACTCTATGCCGAGGGTCAGAGGCGTTACGTCGAGTCGCTTTCTGCCTATGCTCGGCAATTCCTCGGATTGATGGAAAAACCCGATGTTGACGCGATTGAAGGTCTCTCTCCGGCAATCTCGATTCAACAAAAGGCGGGTATCCGAAATCCGCGTTCGACGGTCGCAACGGTAACGGAAATTTACGACTATCTACGTCTTCTCTATGCGCGCATTGGTAAACCGCATTGCCCGAATTGCGGCAAACCAATTCAACGCCAGACCGCGCAAGAAATTGTTGACGCGCTTCTGAATCTTCCCGAAGGCGCAAAGATTCAGTTGCTTGCCCCAGTCGTCAGTGGCCGCAAAGGCGAATATCGCGAGATCTTCGAGAACATCCAGCGCGACGGCTTCGTCCGTGTTCGCGTAGATGGCGAAATCAGATCCCTCGATGAGAAGATCGAACTCAACAAGAAGATCCGCCATTCAATTGAAGTCGTCGTCGACCGCCTTGTCATCAAAGACGGTTTACGCTCGCGTTTGACCGATCCCGTCGAAACAACCCTGCGTCTCTCCAGCGGATTGCTTATCACCGCCATTGAAGGCCGTAAAGAGCGCGTCTTCAGTGAACGCTTTGCCTGCCCCGACTGCAACATCTCTATTCAAGAAGTCGAACCTCGGCTCTTTAGCTTCAACTCGCCCTTCGGCGCGTGTGAGCGCTGCACGGGTTTAGGTTTCAAAATGGAAATCGACCCCGAGCGCATCATCCCCAACGAAGAACTCTCGATTGAAGACGGAGCAATCTCCAGTCTCTCTGGAGGATCAGATGGCTGGATGGGCAACATGCTCGATGCTGTCGCGAAGAAATTCAAGATTCCGCTGACGATTCCATGGAAAAAGCTTAAGCCCGAGCATCGTCAAGTCATTCTCTATGGCTCTGGCAAGAAAGAAGTCGAATTTGTTTGGGAAGGCCAGAAGTCACGCTTTGAGACTACCGGCAAGTGGGAAGGTGTAATTCCAAATCTCATGCGCCGCTACTCTCAGACGACGTCAACACAAGTCCGCGAGTGGATTGAAGACTTCATGGGCAACATCCCCTGCCCTGCTTGCAAAGGCGCGCGCTTGAAGCCCGAAGCTCTGAGCGTTCTGGTCAATGATCAGAACATTCATCACGTTTGCGATCTGTCCATCGGCCACGCGCACAATTTCTTCAGCAATCTGCGGCTGAACGAGCGCGACACGATGATCGCGCGTCAAATATTGAAAGAGGTCCGCGAGCGTTTGACCTTCTTACTTGATGTCGGCTTGGACTATCTCACGCTCAATCGCGCGGCAGGCAGTCTCTCCGGCGGCGAAGCACAACGTATTCGCCTTGCCACTCAAATCGGATCACAGTTGACAGGGGTGATGTACATCCTCGATGAACCGAGCATTGGTTTGCATCAACGCGACAACGACCGCTTGATTGCGACGCTAAAGCGCTTACGCGACATCGGCAACACAGTGATCGTCGTCGAGCATGACCGCGACACAATTGATGCCGCTGATCACGTTGTTGACCTCGGCCCCGGCGCAGGTCGTCACGGCGGAATGATCGTCGCCGAAGGCACTCCGTTTGAAGTTGCGAAAAATGATAAGTCGCTCACAGGCAGATTCCTCAGCGGCTTGGACCGCATTGAAACTCCTACTCAGCGCAGACCCGGCATCGGCAAGAGTCTCGGCATTCGCAGAGCGCGTGGAAACAACTTGAAAGACGTGTCAACGGATATTCCGCTTGGCACCTTCACAGTCGTCACAGGTGTCTCCGGTTCGGGCAAATCAACTCTGATAAACGAAACGCTCTATCGCGCTCTGGCGCAACGATTTTACAACGCCAAAGAACCGCCGCTCGCGTACACGCAGTTGACGGGCATCGCCAATCTTGACAAAGTGATTGACATCGATCAATCCCCCATCGGCCGCACACCGCGCTCGAACCCCGCAACCTATACTGGGTTATTCACAGCGATTCGCGATCTCTTCAGCCAACTTCCCGAAGCGAAGATGCGCGGCTATAAACCGGGCCGCTTTTCGTTCAACGTCAAAGGCGGGCGTTGCGAAAACTGTCAGGGCGACGGCATCATCAAAATAGAGATGCACTTCTTACCCGATGTGTATGTCCCCTGTGAAGTCTGTCACGGCAAGCGTTACAATCGAGAAACGATGGAAGTTCGCTGGAAAGGCAAATCGATTTCAGACGTGCTCGAAATGAGCGTTTCCGAAGCGCGCGAATTCTTTGAATCCATGCCGCCGATTGCCCGCAAGCTTGCCACGCTCGAAGAAGTCGGCTTGGGCTATATACATTTGGGCCAACAAGCAACCACGCTCTCCTGGCGGTGAAGCACAGCGTGTCAAACTTGCCACAGAACTTTCGCGCATCGCGACGGGCCGCACGATTTACATTCTCGACGAACCGACAACCGGTTTGCACTTTCACGACATCAAGCTACTACTGAAAGTTCTGCACACATTGGTTGATCGCGGTAACACTGTCCTCGTCATCGAACACAACCTCGACGTCATCAAAACCGCCGATTGGATTATCGACCTCGGTCCTGAAGGCGGCGAGCGCGGCGGTGAAATTCTTGTGGCCGGAACTCCGGAAGATGTCGCCAAACACAAATTGAGTCACACGGGTCGCTATTTGAAACTCGAACTCGAGGCCCGTCGCAACACAACAACGCAATCAAACGGCAAGCGCCGTATCGTCGAGGCTGGAGCATGATCAAATCACTTCTGCTGACACTCCTTTCCGCTTGCGCACTCTTCGCTCAATCTTTCGACGGACAAAAAGCCTACGACTTCGCGAACGAACTCGCAAGCGACAAGTACGAAGGCCGTCGCTCAGGTCATCCCGGAGGCCAAAAAGCCGAAGAGTACATTGCCAACTATTGCAAAGAACTCGGACTTGATCCGATGGGTACTGAGGGCTATTTTCAACCCGTGCCGATGCTCGTCACACAAGAGCAAAACGCGTCCATGTCCATCATGGGCAGCGAACTCGGCAAGATCACCTTCGTGCAAGGTCTCGATTTCAACCTTGTCACACACACCGGCTCAAAGTATGTCAACACCGAAGCCGTCATGGTGGGGCACGGTTTATTCTCTGAAGAAAAAGGCCGCAACGACTACGGCGACGTCGATGTTGAAGGCAAAATAGTTGTTATCTTGCGCGGCGAACCCAAGAGCGCTTACAGTTTTGCCGAGGAGAATCGCCGCTCGCACATGATGGAATGGGCAAAGCAGCGCGGCGCGGTTGGTATCATGTGGCACGACCGCTCGATGCCCGTAAACGGCGCAGCGATTCCAGAGAAGAGTTACGACCCCGCCTTTCCGATGATCTACATCGGCGACCGTGTTCTTCAAATTCTGCTTGAGAATACCGGCTACTCGATAAAGAGCTATCAGGACAAAATTCAAAAGGACATCGCGCCGCTGAATACGGGCAAGCAAGTGTCGCTGACCATTGGCAATAAGCAGGTCAAAGGCAAAACGGGCCGCAATGTTTGCGCAATCAAATACGGCACAGATGTAGTTCTGAAAAACGAAATCATTGTCATCGGTGCGCATCTTGATCATTGCGGCGTGAATGCCAATAAGATTATCTACAACGGTGCGGGCGACAACGCCTCCGGTAGCGGGTTGATTGCCGAACTCGCGCGCGCAGTTGCACAAGGCCCGGCGCTCAAGCGTTCTGTCCTATTCGTCTGGTTTACGGGTGAAGAAGACGGCTTGCTGGGCAGCAAACATTTTGTTGAACAACCAACCATCCCCTTCGGCAACATTGTCGCAATGCTCAACTTCGATATGGTGGGTCAAGGCGACGGCGGTTCCGCAATCACCGGTTTGGAACAACTTGGTGCCGTTGGCAGAGCTTGGGCCGATTCGCTTGCGCATTCGCCGAAACCGCCCAAACTTTCGATCTACGACGGCGACGGCGCGAGTGACTATGCACCGTTTGCCGAATACGGCGCACCGGGGATCGCGTTTTGGTCAAGCGGCAGCCATCCGTTCTATCACAACTTTGCTGACGATGGCCAGTGGCTCAACGTAGAATCGTTTGCCACCGTCGGCGGGCAAGCTGAAGCGCTCGTACGTCATCTCGGCACACAGCAACAATCGCTTGCTTGCCGCTCTGATTCGCTGCGCATGATCACGCGCTACGCCACCACACTCGACATTGACGGTTTCTTCATTGACAAAACAGGCACGGTAAAATCGTCGCCATCTATCGAAGTTGCTTGGTTGCCGCATAACTCGTCCTCGCTCATCACAGAACTTGTGAGCAGCACGGCGCACTTGCACACCTATTGCACAGGCAAAGAGATCACGAGCACAGGGCTAAAAGACGCCGTCACAAAGACAGGCGAGTTGAAGCAAGGTATCGTAATCGCAATTCCTGAAGTCGGTTTGCAGAAACGTCCGCTGCAAGATGTTGTGACTTTGGCAAAGATGGGGTTGTCACTTGTGCATTTGACTCCGGGAGCCGAAGCAACCAAACTCGCCATGCCTGAAGAGACGTTCAAGACCTTGAAAGCCGCTGGAGTCTATGCGCTGATTCCGATTGATTTCAACACATCACCGCGCGTGCAGCGCTGGGGATCGCAATCAATTGTTACTGCTTCGCTCGCACAATTCGCTGAAACTCCTAAAGAGATTCGCGATTCACTGTTGGTCAGCACGGCACTACTCTTGATTGACGTGGACAAGGAACCGACGCTCGAACAAATTGAGACAATCCGCGCGGGCCGTCAGCGCTATGTCCACTTGAACTTCGGCGAATCTTTCGATGACATGCGCGAAAGTGACCAAAAAGCAGCTATTAAGAAGCTCTATGAAGCCGGTTTTTCGCGAGACGACATGTTTAATCTCACGGGGAAGAATCTGCGCAGGTTCTTGAATGGATAAATTGAACAACGATGAACACGCTTTACGATAAACTTCACGGCCTCGATCCTGAGTTTTATACGGAGGATCGCGTCACGCCGATGCTTGCCACGGTTGAGCGCATCAAGAAGCTCAAGCGTGAACGCAACGCGGTCGTGTTGGCGCACAACTATCAGCGTCCCGAAATTTTTGAGGTTGCGGATTTTTTGGGTGATTCGCTCGGGCTTTCACTGAAAGCCGCCGAAGTTAAAGACGCGGACGTGATTGTGTTTTGCGGCGTGCACTTTATGGCTGAAACGGCAAAGATTGTCAATCCGGAAAAAGTAGTTCTGCTTCCCAATCTCGCGGCGGGCTGCTCACTTGCGGACATGGCCACAGGGCCGGAAGTCGCAAAGCGCGTCGCCGAGTTGCGCAAAACCTATCCGGACTTGCAGGTTGTGACCTATGTGAACACGACTGCGGAAGTCAAAGCGCATTCTGATGCGTGCTGTACGAGTTCAAATGCAGTCTCAGTTGTGCGCGCGCTCGAGAGCCAACATATTCTGTTCATTCCTGATCAAAATTTGGCGCGCCATGTGGCCCTGCATGTTCCTGAAAAGACGATTATCGCTTGGGATGGCTATTGCTATGTGCATCATCAGATCACACCTGAAACGGTGATGACGATGCGCAGGCAGATTCCGGGAATCAAAATTCTCGTGCATCCCGAATGCCGTGATGACGTGGTTGCGCTTGCGGATGCCGCGCTCTCGACTTCGGGAATGGTTGAGTATGCACAGGCGAGCAAGGCGACTGATTTTCTTGCCGTGACGGAATGCGGATTGTCTGACTTGCTGCAAATTAGTGTGCCGGACAAGACGTTTTATCGCGCGTGCAAGATCTGCCGCTTTATGAAGGCGATTTCGCTGGACGACGTTGAGCAGTCATTGCTTCAGAACAGATTTCAGATTGAAGTGGATGAGCCGGTGCGGTCACGCGCGCGGATGGCGCTGAACCGCATGTTTGAATTGACAGGAGAAACTCGTGACAACCTATCCCTTCCGGATAGCGTTGCCAACGAATAACATATCAGAAACTAAAAGATCATGAGCAGCGAATTTAGAATTGAAAAGGACTCGCTCGGTGAACTGCAAGTTCCGGCGAATGCCTACTACGGCGTGCAAACGGCACGCGCAGTGGCCAACTATCCTATTTCAGGATTGCGGCCGCATCCGGTATTTATAAAAGCATATGTGACGATCAAACGCTCTCGCCGCCGTCGTGCATCGCGACTTGCATTTGTTGACGGATGAGCAATCGGGTGCGATTATCAAGGCCGCTGACGAAATGCTCGCAGGTAAACTGTTGGATCAAATTGCCGTGGATGTTTATCAGGCGGGTGCGGGCACCTCGACGAACATGAACGTCAACGAGGTGATTGCCAATCGCGCGGCGGAGTTGATGGGTTTGAAACGCGGTGATTACAGCAAGGTCAACCCGAACGACCATGTCAATATGGCACAATCGACGAATGACACCTATCCTGCCGCGATTCGCATTGGTTTGAGTTTGAAGTTTCCTGACTTACTGAAATCGGTGGATATGATTATCGCCGCGCTCGACAAGAAAGCCGCGGAGTTTGACGACGTAATTAAGAGCGCGCGCACGCATTTGCAGGACGCCGTGCCAATTCGTTTGGGACAGGAGTTCGGAGGATATGCCTCAATCATGCGACGTTGCCGCGAGAGATTGGTGGAAGCGGAAGCGGGTTTGCGTCAACTGAATCTCGGCGCAACTGCCGCCGGAACGGGCATGAATGCTCATCCTGAATATCGCGCGAGAGTTGCTAAAGAAATTTCTGCTCGCACGGAAATTGCTTTCAAGCCTGCTGAAAACTTGTTTGAAGTCACGCAGAGTTTGGGTGATTTCTTGCATTTTTCGTCGGCGTTGAGATTGCTGGCATTAGAACTTGGGAAGATTGTTTCAGATATTCGTTATTTGAGCAGTGGGCCGCGCACGGGTTTGCAGGAAATCTATCTGCCTGCCGTGCAGCCGGGTTCTTCGATTATGCCGGGGAAGGTCAATCCTTCCATGGCTGAGATGATGAATCAAGTTTGTTATCAGGTTGTTGGGTTTGATCAGACGGTTGCGTATTGCGCGCAAGCCGGTCAAATGGATTTGAATGTGATGATGCCTGTTGTGAATTACAATTTGCAGCAGGCGCTTCACATCCTGAGCACTTCAATGGAAGTGTTCAGTAAGCGCTGCATCGAAGGCATCACCGTTGATCGTGAACGCTGCCGGATGTATTTTGAATCGTCGGTCGGCATGGCCACGATTATGAATCCCTATATTGGCTATGCAAAGGCCGCTGATTTGGCCAAAGCGTCTGTGAAGACGGGTCGTTCGATTGTTGATTTGATTCGTGAACACAAGCTCTTGACTGAAGAGCAGTTGAAAGAAATTCTCGATCCGCGCCGTTTGACCGAACCGGATATGCAGTCGGCGGGAGCGGGCGGCGGTTGATCACTTTGCCGGTAAATGACTACTTAGTTTTGGCCGCCGGCGCGCTGTTGGCCTCGACAGTATCGGGGATTGCAGGCGTCGGCGGCGGCATGATTTATCTGCCGATTCTGGCTGAGATTGTCGGCATGAAGCTCGCCGTGCCGTATCTTTCTTTGCTGTTACTATCTGGGAATTTATCGCGCGCGTATTTTGCGCGGAAGTTCGTTGATTGGAAGGTTCTGAAAGCGTTTTTGATAACGGCGGTTCCCTCGGCGGCTGTTGGTGCACTGGCGTATGCCTATCTTCCGGCATATTGGATTGCAAAAATTCTCGGTGTATATTTAATTGTGTATGTCGGGCTGAATTTCTTGCGAGTGCAGTGGCCCAAGACTGCGGATATTCGTTCAATTTCGTTTATCGGAATTCCGGCGGGTGTTACGAGCGCGGTGGTGGGAGGATCGGGATTGATTCTTGCTCCGTATTTTCTGCGGTATGGATTGATGAAAGAGAGTTTTCTGGCTACGGAAGCGCTTTCGACAGCGGGAACGCATATCGCAAAGCTGATTGTGTGGAGCGGCGCATCGTTGTTGGGGGTTAAGGACTTTCTGTTATTGTTGCCGTTAATGGTATTAATGATTGCTGGTTCGTATTTTGGTAAAGTATTGGTTTCGCGGATGCGCGCGCGGGTGTTTAAGGGCATCATGCTCGCGGTGTTGGCAGTTGTCGGAATTCGTTTTCTATTCTTCTTTGAGTGAACATCATGAAACTTCTCATCACGACGTTGCTTCTGTTCATCTGC
>JADKHW010000005.1 GCA_016721565.1 bacterium | reverse complement strand
ATTCGCGATATCGGCGGTGTGAGGCAACGAACGAACCATCGAACCGGTTTCATTACGCCGGGGTTCAGAAGGCTTTATGCGAGCTTCATCAATTTTGAAGACAGTCCGCTGGATGAACTTCCGGTTGTGCCGGGAATCACTATTCATCTGTCAGAATAACGCGACGGTAATCAATAAGGTAACCGAGTTGGCGACGGCGAAAGAAAAAGGGAATAGACGCGACCGTTGTGACTACTTCTGTGACGGGAGCATCGGTCACGCAGATTCGCTCGTATATCAATACACAATATACGAACAGCAACGGTCAGCTTGAATTTGTGACGCTTGTTGGCGATGCGGACGGATCGGGAGCGTATTGTTCCCGACGGACGAGTTGGCCTGATTATCCGTATGGAGAATTAGATAACTATTACGGTATGTTGGGAACGGGTCCAAATCCGATCCGCTGCCGGACATTGGTATTGGCAGATTACCGACGGCAGATTTTACGCAATTGTCCGCGATGATTTCAAAATCAATTAACTACGAAGCCGATCCGTTTATGACGGACACGACGTGGTTTAATCGGACTTGGTGTGCGGTGCATTCCGGACTTTATTCCGTCCAATCCTTCAGAAGGAATACACGCAGATCATGCTCCAAAGGGAATAAACCCAGGAGCCGCAGCAGACTTTCCTGCTAATGTTCAGCCGTCTGTACTTGAGGCACAGTGAATCCGGAGTGAGTGTTGTCAATCACAGACTCTCGTGGGGAAATTCAGAAATGAATCCGCCGGATCTTGACGGACTCGCCAATGGCCGCAAGAATCCATTTGTGGCCGTGATTACATGCGGAATGGGATGGTACAACAACGGTGAATCAGTTACAGAAGCATGGGTGCGCAGAGGCACTCCGGCTTCACCGGTTGGTGCAATCGGCGCGATGGGAATGTGCGGTAACAGCACGCGCGTGGCCGAGAACAATATCGTTGACGGCGGCGCGATGATGGGTTTGTTTGCGAAAGACATTCGCGAGCAGTCGCTCGTGATGATGAACGGCAAACTCGAACTCTATCGCAATTTCTGGGATAATGTAAGTACAACCAGTGTTGAAGAGTTTTCAGCATGGTGTAATTTGATGGGCGATGCGGCGGTGCCGTTGATTTTGCATACACCGCAAGCGATTGTGGCCAGCGATCCATCTGTTGTGAATCGTTATACGAACAATATTCCTGTTCAGGTGACTCTGAACGGTAATCCGGTTGAAGGCGCTTTAGTTGGACTCTATCAAAAAAGCCCGAACGTGTTCGCACGCGGTTATACCGATGTGAACGGCGAAGTGAATCTGGCAGACACACTTTCAGATTTAGGTTGGGTTTACATTACGGTGACCGGAACGGATTTGAAAACAATTCGTGATTCCGTGCAAGTCGTCAGTGCGGCTGCGACGCTTGCGCTCTCAACGGTGCAGGTTGACGACGACAATTTCGGCGGAACGACTGGAAACGACGACGGAATCTTGAATCCGGGGGAGATTGTTGATTTAGGAGTTGTGCTAATCAATCGCGGCTCTTCAGCAACGGCGACCGGAATTAGTTCGGTGCTTTCGACGACAGCATCAGGTTTGCAGATTCAATCTGCAAACAGCACATATCCGGATATTAGTATTAGCGGAACGGCGGCTCAAATACTCCGTTTAGAGTGGAAGTCGGCGCAGTTCAAAATGCTGAACCTGTGGCGCTCTTTTTGACGACGACATCATCAGCAGGATCGCAGATCGTGCGGTTGAATTTGACTCCGGTGGCGGCGAATATTGCTGTCAACTCGACGAGTTTTATTATTGGAGACTTGCAGCTTGATCCGGGTGATAGCGGCCCGCTTACTGCGACGATTCAGAATAGCGGTGCGCGTGTGCTGACGAACGCGAGCGGTATTTTGCGGTCTTTGAGTTCGCACGTAACTGTAACTGATTCAATTGGAGTATTTGGAGCAGTTGCAATTAGCGGAACTGCGGAAAATCTGGCAGACGCTTTTGCAGTTTCTGCAAACATCAATACAGTTGCCGGATTTGCGGCACAAATGGAGCTTGTGATTACCGACACGGATGGATTCCGTGATTCGGTTGAGTTTGTGCAGATTGTTGGTGTGGCAAGTCCAACGACTCCGACCGGGCCGGATGCTTATGGTTACTATGCCTATGACAACACGGAAATTCAACCTGCGGGAACGGCAACACAGTATGATTGGATTGATATTTCCACAATCGGAACAAACATCGGATTCAGCGACGTATTTGAAGATGATGACGATTCACAAGCACTGTTGCTTCCGTTTGATTTTACATTTTACGGAAACACATTTGACAGCGTGACGATTTGCTCGAACGGTTGGGTGGCATTCGGGAATTTGGGTGGATTCTGGGATTTCCGAAATTGGAGAATTGGCTCGCCGATGGGGCCCCGCCAAACATGGTGGCGGCCTATTGGGATGATTTGGCAACAACAGGCGGCGGAGTATATTATTACTACGATGCTGCCGAGCAAAGATTCATTGTGCAATGGAATGTGCAAACACTTTGGACGAGTGTTCCGCAAGTGTTCCAAGTCATTTTGTTTAATCCAGCATCTTATCCGACTCCGACGGGTGACGGAAAGATACTTGTGCAGTATCAAGATGTGAATCCAAACTCGAACGACGGTGCATTTGATATGCCGTGGGCCACGATTGGACTTCAGAATCAAGATCACACGATGGGACTTGAGTATTACTACTCCAATGTTTACACGGCGGGTTCATCGAATCTTGTGGATGGATTGGCGGTTATGTACACGACTGCGGGAAGCGGAACGTTATTCTCGACGCTGACTGTGCTTGCACCCGACGGCGGCGAAGCATATTTTATTGACAGTACTGCGGCAATCTCGTGGTTTCCGGGTTCGAGTGGTGGAACGGTGCGAATTGAGTTGACTCGAACGGGACTTTCCGGATCGTGGGAAACGATTGCCGGAGCGGCACCTAACACGGGACTCTACAATTGGGTGATTACAGGATCCAGCTCGAACAATTGTTATTTGCGCGTGCTATCGAATGTCGATCCGCAAGAGTCTGATTCTTCAAACGCGGCGTTCTCGATTGGGCAGTTGTCGTATCTCATGAATGAGAGTTTTGAGGCGGGTGCGAATGGTTGGACGATTGACTCGGCAGGTGGAACGTGGGTGAGTGATTGGCACATTTCGACGGAGCGCGCGCAAAGCGGAACGCATTCTTATAAATGTGGGAGTAGCGGAGCCGGAACTTACAGGTCGTTTAATGACGCGAGATTAATTTCTCCGATTGTGAATGATTTGCCGGAAAGTGCGCAGCTTAGGTTTGTGCAGCAATTTGAGACAGAAATCTCAATTGCGTTTCCTGATTCGGCTTATGACGGATGTGTGATTGAAGTTTCAATCAATGGCGGTGGATGGCAGGAGTTTATTCCGACGGGTGGTTATACGAAGACGTTCCGCTATCAAGCGGGTGGAGGAAATCCTGCGACCGGGCCGATGTTGGGACGTCCTTGTTTTGGCGGCACGCAAGATACTTGGAGTACGGTGACTGCCGATTTGAATGCTCTTGCGGGAGATGATGTGCGCTTCCGGTTTAGATTTGGAAGCGATGCCGTGAACAATCGAGAAGGTTGGTACGTGGATAATGTGCAGATCTTCGCGCCGAACGTGGTGCTGCCGCCGCCGGTTGCTTTGACGATTGCGGTTAGCGGAACTGATATTGTGTTGCGTTGGGCGGATTCGGGATATGCGGGCTACACGGTTTATAGTGCGGCAGAATCTGAAGGTCCGTTTGACACGTTTGAAGGAACGACTGCTGCGACGACGCTGACGATTGTGAATGGTACGGCTTCGGCGAAGCGGTTTTATTATGTTGGGGAATTAGCGGGCAGACTCTCATCCCCCCTTTCCGGCGGGACGGGGACGCCGAGCAGCTCCGGCGATTGAATGCAGTCCCCGTGTGCTTGTCATGCGGGGGGATTTTCTTTGTGAATCGAACGAGCATAATATACTGTATAAACGACCGTTTGTCAAGTAATTTTGTATAAACAATACAAATGATTGTTTTGAAATGAATTTAAGTGCCCATTTGTTCAAAATAGTGTGAACTTAACACCTATTTAGTATTGATTTTTATAGATTTATGTTTTATTGAAGTTACGAAAAAGAGAGGAGTCGCCTCTCTTTTTTTGGGATCTGAAAAACAAGGGGTTATGTGTTAGTTATTGATTTTTATGGTTTGATGTGAGAATGCTGGGGGTGGTGTGATATTGTTGAAATTACGTGTTTAGACAACATGCTGTGGGGCAGATTCCGGCCGGGTTGTCCTTCCAGGACAGGCTATGGACCTTAACCCGGCTCATGGAGGGTTGGGGTGGCGAGGCTTGGGATTCTCGGGTTGGTCGGCAGCCATCCCTACAGGGACAGGCTTGGCAGCCGCTACAGCTCCAGTAGGCAGACCAAGGTCTGCCACTACGGGCGGCGGAAAATAACACTTGCGGATTTGCGGGGGTGGGTGTAGATTGTGGGTATGAAGTCATTTGTTTATTCATCGCGAATTCTATCTGTATTCAATCTTTTGAAGCGGGTGGGGTTTGGGGTTTTGTTATTGCCCGTCCTACTAAGTGCGGGAATGTCCCCAGCCGGACGACTGATTTGACCTATAAGGACATGGATCATACCCTTCATTTAATAGGCACTCACTACTTGTTCTTTGGCTTTCACTCTAAGTTCTCAGCCAATGGCGACGTCTTGGCTTGGCAGGAGCCGGTAGATTCTATCTTTATCTCAGAAGAAGTGAGTGCCGTCACCAGCACAACCGGCGACGTTTGGGCAGTCTATCGAAATGAGGTGCCCGGAGGCATTGAAGCGCTTTTTGTGAGAATGAATGAGGACGGCTCGCAAACGGTCAGACGGCCATTTGGAGCAGCTCCCGAATTTTTCTCATATGCAAATAGCCTTACGACGGCACCAAATGGGGACATTTGCTGCTGCGCCTCTGTTAGCGGAGGGCACATTAAGAGATATTGCCGGCTCGATAGCACGCTTGCTGTCGTTGAATGGCGTGACTTGGTGGTAAATGATTTAGTACTACGCAATGCGATTGCGAGTAACAATGCCGGCCAGGTATTCGTGACGTGGGGTGAAGAACCAAGTCCAAGCGTCTATTCAGTTTATGCAAGCACATACGATCAAACCGAAGGATGGATTTCTGACGGAGCTCCAATAGGATCACAATTACGCCCTCTCACTTATTTTGATGCGTGCCCAATTTCTGACGAAAACGAATGGGCGGTAGTCGGTTGCATTCTTGATTCTGATGGATCTCCATTCTATCCCGATTTGTATCTCTTTACAACTGATACAGCAACGTCCGTCTCTTCAAATAATGCTCGGCTCGCAAATAGTCAGATGTTCACGACGTATCCCAACCCGTTCAACTCCACGCTCTCCATTTCGCTTGAAATTCCGTTGCATCAAGAGGTGACGGTTTCGCTGTATGATTTGTTGGGGCGAGAAGTGGATGTGATTCAGCGTGGTAGGTTGGAAAGTTCAACGCTGTCTTATAGTGCGCCGCCGAGTCTTGCGAGTGGGATTTATTTTGTACGGGCTGTGACTGCGCGTGAGGCGGTGATGCGGAAGGTTGTGTTGTTGAAATGAAGGCATACCCCCTTAATCCCCCCAAAATCGCGGCGATTTTGGGGAGAGCTAGAGAGGGGTCCTTCACTTCGTTCAGGATGACAATGCGACTTTGTCCCAAGATCCTTCCAGGATGACAATGTGTATTACATCGTGTATTGCGCTTGGAAGTTTCGTGGTGCTTGGGTAGGTCCCTTCGCTGCGCTGCGGGATGACAATTTGTTTTACATTTTCGATGCATATGAGAGTCGCCATTGCGGGTGTGGACACCCACAACGGCGAATGAAATGCAGAGGATAGCCGCCCCCCTAATCTCCCCAAATTTGCGGCTACCTGGGAGAGGTGAAAAAAGCCCTCGCGATTGCGAGGGCTTTCTGTTCTCTATCGTGAGCGAATTTGTTACGGTCTGTAGGCGCGGACTTGGAAGAACTGGGAACCGATTAGCGGAGTGACCGTGTAGGTTTCCGTTGCGGACGTGCCGAGAATTGTGCCGTTTTCGATGATGCTGTCGGGGGCAATGTGGCCGTAGATCATGAAGTTGGCGCGGGCGGGGCCGTTCCAACGCAAGTCGGCATTTGTGCCGTTGCTGTAGATGGTCAAGTTGGTCGGCGGGCAAACCCAATCATTCCAGTAGAAGTTGCCTTGATCTTGAGTCGGGTTGGCATCGTTGATCTCCAACGGGCGGTTGGCCACGCTCTCCCACTCCGTGCCACCGGCGACGTGATAGCGGAACTTGTATTCCTGAACACGCACGGAACCTGCCGGGAACAGCACATCCAATGTGTACTGATCATTGAGATCGGCATCGGTCATCACTTGACCATTCCAACCGTTGAAGGGGCCTGCGACGCTCACGCTATCGGGAGTGACACCTGCGCCGATTAAGCATTCGACGTCGCAACGGAAGGTGACAGTGACCGGATTGACGGTGGGATTCGGAATGATGTACGTTACTGTTATGTCAGTGTTGTCAACAAGTGAGAAAGTTTGATTTGGTCCGACGACGAGCCAATTATTCAACTCGTCAACACAACCCCACTCAAAGCTCGGCGTGCCGCCATTGGGAACCATTTCAAAACTGCGCGAGAAGACATGATCGGCGGGCGTAACGTCGCCGTTGGTGCCGTTGTCGTAAAGCAGAACGTTTCCACCTGCCCATCCGGCATCATACTCGTGATAGAAATTGAAAGAACCTTTCAAAAAGATGGAGTCTTGCGTTGCGCCCGGATCTTCGACGCGGAAGAGCACGTCGGCGTAGTTGGGCGCGGTCCATCCGAGTGAATCAAAATTCGGATCGATCGGATTACCTGCAACGTCGCTGATACCGGAAAGGAGCGCGATGTTGTAGGAACTGCCATCAGTGAAGCCGCCGAAGTTCCAGATGCCGACGGTAAGATCGGTGACATAACGGAAACCGGTGAACGGCCAGCCGCCGGGAACGTAGTAGGATGAATTGTTCATGCGAACGGGATTCATCGGCTCATTGAAGAGCAACTCAACGGAGCGGCGATCGATTTGATGAACAGACAGAAGACGCGGAGCGACGGCATCACCATAGGCAGTTTGAATGCTGTAGGCGAACTGCGCGTTCAAGGGATGGGCCAGTGCAGCATTGTCACTCGGGAAGGTTGCATCGGCGGGCAAGCAGGCCACGCCGCCTTGCGAATCCCACGCGGGACGCAGCCACATGGAGATATTCAATGTTGTGCCAAAACCGGGTGTGCCGATTTGGTTCTTGCGAATGGCAACTTCGGTCCACTGCGAACCGCCTCCGTCATCAGTGGTGATTTCGGGTTGCTGAACCCATGTGTTGATCGTCCACGTATTCAAGCCTGTGAAGCTGGCGTTCTGATCATCGGTGTTCCACTGCATGACAAGATCGTACTCGGGCTTGAATGGGTGCGTGTAAGCGACGTTGCTTGCGCCCCAGCACGCGAATGTACCACCGACGACAGTGCTGCCGACGTCGAAGACGATGTGCACATGCACGCTCTTGGCGTCAGTCCACGGATCGTTGTCCGCATCGTAGCCGAAATAAACGTATTCGGCATCATCTGTTACATACAAGCCGCCGTCGAGATTAAACTCGGTGGGCAGAGCTTGCGAAGTTGAACTGTGGTCGGGGGTAACGCCCCAACCGGCATCTTTTACGCCGTCAATAATCGGCGTGAACGAAGGCACCGCATAAGCGGTGACCGCGACGCACATCAGCGCCGCTGCTAACATCCTGCGCATTGCTTTCATGTTTTCTCCTTGTTTACCGTTTCATCGGTTTGTAGTGAATCAAAAATAATATGTCAATCGTGCTATATTCCGCCGCGAGCGCGCACATAGTAAAATGCGGTTGCGCCGGGCAGAGGTGTTGAATCATCGAAAGTGGTAGTTGTCGTCGAGGCCAAGAGCGTGTAGGTTCCGTCGGAAGTTGCGGCGCGATAGATGTCGTAGGTGTGCGCGCTCGGGATAGCGTTCCATTGCAAGCGAGGTGCAGCATTCTCCCATGAGATGACGAGATCGTCAACGGCGACGGGGTTGTTGATTAGAATATCTTTCGTGCGTACACCCATCAACGGCAATGGGCCGGAGGTGTACGGCGGATAGATGCGATAGAATTGCGAGAGCGTAACCAGCGTACCCGTTGGATTACCCGGAGGTAATGCGCGAGTTGTGATGCTGTTGCTCTCTTGTGTGACGTGGAAGGAGAGCGCAATGCCTGATGGATTGCCGAGGTCAGCCCACGGAATGCGCATCTCTGTGAACGGGACAGTGGCCCAACCGTTGTAGCTTGTGGCACCGTGCTGGCCGAAATTCAAATAGCTCCACGCGGCGCCGTTCCAATGATTGACTTGGATATTGCCGGGGCCGCCTTCGATAGCGATTTGATATTCGATCTTGAACGGGTTGGCGAATTGCACGCGGCCCCATGAGTCGGTGGTCGCGCCGACGTTGTTTACTTGATTGACGTCAATGTTGACGAAGATGTCGCCTGTGTTCAAATCTTTGCGCCAATAGCCGATGTAGAGCGCGAGCGAATCCCATGTGATCGTGAGCGTATCGGTCGTGGCGTTTAAGCACTCGTTGGGGACGTCGAAATCCTGCGTGCCATCAATGACGATGGTGTGCGGTGTGAGTCCGTTGGGAATGCTTAATGCGGCGCTATCATAATCGGGATTAACGATATTACTGTTTACATCGGTGACGTTGATAACGTTGACAGTTCCGTTTTCTCCGCCTGCAAAGTTTGGTGAAACAGTCAGACGAACTTTTGTCCAATCGGCTTGACGGACGGCTGCTGTTACTGTGTGAGAGTTTGCAAAGCCTGTGAGCGACCAGTTGGAAGCCGTCTCGGCGATGGCTTCGTTGACGGCTTCGCTGAAGGTTAGCTCAATGGTCGAGTTGTTGATGAAGGCGGCTTGAGCATTCAGGCGCGGGCCGAAGCTGTCGAGATTTAGTAAGGAGAGCGCATCGAGTTCAGCGATGCGGCCATTGACATCGGGAGCGGAAGTGGGGCCTGCATAGAGCAAATAGCTGAACTCGCCGTGACCGCGCAGCTCGTCACCTTTTAGCAATGTGCCGCTGAACTCGGTGATGTGTGAGGTGCCGCCGTTGTTGCGGACGAGTGCTCCGGTTGCGCCGCTGTTGGGATTGCGGTAGCCTGAATAGGCTAAGTCGGGATCCCAGACGCGATCCATTTCAGCATCCCAAATTATTCCAAGCAAATCGGGAGTGAAGCCGTGACGAATGTAGCAATCTTGATTGCCGACGTCGTACTTGGCAACTAAGAAGGGATTGCCGGATGAGACTTCAATCGTTTTTTCGACCGAGCCGAAGCTCATGCGGATTTTCGCGTAGGAGTTCGAGCTTGAATCAATCGAGAGCGCGTAGAGTTCGTTGCGATAGGTGGGGCTGACATCGGCGAAGGCGGCTTGATGATTATTCGAGCCGGGTTCGTCAAAATCGCCATCGGTTTCGGCCCAATAGGTGTTGTCGCTGCCAACGATTGAGAAATTTTCTCCGCCGGGACCTTTGCTGAAAACATATTGTGCGCGTCCGCCGATGGATTCAAAGACTGCGAAGACGCGGTCGTTGTGAATGATTAACTCATCAACGCCGTCAACATCAATATCGTAGAAGTAGGTTGAGCAGGTGTTGGCATAGAGTCCAGCGGCCCAACGTGAGGCTTCGGCATAGACGGCGGCGTTCTTGATGTGCGCGCTGTAGCGATGCTGCCAACCGCTGATGGGGCCGCCCATGTAATCGTGCCAGGCGGTTTCGTGCAGATTGGTCATCAGCACATACCACGCGGTTTCGGACAGATTGTTGTTCGGAACGGTTAGCAGTTGATTGTAAACCGTGGTCCAGACGTTGCCGTAGTTCCAAGCGGGAGTGTGATGATCGGAAAGAGAAGTTGTTCCGGCCCAATCACCGTACCAGCTGTTGTTGGAGCCGCCGTAGCCTTGGTCGCCGCCGATTAAACCGTATGTGCCGTTACCGACTTCGATGCCGTTGCCGTTGAAGTCGGGATTGTTGATGGCATTGTCGAGTTTCCACAAATCGACAGCAGGATAGTTGTCAGCGGCCCAGTTGACGACTTGGGAATAGTTCTCTAAGCAATCGGGGCAATTGAAGTCGGCCATTTCGGAAGCGGCTTCCCAGTCTGTGCCGTACACGACAAGCTGATAGCGGCCCGTGCCTTGAATTTGTGCGATGGCCGCGCCGGGGTTGTAGTGGCAATTGCCGGTGAACTCTCCGTCAATCGGAATCACGCGCAGGACGACTCCTGAGCCGTTGTTCATCCAATGAATCTTGCGGTCGCTTTGTCCTGAGACGTGCGGCCAATCATCGAGGATAACTGCATTGATGCCGTGCTGTGTCCAGTTGTCACCGAGCCACGGATCGTTCAGGTGCGCATCGGGGTAGTGGCCTTGCGCATTCCAGACGCGCTCGGGAATCCACGCGACGTGCGCGTCATAGTTCAGTTTGTAGCTGATTAAATCTTGCTCGACATTTACCGCCCAGTTGTTCATGTTATCGGTCACGAACGGCATGATGTGCTGAGCGTAGGCCGAGCCAAGAACGTTTAGCCATCCTTCGCCGATGCCGTCACGCATCCACTGCAAGAAGGGTTTGTCGTACCAATCGGCGGCGGTGATTAATGTGCCAGAGAGGTGGAAGTTACCGGGGACTTGGCGAGATTGATGGAGTTCAAGAATTTCGTCAAAACCTTCGGTGCCGTTTTGTCCGCGAAAGACATCGGTGTAGGTCAAGCCTTGATTGCCGTGATGCACCATTGCGGCATTGCCGACTTCGCCGTCGAGTGAATGATGCGAGTCGCGGTTCCAATTGATGTAATCGACTATCTGATTATCAATCAGAGTTTCGACAAAGATGGATTGAACGCCAGACCAATCAGACGGACGGGCGATAGCCCATTCGAGGACGCCGCGATAGTTTGACTCGGAAACCTGATTACTTGAACTGTTGTTGCTTTTTAGGCGCGCGATTATTCCCTTGCTGTCAGTGACGTCCCAATGAACATCCGCCGTGCCCAGCCAATCTGAACGCAGCGTGGTTTTGCAATAGATGGAATCGAAATCTTCGCGGTAGAAGAGATTGCAGAGGTCGGCGTCGCCTTGTTTGACTTCGTTAATCTCGTCTTTGGCGAGCCAATGTTCGAGTTTCCACGGGGTGTCTGTGTAGGCGCGCTCCGCCTGTGCTGCCGTTACCAACAGCAGCAAGAGTAAAAACATCTTCTTCATGTGCAGGCTATCCTTTTACACTTCCGAGCGTCAACCCGGAGACTAACCATTTTGACAATTTCATAAACAATAAAATCACGGGCACACTGACGACAATCGAACCGGCGGCGTAGAGACCCCACTCGGTGGTCATGCTCGATTGGAATTGTTTCAGGCCAATCGGCAGCGTGTACATATCTTCGGTCAACAAAACTTGCGCGGCCACGACGTATTCGCTCCATGCGGTTAAGAAGCTAAACAGCGCAGTGATTACAAGCGCCGGAGCAGCGAGCGGGAGAATGACGAGGTAGAACGTTTTGAAGCGACTTGCGCCATCGAGCATGGCGGCCTCTTCCAGTTCGCGCGGGATGGTGTCGTAATAGCCTTTCATCTGCCAGACGGTGAAGGGCAAGGCTGTGGCCGAATAGACGACCATTAAGCCGATATAAGAATTAATCAGGCCGAGCTTGGCGAGCATTAAGAACAACGGCAACAACAGCATCGTGGCCGGAAACATCTGCGTAATCAGTAAGAGGCTCATACCGACTTTGTAGCCGGGGAAGCGGAAGCGCGAGAAGGCGTAGCCTGCTGTTGAAGCGAGTGCGGTGGCGAAGATCGTCACTGCGGCGGCGACGAGTGTGCTGTTCAACAGCCAGCGCAAGAACGGGCGTTCGGTGAACAGTATGATATAGTTGTTGAACGTCGCGTCTTTAGGAATAATCTCAAGCGAAGTAGAGAGCAACCTGTCAGCCGGGCGCAAGGAGACCGTAACCACGGTGAGCACGGGGTAAAGCGTGAGCACCGTGACGATGCAGAGGACGACGAAGAGAATACTTTTCTTAAGCATGTGTTATGCCTCCGCCTTGCCGCGCATCCGCTTCATAAATGTTACCGAAAAGAGCACGAGCAAGAGGAAAATAATCATCGAACCTGCGGCGGCATAGCCATAACGATAGAGATTGAACGCCGCGCGGTAGACATACGAAACAAGAATATGCGTTTGATCGGCAGGCTCGCCGCCGTTTGAGACGAGCCAGACGATGTCAACTTTATTGAACGTCCAGACGAAGCCTAAGATAATCGCCGGCATCAAAACCGGTACAAGCATCGGCAGGGTGATGGTCTTGAAGCGTTGCCATGAAGATGCGCCGTCGATCATTGCGGCTTCATAGAGTTCTTTGGGAATACTTTGCAAACCGCCGAGGGCGACCACCATCATAAAGGGAAAGCCGAGCCAGACATTGGTGATCACACATGCGGCAAATGTGCCGACGGGATCATTCAGCCACTGAATCGGCGATTGAGCGAAAACTTTGGTCAAAATCAGGTTGACCGCGCCGTATTCGTAGTGAAACATGCCGCGCCACGTTAAGGCAGTTACGACGGCTGGAATCGCCCACGGGAGAATCAGCAGGGTGCGGAACATGCGCTTGCCGGGAACATTTTCGTGAAGGATGACCGCAAGCGAAACACCAATGGTGACATGGAAGAAGACATTGAAGATCGTCCACATCATCGTTTTGCCGAGTACGGTGTAAAACGTGGAGTCGGTGAAGACCTTTTCGTATTGGCGCGGGCCGATCAATTCCCAATCATGAATGTGCAAGAGACTCATGTTGGAGAACGAGAGAATGATATTGTAGAGGAATGGCCAAATAACCACCAGCGCCACGACTACAGCGGCGGGTGCGACCATCCACATGGCAAAGTTGCGATCTCTATTCATTCATCTCTCGAATCTTCTGTTCGGCGTCGTGCTGCATTTTCGCAGCGGCGGCCTCGGGGGTCAGATATCCGCCGAGCACGCTTTGATAGGACGAACGCATGGCATCCCACACGGCGCGCAATTCAGGCACGATGGGCATGGCTTTGCCGACTTCAAACTGTGACAAGCTCTCAGCAACGTGCGGACGTGAAACGTAATTCGAATCAGCTCGCACGACCAATGAGCTGGGGATAATTCCGGTGGCTTCGACAAATTGTTGCTGGACGCTGTCGCTCAACAGATATTTTAACAGTTCAACTGCGGCGGCGAGTTCTTTGCCGTCGCTGTGAACATTAAGCGAATATCCTAACGGCGAGACCATCGGCGCGGGCCACAATCCGGTTGAGGTGACTTGCGGAATGCGTGCGATGCCGTAGTCAATACCTGCGGCACCGTAGCCGCTCCACGACCACGGGCCGTTAATTAGCATAGCGGCACGGCCTTCTTTGAAAAGCGCGTCAGCGGTGTTGTAATCGCAATCAGGCGGTACCATTTTGTATTCGTCACGCAATGAACGCACGAAACGAAATGCGTTAGCGGCGGATTTGGTGTTCAACGTTGGGTTTGCATTCTCGTCGAGTACCCAACCACCAAAACCTGACAGCCACGGGACAAAGAAAAACGGCTCGGTGAAATTCCAGACAAGGCCCCACTGATCGGTGACACCGTCGCCGTTCAGATCTTTGGTAGCCTCTTTGCCCATGCGGATGAGTTCATCCGTGTTTTGCGGCGGCACAGGCATTAGTTTTTTGTTGTAAACCAATGCAAGATGGTTGCCGATGCGGTCGGCAAGCTGATAGGTCTTGCCTTTGAATTTTACAACGGCGCGCTCATCGAAGCGAGCGTAGTCTTGTGCTGAAAAATACTCATCAAGCGGACGAACGAATTGCATCGTGGCAAGCGGGCCAACTTGATCGGACGGACCATAGAGCAAATCGGGACCAAGTCCTGCGAGCGCGGCGGACTGATAATTTGAACGCAGCTCCTCGGTCTCTTTGTAGATGACTTCAACTTCAATGGCGATGTTCTTTGCATCGTATGCCGCGACGACGCGCGTCAAGACGGCGCGGTCCTCGGGCTGCATTTGATGCCACAGTTGAATGCGCGTGATACCGTTGTCTTTGGAGCAACCAAACAGCAACAGCAGGCACGTCAGAAGAAACGGTTTCACGTTAGTCACGCGCTCCGAATACGTCGTGGCGAATAATGGGCTCGCCCGGATCGGAGTCAACGGTGAAGGAGCGATTGGCATGCGGGAATTCTTCAGATGCCCAAGAGCCGACTTCGCCGGAATTCGTAAATTTGTATTGGACTTCGGTGCCGAGCGGAAGCTCAATTTCGAGCGACCAGATGCCGTCGTTGGGGATTTGGTCACCTGCTGCTCCGTCGTCGCGTAAACGCTTCACGTTCGGAACCCAATTCGCGATCTCTTCTTGATTGCCGACGATGAAGATTGCATCGGGTACGACTTCGGCGCGTGCATCGCATTCGAAGCGAACCGTGCGTTTCTCAACATTGCGCTGCATGACGCCGCCGGATTCTTGTGTGGCGATCTTGGCTTGGCTCAGAATTGGAGCGAAATCCGGAGTGGCGATTTGCACTCCAGCTTCTTTCATGTGTTTATAAACGGCGCGAAGGTGTGAGAAGAACGCTTCTTCAAACGGACGATCTCCGGCAGGCGCGCTTTGATCAGCGCCGTACCACCAGAACCAATCGGAACCTTCGGCGGCATACATAGACTCGTAGGCATTGTAGATTGCGGCACCTTGCATGCTCTTTTCCATCGGTGCGCGCGGATCAGGCTGCGGGAGGTGCGATTTTTCGAGCGCTTGCCGTGTCTTCAACAAATACTCCCAAGCCTTGTTCTCTTCGGGTTCGCCAATCCATGTGTCGTAGTTGGCATTAATCCACGAACCGGGCCACAGCTCTGTAATCTCGGTCAGGTTCTCAATGGGATGAGCGGGAATGTTGCGCTCGGGATTGCCGCGAAAATACTCGGTCGGGTGCACGCAGGTGACAAAACCTTCTTGACGCAAAAACGTGAGGCGCGAATAGAGACCTTTGAGGAATCGCTTGGCATCCATGTCTTCACGGTACCACTCCCACGCATTCTCGCCGTCAAGAATAACGGTCAGCAATCGGTCGGGATCACCGTCTTTGGGAATGTATTTCGCAATCTCCTTCGTGAAATGCTCAACTGCCGAATCGGGATCCATGTTCTGATAGGTGAAGCCGATGTGATCTGAGAGCACAGTCTCGCGGAAGACGATGGCAATATCTCCAGACGGAGTTTTCAAACGATACGGCTTGGCAATATCGAGGCCTTCGGGTTTGGAACGATCCAAGACGTGCATGTCACCGCAGATCCACTTGACGCCGTGCTCGGCGAAGACGTCAGCGGCAGCAGGCGAGATCGAACCTTCGGCAGGCCACATGCCTTGCGGCGGACGCTTGAAGAGCTGCTCGTAGAAGTTCATGCCTTTAATCACCTGCGCGTGCGCATCTTGCGGATAGGCAAAACGCGGCGGAAGCTCGGCATTCGGCTGGCAGATTTTTGCGACGTCGGAATCAATCAGAAGCGGCAGAATCGGATGGTAGAACGGCGTGGTGATGATTTCGAGTTGACCGCTTGACAACAACCGGCTGTGAACGGCCACGACCTCTTGCATGACACGCACGGCATCGGCAACAACGCGGTTGGCATCGCGCTCAGTGAAGCGTTTGCCATCGCGAATAAAGAATTGTCCGTCGCGCTCTTCGACCAAGTCGCTCAGATCAACATCAAGGTTTGACGTGCCGCGCAGAAAATCTGGATCGAAATGGGCAACGTAGAACCACGTTTTGACATCTCGCAGGTCAGCGGTGGTCAGGCGATCGTTGGGAATGCTACGCAGTGCAGAATATTCGGGGAAGTGCTCGATTTGCACATCTGAGATTCCGAAGGCATTCCACGGCTCACTAACAAGCTTGGCGCGCTCGGCATCGGTGAATTTCTCTGTGTTCTTCAGGGCCAGATCGATCCACGGGTCGGTCTTCCAACCACTTGCGAAATATCCTTCAGAATCGATTTCGCGTTTACCATCATCGGGACTTGTGCGCAGAAACGAACCCATGCGGTTCACATAGTACTGCTCAAGCTGCTGCAAGAGCGACGATGTGAGATTGACGGTCGCATGCACTTCGGGAAAGTTCTCGTGCATCGCGGCCATGTCATAATAATCTTTGGTCGCGTGCGTGCGCACCCACGGGCCGCTTAGTTCATCGGTCTCGGGGTTGACATAGAGCGGCTGATGCTGATGCCAGATAATGTTCAGATAGAGGTTGCCTGCTCGCGCCATAGAAACCGAGAAAAGAAATATTGCAATGAGAATCTTGAGTCGCATGTCAAGCCTAAAGTTAATCGCGGACAATCGAGCGTTCGTTTGTCGCGTCGAAGTAGTGAACGGCGGACGGATCAAAGAAAACGGGTAAGCGTGAATCGGGAACAACTTCTGTGCGCGGGTCACAGCGCACGACAAGTTCTTGTTCGCCGATGCGGCCATAGACGAGTAGTTCGTTGCCGATTGGCTCGACGACGTCAACATTCAAATCGAAGCCGACTTTGGAACTTGAATTTGTGCCGACGACAATTTGTTCGGGCCTTAGGCCCAGTGTAATCCTGTCGGGACAGTCGGATACCAGTGTCGACGGCAAGGCAAAATTCAGCGCGCCGGCTTGAAACGCGCCATTGATGCGCGCGCCGGAAATGAAATTCATCGCCGGAGAGCCGATGAATCCGGCAACGAACTTGTTTGAGGGTTTGCGATAGACGTTCAGCGGTGTATCGATTTGCTGGATGACGCCGTCTTTTAAGACGACGATGCGCTCGCCGAGGGTCATGGCCTCGATTTGATCGTGCGTGACGTAGACCATCGCCGTTTTCAAGCGCTTATGCAAGCGCGAAATTTCCGTGCGAGTGTGGGCACGCAGTTTTGCATCGAGATTTGAAAGCGGTTCATCAAACAAGAGTGCCGAGGGGTTGCGCACAACGGCACGTCCGAGGGCTACGCGCTGCCGTTGACCGCCGGAGAGCTGCTTGGGTTTTCGATTCAAGAGTTCGCTCAGCTCGAAAAACACGGCGGCCTCTTTGACGCGCTTGTCGATTTTTTCGGAGGAGATCTTGCGCATCTTCAGACCGAACGCCATGTTGTCATAGACGCTTAGGTGCGGATAGAGCGCGTAGCTTTGAAACACCATAGCGATGTCACGGTCACGCGGTTGCATATTCGTGATGTTCTTGCCGCCGATCCAGATCTCGCCGGATGTAGGCGTTTCGAGGCCCGCAATCGAGCGGAGAATGGTGGATTTGCCGCAGCCGGACGGTCCTACCAGCACGACAAATTCATCTTCACGCACGGTGAAGCTGATGTCGCGCAGCACGATTGTCTTGTCGAACTGTTTGCAAAGGTTTCGCAGTTCAATGCTTGCCATGAATAATGCTTCGCAAGAAAACGGAAGTTATTGGCCGAGAGTGCTCAGCCGGTCGTAAATATTAGAACCGTTGTTAGTATTGCCGCCGCCGCTCCAGCGTTCGGCGACCGCGTTTACCGCTCGAAATTCGCCGATGCCCGCGCCGCCGTGATCATCCTGCGCCCCGCAGAGTACGGTCCATTTCCAACTGTCGTCGCGAGCAGGAAAGAGCGACTTGGGCAGGCAGAATGAAATGGTTGAGATCGATACGTCGCCGAATTGATCTTTGTTGTCGCGCGGAATAAACTCACCGACTATTTTGCCACTGCCATCTTCGACACGCACTCCGCCACCGACATAGATGATGCGGTCAAAGGGCGTGTCGAGTGTTAAGTTTGAGTTCGCGCGAACGTCGGTGCGCTGTGAACTCTTCGTGTGCAAACAGATGGCGGCATAGGTCAATTGAAATCCGTACTCAGGATGCCAGCCGGGCTGATGTAGTTTGTCTGTCTTGAGTTCGAAGTAGTAGCTGTCTTTGTTGTCGCGTACTTCAAACTGCGTCAGGTCGAGGATGCCGTCTTTGAAGTTCTCGTCGGTCGGATAGGTATAGGCTTCATCGCCAATCGGATCGGTCACTCTATCCATGAGCAATGAGTACTCGATATCGCAATGAATATCTTTGCCCGTCAGCATTTTCCAATCGGGATCTTTTAACGATGCGAAGTCAAGCTTCTTGATGGGCGGAGCAAACTTCAGGTCTTGGGGACCTTTGTCATAGGGCCAGCCGGTGAGCTTGTATTCCGCAGTCGGTTTGCCATCAACGAGCATGTAACCATCTTTGTGGCGATAGACAACGTGCAGCGGTTCGGTAGTGTTGATTTCGCCGGTGATGCCGCGTGCTACATCGAAAAATTTTACAGGAAGCGGATTTTTCGGCGTAAACTCAGCTTTCAATTCAATGACCGTCGAGTCGTCAAATTGTTGGGTTGTCACCCAAAGCGGCGTGCCGCCGCAAATCACGCGTGTTTGCACTTGGCCCCATGATTCAGGAATGCGCGGCGCGAAAAGCCAGAACGGATCGACGCGACCAAAGAGCATTGGGCGAATGCCGAGAAATCCTGATAGGTTGCACGAAGGAACTCGGCGAGACTCCATGCTTGCGAGGTAGTGCCCGACGACAAGATGTATTTGTTCTCTGGGCGTTTGACCGCATCAAACAACTCAGGCAGGGAACCGACCATGCCGTGCTCGCGCATGAACCACGATTCGTATTCCATCATCTTCAAGGCAAGATCACCTCGACCTTGACGAATCAAGAGTGACTTTGCGGGGCCGGAATTCCACACCCACACGACGCCTTGATGATAGGCATCGTCTTTGGGATAGTGCCAATCCATGTGAAACGGATGGAAGCAGGTATCCTGCGGACTCAAACTTAAGACGCCGTGCTCGTAGAACAACTCATTCGCGACACTCTTGGTGACGGTTGCTTCAAATTGCGGCGGCACGAGCGGCGTGTAGGGAACCGTAAAGGCGAACATCTGATTGGGCCGCATCGTGGTATCGGGCGTGCCGTCAGCCATCAAGCGGTCGTAGAAATGATCTTTGGACGGCGCGAGATAGTTCGCCAAGAAGTTGCGCTTGATCTTATCCGCAGTCTCGCGCCACTTCGGGTTGACTTTGTGCGTCATGCGTGTGGCGTTGTCGAAGGCGGCGAAGTGCAAGGCCTGAATCTCGATGGCGCGATTGCCGCGCGGCGTGTGCGCGCCGTTTGGACCGACGGCGTCCATCCATGTATCGGCGTCGCCGTGCATCAGAAAACCGAGCGAATCACTTCTTAAGACTGCGGCATCGAGCGCAATGCGCATTGCGCCGCTGTCGGAAAGCAGCACATCCCAAAGCGAATAATCACCCGAATAGATTCCGTACTCATAGACTTCGCGCATCCACCACGGCGTGCCGTCGGCGGTGTTGTAGGCGATATCTTCACCGGGCCGCACACGATTGGGAATGCGGCCGTAATTCGGGCTGTTCGGATCGCGGTCAATCCATCCGGCGAAGCGCATCAGCAATTTGCGCGCGACGTCGTGATGGCCTGTGACCATCAAACCCGGCAGTGAAATGAACGTATCGCGTCCCCAGCCTTCATTGAACCACGGGATTCCGGCATAGAGCAGGGAATCGTTTTCGGCGAGGAGGAAGAAGCTGAGCTTTGCGATCAATACAAGTCCACTGAATCTAGACGGTCATCCCTGAAAGGCGTCAGAATCCAGCCGCTAATTAACTCATCTCCAGTCATCCAGAACAATTGCTCAAAGCAATCAGGTGGAAGTATCTTTAATCATCCAGAAGAGGGACAAGCGAAAAGGTGTCGTCGTCTCCTATCAAAGTCGATCAAAGGAACTCCTGGTCCCGCCATTGCCATATGGCCCGATGCTGCGACTGAATTTTGCCTCATTAAATTTTCCGTTCCTTGCATTCTTGTCAAGGATCTCAATCGGTCCCGCAACGCGCTCGCGATTCACCCATAATCCCATCCAGCCCTGATCCCAATCATCACCGGTTGATCCATAGAAATATGTTCCACTCCTGGTTGGCAATTAAGAACGGACGGTTCTCGCCTGCCTTAACGGTTGGCTGCATTGTTTGACCAATGCAAGCGAACAAAAGCAGAAGAAAAGTGCTATGAAACCAATGCGAACTTTCACGTTACTTCATCAACACTAATTTACGAGTTTGGACGACGCCTTCGGCTTGGAGCATGGCGAAATAAATACCGCTGGAAACATTGGAACCGTCCCAGACGAACTCGTGACGGCCTGCGGACATTTGATCGTCAATTAAACGTGCGGCTTCGCGGCCCAAGACATCGAAGATGCGCACGGTTATGTGCGACGATTTCGCAAGCTCAAATGGAACGGTGACGACCGGATTAAACGGATTGGGATAGGGAGTCAGCAGCTCAGTTGACTTCGGAATCGCGGGAACCGCGTCGTCAGCATCAACGAAAAAAGCCGAATCACCAATCACCCACACGACCGGAGTAAGCGGACAAGCTGGTGAAGATTCCGGTTAGCTCCGGAACCCAAGCGGGTGAAACTTGTCGAGGTTGTGATTTCGGAAACCACGTAAGTCGAATCGGGATGAATGCCGAGCAGATTCGCATCAAGATTCACCGTGACCAACTGCGAAGTCGAACTGAAATTGCCCAAGAAGACAATCGGGTCCATGCCATCACCGGTGCGAGCGAATGCGTAGCAGGGGCCGGGCTGGTCGGTGGTCAATAAATCAAAATCGCCGACTCGCATGGCGGGCAAACGCTTGCGCGCGTTGAGCAAACGATAGTAATGCGAGAGCATTCCGTTCGGATCGCTGCCCCAGTTGATCGTGCCGCGTTGTGAGGTTTCGCCGATTTCTTGGCCGGCATAAATCATCGGGACGCCGGGAATGGTGAGCAACAATTCGGAAACGAGTTTCGTCTGCGCGGGGGTCTTCACAGTGATGTAACGAGCCTCATCATGGTTCTCCATGAAGCGGAACGGGTTCTTGTATTCCGGCCACGGGAAGCCGTAATTCGTAATAAGCTGTGTAAGATTGGTCAGATTGGGAATTGCGGGGAACATATTCGAGAAACCTGCGGCGCCTTCGTGGTGCAAAGCCCAATCGTATGCAAGGTCGTAACGGTTCGTGAAGATATTGAAATCGCTTGCGCCCGCTTCTCCGAGCAAAAAGAACTCAGGCTTGATCTTCTTCAACTCGCGACGCCAATCGACCCAGAATTGAGGTGAGCGCTGCAAGGGTCCCCATGCCACGTCACAACGATAGCCGTCGATGTCAAATTCTTCGACCCAGTACTTGCACATATCGATGTAATAGCGCGTGGTTTCGGGGTTGTCGAGATTGATGTTGGGTAAATTGTTCCAGTCGTAATAGTGAGTCGGATTGCCTGCGGCGTCGCGGTCGTACCAATCCCAATAGAACGAATTGCGGCCGTAGCGAATCGCGTCCTGCATGAATGGATGTCCGATGCCGGTGTGATTGATGACCATGTCGAGAATCACTTTGATGCCGTGCGCGTGCGCCGCATCAACGAGTTCCTGTAAGTCCTCGTTGGTGCCGTAGTCCTGCTCAATGGTGTAGTAATCGGTGATTTCGTAACCGTGATCAGACGGGCCTTCAAAGATCGGCATCATCCAGATTGCGCTGACGCCAAGATCGGCGATGCGCTGGATGTCGGCGGTTATGCCGTCTAAATCGCCTGAAGCAGAATAGGAGCGCGGGAAGATTTCGTAAACAATACCGTTGTCCACCCAGTCGGCGCACTGGTCATTCAGGAACGCGCTTTCGCCATCGTTATTCACGCGAACGAATGTGCGCGAACGTGTTGAGTTACCTTCGTCATCAGAGACAACAAGATCAAAATAATACTCACCGTGAACCTGCGGAATCGTGAACGTGGCAATGCTACCGTTGGGATTGCGATATTCACGGGAGCAGGGTTATCTTCATCCGAAATCCATTGATAGGAGAGCGGATCGTTCTGCGGATCTGTAGAACTCGTGCCGTTCAGTTGAATGCTCGCGTCGCCGATGTTCACGACGATTACAGAAACCGGAGCATGATCTACCAAGAGCGGGAAGTTCATCTGCGCGGATCGGCCTGTATCGGCAAGAACATCTCGTGCGAACAGCGAAAAAAGGTTATCGCCTTCGGTCAAAGTTACAGCCAAAGCGAAACTGTCACCGGTCATTGTGACTGGGCGAATAGTTTCATTGTGAAGCAACCAGACGTTTGTGAGCGGCGGGCCAGACGTGACGCGGCCTTTGATGGTCTTGTTCGCAGCCCGCGTGTCCGCGCCACGCGTGAGAATGCGGCAGACCGGGCCGGAATGCATGACGCCGGGACCAATATCATTGGGAGCGATTGAAGCGAGACCACGACCTGCTGCATCAAGGGTCATGCGGCGAGTTAAGCCGTAGTTCTTCGCGTTCTTCTTCTGAATGTCGGCGGCAGAAAAGAAAATTGCATCGTAAATGTCGGGGTCTTCTTCACCGTCAATTCCGCCTTCAGCGGCCGTGACTTCATGAACGTAACCTTCGCCTGCGGATCCGGCAACGACACTAACACACGTGAACTGCCATGCAGTTTGATAGTTTCCAAGCGCGGCTTCGAGATCAGCGACGGCGACACGCGCACTCATTGCGTTTGTAGCAGCCTCGAAATTCATTGCTGCACCTTCCGCACCGACTCCGCCGTAGTGCAGACGATTGTGAACGGAAGCATTGAAGTTCGGGCTGGATGTTTGCAGTAACGGAATGATGACGCCGCCGGAGGCAAGCCCTGCGATTTCGTATTCAGCGTTAAGTCCCGAAATGGCCGCGTAGGAGCCTTGTTCCGTGGTAATCGTAATGATAGCCATCGAGTTCGCGGTCAAATCGGAGAAGTAGCGCGGGCGAATTTCCAGAGAGTCGCCGTTAGAAAATGCGTAGATTCCGAAATCTTTCAGGTCCACCATTTCGGTGGTCGAGTAAATCTTATCATTGCGCGGATCGACGGCATTGTATCCGTCTCCATCGTCAAAGTAGTACATCAAATAGCGCGTGCCCACACGGCCCGAGCTATCCGTGGCTTGAATGGAAACGTCCGTATAGATTTGATTGGTCGGCAAGGCGAACGAAAGCTGTCCGGTTCCGCTATTCCAAGTCGGTGTAACAATACTTCCGTTCACGCGAACTTGCGGAGTGCCATTGATACCACGTCCCAAATCTCCGCCGCGAACTTTGCATGAAATTGTTTGTGGTGTGCCAAACTCAAAAATGCGATTTTCACCCGGTTGAATGTCATACACTTGCGGGATCGTGTCGGCTTCAACCGTCAAGAGTGAATTGTTAAATCCGCCGGCTGCATTGCGCGGGTTATCCGGGTCGATTTGCCAATTGTTGCCATTAATAACAAACTTATACTCGTTGTCGCCGACAGGCAATGCTACTTCACCCCAGCGGTTGCCATATTCGTCAACATTAGTGAGCGAGTTCGCGCTGGTGCTCCAACCGTTAAACGCTCCGGCGAGATTCAGCGAATTGATTTGGCCGCTGAACTGCGAAAATGCCGAGCGAGGATCGAAGCGAAAAATCACATGAGACAATTGCGCAACAGGAGGTTCATCAAAGAAGATATCCCAGTTTGCATTGCCATTGTTATCCCAGTTTGTGCCGTCTGTTGTGACATAGTGTACGGAGAAAATTGTATCAAGCGGCGTAAACGACAAGCTGAACAAACCGTTGCCCATACTGACCATCGGTGAACGGGCGGCTTGACCATCCGCAACGGTTCCGGCGGGCCACATGGCTTGTGGAGGTAATCTCCAATTACCGTGCCCGGCTTCATTCACGCCCCAATGCATAATCACATTGGTCGCGCCGTTCGGTAAAGTACCCGCAACAGCATCATAGTAAACTGTAATCTCTTCACCGGGTTGCGGATCGGTCGGCGTCCACCACGACACCGTGCCGCCTGCCAACAATTCGAGTGACCAGTTGCTCCCGGAATTGTTATCCCAATT
This sequence comes from bacterium, assembly GCA_016721565.1. Lineage (GTDB taxonomy): Bacteria > Electryoneota > RPQS01 > RPQS01 > RPQS01 > JABWCQ01. The sequence goes on along the minus strand of JADKHW010000005.1, from coordinate 60,496 downwards.
GTTTCCGCGATCGGTAAACACAAACGCAATGGCTTCAGTTGTGGCATCAAAATCAATCTGCACGGACCAAACTTGATTGCCGGTGTTGGTCATCGGGCTTTGCAGTGCAACGCCGTCCGTATGAAGTTGCGAACCTACGGGCCACATCCCTTGCGGAGGTGTGCTCCATACATCACCGGTTCCGAGAATACCCCAGTGCATCCACACTTGCGAGCCATTGTCCGGTAATGCACCGGCGATAGCATCATAATAAATGGTAACGAGATCGCCTTGTCGGGGAGCGGAAGGTTCCCACCACGCCGTTTGCGCCATGAGCGAAGTTGCGAAAGTCAAGAGTAAAACGGCTATACGAATCATAGTGAGACACCTCATAAGGGCAGGGCGGGGCGCAAACAAACGTCTGCGCCCCGTCCGGTTTGAAACTTCAGTCTTATCTTATTGTTGCGACTATCAGGAGTCGCAGATGCGAATTACTTGAGCAAGAGCATCTTGCGGGTCGCATTGACCGCGCCGCTCTCAAGCTGATAGAAGTACACGCCGCTCGACATATTGCTACCGTCGAAGGAGATCGTGTGACGACCGGCTTCCATGCGGCCCATGTTCATCGTGGCAACCGTGCGGCCTAAAACGTCAAAGACATTCAGGCTGGTGAGGTTAGCTTGATTAAGCGTGAAGCTGATGGTCGTGGTCGGGTTGAACGGGTTCGGGTAATTCTGCTCAAGTGCGAATTCGCTGATGATCGGAGCGCCGTCGTCGTTTACGTCAGACGTTGTGCAAGCCCAATGCTGATAAAGAGTGTCGGGCGAACCCCAGCAATCAATGCTCATGCGGAATGATGCTTGGCTGTCATCAATTGTCTGCTGGTGATTGAGGGCAAATCCGGCTTCGACATCGAGCTGATTGGCGCCGTACTTGTAAATTAAAGCACGCGGAGCGCCAGCGGCAAACGGAATAGAGACGGACCAGATGTGGTCACCTGCGGTCAAGTCACCGTTCGTGCCCGCGTCGTTCAACGTGTACTCGGGAGCAAAGTTACCCCACGGCCAGTTGTTGAAGAAACCCGCAGCCTGAATGCTCTCGATGGTGTAAATCGTGTCATTCGTCTGCACGTCATAGACGTAACCTTCGTCGGCGATGCGGCCATTGAGCGGGGTGTCTTCAACTTGGAAGATCACGTTAACGTCGTTGGTGATGATGTCATCCGGCGTGATGTTCGCAAAGAACACGAGTTCCGGGTTGATTTCGCCGTAGCCATTGCCATTGGGCGGGGGAAGTAGGTCAGGCTCTGTGCCCGTCGGAGTAAAGCTGCGGTTTGCACTTGATTCCCACGATGCAGCATTCGGATCGCCGCCATCGAGAATCACGAACTTGTATTCCAACGGAGTATTCTGCGGTAGATCATCAAACTGCACGCGCAGTGAGTAGATGCCGGGGTTGCCTGTTTCTTCGATCAATTGGGTTGCACCGCCCCAGCTTCCGATGTTCGCGTGGTTGCCACGGACAACAATCCAATCGCTGGCCGGATCGAACGTTCCGGACAGGTCTTGCACGGTCATGTTGACACGGAAGTTGACTTCCACGTCTACACTGGCCGCTGACGAGATGTCGCTGAAAAATACAACGGGTTGGGTTATCGCTGCATCACCAACCACAACCTCACGATTTGCCGGCAACGTTTCCCAAACGTCCGCACCGTTGTGAACCAGAACAAATTTGTATTCGTAACTGTTGTCTGGACGAGGAGCAACGTCAAACGTTCCTGTATAAATACCGTCTCCATCTCCGTCCAAGACACGATGTGTGTAGCCAGCCCACTGCGGGTCTGCCTGAATTTCTCCGCGAATAAACACGCTGTCGGTCGCGGCTGTAAAATTACCGAGAGCAGTTTGCACGGTCATGTTGATTTGATACGTGACCTGAGTTGCGGATGCTTGCGCAATACCAATAGCGACAATCGCCAGCAGCAACGCCAAACTCTTTGCCTTTAACATGATAGGGTCCTCCTAGACCAACCTATTGTGTGTGTAATGTACTATGTATGAAGTGCGTGAAGTACTAATATGAAATTCCCAGCGAATATTTGTAAATCGCGTCAAAGCGGCCGAAATCTTCGTAGGCCGCATCAAGAGCAAAGGATGGGCCGCCGCGTGTTTTGAAATGTACGCCGAATCCGGCGGTCAAACCTTCTTCAGAATCCTTCAAGAAGAGCGACTTGTAACCCGCGCGGAAGAACAATTGCTCGCGGAACGAATATTCGGAACCGAAATTCACCGACTCATCGTTGTCATTGGGATGCAGGGCATCGGCGGCAATCGATAAACGGTGTTTTTCGTTTTGAAAAGCTTCCATTGCCAAACCGAAACGCATGGTGAGTGGCAACGGCCACTTGTCCGTACCAAGATTGGCTACGACGCTGCCGTTGTTGCCTTCGCGGGTTTCGTCAACGTCATAGAGGCGGGTCAAGTCACGGCCCGTCATCTGCATTTTACCACCAAAGTTCGTAATGGCAATACCGATGCGCATGCCGTTCAAATCAGTGCGATAAACGCTTCCAAGATCAATCGCGGCGGTGGCGGCTGATTCGTGCCAAATCCACTCGCGAATGTACTTGCCCGTGAAGCCAAGCTGGAAACGATCGGTGAACTGCTTACCGTAGCTCAATTGCATCGCCATGCTGCCCGCGCTGAAGAAATAGCCCGCACCGTCCTGCTCACTTTGTTGAGTCGTCGTGACTTCCTGATCAGGCATGGTGAGCAGGGTGATTTGCGCGCCGAGAGCATCGTTGTGTTCAAGTGGCAACACCGCGCCGATTACGTCGTAACGCAAATCGGTCAGCCAGTCGGTGTGAATGAGCGTAGTCTGAAATTTGTCAATGCCGGAAATTCCGGCGGGGTTCCAATAGAGCGCGGTGGCGTCATTGGCCATCGCGGTGAAAGCTCCACCCATACCGATAGCGCGCGCACCGACGGCGATGTTCAGGAACGGAGCGGCCGTCGAGCCGACTTTACTCACAGCGAAAGCCGATACTGTTAAACCCAGAAGGGCGGATGCGAGAATAAGGGTTTTGAGCTTCATCACTTAATGACCGCAAACCTTCCCGTCTTCTCACCGTAAGGCGAGTCAACATGATATAGATAAACGCCGTACGCGACATTCAGTCCATCGCGATTGCGCAAGTCCCAATTTTCCGTGCCGTCATCAATTCCGGCATTGTGTTCAACTGTTTCAACCAAGTCGCCGCGCAGAGTATAGATTCGAATCGTGCAGCGGTCCGGCAGATGGTTAAACGTAATGCGACGTTCGCCGCGGCCTTCATTGAAGGGGTTCGACGGCTCTTGGACGTTTGCTGAAACGTACGGATTCGGATAAACGTTGATTCGGTCGAGTTCAACTGCCGCCGCATTTACGCGGGCGGAATTTGTTGTGTAGCTAAATACGTCGGCATCTGAATACGGCTGATAGAGCTTCAAGTTGATTGCATCACCTGCAGTCGGTCTGACCGTATCACCTGTCGCCGTGCGTGAACGGAACTCCAAAGCCCATGTAACAACCGAGTCTTGCATGAAGATGATGACTTCGCCGTTGTCCACAACACCGTTCATGGTCGTTGGCTGCTCATCAAACGCAAACTTCAAATATTGATTAGTGCTGACATCCTTGACACGGAAATCTACCGGAGTTGCGGGTAGCACGAACAGGTTGAACCAATTGAAATCTTCCGACGTGTCCGCGATGCCCTCATCCCATTCAACCAAGAAATCGCCGGGGACGCTTTCGCCGACTAAGAAATATTGACTATAGTTAGTTAAGCCGAAGCGGAACTCATAGAGACCCTTAGTTGTATCAGCCCAACCAGAAGCCTGCTGAATCAAAGTGACCTGACGCGGCATTAGCATGTACGCGCGCTGGCCGTCAAACAACTCAGTTCCGGCCACGCGGAAGTATTGCGCGGGATCGTAAGTTCCCGGCGGGAGATTGTAGAGTGAGTCGTAGTAGCTTGAGAAGCGATCGGCTTGGCCAATCAAATTGTCTTGCGGGACAAGCGCGACATTTTCAACAATTGTTTCAGTGCTACCGCCGCTGCTGCGGGTTACTGTGTAAGTTACGTCAGAAGTATCGTTGACCTGATCAAAGGAGAATTTGTACTCAGTGTTATTCCCAACAAGGCGCGGATCAACAACTTCAAGTGCAACGGTTCCTGTGGCTGAGCCCGACTCATGGTTTACGGCGCTGAACTGCGGGTCTTCATAGCCTAAGGCGGGTGCACGCGGTACGATGGTTGTGGTATTAATGTCGAGCGTAACATTGCCGCCCGCATCAACCACGATGGTTTTGCTGTTCTCGGCAGGCAGAATTTCTTTTTCAATGTCACCACGGTCGTAGGCCACGATAGCATAGTAGTAAGTCTGACCATTCTCAACGGTCGTATCCGTCCACGCATGTTCGAGGCCGGTGTCATTGCCGAGGAAGTAAATCACTGAGTTACGGATTACCGGAAAAAATCCCGAATTGCCGTTGTCGAGGTCGAATTGAGCGATGGGCTGGTGGAAGACCTTGCGGCCCTGCCCGTCAGTAATCGTGAAGACCTCATTGAAACCCGGATCGGTTGAACGGTAGATTTTGTATCCTTCAAAATCGAATCCGGTCACTGGATCATACGAGGCTTCCGAAATGTCATCCCAATAGAGTGTGACTTCACCATCACCCGGCACCGCCCACAACGACGGTTTGTCCGGCGGGCGCGCGAAGTTGTAGTTCTCATTGTAGATCTGCTGAACGGTTTGCTTGTTATCTGTGATGTCAAGCAAATCCTGACCATAAGCCAATGCCATCGAAAAGCGTTCGGTTTGACCCGGACGAAGCGGAAAGTAACCCGATCCGTAGATAAAGTCACCGTCCTGTGGTTCAGACGAAACCACATCAAAACGACCGGGAGTCATTCGCTCCCACAATGCGGCGTCATCACGCATGCGCACTGAACCCGGTGGCGAGAAATATTCAAACGAGGTCAAACCGATCTGGTCAGACTCATCAACATCGGTCTTGTCAAAGTGCGGCTCACCGTTCGTCGGATCGCCGTCCCCTTCGCCCGCGTCACCAGTGAGGGCCACACCGTCGCCGCCGACGTCATCCGTCAAGATATCCCAGTCGCCATCGTTGTCAATGCCGTCATCGCGCGCTTCATCGAGAAAAGGATCATTCAAACCACGGCCCGTTGTGTAATCGATGTATGCGAGATCACGGTGGTCTATACGTTCATCAATTAAGCCGTTTAGGTTATCATCAATGCCGTTGCCGCCGTCTTCAACCACTTGCTGGCCGGGTAACAGCGTAATTTCTGTGTCGCGAATGAAATATCTCAGCGGCCCCGTTTGCGGGAAAGTAGTTACTGTGCGTTCATAGGTTACATAATCAATCAAAACGACCGTCTGTCCGGGACCATACGAGCGTGGTTGCAAGAACAAACCAAGTACATCACCCGTTAGATGCGGGCTATTCGGGTCCTGACTGTCGCCGTCGTTGTCAATACCGTCAACCGGATTGCCCGGTGATTCCAAGAAGGCGTAGCCGACGTAACCGACGTTATTTGTTTCGGAAACCGGAACCCAGCCCGGTGAACCTTGGTCATCGCTGTCGAAGCTGTAGGTAATATCATTTTCGAGATCAAAGTAGGCCAAGTCATCCTCTGAGTCTTGACGACCGCCGGAGAGTGTACCCACAACCATGCCGAATGCAACCTTGTCGTAGATATGCGTGCTGACATTCGTTATTTCATACAGCCAGAAGATAACGTCTTGAGCCAAGAAGTGCGACCACTGCAAAGCGCGAACAGAAACACGCAAGCCCAAACCACGGCGGGCGGAATCTTGTTCGTGTGGGTAATAATGATAGACATTGCCTAAGCTATCTGAACGTTCAAACCATTCGAGGTCAGTCTGGTCATCCATCTGATAATAGCATTCCTGATCGGCGTTCGATACGTTCTTACCAAAGTAACCGTTCCACGCGCCGTGCCAACCTGGATCTGTAGCGTCACGCACCCAAGCTTTATCACCGGAAAGCGAATCTGTAACGCTCTTGTCCGGCCATGCGGTCGGCCACGTGTCCGGCTGATTGCTCATGGCAACGAGCGGATCTTCGCCGATAGCAGGCGGAGCGGCAAAACCCTTGAGCGGTTCAAAACCCCAGAAAGCACCGCCGCCCGGAGGGCCGTCGGGATTTCCGCGCGGGCCGTCTGATGTACAAACTGCGCGTAGCGTGTCACCGGAAGGATGAATGAACTCAACACCAACGAGGGGCGACACGTCGCCTACATACTCGTCACCGGTGCCAATCGGCCACTCGCCGGAAATTTCGCCGATGTTTCCGACCAATCCATAGTTATAATAGGTGGAACGCACAAGGTTACCGCTCATCACGTTTTTCGCGCGATAAAGCGGGTTTCCACGATAGTTGAGCATGGAATCAACTTGAGCGACCGCCGACGTTGCCAATAGTGCGAGCGCGGCAACGCAGAGTGTGTATTTGAAAATGGGTCTCATTAGAATTCGTAGCTCACACCAAGTTTAATCAAACGGGGCCGCGAATATTGTGACGGATCAGGATAGACTTCATCAAGCGTGTTGATCTCCGGCACTTCGACGGCGTTATTCTCGACAATCGTGTAGCCTGCACGCCCCGTATCCCCATAGACTCGGTCTTCGTTCTTAATATCAAAGACATTCTGAATCGTAGCAATTATGAGAATCTTCTTTCCGCCTACTGGGAATGCCTTGAATGCATTCAAATCCATATTATAGTAGTCGGGGCGGCGTCCATCGTTCTCAAAGCCAGTGCGGATGCCGTCATCAGTCGGGGAGTAGGGAAGACCGCTGCCGTATTTCCCAAGCAGTGTCGCACCGTAGCCTTGCAAACCGGGTTTCGCATAAGAAACGCTGGCATTCAGTGTGTGGCGGCGATCCCAATCAAGAGGGACAAGCTGCTGTTCAGGTTCGCGGGGGTTATTGCCTGTCATGTCGTTGTATGCCGACTGAGGGTCGCTGGCATTACCTTCGGCAATCTGATAGGTGTAATCTACAAACGCGCTGAAGTTGTTGGCCATCCGCTTATCGAAAGACAACGTAATACCCTTGACTTCGCCAAAGCTGCGATTGACATACTGAGCGTACTTTGTGCCTGAAGAATATGTTTCGATGATACGGTCAGTAGCCACAAGGCTGCGAATATCACGGAAGAACAGCGACGTGGATAGCGAAACATCTTCCTGAATCTGCTGTTGGAAACCGAACTCGTAGGTTACGGTCTCTTCCATATCCAAATCCGGATTCCCCATCACCGTGTTTAGACCGACACCGGACTCGAGTTCGTATTCGGGATTGGCATACATCCGCTCAAATGTTGGGCGTTGCACAAAGTGGCCATACGCAAAGTGGAACACACCTTCATCCGACATCGGATAGGCAATACCCAATCGTGGGGAGATTCTGTACTTTGCATCGACTTTCTTGGCCGAGACGTTCTTCCAAGCTCTGTGCCGCACGCTCGGGAAGCAGCGGATTGTAGACATTGGGGTCTTTCGGATCAGAGGGCACGCGGCCATCCGGCTCAAAATAATCGAACCGCAGTCCGACATTGACAATCAGAGACGGCAATTCAAACTTGTCCTGAGCAAACATTGCAAATTCGTACGGATTGTTCTTGTACAAGTCGTGCGATGGGAAGGCGATCGGCTCAACGGAGAATCTGAAACTGTCATCACCGACATTAACTGGCACAAGGTTGATATCTTCATAGAATAGTTCATGTGCCTTGACATCAACACCAAGCTTCAAAAGATGGAGCTTACTGGCTTGATAGGACAGGTTGCCTGTGAGCTGATTGCTGTTTGTCCAGCGACGGAAGCGGGCCAGATCCGTGCCTGCCATATTGAGCGTATAGGGCGGGTTGATGTCCTGATACTCAGGGTGCAGATAGCGCGGGTCGGTTGCCTCATCAAAGAGTTGGTGATGATATTCGCTGAATGTGTTCGTCGCGGCAAGTTCGTAGAACATCGCGGCACTGAGCGAGTGATTCATCTTCAGCACATTTGTCCGCCCATCACGATAGCGACGGAGGGTTCCGTCTGGGACATATTTCCAATCGTGCGAATAGTCGCGATAGGTCCGGCCGCTGTAGAACGTGGAGTAGTTGAGCTTAATCTGATCCGTAAGCGGATAGGTCAGCTTGAGGTTGCCCCACTTCTCCAGATTGTAGTTCATGGCAGCGTAACTATTGTCACCTTCGCGCAAAATCTGGCTAGTAGAACTATTATTTGGATTGGTGACGATCCATCTTCGCTGGCCGTACTGCCAACCGTTGTCATCTAAATAACGCAAGCTCCCATAAAATGAGAGCTTGTCGACAAGGGGAACAGGACCATAGAGAGTAGCATTATAATCTTGAATATCCATCGGCGAGACATGGTCGATATTCATCCACGTATTCGTATGCTCTGAGACATAGTCACCGAGTTCGGTGGACACCGTGCCGTGATAGTCCAGTGCGCCTTCTTTGGTGACGATGTTCACGATGCCTGACATGGCTTGGCCATATTCAGCATTGAACGTTCCGCTGATGACCTGTAACTCCTGTACGGAATTTTCATCGACTTGTGTGCCTTGACTATTGTCATAGGCATCGGTAACTGAAATTCCGTCCACAAGATACATAACTTCGCTTGAACGTCCGCCGCGGAAGTGGCCGTCTACGACACCGGCTTGGATTTCAATCACCTGACCGAGATTTGTGACCGGCAATGCTTGGATGTCTGAGCTTCCGACTGTCGAAGTCGCAAAGGTGCGGTCATTTTCAATCAGTTTACGTTCTGCTGTAATCACAACTTCACCCGTTGTGATGGCCTCAACTCCCAACACCATATTCGCGTTGGTTGTTTGGTCGGTGATTACGCGCAGGCCTTGTAATGTCTTGGGTGAATAACCTATTGCGGAAATTCGCAAGGTAACATCACCCGGTGGCACATTAAGGATAAAAAATTCGCCATTAATATCTGCTGCGGCACCGAGGGAGGTTCCCTCTACCATAACAGCAGCGCCGATAATGGGATCACCGTTTTCGGCATCGGTGATCCTACCCGCGATTTTGCCGGTCGTACCAGCAAAAACAGCCGAGCACATGACTACAAATAGCCACAGCCCGGCCGTTCCACCTCGGAAACTCCGATTTCCCAACCACATATGTATTCCTCTAAACTAGCCGGTCGCCACAAAAAGCATGGCATTATTCCTTATTTTTCTTCGTACTCTTAAGTTAAGGTAGAGCTTTATGTTTGTCAAGTGTTTGCGTCACAATTCTCGATTTTCACCCCCTGCAATTCTTCCCATTTGACTTGAATAGTGGTCATAAAAGCCTCTTTGGGTGCATTCTCTGGCTCCTCAGGCCGCGTGCATTTTAATCAGAACAGCCATATATTCAAGTACTCACGTTAATCGACCCGGAGGCCTATGATGCGCTCCTTATGCATATTTTCGCTATTGTCCCTGTATGCCTCTCTTGCGGAGGCACAAACCTTCAGTAACTTTCTCTCTCGAGTCAACTCCGTACCTAATGCAGAGCGGCCTGCCATCGTTGATAGCTTCATGGCCGCAGTCCCCGGCTTTCCTTATATAGAGTCCACCCTGCAGGTCAACTTCCTATATAGAGGAGCAGCCAACTCGGTGCAGGTACCCGGTGACATGAACGGTTGGACTCCGAGCAGTGCGAACATGGCGATGATATCCGGGACAGACCTATGGTACTTTAGCAGGTTCTTTGAGGCAGATGCCCGGCTCGATTACAAGTTCGTGACCAACGGCTCGAATTGGATTCTCGATCCCCGGAACCCCTATACAGTCACAGGTGGGTTCGGACCGAACTCAGAGCTGCGGATGCCGGAATTTGTCCAACCGCCCGAAATCGAGAATTACCCGGATGTCCCGCAAGGAGCCATCCGGGACACGATGTTCACAAGTTCAATTATGGGGAATACACGCCGGGTTCGGATTTATACTCCACCGGGTTATACAAATTCCGAACGCCGCTACCCGCTTCTATTGGTCCATGATGGTCTCGAGTTCATCACCTTGGCGAGGTGCGAACGGGTGTTGAATTACCTGATTCGTTATAATCAGATCGAACCAATGATTGCGGTTTTTGTCCCTCCGGTCAATCGATCACCCGAGTACTCCGGTGACCAACAGGACGAGTTTGGTCAGTTCATCACCACTGAACTTTTGCCGTTCATCGATTCAGCTTACCGGACTGAAACCGATCCCCGCCTCAGAGGTACCATGGGATCATCTGACGGTGGCAACATTGCCTTGTGGTTGGGTGTCACCTATCCCGAGGTATTTGGACAGATAATCGCCTTCTCAAGCAATGTCGAGAACAATATCTCCTCAGTTCTGGAGCAGAATGCCGATCTCCCACTCCGATTCTATATTGATATTGGGACCTACGACATTGCCGTTTTGATTCCACTTGTGCACGACCTTCAACAAACTCTCGAAAATCAAGGATATCCCTATTTCTATCAAGAGGTCCATGACGGCCATAGTTGGGGAAACTGGCGGAATCACATTGATGACGCGCTGAGGTTCACTTTTCCTTCAACAATAGATTCACCAGAACAGTCCCTTCTGCCGGTTATTATGAAACTTGAGCAGAACTATCCAAATCCATTTAATCCAGCAACTAATATAACATTCACGCTGATTCACAGACAATTCGTGAGTTTGGACATCTTCGATACTACGGGAAGACTTGTTAGCAACCTCGCCGCAGATTTCTATGATGCTGGTTCACATGAATTTGTATTCAATGCTACAGATGAAGCTTCAGGGATGTACATTGCCAGACTGGTGGCTGGTGGCCAGGTTGAAGCAATTAGAATGATGCTGGTCAAGTAGGGATAAATCACAAGCGAGGATTTTATGAGATTGTTATTGTTGATTTTGTTGTCAATCGCACCAATCCTGCATGCAGGTGAATACAAATTACCCTATGGGTATCCGCTGGAAACTTGCTTGTCGTGCGGCGATCCATTGGGTGGTGCTCCTACAATCCTGATTCACGGAGGCCGACAGCTCAAATTCTGTAGCTTAGCTTGCGTAGGGTCATTTACAAAATCACCAGAAACAATGATTTCTAATCTCGAAGAACAGATCAGAATCAGCCAAAGGGACAAATACCAGTTGAAGACGTGCGTGATTTCGGGCCATGAGCTTGGTTCGATGGGTGAGCCAGTGGAATGGGTACATGGAAATACTTTGGTAAAGTTCTGTTGCGGGGCCTGCATCGAGAAATTCGAGGCTGATCCCGACAAATTCCTCCTGATGATAAATTCGGACTCTTCGGATCTGCCAGCTCACTTTGTTCCGCGAAAGCAATAGCATTTCAGCGTTTTGTTTTTCCGATTTTCCGATTTTAGAAAAATAAGAAATTCGATGTTTGCTAACACGCTCACACTACTCTTACATTATTCTATTACTCTTGGGTGTTCCTGAGACCAAATCACAATGGGCAACAAGATGAAGAATACTGTATTAGTAGTTGAAGATGAGCACGATATTCGCGAGCTTTTGGAGTACAATCTGACCCGTGACGGTTTCAATGTCCGGGCGGTTGAAACGGGCGAACAGGCACTCTCGGCAGTGACCACGATGCCGCCTGATCTGATATTGCTGGACCTGATGCTTCCCGGAATCGATGGTTTGCAGGTCTGTCGCAGGCTTAAGTCGGATGCCGCAACAGCGAATATTCCTATATTGATGTTGACGGCAAAGGATGAGGAGACTGACGTTGTGACCGGTCTCGAACTCGGCGCTGATGACTATGTTACCAAGCCTTTCAGCCCGAAAGTCGTGGTTGCCCGAGCACGGGCAGTACTCAGAAGACTGTCGGAACCTGTTCACGGTGAAGACGAGGTCTTGAATTTCGACCAAATGACGATCCATCCGGGCCGCCACGAGGTTCTCGTTGATGGCAAGCTGATCGATTTAACCAACTCAGAATTCCGGATTCTCCACCACATGGCCCGCCGCCCCGGTTGGGTGTTCACCCGCTATCAATTGGTCGATGCTGTCCACGGTGAGAAGCACGCGGTTTCAGATCGGTCCGTTGATGTGATGATTGTGGGACTACGCCGCAAGCTGAATGATTGCGGAAACTACATCGAAACAGTCAGAGGAGTGGGGTACCGCTTCCGCACCTGATCCATTGATCTGGGTTGGAGGTCGGACTTAACCTCAAGAATATGGCTCGCCAAAAGCCGCTTTTTCGCCGACTCTTTATCCCTTATGTAGGTGTGGCCCTAGTCACGCTGGTCTTGCTGTTGCTGTTTATCGGCTCAGCTTTCCGGCGAGCGGAATTGAACCAACTCGAAACCAGCATTGGCCAACGTGTCAATCTGACTCTTCCTCATATCGCGTTGGAAATGGAATCCGCGACACATGAGGACCTCTGTAGCCTGCTCCGCGACCATGCGGACGCAGGCGATTTTCGTTTGACCCTTATCGATCGGGCGGGAAACGTCATAGCCGAAAGTGATACGCTACCTGAGGCAGTTCCGAATCTTCGCAACCGTCCGGAGATTTTAGTAGCGCTCTTAGGTCGCCGTGGTAGCTCCATCCGCGAAAGTCAGGAGTTTGGCTATACCTATTGCTTTGTGGCAGAGCCGATCATCATGGATGGCATGGTCATCGGAGTTTTGCGCGGAGGCGAACGGATTATCGCATCGCGGTGGGAACTCTTGAAACGGACGGTGGGCTCATAGGGATAGCCGTGTTTCTGGTCGGGTTCGGTGTTGTTCTGATCTTCTTTGCAGTCCGACGTGTGGCAATCCCAATCGAGACACTCCGGCAAGGGGCAACGCGCTTCGCGCAAGGCAAACTCGATGAGCGGCTCGATGAACCCGACACAACGGAACTGGCCTCGTTAAGCCATGCGCTCAATCATATGGCGGCGCAGCTCGACGACCGCATCCGCACCGTAGAACGACAGCGCGAGGAGCAGGAGGCGGTTCTCGCGGCCATGCTCGAAGGCGTGCTCGCGGTTGATCGCGAAGGTCAGGTCATCATGATTAACAGCGCTGCAGCGAGGCTGTTTGAAGTTGACCGCGAACGGGCAAAAGGCCGCACCATTGAAGAGGCTGTCCGCAACACAGACATTCATAATTTCGTACATTTTACTCTGCGCGCTGCCCAACCCGTCGAGCGGGAGATCATCCGCTATGAAAACCAAGAGCGTGTTTTGCTGCTCCGTGGCACCCCGATTTTGGAGGCTGGTGACATCGCAGGTGTTGTGATTGTTATTAATGACGTCACTCAGATGCGCCGCCTTGAAGTCACGCGGCGCGAGTTTGTTGCCAACGCCAGTCACGAATTGAAGACTCCAGTTACGGCAATCAAAGGCTCCATCGAAACCTTGCGCGAAGGAGCTATGGCCAATCCGCGCGACGCCGAACGCTTTCTTGATATGATGGCGCGGCAGGCGGACTATCTGCAATCAATTATTGAGGATCTCTTGAGTCTGGCGCGCATCGAGCAAGCCTCCGAGAACAACAAGCTCGCTGCCGAGCGGCAACAGCTTTTACCCATTCTTCAAGACGCTGTCGAAGCAACATCAACGTCTGCGGAAGCACGCGGCCAGAAAGTTGTACTTACATGTTCAGAAGAATTGTCCGCGACCATCAATCCTTTCCTGATTCGGCAAGCGGTCATCAACCTGATTGACAATGCCTGCAAATACAGTCCTGAGCGCACACAAGTGGATGTGCGAGCCGAATTGGAAGACAAAACTCTCATTATCTCAGTTGAAGATCGCGGACCCGGCATAGCTGAAAAGCATTTGCCGCGAATTTTCGAACGCTTCTATCGTGTTGAAGCATCGCGCAATCGCAAGTACGGCGGCACAGGTTTGGGGCTTGCGATTGTGAAACACGCGGCCTTAGCCCACGGCGGAACTACAGAGGTTGATACGCAGTTGGGGCGCGGCAGTACGTTTTCGATTCGAATCCCAGTTGATCGTTAAGGAATTCGGGTGCATGTTTAAGGAGCCCCTTCTACTGACGGAGCTTTTGCTTGTGTGGCAATTTTGAATGCATTATATGAAGATGCGAATAAGCAAAAGCTTAGCAGTTTTTAGCCAAGAAGAGAAAATCCTCGCGCTGAAGAATTGCAATTTGAGAAACTCCGCCCTAACTTAAGGGAAAGACTAAGGCACCTCTGGTGGGGTTGCCTTTTGTCGGAAAACCGGAGGCTACCATGAGACTCGCGATTTCAGCGCTACTTCTTTCGGCTTGCTTCAGTTTGCTCTTGCCACCGGGCCAAAGACCACTATTGACATGCTCGGAACTCCGAGTATGACGAGTCGAGTGCCTGATCCGCTCTCTGTCACGTCGGCGAGCCTTTCGCTGACATCAATTTCATTGGTCAATCCGGCCATCGAGATCGCCAATGAAAATCTCGATTTCCAGGTATGTCAAATCGCAACGCTGGGAGGTGAGCCGATAGTCTCAGAACCCGGGGCACCGGCCATACCTCGAGTTTCGCGAATGTACCGCATCCCGGAGTTGGGCGGAGTGAACTTAATTGTTCGCGCCGCCGAGTATGATGTGATTGAAAATTACAACGCCTTTCCGTACCCAACTGAAGAAGCCGGATCCAAACGCTATGAGCAGGGTCCGGCTTTTTATCGTCAGGACGCATAGTATCCAGAAAGCATTGGCAGGTGCAAATTAGTTGCGGTTGAGACAATGTTACTCGTGTCGGCTGATTTGCCAACGTCAGTTGACTCATGTCATTAAATAACACACGGCCTTCGTTGCAAAAGCCCCTGTACAAACTAGTGCAAGGGCTTTTTGTTCCAATAACTCCGCCAAGTCAAACACAAACCTCCTGCTAAGCCGGTACTTAACAAGAATGTTCAGAGTGGGTACAGAGGAAAGCGTTTTATTGAGTGTGTTACACCACTCTATGAATTCCAAAACAAACAACCCCTTCATTCAGGGGCTGTTGTGGGTCAGAAACTTTGTCAAAATTCAGGGTTTTGCAATCTGGTTAAGGCCTCTTCAGCACAGGTGAAGTGTGCAATTGCGTAGTGCTTTCCGATAACTTTCGCTATCATCCAACATCGGTCAAATCCCAATTCCATATTGCCAAATGCGCAGGCAGAAAGCAACCATGCGAACGGGAACTGGTGCTAAAACTCCCCGCAAGCAGCAAAAGTTCGCGCGTCTCTTTGGCTCAATTTCAAGGCACATATGATCTAACAACATAGAAGAACATAGTCTCCGGTTCACTCAAAACATTGTTGTCGACAAAGAAAGTATCTGGAACGTCACCTACAAGAAAAGTGAAGGCACCGTTTGCGCTTGCATCCCGGTAAATGCGATACTCGGCGCCAGATTCGGGAGAAGGCTGCCAATTCAGAACGATGTCATTGGCGTTGGCGTGAATCACTAAATCGGTAGGGCCATCAGGAACACGTACTTCAAAGCAGCCAGTGCATTGGTCATATTGGCCATCCGGATTGGTGACGCGAACTGCGTGAAAACCTTCGCTCAGGGTTCCCAGTGTTGTGCATGTGATTCTTTCAGCCGTTTCAACAACCACATCCGCTGGAGTCAGACCTGCAATTGTGACCTCAGCTGCGGGATCAAAGTTCTGTCCTTCAATGGTGATTGGTGTCGGGATACCCGGGAAGGCCCAATTGGGTGCAACAAATGAAATGGTTGGCCCCTGCACTTGCGTAATCTCAAAACAACCTGTACAAACATCAAACTGACCATCCGGATTCATAAGCATGACATCGTAGTTTCCGTCAGGCAAACTGGGTACGATGAATTGGGCCAACGAATTTGAGAGAACGGCAGATGTAGCAGGCAGGCCCCCAAGGCTAATTACAGCCCCGCTTTGAAAATTCTGACCATGCACAAAGATCAAGTCATCAATTTGTCCCGCTCCAGGTGAAACATTGGTAATAATGGGTCCAGTTGCGGGGCCTGCGGCCTCGACAAGAATGTCATCAATGAACCAACCGCGAAAGCCATTGTAGAGTTGGTCAACGGTATCAAACCGAAAGCGAATCCAACAGATGTTGCCGCAAAACGGCGCCAAAGGAAAACTATGCTGGACCCATACAGGCGGTAAGCCGACTCCACCGGAACTGTATCCAACATTTGCGTTCGCATTAACATCATCGAGTGGATTCAACTGGCCGCTGCCAACGGGTCCCCATGTCGCTCCATTGTCAACCGATGCTTCAATATACATAACGTCAAACCATGGCACATCCACTCCTTCGACTTCCCAATTCGTCCAGAAAGTCAACGTTGCGTCTGTCAAACCGGTAAGATCTAAATCAGGTGTAATTGCCCAACCAGAATTGGCCGCTGTAGATGTTCCACCCGATAGCGCAGGTTGAGTCTGGTCAAAATCTGCGCCGACAAAAGTTCCTGTCGATGTTTCTCCGTACCAAAGCGTGTGGCTACCGCCATGAGCGTTGGGCAGAGTCCCAGCATCTGGCAACGTCACCAGGTTTGGATTAATCGTCGGGTGCATGACTTCATGCAATTGCGGATTATCAATCACATTGTAGAACCCGCTCATGATCCATCCCGATGCGCCGCCTTCAAAATTCTCCGACCATGGCAACGTCGTGCGACTTTCACGCCCGACCGAGAGCGAAACAGAGGGTGGGGTGTGGGTTCGGGAACGGGTCGACTCGGTGTGGCCAAGGCAAGTGTGCTCACAAGCAAGAACGAGAGCACGATTACACTATTCAATTTCGATCTCATACTGATTCTCCTCTGGCTGATTATTTATCATTGCGCAGTCTTGTTTCACTCCTCGCCGCTAAGTCAAGTATCAACCCTGTGAGTAAGCAAACGTTTTCGGCAATATATTGGAATTAGGTGCGGTTCTATCGGCGGGCGACTACGTAATAGTACTGATGGGAATTGAGAAATGGTGTTGTCCATGTAGTATCAGAAAACATTCCGCTGACATCCAATGAGTACGCTCCGTTCGATTCTGCCGCAGCATATACTTCATAAGACGTTGCACCAACGACGGAATTCCATTTCAATACCGGGAGTCCGTCCGCAATCGAGATTGTCAGGCCCTGAGGTGCTGGCAGCGCAGCATCCGGCCCATACTTCGTCAAGTAGAGGTGCGAGGCGTCATAACCTGCGATCATATAGCCTCCGTCCTGCGTGATAGTGAGTGCGCGTGCTGAATGACTCAGCGGAACGCTCCATATCGAATCCCCAACGCTGTTGATCTTCATCAAGAGCGGCCCCGCACTACGTTGGCAAAGCATGACAAATCCGCCGTCCGATGTGGTCTCAATTTCCTGAACATTCTCTGACCAATCTGTGTCGAAATGGCGAGTCCAAAGAGTGTCGCCTTGTCCGTTTGTCATGACGATAAATAGATCAAGGTCATTGTCCATCAGCCCGAGGGAGTCGTTGCCTGCAAGGACAAGACCGTTGTCATTTGTGATATCCATGGCATAGCAGTTCTGACCTTGATTGAGATCAAGTGTTCTTTGCCAGTCCATTGAACCGAGACCGTCCGTATGCACAAGATAGAAATCCGGCGCGTTCGCGCCTAACATACTTGTACCGGCGCCTATGAAAGTTCCGTCTGACAGAGAGAGCATTTCGATCAATCCGCAATCGTAAGTACGTTCATACAGATTTGCGCCGACGCTGCTCATACGCATCGACGACAGCGAGCCAAAGAAGTCATCGCCGCCGATTATAAAGGAACCATCGTTGCAACGACTTAGGCTGTAGGGATTGCCGTACAGGATTCCGTTGCTGATCAGATTGTGCCAAACCAGTCCGCCGGATGCATTGAGTTTAGCTGAGTACCAGTAGCGGGCATCCCATGGCTGCCCGAAGTTCGTCCCGATGATGACTAAGCTTCCATCCGGATTTTCGGCAACATCGAGCGCAGAATGCCCTGCTGCGGGACCGGCGGCGAATGTTGTGTTGGACCAAACAAACGTGCCTGCGGAATCAACTTTTATTGAATACGGAGCATTCACTCCAATTGTGCCAACGGTGACGAATCCGCCGTCATTCGTTTGCTCAACAGCATAGGGCAGGGCCATTCCGAAGCCCGTATAACTGTTTGTCCAATGCACGGCAGGTTGCGCAAATGCCGGAATGGACATAGTGGTAAACAGGCCGGTGACGATCATGTGTTTTATGTATCTGCTCATCTTGCACCTGTCTTGTCTTTCTAATCATTGTCGTCATCTGCGGCTTGTTGGTCATTTGAGTGCGAAACTGAACCTGAGGGAATACTGGCCGCTGCGGTCTGCATCATCGCGCGCACTCCGAATTCATGAACGAGACGGCCGCCTTGATGGGCAGTGTTCGCCAGGACCAGAACTCCGCCCGAATAGAAGAGCAGGAAGGCAACCATTACAATAGACAATACTCCCGGGGCAAGCTCCTTCTTTAAGAGCTTTGGTCCGAAAAGAATGGCGCCGAAAACGATTGTCAATAGCGCAAAGAGAGTTCTCGTGAGTTCCGCCAGTTCTTCGTGCTCTTCAATCACCACATTGACTGCATCATTTCGTTCCGCTAATTCACCGGCAGCTTCGCCGGTTGAAACGGCCACGAAGGACGCAATAGAGCCAACCAGCATTAATGCGAACGCTGCAATGAACAATCCCTGCCGTTGATTTGAGAATAGAATCCCTGCAATGACCAGCACGGGCGCGGTGATAAGAAGTGCGATCGGAAAGTGAATGATGAGCGGATGCAAACCTTCCCAAGCGGGGATTGGAGGAAACATAGTGGTCTTAAGTATAGTAGGATGATATTATCAATCATAGGGCCATCCAACAAGCGTGAGGAACGACTCTGGACGGCCCACTCTGCATCGTAGATCAGCTTACCTTTTCATATTTGTCCGCGCTTGTAAAACAAACTGGGCATTTTTCAAAACCGACGGATTTCACTGTGTTTCCGCAAATGGCACAAACATAGAAGTCCATCTTGTCGCCCTTCCAGCTCTCGAGGTTATTGTGAGCCTCCTGATACAGTTTCGCGTGCTCCGCTTCGGCCGACTTTGCGAAGTTGAACGTCCTAAGCGCGTCCTTGTTGTTCTCCTTGCGTGCGAGAGCGAGAAACTCAGGATACATTGTATCGCGCTCATACGATTCACCGGCAAGGGCGGCCTGGAGGTTTTCTTTAGTGGACTTGACGTCGGCTGTCTTAACATCAGCCGTCGGTGTCGCGCCAAGTTGTTTGATCACGCTGGCATGATTCGCTGCGTGAATCTGCTCGGCACGAGCTGCCGCGCGAAACAAGCTCGCCACCTTTCCGAATCCTTCTTCGTCCGCTTTGGCGGCAAATAGGAGGTACTTTGCGTGAGCGTTGCTTTCCCCGTTGAATGCGGCTTGCAGATTGTCAAGAGTAGTAGCGGCTTTTTGGTCTTGTGCGAATGAGGTCATCGGCAGGACAAGATGCAATGCAAGAACGGCGAGCGCGAGAGCAATCGGGAGTCTGATGGATTGTAATAAGATCTTCATGATTTGGTTGTTTTTTGATCAAATTTGGTCGGAGAATTACATGCGACTTACTATGTATATATCAATATTGGTGCCAATGTAATAAAACTTTGTTATTCTGTGAGTTGCAGGCATTGTTCCTCTGCAAAAAGCCCATTTGCCGTCTAAGAAGTCGGACGAATGGGCTTAGAGTTGTAAGAATATTGATACAGGCTACGCGGACTAACTATGCTTGGATACCATGCTTCCTCAGTTTGTATTGTATGTCGCTGCGGGAAATCCCCAGGCTGCGCGCGGCCGCCGCTTGCACACCGTTCGCCGCACTCAATGCACGGAGCAGGAGCGAACGCTCTACTTCGGCCACTGTTTGGGCAAGGTCTACCGTATCCGGAAGAGTCACAAGCCAGTCTTCAATATCAATTTTCGAGGATTTCGCGTCGGCACTATCGGCTCCGCTGACTCCTGGTGTGACCGGAAAAAGTTCGGGCCCAATTTCCTGACTGGTCGCCAGAATGCTCGCGCGCTCCACAAGGTTACGCAGCTCACGTACATTTCCCGGAAATGAATAAAACATCAAGGCTTTACGCGCCTGTGTCGAAAGATGCAACGCTGGAAGCTTAGCGTCGGCAATGACCTGCTGCAAGAAGTGATCTGCAAGCGCCGGAATGTCCTCTTGACGCTCGCGCAAGGCAGGTACGTGTATCGGCACGACCGCGAGCCGATAGTAGAGGTCTTCGCGAAATGATCCATCCTTCGTCTTCATCAACAGGTCTCGATGCGTTGCGACGACAATCCGTACATCAACCGTTCGCACTGATATCGAGCCCACGCGCGTGATTTGTCCATCGGTGAGCACGCGCAAGAGCTTAGCCTGCAACGGCAGCGACATCTCGCCGGCCTCATCAAGAAACAGAGTGCCTGAGTGCGCGGCCTCGAATAGACCGGGTCGTGAGCGATCGGCGCCGGTAAAGGCTCCCTTTTCGTGCCCAAAGAGCTGACTTTCTAAGAGCTGCTCAGGCAGGGCGCTGCAATTGATTGCGACAAACGGCCGGTCGCAGCGTTTGCTTCCGGTATGAATTGCACGGGCAACCAGCTCCTTGCCGGTTCCGGTTTCGCCGGTTATGAGAACGGTGGCATTCGTGCGCGCAACTTTCTGAATCAGAGCCTTTACTTTCTCGACAGGTGCGCTTTCACCAATGATACCCGTAATATTGATTTGCTGTCCGACTTCCCGCTTGAGCAACTGATTTTCACGTAGCAATTCAGTGCGCTCAATAGCGCGGCGCACGACGTTGCGCACGACGTCAGGACTAAACGGCTTCGTCAGAAAATCGAAAGCCCCTTCGCGCATGGCCTGAACGGCAGTTTCAACTGACGCGAACGCCGTTAGCATAACCACAGGGATTGACTGATCATACTCGCGGCATTGAGCCAACAGCGTCATGCCGTCGCCGTCCGGCATACTTTGGTCGGTTATTACCAAATCGAGCGGGTGCGATTGAACGAACTCGAACGCGCTCATGATGCCGTCGGCCTCATGCACATCGTGCCCGTCTTCTTTGAGGATCACCCCAAGCACTCGTCTGGCGCTGATCTCATCGTCAACAACTAAGATTTTCGCCACAGTTAATCCTCAATACTCATCATTTGGTCGTTTCAGGTATCGTTAGCTCAAAACGTACGCGGTCGGGGCCATTAACGGTTAGCCTCAAATCACCGCCGTGATTCTGAGCGATCTTCCGCGATATTGCTAATCCCAAACCTGTGCCCTTAGGTTTGGTCGTGAAGAATGGCTCGAACAACCGCTGCAACGCCTGCTCGGGGATCGGCGGTCCATTATTCACAACAGCAAAGATCGTAGTCCCAGCTATGCTTGCGGCGCTGAGCATCACGACGTTACCGTGAGCACTTGCGTCGATGGCGTTCATTATAAGGTTGATGAGAGCCTGATAGATTTGGAACGAATCGCAAATGATGTCGCCGTCGTGTTCGCACGATGCTACAATTTTGACACCGACTTCAGCGGCGCGGGCCTGCGTGACATCGCGAACATAATTCACTGTCATTCCAAGTTGAGTAACATTCAAGTCTGGTTCTTTTTGCCGTGCGTACGAAAGCAAATCGGTAGTGAGGAGTTCCATGCGCTTAGCCTCGTGCTCGGCAATGTCGAAAAGTTCATCTCGCGTTTCCAAGTTGGTGCTGACAGCGCGCGCCATAGTCAGCGAACTTGAAATGACCGAAACGGGATTGCGGATTTCATGCGCAATAGAGCTTGCGAGCCTGCCGATGGCCGCAAGTTTCTCTTCTTCAACCAACCGATCTCGAGTATTAGCAAGCTCATGTAAACTGCGCTCGAGCGATTGTTCGCGCTGCCTCAGAATACTCACCAGTAAGTGAACGACCAACGCGACGACCAGGTAGATCAATACGACAGTCGACGCCTCGTAGTATTCCGTCAACTGCGGGTCACGGTCGTAGTAATACCAAACCTGAAAAATCGTGAGAGAACCGCACATCGCAACGGTAATAAGCGTGGCAGACAGCGTCAATTCACTCGATGCCGCGACGATTATTGGTAGGACCATCAACGCGGCGTAATGCGACTCTTGCACGTTGCTTAGCATCGACGCTGAGAACGCGAACAGAATACCTGCGCCAACACTGATTGCGGCGTAACGGCGCCTTGCGCGTTCACTCAGAGGTGAAGTGAGGTTTTGTAGCCACACAAGTTCCGCGACCTGCTCGACAAACCTAACCGCAAAAAGGATAACCAATCCTTTGCTTGGATATCCCATTACCGCACGAAACCCCATGTGAACGGTTATCAACGCGGCCATGGCAAGGAGGCTCAGGAGGAGCCAAACGTTCGCTTGCCGCCGAAAAGAGTCATCTCTGGAAGCAATGGCCACGCGAATATCTGGCACTTGTCCGGATCTCACAGCAAGGCGGTTTTGTTCGGCCTGTATCATCATGTTCCTAAGTTCTGGCGTAATTAAATCACGCGAAAATATGCCAGACTCCGTCCGCGAACCACCACAGGCCGACGACGCCGACTGCTACTCCACCGTACCAAATTATCTTTTTCTTGAGGAGCGCCGCTAATGCAGAAAGCATGATGGCTACTTGCAAGAAGACCACGGCCAAGCCGAAACTGCTACTGGTAACCTGATGTTCGGCGCGCGTCTTTTCGAAGTCCTGCGCGTTCTTCATCGCCTCAGCTTTCTCACCGTCATATCGCTCAATTTCGCTCTGGTATTCCGCGATCTTTACTTTGTAGGCTACGGCTTGCTCGCCCGTCAGGCTTGGCAACTGCAATTCTAAGACGTCTTGCTGCAACTCATAACCGTGCTGTTTAACACTCTTGGCTTGAAAATAGGCCCACATGTTGGCAGCATTGGTTTGTGCAAGAATAGCTTTCGTTGAGAATCCACCGCCGCGGAAGGTGGACAGAGTCGCGCAAGCGGAGAAGATAATTGTCGTAATTGCGAGCCAGTTAAGCCAACCCTCTTTGCTGTGTTCGGCCATAGAGTTCTATTTAGTGGTTTCCTTAATTGCAGGGATCCTTGTATTGATGGGCGAGCTATTCCATCGACTCACAGACAAACACCTGTCGAACTGTTCCATCGCGAAGCGGGATTGGCGCTTCCATGACTTGCTTAATTCCATCTGGTGTAATAACCGCAGGATCATAAGTGAAAACTACACGGTGCTCCGATGCGAATGTTACAATGCCTGCAATGCCGGGCGTGTTATTATACAATTCAGTGAAGAAGTTCGCCGTGCCTTTGCATTTTACACCTTGTACTGTGCAGGTGACAATTTCCTGACCTGTGGAGGCAAAGGTCACGTCGGTAGTGGGCTGAGTAAACGCATTGCGCAGTAAATAGCCGCTCGTCAAGGCGGCAACAACCAACAGCGGCAATATGAAGCTTGGTATTTTCATTGTTGATTCCTTTTATATCATCGCTCTTAGTTCAAGCGTCTTGTCGATCGGGCAGGCGTCTAAACACTCAAGGCATAAGGTACAATCTTGGTGGCGCAGTTTTACAACCGACTGTGGTGCAAGGTTCTGGGGACATTTTCGTTGACAAGCACCGCACATAGTGCACGAGCTTTCGTTGCGGACAACCTTCAGCATGCCCACTTTGCTGAACGGATCAAATGTTGCGCCCATCGGGCAGAGATAACGGCAGAAGAACATCGGAATCAAGAACGCGCCGACGACCAAGGCAGCGAAGACAATCCAACTTACGATGCCTAATGAGCCATGACCGAATCCAGAAAACAGTAAGAAGAACGGATCGTAGCCTCGCAGAATCAGCTCCTCGGATTTGTATGTGAAATACAGTGCAGCGACGAGAACAACGTAGCGCAAGAGCTTAAGGCCTTTTTCCGCCTTTTCGGAAGGCTGAGGGCGTCGCCGCCAAAACAGGCTAGTGAAACGTGACGCGAGTTCACTCAAGAAGCCAATGGGGCAGGCCCAACCGCAAAACGCCTTCCGCGCGATCAGAGCCAAGACGAGTACACCGATTAGCAATGATAGATTCAGCGGACCCAGTGTGCAGCTAAATTCCCCGGACTGGTAGAGGCCCCACAGACTTTCCATTCCGCCAAAGGGGCAGAACGCTTCAAAGGAGCGCTTCCCATATCCAAACGCCACGTAGAAGATGAGGGTCAGAATCGTGGCCAGCACAGAGTATCTGAGCCAGCGTGTGGGATGTCGTAATTTCTTCATAATTATGCCGAAACAATTGATATAAAAGACAAAAAAATGCAGGAGATATGGGGAGATAAGACAATTGAAGCGGGTTTGAAGGCGTCTTTGTCGGACAACAAATTACTTTGAATGCTAACAAAACGCAATGCTGATTGATAATGTTTAGACGCTCGACGGCGACTTACGTTCCAGACGTTTTATGGTCTTTTTCCGAAAGAAAAGCTGACCAATTGTGTCAGATATGTCATGAGACATCGAGATATGAAGAAAGCCCCGGTTTGGGGCTTTCTATGCGCGAACAGCTAAGTCTATGTTTTGGCAACGAACAATTTCCGAAAGCAGGGCAAAAACAGGACAATAAATTCACAAGTGCAAGCGGTACAAAGCTGGGCACCGACACGCCGGTAGGCAGCGGTGTTTCATGATTCAAGAGTCTTAGGGAGTACCTTGCTAACCATGGAAGCAGGTCAGGATGATTGCTTACCCAAAGTCCTCCGCCAAGTTAACGCCGAGGATATGACCAATTGGCATGTTAGCGACGTAGCTGTTCGACTGAACTTAGGCCCTCTGAGTACATCGCAACAATCCCGATCCTCTTCTGCCAAATGCACCAAAGGAAGACATTCACTTTGCTCCTCCACTTAAATCACTTTGCTTGAGCCATATTAAGAATTCTTCCGGGGATTGGACAGACGAAAGTTGCTCAAGATTTCGCCGATCTCGGAATAGAGCAGCAGCTTTAGCCAAATAGGTTAGATACTCGGCCGACTGTTCCGGCGGATACAATACAAACAGGACCGCGTGGATGTGTGCCCCAGTGTCCGTATCGCTTATCCCTTGCTTAGGGATCCCGATTGCCCAACAAATCGTGTCAAGTCCGGGTACGACCGCATGAGGAACAGCTATTGCCTCATTCAAAAACGTTGACATTTCTGCTTCGCGGTTCAGAGCAAGTTGCAGAGATGATGCATCTACACTTTGAGGATATGCGCACTGCATTGCTTTATGCAAACCCCTGATAGCTTGTTCCTTTGTGAGAGGCTGCTGCCAAATCAATAATGTTGACTTCTGAAATTTCTTTGAAAGGGCTTTTCCAGTCTCTGTACCAAGTTTGTTAATCTCGGGCCGGTTTGGGTCAATAGGTGATTCGGGCAAACGCTCGTCAAGGATAACAATACGGCGGCCTTGGCCTTTTTCGATCAACCGCTCTACGTGACTTGGCCTTCTTAGAATCCGGTCACCGAATGTTCTTGGATTGGGCCGACCGATTACGATGTGCCCTACGCGGTAATCGTGCGCAAATCGCAGAATTGTGTCAACAACATCTGTACCCTTAAGTGTAAAGACCATCGCGCCGAGCTGATTCGCAAGAGTAAGTGCATCCGCCAACACTCGTTGTTTCCCTGCATCTATTTTAAGTGGAGCCTCTTTTGGTGTCTGCACATGAACAGCATACCAACGTCGGTTCAAACGTCCAGCCAGCCGCGAGCCATATCTCAGCAAGTTTGCGTTGTTCGGCCCTGATGCGCTGAGGCAGACCACAACTTGATCAGGCGGCGTGCCTGCTCCCTCTTCATGCTGCTCGCGACGTTTGAAATCAATCTGTGAAGCTGTTTCGCGCAGCGTCAATTCACGAAGCTGCTCAAGGTTTGGCGCCTGAAAGTAATTTTCCGATGCAAGCGCAATTCGGTCTATTGGATAGATCTTGCCTTTCTCCAATCGCTTAATCAAATCTTCAGGCGAAAGGTCGACGTTGACTATCTCATCAGCTTGCTTTAGAACTAAGTCGGGGACACGTTCGGCGACTTTGAGCTTAACAAGCCCTTCGACAGTATTGTAAAGGCTCCGAGATGCTGCACGTTCATGGTCGAGATGACATGGATGCCCGCCGCCAGAAGTTCTTCCACATCAATGTAGCGTTTGGTGCTTTTGCTGTCAGGCGGATTTGAATGCGCGAGTTCGTCTACCAGAGCAATCCTTGGCTTGCGTGCAAGGATAGCATCCGTATCCATTTCTTCAAGCGTAATCCCGCGATAGGCGATTTGCTTGCGCGGCACAATTTCCATTCCTTCGAGTAGCGCAGCAGTATCGGCGCGCCCGTGCGTTTCGACCAGCCCGACGACGACATCAATACCCTCCTGCTTCAAGCGGCGTCCCTCTTGCAGCATGAGATAGGTCTTTCCGACTCCCGGCGCATAACCGAGATAGACCTTCAATCGGCCGCGTTCGGAACGCCTAATTAGATCGAGAAACGTTGATGCTTTGCGGTCGGAGGCCATATGTTTCAGTGTTCCTTATCCATTGAAAGGTTGAGCATGAGCACGTTTACTCCGGGATCTCCGAGAATTCCTAAGGATCTTCCATCCGTTGCACCCTCGATGAACCGCAGTACGCGATCTGTCGAAATGTTGCGAGCCTGCGCGACGCGCGGCGCTTGAAGTCGAGCATTTGCAAGACTGATGTGCGGATCGAGGCCGCTGGCTGAAGCAGTAACCGCGTCAGCCGGAATCGCCACATTGGATGGAATTCCATTCAGCGCTCGAAAGTCGGCGACGCGTTGAGTTACCTGATCAATTAGTTTTTGCGAGAGCGGCCCCAGATTCGTGCCGCCGGACGAAGCACCGTCGTATCCGTTGCCCGCAGCCGAGGGACGCGGATGAAAATAGCGAGCGTCGGTAAATGGCTGACCGATCAGCTCAGAGCCGATAACCGTACCTGATGCGTTCGTGATCAAACTGCCATTGGCTTGAGATGGGAAAACCGTTTGCGCGATCCCCCACACCACCAACGGATAGACTCCGCACAAGAGAACGGTCAGCAATAAAGTCGCGAGGAGCGCCGGACGCAATTCTTGAACTAGTGCTTTCATGTTAAACGAGCCTCAAAGCTGTGATGAGCAAATCGAGTGCCTTGATTCCGATGAAGGGGGCGATAATTCCACCAAGTCCGTAAATCAACAGATTGCGCCGCAAGATCGCGCCAGCACTTGCCGGGCGGAATTGTACACCGCGCAGCGCCAGCGGTGTCAGGGCGATGATAATGATCGCATTGAAGATGACCGCGCTCATGATTGCGCTGTATGGACTTTCAAGCTGCATGACGTTCAACGGTGCAATCACCGCAAACGTGCCCATCAGCATCGCAGGGATTATTGCAAAATACTTTGCAACGTCGTTCGCGATGCTGAAGGTTGTTAACGCGCCGCGCGTGATTAAGAGTTGTTTGCCGGTTTCGACGACCTCAATCAGCTTGGTCGGATTGGAATCAAGATCTATCATATTCCCGGCTTCTTTCGCCGCTTGCGTACCGGTGTTCATCGCGACTCCAACATCGGCTTGTGCGAGCGCAGGAGCGTCATTTGTGCCGTCGCCGGTCATGGCAACGAGATGTCCTTTCGCTTGCTCTTTGCGGATTAATGTGAGCTTGTCTTCGGGCGTTGCTTCGGCAAGATAGTCATCTACTCCTGCTTCCTTCGCAATCGTCGCGGCGGTCAATGGATTGTCTCCGGTGATCATGATGGTCTTGATACCCATAGCACGAAGGCGCGCGAAGCGGTCAGGCAACCCGGCTTTGACAATATCTTTCAAGTAAATGACGCCCATCACTTGTCCGTCTTTCGCCACAACTATCGGAGTGCCGCCCGCACTTGCGATGCGTTTCACAGTCTCGTCTACTTCGGCCGGGAATGCGCCGCCCAGAAAGTTGCGCACGGCATCTGCCGCTCCTTTGCGAACCTGCAAACCCGTCGCATCCAATCCACTCATGCGCGTCTTGGCAGTGAACGGCACAAACTCCGCGCCGTGCAATTCTTGAATACTTCTTGCGCGGAAGCCATGCTCTTTGGCTAAGACCACTATGCTGCGGCCTTCGGGCGTTTCGTCGGCCAATGACGCAAGCTGCGCAGCGTCAATCAAGTCTTTAATACTGACTCCGGGAGCCGCGATGAACTCTGTAGCTTGTCGATTTCCTATGTAATCGTTCCTGTTTTGTCAAGTAACAACACGTCCACGTCGCCCGCCGCCTCGACGGACCGGCCGCTCATGGCAAGCACGTTCTTGCGCGACAAGCGATCTATTCCTGCGATACCAATAGCGCTGAGCAAACCGCCAATGGTTGTAGGAATCAGACACACCAGAAGCGAGACGAGCACAGTGATTGAGAAGCTGACGCCTGAATAGACGCCGAAGGGTTTCAGGGTAACGATCACAAGCAAAAAGATTAACGTCAATGCAGATAGCAGAATGGTCAATGCAATTTCATTCGGAGTCTTCTGTCGACGCGCGCCTTCGACAAGCGCGATCATCTTGTCCATCAGGCTCTCGCCGGGATTAGCCGAAACACGCACAAGGATTGTATCAGACAAGACGGTCGTTCCACCGGTCACCGAACTGCGATCTCCGCCCGACTCTCTCACGACCGGAGCGGATTCTCCCGTGATCGCTGATTCGTTCACCATCGCGGCACCTTCAACGACTTCGCCGTCAGATGGAATTAACTCGCCTGCGCTGACTCGGACAATGTCATCCTTGCGTAGCGATTCAGATGGGACAATTTGGATCGAGCCGTTGCTCAATAGCTTATTTGCATTCGTATGTGCGCGGGATTTGCGCAGGGCGTCTGCCTGCGCTTTTCCGCGACTTTCGGCCAACGATTCGGCGAAGTTTGCGAAGATCACGGTGATCCACAGCCACGCGGCAATCTGTAAGGTGAACGACAACGGTTCATCCTGCGTCCAGCCGATGAGCGGAGCAAGTGTGGTAACAAACGCGCCAATCAACGTTACAAACATGACAGGATTGCGCAATTGCTCTTTGGGGTTGAGCTTGCGTAATGCCGACCAGAATGCCGGGGCCAGCACGGATCGATCGAGAATCTTTATGGCTTGTGTGCTCATGGCTTAAAAGAGTTGCGTGGAATGTGTCATCAGGAAATGCTCGAGGACAGGGCCGAGTGCAAGAACCGGCAGAAACATCAGCGCACCGATAATCAAAACGGTTCCAATCAAGAGAACAGTAAATGTCACACCTGACACTGGAAAACTTCCTGCGCCTTCAGCGACGAGTTTCTTGGAGGCAAGCTGGCCGGCAATCGCAAGGACGGGCACGATAATCATGAAGCGACCTACAAGCATGGCAATCGCCATCAGAGTATTGTACCACGGCACGTTCGTGCCGAGACCCGCAAACGCACTACCGTTATTGCCTGTCGCGGAAGAGAACGCGTAAAGAACTTCGCTGAGTCCGTGTGGTCCACTGTTGTTCAAAGTCGCGGTTCCCCAGGTTGAGACAACGCCCCATGCCGTGAAACCCAGAATTGAAATGACCGGCACGAGTATTCCGATGGCAGCAAGCTTGACTTGGTCGCGCCATTTTTTGCCAAGATACTCGGGCGTGCGTCCGACCATCAAACCAGCAATAAAATTGCGAGAATGACGTAGAGCAGCATTCCGTAAAGTCCTGCGCCGACGCCACCGAAAATAACCTCGCCTACCTCCATGTTGAATAATGGAACGAAACCGCCGAGCGGCGTCATTGAGTCGTGCATTGAGTTCACCGCACCGCACGACGCATCTGTCGTAATGGTCATAAAGAGCGCGCTGTTGAAGATTCCGAAGCGCGTCTCTTGCCTTCCATGTTTCCATCGGCTGCTTCGACTCCCAATACCGTGAGCCGCGGATTGCCTGTTGACTCTGCGTTCCACGCCACCAGCGTACCGCCGACAAACATCACAGCCATTGCAATCCAGACTGCCCAGCCGTGGCCTTGCGATTTCACCATGCGGCCAAGATAGTACGTCAGGCCTGCGGGAATGAGGAAGATAGGAGAGGATCTGGAAGAAGTTCGAAAGCGGATTGGGATTCTCGTAAGGATGCGCCGCATTCGCGTTTACGAAGCCTCCGCCGTTCGTGCCGAGCATTTTTATCGCTACTTGCGATGCCATCGGACCTGCGCAATGACTTGCGTCGAGGCGAGTGTGCTGTCCAATGAAGAATCTTGGACGATTTGAACTGTTTCGTATGGCTTGAAGTTCTGGATCATCCCCTGGCTGGCCAGAAAGACAGCGAAAACCAGACTGATCGGCAAGAGCACATATAGACTCACACGAATCAGGTCAACCCAGAAATTGCCGATGGTCTTGGCCGATGCTCTGGAAATCCCGCGCACGAGCGCTGCGGCAATCGCGATACCAACCGCGGCCGAAGTAAAGTTGTGTAGAGTTAGTCCGACCATTTGCGAAAAATACGACATCGTACTTTCGCCGCCGTAACTCTGCCAATTTGTATTGGTCGTGAAACTCGCTGCGGTATTGAACGCCAGATGATGCGACAACGGCCCGAAACCTTGCGGGTTTAGCGGCAACAGGTGCTGCAATCGCAGAATCAGATATGTGAGCAGCATACCGACGAGGCTGAACGCCAGCATCGAGAACGCATAGGTTTTCCAATCCTGTTCGCGCTTCGGGTCAACTCTGACCACCTTGTAGAACATCCGCTCAAGTCCGCCGAACACCGGTTCAAGTCCTACGCGCGCTTCGGGAGTCAACACGCGATAGAGATAGAGCCCAACGGGCTTGGTCAATAGAGCCAGCACCCCAATGAAGAGGGCTAATTGAATCCAACCGATCATTTCCATAGGTTCCTCAGAACTTCTCCGGTCGGATCATCGCGACGACAAGATAGATCATCAAGCCGAAGGCAACCACACCAAGTATGATGTCAGCCATGTTTAGAGTTTCTCGCAGGCGTTAGTGAATACGACCATCAAGGCAAAGAATGCAATCGAGGCAAGGACGAACAGAATGTCAACCATGATTACCTCTTGAAATCAAAATCAATGTCTGCCTGCACGGTGAACGTAGACGGAATGTCGCTATTGTTGTATACATCATATCCAACTAACAGACCGACATTGTCCGCAAACTTCCACGCGCCACCAATATTCATGGTGCCATAGCCGCTTTCGGTGCCCATGTATTCCAGACATAGCCACAGCTTCGGCGAAATCTCGGGCATCGTACGCTCCCAAGCAGCCATCAAACCAGATTCATCCGATTCGCCTTTGGCGTCGAGCAAGAGCTTGTCGTTTCCGGCAAACCAACCCACGGATAGACGTCCCAAATTGTTTGCACTATTCCCCAACGTCTTCGCCGCTTTCGCATAGAGAATGTTGTAGTCGGTCATATCGCTCTTCGTCCCCAAGTCATAAGCACCGATTGCCAACGCGGGTGCGCCGTTCGCGAGCGTGCTCTCAGGTACGCCGAGCTTTGCATTGAAGTACAGAGGATTGTCGTCCGCCCCGCCGAGGCCGGATTTGTGATCAATACCAACTTCCAAGTTCACTTTCTTAAACGGAAGCACACCAACGGTCAAACCGGTGTTCGTTACCGGTGGAATCCGCGTCCCCGCAGGAGTTCCTTCAGTCGGTAAATAATAGTCCGCTGTGATGTGCCAGACCCCAAATCCTTGCACATCCGTTGACGGTCCCCCAATATGTGTCGTTGGCGTTGCATACGCGGAAATACTGTAGATGCAACATGCAATAATCAGTACTAATGTTCTCTTCAAGGCAATTTCCTTTAGGTTGTTAGGAGGCAATACGCAATGTGAAACTGAAAACTGAGCCTTTGCCTGCTTCGCTTTGAACTCGAATAGTCCCGCCGTGAGCTTCAACGATTTCGCGCAATGGCCAACCTGAGACCGGCTCCAGTAGATGAAACCTCATTTTTTCCGCGATAAAAGCGATCAAACACGCGCGGCATTCATCTTTTGGGATACCTGGTCCTTGATCAGCGACAGATATCTCCAAAATATTTTCCTGTTTCCTGGCACAGAAAGGGCTATGTCCGTGCCTGGGCGGCTGAATTTTAGCGCGTTCGAAAGCAAATTCGTGAACACGTGAGCGATTCTGGATTCATTAGCCAGTACATCGGGCAAGTCTTCGGAAGTTTCGAGTTTGAGTTCTACCCTGCATGCTGGAACGCGGTGGGGACGCAGCGATTGCTTTTTCAATCAATTTATGTGCAGAAACGGGCTTCAATTCCAGCGCCGACTTACCTGACTTGTAGCGCGCCACGTCAAGAAGATCGCTTTTATAATGCCAAAAAGTCGCTCTGCGTCGTCACGCGCCGCAGTCAATAACTCCGTTTGCTTTTCATTCATTTGTCCGACACGTTCGTCAAACAGCATAT
This sequence comes from bacterium, assembly GCA_016721565.1. GTDB lineage: Bacteria > Electryoneota > RPQS01 > RPQS01 > RPQS01 > JABWCQ01. The sequence goes on along the minus strand of JADKHW010000005.1, from coordinate 28,029 downwards.
GCAGCGCCATACGAACCGAAGTCAACGGAGTCTTCAGCTCATGTGAAACTGTCGATACCAGGTCGTTCTCAAGCTCTGACACTCGCCGCAGCCTGGTTACGTCCAAAAAGACGATGATAATTCCAACCGGCAAGCCCTCAACATCTTTGATGGGCAGCACGCGCGGCATAAAGAATTTCTTTCCTTCAACAAAGACCTGAACGACCTGTTCAGCTTCCTTGTCTTCCGTTGCATTGCTCGAAGCCTCAGCGTGTAGCGACCGATGCCACCGGGTGAAGTATCATAAATGCTTCCACCGGGCCGGACCCGATCATTCGCCTGGCCGCAGCATTCGCAAGCTCGACGGTTGCATCCGGAGACATAACGATAACTGCATCCGGAAGGCTATCCAAAACAAGCTGCGCACTTTGCTGACTACGCGCAAGTTTCGCCTGATCACCAAGCTTCAACACGCGCAACCGGCGGCCATATCATTGAAGGCCCATCAACCGCCTGACTTCGTCGCGGAACCTCGGTTGAGTACGAGGTTTAAGTTGCCTGACTGAATCTCGAATCGATTGAGTTAAAACTTCAAGGGTTGCAGAACGGCGCCCGGTAACCAGAATTAAGATCAAGGCCAACAGGATTCCAACCAGAATAAGAATGTATGTTATTTGCTTTGCCTTGTGCGCGACGCTGTGCTAAGCCATCCACTGCAATCATATTGGACAGATTCATGTCCGAAATATTCTGTATGGTCTGCTGAAGCCTTCCCGACAAGGGCCGAAACTGCTCGCGATAGCGCGCAATGCAAATTGTATCGCTTAAGGAGTTTCCTGTAAGTTGGAGTGCATCCAATTGCAGTGTTTCCAGAGGCGGGTCACCGCCTCGACTGAGTCCTTTTCGCCCGACAAAGTGATATTCCCGCGTTCAAGATCAAGTTGCCGTCCAAATTTTGGCTTGCCTTATCAAGCGAGGCGCTATCAAGATGTTGACCGAGCACAGATACATCCTGCACCCTCATCGCGAAAGTCACTTGGAGCGTTCTTCATTCCCTCGCAATAGACAATACTGTCGTAATCCGCGCAGGATTCGCGTCAATGCTTGTCCATAACTATTGACAACGCTTGATCCAATCGCACCAACGATAACTGCAACGGCTAATAGGGCAGAAAAGCCCAAGATGAGTTTTGATTTTAGACTGAACATGTTTCCTCCTTTAGCGAACCTTATACCAACGCCACAAATCTTTGCCGGGAGTTGTAAAAGATAGAGTTATAGAAACGCCTCCCACAATTGGGAAGGCGTTTCAGGAATCAATGACATTCTACAGGCGCATTGAAATTTGAAATGTTGATCAGATATCGTACTCTTGCGTCGCCGCCATAAGGTTGCTGTATCAATCCCCAAAATTCGTGCTGCATCTTCCAACGATTTAGCCTTTGGCTAACACACCGCGAATGTGCGCCTCTTCAATTGTACTGATTGGCACCATCGCACCGATTTCTGCACCACGCTTGCTGTCTTTTAGCTTATCCGGCAGGTGCTCAAGCAAAATAGTTGTGCCATGACAAAGAATAACCGCACGTTCGGTGATATTCCGCAGTTCGCGCACGTTCCCCGGCCAATCGTGACTCGTGAGTGCTGCTATCACGTCATCGGCAAAACGGCTTATTTTACGGTGATTTTGCGCTGCGAAAAAACCCAGAAAGTGGTCTGCCATTCGGGGAATGTCATCCGTCGCTTGCGCAAAGGCGGAAGCGTGATTTCAAACACATTCATGCGGTAAAACAGCTCTTGCCGAAACGTTCCTTCCGAACCGCCTTCCTTGCAAGTCTATACTCGTGGCGGCAATTACCCGGCACATCGGCTTTGCGCGTTGTCGTTTCGCCGATGCGCCTGTACTCATGATCCTGAAGAAACCGCAGGAGTTTCGGCTGTAACGCAAGCGGTAAGTCACCACTTCATCCATGAATAACGTGCCGCCCTCGGTCACTGCTACACGACCCGGCGAGTCCTTGATTGCCCCAGTAAACGATCCCCGTTTGTGCCCTGAATAACTCGCTCTCCAATAGATGCGACGGAATCGCGGGCACGAGACAGTATTAAACGGCTTACCCGGCGGTCGCTCCACTTGCCGATCATTCGCGCAATCAGGCTCTTACCAGTTCCGCTTTCGCCGCGTAATAACACAGTCACGTTGGAGGCGGCCGCTTCACGAGCAAGATTCAGGGCTTGTTGCATTCCCGCATGAGTTGTAGCAAGCCCAACTTCAGGATGCAATTGATCAAGCGTCGCTTGAAGTGCGTCAACTTTTTGCCCGAGCTTGCGCAACTCGTCAACCTGCTGCAAAATCAGCTGAATCTGCGTAGGTGTGAACGGCTTCGGTACATAATCGGTCGCACCACGCTTCATGGCTTCAATCGCAGTATCAATGCTCGCGTAGGCGGTAATTATGACAATCTTTAGCCACGGCTGAGCTGCATGCAGTTTGACAATCAGATCCATCCCCGAGTCTACACCCAGCCGTAAATCTACAAACGCAAGATCAAAAGAAGTGTGTGCAACTTCAGTAGCCGCGTCATGAATATTACTTACCGAAATGACACTATGCCCTTCCGTCTCCAGTAGGATTGCAAGAGTCTTTCGAATATTTTGCTCGTCGTCGACGATTAGAATTTGCATAATCCTATACGATCACTTATCTGGGCATTTGGCTTTCAGCGTGATGGTATAGAATATACCATATTCGTTGCAATAAATCTTGAGTAATGTAGTTGTTAGAGGGCAAAAGTAGTCCTTAGTGCCCGATTTGGTACAATCGTCTGCCTTATCTATTAAATAATCAATACCATAGCGATCGTCCAAAGCTATCAGTTTAAGCAAATAGCATCAAAATGCCTTGTTTGTCTTGTTCTCCGAATCCCTAAACACAGAAAATTAAGTCATTATTTAACAAGAGTTATCAAAATTGAGGAAGCGAGAAGAGAAAGGCAGTCTACCGGGCGAAATTACCCCTAAGAGATTCAGAATCAAAGAGAAAGGATCCCATAGAACTTTCATGGGAGCTGTTAAGTCCATATCCCTGGAAACGGTAGTCGCCCATATCAAAACAATGATTGCTGAGGGCAAGCGACAAAAGTCAGGTGCATGATCACCCTATCGTCCTAAGCAAGTCGGTTAATATGCTACTGAGAACAGGGTGGGATCCGGGGATTGCGCCCATGATGTGTGCAAAAAAGTGAGGCATTGTCAAGGTTAAGTAAGGCATCCGGTTAGATAAACAATTAATTAGAAGTTTGGCTAACACAAATCTAATACTCTGCTCATGTGAGTGCAATGATATGGGGTTAACTTAGGGTCAATTACGCGGTGAAGTGGATACCGCATTCCCTCACTCAACTCCCATTCTAAAATGAACCTCGTCCTCGCCACTACCATCCTGCTCTTTCTAACAATAACCATCTTATTTGGTTGCTCAGAAGACCGGGTCACACGCACAGGAATTGAACCTGAAGCAGACAACCAGACATGGGGTGTTTTGATCTATGCTGCCGGCAATTACGAAGGCGATCAACTCTCCGGACCGTCAATGTCTTCTTCTCGTGCAGTTGCTACCGTACGCGTGATGGAAACCGAACTAAACTCGCCGCAAACGATGACACAAGCGTGCTTGGCAACGCCGGCAGCTCAGGGTGAAGTAGGAATCTACGATGTGGAGTTTAGTCCGCGCCAACCAGTAGGTTTGTTAAATTCGGAATTAGTCGCAAATCTTGGCTCTGTGAGCACAGGCGATCCACAGACTTTGCGCATGTTTCTTGAGACGTCGTTGTCGCAAATGCACGCTGACCACTATGTGCTTTGCCTTGCGGGCGACGGACATGGCTGGCAGGGCATGATGGGCGACTATAACAATGAACTGGGTATGCTGATTGACAAGCTACGCGAAGAGATCGAGAGCGTATCCTATTTGCTGCCGGGCGGCAAGTTTGATATTCTGGCGCTCTACGCGCGCAACATGGGCACGATTGAAAATGTCTATGAGTTGCGGAATACAGCCGACTTGGTACTTACCTCAACATTCAATGTTGAACAGCCGCATCACAAAATTATTGCTGAATGGTACCGCGATTTGCAATCTCAGCCAGAGCTGAACCGTGATGAACTTGCCGCCTATATGATTGACGCGGAACGCTTGGCACAGGACACGTCAGAAGCGGTCTTTTTCACGACCCTGTGGAACACAAACACCATGAACGATGTAGCAGCCGCATTTGACACACATTCAGCTCAAACTGGCTTGAGGCCAGCGCAACTCAGGCTCCGGCTCTGCTAACGTTGCGTGACGAACTGATGCAGAGCGAATTGCACAACGGCATCAACGTGGACATCCAAGAATACGCCGACCTCATTGAGGAGTCACCAAGTTTTCAAGATGAACAGTACGCAGCGCTTGTCACTTCCGCACAAAATTTAGTGAGTGCAGCACGTTCTGCGCGTGTCACGTCGTACGGCTCTGAAGAGGGCAACGGACACATGGGGCTTTGCTTCTACTTCCCGACGCAGACAGACCTTGATTCAACAATTGGCGATGCCTATGCTGATCTTGGTCTTTCGCAAGCCTCGCCTATTTGGGCAAACTACGTAAACAGCTCCACGCGCACCACAAACAACGATTAGCATTTCGGGACTTGGATATGTGCGCGCAGGCTTATCGGTAAACAACCTTGTGTTTTTCATGGATACGCTGGCAACGGGCCTTCCCAATCCAATCCGTTTCCTGACTCCTGAGTGGGAAGCCACAACAATGAACGGTGATTCAGTCGCATACTCGATTTCTTTCAGCTTAACGGAAGCGGATTCATTGACTGCCCGTTTCGGCTTGATCATGGACAACGATCTAAACGGTATTTTTTCGCAAGGCGACCGCTTTGGCTTCTGGGATCTCCCTGGAGGCAGCAACTTCGAACGGATTGTGCTGCATCGCGGTGATGCTTTGACGGGCCGCGACGTCTTCATTAACTTCACTCGCAATTAGCAGGAACTGTTCTGTGCACATTTTTCTGACGAGCTTGATTCGCCGTTCGGCGGTAATTAGAGTAGTTTTTTGGATTGCATTTTTCTCGGCACTTGGTATCAGTGAAACAATTTGGGCACAGGAACAAGCAGTAAAGCCCGGCTCAGTTCAGGGAATCATAGTTGACTCGGAGACAGGCGAAGCGATGATAGGTGTGTCGGTGATGCTGGACGGCACACAGCAAGGCGCGGCAACGGACCTTGACGGTAACTTTACTATCCGCAATGTCGCACCGAACAGCTACATTTTAATCGCGAACTACATCGGTTACGCTAGGCTAACCGTAACGGAAGTTGCGGTGGCCTCGGACAAAGTGACCACTCTCAATCTGAAGATGTCCACTGAGGCGATTCAGACGAAGGAAGTCGTGATTGAAGCACGCCGAATTGACAACACTGAAGCCTCTATTTTGCAGATGCAACGACGTTCATCGTCAGTTTCAAACGGTATCTCTGCTGAACAGATTAAAAAGTCGCCGGATTCGGACGCTGCAGACGCGGTCAAGCGCGTAACGGGCATTTCCGTCGTTGGTGACAAGTATGTCTATGTGCGCGGCATGGGTGAGCGTTATAACAACACGCGCCTGAACGGTTCTTCGCTTGCAAGTCCGGAACCGCTCAAGCGCGTAGTTCCGTTTGATATTATTCCGGCAAATCTTCTAAATAATATCGTCGTCTCGAAGACGTTTACACCCGACATGCCCGGTGATTTCGCCGGTGGTTCGGTGCAGTTGACGACAAAAGACTTTCCCGAGAAATTGACCTTCTCAGTAAGCCAGACGGTTGACTACAACGATCAGACGACGTTCAAGGATTTTAGCACCTACAAGGGTGGAAACACCGACTGGCTCGGCTGGGATGATGGGACAAGGGAATTGCCGGATGAAATGTCGAACCCGCCTGTTGGCTCGACAAGCAGGACGCTGGCGACGTCATTTGAGAACATCTGGGAGGCTCGCCAAATCAGCGCACCGCTTAACGGTAGCCGTTCAATTGCGTTCGGTAATCAGTCACAATTGTTTGGTCGTCCCTTCGGCTACCTTGCGACATTGACCCAGGCGACAAGCTATGCAAGCCGCGACGAGCAAGAATTCATCTACAATTTTCTTGAGGACGGCACAGTTGAAGTTACAGACAGTGTCTTCATTAAGAAATCAACACGCACAGGCGCGCTTGGCGGAATCGTTGACCTGAACTACAAGGCATCGCCAAATCATAAGTTCAGCATTAAGTCAATGTACACAGGTAGCGGCGACGACGAAGTGAAGCAGTTCTCGGGAATTCTCGAGAGTAACTTTCTCGTTCGTGCAACACGATTGACCTGGACGGAACGCTCGCTCGCGACATTTCAACCCAAAGGCGAGCATCAGCTTCCAGCGCTACGTAACAGTAGACTCGACTGGGGCGTGACCTTTTCAAAGGGATCGTACAGCCAGCCGGATCGCCGCGACGTCTATTATGCCGATTTCGGTGACGGCAGATATAGCTTCCTGAATTCAAATTCAAGCGGCTTCCGCAGGTTTGCGGAAATGAAGGACAATGTGGTTGAGGGTAACCTTGATTGGACGATGCCGTTGCGCAATAAAGATGATCAGTCAAAGATCAAGTTTGGCGGATTGGTGCGCAACCTTGACCGCGAGTTCCCGACACGCAAGTTCTATATGCAGTCGTCAGACACGATTGGCGCTGATGCAATTGATCGATCGCTGCCGGCGGAAGTGCTCTTTAATGAAGACAATATTCTCGCTCATTGGGCTTTGCAGGAACTTGCGATCAATCTTGATTCCTACAATGCCGATATGGAAGGTAGGCGCCGCCTAGCAATGGGACTTGATGCTGAACAAAAAGTGGCGCGATCTTAGGTGCAAGAATCGAGTCCGCCGATCAGCATTTTAAGACCAACCTTCCGGGCGATCCGAATTCATTTGTGGAAGGCGGACCGTCACATACGGATGTGCTGCCTCGCTCAACTTGACATATCTATATAACGAGAAGACCAGCTTCAGGTTTGCTGTGTAAAGACCGTCGTCAATCCGGATTATGCAGAACTTGTGCCCACCACTGACAGCGACTACTACGAGGGTACAGAGAAGATCGGAAACCCGGAAGTTGACTACACAAAGATATTGAATGTCGACCTCCGCGGAACTCTATCCTTCCATTGGCGAAAACGTCAGTGTGGACTGTTCTACAACAATCAAGGATCCAATTGAATGGATCTACGCATCTGGTTCTGCTACCGGTTCAACGACGTCATTGTATCCTGACAATCTGGTTGACGCCAACAACCTTGGTGTTGAATTTGAATTCAGGAAGTCGCTTGAATTTGCGGCCACTCGCGTAGGCGCTTGGACGCGATTCTTCTCCATTCAAGGCAACTTGACACTCGTTTCTTCTACGGTTGATTTGAATCAGCCGGCCTACGATCCGGCAAACATCGGCGGGCATCCTGACCAGCACAGATCGCGCTCGATGGGACAATCCGACTACGTGAACACGACACTGGCTTTTGATCAACCGTTGTGGGGCACGAACATGAGATTACTGTTCAACACGTTTGGCGAACGCATCTCACAGGTGGGCGGCTACGGCAATCCTGATACTTACGAACAGCCTTTTGACCGTTTGATTTTGCGGTGAATCAGTCCTTGGGAGGACATTGGTCATGAAAACTTCAAGCAAAAATTTGCTTGATTCAAAGGTAGAGTTCCTAACCGGCGATAAAGTGCAGAATTCATATAAGGTTGGACAAAGCTACTCGTTTGGTGTAACCTACCGATATAGTTTACCGCCTCGCTCCTCACAAAATCTGATAGTTCACCCCGGAAAACCTCCGGGGTTATCTTATGGCCGTCTGAAATGACATGTGTTTTGACATTGAATTATAGTGACCCCTTGAAGGATTCATGAACCAAATGAGGAGCAATGAAATGAGAATTCGTCGCATTTTGGCTATTCTGGCTGCGATGGTAATGAGCACGGCGGCGTTCGCGCTGAATCCGCCAGCTGACCTGACAGTTGCGGTATCGGGAACGGATGTGGTGCTTCGCTGGCAAGCGGTTGCCGGAGCTACGGAGTACAACGTGTATAAAGGAAACCGCAGAAATCACTGATGTGAACATGCTGTTCCCGTTCGCCACAACCAACGTGCTCACCTATACTGACAATACTGGTGCAGGCAACCAGTTCTATTACGTCGTCACCGCAGTCGTCCCTGCGGGCGATCTGACGGGCACTATTAACGACACGAGCAATACGGCGGCAGCCGGCGTTTTGGTTTACGCATCATTGCAAGGCAACCTGAGCGTCTTCGGCCTTGCATATACCGATGTTAATGGCAACTACCTTATTGAAGCACTGCCCGTCGGCACCTACGATGTTTGCGTTTACAAGGTGAATCGCCCTGTAGCTACAAGCACCGCTGCAATTACGAATGGCGGCGTGTTGAATTGGAGCTACACGTGGCCTGTGTTTACACGCACATTGCTTCCGCTCACGATTTCCGGCAACTTGACAAATGACCAAGTTTACGAGTTGACTGGTCCTACGTCGGTTGTTGCTGGCACAACCTTGAACATTGAAGAAGGCACAACAATTAATGGCTCTTCCTCTATCGCCGAGACCAGTCAATGTTCTGACGTTCCTCGAAGTTGAAGCCACCGATGGCGTGAACCCGAACGGCGTTATGAACGTGAATGGCACAAGTATAAGCCGGTGGTCTTCACTTCTGGCCGTTTGACTGGTACGCCGCGATGGTGATTGGGGTGGCTTGATTATCTCTGGTGACGCTCAGAACAATCGTGGCCGCGGCTGTTGGCGAAGGTAACACGGGTCCATTTGGTAATGCCCTCGTTGATGCTCAAAACAACCAGAGCAGCGGTACTGCGCAGTACTTCCGTCTTGAATACGGCGGTTATCGCTTCACCCTGTCAACGAGTTAAATTCGGTCTGCTTCCAAGCAGTTGGCAGCGGCACGGACTACCACCACTTCCAGTCTTTCGGTGGACAGGATGACGGCGTTGAGTTCTTCGGCGGCACGAATAGCATTCACCACGTTGTCATCCAGAACACCGGCGATGACGGATTCGACTGGACCGATGGTTGGGTCGGACGCGCTTGGAACGTGGTTGTTTACACGCGTGGTCAGTTCTCGGACAAGGCCATTGAGGTCGACAACCTCGAAGCAGACAACAATGCTCTGCCGCGTGCAAATGGCTGGTTGTCAAACTTCACGCTTGTCGGTCATCAAGGTAGCCCGGCAGTGGCCACCGATCTTGTGAACCCGCGCCGTGGTACGATGTTTAGCTGGTTTAACTTCATCTTCACCCTCGGCGGTGCCGGTGGTATTGATATGGACAACAGCGCCACTGCTACCGCAGGTGCTGGCGGCTTGACGCGCATTGACAACAGCCTCTTCTGGGATAACGGCGCTGCCGCGACCGAAGTTATCGATGCCTCAACCGGCGCGGGCATTGGCGACGGACACTTCCGCTGCGAAGATGCTGAATGGGACAATACGCTTGGTGTTCCTGCCGGCGGCATGACGCTGAACGGCCACATTCTCGCCGCCCCGACGGGTTGGACGCAGAACATCAGCAACTTCCGCGGCACAGGCTTCGTCGGCACAAACGCGACAACGGTGATCGCCGATCCGATGCTAAGTGAACCCAACGGCCTATGACGCTCGTCCGAATGTCGGATCGCCTGCGTTGAATGCGTCAGAACGCCGCGTCGGCTGCCACGCTTGCTGGTTACAACCTTCCGTACGCTGGCTACCTCGGTGCCTTCAGTGGCCCGAATGACAACTGGCACACCGGCTGGTCACGCTAAACTACGTTTGACAAGGCTATAAGACAGTTGCGGCGGACTCGTGCTTGCACGAGTCCGCCGCTTTTTGTAACTTAACCGCTGCAATGAATCAATACATCCTTCCTACTCTTGTCACCGCCCTATTAGTTCTCGGCGGTTGTAAGGCCAAAGGGCCATCCGAACCCGCTCCGTTGTCCAATATGTTTCCCTCGCTTGAAGCGCTGGCTGAAGGCGTTGTCGAAGCTATTCAAGACTCGAGTTTGGAGCGATTACAATCGTTCTGCCTGTCCGAACAGGAGTACCGCGATGTCTTGTGGGCAAACCTGCCCGAGGCTGAGGTGCGTAGCATGCCTGTAGAAAAAGCTTGGGGCTGGGTGAAGCGCGATGTTGAAAAGGCCTCACGGCGCTATATCGATGATTTTGGGAACCACCAACTCAAGATCGTCAAGGTGACACCACCGCAGGAAGTGCGAACGTATCCAAACATTAAGGTCCTTCGCGCCTTTCGCATAACCGTATCAGATAGAGGTGCCGACCCCGAAGAATGGCGATTGCTGAATGTCATAGTTGAGTACAAAGGGTGCTATAAGATTGTCGCTTACAACGATTGACAAGATCGACTCGGTAGATATCAAGCGTGAGCGACACCATGCGAAAAAGAGGGTTTACCGTAGTTGGTAAACCCTCTTTTGTGTGGCTACGAACTCTAACACCTAACTGTCCAGCCTGAGGGGTACAGTCCACACCGTTGAGTACCTCAAATATAGAACGCAGATTCTAAACACTTACAGTAGGCGACTCCCATTCACCAGCCCCCCCAGAACAGAAGCATTCAATTCATCTCGAACATTGCGCCAGTGGGGTATATGCTTCTCCATGACGGCGACAAAGCGCTCGTTGTGCTTGCGCTCGATCAGGTGTGTCAATTCGTGTGCCACGATGTATTCAAGGCACTGCGGGGGTTTTTTCGCCAGTTCGAGATTGAACCATACGCGATGCGCTTGCGTATTGCAGCTTCCCCATTTGGTTTTCATCTTTCGGACCCCCCACTCTTTGACTTCGACCTTAAGTCGTCGCTGCCAGACATCGAGCAGATCGGGTATCATTGCGTTGAGTTCCGCGCGATACCACTTGTGCATCAAATGCTCTTTGTGAGCAGTATCAGCGTCTGGATGTACAAACAACTCAATCGAAAATTTGCCATTGAGAGTCACCCCCTCAAATCCTGCCTGTTTCAAGACTCGAAGTCGGTAGCGTTGTCCAAGAAAATAATGACTCTCCCCTGAGACATATTCACGCGGTGACTGACGCGGCTGATTCTCGAACTTCGCCTTCTGTTTCTTTATCCAACCCAGTTTTCGCGCAATCGCCACACGAACCGCTTCGTCTTTCATGATCATCGGAACGGCCACTCGTACACGTCCATGCGGCGGATATACGCCAAGATGAAGGTTCTTGATATCCTTCCGAACAACCTCAATGGATAGTCCACCGACCATAATTTGGTGTGAATTAGTACTCATGTTGATTCATCACCAATTCGAGAATCTTGGCGTTAAGCGCCTCATCGTCGCCCAGCACCTCCTTGACCGCAAGCTTTAACCTTTTAACCTTGAACGGGTTCCCTCTCCACTCATCCTGGCGATTTGCTTGTATGACAGCATCGAGATCATTTGCTTTTCCTTCATCCTTGCCCAAGTTGTCGTAAAGATTTCTCTTGGCTTGAGAATTTAGTGATGCAGGATAACCTGACGATTCACCTGGATTCTTAACCTTCCGCGCCAAATCTGAAATCTTTGCTAAGTAATTCTCATAGTCAATTGCCTCTTTTCTGCGCTGTTTAATCAGTGCATCCAAGAGTTCTGACATGTTCTCGTAATACTTCGGGTTGATTGGTGACTCATCTATGATGAGCTTGCGGACGTTGTTCTCGATTGCTTCAGCAACAGCTTCCTTGCTTTCGCGAATTCCTGTAGGCAGCGCTCGAACGCCTTCAGGTCCCCGTTGCACAATCAACTCGATGAGCGAGAGGTCTTCGAACTGCGAAATAGCTTGGCTGTCCTCGGCTCGAATGTACGCATCGAGCAGATATCGCATTGCAGGCTCAAATTGCTTCAAGTCTATCTCGTCACCGCTGGCGCGTTTGATCTCGGTTCGGACGCTTTCGTAATGCTTCACTTCCGCTGTGATGCGTACAATCTGGTCGGGACTAAACCCCGCTTCTTCAAGCTCGTTGGCAATATTGGCGAAGGTGCGCAACAGCGTAGCAGTCATCTTGTAGAGGGCAAGCCTGTTGGTTTCATTGTCTTTTAGCTGATCTGGATTGCCAGAGTCCACAGCGCAAAAGTATCTGATGTAGTCTATTGTGTTGCGCGGCTGCCTAACGGGCTCGCATAAGGCTCGAATTGCCTCGAATGCGTTGTCCAAATCTTCTTTAGCTTTCTCAATACGATCCTTTAACAGCCCAACCACATCCTCTTTGTCAAACTTGTCCAGTGCGCCTGAAGTGTAATCCTTGACCGCACCTTCGAGACTCTGGAACAAGTCCTCATAGTCCACAATATAGCCGTATTTCTTGCCGTATTCGTCGTCGTCTCCGTCAAGTCGGTTCACACGACAAATTGCCTGAAACAAGCCGTGGTCCTGCATCTTTTTGTCAATATAGAGATAGGTCGCCGGAGGAGCGTCAAAACCCGTCAGCAGTTTGTCCACAACGATCAGGAGTTTCATCTGGCCGGGTTCTTCGACGAACATCTTCTTGGCCTCGTCTTCAAACTGTTCAGTCTTAGTGATGGCTTGATATTTCGGAAGATTAAACCAATCTGCAAGCATCTGCCCGTAGATTTCATATTGCTCAAGCTTCTCCGTGTCTCCTTCTCCCGACTCTTCGCCCTTTATGCTTGCCGCAGTTGGCGCATAGGACGTGACAACGGCGCATTTCCCCTTCAGGTCTGTCTTGCTGAACAGCTCGTAGTACTTACATGCCGAGTGAATGCTCCCCGACACAAGCATAGCGTTTCCGTGTCCGTCCATCAGACGAGGCCTTGTCTCCATGTCCATCAAAATATCTGCCGCAATCTTCTCAAGCCGCGATTGGCTTGAGAGTACGCGTTTCATTGTACCCCAGCGTTGCTTGAGTTGAGCTTTAGCCAAATTCGTCAAACCGCGTGTCTTCACCTCAAACCACTGGTCAATCTTTTCGGGCGATGTTATGGTCTGGTCGATTTTACGCGCTTCATATCGTAAGTCAACGACGACACCGTCCCGAACGGCCTCGTCAAACCGATACGTATGAATATACGGGCCAAAGACCTCAATGCTGCGCGCTTTGTCAGCTTTGAGCAAAGGAGTTCCCGTGAAGCCGATAAACATCGCATCCGGCAAAATGGCCTTCATCGCCTTATGCAACTCGCCGGATTGCGTCCGGTGACATTCATCCACGAAGACGTACAAGTCACCCTTGGCTCTAAAGTCCTTGGGAAGAGCTTTTTGCAATTCAGCGACGAAATCCTCAACATTGCCCTCCTCCCTCCGCCCGAACTTATGGATGAGAGGGCAAATCAACCACTCCTTCGTGGTATTTAGCGTGTTGATCAGGTCCTCACCGCTCCTTGTACGATAGATGTGCTCGTCAACGCCATTGAAGTCATCTTCTATCTGTTCGTCCAGCTCCGTGCGATCCGTAATCAGCAATACTCGCGAGTTCTTTTGATTCTCCCGAATCCACTTGGCCAGCCAGATCATCGTCAGGCTCTTCCCCGAACCCTGAGTATGCCAGATGATGCCGCCCTCGCGTCGCTTCACGGCATCTTGTGCCGCCTTGACGCCAAAGTACTGATTGTGTCGGGCAATCTTCTTTGTGCCTTTGTCGAAGACGATGAAGTTGTGAATGAGTTCGAGCAGACGTTCCTTTGAGCATACCTGAGTCAACGCACGGTCAAGTTCGTTCTCAATCGAACTTGTCTCCTTCCACTTCAGATAATACTTCTCCGAGAGTTTTAATAACGCCATAGCACAGACCCTCGGTATCATTACCCGCCATGACGATCTGTATCGTCGAGAAAAACGGCTCGATGAATCTGATATTCTGATTGTCAAGATTCTGGCGAATCCCTTCCGCCACGGACACGGTCGAGCGCTTCAGTTCAAGAATACCCAACGCAATCCCATTCACGTAGAGCACAAGGTCAGGACGTTTGCCATACGCCCGCACGTCTGCCGCCGCAACGGTGACTTCCTCGGCAATGGCAAAGTCGTTGTTCTGCGGGTTTTTCCAGTCAATCAGCTTGACAGTCTTGGTGTTCTCGCCAAGCTCCGGTTGAACTTTGACGCCGTACCTTAAGAGCTGGTACACCTCTTTATTGCGGTCATAGAGAGTCTTGCTCCGGTCATTGGCCGCTTTGTCGAGCTGGTACAACGCTTTGCTAATGAGCGCGTCATCGTACCCCTGCCGTTTGAGCCACGGAGTTAACAACTGCGGCTCTATATTGGAGTTGTCACGGTCCGTCCAGTCGCCGAGATATTCATAGCCCAGCGACTTGCTGAACAGCTTGATTATACGCTGCTGCGTCCGTTTTTCTATTTGTCCGACTCTGCTCATGGCTTGCTCAATTTGGCTTGTAGGGCTTTCCCTTTGGCGGTAAGGCGATACTTCTGGCTCTTGCTCTGTGGCCTATCTGGAATTGTCATTTCCACGTAGCCCTCAGCGATAGCCGGAAGGAGGTAGAGTTCACGGAAGTTATGCCTATCACTTAGCTTCAGCGCCGCTTGTAGTTTGGTTCTTTCCATTTCCCCCTGTAGGGCCATCACCAACCGTTCTATTTCGAGAGCGACTTGGGGGGTATCTTGAGGGCGACTTGGGGGTATCTTGGGGGGTGTCTTCATGGGTAACTTCAAGGGCCGGACGGGGCAATACAATTGTAAATCCAGTATTTACCTTAAATTGCGGTGCCTTCAAATGCAATTCCCGATACTTTTCCACGATGTCCTTGGTCCCCCGTTCCCATCATTTCAATGTAGCCGGACTGATAAAGGGGACGGGCAAGAACCGGATTGGCCGGAACAGATTGCAGCGCATCCCCCTGCAAATAATCCCGCAATGCAATCCGCTCCGCTTTGAATTCCGTTTGCACACTGCTGATAAACACCCGCAAGCTCATACCAGCCGAATCCTTCCCGTCAAGAGTTCTTGCATCATCCCCTGCTTCAATTCCTTCGTCTTCTCTCTCTGCTTTTCCAATATCGCAAGCTCTGCATCCATGTCGGATAGGACTTCGGCGATGGCGGTTTGCTCGGGGAGAGGAGGGCAACCGATTTCAAGCGGATTTAGGTCATTCGCGTGAACGTGAGGTTGCGCACCGCCAGTCTGTGATTTGAAAATCAGAGCTTGCTTGTGTAACAACTGCGCATAGATAAACTCTGTGCTATAGGACGGTTGCTCTGAAATCGTCGAACAATCCGAAGCGAAGATTGGCGTATCATGAAATGCCACAAACCCTGCATTAGCACCCGATGCGCTAATTGTAATCGTCTTCCCAACCCTGTTTGGTCTATTGTGATAATACGAAGGCTTTGTGCCTCCTCCTATTACTGGAATGTCACCGGGAACTGCATCACTTTCTGTAATCAGTTGGCCTTTTGTGATGGAGACCACCTCCCCCAACTTCTTCACCTCCCAATCCCCACTAAACCCCGGTAATCATCGCGCCCTGCTTGATGTCGCGCTTCTTGGCCAACAACTGCTCCTGCTTCACCAACAACCCATCCACTTCCGACAATGCCTCCGCGATGGCGCGTTGCTCGGGAGAGGAGGTGGATGAGGAATTCGTGCTTCGCGGACTTGAACAAGGCTGATCTGCGGGTAGGCTTGACCGGTTACAATTGTCTCGAAATACCTGCGAAAATTTCTCTGCGACAAGCAATGATAGACATATTCACGATCTATAAATTGTTGATTTACTCTAATCCGAGCTATGTGCTGGTTCATGTTTGCCCTTGAAATACTCTCGGGCACAACGATAACGCGACCTACATTCCCAGTAATTGTCATGAGGACATCACCTGGCACAGTTTCACTGCGTGACAGCATTTTGTGTGCGGCCTCTGAAATATGCATGGACTGTGATAGGTCGAGCCCATGCTCTGATACGCATTCGCTTCTAAGGAAGACAACGCCCTCTCTTTCCCATCGATAGCCATAAGTCGTAGGCGTCGAACCCTTAGTCACAAACGCAGATAACGATCTTATTGGTGTCAATACCCAATCTTCCGGAATCACCCCCCACCTCCAGTGAGCTTGTAGCCCTTTTTCACTTCCATGTGAGCCCATTTTCTTGAGGTGTTGGTTGACACGCGTTGTCAAGTCCGTAACTTCAACACTAAGTTTCGGCAACGGTGTGGCATAGCGCTCCGCCAATTGCTTGATCCGCCCGGTCAGCGCTTGCGACACGCGATCTAATTCACTCTGCACATCAGCCGCCAGCCGCGCGAACCACTTGTCTTCAATCACCAGCATCTTCACTTCTGCCACCGTCAGCTTGCCGTATTTGGCAATCACCAGCAAATCAAGCTTCTTCTGCGCGTCCTTCACCGTTTTCCGCGCGGCGGATTCCAATTCAATCAAATCAAGATAGCTATTCAGTAAGTCACGCTCTTCTTCTGATTCTTTGTCATCTTCAATTTCTGAGAGCCGCGCCTTCACACTCGCCTTGGTCAGCTTGTCCTTGTCATTTTTGGCAGAACTCAAAAGCCCGTCCTCACCACCGTGCTCTTCGGCAAGCTCTTCAAGTTCGCGCGTCACCGCTTCCGCATCCTGCTCCTGCTTCTTAATCAAAGCGGCTTCTTTGGCAAAGAATCGCGCAATCACCAGACTCTGCGGAATCAAATCGGTATTGGGCTTGTCTTCCAGCACAGCCTTCCAACCCTCCTGCACAATGAGATACACGTCGTCCTGCATCGTGGTCTCCCAATAGTCCAATAAGTGCTGATAGACATCATAGGCATCGAGCAGTTTCGCCTTCTTGAATGTCGTAAGCAAGTCTTCCGCAAGTTCGCCGATCAGCTTCTTGGGGTTACTGCCGACTTTCAACCCTTCCAAACGTGGCCGATGCGTCTCCCGCCATTTCTCGAACAGCTTGGTAATCGTCTTGTTGTAGGTCGTGAACTCAGAATGTGCAAAAATCTTCGCCTTCACATCACTCGTCAGCATCTTTAGTTCACAATAGTTCACGCGCTTTGACGGAGCAAACAACTCAGCCTTAACACTGGGAAACACGTTCCAATAGCGCTCCAAATCCTCCACGTCGCGATTCGGAATCCCGCCCTTCAAATGCCCTTCGATGTCCTGCAAGTCTTCAGGCTCGGTGCTGTCAATGTAGCGCGGGAGGTTGAGGTTGTAGTCGTTCTTCGGGTCGCTGATCTCCGCCAGCGGCACCATGCGCGCATACTTGGGAATCTCAATCTGATTCGTGAACGTGTCCACGATCCGGTGAATATCCTGCGCGCGCAAACGGTTCTTCGGCCCATCCTTCATGAATCCCTTGCTCGCGTCAATCATGAATATCCCCTTTCGGGATCCCGCATTCTCCTTGTCCAACACGATGATACAGGCCGGAATCCCTGTACCATAAAACAGATTGGCCGGCAACCCGATAATTCCCTTAATAAAACCCTGCTTCACGACGCGCTTGCGAATATCCGCCTCAGCATTCCCGCGAAACAGCACACCATGCGGCAAAATCACCGCGCCCTTGCCCGTGCTCTTCAGCGATGCCAGAATGTGCAATAGAAACGCATAGTCACCATTCTTGGCTGGTGGAATACCGTACTCGAATCGCTTGAACACGTCGTGCAGCGGGTCCACGCCGCTGCTCCACGCCTTTGTCGAGAACGGAGGATTGGCAACCACAAAGTCATTCTTCTTTAGTTCGCCCTTGTCTTTGAAGTACGGTGCAGAGCGAATTGTCCTGCCAGACTTCAGCCGTAGTACAACCGTGCAGAATCATGTTCATTTTCGCCAAGCCAGCCGTCGCGTTGTCCATTTCCTGACCGTAGATCGAGAGGTCTTTGCCCGTCAAGCTTTTCGCCTCGTCATGGGCCTTGAGGAGCAAAGAACCCGAGCCACAAGTCGGATCGTAAATCGTCTGTGATGCGCTCTTGGCGGTGCCGACTCCAATTACCTGCGCCATAATCCGCGATACTTCAGCAGGAGTGTAAAACTGCCCTTTGCTCTTGCCTGACTCCGTGGCAAAGTTGCGCATCAGGTATTCATAGGCATCCCCAAGCAGGTCATCCCCTTCAGCCCGGTTGCGGCTGAAATCCAGCCCCTGAAAAATGGACACAAGCTTCGAGAGTCTGTCCACCATCTCCTTGCCACGGCCAAGATGCTCTTCCTTGTTGAAGTCGGCAAGATCTATCACACCGACAAGACTATTCGCTTCGGCAAGCTTCTTAATAATCTTGTTCATCTTGTCGCCGATTTCTTGTCCCCGATCAGCTTCACCATGTCGGCAAAGCTTCCTCCCTTGGGCACCTCAATCAGCGGGTCACTTTTGTCGGACACATATTTAACGAACAGCAGGACCAGTACATAGTCCTTGTATTGAGAAGCGTCCATGCCGCCGCGCAGTTCGTCGCAGCTTTTCCAAATGGAGGCGTAAAGTTCAGATTTTTTGAGAGCCATGGGATTTTGAGTAGGGAAGTTGCTTACGATTCTACCTAAATTTGTTCAAACAGCTTTACTGACAATACAATCTAATAAAAAATAGCCCCTTGTCAAGACTATGATTATCATAGCTTAACAAGGGGCTTTTTTGTGGAGACGGCGGGAATCGAACCCGCGTCCGAGAAGCGGACCACACCGGGCGCTACAGGCTTATGAGTTGGTTGGTTTCTCACTCCCGGGGCGTACCAACCCCAAAACTATCGGGAGCCAGCCACTAAATCTCACCCGCTTGCGTGGCAGTCCGCGGGCCAGTCCTGCTATAATTTGATATCGGGCCCGGTATCGCAAGACAGTTCCCGGGGGCGACAGGTGCCGTACTTTTTAGTTAGGCAGCCATTGCGTAAGTGTTATTGGCACTTAGATTTTGGAGTCCTGATTAAGGAGGGCACCCCAGCCTCCGCCTGCTCCCAACGCCATCCATACATCCCGTCGAAACCTGGGCGTCCCCAAGAGCCATACAATATACTAACGATTTACCGATTCTCAAAGTTTCCCCGCCAAAGTCCGCAATTCCGCATTATGCACCATCTTCGGCATCTCATCCGCGAATGACACATTGATCATCGCCTTAGAAACTTCAACCGTATCCGTCACAAATTGCGGCATAAATCGCTTCAAACCAAAAAACGGCTTCCAAAAATACTCGTGCCACATTTGCTTTTCACGCGGGTGAATCGGATGAATATATGCCGGTCGAAAAATACAAAGCTGATTCCCGAAAATCTCTCGCAATCTATTCTCCGCTTGACCTTTCACCTTTCGCCAAAGTACGCTACTCTTCTCGCTTTCATCTGCACCCATTCCACTCACAAAACAAAATCGCACATCAGAATTTGCAGACTTCAACGCTTTCGCCGCAGCAACAACGTAATCCAAAGTGATAAGCGTGTACTGCTTAGGATCCGGAACCTGCACTTGCGAAACTCCCAGCGCGCAGCAACAAACGTCAATCTCGCTCAACTCTTCGGCAAGGTCAGAATAGTTCAAAAAATCTTCGCGCACGATAACCTTGAGCTTACTGTGCGAGTCCTTCAACGGTCTGCGCGACAACGCAACGACGCTCTCAATGCGTTCATCCTTGACACATTGTCGAACCAACTCAGCGCCCACCGCGCCGGTTGCGCCCATGACGAGCACGCGCACACTCATTCATTCACCTCCCAATCAACCACAACTCGCTCACTCCGCACCTTCTTGAGCAACTCAACCACATCCAAATGCAACGGATGCACGCGGTAAGCCTCAAGCGCTTCCCAACTCTCAAGCGTGGTAATCAACACAACGTCAAAGGCTTGGGCATCCGGCAGTTGATTGATACCCACCTCAAGCGTGCGTAAACCGTTGACGTTGCCGCGCATAGCTTCCATCAACTTCTTCACACGCACGGCATTGGTCTGTTTGTCACAGCCATCTGCAAACTCATGCAGTTTGAGCATGATGACATGTCGTATCATTTAAGAACCACTATTTGATAAATTGAACACTCTGCGTGTCCGAAAGTTGCCCCTGCGTCGCCGTCACCAAATACATTCCCGATGCAAGTCCGGAAGGCTGCCATTTGAGCGCAAGCATTCCCGGCCCAGCAATACCTTCATGCAAAGTTGCCACACGCTGCCCAAGCGTGTTAAATATTTCAACCTTTGTCAGCCCGCGAGTAGGTAGCGCAGTTTCAAGCGTAACATTCGAGTTGAACGGATTCGGATAACTCTTGACGAGCACTTGCTGATCTACGACGGGTATCGCTTGTTCTTCAGCCTGTACAAATCCACCATTCTCAATCAGCGTGTACGTCGTATTTACAGGCAATCTAAAACCGTATCCTCCGACATTTCCAGTTGACCATGACACAAAGACTGAATCCACCAACGTTGCCGCGCCAATCCCAAAATGTACATCAAGCGTCTGTCCGCAATAACCGGATTGCCCGCTCAACTGACGTATCTGTCGGTACATGACATTGTCAATGTAATACCAGATTTCAACCCGCATTCCAAGACCACTCCTATTGGAGTTGGTTCCACGCAATCTAAACACAACCCCGTTATTCTGCGTCTGTGTATTCCGATAAAGCAAATTGTCTTCATCAGCATTCCGCGATCGCGCGATGCACAAATCCAAATCCTGATCACCGTCAATATCACCGAATGCGCATCCAAAACCCCATCCGCTGTCAGCCTGTATCGGTTCAGAGGTTGCCCGCGTAAAATTCCCCGTGCCGTCATTATCGTAGAGATAGTTGTGACGATAAATATTCCCGTTCGCGGCGAATCCGTTCGTCACAAGCAAATCCAAATCGCCGTCGTTGTCGTAATCTCCAAACGCGCTGCCGACCGCTTGCTGATTGTCTGTACTGACGGGCGAGCCAGTCATCGGCACAAGCTCTTGATCGATGTTTCGATAAAGCAGACTTGGACTGTTGTAGGATCCGACGAATAAGTCAAAGTCAGCGTCATTGTCGATGTCGCCCCAACTGCTCGTAAAATTATTCACACCGTCAATTCCGGGTGCGACGCCCGTTTGCCGTGTAAATGTGCCATCGAAATTGTGATACAGCGCGTCATTGTCATTGTTCTCGTTCGCCACAAACAAATCCATCCATCCATCGCCGTCAAGGTCACACCAATCCGCCGAGCGCGAATCGTCTCCGTCAACCGAGAAGGGTGGAGTAGTCACCAACGTAAACCCACCGCGCCGTTCGAGTTGTACAGCCAATTGTGATGGTTGTTCCCCGAACTGTTGGTCACAAACAAATCGAGCCAACCATCATTATCATAGTCGGCCCAACTTCCCGTCTCGCTATATCCACCCGAGTTCGTAACCGGCGGAACAATTCCGCGCCCAAACGTGCCGTCCCCACGATTGATGTAAAGCTTGTTGCTCTGATTTGACCAGCGCGCGACAAAACAATCCACGTCGCCGTCGTTGTCATAATCTCCCCACGACGCGCCGACGTTGTGTCCGCCGGTCTCTTTAATCGTGTCACTTGCAACAGCGGTGAACGTCCCCGAGCCGTCGTTCAAGTAATAGAAATTCCCTTGCGTCTCTTCATCATTCGTGATGAACAAATCAAGGTCGCCGTCGTTGTCGGTATCAACAAACGACACGTTTGCCGATGATCCGCCGTCCGTAGCAACGGGCGAATCGGTGATGCGCGAAAAAATCTGAGCGGGCGCGGTCGTGACAAAAATGAACACGACAAGCAAAGGCAATACGGCTCTGGCCATGGACTCCTCCGAGTTCTGGAAAGTGAAGGGACCCACCAGTTTATTGAACTTACGCGCGACCGGGTTCGCGCTCGGACACCTCTCTACGCCTCCCGAAAATTTTTCCTGACCCTCGTAAGTCCAATGAAAAATTCTGCAAGAGGTCCAACAAGCACTTATTGAACAAGCGTTTATAAAATGTTTTACAAAAAACACAAAAACGCTTGACAAAACATCAAAACAACCTTATATTATACGCAGTTGAAACAAGCAATCGCGCTTCGCACATCCATGAACCCAATATATGCTTGAATAATTCCAATCACAAGCCCCACACCCAATCTCCGCCAGCACCCCTCTAATTCATGCTACCGCAAGCTTCTCCCGATACACTTCTGTTCCATCCTCCAAAACAACTCTTGTAACTCGTTCCTCGCCGCGCACCGAATTGCCGATGCGAATCTCTTCGATATCTTCTATGTGATCAAAAGTTACAATTCCTTCGCGCACCCGTCCTTCATTCACCTGATGATCCCGCCACACTCCAGGCAGTAATCCGCACGAGAGTTCTGGAGCAATCCACTTGCCCTTAACTTTGAAAATGAAACTCGAAATAGTCCCTTCAGTAAACTCATTTCTCGTATTCAAGAACAAGCACTCTTCGGCACCAAGCTCTTTGGCTTTCGCGCGCAATGAATACTTTTCAGGCCGCAAGGTTGTCTTATGATAGAGTCTCGGGTCTTCGGGATTTAGGCGTAATTCCGGAATCATCACTGTGATTCCGCCAGCCGTCCAACCTAATTCTTCAGGAATCAACTTAAACGAAATATACTCACCGTCAAGATCAAGCCTGACTCGGTTCGGCTTGTCTCCAAGTTCGGTTTTCAATTGTTCGAGTTTGCACAAAATTTTATCACGCGGAAACGGTCTGCCAAAATAAGTTGCACGAATGCTCCAGTCGCCGCAAATGGCTCTCAATATCCTTAAATCCAACTTCAGGAATATACCGAAAGGCTTCATACAATCCAAAAATCTGCGGGCGTCGTTCCAAGAACTTCGACTTCAGCAAAACCTCTTCCCACTCGCGATCCGGATTACTGTCTGCGACAATCCCTGATCCAATTCCCAATGTTGCGATGCTCCCGTTTATCTCTAACGTGCGAATCGCCACATTGCAAACGAAATCTCCGCCGGGATAAAATAATCCAATGCTCCCGCAGTAAATTCCTCGTGGCGTAGGTTCAATGTCCTGAATAATCTGCGACGCCCGAACTTTCGGCGCTCCGGTGATGCTTCCTGCCGGAAAACTTGCCTTAAATATTTCAAAGAGTGAAACATCTTCACGCAAATCACCCACAACCGTCGTCGTCATCTGATGCACGGTCGGGAATCGCTCGACGAAATACTCATCGCGAGTCCGCACGCTTCCCGTCTCGCAAATTCTCCCAAGATCATTCCGCATCAAATCTACAATCATCGTGTTCTCAGCGCGATCCTTTTCGCTGTTGTGCAGCGCGATACGCGCCGCCTCATCCGCATCCCACGATGGTTGTCGCGAAGCGGTCCCTTTCATAGGCTTCGAGATGAGTCTATTTCCGTCGCGTTCAGGGAACAATTCTGGTGACAACGAAACAATCTTCACCGGCTCCCGTGTCTGCAAAACAAGCATACGGCATCGGCACAGCGTCGCTAAGCGCAAAATGCGCTAAATGCGTCACCGTCAAATTCACACTGCGCACGCACCGTGTAGTTTGCTTGATAAATATCTCCCGCGCGAATATGTTCGAGCACGCGCTGCATCGCATCCGAGTATTCGGATTTGCTGATCTGCACGCGCGGTTCACTTAAGACAAATCTCTCCCGCGCAATCTCGAATTCGCAAGGTTGCTTAAACACAGCAAACCACGCCAACGGCAGCAAATGTGGCAAGTGCGCGCTCAGCGCGCGATCAAATCCGCGCGCCGCTTCGTATGACAACACCATCGCCACATAGTACCCATCTGCCTGAAACTCCGCCACGCGCGCGAACGAGTCGGGGAAATCTGCCTCACGCGTGACACTCCATTGCGCCACCGGAAAACGGAAAGCGAGCTGTGTTGCTTGCCCGGGCTGCGAAAACACAAATGTTGGGGTCTGGTACATAATCTAAAAATACAAAATTCGGCGGAATCACACAAACAAAAAACCCGCCTTGCGGCAGGTTTTTGAATAATTCTGAACGGAAATGACTATCTTCGGAGAACTCAGTTCTCCACCCATCCGGGCAGCACCTCGCGCGCGAAAATCAAATCCCAGCCTGCCTGCCCAACCGCCGGTGGCTGACCGTCGTTCCAACCCGACGGGAAGTTCGCCGTGCCGTCATATGAAAGCGAAACAAACGCCTGTGTTTCCGTGTACGACAGTGTGTAACAAACGTGGCCGTTTGTCGCAAGATGTTCGCCCGCATGGGCTTGGAAATCGCTTCAACACGATGCGCAAGCTGTTCGCTTCGGCATTCGCGGCAGCTTTCATCACACAACACAATCTGCGGGCGTTCTCCAAAGAACCGTTCGGCAATTTCTTACAAACTGCGAAGATCGGAGATAGTGCACTCATGCATGTGCCGCCCCTGTCCGCCCAATGCAGAAAGTTTACGCACCAATGTGCGGCTTCGCGAGCTGATTTCTCAATTTCAGAAATTTCGCGTGACGTATTGCCGTCAAGTTCAGCCGCCGCAAGCGACGCATGACCCAAAACACCGGTAAGCAAATTGCTGAACTCATCAGCTAATTCGCGCGACAGCGTCCGCATATGCGAAGGGGGTAGCGGCGCGAATGAAATGATCGGTGATGCCGCAGCCACAGGGGTGGGAGCCACAATCACTTCTTCGATACTTGCACCTATCCACTTACCGTCTTTGTGTCACAGCGCAAGCCTGCCAAGTGATTCCATCCACGGCAGTGACTTGACAGATCGGCTCATTCTTTTTCTTAAACCAAGTCGCAAGAACTTTTTGCATCGCTGTCTGTAAGCCATTGTGAAAACGCCTGCCCTTCTCCCTGTAAAGGAGTGGCTCCAACTTCTTCCCAGAAAGAACCCGTGGCGCACAGGACTTTTCCGTTTGGATCGAGGTAGCAGGCCCGTTGTGACACGCATGCCAGAAACTCTTCTGCCGTCGTGTCCTTGACCGTAACTTCCTTTACGACTTCCTTGATAACCTCTTTGACAACCTGTTCCGCCGCAGGGGCAGGCTGGTTCTTAGCTTCCGTCAATGCTGCACTCAGTTCGAGCGCTTTCTTGTTGACTTGTTTCAAAAGACTTCTGAAGCTTTCGAGTGCCTTGCGCACATCAGAAAGCTCTTGCATTTCCTCTTCATTGGCCTGCCCAAAATTCGCCCGCTCCGTTTGCTCCTTCGAGAGCGCCCTCAGTCAATTGCTTGATATTTGCCTTCAGCTCCGGCAATCTCTTGCGCAGCTGCAGATTCACTCTGTGCTTGACCGCTGTGCAGCTCTTTGAGCGTGTTTAGCTCCGCACTTAGCTCAGCATTCTTGGCAAGCTCCGACTGTAAATCACCCTGAGCTTTGGAACTTCCACTTGCAAACTCTCAAGCTCTGCTTGAGCATTGCTATTGTCGGTCTGTTGTTTTCTGAACTTATCTAATTCGTGCTGCAAACGCGATGACTTCTCCGACTGATTTCTCCCCGCGCGCCGAGGCCTCTTTTGCACTTTTTTCCAGCCGCATGGACTTTCTCAGTCATCTTCTTCAGTTGAGCTTCCGCTGTGCAATCTCCTCTAAAGCAGCTCTGAGCTTCTCATGTAATTGATTAGCCTGTACGGTTGCCTTCTCAGCCCCTTCGCGCCCGGCCATCATTTCGCGGTCGCGCTCGATCAGCGACAGTCGGTTGGTATGCTCGCGCGTGATATCCAAACAGTGAATGAAGTAACCAACGAAAACTCCTTCCTGCCAGCCCTTGCACATGCAACTGAACATAGAACGGCGCTTCTCCGTGCCCAAATCCACTACTTGATTGTGCACACCCAGTTCATCGGAATGCATGGAGTGGAGCAAGCTTTCGAAGACACGCCGCTGTTCATCGTTGCGGAAGAACAACAGAATCGGGCTTCCGAGCATCGCATTTCGGCCCAAGT
The DNA here is from genome assembly GCA_016721565.1 of bacterium. Classification (GTDB taxonomy): domain Bacteria; phylum Electryoneota; class RPQS01; order RPQS01; family RPQS01; genus JABWCQ01. The sequence goes on along the minus strand of JADKHW010000005.1, from coordinate 2,112 downwards.
CGCTGCGTCCCGGGAGCGGGCCATAAAATTCATCCAGTCCGTCCCCACCACGGCCAACTTCAGGTCGGGCGTGACCAATGTCAGAATGCCCCAAATACTGCATCGAGTGCAGATTGAGGTACCTGACGGAGGGAGCGGAGTAGTCACATCGTAGGCATTTGCAACGCTTCCGCGAGGCGTTCACCACCTATAGCTTATCGGATTACAATCATTTACAGTTCTCAGTGCAGAGATAAATCGCAAAAAACGGCCAGCTTTTGCGAACTGTCGCGCTTTGCATCTGGCGGCCCGAACCCGTGTGGTGATCGCCCCGGAACTGTTCGCTATAACATTGTAAAGCTTACTGTTCGGTGTATTGGGGAATCGTCTAATTGGCGGGACAACAGTCTCTGGATCTGTTAATCAGGTTTCGAGTCCCTGTTCCCCAGCCATCAAAAGCCCACAGGCATGCCTGCGGGCTTTTTGATCTTGCTATTGATAATAGAGTAGCTGACTTAGTTGGTTGTCCAACCCAAATTCCTTGCATCGCCAACACGGAATGGCTATATTACACCATTACAACTACGAGTTCATAGCTGAACCAAAATATTTTTTGGCTTAAGCGAACACCATAAGACATTGTTCCTATAGATCTAAGTGATGTATAGGTCAAGAATGTGCTGGGTCATGGAACAATTTTCGCTTTGAAGCCGTGTCAGAGAAACAATGAAACATAAGCACAGGTCACTAATCTGGTCAACGGGAGCAATCCTGTTGGCAATGGTCCTGTTGGCGGCTCCGATGGCCTGCCAGCTTATGCCTTGTTGTCGCCCAGTTGCGGATTGTTGTGACAGTTGCCACGACGAGAAACAGCCTGAATCAGGGGATCAACAAGATTCCGATTGCGCGAACGGCCATTGCCTGAATGCAACGATGTCAATCGCAGCCCCGCAAATTGATGAAGTGGTATTTTTGCCTGCAGTTACAACCGATGTGCACTGGATTGACGGATTCGTCCTCGAATACTCTTCCGATCCGCTTTATAGACCTCCATAGCCGCCTGTTAATCAAACAATAGGAGTACTCGTCCGCAATGGACGGTGGACTTTGTTTGCTTAATAGTCGGAACAGATTGCCAAGGCGTCGCTGTTCTGCAGCGACGTTTTTTATTTGTCGAATTTTGATTCAAATACAATAGAAGGAGATCTCCCATGAGCTGGAGAAAACTTATCATCCCGTCCCTTGCGCTTGCGGTGATAGTTGTTGGGATGTTACTCAACGTCAACTCATCAACAAACGCTATTTCTGCGGCAAACGCCAGAGAAAAAATCTGCGAAAAAACGGAATCGCCATTGATTCATGCCCGCCAATCCGGATTTGGATTTCAGTGTTCAAAACCCAAATGGTAATTGGTGCAACGAACACAACTGCCTGAATCGCAATGCGACATCTGTAACCCCAATCTCAAAGGCGGGGAAATCCCACGTCGGCTGAATCCAATCACGCTACTCATGGTTTGGGTACGACGAAACGGGCCACGATCACTCCAAACACGAGACGCAGGCTGTAGATTGGTGTTCAGAACACCGTGTTCCCGAATCTCAATGCACAAAGTGCAACCCGAAGTTAATTGACGCTTTCAAAGCAAAGGCGATTGGTGCGGCGGCCACGGCTTGCCTGAATCGCATTGCTATCAATGCAACCCGGGACTCAAATTCGCTCAGGAAGAGCAGGTTAAGAAACCGCAAGCACAACCAGAAGCTACAACAATTGACTGGTGTGCCGAGCACCGAGTTCCCGAGTCTGAATGCACAAAATGTCATCCCAATTTGATTGAGGCTTTCAAAGCAAAAGGTGACTGGTGCGGTGGCCATGACGTGCCTGAATCGCATTGCTATCAATGCAATGCCGGACTTAAGTTTGAACAGGAAGCCGAATACAAGAAGCAGCACGCGGGTCAAAAACAAAGCCATGCGCCGAATACGTCGCTGCATCGAGAAAATGCCGCTCAATGTGCATCGGACAAAGCGGTGATCCAATTTGCGAGTATTCAAACGGCGGCGCGAAGGGGGCTATCCATTATTACTGCTGAAGAATCGCCTTCGTCTGAAGTTCTTGACATCCCCGGCGAAG
>JADKHW010000004.1 GCA_016721565.1 bacterium | reverse complement strand
AATCACATTATCATAGTGATTCAGTTCAGTCCCTGTAATCGAACCATCGAGCGTCGTGGAGAAATCGTCGTAGTTGTAACCACCGAATGCGAGCGCTGCACCGAACAAATTCGAATATGTCGCACCGTTGTCATCATCCACAACAACCGTCGGTGCTCGACCAATTCGTAACGTTGCCGTTCGAGTCAGAGTGACGTCTCCTTCAAGATAAAAAACGACTTGAAGCGACGTCGTATAGGCATAGGGAACGCTTGCTCCACAAGTAATGGTAGCAGAGGCGTTTTCGAGTGTTTGCGTCTGACCTCCGGCAAGCGAACCGATTGTAAAAGTCGCGTTATTCAGCGTAAGATTGGGATCTTCGGAAGTGACCGTTACGTTTGTATTGGTCGCGGTGAACCAGCCTTCCGTGTTGCGCACCGTCAACGACAATTGCCCTGACTCATTTGCCTCGAGTCTACCGTCGCCGTCAGCATCACCTGATACGGCTGCTGATTGCACCTCCAGGTTAGGTAGAATCGATCCCAATGCCTTTGCTGCGTCCACCCTACCCCAACCTAAGTCGGTTGAGTCGTAGTCGGGGTTAAGGGGCAGAATATCGACAGAGTTTTGCAAGACAATATCCCGAAGCTGGCCGTTATTCAGATCGGGCAAAATTGACCACACCAAACCGAAGATTCCTAAGGCATTCCGGCTTGCCATCGACGTGCCTTGCAAATTTGCATACCCATCGTTTATGCTTAGTGATTGAACACCTTCTCCAGGCGCATAGCAATCCACATGTGCACCATAATTCGAGTAGTTCGAGACGATATCATTACAATTCGTCGAACCCACACAGATTACATTTTGGTAACCGCACGGATACTGAATAGTGCTGACTCCGTCGTTACCTGATGCCGCGCACAACAGCGCTCCGCTTGCCCAAGCTGCTTGAATGGTGTTGTTCACCTGATTGCTGAAGGTCGGACCACCATAAGACATGTTGATTAGATCAACACCGTGCGCAACGGCCCAGTTGATAGTTGCAATCGCTGCAGATGTAACAATCAGTCCTTCGCCACCGGCAGGAACATATCCCGCCCGGCTGGCCATGATCTTGATATTCCAGCACACACCGGTCACGCCGATTTCGTTGTTACCCTGAGCGCCAATCAGTCCCAAGGTGTGTGAGCCGTGATTGCCGACACTTTTTGTATCGTTATCTTGTTGGCTATCGCAGTCTTCACCGGGTGCACATCCATTAATACTCTGAATGAAGTCCCAACCGATCAAGTCGTCAGGGTAGCCATTGCCGTCGTCGTCGGCACCGTTCAAGTCGTCAACATCGCCCGGATAATCAGCATCCCAATACGGATCGCGGTCACCATCAACATCTTCGCCGGGGTTCACCCAGAGATTGGCTTCGGCATCCGGATGAGGCCACCAGAAACCGTTATCTACGGCAACGGCAAGCAGCTCTTCCGTTCCCGTTCCGTAATCCCACGCTTCTGGGCAACTCATAAGACGCTTGTCACACTGCTGATTCCATTGGATATCATTGGGAACGGTATCGAGCTCCCGCATGATGAAATCTGGCTCGGCATCTTCTACTTCGGACAGAGCAAGGAACGCATCACGAACTTCGAGTACATCCCACGATTCCGGGAAATTGATTGCGACCAATCGCGCGGCGTCAGGAGCAACGGGCATTTTAGAAAGCACGCCGTCCGGTACAATACGATAGATTCCGGTCACACCAAAACGCGACAAAGCGGCGTCGATGTTTGCATTGTCCAGACTTAAGCGGCCATTGGTTCGCTCGATGGTTTGAATTTCACCGACGGACGCTTTGAAGTTCACCAACAAACGACCCGCCACCCACTCAGTACCTTCCGGATATGCATTCCCGGCCAGCAGAGTCAATGGTAGCAGCGTCAGCGCTACGAGAGTATTCCAGTAACGATTCACAGTAGTTCCCTTTCGTACCTCTTTGATCCCCGGGGAAAAGATCCAAGATTATCGCTGCCTACTTCAGCAAAACCATCTTCGCCGATTGAGCGAATCCGGTACCGGCCAATCGCGCGAAATAGACACCGCTTGCGAGATTTGAGCCATCAAACCGAACGCTATGCAAGCCGGGTTGCATCACGTCGTTCACTAATTCAGTAACAAGGCGGCCCTGAATGTCATATACATTGAGTGTGACTTTTGTGGCCGCACTTAATTCAAAACGAATTTCACTTGAGGGGTTGAACGGATTCGGGTAGTTGCCCATAAGTTTCATCGAAGACGGAGCTTCCAAGGGCTGAAGATCACCAGCCTCCAACGGCACAGCCCACCAATCCATCACTCGATTAAGCACAACTGAGAAGTGACTTGTACCGGCCAATCCGCAGGCGGCTTCAAGCGAAAATGCAAAGAAAATCGCTTTGTAAGCACCGTCAAACATGACTGCACCCGTACCACCGACATTCGTGTACTCGAATGCCGCGACACCACCATTTGTCGCGAGAATCTTGTCTGGACCGATTGAGCCGTTGTTTGCGCAGCTCCCGCCTTGTAGGAGGAGATTCAGATCGCTAAACATCGTGTTACCAGTTGCACCACGCACCACGCGGTCACCAGCGGCATCACCGTCGGTCGCCGAATGCAGGTAGTCGTTGAAGAACGCGTTACCAGCGAGATCGTTGCGCACACCCTGACCACTCAAGAGGAGTTTGCCACCTGCGTTCAAGTAGCCCGCAAGCGCCGTGCGATCTTCCTCAATCAGCGTGTTCGCAGTTTCATTGCCGCACACCCAGATGACGCCCTGATATTCAGACAGCTCGTGAGTAGAAATTGTTCCATCCAATGAATTGGTCCATAAATCGGGATTGGCGCCCATGTCCGTCAGCTCGTCGAAGGTAAAACGCTGGAAGTTACCCGCACCGTCATCATCTACCACAAGCACGCGGCCACGACCTACGCGCATTGTGTAGGTCACGGTACGGCTAAAGCCTTCCGCAGACGTTATGTCAATATCGAGAGTAAGCCAAATACCTTCAGGAATCGTACCTGCTGTCAACGTGACATTGACGGTCTGTGACTGGTCATGAGCGAGATTGGGAATATTCTGTGAACCATTCGTAATTGTAACCGACGGATCGCTTGACGTAACGTTCAACTGAATGTTTGAGGCGTCGGCCCACAACGAATCATTATGAACTTCCAATGCCAAGGTACCGGACTCGCCGCTTTCCAAACGGCCGTCATTGTCACCCGTATCATCGGTCAGCACGCTTGAAATCACCGAAATGCTGGGCAACAACATTGCTGCAGCGCGCTCTACATCTACACGACCAGCACCAAGCAAGCCGATGAAGTTCGGATTCTGAGTATCGATATTTTGCGCGGATACAAAAAGCAAGTCGCGCATCGAAGCATTCGAAAAATCCGGGAACAAAGCCCATAACAAGGCGGCAGCACCTGCGGCATTCGGAGATGCCATAGAGGTACCGTCCCAAGCTTGGTATCCACCATCACGCACTGTGCTCATAATGCCGACGCCGGGAGCGGAAATATCTGTCCACGCGCCATAGTTTGAGAAGCTCGCGCGGCGATCATTGCTATCTGTCGCGTTGACGCCGATAACGTCGTTATAGCCGCCGGGGTATTGAATGCTGTTTGAGTTATCGTTTCCGGTCGCGCCAAACAGAATAAGGCCCGCCTGCCATGCTGCAACGGTTGCTTGCTGGGCCACGTTAGAGAAGCCGGGGCCACCGTACGACATGTTGATTATATTAGCACCGTTCGCGATTGCATAGTAGTTGCCTGGAACGGTAGCTGATTGCGGCATATAGCCTTGGTTGTCACTGGCAAGGTATCCGCAACGAAGCGCCATGAGCTTGCCAACCCAAGAGAACCCGGCGATGCCGATGTCATTATTACCCTGTGCAACCATGATACCGCCAACGTGCGTGCCATGTGATTCCAATCCGTACATGTCGTTGTCTTGCTGGCTGTCGCAATCTTCACCACCCGCACAACCGCCGATCGATTGGATAAAGTCCCAACCTAAGAAATCGTCAGGATAGCCGTTCCCATCATCGTCCGCGCCGTTCAAATCGTCGATATCACCGGGGTAATCCGTATCCCAGAAAGCATCTTGGTCGCCATCAAGGTCTTCGCCCGGATTTACCCAGAGAATATCACGCAGGTCGGGATGCCGCCAGTCCACACCAGTGTCAAGGCCTGCGCAGATGATGTTGGGGTCGCCGGTGGTCAGGTCCCAAACGGCAGGCGCACCCATTATGTTCTTGTCATATTGGCTATTCCAGCGGTCATCGTTCGGCGTACGGGACATTCGCTGCAAGATATCTGGTTCAGCATAGGTTACATACTGAGATTGCAGCATCGCATCAAGAAAAGCTGTGACAGGATACTCTGTGCGAAACTCAAGGAAGTATGTTCTATACGCCTCTGGGCTAGCCGTCGGGACTTTGTCGAGAATTGCATCCGGAATCAAGCGGATCATCTTGGTGCACTCGAACTCCTGAAAGATCGCATCTAACTCAGAAACTCCCACTTCAACAACACCAGCCTCGCCAACTCTCGGAGAAATTTCTGATCCGGCCTCTGAGAACACAATGAGCGCTCTTCCATTAAGGTAATCTACGCCCTGCCAACGATCGGACGATCCAGCGGTCGCGATTGAAATCATCCCCATTGCCATTACAAGCAGTCCAATAAGTCGTAGCTTCATCCACCTACTCCAGGTTTGCGGGCCGAACAAATTCGTTCCTGTAGGGACCCTCGCATACAGGTACGGAGAACTCTCTCATCAAAGTTATGAACTTTTAAGCTAACCATACCATGCAAGAAAGTCAATGTATTCATTGACTTTCAGCATAAGATGGGCCACCAAAATTCTGGCTCTTAAGTACAATAAAAACAAAAAACAAGCCCCATCGCTGAGGCTTGTTATAGCGCAAATCATGCATTATCAAGTGCAAATGCCGTGGCCGTCCTCTTGGACCCGTGACCTCTGGCCTGTTTGACTATTTCTTGGCCATCTCTGCTGGGATGACGTGCGGGGTCACAAAGACGAGAATTTCGGACTTGTCCGAAGTCTCCACCTCATAATCAAAAAGGCGACCAAACAACGGAATTGCATGCAATAACGGCACCCGGCGGTTCAGCGTACCTTCTTTAGAACGGATAACTCCGCCGATGACGACCGTCTCGCCGTCTTTCACGAGAAGAGTGGTCTTGACTTCTGAAGTCAGAATGATAATACCGCCCGAAACAGTGGCTTCACCGGAAAGGTCGGCTACTTCCGGATTCAACTGCATCAGGACTTCATTGTTCGGATTAATGTGCGGAGTGACGTTTAGCTTCACTGCGACATCGTAGAATTCAGTCACGATATTCCCAGATTCATCCAAACGATTTATCGGAATTCGCTTGCCTGAAGTAATGCTCGCTGATTCGTTATCGTTAATCAAGACCGACGGTTGCGAAAGCACTTCAGCTGCATTGTCTTCTTCCAATGCAGAAAGTGTGGCCGCCATGTTCACGCCATTTTGGAGCTTGCCAAACGTGAACGATCCTGTCGGCTGGGAAACCCCGAGGTCAACATTCGCGCCAGCTTTGGTGTTCGCGATTGGGCTTTCAAGATTGCCAATTCCCCACGCAACACCAAGTTCGTGACTGCGTGAGGCATCAACTTGTACAATCTTAGCTTCAACAAGCACTTGCGCCGTCGGCTGATCCAATTGGTCGACAATGTTATTCATGGACTCAATTACCAATGGAATGTCTGTGATTATCAGCGTATTCGCACGCGTGTCCGATTCAATCTTACCGCGCTCCGTCAATAGCTTGGTTAACGTTTTCTTCAAAGTTTCTGCGCGTGCGTAACGAATCTTATAGATACTTGTTGACAAGGCTTCGAGCTGCGCAGCGCTGGCAATATCTTTGTGCGTGGTTACGCGAATAACGCCTTTCTCTTCAACTGCAACAAAGTCGTTGATGCGTAGGACGTTGTCAAGCGCTTCTCGCCACGGCACGTTATTCAAGAGCACGGTCACGGGGCCGGTTACTTCGGAGCCCGCAACGATATTTGTACCCGAAAATTCAGCTATACTGCGCAGTACCGAACGGATGTCCGCCTGCTCGACGTTCATCGAGATGCGGCGTTCGTATCCCGCGCCATCCGTTGTTTTTTGTGCCAACGCAGGTGAGCAGACCAGCATTGACAACAGAATGATTGCTATCCAAATCCGCTGCATGTTTGCACCTTTCCGCTTATTCGCCGGAGCGGACTCCGGTCTTATGATCCTTGAACTTTCAATGTAATACGGGAGTAATCGCCAAATTCCGTGACTTCAAAAACGGCTTCGGTCTGACCGACGTACAGCACCTTGCCGCTGTAAATTGCGTCATTTTCGCGCAGAAAGAAGCTCTTACCTTCTTTGTCGCGCACCATGGCGAGGTACTTTCCATCCGACCATACTACACCCGTTAAAATTGCCTCTTCCAATTTTAGAAGGTCAGTCTTGACTTCACCCTCCTTCTTTTCGTCACTCACAAGAGCACGGAAAGGGTCACGCAAGTCCGAAGCTTCATAATATACTGGCTCGTGACGCTTGAAAACCAACGTTTCAAGTTTGACACGACGCACACCGCCGTTGCTTTGAGTCTCCAATTCGTTGGGCAATACATTCAACGAATCCAGCCCTTCGGTCATCGTTGAAAGTGTCTCGCCCTCCCGCTTCAGGATATCGCCTTCCTGGGCTGCAGGTTCCTGTGTTGCAAGTTTTTTTCGTTTGACCGGATTATCTTCTTGCGCAAATGCGGCGCTGAAGAGCAAGGCGACAACGAGGAGTAGATAAGAATTCTTCATTAGGCGCCTTCCTCTGTATTCTTACGCGGCTTCTTGCCTTTCTTGTCTTCTTCCTTTGGAGTTACCTCAACAGGCGAACCAAGCTCTTTGAAGACATAGATCGTCGCAAGGAATTCAGCTTCAACCGTGTTAGGACTTCGGCCCTTGCTGGGACGATAAGTCGTCAACCGCATGTTGCGTACATTCACAATTCGCTCGAGGCCCGCGATGCTCGAGACGAAACGTCCCAAGTCATGAAACTGCGAGAGCGTGCGAATCTGAATCGGGTACTCCCAATAGTACGGCTGCTCGACTGCATCCATTGGTCGGAACAGCATGAAGTTTACATTGCGTCGACTGCCTTCTTCTGAAATACTCTTTAGGAGCGCGTCCATTTCCTGCTGTGTGGGCAACAACGTAATGGCAATGTCCCAGCTTTCCATTAACCGAGCATAGTCCTCTTGCACCGTCTGAAAGTTGGCAGCTACACGCTTACCCTTGGCGAGCAGTTCCTGCTCTTCCCCGATATTTCTCTCAAGCAAAGCTGCTTTGTCCTGGCGCGGAAAATACACAAAGTTTGCGTAGGCATACACGCCGCCGAACAATAGAAAGACGGCAATCAGGGTTTTCTGGGTACTCGGACTGCGAAGGTTGATTGACATAGCGTTATCCTATTGATTCAGATATCGCGGCGGCATCGTAAAGGACGAGCCGGGCGACAGCGTGATACCGCCGGTTGATACACCAACGGGGGCATCATTGTAAAAGTACTGGATCAAGAAGTCGGCGACATATATGTATGCGCCTGTATCCTCGTTCGAACCGAGGAACATGTACCCCCTCGAAGTATCCGTTCTCGTCTGTTTCGAACCAACGATCTGGGCCATCGTATGGATTCTCCGAATTGACGTCGCTCTCAATAATGACCTTAACACCCGGCACACCGGTGGGTCACTGTGCGAGCGATAAACAAACCCAGACACCCTCGCGGAGCTGTTGTCCTCGTCGATGCCCTGCTCGCATGACATTGATAGTCCGCCAGCAATCAACGCGATGATCACCAAAAATACGTTCCGCATGGAACCTCCTGCCACGTCTATTTTCATCTTAATGTTTACCTGATTCACGCTTGGCGTCTTCAAGCGCCTTGTTTTTTTCCTTGATCGCTTCAGCGCCCTTCTTGATCAAGTTTTCTTTTTTCGCCTTGACAACCTGCATTTCAATTTCCGGAATCGCCACTTGAAGTGTGAAATCCGTCACTTCCGTATCGGAAATCTTGTTAATCTGTGTAACCAGCAAGTCAACCGCTTTGACACGATTCTCTTGTAGCAATGCTGTCATAAATTCCGCAACCTTGGTATTCGAGCTGGTCACACCCGAGATATGAATACCGGCGCCATTTGGTGTTTGCGCCTCCTTCACTTCTGTTAGCCAAGTCAACGATGGCAGTCTGCGCGCAAGCATTTCTAGGACTTCAACGCGCGCAAAACGATTCTTGTCAAGTTCGCGAATGACATCAATACGCTCGGACACATCCGCCCTCTTGACTGTTAAATCTTCAACGACTGCGATCTTATCGCGATACAATGCCGTTTCCGTACGGATAGCTTCGAGGCGAGCTTCCAATCCACTCAAACGGTTTTGCTGGCTCAAATGAATGATAGTCATACCAAGCAACACGGCCGAGATTCCCATGATCGGGATTACAGCCTTTGCACCAAGGTAATTTGCGCGTTTACTCTCGGGGCGATCTTCACGATAAATTAGGTTGAAACCCGGATGATCGCCGCCCATTGAGCGTAAAGCCAAACCTACTGCGCACGCAAAACCAGCACTATCGCCGCCTTCAGGAACCGTTACATCTTTCGACGGCAGTCCCATCCTGCGGAACGGGTTGACAATATCCACATCGAGACCAAATCTGCGGCGCAGAGCCGATTGCAAGAACGGCAACTCCGCTCCACCTCCGCTTAAAAGAATCTTCGAGATTGGCTTCTCAGCTAACACACCCAAGTATTCAGGGAAGCCGCGCTCAATCTGTTCGGCCAATCGCTCGCTGACGGAGCGTGCAACAGCGTCGAGCGCATCTTGCTCTTCTTCCGTTTTTGTTGCCTTTGCAAGCAGCGCCAGCGCTTTTTCAAAGCCAAATCCGCAGCGTCGAATCAAGCCCTCAACATATGCCTTCCCACCCAGCGGCACACTGCGGCTCGTCTCGAACTGCGACATTTCATAGAGCATCACCTCAGTGCTCTGAAATCCGATATGCAGAACCCCGACAACACCTTCCTCATCGAGATAGCCCGCCTCAGTAAGCGCTGCTTGGATCGCAAATGGCTGCGCTTCGACAAGTTTTGGCTTCATTCCCGCCCAATAGAGCGGTTCGACCGCATCGAAGATTACTTCATTTTTCGCAGCCACGAGCAACACATCCATGCGGCCGCCGTCGACGTCCTGATGCTGACGCGCGTAGTCAAGTGACACTTGGTCAATATTGAACGGCAAGTTCGTGTCCGCTTCGTACTCAATCGCGCCGCGCAATTCGTCGTCCGACATGTTGTCGGTCGAGATCTTTTTGACCATAAGCTGACGTCCACCAACAGACAATGCAACCTCTTTGCCCTTTAGCCCGTTTTCCTTCACGATTTGCGACAGTGCGTCTGATACCGCAATTGAATCAATTATGCTCCCGTCGACAATCGCATCTTGTGGAAGATCGATACACGAGAGTTTTTCAATTGCGACACCATCTCCGGTGTTCTTAAGCATTGCGAACCTGACGCGCTTGCTGCCAACGTCAATTCCAATACCGAACTTATTCCGCTTTGCCATGACTTGCCCTTGTATTTCGAACAGTGTCAGTTACTAAATTGTCAATGCCGCTGAACTTGTCTCAGTACGACCCAAAGTGAAAGGCATGCGCGGAAGCATAATCGTGAACGCAATCCCACCGGTATCGCAGGGACCCGCGATAATTCCTCCGCCGAGTGATTCTGCGATAAGTCTTGCGACATCAAGATCAGCTTTGCCTGCGGAAAGCGCAATAAATTGTTCATTCCCACTACGCCCTTGCTCGGAAAGCCATTCCAACTGCTCTTGCGTAACTGCCGGTCCGTTGTCCGCAATTCTCACCTCAATGTACTCATCTGAATCGCTCAGGCTAATCTGAATCTCTCCAGAGTGCGTCAATCGCATGATTTCAAAGTCAAGCACGTTCGCGATCACACGCATGACCGCAATCGGCTGTCCAAAGAAATTCACTTCAGTTTGCGGTTTTTGCACGGTAAGTGAAATGCTACGGCGCTCGCATTCGCCCTTAAAGAAGGCCTCCGCTTCCTCCACGATTGCTGCAATATCAAATAAACTCGACTCGCTGCTGATCTCACCATTCCCACGACTGAGTAAAAGATTCTCGATATTCCTGCCCATTGTGTCAACCTCTTCAGCGATTACGCGGCTAAATTGCTCGCGTTTGTCGCGCGGGAGATTCTCAAGTTTTTGCAGAGAAAACACATAGCCCTTGACCAAGCCCATAGAAGCACGCACCGCATACTCCAGTGCCGCAACGCGATTCTCGTGTGCACTCCAGAGTTTTTCCTCAAGTGCACTCTCCTCAGTAATATCACGCGCGACTCCTAATAGCATTGTACTGTCATTCCCAAACGTGACAGGAGATTCAACAATGCTGAACACTTTCGTTTCACCTTTTGTCGCCTTCATTCGACGCACAGACCGCTGGACGTTACGGTGCGCTATAACTGTATTCCACGTCCGCAGGGCGAGTGCACGTTCATCTTCTACAAAAGCGCCGAGCAATGCTGCCGGCCCGGCGGATTCTTTAGACAAGCCAAGCTCTGACCAGAAACGATCATTCGCCTCACGAATGGTTCCGCTACGATCTATCACGAAAATAAGATCAGTAGCAAAGCGCTGCACAACGTCACAAAGTGTAAACACTGTAAGTTGATATTTTCCATTTTAAGACTCAATCTGCTCAGCAGTAGCGTCTGCCCCATTCAAGCTGCGGTTGATAATCTGAATCAACTCGGAATACGTAAAGGGCTTGAATATTCGGCTCGAGTTGCGCGGGAGTTTGCCTTCGCCGGAACCAGTCCATGCACTCATAAAAATAATTGGAACATTGTGCGAATTCGGCATCGCTCGATACTTCTGCGCAAGCCCAATTCCATTATGCTCGTGCATCAGAATATCCATAATGATCACATGGGGCCTATGCAATTCTACAAGCTTGCTTAACTCATGCCCTTGCGTCGAGACGATTATGTCCATCTCGTCGCCTTCAAACATGATCTCGAGCAATTCAAGGTATCGCTCGTCATCGTCTATCATTAAGACTTTCGTTCTCATTCGCTCCCCGCTTGAGAATTCCCGCACTTTTTTGCACCCATGTACAATGCGTTTTTCTGCACGGCAGACCATGAATTCCCGCAATCACTGACCCACTCAGGCAACCCAATACTAGCTTTGCGGTTTCTGGCATTGAACCGTGAGGAACATATTCTACGCATAGCATCGCGATCCGGCAAAGCTAAATGAACTTCAGAACCCTGCTCAAATATTTCGCGCAATGGTGCGTAAGTCGGACCTTGTACATATTCTTCGTCCGTAATCGAAACTACGACTGTTGAGCCGTTGGACCGCAGGTACGAGATTAAGCTTGCTAATTCAGACTCTACAAGCTCAGTACCCCAGGCCGCTGCGACATTGTCAATCAATACAATTGAACTTTCTCGCAACTCATACTTCAAAGCGTCACTATGTCCTGCAACGATATAGTCGGCCATACTCGCCCGCAATTGCTCACCCGTGCAAAGGATTCCCTGCATCATCGGCTCCTTTACTGAGCAGTAATTCTTGATTGCAGTTAGCAAATGCGTTTTCCCTGCCTCCGTTGGCCCGATGAACATGACGGGCGCGATAAACGACTCCCATGCGCCGGATGCAATTTGCTTTGCAACCTCTTTTGCACGTACGATACCTTCATGCTCGACAATGTCTTCAAATGTGCTCTTCCAAGCCGGTTGGATCGCCCAGGAATTTGACGTAATGTGCGAGTTCCCAGTAAAACCCGAGTTTCCACCACTCTGGTCGGCATCTTTGCCGTAATAGATAAATAATGCGTGTTCAAGCGCGTCGGGTTCTGCCATCAAAAGCACTATCTCAAAATCGGTAACAGCCCGCAGTTCTTCGCGCACTTTATCGGTATCGCAATCGGAAACTGCAACAACCAGTGCGTTACCACTGCGGCGAATCGGAATACACTTGCACGATATCGCAACATGACGCGGAACATGTTTGACGGCGTCAAGATCGATTTGCAGATCTTCAAGTTTTACAGCGCGTATTTCGTTGAGTGAACTGACAATATGCTCAACTTCACCCGAAGAGAGTAGTTCCAACTCAACCAATGCCTCCGCCAAATTAATTGCAGATTCTTCTTGACGCTTGCGCGCTAATGCAAGTTGCGCGTCGTTAAGAATCTCTGATCGGCGAAGTCGTTGCTCAAGCTTCCCGTCAAATGTGACCTTGCTACTCATTTTCAATTGCCCTGCGATTTGCGCTGTCTAGCTCTTTCCAGAGTTCCGCCCCGGCCCACATCAATTCAGTCGTTGTGATTGTTTCGTCGCCACGTAATACAAGTTGCTTCTCGTCTGACAAGTGTGTCCACTTTGAGCCGCGCGGATCCTTTTCAAGAATAGTGCGCTCCACGCCATTCGCCACCTTTGCACCGCTTTCCGAAGTTGCCGACGACTGCATTGTCTCGAAATTTTTTAGCCCGGAAATCCTGTGCTTTAATTCCGAGAACTTCTGTTGCAGACGTGAATGGAGCGGAACGGGCACATGCATGGCGCGCTGTGTGGAAACACCTTGTGTCGCATTCATCGCTTTAAGTAAACGGCTTGTATCGACTCTAATTGTGCGCTCTGGTGGCAATTCGCCTTCACATTTTTTCACAGCTGTGACTAAAACTGACTTTGTCACTTCAAGAGCTTTCCAGCCAATGTCGCCATTGCTACACTCGGCGTGCGCCAAATTTCCTCGTACGAACCAAACCGTTAACGCTGAATCACCGAGCTCTAATGCAACAGAACCGGAATAGTGCCGAGTTCGGCAGTTCTCGATAACACTCAACAATGAACCATTTTCAATAAGGTCCATGCTAAACCTCCGCTAGCCTTGAACCGGAAGACTTGATACCGCGTACAGCCATCTCCAAGTCATTCGGATTGTTTGCGTTTTCGATGGCCGTTTCGAATGAAATTACGCCTTGATTATACAAACTAAGAATTGATTGATCAAACGACTGCATGCCGTGCGTGCCTTGATCATCCTCAATCAACCCTGAAATCAAGTTCATTTTTTCAGGAAGAGTCATGCACTCACGGACAGCGGCTGTATTGATCATGATCTCGACCAACGGAACACGACCACGCGTATCTTTCTTAGACACAAGGCGCTGAGAAATTACGGCCTGCAACGAACCTGCAAGCATAGTGCGAATTTGCGCTTGTTCATTCAACGGAAAGAACGAGATAATGCGATTTACCGCTTCAACCGCGTTCAATGTGTGCAGAGATGTGAGCACAAGGTGACCCGTTTCTGCGGCTTGCAGTGCGATCTTCATTGTCATCTGATCGCGAATCTCACCTACCATTATAATATCCGGGTCTTCACGCAAAGCATGGGTTAGAGCAGCAAGGAAAGATTCCGTGTCGATCATTACTTCACGCTGTGCGATCAGTGATTTCTTATTCGAGAAGACGTATTCAATCGGGTCTTCAATTGTAAGAATGTTGACGCTACGGTTTTGATTGATGTGCTCAATCATCGCGGCCATCGTTGTAGATTTACCTGAACCCGTGGCCCCCGTCAATAAAATGATACCACGACGGCTATTGCACATCTTCTCGATTGCAGGCGGTAGCCCAAGGTCTTTGAACCCTGGAATCACTGTCTTAATGGCGCGAAATGCAAGCGCCGGTGTGCCTTTTTGAAAATACACGTTCACGCGCACTCGACCATGTCCAGGCACAGTCAACGCAAGATCAAGCTCCTTTTCGCGCATGAACTTGTCGAGTTGTGTCGACGTCAGCGACTCATTCAGCAAGGAGTTCATTTCACGTTCCGA
This sequence comes from bacterium, assembly GCA_016721565.1. Classification (GTDB taxonomy): domain Bacteria; phylum Electryoneota; class RPQS01; order RPQS01; family RPQS01; genus JABWCQ01. Next base: position 94,798 of record JADKHW010000004.1, on the reverse strand, counting down.
GACGGGCTCGGGTCGCGTGCCGAAGAGATTGCCGTCAATTCGTAAGACAGGCACGCTACCGACTCGCAGATGCAAATCGGATGCTTTCTTCGTGAAGAGAAGTTCGAGAAGCCCTTTTAATTCCATTTGCCCTCGCCCTGATGCATTTGCTTAATTATGCGCTTAACCGTGCCGCTCGTTGTGCTGCGTCCGTTGAATGGGCAGAGTCTACGCTGACTTTTTGGTAGCATGAGCGTGCGGTACTTGCATTGCCCAGCAGTTCGTTTAACACGCCCATGTGGTAGTTTAAATCGCTCTGAACATCGGATTCCTCCTCGAGACTCGCGGTCTCGTCCTCGAGTAGCCGCAACGCACGATGCGGATCATTTGAATTCTTATAACATTGCGCAAGCTCTATCGTTGACTTGCTCCGAATGCTCGAATCGCGGCGCGCGGTTTGGAATTCCGTAATCGCGGCATCCCACAGTTTCATTTCAGCATAAACGACACCAAGATCAAAGTGATCTTTCCCTTGGCCGACCGGCAGATCCTCTTCCGCGAATTCGCTCGGCACTTCCATTGGAGCCTGAGTCGACTCGGACTCGTAGTCACGCGCCATAGGTTGATACGAAAGAGAATCCTGCTTAAGGACAGTCATGTCTCCTACTGACCAGTCGGTCTCGATTGTGAGCAAACCTTCGTTGTTCGGGACATAAGCTTCTTCCACGACTTCTTGAACAGGCTCAAGGTCAACTGCCCCTTCTGCTTCATCCTTCACTTCGACGCTGGCTTGCATGCGTCCAACATATGCTTGGAGTTCACGCTGCAGCTCTATATCTTCGAGTTCACTTTCATCGTGCAGGTGTAGTAGCTCTTCAAGCAAGTGCGGCTGCTTAATTTCGCACGCCATGACTTTGCGGAACCATGCCTTCTTGTCTACGCTTGTCGCATGTTTGGCAAGTTTCACGAATGAACGATAAGCCGAAATTGCATCAGCATAGTATTCAAGACCAAGATAGGCCTCAGAAATGGAACGATGCACGCCGGTCTCTTCAGGACATCGTTTGACGATCTTCCGTCCAACGCCAAGTACATTTTCGTACAAACTCTCTTGCGCATAGCCATCGAGGGCACGTTGCCATGAGATACTGGCAGCAGCCACATCTCCAGAACGAAACTGCACGTCACCGAGCAGATTCCATTGCGCATAGTTCTGCTCATCCGCATGCACTTGTTCTTCAAAGAAAGGCAAAGCGGCCTTCCACTTTGATGCTCGTAGCGCAAGCCGGGCTTTCTGATCGGGATTTTTCGTTGACTTAACAGACAGGTTCATTCTCTTGTCCTTTAACTAATCTGACGCCATGCACCGCGCTGTACGGTATGGACCTTAGGAGTTCCCGGAGGCCAATTGTCGGGATCGAGCAAATCGGTATCGAAACCCCAATTTCGCTGAGGCGCCGTGTAGTACCCACCGTACACCCATGCCCTCGTGTTTCTGCGACTATACCATAAGTCTATCATGCTACCACGATAAGTGACAGTTTGACTGCTCCAATTCTCGAGGAATCGCAATAGATTCTCCAGACCACCACTATAACCCCCGCCATAAACGGTGGGCACGTGCCCAGTCATGACGCAAGCATTCACATTTTGTGAAGTTGGAACACGGTTACTTAACGATAGGTTTGATCTCGAGTCAAGCCATGCCGGTGAAAGGAACGTAATTGCGTCGCACAGCAGCGCTGACCCACGTTTGTTCACCGTATTATAATGCCCCCACACGTAGAGCGGCAAATCTGTTGCGATTGTCAAGCCGTTTGGCGGTAGTCGCGAGCCGTTCTTGAGGCGGACGACTGCGTTAGATGTGCGGTAGTCACTAAGGTAGATGATTCCATTGGCTGGCCACACACTATCAGACACCATGCGCCCTACGTCTATTTGAATTACGTCCATCCAGCGAGCTTCGCGCGCATCATACATAAGATGCGTTGTGTATGTGATGCGTGAGCCGAGAGCGACTGCAACCCCTGCGCTGTCCTTCAGAACGCCGTCAACATATCTCCAACCGGCCTTGTACCAGTATTTGGATTCGAACTCTTGCTGGCCATCGGCAACTGAATCACGTCGTTCGATAATCCGTGCTGATCTGCGGCCGGCGGCAGAGGTAGCCTTAGAGTTGACATGCCGTGCGCACGGTCCCGTACTTGACCACCCCACACAGTCAATGCTTGTTCGGCCCAATCCGGTCGACGATTATCCAACCAGTATGAACCTCTCCACACGTTCTTGTAGACACCAAGCTGATCTTTAATATTGACAGCACCAGGTTCGTCAATATGTCCCGTATCTTTACGATAATGCCAGTATTGACCACCAGCTGTTACATACGAATTGCAGCTAATGCCGGTACCGGCACCCATGTATAGGTTCGCATTCGTGTGAATGCGCCCCTCAAAAGTCATGTTTGGGCCGGGATTGATTTCGAGGTCTTCATCGTAGAAGACACCGAACTGAAACAGCGGAATAAACTGATGCTGAATTTCACGGTTTATCGTTGTCGAAGAACGATCAGACAGCGCACGCGCCGTTATGTTGTAGCGGCTCACAAAACCAATCAGGCCCTGATAGTCGCCCGCTGTGATAATCTCCTGCGATACTCCGGGAACGCGCGTTACATCATACAACTCGTATTCGTAGCCGTCCATGTTAGGCGACGGAAGCGAATCAAGAACTGATTCATCCGGATCGAGGTTAACCTGCAATAGGTCATGCAGTTGCTCAGCACCCCATTCAACGGCCGCTTCCGCCGCGTAGAATGTTCTCGTTTCGTCAAGCGCTGTAGTCTCAACCTTTGACGTTCCGATCGAATTTAATGAAGATGTCGTTGCGATAAACATCAAACCGGCGAGCATCACGACCGCAGCTATCATGATCACGCCTCTTTGCCCGTTCCGAAGCCCTAACTTGCCACCCTTTATCTGTTGAGTCTTGCTCTTCATGTTCATCCTCGGGCGTTAAGAAGCATCCAAATTCAAATTCCTGCCCCGCACCATGAAGCGGTACACTTCACGATGATAGTTATCATACCAGTATCGACCGTCCGGCAGCATCACGTAGTTTCGGTGTGACACTTGCTCTTCGTTATTCGATCTCACGACGATAGTTAACTCTATTGCGGTAATGCGCAGTCTTTGACCTACAGTCAACGTGTACCCACCCATCGGGATTGGTCCTGACTGCGGTATTTCATTCCCGTCCATGTCATAGTAGCGAAACAACACACCGTCAATATTATTGCCGATCACACGCGCGTTTCGTATTCCCCACTCAACCGAATCGCGCTTCCATTCCCATATGTCCTGTTGAATGCCGTCAGCGTTACTGTAGAGTCCAATAGTCTCAGTCAGTGAATCGTTATCGATGTCGCAGCTAAATACAAGCTGCGTGGACGTCGCATATTCAACTGGTTCGTGGATTCCATTACTCCATGCGATACTTGGCACGTCACGATCAATATCATTTGAATCGCCGTCAATGTCCTCAGTAGCAAAGAGGCCCATGAGTCTCACGTCGCGCACCAACCGCATTGCCAGCATTCTACCCTCTGAAGTCGCAGCCGCGCGACTTTCTTCTTTCGCGGCGCTGGCCGCCGCAACGTAATACAACATCGCAATGGTCATTTCCAACAGGGAGCCACCCTGCTGCGCCCGCTTAGTTGCCCAGCAACCGCCCAATAGTTTCCGCCTGGTCATTAGACTAATGTCCTTTAGAGTTGCGCAACCATTGTTGTAGCTTCGGCCAAGTGCTTATCCGAATCAAAGAGTATCTGCACCGTCACCCGCTTGATGTTACCGAGATCCGTAACAACGACTCTCTTCCGGAAATCCGGTTGATCGGAGTAGGCATTTCCATAGTCTGAATCTGCTGAGACGATGTCTGCAAATCGGTCGTTGCGGACAGTTTCAAGTTCAAGCCGAAGCAGATTGTTCGCAGTTTCCATCTTCTCCACGTAACGATTCGATTTGGCGACTCCGACAAATGATCCCATAACCACTACGAGGCCACCTGTTACTATCAGTATGGTAACCAGCACTTCAAGCAGGCTAACGCCGGCTTGCCATTTCCGCATGACTCGTTTCACATTCATCATAACCCCCTGTCAGTTATTTTTGCCGGAGCGCTTGCGACAGACCAAGCGAAATGCTCCAGTTTCCATTCTCTCCACTCGACGCTTCTCCAGTTACGGAATAGCCATCCGGGAGATGCCATTCAAGGCCAACCAGAGGGCTGATAGGTTGCTCGCCGTCAGAGTACGATTCGCTACCGGATGCGGCTTCCAGGGATTCGCCTTGATACGACACTTCGAAATCACGCTTACCAACGAGGTATGTCTTGACCGCGCCGAGATAGGGCGTTACTTCCGAAATGCGGTAGCCGATTGTCACGGCCGGCTGCACTTCCTGCCACATGTATTTGTTGGAGACGGTGCGGCCCGATCTCGTAACTTCACCCTCAGCTCCAAATCCGACGTATGATACACCCGCGTTAATTTGAAATTTGCTTGTGAACGGCAATCCAGCTTTAAGTCCGGCGCCCCACGCCAACGAAGGACTACTCGCGAACGGCGAGAAACCATTGTTGAATTCATCAAAGTCAAGATCAGCCGCGCCGAATTTGACTTGCGCATCAACGAAGTCTGCAAGCCCGTATCGCCCAGTCAAAAACAAGCGCTGTGATTGCGTGCCGCCAACTCCCGTTAAGGAATTCGACATCGGAACATCGAACGTCGCGCGCTCGGCTTCGACGGTCATGCTCGTAACTTTATTGCCCACACAAAAGAGCGGACCGCCTACCATTGCTGAAGCCGATGTTGCGGCGAGAAGCAGGAGGCAAAGAGTGATTCTATTTAGTAATTTCATGTTCGCCTCGCTTATTGGTTAACTTCATCCTCATTCGATGGCGGCGCAGCAATACTGGGGAATGCAGCATGTAGCGTAAACGTTTCCGTAAATGCGAATGCGGCCCCGTAGGTTGCTTCAACGTTGATCAAAACTGGCGTTGCAGCATCGTCATCATTCGTCGTCAGGTTATTGAAGAAACTTACCGTGTAACTCGTATCACCAGGGCAGCCAACAACGATTTCGCTCGGATAAACACTTCCGGAGCTGGCGCTGAAGCTGATCGTAGTACCAGACACCATCGGCCAATAGTTGAAATCATACAGCGAGAATCGTACGAGAGCGTTCTCTCCGATGTACAAGTCACGCTCATCCGGGTCGCCATTGACAGTTGTTTCGCGCAAATTTAGAATCGGCTGCGAGTGGTCAAACACGACATTCGTTGTCGCCCACACCCACACGCTATCGCCAGTTACGTCAACACCTGCGGTCTTCACAAGAATCTTAGCCATGCCGTTTTGATCAGGTACGTCGCTGCAAAGTATTGTCGTCCCAAGATTCGGATCTGTCAACGTGTTCAGCCAGCGATTAATTGTCGGGAGCGGATTACCGCTGTATAAGGTCACACGGGCAAATCCGGCAGAGTCCGTATAGCCTGTTGCAGTAGTCACAACACCACCAGACGTCGTAAAGTAGACCGCTGTACCGGGCGTGACCGGGTTGTTGTAACGGTCACCGACAAGGCACACTAATTGAACACTTTCGCCGACCACGTCCATGCCGAACATATTGCACGGCGAAGCACCAAGCGCCATATGGCTCGACAAACAGCCGTCTCCAATGTTCTCGATGTATGCTGGACCAGCATAAATCAATATTTCAGTCGAAACCGCGCTGATCGTAGAACATACCGCACGAACTCGAGCCGTACCACTTACGGTTCCGCTATTGTATGCAACCGTGGCCTGGCCATTGATTGTCGGAATTGCTCCCGTGCTCGACAAGAAGTCGCCGCCCCCGGGAGAATTGTTGATATTGAAACGAACGGCCGTGCCGTCAAGCACAGGATTGTTGTTCGCATCGCGCACTGTTGCCGTAATAAGCAGTGTCTCATTACGGCCACTGCCACGCACACCGACAGAACTCGGTAAGAACGACAGTTGAATGCTGTTCGGATTGCCCGGCAACAGATAGAGTGTGTAATTGCCGGTTGCGGTTCCTGCCGAAGCTGTTACGATTGCAGTACCCGTTTGCGATGAGCTGAACGGCACGGTTGCATAGCCCTGCGAATTCGTCACGCGGCTGCCGGTAATGTTACCAATCGTTGTCGAGAACTGAACTTCGACATTAGGCAACGGATGGCCAACGGCGTCTGTTACACGCGCGGTTATGCTGTCCGTCGAAATTCCATCTGCTCGCAAGCTGTCAAATCGAGCAGACATAACGACCAACGCCGGATCGCCTACTCGATAGATAATCTGCACGCTGTCCCGCACATTTGTATTGTCTTCCGCCCAAGCCGCAACCCAGAATGTGTCCGGCGTGGAACTTGAAACTAACGTGTTGCTCGCCACGCCGCCAACGGTCGTGCGAAGGTTCTCAAGCGAGCCCGATTGTGGCGGAATGCTGAAACGAACCTGTGTTCCATTCGGTACCGGGTTACCGTTCTGATCCGTTACATTGGCAGTCAGTAATGAAGATGCATTGTTGTCAGCAAATAGAACCGTTGGCGAAGCAGTCAGCGAAAGCGTCGTCGGCGTCGATGCCGCAAAAGCCACGTTCGTTTGAGTGGTCAGTGTAATGCCATACGTCGCCGTAATCGTCGCGGTGCCAGTCTGCGTTGATGCTTGCAGATCAACAGTTGCCACACCACTTTGATTTGTCATTGCCGAAGCTGGAATCGTACCGCGGTTCGTTCCGAAACTCACGGTTGCTTCAGGAATTGCCACAAGCGACGTTGTCTCAAAGACGTGCACACTGATCTCGGAAGTGGAATTGCCGTCCGCAATGACCATATCCGGAGTAGCGGTTGCAGTAATCGTCACACCACGAAGCGTAATGGCAGTCGTTCCTTGTGCAGTACCCGATGCGGCCGTCAGGGTCGTAGACAGATTCGTCGTGCGTCCCGGCGGCATAAAGTTCAGCGCCGTTACGCCGTTCGCATTTGTCGAAGTAATTACCGGAGTGAATGTAAACCCGCTTGCTGTCCATGTAACATTGGTGTTGGCTAAAGGAACACCCATGGCATCGTAGATTGTCGCCTGCACAGGCATCATCGAGATTCCGTCAGCGCGCACGGAATTAGATTGCGGTGCCACTGTTATTGATTGCGGCACCGGCGTGTACATATTGACACTCACTGTATCTCCAAGCTGGCTACCCATGCTGCACACGACCATCGCGTTGCCGCTGATTGTCGAAGCCAACAAATTGGCCGCCGCAATACCCGACGAACTTGTTACTGCACTGTTCGGAATTGAACCAAGGTTCGTTCCAAACGTAACCGAGCGGCCTGAGACAGCGACAAGGCTCGTGGTTTCGCGCACTTGTGCTTGAATCGAGTTGACAGATACGCCGTTTGCTGGCATCGCAACAAACTGTGACGAGGCCACGACGGTCACACCGCGCAGACCGATTACAACAGAGTCAGATGCCGACTGCGAATTCACGCGAATCGTCGTTTGAGTGTCTGTCATGCGTCCGCTTGAGCGGAAAGTGTTGCTTGTGTTGCCGTCAGCGTCGGTAAACGTCGTGCCGTTCAGTACACTCCCCGAACCTGTAACGCTCCACACGATGGCCACGTTCGAAATCGGCGTGCCGCTTTGATCAAGAAGTCGGCATGATAGATCCGAAGTGCTCTGACCGTCAGCAAGCAATGAACTCACGGAGGTCGTCAGATCGAGGCCGGACGGTGATGGTGAAAAGAGTTGCACGCTAACCGTGTCGCGAAGTTGATCGCCATAGCGTACGATAATCATCGCTTGACCAACTTCGTTGCCAGCCGTGTATGTAAACGTGGCAACACCAGATTCAGAAGTAATTCCACTCGCAACGATAGAACCCATCGACGCACCGCAAAGAATTGTAGCGCCTGGGATTGCAATTGTGCTGCTGGTTTCACGCAAGTTAACCGACACTGTGGCCGTAGCGGCACCGTTTGCCGGGAGCATTACAGCATCGCACGACGTGTTCAGCGTAACGCCAAGAAGTGAAAGCGTATCTTGCACAGCGCTTCGCTCGATCGACACATCGATTGGTGCGTTCAAATCTGCAGATGAGGCAGCGGCGACAAACATTGAAGTCGCTATACCGCTTGCATTAGTGATTACATTGACAGGCTGGAATTCACCATTTGCTACTGCCGTGAACAATACGCTAGTCGAGGGAACAGGATGGCCACCCTCGTCAAGCACTAATGCGGAAATCTCAGTTGATGAAACACCGTTGGCCAGCAATTCTTGTTCGCCGACCGTGAGAACGATTGTTTCAGCATCCGTATTCGTCAAAAGCAACGACGATTGCGCACGCAGCGCGTCACCAAAAGAAGCTGTAATCTGCACGTCTCCAGGCTCATTTCCCGCTTGGTAAACCGCTTCAGCATTTCCACTTTCATTCGTTTCAGCAAATTGCTGGATCGAGCCTAATGTGGCGGCAAATCGTACAGGGACATCAACAACGGCTACACCGCTTGAAGTCTCACGCACAGTCGCAATCACATTTGTCGTGCTTTGTCCGTTCGCTGGAATATTCTCGTCGTCTACATTGACTGACAACGTAACACCTCGCATGGTGAGTGCGTAAGAGCCTTCTTCACCGTCGGATTCAGCTTGAACGAGCTGAGAGGCATCAGTTACCGAGGCGCCGCTAAAAAATTGCGCTGTCGCTTGCCCGTTGACATCGGTGTGATCAGTCACAACTTGCAACGAGCCAATACCATCGTCCAAGGCCCATGCTACGATTCGACCGCTTACAGGCAGGCCGAATTCGTCGCGAACTGTGGCTGTTATGGTTGTTGAAGAAACGCCGTCCGCCAAAATTGATGACAACGTGCTTGAAAGCACCAAGCCTGCAACTTGCGGAGCGGTAAACTCAACTTCATTGTAACCGCTGGCTTCGCCTGCGTTGGCAACGATTGCGCAACTTCCGACCTGGCGCGCGCTTGTCAAGTTTGTCGTGAACGTACCAGCTGAATTCGTGAATCCCGACATCGGGAGCAAAGTTCCAATTGTGCTCGTCACCGAAATCGCGACTCCGCCGCCCAGTGCATTGCCGAACGCGTCATAGACACGACAAACCACTTGAGTGCTTGATACACCGTCGGCCGGAATTTGCATTTGGCCCGGAGTTATTTCGACGGATGCTGCTACGCCTGCGTGATAGTTGGCAGTCTGCTCGGTTGTGAGGCCGTTAGTTGCCGCCGTAATCAAGTCGCTTCCAACCGAAGTTGCGCTGGTTAATGTGGCGACTGCGTAGCCATCAAGCGTTACAGCATTAAAGATGCTGCTCATCGGATTGCCACGACGATCTGGTCCTCGCGATCCCTTTGCGGAAACAAGAGCCGTTGAATTCATGCTTCGTCCAACAGTGGAGCTGCTACTATGCTTCCACGTGCTCCCGTTCTTGCCGCCGTTCGTCAAAACGCCCGCACCATCAAGCTGGCCCAATTCAGATGTAAATGTCACGATAGTTCCGTTTGACACTGGGCGATTTTGATCGTCCAACACTTGTGCGCGTAACATCGCCGTGCTCTGGCCGTCTGCCACAAGTGAGCGCGGCGTAACTGTCATCGCGATTGAGTTCGCCTCGGTCATCGCAAGATATATCGACACACTACCTGAAATGATTCCGTTTAATGCCGTTACCGTCGCGTTGCCGGGATTCAAGCTTGCGCGGAACATCGCGGAAGCATATCCTGAGGCATCCGTTGATGCCGATTGGGTTACGCTGCCGTTGACGCTGCTGAATGAGACAATCGTTCCCGGCAAAGCCGGGTTGCCATAAGAGTCACGTGCAAGCGCACGCACGACAGTCTCGCTTGCATTGTCGGCCCACAATGTGTCACTATTAGCGGACAATGTCAGCGAGGCCAATGCGCCCGGCTGCACAATAATATTAGAGTTTCCGGTTACGGTTCCGGTTGATGCCACAATTGTAACGTTACCGGCAGTGACGGGAGCGCGGTATGTGGTAGTTGCAATACCGTTAACCGTAGTCACCGCCTGCGCGCTGAACGAACCGGAATTTGCTGTGAATGTCACGAGCACATTGCTGTGCAAAGTTTGCCCGTCTTCGCCAATTACGCGCGCGCTGATCACGGAAGTGTCCAAACCGACGGTCATGGTGGACAGCGACGTATTCACTTGTATTGCAGAAGCCGCATACGGCTGCATAAACTCGATGAAGGTCGTGTCGGAGTTGTCATTGTACTGAGCAATAACCATTGCGCGGCCCGTTGCTTCAGTAGAAGTCAATGTGGCAATCGCGGTGCCCGTTTGAGCATCGGTAATTGCCGGTGACGTGATTACACCGCGGTTGGTTGAGAAGATGACTTCGGCTCCGCCAACGGGGTTATTGTTCAGAGTGCGAACTCTCGCGCGAATTTGGGTGTTCGATGCACCGTTATCGGCGAACAGTGTGTCGTCATCGGCAACAACACTGATTAATCCGTTCGGATCCGATCCAGCTTCGCTCACACGAATAGACCGGGTTTGCGTCGTCTGCATGCTGACCAATTCAACATGAAGTGAAACGTTGCCGGTGTCATGTGGAGCAGTATAGCTTGTTCGAGCGTTACCGTAGTTGTCGGTTGTGACAGTAACGTCCGCACCGCCCTCGCCGAAGCTTCCGCGAGTAGCGGTGAAACGCACGTTTTCGCCGGGCGCAGGTTCTTGCTGCTCATTAATGACGCGAGCTTCAATCCATCCCGTTGCCTCTGGCATAATCACGGGAGGATCAATAATAATCGTGTCGATAAAGGCCAAGTTGTCGCGTGCAGACGACACGGGACTTAAATCACCTTTCTGTTCACATCCGTACCACAGGGCAACGCTGAGCAACGTACCCACGGGCAACCAAAATCCTAATGGCAAACGGCGCTGCATCACATGCACTCCTTGCGCTTTATCCACAGTTGTAACTTTTGAGTTTATATAACAGCGAGCGATGAGAAATTTCGAGCAGTTTCGCCGCGCGTGTTCGATTATTTCCGGTCAAACGCAGTGCGCGTTTGATCAAGGCACTTTCGATTTCCGGTACGACGTACGCCAAAGCTTGTTTGATGCTCAACGCGTCCACCGGGAGTGAAAGCGTCACTTCGTCGCTCGCAAGTCGTTTACGAACGGTCGGGGAGACGATTTCAATGTGCTTGCCATCGGACATGATAACGCTGCGTTCAATGACATTCTGAAGTTCGCGGACGTTTCCGGGCCAATCATATTTCAGCATTTCCGCTCTTATCTGTTCAGAAACAGCATCCAGTCCTTGAGGGACTCCGGCCTCTTGCAAGAACCTGTTCGCCAGCGGCAGTATGTCTTCAACGCGCTCGCGCAGCGGTTTCAGTTCGAGCGGAACAATATTTAAGCGGTAGTATAAGTCTTCGCGGAATCTGCCTTCAACGACTGCGTGATGTAAGTCTTCAGAAGTTGTGGCAATAATTCTCGCGTCGGACTTGCTTTCGGTCAATGCACCAAGCTTGCGAAATGTCCCCTCTTGCAGAACTCGCAACAGCTTGGCTTGTGAAGCGAGTGGAATCTCTCCGACTTCTTCCAACACAAGTGTCCCACCGTTAGCCTCGGTGAAGAATCCGTGTTTGTCTTTCACGGCGCCGCTGAAAGCGCCGCGCGTGTGGCCGAATAACTCTGACTCAAAGAGCGTCGCGGGCAATGCCGCGCAATTAACGGAAACGAATGGGCTGTTACGAAACGGGCTATATAGATGTATGGCGCGGGCGATGAGATCCTTACCCGTTCCTGACTCACCGTTTATGAGTACCGTTGTGCGGAAGCCTGCAATGCGCTCGACTTTCGCCATGACATCGCGCATATGCGCAGATTCCGCAACCACGAATTCCCGTGTAAGTTCGATGTCCTGGCCCTTGTTCAATCGCTCTCCTGCAAGCGTTGCTCTCGCAATCCCTTTATGCCCATGAATCTGTTTGCAAGGCATGTGCCATGCAAATTATTCCCGGTAATACGCTGATTTTAATCCGCTTCGTGCAATAATGTCCGTACGCCAAAATGCGACTCGCAACTGTTTTCGTAGTTTTTGCCGCTTTCAACCATATATCAGCGAACTTTCTTGCATGTTGCAAAAAAGAAACCCGCGACCAATTGGTCGCGGGTTTCCTTCAAGCTACGACAGCTTACTGGATACCTTCGGGCGTCGCGATCAGCGAAGTCCCCTGGTTGTCCAAGCATGTCACGTCAATGCTATAGGTAGTCGGGTTCGCAGCGCCGTCATAAGTATACGTAAAGGCTGCGAAGTTTGCACCAGTCGGCAACGACATATACGGGTTACCTTGCGGATCAACCAGCACCGTGGAAGCGGTGGCCAGTGTCACGGCTGCGGGATAATCAGCATTGTCAATTTCAAACATACCCAAAGCCTGACGGAACAGGTCTAGGTCAGCGCGCGCGGCGCCGATGCGGGCACGATCCTGCGCGCCCATGAAACGCGGCACGGCCACTGCGGCCAAGATGCCGATGATCACGATCACGACCAAAAGTTCGATGAGCGTGAATCCCTTTTGATTCTTCTTGTTGCGGATTGCTTTAAGCATGATTGTCTCCTGACTTACTTTTACGGACACTTGGTGATTCATACGTGTTCTGTCATGGGTTGAGCAACACGCATGCCATGGTTAAGAGATTGATGTCGTGTTTGAATAAATAGTACTTTACACTTCAACTGACACATTGCAATTCGCGGCCTTGTTGAAATTTATCATCGCTATTCGCAAACGCAGTTCTGAACCGTCAACACGTTCATCATTGCGGCGGCTTGATCCCATACCGTTGCAACTTGCGATAAATAGTCGATGGGTCTATACCAAGAATTTCAGATGCGCGCTTCTTTTGCCAGCCGGACTCTTCGAGCACTTGTAACAAATACGACTTCTCCATATCGTCCAAGGTCCGCGTCGCCGGAGCGCGCGATACACTGACGTGGCTTAGTTGTGATACCCCACCAAGTCGCTCGGGCAAATTGCTCGCACCGATCACTTCATAATCGCTCAGTATGACAAGCCGTTCAATTGTGTTCTCAAGTTCTCGCACATTACCGGGCCAGCTGTATTGTAGCATTCTCTGCATAGCATCAGGCGAGAAGCGTCGTGACCCGACGTTTAGCTTTTTACAAGCGCGCTCAAGAAAGAACGCCGCAAGATCCTCAAGATCCTCAATCCGCTCTCGCAGTGGCTTAATGTGGATTGGAATAACTGACAAACGATAGTACAAGTCAGGCCGGAACTCACCCGTCTGTTGTTTGTGTTCGAGATCGGCGTTCGTTGCCGCAATCACTCGCACATCAATCTTGACAGGTTTGGTCGCGCCGATTGGCAGCACCTCACGCTCTTGCAGTGCACGCAGCAGTTTGACTTGAAGTGCGGGCGACATATCGCCAATTTCATCAAGGAATAGCGTGCCGCCGCTCGCCACTTTGAACAAACCGTCTTTGTCGCGCACCGCTCCCGTAAAGCTCCCGCGACGATGGCCAAACAGCTCACTCTCTAATAGTGTATCCGGCAATGCCGCACAGTTCACCGTAACGAACTCTCCGCGCGCGCGATCGGAGTAGTAGTGAAGCACTTGTGCAATCAGCTCTTTACCCGTACCTGATTCACCCGTGATCAATATGGTTGAGTCTGATGGCGCAACCCGCCTAACAAGCTCAAGCAATGATTGAGATTCGCTTGAGTTACCGATAATTTTCGGTTCGGCGGAATCCGTATTGAGCTTTGCCTTGAGTCGACGGTTCTCACGCTTGAGTTCAAGACTCTCAATGGCCTTGCGCAACACAACTTGAATTTCCTGCACATGCAACGGCTTGGTAATGTAATCCATTGCCCCAAGGCGCAGCGCTTCCACAGCCGTCTCAAGCGAGGCAAAAGCCGTCATAACAATGACACCAATCTGCGGGTCACGCTCGCGAATTCTGCGCAGCAGTTCAAGTCCATCCATCTCCGGCATGCGGAGATCGGTGATGATCAACTGAAATGCCTCTTCCTCGAGTGCGGCCAACGCCTCGGTTGCCGACTGCACCTTGCGCGCGCGAAAACCCTCTTCGCGCACGACTTCTTCGAGGTAGGCAGACAAGCCTGGTTCGTCATCGACCAGAAGGATTTTTTCTCTTAACAATTCTCGTTTTTCCACGTCCTGTGCCTCGGATTACTTAATTGCACCGATCATGTCGAACATCGGCAAATACATGGACACGAGCAGACCACCAATGACCGCACCCATGAGAACGATCACAATCGGCTCAATCAACGAAGTCATAGCTGCAACCGCTGAGTCAACTTCTTCATCATAAAAGTCTGCAATCTTTTCAAGCATCTCAGCCAATCGTCCTGTCTGTTCACCGACAGCAATGAGCTGACACACCATGGCAGGAAATACTCCCGTTTCCATAAGCGGTTGCGTTATGTTCCGGCCTTCGCTAACTTCTTTGCGTACTCGATCCACTGCTCTTTGAATAACCGTATTACCTGCAGTCATTGCAGTAATTTCCAATCCATGCAGAATGGGCACACCAGAAGATATCAACACACCAAGCGTTCGCGTGAAGCGGGCCACCGCTGTCTTTCGAATTACGCCGCCGACAACCGGTGTCTTCAACAGGAACTTGTCAACAGTTGCTTTTCCATTAGCAGTCTTATGCCATTTGCGAAAAACGATGAACCCAATTATCATGACGCCAATGGCCGGAAAAAATGTCTTCTGAACAACATCAGACAAAGCAAGTACAAATTTTGTCGGCTTGGGCAGGTCGGCACCCAAGTCTTGGAACATTTTCGCAAAGACTGGAATAACCTTCATCAAGAGAAAGATTGTTGCACTGGCAGCGACACAGGCAATCACCGCAGGATAGATCATTGCACCCTTGACTTTGCGGCGCAACGCATCTGCTTTTTCGAGATAAAGCGCCAGTCGATTGAACACCATCGCCAATGCGCCACCGGCTTCACCTGCTGCAACCATGTGTACGAATAAATTGTCAAAAACGTCTTTATGCTTACTCATCGCTTCAGAGAGCGACTCACCACCGGCAACTTGATTGTGAATTTCCGCAATCGTGCGGCGGAACTTCTTGTTCTGCATTTGATCCACAAGAATCTGAATGCACTGGTCAATCGGGAGACCTGCATTTATCATTGTTCCGAAAAGACGCGCAAAAATCTTAAGATCTTTCACGCCAACGCCACCGCCGAATCCACTGACTTTCAGATCCTTCGGTTTGGTCCGCAACTCCTGAACGACGACACGGCGCTGTCGAAGTTTCGACATTGCCTCTTGCTTGTCGCTGGCCTCTATCTCGCCACTGACGATTCTCGCTCCGGTTCCACGCCCGGTATAGACAAAAACTGGCATGCTGCTCTCCTCTTATATCTTAGCGCGGCTGAATAGAAGGACGGCCGGTCGGCGTAGTCGACGCAGGCGCGGACGGTCCCATCATGCGCTGCAACTCTTCGGCGGAGTTTGCAACCATCAACGCGCGTTCAGGACTGATTTGCTTCGTCATAACCAAATCGTATAGGGACATATTCAAAGTCTGCATACCGTACTTTTGCGAAACCTGCAAAATACCGTACATCTCGTGAACCTTATTCTCGCGAATTAGTGCGCGAATCGCCGGAGTAAGAATCATTACTTCAGCAGCGAGTACAACGCCCTGTCCCGATTTCTTCGGAATGAGCTTTTGTGTCATCACGGCCTCAAGCGACATAGAAAGCTGTGCGCGAACCTGCCCTTGCTGATGCGGCGGGAACACGTCAATGATACGGTTAACGGATTCTGTAGCGGAGTTTGTATGCAGAGTGGCAAACACAAGATGGCCGGTTTCCGCAGCCGTGAGTGCTGCTTGAATAGTCTCTTGATCTCTCATTTCGCCGACCAGAATGACGTCAGGGTCTTGACGAAGCACATATTTGAGCGCGGTAGCAAAACTCTTGGTGTCGGCGCCCACTTCGCGTTGATTGACAAGCGCGCGCTTGTGAGTATGTACATACTCCACGGGATCTTCAACAGTGATAATGTGCACCGGGCGCTCGGTGTTGATGCGATCGACAATTGCGGCAAGACTTGTAGATTTGCCTGAACCTGTCGGCCCTGTCACCAGAATCAGTCCCTTAGGCTTATTCGGAAAAGCCTGGCAGATTCTCGGCAAGCGCAATTGTTCAATTTGCGGAATTGTAAAGGGGATTGCGCGAATGACCGTCGTCAACGACCCGCGCTGGAAAAAGACGTTTCCACGAAAGCGCGACAACCCCTCAATGCCGAACGCGAAGTCCACTTCGTACTCAAGTTCCAGCTTCTTTTGCTGCTTGTCAGTAAGAATGCTGTATGCGAGGGCTTTGCAATCTTCTGGAGTAAGCGCCTCATATTTCAGTGGAACGAGTTGTTGGTCAACTCGGACTCGAGGTGGACTGTTGACGGCAAGATGCAAGTCGCTTCCTCGCGCCGCGATTAGCTCCTCAAGGAGTTTTCGGATATCTACTCTATTACTCATTGCTACTCCTAATTATCCTGCGGATATGGACGACGCTTCTTCATGCTTAACCAAGCCTAAACCTAAATCACTAACAAGGCGGCGGATTCTATCAACGTGCCCGGCGTACTCGCTAAGCGCGCATTTTGTAACGTGCGAAATGTTCCGCATTTCACCCGGATCAAACGCTTCCAGCGTAATGACCGCGCGCGCAACAGGTCTTGACCATGCACTATTAGAGTCTGATTCAGCTTCTTCACGCAAAAGCGAGTATTTTAGGGTGGTGATTCTCTTCTTTGCAACTTGCTTTAGGAAGTCGAGCAGGTGGTTTTCATCCACTACCGGCGAAGCTGCCTCTCCTCTGTTTGGCGAAACCTTATATACAGAAACACCATCGATATCGATTGGAATTCGCATGGGTTCATGCCGAGGCTCCCAACGATTCATAGAGTTTTCATCAATTAGAAGTGCACCGCCGGGTGCTTTCCATGCGCATTGACTGGCCCGCCTAACCAGTGCCGATTGCCGAACTGATCTCATTGACCCTGCGGCCAAAACATCACTGCCACAAGACAATCCCATCTTTAGCGAAATTCGATTATCGCCCATTGCAAGTTTGCCGTTCAACTCTGCAAGTCCGGTTAACAAGTGCGAAGCGGTTTTTGACGCGCTGGGAACATCTCTGAAGAGCAAGAGCGATACGTCAGGCGAGAATGCCAATTGTACACCGCTCCCTGCAACCGCGCATTCATTAATGAAACGACGCAGCTCTTTCGTGATTTGCTCAAGCTTATCTCGCCGATACGTAGTCAGAAGTTTTTGTTCTGATTGTATTGCCATGACAACATGCTCGCGGCGAAACCGCTCCTTCCGCCGATTCAGCTCAGTCTCAAGAAAGAGCAAGTCATCCAGCAACAGCCGCTCAAGATATAGTGACACCCGGCTACTCATGATCAATGGCCCTCACCAGTAATTCTCAAGACTTCTTCAATGGTCGTTGTACCGGCCTTAAACTTTTCGCATGCATCCATGCGAAGTGTTAGCATACCTTCTTTGACCGCTGTAGCTTCAATTTCGTACGTATTCTTGCAATCAAGCACCATTTCACGAATCTTCGGAGTCATTGGCATAACTTCGTAAATTCCGGTTCGGCCTTTGTAACCGCTGTTGTTGCACTCTGCGCAGCCTGCTCCGTGATAGTAGGTCATGCCTTTTAGTTGCTCTGGGTCAAGACCTACTTCGCGCAACGCTTCGGGATGCACTTCAACTGGCACCTTACACTTCTTACAAATCTTTCGCATAAGACGTTGCGCCAAAACGATGTTCACTGACGATGAAACAAGGAAGCGCTCAATCCCCATATCAATCATGCGAGTAACGGTTGCCGCTGCCGAATTCGTGTGCGGCGTTGACAACACTAAGTGACCCGTGAGCGCGGCGCGGACGGCAATAGAACCCGTCTCCAAGTCACGAATCTCACCGATCATAATGATGTCAGGGTCCTGACGCAAGAATGATTTCAGCGCCGAGGAAAACGTGAGTCCCACATCTTCCTTAACTTGCACCTGATTTAGTCCGGCGAAATTGTATTCGACCGGGTCCTCAGCAGTCATAGTATTGACTGTCGGTGTATTCAATTTGGAAAGCACGCTATACAGCGTCGTCGTCTTGCCGGAACCGGTCGGCCCGGTCACCAGAATCAAACCGTGCGGCATGCGAATCGCTTTTTCGAAATCGGTGAGAGCTTTCTCGGGAAATCCAAACGAATGCAAATCAAGCGTAAGATTGGACTTGTCCAAAATACGCATCACGATCTTTTCGCCGAACAGCGTAGGAAGCGTTGACACACGCAAGTCGATGGCTTTGTCACCAAGCTTCATCTTGATGTGACCGTCTTGCGGCACGCGGCGCTCGGCGATATTGAGTTTCGCCATGATCTTAATACGCGAGACAATTGCGGCCTTCAGGTGTGTCGGCGGCGACATCACTTCAATCAGCACACCGTCCACACGGAAGCGCACGCGGAACTGATTCTCGTACGGCTCAAGGTGAATATCCGAAGCCTTCTTATTAACAGCATCCGTCAAGATACCGTCAACAAGTTTGACAACTGGCGCAGTTTCAACTTCTTCCTTTAGTCTGTCAAGCTCCGCGTCATTGGATTGTGAGACAACTTCAACACCGGAATCCTCGCCCATGTCGGCGAGTATCTTGTTGAGCGTTCCACCCATCTGATAGTAGCGCTCGATAGCCCGCAGGAACTGTGTTTCCGTGCACACCACCGGCTGCACGTTGAAACCTGTGATGAACTTGATGTCTTCAAGTACAAAATCAATACTGGGATCCACGAGCGATACTCGAAGTGTCTTGCCTGAGCGGCTAAGCGGAAGAACCTGATACTTTTGAATGAAGTCCTTCGAGAGCAGTTTCAGCACCGGTTCGGGAACTGTAATCTTCTCGAGGTCTACCAACTCAAGGCTATAATAATTGCTAATAAACTGCGCTATCTGATCTTCAGAAATGACGCCAAGCTTCGTCAGCTCGGTGATAACCGAGTTGCCGGAGTCCTTTTGACGTGACTTGAAGATCAGAAAT
This sequence comes from bacterium, assembly GCA_016721565.1. Lineage (GTDB taxonomy): Bacteria > Electryoneota > RPQS01 > RPQS01 > RPQS01 > JABWCQ01. Next base: position 75,623 of record JADKHW010000004.1, on the reverse strand, counting down.
TGTTCTTGCGAGATCAGCTCATTGCTGATCAGCAGATTCGGCAGTCGCGAACTCATTTGTGCTGTAGCCTGGGGTTTTCCGTTTGCAACATTCTCGAAGATAGCCTTTGCATCAAGCTTCATTTTTGCAAAGTGCATGCCACGGAATTGCAAAGCGAACCATCATCAATTGTGATGATCCTGCCAGAAACGTGCAAGCTGCGACACTTGTGGTATTTTGAAGGGTTTGCATGTCGCGATGGGGCGACATAATAATTCACATTGCAAAAAAAGACCCGTTGCGTTTGCAACGGGTCTTTCAATTTTCTCTTGAAGTATTTTTCAACCACTGTGCCTGATGACGAGAATGTCGCCGTCTTTTACGACGTATTCTTTGCCTTCCAAGCGCACCATACCTTTGGCTTTGCAGCCTACGTAGCCGTTCTCGCGGACGAAATCGTCGTAGTGGACGACTTCGGCGCGGATGAAGCCTTTGGCTAAATCGCTATGGATGACTCCGGCGGCTTCTACGGCGGTCTCCCCTCTTCTTATGGTCCACGCACGTGTTTCTTTGTCACCGGTGGTCAGGAAGCTTTGCAGACCCAATAACTTGTAACTTGCTTGAAGTACGCGGTCGCGGGCGATCTCGCTGACGCCTAAATCGGCCATGAACACGGCGCGCTCTTCATCGTCGAGTCTTGCGATCTCGGCTTCGATGGCGGCGGACAGACCAATTACTGCCATGCCGTCGGCGGCAAATTCGGTCGTGAGTTTGTCGGCGAAACTTAAAGCGTTGCTCAAATTTCCTTCGGCAAGGTTGAGCACGACCAACATCGGTTTTTCGCTTAGGAGTTGGAAGCCGCGCAGGGCTTTCTTCTCGTGTACTCCGAGATCGAGCACGCGCAGGGGCTTGCCGTCTTCGAGTTGCGCTTTGGCGCGCTCTAAGACTTCAAGCTCCATCGTCTCTTGTGCGGACGGCGTTTTGACACGCACCTGCTTTTGCAGTTTGTCGTGGCGCTTCTCGATGACGATTAGGTCGCTGAAGATGAGTTCGTCCTGCACGCGCTTAATGTCGCGCGGCGGATCAGCGGATTCGAGTGCGCCGTCGAGTTCGAAGCCGCGCACTACGAGCGCGAGCGCATCGGCATTCTTGAGTTCGCCGCTGAAAACGCCTTCGAACCAGCTTTGTTTGGACGCGCCCTCTTCAAGGCCGGGTGTATCCAGATACTCGACGGTCGTGTAAACGAGTTTGCGCGAGTCGCTCATTTCGCCAAGCTTGTCCACACGCGGGTCGGGGACTTGCGTGACGGCGCGCAGGGATTCGCGCTTGTGAGCGGCGACGGGATCAGGCTCGGTTCCGGTCAATAGATGAAAAACGGTGGTCTTCCCGGATTGGGGGGCACCGATGAGGCCGATATTCACAGGGGATGGGGGCTTAGGGAAGGGATGAAAACCAGACTAAGCCACAATTTAGGGAATTTTGGCGGGAAACTCCACCAGCGAGGCGAGCTGAATTTTGGAGAGGCGAGGAGGGGTTGTAAACTACTGTTTCTGTGTAAAACGCTAATAATTGACCAAACAGGAGTTGTCAGATAAACAAGGAGGTTAATTTTCGGGGGTGCACCTTTTTTTCACAAGTCTATTCCCTTGATTTTCATAACACTATAATATACGAAATTTTGAACGCATGGTCAAGGTAAATTTTTCAAATATTAGACTTAACAAGTCTTTACGGGGAATGGGGTTAGGGAGAAAATTCGGGAATTTGGAGGCAAAGGGCATAAGAAAGGCGGCCATTGGCCGCCTTACGATTTGTACCGACTCTCTATCTCACGAGTGCCATCTTCACTGCGCCCCGCCATTCTCCCGCAGACACCGACGCAAAATAAACCCCTGAACTCCATTCCGCTCCATCCACCACAACATCGTGAACGCCAGCATTCAACATACCTAATTGATGTGACATCACGACCCTGCCCAAGACATCATATACCGTAAGCTCTACAAGCGACAGGTTTGGCCAGGAGAAGCTCAGAGTTGTTGTGGGGTTGAAGGGGTTGGGAGAAACACCGGTAATTCCAAACGAAGTGGGAGCAAGCCTCGCCTTCTGATTCGGCATCCAACGGAACCCCAACTGCGCGAGCAAGCAATATTAACGGCATATTTGCACCATTCCGTGAAAACTACACCATCCACAAAAGCGTTTGCGTTTTCCGGTACAAATCTAATTTCTATGGATCTTGGCGCATCTTCATCAACCAGCACAGGAAAATCTGCCTCAGAGTTGAGCCAACTCGGCAATCTTATTGAGTCTATTCGGATTGCAACGTCATTCGGAGAAGTTAACAATAATTGTAAACGTGAAGTGTCACCGACCGCGACGGTGTCAAACCGCAAGGTGTCAGGGGTCGCATTAACACTCCGATCTACTGCATCTGCAACAAGCGGAAGGAAAGTCACACCACTGTGGCCGTTGTGGTAAAACCTAAATTGTCTGAATTGCGCCCCAGATTCTGACGGAATAAAAGATATGACTGCGCTTGCTGTTTCACCTGTAGAAATAGTCTGCGGCAAATCCATTTGAATGACAGCTTCCGGTACCAAAACTGAATCTATCGTGATCGTGCCTGACGCTATTTCAACGGAAAAGACAATGTCCTGTGATGCCGTGTCACCAACTCCGATACGTCCTAAACTAATGAAGTCCGGATCTGAAAACAGCCACGGTAAACCCTGTCTTCCCTGAACTGGTATTCGGCGCAGCCCGCCCGAAGAAGGACTGGATATTTCAAGCGTATCTACGAACAATCCGTCGCTTGAAGGGGAAAGCGAATGTGGAACAAATTGTGAGTCGTCTATTTAAAGCTAAGTGGGAATGCCGCGTCGATAAAGAAAGGTGGATCTACGGAAATGTCTGATACAAGGAGCGGTAGAGTTCCGGCATTGTGCACCACAAGAGACAATGTTGTATCCTCATTTGGGACTATCGTGCCGAAATCCAAACGATCTGGTTCAATAAAGAGCTGCGGTTCTGCAAATCCTTGTCCGTAGTACCTCAAAGTTGTAACATCTATATCTTCAATTTCCGTCAAGTTAATGGTATATAGCGATCCACTCGAACCTGAAAAGGGTACACCGTTCGGTAGTTCACCCCAGAGAATTCGACCTGCGCTATCGCACTCGAAAGATCCGAATCCCATATAGCGACCGTCGGTAAGATGATAAAGGACACTTAACAGCTCATACGCAGGCCAATGTGGATGTGACCACACAGTATTGCCATTATTGTCCAATCGCACAACTTTCAAGTTGATGTCCTGTCTGTTAGTACGGTCAATATTCCATTGTCTTCCATCGGAACGATCGAGTACGAGGCCAGTTCGTCACTTTCTGGAAAGATAATTGTCCAAAGGGAATCTCCACCCTCAGACAAGGCCATGCAAAAGGCATGATTAGCAAAATAGCCAATAAGTCTGAATTCATTATTTGGCATTTTGGAGAACCCAGTAACATGAGGTTCAGAGCCAGTTATTATGTTTCGATAAGAAATAAGCGCGCCTGACTCGCTAAACTTCGAAATGCCGAATTGACCGAGATGTGGGGCCAAAGGTTCGTCTGAAATAACTATGAACGATCCGTCAACAGCCTGTTCCATGTAAAGGCCGTATCCTCCGTAGGGCGTGACATATGCGGGCGGACCACTCTTGAATTCCCAAAGAATCTACCTTTATGAGTTGAATCCTAGGATATCCGAGAACAGCCTTCCTCCGTCGATTGTCTGAATCAGCGTTGCTGGATGGAAATCGCGCCCCGTATTGCCTACGCCAAAGGACATTGCCAAGCGAGTCTGTTCTTGTCAGTGAACCAATAAATCCACCAGGCGGTGCGACCTTATTTGTCGCCCTTCGGGGAACAAGAAACCCACCATCATCCGTTTGGATCGGAGATCGCACATATTCATTAAACGACCTGCCATAGGTTGTCTCGCGGATGAACGTGAGGTCGCTTTCGAGCATCACAAAGCGCAAATCGGAATTATCTGAATATGATAGCGAGTGACCTGTCACGAAAATAGAGTCGCCGACTACCTGCACACCGGTCGCTTCGTCTGACTCGTTGCCGCCATTGTCCCAAGCCCAACGTTGATTTCCGGCTGAATCGGTTTTGAAAACGTAGAAATTCGGGTTGCCGTTCACAGAATTACCAATCGAACCGCATAGCAGGAAACTGCCGTCATCGATTTGTTCAATCGTATTGATGTATTCCCAGCCGTCCGTTGGATAGACTTGATTCCAGCCCGAGGAGCCATCAGAATTGATTTTGTAAATCCACACGTCCGGTCGCACCACGCTTGCTCCATGTAGATACCGGCCACAACGACAGCGCCATCATCCAACAAGACGAGGTCGTTTGCTACATCGGAGGCCGCTCCGCCTTGCGACCGTGTCCACAGTGTGTCTCCGTCAAGTTCAGCTTTGAGCACAAACGCGTTATCGTTCCCGTTTGCGACGTTTGTCTTTCCGCAAATCACATAGTGGGTTTCGTTCAGCGCGCTTGACTTCGCTATTTGGTCGCGTAACTTTGGATGAACCACGCGGCTAACGAATTCACCGCTTGCGCTTAGCCGTTCCGAATACACATCCTTCGCATTGCCGGCATTCAAGACTGTTCCGAAAACCATGAGCGATCCGTCATCAAGCTCGTGAACGCCGATAGCTTCATCCCAAGTGCCAACGAGGCTCAAATAGGTCCAAAGCCTTTCGCCCAACGTGTTGACTCGAACCACAAACGAACGGCTTTGATTTCCAACCGCAAACGATCCGCAAATCGCAAACCCGCCATCGGCCAACGCACAAACGGATCGGGCTTCAGCATCCCACTCAAATCGATACTCCCAAACGACCGTGACAAATCCGAGCAGATCCGTCTGTCCAAGGCGAGCGCGCTTGTCACCAAACTGGATGTTCTCGGTAGCACCACAGAAGACAAATCCGCTTCCATCTGCAAGTGGTTTCGTGTTATAGATGAATTCGGCGGCTTCTTCGCCAATCGCTGCTCCAAATCAGTTCGGGTGGCTGGGCCAGCGCCATATTTCCCAACAACAAAAGCGCGAACCCCACCCGCTTCAAAAGATTGAATACAGATAGAATTCGCGTCATTATTTTGGTCTCCGAGGTGAGGGGGTTCGTTTGTTCCGATGACCTTTGGATAAGAAGGGGTTTTGAGTTGAGAATGTCAAGGGGTGGGGTTTGCGGGCGGGTCAAGACCCGCCACTACGGCGTGCGGTGGAGTCGAAAAATCTCGATTTTGCCCGGCACGGGCGGCATCCCTAACGGGACAGGCTGCCTATTCGCCGCCCCTACACTCTGAAGGCAGGGCAAGCCCTGCCACTACGGCATTCGTTTGTTGCGTTTGGGGTTTGCGTGGTGCTTGAGTAGGTCCCTTCGCTGCGCTGCGGGATGACAATGTGATTTGGTCGTTGTTGGTCTTGCTTGACGCGGGCGGATTGCCATCCGCCCCTACATAATGGGTCTTGCCTGGCACGGGCGGATTGCCATCCGCCCCTACATTGCAGGCGGGTCAAGACCCGCCACTACGCCCCAGCAACCGCGCCAGCGCAAGAGGTGCGTGACACGCACACAAAACGGCCCACCTTTTCAGGCGGGCCGTTTTGCTTCCCAGTCTCCCGTCATCTACGGAAGGCAATTACTCACATAGATTGGCGAGACGGACGTAGGCGTCCTGCACTTCGCGCATCTCAGAATAGAGAGCGGCTGAAGGTGCACCGTAGCTCAAGACATAAAGTTCTTTGCAACTGCGCACGAGATCTTTCGCGGCCTTGTTATAGAAGTGCCGTTGATAGCTTGAACCGCCTTCGAGCGAGCCGGGTACGTCGCGAGCATAGTCCAAGAGTTCCTTGGAATATTCACGCAAGTAAGCGGACTCAGCCGTGTGGCGAGCTTCAATCATCGGAATCATCTTGTGCCAGAAAGCCTCAAGCTCTGCGGGCGGATTGTCCGGGAGGTAGTGGGCGTTCGTGTAGCTGTAGCCCCAGTCGGGGTTAGCGTAATGGTCGCAACTTCCGCTGCAGCGTTCCTTCGTGCAGCAGTCCCCTGCCCAGGCAACGGCGCTTCCGAACAGGACGATTGCCAGCGATAAATAGCGTAAAGTTCTCATGTCCATTCCTTACCAAAAAGCTCGCGAAAAAACGGCTAACCGTTGAAGATACAATTCTCTTGCAAACAATGCAAGTACTTCCGACCCCCATCCTACCCTTCCCCCGTGAACGGAGGAAGGAACTCAGAAACTGTGCAAGGGTCACGCCAAACTTAGAAGATGGCCGCTACCGATGCCGCGGCACGGGAATAGGGGTGATGACCCGGGGATAGACCGTGTCGATCTCGACCGACTCGGCAGGGTCGCGCAGGGCTTCTTCGAGCGCGCAGATGGCTACCTCGCACATGGGAGCCTCAGGCTCTTTCGTGGTGATCTTTTGGAGCCACAGGCCGGGTTGGATCAGCGCGTTGACAAATGGGTTGCGGGTGTGCTTGGCCGAGAATTTCAGAAGCTCAAACGAAAGTCCGGCCACCAACGGGATCAGCGGTAAGTGCACCAGAAGTCGGGTGAAGGCATTCCGATACGGACCCCAAAGGGCCACTACGGCAGTGTCCACGACCACGAAAAACAGGATGGCCGAGATGGCTACGATGAGCAGGAAGCTCGTGCCACAGCGAGGGTGGAAGCGGGTCTGCTTCAGGACTTGAGCCGGTTCGAGCGGCTGACCTTGCTCGTAAGCGAAGATGGTCTTGTGCTCGGAGCCGTGATATTGGAAGACGCGGAAGATGTCTTTGAATTGGGAAATCACCCACATGTAGCCGATTAGCGCGATGATACGGCCTCCACCTGCGATGAGATGGAAAGATACTTGGCTTTCTTCACCACCGACAAGGAGCTTAGCCAGAACATATGGAAGGTAAAGAAAGACCCCAATGCCGAAAGCTATGGCAAAACCAGTCGAAAGAAAGCTAAACAGTTTGTCCTTGAATGAGGCTTTTTTGGCTTCGGAATTGGCCTTAGGTTCTGACTTTTCGGCAGACCAGTTCAGGGCATCAACGCCGACTTTCATGGCTTCGACCATGCCGATAGCGCCTCGGAGAATCGGGAGGCCATAGAACTTATTTCGCCTTGTCACGGGACGATAGGGATATGCTCTCAAGGCAATTCCACCGTCGGGTGTGCGGGCCGCCATGGCGACGCGGTGGGGGCTGCGCATCATGACGCCTTCGATCAGGGCTTGACCACCCATTGCCAGTTCGGTGGACATGTCACGGCGGTTCGGGGTATTGGTGCTGTTATTATTGGTCATTGCGGCTATTTCCTTACCCCCTAATATGCAGAAAAGGCGATGCCTCCACGAGACACCGCCTGCTAAACACACTTAGCTGAAGCTTACTTGGTCGCAAACTTCTGATATTTCTTACGAAACTTATCGACACGGCCAGCCGTATCCAGCAACTTCTGCTGACCCGTGAAGAAGGGATGGCAGGCGTTGCAGATTTCGACTTTCCATGGATTCTCGTTGCGGGATCCGCGCGTTTCGAACTTGTTGCCACAGGCACATTCCACGTTCAAAAGGCGGTACATCGGATGTAAATCGGGCTTCATGTCACACTCCTCGAATTAAGACGCAGAATATAAGCATTCCGGCTTAGAATGTCAACTCGGGGGAATGCACGATAGTTCCACGTGGAAAAATGGGGTAACACTTGTGTACAATTTACGATGAACTTCCTCTTAATTCAAGGATTCTATGGGAGTTTTGCATAAGTCAGGCAAGCATTGTGATGCGATTTTCAACTAATCTAAATGAAAACAATATCTTGAATTATTTTTGGGTAATTTGATTTTTGTTGCAAACCGGCGTGAATGGAGTTGCTTTCGGTCCTACTCCCGATATATTATTCAGAAATAGAGTCTGTTCCATGGATGGGATAAGCCGCCGTGCTAAGGGAAGGAACCAATATGAAGAGCTTTCTGATTGCCAGCGTGTTGGCAGTTGCGCTAATGGGTGGATTGGCGAATGCGCAAACTCAATATGTTTGTTATTTGAACGGAGCCAACGAGACTCCGCCTAACGCCAGTTTGGGCTGGGGTGTGGGCAGGTTCATTCTTAGTGCAGATCAGGACTCGCTCTACTATTCCCTATTTTGGAAGCTTCCCACGACCTACAGCGCATCCCATATCCATTTTGGCGCAGCGGGGGTCGCGGGTGCTGTTGTGTTCAATTTGCAGTCGGCAGGAGCCACGGGGTCACACGGCGGGTGGGCAATTGATGCCACAAATCTTGCCCGATTGAATGCCGGGACTCTGTACGTGAATGTGCACTCTAACGTTTTTCCAAACGGAGAAATTCGTGCCCAGATTCTGCCGGGACAGATTCAGGATGGACGCTACACTTCGGCGTTGATCGGTGGCAATGAAGTGCCGCCGAACGCAAGCACGGGCTGGGGAATCGGAACTTACTTTTTGAGTCCAGACAACGATAGCTTGTACTACAGCTATTTCTGGGTTCTCACCGGATCTTATCTTGGTTCTCACATCCACTTTGCGACTCAAGGAATAGTAGGTGCGGTGCAGCACAATCTCCAAAATCACAATGCTACGGGCGCGCATGGGGCATGGGCTATTGATGCGACAAACCTAACTCGCTTGAACTCAGACTTGTTGTATGTCAATGCGCATACCGGGCCGACATGGCCAAACGGCGAGATTAGGGATCAGCTTCATTATCATCCGCCGCAACCAGAACTTCAACTTAGTCAGAGCGAGCTGGACTTTTCACCGACCTATGTTGGCATGTCCGTGCAACAGTCTTTTACTGTGACAAATACCGGTGGCGGGACTCTGAATGTGTCAGGGATTGTTGGAAAGAACCACGTGTTCGAGGCTTCACCTTCAACATTTGGTTTGGGAGCCGGGCAACAGCAACTGGTGACTGTCACCTTTTCGCCGACATTTGACCATGATTTCAAGAGCGAGTTCGTGGTGCAATCCAATGACTCTGTAGCCAATAATCACCTCATGATTACGGGAACAGGTTGTCATCCAGTTCAGCAACCGGGAGCACCAAATCTTCACAATGCGGGAGCTTCGGATGCTTTGTATTTTTCTCTCCCTTGGGATGAAAATTACACATCCACTCAATATGCCATTGAAGTCTCGGATGACAACTTTGCTCACTCGTGGTTCATAGATGAGTTTGGAGTTCAGTCAGAACTGCCTGAGTTCCATACTTTAGGAATCTGGGGAAGCGGGAGCGCCGGAGTAATTCTTGGATTAGAGCCTTCGACTCTCTATTCTGTTCGGCTGATTGCGAATGATTGCACGGGATCAACATTGACGGGAGGAGCCACTACTCGCTCGACGGGAGTCGAAGTGCATACGGTTGATTCGACAGAACTCGTGATCACAAGAGTTGATGCAGATTCAATCAAACTTTCTTGGAATCCGGTTGTTACGACGACTGAAGGAGACACGATGCCGACACTTGGCTTCTCGGTCTTTGCCGGTAATACCTCGGGATTATTTGACGAACTTGTGGGCAACAGCACGACAGGAGAAATAACTTTGCAAATGGGTTCATCAGTGACAAAGTTCTTTCAGGTCTCCCCTATCATAGCGGATTATGAGAGTCCACATCCGTTTATTTCGTGGCCGCCGGATGGAGTAACACTTAGCGGACTGAATTCGGTAGTTATATTAGACTATCTGCATTCAGAGCAATGGGACTCTTTTGAAGTAATAGTTGATCCTGCAGGTGCGGCTACCGTAATCGGAACGAATTGGAACGATCCCGTGACGGAGCGCGATGCCGCAACAATTCAATATGATTTTGACAATCTTGTGGATGGTCCACATATTGTGAGTTTTCGAGTTTACGATTTTGATGGGAGTTTGATTTTACCATCTGCCGATGTGAACATCGTAGTTGAGCATCGGCCTGCTTATGTAAGTTTTGCGGCGGATTACAATACTGTAAGCAAACAGTTCTCATGTGACACTCTGAATGCTGTTGGATTGGAGTCTGGACTGGTTGATATTTGGTGGCAAAACACTCAAGGGCAACAAGGATACGGTCCGTCGTTTGATTTTATATGGGATGGTCAGGATTCACTCAATCTTGTGAAACCAATTCCGGTTATTTCACCGAATGTCCTTTCGGAAAATTCAATCACAGCTTATTTGAGTCCTGCTGAACATGCAGGGGTTGTTCCTCGTGAAACATTTACAACGATTGACTTTGCTTTCATTTCATGCTGCTGTGACAATCTGCAATTGTTAACCGGCGGGGCAGCAGAAGGTGAATATCAGGGTGAAAAGAACCGTACATTGGGACCGCGTGTTTCGTGTGCAAACGGGGAATACAATGTTAGCTATGCTTTCGAGGTTGTCATCACCTACAAATACTTCCTCGTCGAGTCCGGTGGTGTATTGTGTGAATATGGTCAGGATCTGAAGAGAACGGACACGCGCACAGTGGGGGAATGCACCGATGCCACAACTTTCACGCCGCTTGTTCCAGCCGTAGGCAGCACAGGTCACAAGAAAGAGGGAACGACTCAGTATCCTTTCAGCGGCAGCAGTTATGGGAACGATCATTATGGTAGTCGCCCCGGTGATACTGGAGTTGTGGAGACGACGTTAGGCAAAAAATCTTGGTACGACCGTCCGGAAAGTAAGGGAAAAATGCCTCGAAACGCGGCAGGGCCATTGGCTGTGAAGGTGAAACGGGAGGCACAGTTTGTGGCCAGCGCAATGCCGCAATGTGCACCTGTGAATGTTGTTTGTTGCAGGCAATGGGATTTGAGTTGGGAGATAATCTTCTGTGAAGATTGCTCGATTCGACAACTTACTCCACCAACCATTACCAATGAAGTTACTCCGGGAGATTGCCCGGAGCTTGCACAGTAGTTCGAATAGAAATTGCCCCAACAAAAAACTCCCGGTGCCGCACACCGGGAGTTTTGTTTTTTTGGTCGCGGCCCGGGCGCGCCATGCCAAGCGACGCACCCGAGCCGCATTTCATCCTGTTCCCGAACTAATCATCGTGTCATCGTCCATTCATCCCTGCATAGCGAAAGGAAATCGAACCGAACTCACGGCCCCGCCGAGCCGAATAGCTGTCCTTTGGTCCCAACATATGTCCTGCATATCCAATCACATTATTGCCATATCTCTCTTTTATATCATCGCATGCGTGCGTCAACGAATCGCGATCCTGTTGCGGAGTGAAGAGTTCTTCTTGGAGTACCCGCCCCATCGGCACAAGCTGCGAAATGTCCACTCCGATCAACCGCACGGGTCGCGACGGATCGTAAATCTGCTCGAAGATCATTTTCGCTGCCGCGAAAACATCTGTCTCCATGTGCACGAAGCGAGCAAGTCTTTTTTGCTGATGCACCGTCTCAAACCCTTTGTAGCGAATCTTCACCGTAACTACTCGGCCGGTCAGATGCGCGATCCTCATCCTGCGCGCAACTTTCTCACTCAAGAGCATCATCCGGCCTAAGATCGCGTCGGTGTTGGTTTGGTTCTCAAAGAAAGTCGTCTCGTGACTCATGGATTTTTCGGCGGGCAGATCCTCGGAGCGCTGAATCGTGCTGTTGCCTCCACCCCGCGCCAAAAGCTGCAACTCCGGTCCGCGCGAGCCAAGCTTGTTGCGGAGCACGTCCGTCGGATAGATGGCCAACTCACCAAGCGTGCGAATGCCCAAGCCATTCAACACATGCCGCGTGGCCGGACCAACTCCGTTCATCTCTTGGACGGCCAACGGTCCCATAATCTCGGCGACTTTTGACGGCGGAATATGCACAAAGCCTTTGGGCTTGCGCATACCGCTGGCAAGTTTAGCCACACAGCGCGACGCACCGGCGCCGATTGAAGCGGTGATCCCGACTTCACGCTCGATGCGACTCTGAATCTCGAAAGCCAATGCGCTGACGCTCGGCCAATGCCAGACCACGTCGGTCATGTCCAACGCGGCCTCATCAATCGAGATGAACTCAACCTTGTCCGTATAATCAATCAATATGTCGCGCACACGCTGCGAAGCGTCTACGTAGCGGCTGGAATCGGAGCGCACGCAAATCGCCTGTGGACAGCGTTGCAAGGCCTCGTGCATGGGCATTCCGGAATGCACACCGAACTTGCGGGCCTCATAGGATGCCGTGGTCACAACGCCGCGTCCGCTGGATGTGCCGCCGACAAGTAGCGGCTTGCCGCGCAGGTTTGGGTTGTCGCGCATCTCGACGGCAGCAAAGAACTGGTCGAGATCGAGGTGGAAGATTGTTTTGCTCATGGTTTAATCCGGTTGCGGGCGGCACGCCTGCCACCCCTACAAAACGTTACGTCTGGTGTCTAAGCCGCTCCATCGTCCAGGCTTGCGATTCGTTGTTGAAGGACAGCTCGTAAACCTCAGGGCCGTCACAACAAACGGAGAAATAGTGGTATAGGGCTGTTCCGTCCCTTTGCCGCCAAGTTCCGTTGATGCGGAAGACCTTGTAAACCCGTTCCCGCCAACGGAACTTGATGGGGGTTAACTTACCCTGTTGGAACAGGGCAATAACTTCTATAGGATCAAGTAGTTCTGTGTCGCTCATCGTAGACTAAACATCTGTTCAAATGACCTGCCAAAGAAATCCGGCTGGGGATTGGCCGGAAATGAACACTTGTTCAAGGGGTAAGATACAACAAGAAACTGGAAAAGTCAAGGGGGGCGGGGGCAAATTACTGCAATGTTGATTAACTTGAATTCACGGTTGATAATATGTACAATTCATGTTAGAGTTGTCGGGCATCGTTATGCTCAGACATCTTAGTTCATCCCAATAATAGGATCACAATCCCATGAGCAGCTCCACGCGATATTTACTGGTGATTACATTCATTCTTTTGTTATTGGTCCACCCCCTGCTCGCCGCTGACTGGAATACGGGCACGGGCGGGAATTCGTTGCGCAATAGTTTAACGACGGAGTTTGGTCCGGAGGCGAATGACGTGTTGTGGGAAGGGGGATTGCCTTCGCAATTTGCGCAGCCTGCTGTGATTGAAGGTAATATCGCGGTGATGTCGCGCACGTTTAACATTGCGGATCCACTGCATGGAACGTTGATTGTCGCGCACGATCTGATGACAGGTGATACATTGTGGACGACGGAGCTTCCGGTGACTCTGCCTGATACAGATTGGCGCAGTCGTGTGTGCGCAATTCGCGATGGAGTGGTTTACGCAACGCGCTCAGGCAACACGAACTTTGCGCCGATCTATGCGCTGAATGCTCAAACCGGAGCAGAGTTGTGGCGATCGGATGATGCGGTGGACGAGAGTTCAACGGAGAGTCCGGTGTTTGCGCCGAACGGAGATTTGATCATTGGCGGATTCACTTTTCTGCTGCGCGTCAATCATTTAAACGGCGACCGCATCTGGCGAACGACCAGAACAAGCCCCACGTCGGGCGGAAGTGAAGCGGTTGTTTATGGAGATCGAGTTTACTTGTGGGAAGCATCACCGCAAGGCCCGAAGGTGACCGCATTCAATGTAGAAACCGGAGCACGACTTTATTCGAGCGTCGCACTCGGTGGGGGCTTTATTCAGCAAGTCAGTTTGTTTGCCGGCAGCGACGGGACGGTGTACGCACCGCGCTCACAGAACAACGAATCGACCGATTACCTGATTGCTTTGGATGACGACGGCGCGTCACTCGTTGAGCGTTGGCGTTCGCCGTTAGGGTTTGTGCCGTTCGCGTCGTTTGGTGAAGGGCCGGACGGCAGTATTTACAGCTATACGCGCGATCACCGAGTGCTGCGAATCAATTCCGGAAGTGGCGCGGGGATTGACACGTCAGAAGTATTTCCATCCGATTTTTATCAGCCGCGCATGGCGATTGACGGGCACGGAATGATCTTTTTGACCAACGGCGGATTCTCGCAAGGAATGTTTTTGTCGTTCAATCAGGATCTTACGTTGCGCTGGTCTTTGGATGTTCCGAACGTGAATATCGGCGCTCCGGCGATTGGCAATGGTGGGACGATGATCATTTGCGGAATCGGAACAAACGTGATTGCATTTCGCGGAACATCACCGAACCCCGTTGAGGATGAAGTTGTGACGAACATCACGACTCCGATGCTGAATCAGAACTACCCGAATCCGTTTAATGCTTCGACGATGATCTCGTTCGAGCTTGTGCATGCAGCGCATGTGAATCTGATGGTGTTCAATACTCTCGGCATGCGCGTCGCGACTTTGGTTGACGGAGTGTTAGGTGAAGGTAATCAAACGGTGAATTTTGACGCGAACGGATTGGCCAGCGGAATCTATTATTACCATTTGCTTACAGGCGGCAGAACGGAAACAAAAAGCATGATATTATTGAAGTGACCCCGCCCGCTTGCTTTTCCTGACTTGATTGCGTATTTTCAAAAATGATGAATTCCCGTATTCAGATGATTTGCAAGGCTCTGCTTGCCGTTGCCCTGACCTCAATGCTTGTGCTCACAAGTGTCGAGGCGGCAGTGCACGATTGTCATCATCCGAATGACGGGACTCAGCATGACTGCGCACTTTGTTTGCTGACGATTTCGTCTGCAGAAAACTCCGCGTCTCAAACCCTCGATCCTCCCCAAAACACGGAGTATTTGGTATCACTCCCCGATGCCACGCCCCGTGCCTCCGAGCTTCCCCGCTCCCACGCCCCACGTTCTCCACCTTCGTTGTAACCTTACACACGTCTAAGTAGTCGTCGTTCGCATGCGCTTTTTTGCATGGCGGCACACTGCGTTTGCTCATTCTAACGAGGTTACACACCATGTCGTTTCATTTCGCGTACCTGAAATTTCCTCTCTTTGCGTCTGCGTGCTTATTCTTTTCACTTGCTGCGCACGCGGGCGTTACCAATCCAGACATTTCCGTCATCGGCCAGATGAGAACATTCATCACCGATGATTCGTCCGACATAAATCACGACCGTGCACAAATGTCATTCGACGAGACCGAACTCGTTTTTGACGCAGCATTGAATCCGTTCGCTCGTGGCACTTTCGTCTTTGCTGTAGCCGACGAAGCCATTGAAGTTGAAGAGGGATTTCTCACTCTCAATAAGGGTCTGCCCGACGGGTTTGGACTCAAGTTCGGGAAATACCGTGTCGGGTTCGGAAAGCTGAATTCTGTCCATCCCCATGCCTATCCATTTCCAGAACGATTCAATGTACTTGCCGCCTATCTTCCTGGGGAAGAGTCGTTTAATGAAGTCGGCGGCCAAGTGTCTTATCGCATTCCTTTCCCGGGAGACGTGTCATCCACGATTTCAGCAGATATCCTACAGGGCAACTCTTTTCATCCGGATGAAGACGAGTCTCGCCCGGCCGTCTTGGGACGCTGGTCCAATTTCTTCATGTTGGGAGAAGAATCGTCCATTGAGCTTGGAGTCTCTGGAACCAACGGCGTGAACAATGTTGCAGCCAACACGACCAGTACGATTATGGGAGTCGATGCAAAAGCCAAATTAAGGTTCTCGCCGCAAAGGGTGCTTGTGCTGCAAGGCGAAGCGCTCACACTTGATCGGGAAGATGCAACAGTCGACGAAGAATCCGGTGCAGTCTCAACGTCACATGTGCGCCCTATAGGTGGGTATTTGTTTGCCGATTATTCGATTAAGAAGCGCTACAACATCGGCGCACGAATGGAACGATATCAGCGCCCCGACGCAGACAAGGCTTGGGATCAGTCCTTTGGGGTCTTTGCAGGTTTAGCGTTGATGGAAGAAACAACACTCTTCCGGGTCAATTGGGATCACTTTTCACCTGACGCAGAAGATGCAGTGAACACGTTTACGCTGCAAGTAATTTTCTCAATGGGTCCGCACAAACCGCATCAATTCTAAGCAAAGGAAACAACAAATGAAAACAACTCTCATTCTCGCGGCGATGTTGGTGCTAAATGCTGCCAGCTCATTTGCCAAGATTACGGTTGGAGCATCGTTGCCTGACTTTGCGTCGATCGCGTCGTATGTCGGAGGTGACAACGTGGAAGCGTTCTCGATAGCCCGAAGTACGTCCGATCCTCACTCTGTTGAAGTACTCCCAACCTACATGGTGCGCGTAGCGCGGGCGGACATTTATCTAAAGGTCGGACTTGGCCTGGACCAATGGGCCGATCAGATTATTGAAGGCGCGCGCAACTCTAAATTGAAAATTGTGGATTGCTCAGCTCGAGTCTCAGTGCTCGAGAAACCGACCAGAAAAGTCGACGCATCCATGGGCGATGTGCATCCCGACGGGAATCCGCACTATTGGCTCGATCCTGCCAATGGAGTTTTGATTGCGGAGACAATTGCCGATGCCCTCGTCCTCGTTGATCCTGAACATGCTGAGGCTTATCGTGCGAATCTCGAGCGCTTTCGTTCCGAGACCGAGCAGAAAATGTCATCCTGGAAACTTGAAGCCGACAAGATCGCAAACCACAGTATACTGACCTATCACTCGTCATGGAGCTATTTTGCGCGTGCTTTCGAATTCAATATCGCAGCCAAAATCGAGCCCGTACCTGGCATTCCCCCGTCTGCAAGCCATCTTGCGCTTCTGGTAAACACAATTCGCAAAGACAAGGTTAGAGTTGTCATACAGGAGCCGTACTTTTCAGATGACGGCGCTAACTATCTTGCTCGTGAAACCGGAGTTAGCGTCACAAAGCTATCGCCTTCATGCGCAGATGTTTCTCCGCTTCATATTTCGCGCATTTTGATCAGATATTCTCGGCACTTGGCGCGGTGCAGTAGATGATTGAAGCATTCTCATATCCCTTCATGTGGTGGGCGCTCGCGGCGTGCCTCGTGCTGGCTGGGATCCATGCATATCTCGGCTTTCATGTGGTGAAGCGCGGCGTGATCTTCGTTGATTTGTCAATGGCGCAGATTGCGGCGTTAGGTATGGCAATCGCAATTGTCACGAATCTACATGATCATCCGGTCGCGGGCTATCTGTTTCCGATTGCCGCAACGTTGCTCGGCGCCGTACTCTTTGCATGGTTGCGACATTTGGAGCATCGCGTGCCACTTGAGGCGTTTATCGGAATTACGTTCGCCTCCGCGCAGGCCGCCGTGCTACTGATGCTTGAACACACTCCCTCCGGTACTGAGCATTTGAAAGAGACTTTGATGGGGAGTATTTTTACCGTGTCACCGAGCACGGTCATTCGCACAGCTGTGATCTACGCCGCAATTGGAATCCTGCACTTTCTGATTCGCAAACCTTTGTTTGAAATTACCAATGATCCGGCCACCGCAAAGGCAAAGCGCAATTTGTTCGTATGGGATGTCATCTTTTACGGGACATTTGGAGTGGTTGTGACATCATCGGTGCGCATCGCTGGAGTGTTGCTTGTGTTTGCTCTCTTGGTGATTCCGTCGGTGGCAGGAGTGCTCGTTTCTGATCGCACGAGTGTCAGAATGATTGTCGGCTGGGCCTTCGGTTTTGTTTGTTGTATCGCAGGGCTAATAGCGGCCTTTGCTTTTGACTCTCCGGCAGCGCCGATGATATTGGCCGTGCTGACGATTGCACTAATTGTTCACGGTATCCTTGTGGCGGTAGTTCGGAGGGCACAAATTATCAGACGCTGATCCACCCAAATCCAATTCAGAACAAAAGAAAAAGCCGCTCGATTACTCGGGCGGCTTTTTCGATTCTAAACTATTATGCGCTATTTTGCAGCGGCTCGCTTGGTCTTTGGAGCAATCTTCTTCGGAGCGGACTTCTTAATTGCAACCTTTGCGGGCTTCTTGTCTTCGGCAGCAGGCTTAGGTGCAGCTTGGACGCCCTCGTAGCCGACAAGCTCAATGATCGCCATCGATGCTGCATCACCGTGCCGAACACCCATCTTTATAATGCGCGTGTAGCCACCCGGACGATCGGCATTCTTGGGACCTACTTCGCTGAACAGGGTCTGCATTACGGCGGGCTTGCTAAAGAAACGTGCGACTAGGCGGCGGGACGCCACAGTGTCTGTCTTGGCCTTCGTAATCAACGGCTCTACAAACGGGCGCAATTCTTTAGCCTTCGCCAGGGTCGTTTTGATGCGCTTGTGCTCAATCAAGTCTTGAGACAAGTTAATCAACAACGCCTTCTTATGACTGGACGAGCGTGAAAGCTGGCGTCCCTTATTTAAATGTCTCATTTCTTATCGAAGTCCACGGAAAGATACTTTTCCACATCCATGCCAAAATGCAGGGACTTGGTTTTCAAAATTTCATTCAATTCAACGAGCGACTTGCGGCCAAAATTCTTGAAGCGAAGCATTTCATTTTCGTCACGTCGAACCAGATCTGCGATCGTACGAATCTTAGCTTCCTTCAGGCAATTGGCGCTACGCACGGACAATTCGAGATCTTCAACCGGCTTGCGAAGCAACTTGCGAATTTGCAGCGTTTCTTCATCGATGTCCTCATCATCTTCCTTCTCTGGCTTCATGTCGAAGCTAATGAAGAGAGCGATGTGGTCGCGAAGGATACGGCCTGCATTCGAAAGAGCGTCTTCGGGCGTAATTGAACCGTCGGTCCAAATTTCAAGAATCAGCTTTTCGTAGTCGGTGCGCTGGCCTACGCGTGTATTCTCAATTGTAAAAGTGACGTTTCGGATCGGCGAGTAAATTGCGTCAAGCGGAATCGTACCGATAGGCGCGTCAGACGGGCGATTTTCTTCAGCTGGGACGTAGCCGCGGCCTTTCTTGATCGCCAATTCCATTTTCAGTTCAGCGTCGCTGTTCAGCGTGGCAATCAGATGATCCGGATTCAGAATCTCGAAGTCGTTGTTGCCGATTTGCAGATCGCGCGCGGTGAACTCTTTGGGACCCTTCAATTGGACAAAGATTTTGTCCGGCTTCTTGTTCAGAAGTTTGAAGCGCACACCTTTCAGGTTCAAGATCATTTCGGTCACGTCCTCAGACACGCCGTTCATGGTCGAGAACTCATGCAACACACCGTCAACCTTAATCGTTACAATGGCGGCGCCTTGCAGGGTAGAAATCAGAACCCGACGAAGGCTATTGCCAATGGTAACTCCATAGCCTCGCTCAAGGGGTTGGACGATGAATTTGCCATAGGTATCTGTATGGGTAGATTCATCAATCTCCACCGCTTCCGGCATTTGGAAGTTCAAACCGTTCATGGGTCTCCTCGAGGTGAAATTAACGCGAGTAGAGTTCGACGACCAACTGCTCGTTGGCTTCGAATGGAATGTCGTTGCGCGCGGGAGCGCCCAAGAATAGGCCCTCCATTTTGGCGCGATCGACTTCCAGATTCGGCATCATTTTGCCGTGCGCGGCGAGTTGCATCGAAGCGTGAATAACTTCCATTTTACGGGAGCGTTCACGGACTTTGATCCGGTCATTCGCCTTGAGGATGTAGGACGGAATATTTACTTTCTTGCCATTGACCATGAAGTGCGAATGCACGACGAGCTGGCGCGCTTGACGGCGCGTCGAGGCAAAGCCGAGACGATAGACAACATTGTCCAGACGGCTCTCGAGCATTCCCATCAAATTCTCGCCGGTAACGCCTTTTTGACGTTGCGCCACGGTGAAGAAGCGGTGGAACTGACGCTCAAGCAGACCGTATGATTCGCGAATCTTCTGCTTCTCAAGCAGCTGACGTCCGTATTCGGAAATCTTGCTGCGGCGTCCGCGACCGTGCATACCCGGTGGGTAGCCCTTCTTGTCAAACGCGGATTTGCCGTTGCGAACGCGCTGGCCCTTGAGATAGAGCTGCGCTCCGACTCTTCGACAAATCTTGTCCGATGGACCGCGATATCTTGCCATAGGTTGGGGAGTATTTTTGGTTTACTAAAATCCGACTGGAAACGATTACACGCGGCGCGCTTTTTCAGGGCGGCAGCCATTATGCGGCAGTGGGGTGACGTCGCGAATGGTCTGAATGGACAAGCCGGACGCAGCGATAGCGCGGACAGCGCCGTCGCGACCGCCACCGGGACCACGCACTTCGATGGAGACTTTCTTGAGTCCCAGCGCCATAGCGGCCTTAGCGGCGTTATCTGCGGCGAGCTGCGCAGCGAACGGCGTGTTCTTGCGCGAACCCTTCAAACCCATTTTGCCGGCGGAAGCCCACGAAATGGTGTTGCCGTAATTATCGGTAATCGTGATGAGCGTATTATTGAAGGAAGACTTGACGTGAACTACGCCTGTATCTTCTACCCGTTCTTTTTTACGCTTGCCTTTTTTCTTGGAAGTCGCCAAGTGTGTTCTCCGTTACGAAACTATCATGCTGCGCGAGCGCAGAAAACTGATTCTACTTGCCCTTTTTCTTGACCATCAAGTTTTTCTTGCGGCCCTTACGCGTGCGCGAATTATTCTTAGTGTTCTGACCGCGCACGGGCAGGCCCTTACGATGACGCAAGCCGCGATAGCAACCGACGTCCATCAGGCGTTTGATGTTCAACTGAATTTCCGAACGCAACGGCCCTTCGAGCTTCAGGTCGGCGATGTACGCGCGGATCGCCGCAAGTTCATCATCGGTGAGTTCGTGGGTACGCTTGTTCCAGTCGATCTGGCACTGCGTCAGGATGCGCTGTGACGTCGGACGACCGATGCCGAAGATGTAAGTGAGGGCGATTTCGATGCGCTTTTCGCGCGGAATATCTACGCCAGCAAAACGAGCCATTGTCTAATTGCCTGTGTTACCGCGCGGGAATTAACCCTGACGCTGCTTATGTTTCTTGGTGCGCGAACAAACGACGAAGACTCTGCCGCGGCGGCGGACGATCTTGCAGTGTTCGCAGATTCTCTTGACGGAAGTACGGACTTTCATAGTCGTTATCGCAAAGCTTTTCTTTGTTTACTTGTAGCGGTACGTGATGCGGCCGCGGCTGAGGTCATAAGGGGACAGTTCCACGGTGACCTTGTCGCCGGGCAGAATTTTGATAAAATGCATACGCATTTTGCCCGAAATGTGACAGAGAACTTTGTGGCCGTTTTCAAGCACTACGCGGAACGTAGCATTGGGCAGGCACTCCTCGATCACGCCGTCAACCTTAATGGACTGTTCTTTGGAAATACGAAACCTCAGTAACTTATAATACGGTCAAAATATCCGCAGCACCGTCCATAATCACAATCGTATGCTCAAAATGAGCGGCGGGTTTGCGATCACGAGTCAGGACGTCCCAATCACCGATCATATCAACTTCGGGCCCGCCCATCGCAATCATCGGTTCGATTGCGATAACCATATTCTTACGAAGCACAGGGCCTTTTCCTGGGAGTCCGAAGTTCGGAACTTGCGGATCCTCCCAGAGGCTACGGCCGATTCCGTGTCCGACTAATTCACGAATGACAGAGAACCCATGACTTTCAGCGTGCTTCTGCACAGCATGTCCGATGTTGGACAATCGTGCTCCGGCGTGTGCTTGCTCAATACCTTTATCTAAACACTCTTTAGTAACGCGAACCAACTCTTCTTCACGTTCGCCGATCTTTCCAATTGCAAAGGTACGCGCGCTGTCAGCATAGTAGCCTTCATAAATCACGCCTAAGTCAAGGCCGATAATTTGTCCGTTTTCGATCTTGCGTCCGCGCGGCATGCCGTGCACGACTTCTTCATTAATCGAAAAGCAAACAGAGTAAGGAAATCTAACGCCGTCGCCGTTCGGATGGTTCTTGAATGCGGGAACACCGTTGTGCGAACGGATGGTCTCTTCGACAATTTTGTCCACTTCATCGGCATTTGTTCCTGCGACCATCATCGGTGCTGCGGCTTCAAATGCTGCGGCCAGGATTTGCCCGGCTTTGCGCATCAGGCGAATCTCGGCATCCGTCTTGATATGAATCATTCGCTAATGCCGTCCAGCTCAATCAACACGCGGGCGAAAACTTCGTTGGTCGTACCCGTACCGGAAACCGTTTTCAAGGAGCGCTTACGCTTGTAATAATCGAGCAAGGGGGCGGTCTTCTCACGATAAACTTGCAGACGTTTTTGCACGGTCTCGGGCTTATCGTCGTCGCGCTGGACGATCATTGCCGTCTTGCCATCGGGGCACTTGTGAGCGGCGATGGCGGCTTGATCCGTATTCAAATTATAAGTCGCACCACAGTTCAAACAGACACGGCGCGAAGCAAGACGATCTACAATTTCTTCGTCCGGGACTTCAATCGAAATCACCACGGGCGCAGGCATGCCTTCTTCAAGGACTAACTGCTCAAGTGCATCTGCCTGCGGAATCGTGCGAGGGAAGCCATCAAAAATTGCACCGCGTGCCGTGTCCGGCTTCTTCAAGCGAGAGCGAACGATTGCAATCAAAAGATCATCGGCGACCAATTCGCCTCGGCCCATGATTTCCTGGACCCTAATACCCAACTCAGTTTGCGCTTGAACCTCTCCCCGAAGGATGTCGCCCGTGCTGATCTGCGGCACTTTAAGCGCTTCGACCAACTTCTTTGCTTGGGTCCCCTTTCCTACTCCAACCGCACCGAGTAACACAATCGAATAGCGGCTAACGGTCATGGACGAGCACATAGGAGAAGAATTACATTCTGCGGCGGCCGCGGATACGTCCAGACTTCATCAGACCGTCGTAGTGCCGCATGACCAGATGAGATTCAATTTGTTGTAGCGTATCAAGTGCAACACCAACGATAATCAACAAACCTGTACCGCCAAAGAACTGCGCAACGTTGTAAGAAACACCGAATTGGCGAATAATAAAGGTCGGAAGCATTGCAATAATACCGAGGGCGATAGCACCGGGTAGAGTTACTTTCGACAAGATATTGTCAATGAAGTCGGACGTCTGCTTGCCTGGGCGGATCCCGGGAATAAATCCACCGTTCTTCTTCATGTTGTCAGCCAGATCCACAGGATTCAAAATGATGGCCGTGTAGAAGTAAGTGAAGAAAACGATCAGGATAAATGTCAAAGTCGAATAGACAAAGCTCTGCACACCAAACGCGCTCGAAATTGCATCGCGAAAGCCGCCCTCAGGCAGGAAAGTGGCAATCGAGGACGGGATAAACATGATAGACTGTGCGAAGATGATGGGCATCACACCGGCTGAGTTGACACGCAACGGAATGTGCGTCGATACGCCGCCGTACTGCTTACGACCAACGTTGCGCTTGGCGTACTGCACCGGAATCTTACGCATACCTTGTGTCAGCAATACTACGAACGCCGTCACACCAAACAACAGAAGCAGGAAGATCGCTTCCATAACGATATGGCGCTGGCCCGTCGTAACCATCTGGTATTCTTCGATGAAGGCTTGCGGCAGCGTATTAACGATACCGACCAAGATAATCAACGAAATGCCGTTACCGATACCGCGTTCCGTAATCTGCTCGCCAAGCCACATGATGAATGTGGTACCAGCGGCAAGCGTGATCATGGTCAAGAGATTAAAACCAATACCCGGATTCGGGACAACCGCATTACCTGCGGGTGAAACAAGACGCTCGAGGAAGATGGACACACCACCCGCCTGCATCGCGGCCAGAATCACGGTTCCATAGCGGGTAAGTTGGGTAATTTTCTTACGCCCCTCTTCACCCTCTTTTTGCAGCTTCTGGAAATACGGCACAACCGTTCCCATGAGCTGGAAAATAATCGAGGCGGAGATGTAGGGCATGATACCCAATGCAAACACGGTCGCCCGTTCAAAGGCACCGCCGACGAACATATCATAGAGACCAAACAGCGTAGTGCGGTTCGCGTCCATGAATTCGCCGAGCGCACCGGCATTAATACCGGCGAGCGGCACGTGACCGCCGATGCGGTACACAAGCAAAATGAGCAACGTAAACAGAATGCGGTCACGCAGCTCAGGTATTTTGAAGATATTTGCGAAACGTTCGAGCATCAGGCGGCAATCACTTTACCACCGGCGGCGGTAATTTTTTGTGCGGCGGCCTCCGACACCGTGCACATAGAAATTTGGTATGCGCGATCAGCGTCACCCATGCCCAAAATCTTCACTGCGGAGTCAGCATGGCGAATCAAACCTGCTTGCTTTAAGACTTCCGGATTAACCGTAATATCCGACAACTTCTTAAGGTCTCGCAAATTGACCACTTCATTGTCTTCGGCCCAAACATTGGTAAAACCGCGCTTCGGCAAACGGCGATGGAGCGGCATCTGGCCACCTTCAAAGCCGCGCTTGTGCACGGAACCTGAACGCGAATAATAACCCTTTTCACCACGGCCAGCGGTTCCGCCAGTTCCTGAACCGGGTCCGCGGCCAAGACGTCTCTTCGTCTGCGTCGAACCCGGCGCGGGGGTAAGTTTGTGCATTCCCATTAGCGTGAGGCTCCTTCTTCAATTACTTTCCACTTGACCATGTGCGTGACGTGCGCGATCATACCGCGAACAGCGGCATTGTCAGGGAACACGCGCGTTTCGTGCAAGCGATGGAATCCAAGCGCGGCAATCGTCTGTCTATGAAAGTACGGACGAGTTGCGACGCTGCGGATTAAGGTAACTTCGAGCTTTGCCATGATGCGAATAAAATTGTAGCGAACGCACGGCGCAGGCCGCACACTCTTGATTGCTTAGAGAGTGAAAACTTCTTTAACAGTGATACCGCGGCGGGCAGCCACCATGCGGGCGTCGTTCATTTCTTCAAGAGCACGGAACACGGCCTTGACCACGTTGTGCGGATTGTTCGTGCCTTCAACTTTGGTCAAGACGTCACGCACACCGAGGCATTCCATAATCATACGCACGGATCCGCCAGCGATAACCCCCGTACCGGCCGAGGCAGGACGAAGGAACACTTTACCTGCGCCGAACTTGCCATGCGTCGCGTGCGGAAGGGTTTGTCCCAGAATCGGATAACGCTTTATGGCGCGCTTTGCGGCTTCTGTGCCTTTGCGAATCGCGTCTGCAACTTCATTAGCCTTGCCCAGGCCGAAGCCCGCGCGACCATGTCCGTCGCCGACGATGACGATCGCATTGAACGAGAAATTGCGGCCGCCCTTCACAACCTTAGCTACGCGGTTAACCGCAACGAGTTTTTCGAGGAGGGATTCGCCGCCGGAATATTCCGAAGGGCGATCATCGCGGTCGCGGCCGCGGCGTGGATTATTGCCGTTCATCTGCGCTTGCTGTGGAATTTAGAATTTCAGGCCGCCCTTACGCGCGCCCTCGGCCACCGCTTTCACGCGGCCATGATACGGGAAACCATTGCGGTCAAAGACGACCGCGTCGATTGCCTTCTCGCGCGCCTTTTTGGCACATAGGTCACCGACGAGTTCGGCGACTTGTGTTGGGTTCTTGCCCTCAGTTTGACCTTTGAGGTCGGGCGACAACGATGACACACCCAGCAGAGTCTGTCCTGACACGTCATCCACGAGCTGCGCATACATATGCGCGACGCTGCGATAGATGACCATGCGCGGACGAACGGCAGTGCCGTTGACGACCTTGCGGATGTGATATTTGCGGCGCTGACGTGCGCGCTTACGAATGGCGATTTTTCTGGACACGGAAGGATCCGCTATACTACAAAATGAATGATGACTTACTTACCGGTCTTTCCAGCCTTGCGGTGGATCTTCTCGCCGGTGTACATAATACCCTTACCTTTGTACGGCTCAGGCTTGCGAACTGACCGAATGGTAGCGGCAACTTGGCCGACCATTTCACGATCAACACCAGAGATGACAATCGTCGTCGGGCCGGTAACATCAGCCTTGACTTCACCGGGCATTGAAACAAAAACAGGATGGCTATATCCGACGTTCAGCAGAATACCGCGCTTTTTAGCTTCAACTTTGAAACCGACGCCGACGATCTGCAATTCCTTTTTGAAACCATCCGTGACACCGGTGACCATATTGTTCAACAGCGCACGGGTGAGGCCATGCAGTTGGCGGTGGGGCTTGTTGTCGGACGGGCGATGACAGGTCAACGTACCGTCTTCAAGCTTAATTTCGATATCGCTATGGAACGTGCGTAAAAGTTCGCCTTTGGGTCCTTTGACGGACACAACAGGACCATTAACTTTTACTTCTACGCCCTTAGGCAGTTTTATGGGGGCACGGCCGACGCGTGACACTACTGTACTCCGTAAACTTTAGGTTACCAGATTTCGGCGAGAATTTCTCCGCCGACACCGGCGCGGCGCGCCTGATTGCCCGTGAGCAGTCCCTTGGGCGTGGTCAAAATAGCTGTACCCAAACCGTTCAGCACGCGCGGAATCTCATGTTGATTCACGTAGCGGCGAAGTCCGGGGGAAGACACACGGCGCAACCCCTGAATGGCAGGTTTGCCGTTGCTGTATTTCAAATAAACACGAATGAAACCCTGCGGACCTTCATCAACTTGGACGAAGTCGCGGATATAGTAGGCTTCGAGCAAGACGCGCGCGAGATCATGTTTGATCTTAGAGAACGGGATGTCCACGTGCGTTTTACGCGCCATAATCGCGTTGCGAACGCGAGTCAGAAAATCAGCAATCGGATCGGTTGTCGGCATGGTTGTATTTCGTGCTTACCAACTTGACTTAACAACACCCGGAATATCACCGGCGTGAGCGAGATCGCGGAAGCAGAGCCTGCAGAGGCCAAACTTTTTGTACACTGCGCGCGGACGTCCGCAACGGCGGCAGCGTGTGTAGGCTCGCACCTTGAACTTCGGGGTTTTCTTCGCTTTCGCGATCATGCAGGCTTTAGCCATAGTATCGTCGTCTGTAAAAGGTTATGCCGCGGCGGCGACTTTCTTTTCTTCACGCTTGCGGAACGGAAGGCCGAGCTGCTTCAACAACTCATACGATTCCTTATCCGACTTCGCCGTGGTGACAAAAGTAATGTCCATGCCGCGAATCTTCTCGACCTTGTCGAGATCAATTTCAGGGAACAGAATTTGTTCCTTAAGACCCAAAGAGAAATTGCCGCGTCCATCGAAGCCGCGATCAGGCAAACCGCGGAAGTCACGGATACGCGGAGTGGCGAGTGATATAAAGCGATCAAGGAACTCCCACATGGTCGTTCGGCGCAACGTGACAAACACACCGACCGGCATGCCTTCACGAAGTTTGAAGTTCGAGACCGACTTACGCGCTTTTGCCACGGTGGGCTTTTGGCCCGTGATCATTGCCAATTCTTTGACGATGGTCTCAACCACGCGCGGGTTTTGCGTAGCGTCACCACAACCAATGTTGATAGTAATCTTTTGCAACCTGGGAAGCTGCATCGGATTGTCATATCCAAAGGTCTTCTTCAGACTTTCCGTGACGTTTTCGTGATAATGCGTAAGCAGACGCGGAACGTAGCCCTTCGGCAGTGCAGGACGTTCTCCAGCCACATTCATGCCGCCGCCCTTGCTACTCTTTGTCGGAGCAGCGGGCTTGCCGCCTGCCTTAGCTGGCTTCGACGACGGTGCGCCGCCGGCTTTTGGTTTTGCCTTTTCTGCCATTATTCGGGAATCATTTCGTTAGACACTCGCGCCACACGTACACGTTTGTTACCGTCGGCGGTCTTTAATACACTATGGCCCACACGAGTCGGCTTGCCACTCTTGGGATCGATCAGCATCACGTTGGAAACATGAATCGTTCCCTCACGCTTGACGATACCGCCTTGCTGATTTGCCTGATTGGGCTTGGTATGGCGCATAATAAAGTTCACACCTTCCACAACGACACGCAACTTATCCGGAAAGACCTTTAAGACCTTTCCACGTTTGCCGCGGTCATTTCCGGCGGTCACTTGCACCAAATCATTCTTACGGATTTTCATATCAGTTCCTTAGATCACCTCGGGTGCGAGCGACACGATCTTCATGAACTGCTTATCGCGCAATTCACGGGCGACCGGGCCAAAGATACGCGTCCCGATTGGCTCGTTATCCTTGTTGATCAGCACTGCCGCATTTTCGTCAAAGCGGATGTAAGAACCGTCTGAACGGCGTACTTCCTTGGCAGTGCGAACGATCACAGCGCGTGCTTTCGAACCCTTCTTCATGTTGGAATTCGGGATCGCGGTACGCACAGACACCATGATGATATCGCCGACCGAAGCCGTGCGACGGCCCGTTCCGCCATAGATGCGGAAGCAGCGGACCTTCTTGGCGCCGGTATTATCAGCGACATTGAGAATTGTATATTCCTGAATCATGGCTTACTTCTTCTTCTCAATGATTTCGACCAGCCGCCAGTTCTTGTGCTTGGACAGCGGGCGCGTCTCCATGATGCGCACCTTATCACCGATATTGCACTCATTCTGGGCGTCATCGGCCATGAACTTCTTCGAGAGCTTAATATACTTACCGAACAACGGATGCTTGACGCGGCGTTCAACTTTAACAACGATTGTCTTTTGCATCTTGTTGGAGACCACGATTCCGACGCGCGTTTTGCGCAGGCCGCGGTCCTCAGCTCCGGCGGTATCCGTCATGACAGCAGCCTCGCTCATTTCACTTTACCTTTCAATGTACGCAACCCAAGTTCATGCTCGCGCACGACGGTGCGCAAGCGCGCGATGTCGCGGCGCACCGCGCTAACGCGCGCAGTGTTGGGCAGTTGGCCTGCGTCAAGCTGGAAACGGAGCGCTTCCAAGTTGTCTTCGGCTTCGACGAGTCGAGCTTTCAACTCAGCCGGAGTGAGCTCTTTAAGCTCTGTCATTTTTTGTGGTCTTGCGGATCCGGTAGCCATACTTGCTTAGGAGTGAACGATTTCGCGTTCAACGAACTTGGTTTTAATGGGCAGCTTTTGTGCTGCAAGGCGAAGAGCTTCACGCGCGAGTTCGCGGCTGACACCTTCGATTTCGAACATAACACGACCGGGACGGATCACAGCCGCGTAAAAATCTGTGGCACCCTTGCCCTTACCCTGACGAACTTCGAGGGGTTTCTTGGAAACCGGTTTGTCCGGGAAGATACGGATCCAGACCTTACCACCGCGCTTGATATGGCGCGTCATAGCAACGCGGGCGGCTTCAATCTGGCGCGCGCTCATCCAGCAGTCGTCCATGGCTTTCAGGCCATATTCACCGAACGAAACTTCACAACCGCAGTAATCGTAGCCTTTGCGGCGGCGGCGCTGTTGTTTACGGAATTTAAGTCGCTTGGGTGTCAGCATTTCAAATTAACCTATTTGGATTGACGGCGGTCGCCGCGTCCCCGATCACGATCGCGTCCGTGGTCACGATCCCGACCATGATCACGATCCCCGCGTCCGAAATTGTCTGCGTTTGCCTCATGACGCTCTTCCGCGCCGGGGCCGTTTACCTTGCCCTTGCCGATCACCTCACCGCGGCAGATCCACACTTTAACGCCGATGGTGCCGTAAGTGGTACGGGCGA
The DNA here is from genome assembly GCA_016721565.1 of bacterium. Classification (GTDB taxonomy): domain Bacteria; phylum Electryoneota; class RPQS01; order RPQS01; family RPQS01; genus JABWCQ01. Next base: position 46,290 of record JADKHW010000004.1, on the reverse strand, counting down.
CGGACAACGCATAATCAATGTCGGCGCGCAGCGTGTGCAGCGGCGTACGACCTTCCTTGTAGCCTTCGGTGCGCGACATTTCCGCGCCGCCGAGACGGCCTGAGACGAGAACCTTAATACCTTCAGCGCCCATGCGCATGGTCGTCTGAATCGCCTTCTTCATCGCGCGGCGAAACGACACACGGCCTTCGAGCTGCTGAGCAATCATGTCAGCCACGAGCTTGGCTTCAAGCTCGGGACGCTTGATTTCATAAATATTGACTTGAACGTCGCGCTTGGTGAGCTTCTTCAGCTCGGCCTTGAGCTTGTCCACTTCGGCGCCCTTGCGGCCGATAACGATACCGGGACGCGCCGTGCGAATCGTGAGGGTGAGCATTTTCGGCGTACGCTCGAAAGTGATACCGGCGACGGACGCACCTTTCAAACGCTGCATCAAATACTTGCGGAGATAGAGGTCTTCTTCGAGCTTATCGGCGAAGTTACGCTCATCGAACCAGTGACTGTTCCATGTGCGGATGATGCCGACGCGAAGGCCGATAGGATGAACTTTCTGACCCACGATTATTCCGACTTACTTTTACGAGGCGTGGACTTCTTAGCCGCAGTTTTGGCCGCGGACTTCTTAACAGCTGTTTTCTTCGCCGCAGTTTTCTTGGCGGGCTTCGCATCGGCACCTTCAACCGCTTCCGTTGCGGCCACTTCAACAGGCTTCGGTGCGGAAACGATTACGGTCAAGTGCGACATGCGCTTCTTGATCGGCGTGGCGCGGCCCTGTGCACGTGGCATGAAGCGATGCATCGTCGGACCTTCGTCCGCGAAGATCGTCCGCACTTGCAGAGAATCAATCTCTGAAGAGCTTGCGTCATGCAGTTGCGCGTAATTGGCAACTGCCGATTGAATCGCCTTCAGGGTCGGCGCAGAGGCCGAACGCGGCGTGAATTTTAGAATGTTGATCGCTTCATTGACGTTCTTACCGCGCACAAGGTCTGCGACCAAGCGCATCTTGCGGGGTGTAACGCGAACAAAGCGGGCGACGCAACGTGCTTCCATCACTCTACCTTACTTCTTCTTGGCGGTAGTTTCCGCCTTCTTTTCCGTATGCCCCTTGAACGTGCGGGTCAACGCGAACTCGCCAAGCTTGTGTCCTACCATGTTTTCAGTGATATACACAGGGAGGAACTTGCGGCCGTTATGAACCGCCAGAGTATGTCCCACGAAATCTGGGGAGATAACACTGCGGCGCGACCAGGTCTTCAAGACCTTTTTCTCGTTGCGTTCGTTCATCTGCTGCACGCGCATTTCCAAACGCGCATCGATGTACGGACCTTTTTTAAGCGAACGGGCCATAGGAGATTATGAGAGTTGCGTCTTATCGCGACGGCGACGGACGATCAGTTTACTGGACTTCTTGCGCGGGTTACGCGTCTTCAAACCTTTGGTAATCTTGCCCCAGGGGGTCGTCGGATGACGTCCGCCAGAGGTCTTGCCTTCACCACCGCCCATCGGGTGATCGACTGGGTTCTTGGTCACGCCACGGTTGTGACTGCGGCGGCCCAACCAGCGCGTACGACCAGCCTTACCCGAGACGACGCTTTCATGATCGAGATTGCCGACTTGACCAATCGTTGCCATGCAACCTGCTGGAACGCGGCGCACTTCACCAGAGGGCAATTTGATCAGCGCGTACTTGTCGTCGAACGCCATCAATTGGCATGCTGCGCCGGCACTGCGGGAAATCTGTCCGCCCTTGCCAACTTTCATTTCGACGTTGTGAATGAACGTTGCAAGCGGAATCTTGTTGAGCGGCAACGCATTGCCGACTCTGATATCCGCGTCCTTGCGCGATGACACAACCTTGTCACCAACCTTCAAACCTTCGGGGGCAAGAATGTAGCGCTTCTCACCGTCTGCATAGAACAACAAAGCGATGTTGGCCGAACGATTCGGATCGTATTCGAGACGCTCGACCTTGGCCGGAATGTCGTACTTGTTGCGACGGAAATCCACGATGCGGTAACGGCGCTTATGGCCACCACCCGTGTTGATATTGGTTGCCCGACCGAGGTTGTTGCGGCCGCCGGTTTTACTCAGCGGAGAGAGCAAGCTCTTCTCGGGTTCACCCTGCCACAAGCCTTCTCGCACGAGAACTGTGCGGTAGCGTTGTGACGGAGTCAGTGGGCGAAACTTCTTTAACGGCATGATTAGGGAATCGGACTATTAGACGTTTTGCGCCAGTTCGATGGATTCACCCTTTTTCAGAGTGACGATCGCTTTTTTCCAATTGGGACGGCGGCCTTCAAAGCGACCGAGTCGCTTGGTCTTGCCAAGAACATTCATTGTTTGCACACCGGTAACAGTCACGGTGTACTTCTTTTCAACAGCGCGCCTGATTTCGATCTTGTTAGCCTTCGTATCCACTTCAAAGGCGTACTGATTATGCGCGTCTTGAGCGGCGGCAACCTTTTCAGTCAAGAGCGGCTTGCGCAGGACACTTCTCTTATGCAGCATTGGTCATTCCTTTCAGTAACGCAGGTACTGCGCTCTTCTGAATCAGAATCGTTGAGCAGTTGAGCAAATCGCGTGTTGAAGCGGCAGCGGCACGAGTAGCGCCAGCGCCCGGCAGATTGCGCACACTACGCAGAATCGTATCATTGTAGTCCGGCGTCAGGAACAAAACTTTCTGATCCGTCAAAGCCATCTTCGCAAACAGGTTAGCCATGTCGCGTGTCTTGGGCAAATCCAAATTAAAGTCTTCAACGACACGAACGCAATCTTCTTTGACTTTCAACAGGAATGCACTTCGGCGGGCAAGCATCTTAACCTTTTGCGGCACGCCGACAGAATACGTATGTGGCATCGGTCCGAAAATCGTTCCACCACCGGGGTTCAGCGGCGAACGGGAAGAACCTTGACGCGCCACACCGCGACCTTTTTGCTTGAACGGCTTGCGACCGCCGCCGCGTACATAGCTGCGGCTCTTGGTCTTGTGCGTACCCTGACGGCTGGCGGCTTCTTCAGCACGAACAGCAAGCCAGATCGCGTGCTCATTCGGCTCGAGGGCAAGCAAGCTATCCGGCAATTCAACCGTATCGCTTCCTACAGAGCCATCACGTTTATAAACTTTCAGATTCATCAGGACAGCTTCCCAACGATAACGATGCCATGATTCGGTCCGGGTACAGCGCCGCCAATCATAATCAGATTCGCATCGGCATCCACGCGGACGACTTTCAGATTCTTTACGGTAACTTGGTCAGCGCCCATACGACCCGGCATGCGTAAACCCGGTAGTACGCGTCCCGGAAAGGTGTTCGAACCAATCGAACCACCGTGGCGGAAGAACTCGTGCGTACCGTGCGACATAGGCGGACGATGAAATTTGTGACGCTTTATAACACCCGCGAAGCCGCGGCCTTTGGAGGTGCCGACAACTTGCACTTTTTCACCCTTGACGAAGAGATCACAACTCAGCGAGTCGCCAACCTTCTTGCCTTCGATAGACATGTCACGGAATTCGCGCTCAATTTTCGGAGCGGTGATTCCGAGACTTTTGTAATGTCCCTTTAAGGGCATGCGCACGAGTTTGTCACGCTTTTGACCGAAGCCAAGGCATACGGCATCATAGCCGTGCTTTTCGACGGTACGGACATTGGTAATCTGGTTGGGGCCGAGTTCGATCACGGTCACCGGAATTACGGTGCCCTTTTCATCAAATACTCGGGTCATGCCCACTTTTTTGCCAATCAGGCCTGTCATGTCTTGATCTCGATGTCAACACCCGCGGGGAGTTCGATACGAATCAGCGCATCGATCGTACGCGGCGAGGAGTTATGAATATCTATGAGACGCTTATGAATACGTGTCTCGAACTGTTCGCGTGACTTCTTATCCGCATGCGGAGAGCGGTTAACAGTATAAACGCTACGGCGCGTCGGCAAGGGAATCGGACCGGAGATAACCGCGCCCGTTTGCTTTGCCGTTTGGATGATTTTTTCGGTTGATTTGTCGATCAGGTTGTGATCGTAACTTTTCAGCCGAATCCGAATGGAGGATTGTTGTGCCATACCTGAGGTGGGGTTTTATGCGGATCGGCGGTAGGTCAGCGCTTCTCGAGAATTTTTTCTGAGATTGACTTGGGCACTTCCATGAAGTGGTCAAACTGCATGCTGAAGATCGCACGGCCCTGAGTCAACGAGCGCAGGCTGGTCGCATAACCGAACATTTCCGAAAGGGGAACCATCGCATTGACGACCTGTCCATCGGCACGCGGATGCATATCCTGAATACGGCCGCGACGCGAATTGATATCGCCAACAACATTTCCTAAGTACGAATCGGGGGTGACGACTTCGACCTTCATGATCGGCTCCATCAACGCGGGGTTACCCTTGGTGACGCCTTCCTTCAAGGCCATACCGCCACAAATCTTGAACGCCATTTCGTTCGAGTCCACTTCGTGGTACGAACCGTCGATCAACTCGACTTTGACATCCATAATCGGGAAACCGGCCAGAGGTCCATTACGCATGGCCTCTTCCATACCCTTGTGAATCGCCGGGACATATTCCTTAGGAATCGTTCCACCGACGATCTTATTTTCAAATACCAGTCCGCTGCCCGGAACACCCGGTTCCATCTTGGCGACGACATGTGCGTACTGACCGCGGCCGCCCGACTGCTTGGCGAACTTGTGGTTTACTTCAACCGCCTTGCGAATGCACTCCTTGTACGACACTTGCGGCGCGCCGACGACAGCTTCAACTTTGAATTCGCGCATCAAACGATCAACAAGAATTTCAAGGTGCAATTCGCCCATACCGGCGATAACAGTTTGCCCTGTCTCTTCATCGAACTTCACATGGAAGGTAGGATCTTCTTCTGCCAAGCGAGCAAGGGATTCAGAAATTCGATCTTGATCGGCACGCGTCTTCGGCTCAATCGCGATTTCAATTACCGGCGTCGGGAACTCCATTTTCTCGAGCAGAATAGGCGACTTCGGATCACACAAAGTGTCACCCGTGCGCACGTCTTTCAAACCAACGACGGCACAAATATCACCAGCTTCAACGGCCTGCATTTCTTCGCGCTTATCGGCGAACATACGCACGATTCGCGAAATGCGTTCGCGCTTGTCACGCGTCGAATTGTAAATAGCGGAACCCGCATCCAAACGTCCTGCATAAACTCGCACGAAGGTCAAACGGCCTACATACGGGTCGGTCATGATCTTGAAGGCCAATGCTGAGAACGGCTCGGTCGCATCAGGTTCGCGCGACAGCTCTTCTTCAGTATTTGGGTTGATTCCTGTCACAGCACCTTTATCAAGCGGCGAAGGAAGCAATTCAACAATCGCGTCAAGCAAACGCTGGACACCCTTGTTCTTGAAAGATGCACCACACAAAACGGGGAAGCACTTCAGCGAAATCGTCGCCTTGCGCAACGCTGCCATGATCTCTTCGGCCAACAACGGTTCACCGGCCAAGAACTTCTCGAGCAGGTGATCATCAAACTCAGCTACCGATTCAAGCAATTTTTCGCGCCAGTGATTGGCGATGTCGAACATGTCTTTCGGAACATCGTACTCTTCAAAGTGCATTCCGTGCGAATCTTCGACCCACACGATGGACTTGAACGAGATCAAATCAATGATACCTGCAAACATGTCAGCCGAACCAATTGGGATAGTAATTGGCACCGGGTTCGCGTGCAACTGCGTGCGGATCATTTCGACGGCACGAAAGAAATCGGCGCCTGAGCGATCCATTTTATTCACGAAGCAGATACGCGGAACTTTGTAACGATTGGCTTGACGCCATACTGTTTCCGACTGTGGCTCCACACCACCGACGGCACAGAACAGGGCCACGGCTCCGTCAAGGACGCGCAACGAGCGCTCAACTTCGACGGTAAAGTCCACGTGACCGGGAGTATCAATGATATTAATGCGATGGTTTTGCCATTCGCACGTGGTAGCGGCGGACGTAATCGTAATGCCGCGCTCTTTCTCCTGCTCCATCCAGTCCATCGTCGCACCACCTTCATGGACTTCGCCCATGCGGTGGAGACGGCCGGTATAAAAGAGAATGCGCTCCGTCGTGGTCGTCTTGCCGGCGTCGATATGGGCCATAATGCCAATATTACGCGTGCGAGCAAGAAACTCGGCGGAGGGATTTACTTTTGTGTTAGGGGCGGATGCTGTAGCGTTCGACACGATTTTAATATACTTTTAACGGAACTTGTTCACAAAAAATCAATTTACCAGCGGAAGTGGGCGAACGCCTTATTGGCTTCGGCCATCTTGTGCGTATCATCTCTCTTCTTGACCGAGTTGCCTTCACCTTTAGCGGCGGCAATCATTTCTCCGGCAAGTTTTTCAGCCATCGTCTTTTCACCGCGTGCTCTGGAGTAGTTGATAATCCAGCGGACAGCCAATGCCTGGCGGCGCGAGGGATTCACTTCAACCGGAACCTGATAGGTAGCACCACCGACTCGGCGGCTCTTCACCTCAACTACCGGGGCAACATTTTTCATTGCCTTGGTAAAGGTCTCCAGTGGGTCGGACTTGGACTTGGTCTGGATAATATCGAAAGCACCGTAGAACATACGCTCGGCAACCGAACGCTTGCCACGGCGCAGCAGACCATTAATAAAGGAAGCTACCTGGACCGATCCGAACTTGGGATCGGCGGGGACTTCACGTTTGACAATTCGTTTACGACGAGGCATTGGAGATTATGGTTGACTACTTCTTCTTGCCCTTGGTCTGGACAACGGCCTTCTTCTTCGTACCGTACTTCGAACGACCCTGCTTACGACCATCTACACCGGCGGTGTCGAGAATACCGCGAATAATGTGATAGCGCACACCGGGCAGATCCTTAACACGGCCGCCACGAATCATGACGAGCGAGTGTTCCTGCAGGTTGTGACCTTCACCGGGAATATAAGCCGTAACCACCACGCCATTCGTGAGCTTCACGCGGGCCACCTTACGGAGGGCCGAATTCGGCTTCTTGGGTGTGGTCGTGTAAACACGAGTGCAGACGCCACGGCGTTGCGGGCAGTTCATCAGAGCCGGTGCTGACGACTTAAATTGGACAGCTTCGCGACCGGACCGGATGAGTTGTTGAATTGTGGGCACGTTTAGAGGAAAATTTGATGCGTAGATTGGCTAATGTAACGAACCGCCTCTGGATTGTCAAGTGTCGGGAAAACAGACTCCGGGCAGCTTTGAGGCTACCCGGAGTCCCAAGACGATCAGAGATATAAAAAAAACAACTATTTAGGGCTATTCCTGTGTAATGGGTGGATTTGCACCCTCAGTTGCGGCTTCTCCTAAGTCCTCCTCAAGGCCTCCAGCACGGCGTTCCAAGCTCTGCATTAGCTCGGACATCTCGATTCGGAAGTCCCGAGCGAGTTCCTCCTCCTCTTCTTGAGGACGGACGATTCCGAGCTTGGAATACTTTGTCAGACCCGTACCTGCGGGGATGAGGTGGCCGAGGATGACATTCTCCTTCAAACCGGACAGGGAGTCAACCTTATTGGCAATCGCCGCATCGGTCAATACACTGGTGGTCTGCTGGAAGCTGGCAGCAGAGATGAAGCTATCTGTCGAAAGGCTGGCTTGGGTGATGCCCAATAGCACAGGTGAATATGTGGCGGGATGCGCCGGACGAGACTTTGCCGGGTTGCCGTTCTCAAGCTTGATCTGGCGATTGGTGCGATTGAACTCGTTCTTTTCGAGAATCTGTCCAACACGCAACGGAGCGTCTCCTGACTCTTCAACGACGATCTTAGTCACAAGCTGTTCGTTTTCACGAGTAAACTTGATGCGGTCAACGTGATCGCCTTCAAGGTACCGTGTATCACCCGGATCGTCGATTCGCACCTTTTGAAGCATCTGACGAACAATCACTTCAATGTGCTTGTCGTTAATCGACACACCCTGCGAGCGATAAACTTCCTGAATTTCCTTGGCGAGATATTCCTGCACACGGTTCGGACCTTGAATGGCGAGAATATCCTGCGGCGCAACGGAACCTTCCGTAATCTTTTCACCCGCCGACACGCGATCATGGTCGTGGACGAGAATATGCTTTCCGTAAGGAATAGCGTAGTTCTTCACCATCGAGCCGTCTTCCGACGTAACGGTAACGATACGCACACCACGCTTCAAACCGCCGAAACGCACAACACCATCGATTTCTGTCACGATAGCAGGATCCTTCGGCTTGCGAGCTTCAAACAGCTCCGTAACTCGCGGCAGACCACCCGTAATGTCGCGAATCGCTTGCGACTTACGCGGCATTTTAGCGAGCGGGTCACCGATCTTCACGGCCATCCCATCTTCGACCAAAAGGTGGGCGCCAATCGGCAACACGTGGTTGGCCAAACGATTACCTTCATCATCAATGATGAGAATATGCGGGTTCATCTTGCGATCACGGGATTCCATGATCACCTTGTGCTTCATACCCGTGGCTTCGTCAACGTCTTCGTGGAACGTCATGTCCTGCTTAATATCGATGAAGTGCAGTTTACCTGACTTCGACGCCAAGATCGAATCCGCGTACGGGTCCCATTCAAACAGCAAGTGACCTGACTTAACTACTTCACCTTCTTCAACGTAAACATAAGCGCCGTAAGGCAGCTTGTAACGCGCAACCTGACGATTGTTCTCATCAAGCAACTTGATCGTTGCAGAGCGACGAATCGAAATACGTGTACCGTCCTCACGCTGGATGAAGTCGACGTTTTCAAAGACCACACGGCCTGGCTTCTTGGCGATACGTTGGGACTCAGACACGTCGCGCGACGCGGCGCCACCGATGTGGAACGTACGCAGTGTGAGCTGAGTACCCGGTTCACCAACGGACTGAGCAGCCATCACACCGACGGCTTCACCCATATCGGCCATACGGCCCGTAGCCAGATTGATACCATAGCAACGCGCACAAATACCGCGGTGGCTTTCACACGTCAACACTGAACGAATACGCAAACGCGTGATACCCGCCTTGGCCAGAATATTTGCTTCAAGCTCACGCACCAACGTGTTTGCAGGCAGAATCATTTCATTGCTGACCGGATCAAACACATCGTCTGCAAGCACACGTCCCATGACGCGCTCATGCAGCTGCTCGGTGACTTCTTCACCTTCCTGAACTTCTTCGAGCAAAATACCGCGAAGAGTTCCGCAATCGAATTCGCGCACAATGACGTCCTGTGCTACGTCCACGAGACGTCGAGTAAGGTAACCTGCATCAGCCGTCTTGAGTGCGGTATCAGCCAAACCTTTACGCGCACCGTGAGTCGAAATAAAGTACTCGAGCACGGTCAAACCTTCTTTGAAGTTTGCCGTAATCGGGCTTTCGATAATTTCGCCCTTCTGACCAGTCAACGACTTCTGCGGCTTGGCCATAAGACCACGCATACCGGCAAGCTGGCGAATCTGCTCCTTCGAACCACGAGCGCCCGAGTCAGCCATCATGAAGACCGAGTTGAAACCGTCCTTCGAATCACGCAATTTCGCAAACATCACCTCGGCAATATCGGTCGAAGTGTGTGTCCAGATGTCGATGATCTTGTTGTAACGTTCACCGTCGGTGATGATACCGTCTTCGTATTGGGTCTGAACTTCATCCACTTTCTTGTAAGCCGCTTGGATCAAGCGATCTTTTTCTGGTGGAATCTCAATGTCTTCCAATCCGATTGAAATACCCGATCCCGTCGCGCTCTGGAAGCCGAGCCTCTTCAAGTTGTCCAAGAAGATCGAGGTTTCGGCAATACCGACAGTCTGCACGCAATAGTAGATGATCTCTTCAATGCGCTTCTTGGCGAGCATTTCATTAAAGTAGCGCTTAGCTTTCACACCGACAGGCAGAATTTGATTAAAGATCGTCCGGCCCACCGTGGTTTCGATCAAGCGATCCCCGACGCGCAGAAAAATCAGTGTGTGCAAACCGATGCGTCCGTCGTTTTGTGCGGCAATCACTTCACCCGGATCGGCAAAGATTTTACCTTGGAACGGTTCACCAAGTCTGCGCTTTGTCAAGTAGTAGAGACCGAGCACCATGTCCTGATGGGGCACGGTAATCGGGCGTCCGTTTGCGGGGTGCAGAATGTTGTTGCTCGCGAGCATGAGCAAGCGGGCTTCAATCTGTGCCTCAAACGAGAGCGGCACGTGCACGGCCATCTGGTCACCGTCAAAGTCAGCGTTGAAGGCCTGACAGACGAGTGGGTGCAAACGAATCGCCTTGCCTTCAATCAGCAGTGGCTGAAACGCCTGAATACCCAAACGGTGGAGCGTCGGTGCGCGGTTTAGGAGTACTGGGTGATCCTGAATAATCTCTTCGAGAATCGCCCACACCTCATCAGTCTTGCGCTCTACCAATCGCTTGGCCGACTTAACCGTTTTTGCATATTCGTATTCGATCAGCTTGCGGATGATGAACGGTTTGAATAATTCAACCGCCATTTCCTTGGGCAGGCCGCACTCGTGCAATTTGAGTTCAGGACCGACTACGATCACAGAACGACCCGAATAGTCGACGCGTTTTCCGAGCAGGTTCTGACGGAAGCGGCCCTGCTTGCCCTTCAAGTTGTCGGACAAACTCTTGAGCGGACGATTACCGTCTGAACGTACGGCAACGGATTTACGACCATTGTCGAACAACGAGTCTACTGCTTCCTGAAGCATGCGCTTTTCATTGCGCAAGATAACCTCAGGGGCGCGGATTTCGATCAGTCGCTTCAAACGATTGTTGCGAATGATCACGCGGCGATATAAATCGTTCAAATCCGAAGTCGCGAAGCGGCCACCTTCGAGCGGCACCAGCGGACGCAGATCCGGCGGCACAACCGGCACGACGGACATAACCATCCAATCGGGCTGATTAAGCTTGCCGTTCTCATTCTGCTTGAATGACTCAATCACACGCAATTTCTTGATTGCGTCTGCCTTGCGCTGTGCGCTGGTCTCAACCTTGATTTGCGCGCGCAATTCATTCGACAGCGAATCGACTTCTTCGGTCGCGAGCAAGTCACGAATCGCGTCACCGCCCATTTTGGCGATGAAGCGTTCTTCCGCCGGCAAAGCGTCCTGCGGCCCGAGGGCTTGAAGTGTTTCAAGATACTCGTTTTCCGAAAGTAAGTCCTTGCGGCGCAAGTCCGCGCGGCCCGGCTGAATCACGCAGTACGATTCGTAGTAGATCACTTGCTCTAGTTCGCGCGTGCTCATATTCAGCACGTACGAGATCTTCGACGGCAAGCTGCGGAAATACCAGATATGCACAACGGGCACCGCCAGCGCGATGTGTCCCATGCGCTTACGGCGAACGTCTTTCTTAGTCACTTCCACGCCGCAACGATCACACACGATCCCCTTATAGCGAATGCCGCGATACTTACCGCAATGGCATTCCCAGTCCTTAACAGGACCGAAGATCTTTTCGCAGAACAGACCGTCTTTTTCCGGCTTGTAGCTGCGGTAGTTGATGGTTTCTGGTTTGGTAACTTCACCGTGTGACCATGACAGAATCATGTCCGGCGAAGCGAGACTAACAGAAATTTCGGAGTACCTGCGGGGTTCGTGCTCTGTTGCAGCAGCGAAATGCAGCATGGGGCTCCTTATTCCGATGAAGGCCGCGTATCCGCGACCGAAATTGACAACACTAATTTGACGAACGAACGATCAAGGCGGGTGCGGAATTACTCACGCAAGTCAACGTCAATACCCAGTCCGCGGAGTTCGTTTACCAACACGTGGAACGATTCCGGAATACCGGGCGCTGGCAGATTGTCGCCTTTGACAATCGCTTCATATGTACGCGCACGGCCGTTGACGTCGTCGGACTTTATCGTGAGAATTTCCTGCAGAATATGTGCAGCGCCGTACGCTTCGAGCGCCCACACTTCCATTTCTCCGAATCGCTGCCCACCGAATTGCGCCTTGCCGCCGAGCGGCTGCTGCGTAATCAAGCTGTACGGTCCAATCGAGCGTGCGTGGATCTTGTCGTCCACCAAATGTGAAAGCTTTAGCACATACATGAAACCAACGGCGGTTTCTTCTTTGAAGCGGTCACCCGTGCGGCCGTCAAACAAATAGGTCTTACCATGTCGGGGCAAACCTGCACGGTCAAGCCACTCTTCTACGTCGGCAGTCTTGGCTCCGTCAAACACGGGAGTGGCGAAGTGCACACCCAAACGATGTGCGGCCCAACCGAGCGTGGTTTCAAAGAGCTGTCCGATGTTCATACGCGACGGCACCGACAGCGGATTCAAGATGATGTCTATCGGCGTACCGTCCGACAGGAATGGCATGTCTTCGACAGGCACCACTTTACCGACGACACCCTTGTTACCGTGACGGCCTGCCATCTTGTCACCGACGGAAAGCTTGCGCTTTTGTGCGACATAAACACGGACCAACTGCACGATGCCTGGGGGCAATTCGTCACCGACTTCGATGCGGTATTTTTCGTTCTTCAATTCGGTTTCATGTTCAAACAGACGCTCGCGGAACTTATCAAAGGCCTGCGAGATCATCTCGTTGATGCCTTCGTTGTTTGTCCACTCGAAACCTGTTTCGATGCGATCTACGTCCAGAGTTTGCAACAGTGTTTCGCTAAAGCTCGCACCTTCCGAGACCATCACTTCAGTCTGGTCCTTGTCGCGGATTTCGCGGGCCTTGTGGCCGCGCAGCATTGAGTAAAGTTCTTCAGCAAGCTGTTTGCGCAAGCGTTGACGCTCACGATCATACTTGCCTTCGAGATCCTCCACAAGCTTCTTGTCTTCCTTGCGCGTCTTGGCGTCTTTTTTCTTACGGCTAAAGAGCTTCGTATTGATGACGATGCCGTACATACCCGTGTGGGCTTTGAGGCTTGCGTCCTTCACGTCACCGGCTTTGTCGCCGAAGATGGCCTTAAGCAATTTATCTTCCGGAGTCAGATCGGTTTCACCCTTCGGCGTCACCTTACCGACCAGAATGTCACCGGGGCGAACGATTGCGCCGATACGAATCACGCCGATCTCATCAAGATTCTTCACCGCGTCTTCCGACACGTTGGGAATTTCACGAGTTAGCTCTTCTTCGCCGCGCTTCGTTTCGCGCACTTGCAGTTCGAGTTCTTCGATGTTGATCGACGTATAAACGTCGTCGTACACGATACGCTCGGAGACGATGATCGAGTCTTCAAAGTTGTAACCGTGCCACGGCATGAATGCCACAAGCGTGTTACGACCAAGAGCCAATTCACCGCGATCCGTTCCGCAACCGTCTGCTAACGTCGTGCCTGCCTTCACCTCTTCGCCCTCATAAACCGAGGGCTTTTGGTTGATGCAGGTATCCTGATTTGTACGCACAAACTTCTTAAGCTTGAACGTGACGGCTTCTCCTTGCAATACGACATTGCCCTCTTCATCCAGGACAGGATTCGGGCGGAAGATGATTTTGTTGCTGTCGACATACTCGACAACGCCGTCAGACGGAGCCATGATCATCGTGCGCGAATCCACCGCAGCCTTGCGTTCCATACCGGTTCCCACATAGGGAGCATCGGGACGAAGTAGCGGCACGGCCTGACGCTGCATGTTCGATCCCATGAGCGCGCGATTGGCATCGTCATGCTCAAGGAACGGAATCAATGCCGCAGCGACTGACACGATCTGTGATGGAGCCACGTCCATATATTCGATACCGTCCGGATGCGCGACAGGGAAGTCAGCACGGTTACGGCACTTCACACGATCTGTTTGGAATTCGCCTTTCTGATTGATCGGCGTATTCGCCTGCGCAATCGTCACACGGTCTTCTTCATCGGCAGAGAGGAACTTAATCGTCTTGGTCACCTTACTGCCCTTAACCGAGCGGTATGGCGTTTCGACGAAGCCCATTTCGTTGATGCGCGCGAATGTGCACAACGACGAAATCAAGCCGATGTTCGGACCTTCCGGTGTTTCAATTGGGCACAAACGGCCATAATGCGTGTAGTGCACGTCTCGGACTTCGAAGCCAGCGCGTTCACGCGTTAGACCACCGGGACCAAGAGCAGACAAGCGGCGCTTGTGCGTCAACTCAGTCAACGGATTCACCATGTCCAGGAACTGCGAAAGCTGATTGGTACCGAAGAAGCTGTTGATGACCGACGAAATTGTACGGACATTAATCAGGTCTTGCGGCGTCATCGCATTCGAGTCACGCAAGTTCATGCGCTCCTTGATAGTGCGGGCCATACGAGACAACGCAACGCTGAACTGATTGGCAAGCTGTTCACCAACCGTACGCACGCGGCGATTTCCCAAATGGTCAATATCGTCCGGTGCGGCACGACCCACGCGCAGTTTCAACACGTGTTTCATGATGGCAACAATATCTTCCGGAGTCAACACGGCGCAATCCGGCGCGACGTTCAACTCGAGCTTGTTGTTCAGGCGGTAGCGACCTACAGCACCGAGGTCGTAACGCTTTTCATCGAACAACAGTCGTTCGAGGAATTTGCGCGCGGTCTCAATATCTGGCGCGTCACCACTGCGCAACTCGCGGTAGATGACCTCAAGAGCGTGGTCCGTCGAATTCGACTTGTCTTTGTTCAGCGTGTTAATCAGGATATCGTAGGACGTATCCTTTTTCTTCGGCTTGGACAAATCGATGTTCTGCACGCCGGCTTCAATCAACTTGGTCAGCAACTCTTCAGTCAGTTCGGCACCCGCAGTTGCGGCCACTTCACCGGTCGATGAATTCACAGCATCGGACACCAAACGGCGGCCAACTTCTTTGTTCAGATCCTTGCGATTCGTTGGCACGGTTTCGACGAAACCGAACAGATCGAGAATATCGCGATTGGTCTGACTTCCCATTGCACGCAACAGTGTCGTAGCAGGGAATTTCTTACGGCGGTCAACGTAAACGTTCAGCACGTCGTTGATGTCGGTTGAAATTTCAATCCACGAGCCGCGAAACGGAATGATGCGCGCGGAATAGATTTTCTTGCCGTTCGGATGCGTATCTTCACCGAAGAACACACCAGGGCTACGGTGCAATTGCGACACAATGACTCGCTCGGCACCGTTAATAATGAACGTACCAGACGACGTCATTAGCGGCAGGTTGCCGAGATAGACGTCGCTTTCAATTGTCTGATCGAATGAACCGGCTTCGCTTGTTTCATCGCGAGATGAAAGGCGCAGCTTCGCCTTCAGCGCCGCCTGAAAGGTGACGCCGCGTTCGCGGCATTCGTCTTCGTCGTATTTCGGTCTTTCAACCTGATATTCGACGTATTCAAGAATGTGCGTTTCCCGATTATCAATAATCGGGAAAATGTTGCGGAACACCGCCTCAAGACCGAAGGCCCGGCGACGGTTTGGCGGCACATCAGATTGCAAAAAGTCTCGAAAGCTCTTGAGCTGGACTTCAAGCAAGTCCGGCATCTCATGAACTTCAGGGATTTTCGAGAAGTTGATGCGTTGAATGGTTCTCTGCGGATCGCGCACGAAAGGCTCCCTTAGAATAACCGCAAGTTAAACTCGCAAAGGCCCCGTGACGCAGTTTTGCCAGCAATCAGAGGGTGTTTTGAACGAAAGAGACAGTAGCTTATTAAACGCAAATTGCCAAGTCTGACTTCTGCGTTATTACAGCGTGGAAGGGACTCGGCAACCCGAGGCAATAACTCGGGAAAGCGCGGCAAAAAGCAAGCGGCAATCGCCTTACTTGATTTCGACCTTAGCTCCCTGCTCTTCGAGCTTGGCCTTGACCTTTGCTGCTTCGTCCTTAGGCAATGCTTCCTTGACGGGCTTGGGGGCGCCGTCAACGAGGTCTTTCGCTTCCTTCAGACCGAGGCCAGTCAATTCGCGGACGACCTTAATAACCTGAATCTTGTTAGCACCGGCTTCAAGGAGAATGACGTCAAACTCAGTCTTCTCTTCGACAGCGGCTGCAGGTGCGCGCCACCCATCGGCATACCCATCATCATGGGGGCTGCGGCGGTTACGCCAAATTTTTCTTCCAATGCCTTCTTAAGCTCAACAAGCTCGAGAACGGTCATTTTTTCGATGGCTTCGATAATCTGCTGCACGGTTGATCTCCGTTATGGTTTGTAAATTATTCTTGAGAAGAAAAAAGAGAAAATGTCAGCCCTGCTTCTTGGTAGCGATCTGATCCACGACGGATACGAAATCGCGTAAGACGGCATTGATGACATTGTAGAAGCCCTGAACGGGGCCATAGATAGCGCCAACCAAACCAGACAACGCCTGTTCACGCGTCGGCAGGTCCTTGATGGCGGTGATTTCGGAAGCGGGCAGGACTTTGCCGTCAAAAATAATGCCCTTGACTTTCAGTCTATCATGCGTGCTGATAAACTTATCGAGAATTCGCGCAGGGGCGGCCGCGTCTTCATAGCCAATTGCTATGGCGGTTGGACCGTCCAGATGCTTCAGAATATCCTCAAAACCCTTCTCCTTCAAAACCATGCGGGAAAAGGTGTTCTTGATAATCATAAAGTCAACTTGATTCTTGAAGCACTCGCGGCGCAATTCGGTCATGTGCTCAACCGACAGACCGAGATTATCCGTCAGATAAATCCCAGAGGCGCGGCCCATCTTTTCCCGGAATTCCGAGACGGCCGCGATCTTCTCAGGGCGTATGGTGCGATTTTGCAGTTCTGCTAATGACATATTTGCGTTCTTTCAGGGCTTAGTGGAGTCGCGCGTTTTCAACTTCGGCGCGTTGGACGCGGATACCCGGTCCCATCGTGGAAGTCAAGAACACTGACTTGACATATTGCCCCTTGGCCGTCGCGGGCTTGTTGCGCATGATGTTCTTGAAAAACTCTTCAATGTTCTCGAACAACTGCGTAGCGCTAAAATTAATGCGGCCCACGCCCAGATGCAGAATACCGTACTTGTCCACGCGGAACTCGACCTTACCGCCCTTGACATCGCGCACAGCGTTGCCAATGTTGGGGGTCACCGTTCCGGCTTTGGGGTTCGGCATTAATCCACGGGGTCCCAAAATTTTACCCAGCTTACCGAGGTCGGCCATGACTTCGGGTGTCGCCACAAGAACGTCGAAATCCGTCCAGCCGCCCTTAATACGTTCGAGGATGTCCTCGAAACCCGCATGGTCGGCACCGGCGTCCTGTGCTTCGCTGATTTTGGTCTTGGTCACTGCAACCACGCGCACCGTTTTACCGGTTCCATGCGGTAGCACTACCGTCCCGCGAACAATCTGATCTGCCTTCTTGGGATCAACTCCCAAACGCACTGCGACTTCAACGGTCTCGTTGAACTTCGCTGGTGCGGTTTTCTTGAGCGTGTTAATCGCGTCCGAAAGAGGCAATTCGGTGTTGCGATTAAGTTGCTCCCGATTGCGCTTTACGCGCTTGGAATAGGGCAAGTCTGCTCCTCGGTGGTCCGACGTGCGGCAAGCCGCACTCCCACCCGTTTATGATAGAAGTTTAGTTCGTAACCGTAACGCCCATCGAACGGCAGGTACCTTCGACCATACGCATGGCCATCTCTACCGTGTTGGCGTTCAAATCTTTCATCTTGATCTCGGCAATTTCGCGAATCGCATCGCGGGTAATCGTACCCACCTTGTTGCGGTTCGGTTCTCCTGATCCTTTGTCAACCTTGGCTGCCTTCTTCACTAGAATCGCGGCAGGCGGAGTCTTGGTGATAAAGGTGTAGCTCTTGTCCTTGTACACCGTGATAACAACGGGGATAATCATCCCCTTGTCTTTTTCGGTGCGGGCATTGAACTGTTTGCAGAAGTCCATGATATTGACCTGCTTCTGACCGAGCGCAGGACCAATCGGCGGAGCGGGAGTAGCCGCGGCGGCGGGAATTTGCAAACGAATGAATCCGGTAATCTGCTTTGCCATGATGTATCTCGATTCTTATCTCCCCCAAACCACGCAGGGGACAAAAGGGTAAAATTCTAATTCAATCCGAGGTCAAAACGCAATGCTTTGCGCAAGACCGCTAAACAAGCTGTTAGCTCTGGCCCAATTCAGTTGAAATCTGCAAAAAATCCAATTCAATCGGAGTCGAGCGGCCGAAGATTGAAACCATAACTTTGGCTTTGCGTTTCGGCATGTTGATCTCACGCACGAGGCCAGTGAAATCTTTGAATGGTCCGTCAATAACTTTGATCGTATCATTGACATTGAACGGCAATTCGATCAATTCCATATCCGCTGCCTTGTCCTGCTGGCCAAGAATGCGATCCACTTCGTGGCGGCGCAGTGGCACAGGACGATTCTTCGGGCCGACGAAGTTAATCACTTGCGGCGTATTGAGAATCAAGTGCTCGGTGTTCTTGTTGAGGACCATTTCCACAAGCATATAGCCCGGAAAAAACGTGCGCGTCTTGGCTTTCTTCTTGCCGTCGCGCATTTCGATCACGTCTTCTTTGGGAATTAAGACCTGCGTGATCTGATCGGCAACACCCAGCCGTTTGGATTCCTCTTCGAGAAATCCCTTGATCTTCTCTTCCTGTCCGGTGAACACGTGAAGGACATACCAGCCCAGTTCACCTTCGCGGATCGGTGCGTCGGTAGGATGATGCATTTAGATTGACAAGCTCACAATGAACGTTTATACCCGATATACAACTCAGACGATCCGGGTCCGCCGAGCAAACCACTGGCATAGCTGAGAGATCCCCGATATGCGCCACGCATTAAGCCAAAGACGGTGCGCGGCTCTGAAAGAATACAATGATAATAGGCATCAAATGCCACTGCGCCTAAGCTTCGGGGATCGTAGCCCGCTCGAATCAGGAGATCGAGCATGACTGGCGGATCAAAGTGGTACAGATGCCGCGGAGCATCCCAAGCTACCCATTTGTCGCCGTAGGCTTTCGCATCAAATGACAAGGGATTGGGAACCGCTATAGCGAGTCGTCCGCGCGGAGCAAGCAACTGCCTTGCTGTCTCGAGCGTCTCGCGCAATTTGTGGACATGTTCAAGCACATGCCACAGAGTAATCAATTTATAGGGGCCTGCGTGCGCGGGGACAGCATCAATTCCGCCCGTCCAAACTCGCATGCGATATTTATCCCGTGCGTGTTGTGCAGCCTTCGCACTGGGTTCACAGCCATCGGCTTCATAGCCGCGTCGTTTTAGTTCTACGAGGAACTCGCCTGTCGCGCATCCGACGTCCAAACATCTGTCCGCAGGCTTCAAGCCGTCAATCACTCGCGCGGCTTTGCGGCGAATAGAAAACGGTCTAAATTTCTGATACAACTTGGCCGATGTAGAAACCGGCGCATCTTCGGCTGAGCCGAAGGGATCATAACCTGGAGTATCGTAGAATGCGCCAATCGAGGCGCTGTCCGGACGCGGGTTGAGATAGATCATTTTACAGGTTGAACAGCGCACCAACGAATAGGTGCGTTCGTCCAGCACTCGAAACCGATCTCCGACGATTCGTTCCGGCTTGTAGTCAGGACTGGTACAAACCGGGCAGACGATGGTCTCGAAATTCACGCGCTCTGCTGATTACAGCAGCTGCTGCAATCCTAAGCTAAGGAGACGGTCAACCGCAAAAACGGCAATACCGAATGACACGGTCAGGCCGAGCACAATCCAAGTGCTCTCGATGACTTCAGGTTGAGTGGGCCACGTGACTTTCATCATCTCCGTGCGCACACCTACAAGATATTCGGCTATTTTCTTAAACATAATCGTGTGTTGGTGAGGAATTCCTCAGTCTTGCACGGCAGGAGGGATTCGAACCCCCAACAACCGGTTTTGGAGACCGGGACTCTACCGTTGAGCTACTGCCGTGTACTGCAACCGCGACGATGCCTCGACACGGCCAAAAGGAACAGCAGGCCGGGGCCATTTGATCGGCCCCGGCCAAACTGAAAACTAACGTAATTACTCGATAATCTTGGTTACGCGACCCGCGCCGACGGTCTTGCCGCCTTCACGAATAGCGAAACGCAGACCTTCATCCATAGCGATGTCCGTGATCAACTCAACCGTGATGGTCGTGTTGTCGCCGGGCATAATCATTTCCGTACCTTCCGCGAGCTGGACAGAGCCGGTCACGTCGGTTGTGCGGAAAAAGAACTGCGGACGATAGTTGTTGAAGAACGGGGTGTGACGGCCGCCTTCTTCTTTCGACAGCACGTACACCTGGGCTTCAAACTTCTTGTGCGGCTTGATTGAACCGGGCTTACAGAGCACCATACCGCGCTCGAGATCGTCCTTTTCAACACCACGCAGAAGCAGGCCGGCGTTGTCACCCGCGAAACCTTCATCAAGCAGCTTGCGGAACATTTCGACGCCCGTCACGACGGACTTCTTGTGCTGGCCCAATCCGACGATTTCGATTTCTTCGCCAACCTTGATCTTGCCGCGCTCGATACGGCCAGTACCCACGGTACCACGACCAGTGATAGAGAACACGTCTTCGATCGGCATCAGGAAGGGCTTGTCAAGCGCACGGACAGGTTCTGGAATGAAGTTGTCTACGGCTTCCATGAGTTCAGTGATGCACTTGGTCTTCACGGGATCCGTCATGTTCGAAAGAGCATCAAGCGCTGAGCCACGAATGACGGGGAGAGTGTCGCCGGGATATTCGTAGGACGAAAGCAATTCGCGCACTTCGAGTTCGACGAGGTCCAAAAGTTCCGGATCGTCAACTTGGTCGCACTTGTTCAAGAAGACAACCAAAGCGGGTACGTTCACCTGGCGAGCCAGCAGCACATGTTCACGCGTCTGCGGCATCGGGCCGTCAGCGGCGGACACGACGAGGATCGCGCCGTCCATCTGGGCCGCACCGGTGACCATGTTCTTAATATAGTCAGCGTGGCCCGGGCAGTCCACGTGCGCGTAGTGGCGCTTCTCAGTTTCATACTCAGCATGGTGGACGTTAATCGTTACGCCGCGCTCTTTTTCTTCGGGCGCGTTGTCGATTTCGTCGTAGTTACGAGCTTGGGCCAGACCCTTGGCAGCGAGCACTTGGGTGATGGCGGCCGTGAGAGTGGTTTTACCATGGTCAACGTGACCGATGGTGCCGATGTTCACATGCGGCTTGTTACGTTCAAATTTGGCTTTTGCCATTGCCGGACAACCTCCTTAGGGGTCAGCAGAATATGATAATTTGGATTCAAAGATACGATGTGATCGCCCGACAGAGGGCAATGAATGGAGCTCGTGAGCGGGATTGAACCGCTGACCTCGTCCTTACCAAGGACGCGCTCTACCATCTGAGCTACACGAGCAGGGCAAAAATAGAAAATAGAAAGGTCAAAATAGAAAAGCGAAACTGCTGTCGCTTACCATTTTCTACTTTCGCACGGAGCGGGCGACGAGACTCGAACCCGCGACCCTCAGCTTGGAAGGCTGATGCTCTACCAACTGAGCTACGCCCGCATACGAAAACAAATGAAGACGCAGCCTAAAAAGGGTACACCCCTCTCGGGTGACCACTCTAAGGCCACTAAGAACAAAGACTAACGCTGTCTATTCCGGGGGGATACCTGGTGGTGGCAGATGGATTTGAACCACCGTAGGCGTTTGCCAGTAGATTTACAGTCTACCCCCTTTAGCCACTCGGGCATGCCACCAAGCAAGAAATTTAGAAGAGTAGCAACTGGTGAAGTAGAGCTGGCGACAGGACTTGAACCCGCAACCTGTTGATTACAAATCAACTGCTCTACCAGTTGAGCTACGCCAGCAGTCATGGTATCGTCGAAAACCGCAGACCCAAAGTTAAGGACTTGCAGATTTTCTGTCAAGCGGCTCGAAGGCGATTTTGGGGCGAAACAGCGGTTTTTTCGGGGTTTTGCCTCCAGCTTCGAATTCAAACGCCTCTCTTATTTTCTTCTCCAAACCGTCTTCCCGGCCCGATCTTCTATAATGATGCCGCGTTCAGTTAGGGCATCACGGGCACGGTCAGCCTCGGACCAGTTCTTGGATTTACGGGCTTCGTTGCGGGCCTCGATCAAGCTCTCGATTTCAGCTGATTCAGGATCGGCAGTCTCCTGCTGTAAATCCAAATAGCCCAATACAGAATCAAATCTACGCATCGTTTCCATGGCAAGCTCTTGTTCGGGCTTGCCAATTTTTTTGTCTTGGCAGAGTGTGTTGGCATCGCGCACGAAATTAAATATAGCGGCCAACGCTTCGGGATAATTCAAATCATCATCAAACGCATCGCGGAACTCTTGCTCACGCTGGGCAATGGTGTCCTTCAATTCTGACATTCCTCCTTGCCCTGCCGAATGCTCAAGATTCACTGCGCATGCTTCAAATCTTGCCAGAGCTTGCTTGATGCTGTCAAGACCACTCGCTTGAAAATTCGTGCGCTGCCGATAATGGCCAGAAAGCAAACCGTAACGAATCTCGCGCGGCTTCCACCCTTTTTCAATCAGATCTGTCACCGTATAGAAATTCCCGAGCGACTTCGACATTTTCTGTCCATCAACAAGCAAATGTTCAGAGTGAACCCAGTAGCGTGCAAGGGGTTCATGTGTGACGCCTTCGGTTTGCGCAATCTCATTCTGATGATGCGGGAAGATCAAATCCACACCACCAAGATGAATATCAAACCCCTTGCCGAGATATTTCAGCGACATCGCCGAGCACTCAAGATGCCAACCCGGTCGGCCCTTTCCTAAACTCGTTTCCCAACCGACGGGACCATCCACCTCTTCCCAATTCTTCCACAGAGCAAAGTCGCGCACGTCCTCTTTTTCATATTCGTCCGATGCAACACGCTCGCCTACGCGCAACTCTTCCATGTTGAGCCGCGCAAGCTGACCGTAAGTCGGGAACGAGTCAATCTTGAAATAGGCCGAACCGTCTGTCACATACGCATGCTTGGCCTCAATCAAGTCCTCAACCATCTTCACCATCTCGGGAATATGCTCCGTTGCACGAGGATAGAGATTCGCATCTAAGATCCCGATGGTTTTGCGATCATCGTGGAACGATTTTATGAAGCGATCCGTAAACTCGCGTAACGAAATACCCTCGGCATTCGCGCCTTTGATAGTCTTGTCGTCAATATCCGTAAGGTTCATCACCCAATTGACGTCGTATCCCGAATAGGCAAGATAGCGACGAAGCAAATCCGAGACGAGAAACGTCCTGAAGTTTCCAATATGTGCGCGCGCATAAACCGTCGGACCGCAGGTGTACATCGTAACCTTTCCGGGGTCGCGCGGAGCAAACGGTTCAACTTTGCGAGTGAGTGTGTTGTAAAGTTTCAGTGCCATAAGAAAAGAAGTCTTGTAACGTCGAGCGGGGCACGATGCCCCGCCGGAATCCGCAAAACAATATCGAAATCAAATCACGCTCGAATACCGGCGTCTTTGCTGGCTGCGTGCATCCTTGAACTGTAGTGAATGAACCTTAATCCGTACTGCGCGCCGGAAATCCCGATGAACAAACATGATATCCAAACCATTGTCATCGGCTCAAACCAATTGACTTTCAGATTGAGCGTAAAACAAATCAGCGTCATTGCGATCACAAACATCGTGGCCTTGCCAAGATAATTGGAAGTCACGACAATTCCGCGTTTGCGAAATACGTAGAACGAACCGAGAACAATAGTAACATCGCGCACCAGAATCAATCCCAAGAACCACGCGGGCAACGGATTTTCTCGGCTTGGCAAAGCAAGAAATACCGCAAGCGCCCCAAGCCAAATCTTGTCTGCTAACGGATCAAGCACGCGACCCCAATCCGTTTCAACGTGAAACCAGCGTGCGATCAAACCGTCAATCATGTCGCTTACGAGTGCAAACGCCATAACTACAATCGCCCAGAAGTTGCCGTTCTCTTTCGGCCCAAGTTTCAAATAGTGAAACAGCGGAATAAGCAAGAAAATTCTCGCGATGCTCATTAGGTTGGGCACCGTCAAGAATTTTCGCGGTCGCGGCTTCGGTTCAAACGCGAACCGCGACGGCTTGGGCAATAATCTGTCTGGACGATTTATCTCGGCCACCATCACTCCATCGAGCGCAAGACTCTCTCAAGCTCTGCGCGTGCCCATTCTTTGTCAGGTTCGGTTAGCTCGGCAAGCTGTGCAGGATCCTTCAATGCCACTGGGTAACGGCCCGAGAAGCACGCCGTACAATAGTTGGTAGGTTCGTCACGAGTCGCTGAAAGCATGCCTTCAAGCGAAAGATAGCGCAGCGAATCCACACCTAAGTAGCTCTCTATCTCGTGCGTCGAGGCAAATGCCGCTATCAATTCCCGGCGAGTCGGATAGTCCATGCCGTAAAAACACGGCCATCGAACTGGTGGCGACGCAATGCGTACGTGCACTTCGAGTGCTCCAGCGGCTCTGATAACTCCGACAAGTTTCTTGATTGTCGTACCTCGCACAATTGAGTCATCCACAAGGACAACTTTGCGGCCTTCAAGTACACCGCGCACAGCATTATACTTGATCCGCGAGTTATACGAACGCATAAACTGCGAGGGATTGATAAACGTCCTGCCAATGTAATGGTTGCGAATCAATCCGATTTCGAACTTAATTCCGCTTTGTCGAGAGTACCCGATTGCGGAAGTATTTGACGAGTCGGGAACAGAGATCACAACATCGGCTTCCGCCGGGAGCCTCTTCAGCGAGGACTTTGCCAAGTTTGCGCCGTACCTTATCGACCGACGTTCCGTAAATCATGCTGTCAGGGCGAGCGAAATAGATCAGTTCAAACACGCACATGTTCAGATCGGATGGAGCATATTGAAGTGATTCAAATCCGCGTGCGGAAATCGAAATAATTTCGCCAGCATTCACATCGCGCTCATAGACTCCTCCGATAATATCAAACGCACAAGTCTCGGAGGCAAACACATAGCCCTCCCCAATCCGACCCATCGCCAGAGGTCTGAATCCATGCGGATCGCGCGCAGCAATAATCTCATCTTTCGTGATTAAGACAACGGAGAACGCGCCTTCCAAAATTTTTACTGCCTCGGCCAGCCGCTCTGCAATCGTGGGCGCTTTCGAGCGCGCGATCAAATGCACAAACAGTTCGGAATCGGACGTCGTTTGAAAGATTGCGCCTTCGCTTTCTAACTTTTTGCGCAGTTCCCGTTCATTCGTTAGGTTTCCGTTATGCGCAACGGCAAGAGGGCCGTCCTTTGTAATAACCATCAGAGGTTGCACATTTGTCAAAGACGAGGAACCTGTCGTGGAATACCGAACGTGCCCAATGGCCCAGTTTCCCTCGAGTTCTTTGAACTTGCTCTGGTCCCTAAAAACATCGGCAAGGAGGCCCATGCCTCTATGGGCATAGAGTTTTTGCCCATCGGAGCTAACAATTCCGGCCGACTCCTGACCCCTGTGTTGCAAGGCGTACAGCCCCAAATAGGTCAGTTCTGCGGCCCGTGGATGGCCGTAAAGTGCCATGACCCCGCATTTGTCGCGGGGCTTGTCGTCCAAGAATTCGAGGATATTAGACATAAGACCCGTAATATAACCTGCTTAGACTCGCTTGTCAACTTCTGACCCATCTTTTCTACTCTTGCTGACCACCTTGAAAGTCCGGTCAGGGTTTTATATCTTAGAAATCTTGAAGTAAGCATTGACCGCCGGGATACCTCTTGGCGGACCCCTTTGGTCCATTTTGGAGCTAATTTTCGTGAAAGTACTGATTACAGGCGGCGCAGGTTTCCTTGGATTGCATACCGCGCTTTGTTTTGCAGAACACGGTTGGGATCTCATTCTAACAGATATTGCCCCTTTCGAAACCTCGGAATACCCAGCTGGGACAGTCTTCCTCCAGCACGATGTCCGGGACAAAGCTGGCCTCGATAAGATTCTGTCCGAATACAAAGTTGATTGTATCGTTCACGGCGCGGCGGCACTCCCGCTTTGGAAGCCAAAAGATATTTATGAGATTAACGTGGACGGCACGCGCGCAGTCCTCCAATCGGCCAAGCAAGCCGGTGTCGATCGCGTCGTATTCGTTTCCTCTACCGCAGTTTATGGTATTCCCGATCATCATCCGCTATTTGAAACCGATAAAGTCCACGGCGTAGGCCCCTACGGCGAAAGCAAAATTTTAGCCGAGAAGGTTTGCGAAGAATTCCGCGCTCCGGATATGTGCGTCCCCGTCATTCGTCCTAAGACATTCATCGGCACGCATCGCCTCGGTGTGTTCCAGATTCTCTACGATTGGGTGGAAAGCGGCAAGCGCATCCCAATGATTGGTAACGGCAAGAACCGCTATCAGCTTCTCGAGGTAGATGACCTCGCCGAGGCTATCTACCTTGGTGCAACCGTCGAAGCGTCTCGTGCCAACGCGACTTTTAACGTCGGCGCCGAAGAGTTCAAGTCAGTTCGTGAAGACATGGGTGCGATGTGTGAATATGCCGGAAACGGCGCGCGTCCTTGGGGCACACCGGCTGGTCCGGTGAAGCTTGCATTGATGACCTTTGAAGCGATGGGCCTCTCCCCATTGTACAAATGGGTCTATGGCACAGCTGATCAAGATAGCTTCGTCTCCATTGACAAGGCCAAGCGTGAGTTGGGTTGGAAACCAAAATACTCGAATGCTCAAGCGTTGATTCGCAGCTACCAGTGGTATCTCGACAATAAACACACGATCCCGCAAGGCTCAGGCATCACGCACCGTATCGCTTGGAATCAGGGTATCCTGAAATTCTTCAAGCGTTTCATGTAATTCAACAAAGGGAGCAGGGCATGACGCGACAAACAAACATCGCGATGGTAATAGTATGTCTGCTAATCATGCAGTCGCTATGGGCCACTCCCTTTTGGACAGAAGCAGAACTTGAGCAGGCAAGATTAGAGAACAACTCTGGTCAAATGCCTCGCAGTTTTGAAACCGGAACTCGCGTTCCTCGTCAAACTCTTGATGAAATCGCATATTTCGTGAAGTATCGCCAGCTCTGTGATTTTCTGGCTGGAATGCAGGTGACGACGCCCGGCCAGAATTTCGGCGGGATGCGCGAAGGTGAACTCGGTAGTGATTTCACAATCATTCAAACGGACAATACACAGGAAGCAATTCGCGTGTGGTCGCAATATGCGATTTGGACGGGCGACACAGCTCGTTACGGACAAAATATCCGTGACGCCTGGACCTACAACGCTCGTTGGCCTGCGTGGCGTGAAGAGGGCGGCGGCTACTACGCCGCCCACAATTGCGGTTGGGGCTTCGAAGCGGCTGCAAAATACCGCGAGGCCTACAGCGACACTAGTAAGAATTGGTATGCTGATAGCTGCGCTTGGTGGACAATGGCCAATCCGCTCTCAATCAGCGCTGTTGTAGACATCGCGGCGCAAGGCTTAGCCATCGGCGGCATGTACCCACATGCAATCTATCGCGGGCGCAATGATTGGCGCGACTTCACGCTTGCCCGTGCACGGCTGATCCGCAATTGGTTTACAGCCAATCCTGCCAGACTTAATAACGCCTCAGAGTGGGCGCTCTGTGGCGGCACAGCTCTTTGGGGCGTATGCAATTCGCTCTGGATTGCCTATCCCGACAGCGGCGCGACTTGGATCAACCAGTATGGCACTCAACTTGAGACATGGGAGTCCCCGTCAAGCTGGTATAACGCTTATAATACATGGTACTCCAACGCAACGTTCCGCTGTTTTGAAATCACCGGCGATTCGCTCTTCTGGAATCGCGGAATTTTTTATTGTGATTCACTGATCAGCTTCGACATTGACAACGATGGCGCGATTCCGCCGGGGACCTGTTGTATCGGGCAAGGTAATGATCATTCGTGGGTCAGCGCTTACATGGGTTGGATGGGTATGGAGCGCATCATTTCGTCCGGACCTATTGTCGTTGCTGATATTGGAACCATTGTCTCACCTGACACGTCTCGCCTACTGATGGAAGGCGATACGGCCTTGCTTTCAATATCAGTTCTCAATCAGGGGACGGATACGCTTTACGCAATTGTTCACGCGGACGATCATGCTGGTTACTCTGAATGGTCAACCGTGCAGGCGCTTGCAGCAGGTGAAGTACGCGAGATTGGTTTTGATTCCTGGGCACTGCCGTTTGTTGATGATTTAAGTGACGATTTGTCATTGACCGTCAATTTGTATTATTCACCAACTCTGACACCGTTTGATTCAATTGAAGCGCAAAAGTCATTTGAATTTGATTTGCGTCGACGTACCAATGTATTCGGCACAATCAGCGGCGAATTTGATCCGAGCGGAGTTCCGGTCCATATTGATTTCTATGCTGAAGACTACCCCGACTCTATCTGGACTTCCGTTGATATTGCCTCAGGGCAACAGTACAACAACGGCGCGAGACAACTGCCGGAAGGGCAACACCGCATGGTCATCACTCCGCCGCTTCGCTACCTTACCGACGAACGCATGTTCTTTACTGTATCTGGCAATACCGATCCGTTTGACATAATCCTAACTTCCACCGGCGTCTTGCTTGTGGACGATGATGGTGGCGAAGAATTTGAGTCGTACATTGTGTCGTCGCTTGAATCGAATCAAGAAGATGTACGCGTGTGGAACCGTCAATCGGCGGCACTCAGCGACTTAACCAACGTGCCGTGGCTGATCTGGATGACGGGCAACGAAAGTCAAAACACGTTGACTGCCGAAGATCAACAGTCTCTGACCACGTATCTTGCCGCAGGTCATGGGATGTTAGTTACCGGACAAAACATTACCGACGATGCCGCAACCGAGACATTTTTGCATGACGTGTTCTATTGTACGCCGGACCGTGATGACACGGACAAACTCCGTGCATATGGATTAGGTGACGACCCTGATGTGGATGGACAATTCCTTCTGCTATTAGGTTCGCAAGGCGCGGGCAATCAAACCAGTCCGTCATCCATTTCGCTCTTAGATAACGCCACCGCAATCTTTATCAATGACACGCTTACGGAAGAGATTTGCGGAATTTCGGGAAGCTATCAAAGCGGCCGTTTCATCTTCTTAAGCTTCGGCCTCGAAGCCGCATCCGGTCAAGCGGGCAGCACCACTCGAGCGCAATTCCTGTCAGAAGCCAAAGAATGGCTGACCGAAACTTCGGACGTTGCTCCCGGATTTCCGTCGCAAGTTTCACAGTTTGAATTACTGCCGAGCTATCCCAATCCGTTTAACGGCGAAGTGCGTATCAGTTGGATCGCTCCGAACGGCAATGCACACACAAATGTCACAGTATATGATCTGTTGGGCAGACAAGTCGCTACTCTGTTTGATGGCAACAGCCTGTCGGGCAATAACAACGTAACGTGGAACGGTGCCACGTCATCAGGTATTTCTGTAGCCAGCGGTACATACCTCGTTCGTTTGCAAACGCAATCGGCCGCGCTGTCTCATTCTATCCGCTATATCCGCTAAGCTTGTGAGCGGTCTATTCTCGTTTCAGCGCAAGAATCGCGGCCAAGTTTTTGCTTGGGCCACGTATGATTTCGGTAACTCCGCATTTGCGACAACAATCCTCGCTGTAATCTTTAACAAGTACTACGCGGGTGTGATTGCCGGTGGTGCAAACGGAGTCAGCATCTTCGGAACTCAAGTTCCCGGTACAACTGTTTTCAGTTTCTTCATCTCGGCCAGCATGGTTCTGGTTGCGTTATTGGGTCCTGTCTTTTCCGCTCTGTCCGACTTGGGTCATTTGAAACGCCGCATGCTCTTGCTGCATACTGGCATAGGCGTGTTCGCGACCGGAATGCTTGCCACATTGGGCGCAGGGCGATTGGCTGATTGGCGGAATTTGGTTTACGATAGCGCAATTTGGTTTTGCAGGATCTGCGATCTTTTATAATGCAATGCTGCTCGATATTGCCGATCCGCAGGACTACGCAAAAGTTTCGAGCATCGGTTGGGCATGGGGTTATCTCGGCGGCGGAATCTTGCTCGCCGTGAATCTCGTCATGCTCCAATATCCGCATCTGCTGGGCGCGGCTCCGGGAACATTCACGGTTCAGCATTGTTTCTTGAGTGCGGCAATTTGGTGGGCGGTGTTCACGGTTCCTATTGCGCTTGCAGTTCGCGGTGGGCACTCAAGCCACACCGTCAACATCAGGCACGCAATCGGCGCGTTGCGACGCAGTATCCGTCATCTGAGCCAGTTGCCGACCTTTACTCGCTTCTTCTTTGCTTATCTGCTGTACAATGACGGCGTTGAAACCGTTATCGTGATGGCCTCAATTTTTGGCGATCAAGAATTGCATCTGGCGACCGGCGAACTTGTGCTGTTCTTCTTAATGGTTCAAGGCGTCGCGTTCATCGGCTCGATTATTTTCGGTATCATCGCCAACAAATTCGACAACCGCCGCGCCGTACTGATCGGCGTAGGTATTTGGAGCTTTGTGTCGCTGTGGGGTTGGCAGCTTGGCTGGCTCGGTGACGCCAAACAAGAGTATTGGTTTCTGGGCATTCTCGCAGGCTTAGTGATGGGCGGAACACAAGCCGCATCGCGTTCGTTGCAAGCTGTGTTGATACCGCCTAACTACTCAGCCGAGTTCTTCAGTTTCTTCGCAATTTCAGGTAAGTTTGCCAGCGCAGTTGGTCCGGCAATTTTCGGTCTCGCTGTTTGGGTAACGGGCAGCCTGCGCGTTGGCATGCTGTCGCTCTTGATCTTCTTCATTCTCGGAGCGTGGCTGCTCTGGGGAGTTTCGGAAGAGCAAGGCCGCCGCGAAGCGCTCGCTTTTGAACCTGCCGCAGATGATCATCAATCGTAATCTTTAGCATCACATCGGGAGAATACATGCACGTTGTGCGAATCGTTTTTGCATTGCTACTAATCTTCAATTGGACAACTGCTCAGGCCGAAGAGATGCCTGAGCTTGCGACGTTGCTCGCACTCTTTAGCGCAAATTCCACCGAAGATGGAAACGTTCGCCTGAACTGGACGCTTGACCAGCAATCTCCCGCCGTCGTAAAGTTCAGAATTTATCGAGGCTACGAAGAGTTGGGCAACTTTCCGGTGCTGGCAGAAATCCCGTTTCATGCCGAGAACGGAACGGCGGACTATCTCTATCAGGACACGTCTGCCATTCCCGGTGTGACCTATTACTACAAGCTTGCGGCTCAAGGTCAGATCAACGAATCGATCTTTCCGGTTGTGATTTCAGCGGGAGTTCCGCTTGGTGAAAAAAGTTCCGGTCAGGAAAGCACCGCTCCCGCAGTTGTTCTCCCCGGCGACAGCTTGAGACTTTATGTTCGTAAATCCGGCCACGTTAAGATCGAGCGGATGTCACCAGACAAGAAGGTTTTGATTGACAGCGAACTCGCTGCCGGTGTGTACGAGATCAATTCCGGAAAGTCCACACAAACATTAAAGGTCACGGTCGCGCCATCGTATGAATTCTCGCTGACTTGGCCGATCAAATAAACCAAGCACATTGAATACAAAAGAGCCACTCAATCGAGTGGCTCTTTTCATTGATAAGTTATGCAACTTACGTTCGCGATTCGGCGATGCACTGCAATATCTGTTTCTTGATTGCGGGTGAAGCGCCAATGATATTCCCACCGGCCAGAAAATCATCCTCACCTTCAAAATCACAGCACACTCCCCCGGCCTCCTGAACAATGAGCGCGCCCGCTGCAATATCCCACGGCGAAAGTTTGTGTTCCCAAAATCCGTCAAACAACCCTTGCGCAGTCCAACATAAGTCTAATGCAGCGGCGCCCGCCCTGCGAATCGCACGGCACTTTGGAAAGATTACAGCGAACTCTTTTAGATACGGCCCAAGCTCTTCGTGATGGCGTCGCGGAAAACCTGTCGCGAGCACGGCATCACTCAGGCGACTCTTGTTAGCAACAATCAAGCGGGCCGTATTTAGATAGCTGCCCTTGCCCTTTACACCCCAAAAGAGATCGCCTGACACAGGATTAAATACCACACCGCAAATCAAATTCGGCGGTGCATTTTTGCGCAATTCTACCAATCCCAAACTCACAGCAAAGACCGGGAAGCGCTGCACAAAATTAGTCGTTCCGTCCAGCGGATCCAGATACCACACCAACCCCTGCCCTTCGCGGCGTGTCCCCTCTTCGCACACGATCCCGGCTTCCGGCATCTCCTTCTGCAGGAATGCCGACACTGCGGCCTCGGAATCGGTGTCAGCGCACGTAACCAAATCACCGCGGCTCTTTTCACGAATGTCCTCAGAAGTTAGCGCCTGCCAATACTTCATCAAGATTTCACCGGCGTTCAGACAGGCTTCTATAGCAAGCGACGCCCGTTCGTCGGTTCCAAGGGCCAACGAGCGCGCGTCGCGGTATTGATGTTCGAGCTTATTCAAAGATTGTTCGCCTTTTCGTATTGCTTCCTCTTCACAATACGACTTCAAAAGCAGACAATCAAGTCTTCGGAGCATGCCTCGGCAACGTAATGGTCACCCGCAAGTGGCCCTTCTCCTGTTGGAGTTCGTAAGTCCCTGCCTGCTCTGCCAGACGAGCCAGATACAGATTCAAGGAATCGGTTTCCAGCGGCTCTTCATCAGTTTCGAAGAATTTAGATTCGAGTTCTAAGATTCCAGTATTGTTAGCGTAATTGGTGGTTACATTGAGTTCCACCAATCCACGCGAGAAATCATGCGCTGCAAGCGAGCGCAAAATAAAATCATCAATTACTGCTGCGACGTGCTTGTAAACAGCAAACACAGTATAGGTGTCGTTCGCCAGATCAAATTTCTTACGTGTCTTATGCTTGTAGCTCAGGTTAGCATCCATAAACTGAAGTTCATTACTAACCAGTTCAAACAAGGACAAAGGTGTGGCCGTCTCTTGACTACAACGGTGAAAGCGGCGAATAATTACTTGCAAGAGTTCGGTCAAGTGCCGCGCGTTGCGCGACATAATATCAAGATTTGAACAACTCTTTTGATGCTGCACCTTCAGGGCTTCTGCAGATTGCGAAGCGCCGCGTTCAAGTTCATTGAGCAATCTTTCCTGCTCCCCCACACGCATTTCAAGTAGCTGCGTCGCGCCAATAACGCCAGACAGCGGCGTGGCAAGGTTGTGTACGATTCCCGGCAACAGACTTCCGAGGAATGCCAGCTCAAGCGAATCAAAGTCTGTGGACTTTGTCGAATTTGACTCTTGCTTCTCGTTTGTCTTCGTATCGGGGTTCATATTTGTCTCTGGAAGTTGCAATGGCAATCCCTAACTTGGTCAGATATGCAGTCACTATAATTGTGCGCAGAAGCGCCGCGTTCACTGACAGGAAAAGCAAATACAATTCCCAAGTGTTACTGAACCACGTCATTGCTCATTTGACGCAAGCCCTGTTGCCATGTGTGAACAATGCTCTCGCAACATGCGCAGACAGCCCCTGGAAAGGAAAGAATTCAACCGAACGCTTGCAGAAAGCACTATTTTGACAATTTGCGCGAACGACATTTTTGTGATGCAACGACACGCAAAGTTGCCGCTACTGTACTTACCGTTGATTTCGCGCTACCTCCAATGATGTGGATACGCGTTCATTTCAACCATGATAGTGCGAAATTCCGTCTCAAAGAAAGAGACCGCTTGCATAGCGGTCCCTTATTGAAAGGAAATGTCAGAAAACTCTTAGTTGATCAGCGCGTCCAGTTGATACTGACCAACCAGCACTTCAACGGACTTGCCCCACGTCCGAATTCGCGGATCCCGTGTCAGCAGTACTATTTGGCGGTCACGCGCGATCTGTTCTATCACGTTTCGCGCAATTGAAAGGTGGTAGTCGTCCAACTGCGAAAGCACGTCATCCCACACCACAGGCACCCGCTCGGCGTCCGAACTTGCAGATAACAGACCCGCATACAAGCACAACGTGACCAACTCAGCGATGCCGCGTGACAAAGTTGACAGCAGCCGCTTCTGGCCATCATCCGCAATCACATACCACACGCCATTCGCCCATTCAATCGATGCGTAGCGCTCGCCGATAGCGTCAAACACCTTTGACTGTAATATCCCCAGCACTCGCGAAATTGCCTGTTCGCGCAACTCAGCAAGCTCTCCCGTAAGCGCGGCGCACATTTCGTGTGCTGCATGAATGCTTCGCGTCAATTCGTCAAGGCGGTGTTGCGTTTGGGCGCGATCGTGAAAGAGAGCCTGTTCGGCTGGCAATTCATCAATCTCGCGTTTAAGTTCCGGTAGCCGTAGCGAATGAATCTCATGGGTATATTGATTTATTAGCTTCTCGTTCTCAGAACTTTGATTGAACAATTTCTCCATCTGGCCGCGATATTTGTTCAGGCCGTCAAGCCGAGTTCCCAATGTCCCGAACAGCGGATCATACTCCTGCAAATGCTCGGTAACTTGCCGCAATTCAACTTCAATCATATTTGTTCGAACGGATAATTCCTGCGGCGAATGCTCCGTGCTCAGTTTTGCCTTGGTCTCGCGCAACTCATTTTGCAGATCATTGCGCTCGTACAAGGCTTGTAAAATAGACTCCGGTCCGGATTGACTGAAAGCATGTGCGACAGCTTCGTCAATAGACTCCATTCCTACCAAAATATCACGCAGTGCCGATCTCTCTAAAGTCACATCGACAAGACTTACAAGCTCATTTTCAACTCTCGCAAGATCAATACTAAGCTGGTGCAGCAGCCGTTCACGTTCCACCTGTGCTTTACTTGACTCCAATTCCAGAGTCCCGATCTCTTCCCGCAGGAGTAGCGCTTCGTTATCGGCGGAAAGCTTGCGCGCACTCGGGCCGTCGGGATGATCAAATGCACTGAGTTCCACGGTTGCGTCGGTCAATTCAACAGTTAACGCTCGATATTCATTTACTCTTCTACGAATATCTTCGCGCTCGAGCTTTCTTAGTACTGCAGGCACACTCTCGTCCATTTTCGGAACGACTGGTGTTGCCGCAATTGCGGTATCGAGCACTCGTTGCCGATCTGAGATTCGCACAAATTCCTGCCAGCGCGCGAGCGCCCCGTCAAGTTTTTGCTGATCCGAGAGTACAGAAAGTTCAAGTCGTAGCGCTTCGCGAACGGCGAGTGACTCCTGCTGCTCATGCTGCATCGTTTCAATCTTGCGCACAAGTTCTTCATGGCTCACGTCTGACTTAGGTACCATCATGTGACCGATACCGAAGCCTGCGCCTCCACCCAGAACTCCAGCAAAAAAACCAATATCCCAGCCCAACAATAGTCCGCAGGGCACGCCTGCCGCCGCAGCTCCAACAATGGCCAATACCGATTTCAGTCCAGCACCAGTGCCGCGAGTTTGCATTTCTACGACTTTGCTTCTGAGCAAAACGAGATCGGCTTCACGTTTTGAGATTGATTCACGTAGCCCAAAAAGCTTCTCGACGCGCGCCGGGGTATCGCTTGCAAGTTTTTCAAAGCCACTAAACTCATTGCGCAAACGATCCGCAATTCTACCCAACTCAGCTCGCTGCTTTTCCGTCTCTACCTGCTGCGTCGAACTTTGCATATGGTCATTCGAAGACAAGAACAACTCGAGCGCTGTCCATTCTTCCGGTCCGAGCAGAGTCAATTCGCGGTACTTCTCGTTGCGCTGTTGTTCCAACCCGTCTCGCCTACGCAGGAGATCAATACGCTTACGCGAGAGTTCCGTCGATTCGCGCTCAAGTTCGGCCACTTTCCTATGTAACTTTTCGAGCTTTACGGCGCTCTCGCTGCCGAGACTCGTTTGCAACAGCTCTTTCTCTTTGGCAATTGCGTTGCGCTGTTCTTCAAGCTGCGCGACCTTGCCTTCGTTTTCTTGCAGACGCACTGACGTGGACTCGCGCTCCCTTTGCAGCCGCAAATACTCTTGCGCAAGCTCCTGTACATTGTTCGGCAGATTTCGCGTCATCTCTTGAAGCATTTCAAGCCTGTCGTAGAGCTGAGCAAACTGAGCACGAGTCGCTTCCACACTATTCCATGACGAGCGCAACTCTTCCGCCCAGGACTCCAGATGCACCGCGCGCTCTGCTAATTCAATCTTGCCAACAAGCTCGGTTTCTTCCGCCGATGCAATTTGAATAGCAAGTTCGGCATCAGTAATCTTACCTTGCAACTCCGCTGCCTTCTGTTCTGCCAGCGCCGCAGTTTCCCGCAGCGCTTGCGCACGTGCAAGCTGCGCATCGATATTGGCAATTTCAGCTTGCAGCGCATCCGGGTTCGTTGTTACTTCGCCATGCTCCAAACTGTCAAGCCGCCGCTCCCAACTTGCAAGCTCGCGCTCCAGAGGTACAGCGAGCATCGCGCCGGCCCATTCCAAATTCGCGGCGCAGGGAAGCTGCCAATCGCCGTTCATGATGAAATGCGGAACCATAGCCGGTATGTTCTCATTGACAATTACGAGTTCGGTAATCGGAGTAGATTGAGGCTCCAAATCATTTGTCAATTCGGGCCGATGAATGATGGCACCGGATTCGAGATCGAGCGACCACTCTTTACGCGTACTATCGAGCAAGCCTACTAACGTCACAGTGCGTAGCCCTGCCGCAAACAATCCACTCCGCAATGCCTCCGTCTGCTTAGGAAATGTCGCGGCATAGATTGAAGCACAGAGCAACGACTTTCCGCTCCCGTTCCCACCCCCGACAACGCTTAGGCCCGCTCCTGTGAGTCGCCAAGTGATGACATCTGCCCCCAAGAGTGATGCATTCCCCGACAATTGTGCAAGATGGAGCACAAAGTTGGTGGCTTTTGGTGAAAATTCAGGGCTACGTTCGGCGGACACGGAGTTCTCAAACTGTGTGGATAAGTTCTACTAAATATAACAAGTAATATACGCTTGATGGCTCGTAAATACAAGTATTCTAAACATCTTCGCACCGGACAAGGGGGGCAGTTGTGTTAACTTGCGAGGAAACTTTGTTTGTTTTTTCACAACTTGAATGTTGTGACCCATCAACATGATTCGGTGCGCCTCTCAGTATGCTTTATTAAAGCACTTTTTTCCCTAACAGTAGTTAGTCTGAAAAAAAATCCGTAAGATTGCATTGGTTCCCGACTTACCAACCTAAGTGACCCTTATGCGATTGGCACTGTTCCTGTTTCTTAACATCTTCTGTCTGACGACCGCTTTATTTGCCAAAGACTATGTCCGTCTGCGTGATGGCCGGGTCATCG
This sequence comes from bacterium, assembly GCA_016721565.1. Taxonomy (GTDB): domain Bacteria; phylum Electryoneota; class RPQS01; order RPQS01; family RPQS01; genus JABWCQ01. Next base: position 9,253 of record JADKHW010000004.1, on the reverse strand, counting down.
AAGGCGCAGTCATTCGTCAAGACACGATAGCAACCTACGTCACGTCCTGGGAGCAACGACACCTTCGGCAACCCGAGTATCAGGTGTTCGCCCGTGACGAAGTTGAATCAATCTGGCTCGGTAGTGCGCCATCCAATGGGATAAAGCGCACATTCAAAGAACGCCCCGGCTTAGTTGAAATCGGCGGCGGCTTGTCTTTGCAAACTTGGGCTGCAAGCGTGCATGCGCGCCGCTATTTAGCTCAATTGTCGCTGCAAGGCGGATACGCAATTACAGATTATGTTGGGCTTGAACTTGTTGGTGATTTCACAATCCCGAAAGGTAAGAGCACCGATGTTCAATTCGATTCACTGCGCTTTGGCTATCAAGCGGCCTTACACATCGTCGGAATGTATCCGAACGACAGCCCGTGGACGCCGTTCGTTTACGTCGGCGGCGGCAGTGCCCTCGAAGTTCCGCGCGCTGGAGTCGTCATGAGCACAACCAATGATCTGCGCAGCTTGGTTGACATCGGCATCGGTGTCAAGTTTGGCTTTAACGGTATCGGCATGCGCACAGAATTGCGCCACTCATACTATTCATGGACGCCCGACGCCCTGGCCACCGAAGAGATTCGCTCGTCCGATCAGAACGCCGACGCCACCAGTCTGCGTGTTACATTGTTTACTTACTTTTGATCTCGGAGTCATATATGCGCCCGCATCAATTGCTTCTCATTCTCTGCTTCACGTGCATCACGTCAATCGCAACAGCGAAATCCTATGCTCCTGAGTCGCTGACCGAAAATCTCGCGCCTGCACAAACCATCACGTCGGGATTGCTTGCAGGTTGGCAGGGTGTCCGTGCGCTGGAATTCAGCGGCTACGGAATGTACTGGGGCAATCCTGTGTCATTGAACGCCAAGTCATCTGAACAACTTGTACAAATAGTCGCAAGCGAGTTTGGCATTTCAAGTGAATTCGCCCTAAAAGCCGACAACAAGACTCCAACGCGAAACTATCTTATTCTACCGCGAACTTCGCAATCAACTGCCCGTCATCGGCGGCAGGTTGGATCTTGCGCTAAACACGCAAAACCAACTCGCGCGCGTTAGCTACACAACATTTCAGAATTGGCCGACAAACGGTTCGTTTGTAATGTCCACCTTCGTTGCAGGAACCTATCTCGCAACGAATCTTGAATCGGCAAACTGGCAAGTCGTTGACGAACAGAGCTTCGCCTGTTGGTATCCGGTTGTCGAGAATCACGAATTGCGCGCCGCATATTGGCTACAGATCGCAGGTGCTCTCCCCCATCAGCGCCACGCAGGAATTGTTGACGCGTCAACGGGCGAAGTGTTGCTCGAATGGTCAGGCATCTCGGAAGAAGTCCTAAACCTCACAGTTGAACTCCCCTACTGGCAACCCTACGATCACAGCGAAACACAAATCTCGCCGTGCAAATATCAAAATGTGGAAGTAAACGGTTCAAACCGTGTTGCCAATTCTAATGGCGTCGTCTCTGTTGAAGCGGGCACGCACGCTGACGTCCTCGCGATGCTGTCCGGATCTTATGTCGAAACCTCCAATGACGATGACGGCGAAACGGCCGTACACGGCGCAGCCTTCGACGCACCATTTGTAAATGAAGTGCTGAGTTGGACAGATGAGCAAGCCACACGTCCTGAACTCAATCTCTACTACCACACGACGTTTATCCATGATTGGTACAAAGTCGTGGATCCGCCATACAATGCTCTCGACTATCCAATGCCCGCAGTTGCCAACTACGGCGGTTCGTATGACAACGCGTTCTGGAATGGTTGGGGTACCTATTACGGTGCAGGCATGAACTACGGCAATTTTGCGATGTACTCAGATGTCATTTATCACGAGTACACACATGGTGTCACCGACGGCATCTATCCCAACGACATGTTACCCTACACAGATCAACCTGGCGCGATGAATGAAGGTTGGTCGGACTATTTCGCGTGTACAATTAACGGCGATCCGCTGATGGCCGAATGGCTGACTGGCAACGCGCATAGCTTTTTCCGCAATCTCGAAAGCCACATGGTCTTCCCGCGCAACTGGGTTGGCGAAGTGCACGGTGACAGTCCGTTCATCTCGGCGCCGCTGTGGACAATTCGACAAGAACTCGGTGCGACCTATGCCGACTCGCTTGCACATTTCGCGCGTTACGGATTATCTGAATTATTCTTTGACTATTTCGTAGATGTACTGGAAGCTGATGACAACGACGGCAACCTCGAAAACGGCACACCCAATGCTACCGTTATTTATGATGCTTTCGGCGATCACGGCATCGGTCCAGGCGCACGACCTAATTATGTTATTCGTGACATGTTAATCAGCGATGCAAACGGCAACAATAATGGCATGGCCGAAGCAGGAGAAACCGCGACTGTTACATTCTCGATAGTGAATGACGTAACACTGTTCCCGCCAGCGGCAACGAACGTCACGCTCACCGTTTCGACTGACGATAACACGCTTACATTGAACAACGCCGTTCACAGTTTAGGCACAATCGGCCCGCGCGACACGGTCGCCATCGGCCCAATTAATATTCAAGTCAGTGCTTCGGCAATTGATCATTGGGGCGTTGTCACGCTGACCTTCACTGCCGATCAGTTTGAAGAACCAGTTGTCTTCCCACTCGAGTTCACGGTCGGAATTCCCAAACTCCACATTGTTACCCGCTCACTTGAGACCGATGTTGATAAGTACGTCACGGGTACGTTGCGCGAGATGGACAAGATTTATCAGCATAAACGTTTAACGCCAACCGAAGAACTCAATATTTCTTCTCTTCCGGACAACGGCGTTGTGTTATGGTTATCTGGTGATGGCGATGGCTCAGGATTATTGCCGGGCGACACGACTACACTCAGCGATCACCTCTATCACGGTGGCTACGTATTCATGTCAGGCAAAAACATATTAGGCGGCATTGAAGGAACACACTTTGCTCGCTGGACGCTTGGCGTGGACTTTGCCGGCCGCTCGCGAATACGCATGGCTACAAGCATTATGTCTCCCTTTGTTGAAGGTGAAACCTTCTTGCTAACCGGTTCAGGTGGAGCGGCAAATCAAGACAGCATGACGATTCTCCAACTAACTTCAAGCACGCTTCCCATACTTGAGTATGGAAACGCAGGAAACAACTATGCCGGTGCAATGGGACCAGTCAGTGGACATTCCATCGTTTTCGGCTTCGGCATCGAAGCAGTGGCAGACAACTCTCCGATCGGCAATCAATCCCGCGCATACTTTCTGGATCGCATCCTTGCATGGGCAGGCTTCCCGAGCGCGGCCGACGAAATCGTCGCGCCCACTTCGCAACCCAATGACTTCACCCTGCATACTGCCTATCCAAATCCGTTCAACAGCTCCGTAAAGCTAAACTACAACATTGGCAATTCACAAGATACCCGCTTGTTGATCTATGATGTCTTGGGTCGTGAGGTTCTAAGTACACCATTGTCCAATCAGTCGACATCATACAATTGGCAACCCAGCATGGCCTCAGGTGTCTATTTTGCTATTTTGAAATCAAGCACGCAGGTGACAGCACCGCAAAAGCTATTGCTGCTTCGATAGCAGTGGTATAATGAAACACAAAAAGGGACGCTAACAAGCGTCCCTTTTCTATTTTTAATTTTCGATTTGCTATTTCTTCTTCTGGCATCCCGCACAGAAATATGTTGACCGCTGAGCCTGCACAATCTTTTGAATCACTCCGCCGCACCGCAAGCATTCTTCGCCCTCACGGTCATATACACGAAACTCTTTTTGATATGAGCCGTAGTTCCCTTCAGGACTCATAAAGTCACGCAAGGTCGAGCCTCCGCGATTCAGCGCCGTTTGAAGCACTTCAGGCACCGCTTGACAAATCTTCTCGCATTGAGGATGCGTTAAGAGCTTTGCACTCTTGCGCGGATCTATTCCTGCCACCCAACACGCTTCGCTCGCATAGATGTTTCCGATTCCCGCCCACAAAGATTGATCGAGCAAAACAACTTTGATAGCTTGCTTGCGATTCGCAAGCTCTGGGTCTCAACATTTCAGCATTGACTTCGTTCTCAAGCGGTTCCCATCCCAAAGCGGCAAGCTCTTTGACATCGCCTTCATTCGCATGATACCGAAGGTTCCCAGCGTTCGCACATCACGAAAATAGAGTGACTCACTTCCATCATCGAGCTTAAATCCAGCATGCAAATGAGCACTCGGTTTCTTCTCAGTTGGCGCCACAAACAATCGCCCGGTCATCCGCAAATGAACCAAGAGAATTCCGCGTTCGAGCGCGAGCACGATATATTTGCCGCGCCGCTTGATCGACACAACTCGCTGCCCTTTGACGGCACGGTCAAGTTCTTTCTCCGACATTGTTCCGAGCTGTCGTGGTATGTTCGCCCACGCACCGCGTAGCACCCTACCAACAATGGCCGGTCGCAACTCGCGAACCGCAGTTTCAACTTCCGGCAATTCAGGCATCAGGATGCGCGCTCAAAAAGTCACCCACCAAGTAGAATGATCCGCACACAATCCCCTGAATATTGTCCGGCAGCGATAGAATATCCTTATAGGCATGAACACGATTGACGACTCGTGTGCTGATGTGAAGTTCGTTTGCAATCTCAAGCAATGCATCGGCTGAATAGGTTCTTGGTGTCGGTGCATCCGTCACCCACAACTCATCCACAACTCCAATAAGATGCCGAAGAGATTCGCGGGCGTCTTTGTCTTTCATCATCGCCACAAGCGCGATTCGCTTGCTGAATCTCTTGTCTGCTCTGAGTGAAGCTGCAAGTTCCGCAAACGAGGCAGGGTTGTGGCAAACGTCAATCATCACATTCGGGTGGTTGTCAAGCACCTCTTGCCGTCCCCTGAGCCGCACATCACGGAATGCAGAACGAATCTCATCATCTGTCAAAGAACCGTCAAGACTCAGCGTAGCCGCAAGCGACACCGCCAGATTATGCTTCTGAAACTCACCAGCGAGCGGAATCGAGATGTCATCAATCGCTCGTTTGCCTCTGAATCGAAAAACTTGCGGGCGAACCTGTTCACAGCGAAATTCTCGTTCTTCAATTGACAACGCTGCGTGCTTGGCAGTTGCCGAGTTCTCAACTTCGAGCATCGCTTCAGCTTCTTGCGCAACGCTAAAACAACTCATCCCCTCTTTGATGATCCCGCTCTTATCTTTCGCAATTGCACCAAACGTCTTCCCTAATATATGTGTGTGATCCAAATCAACACGGGTCAACACAGCCGTCGTTCGTTCAAGCACATTCGTCGCATCAAAGCTCCCGCCCAATCCCGTTTCCACTACATGCGCGGTCGTGCCGAGTTTCTTTGCACACCAAAGATAAAATACAAACGTCGTTTCAAAGTACGTCAGCTTCGTGTCGCTATTTAGCATGCCGTCACGAATTGCCGAAATCCCTTCACACCACAATTCATCCGACAAATCTCGTCCGTCAAGTTGCACACGCTCTTTTGGTGAAACAAGATGCGGACTTGTGAACGACAACACCGAGTGATGAACTGACAACAATGCTTGCGTCATAGCCGCAGTCGATCCTTTCCCCACAGTTCCGGCAATGTGAATACATTTTGGCAACACCAGCGGCAACAGAAGCGCGCGCGCAGCAGCATAAACCGGATCAAGTTTGGGCCGGTCACGACTTCCGCCAAGCGGAAACTCTACTTCATAGTTAATGAGAGAGTTTAAGTATTTGGAAACTTCGTTGAAACTTTTCACGACTGTACGAGTTGAACCTGAGTGTCATGGTTAAAGATACTCAGAAGACGAGAGACGTGCAAGTGCTATATGGAGTGACGGAAGGACGGAGCTATCGGGCGTTGCGCATGCGCAACTTGCGGAGGGGGCGTGCAGAGTGCACGCGAGAGGAATATCGAGAGGCTTAGGAGGACACGCGAGGCTTCTTGACCGCTGCGCTGATGCCCGAAGTAGGCGAACTTGTCACCCAGCCTTTTACACTATGCCATAACATGCTCAAGCGACTTTGAGAATGGGAGCTTGTTGAATTCTCAAGGCTTTTAGTGCGCGACATGTCACAAAAAGGCACATGGTTTTGATCAGTCCACTGATCGAATTCGGGTTGCGGTTTCATAAGAATGGGTGCGTGAATATTTCCTTGACGGATGGTCTGCTCCACTTGCGCGAGGCCAGAAGGAGCAGTATATTTATTACGGTTTCGTTATGGTAGTGCGGGCGCGAATGGGTCCGCTTGATCCGATGAATAATATTGTTGACTAAGTTAAGGAGCCGCCGATGTCCACATTTGAAGAAACTATGGAAAACAGTCGGATCTTTCTGACCTACAGTTTGGCTATGACCATGCTTGGGAAGTCCGCCCAGATTTTAGCTGAACGCGGGGCCGACGCCAAGGCCATGAGCTTCGTGACCACAGGGATAGAACTGTTGGCCAAACAGCTTCGAGACTATGCCGATGGCAAAGACCTCGAAGAAGGTGCTGAGAAAGAACTCGACAGTTTATGCAAGATGCTGGATATCCAGCGCGCGAACCCCGGAGCCGCTCCCTCCGCCTAAGTTCCCAAAGATTTTGTCGAAGGAAAGCCGGTGCACGTTTGTCACCGGCTTTCTTCGTTTATGAATCTTTTCTAACCTTGCGCAACTTACGCTCCAACAGCAACAGAACCTTCTGTGCGACTTTGTTCGGAGTCGTGCGGCCATTCTCCCAGCGGTTAACCGTGGCGAACGTGACGCCGATTTCGTGCGCGAAATTCTCCTGGGTCATATTGAGGTCTTCGCGCAGTTGCTTGATGCGCGCTCCATCGAAATCGTCGGGGTGAGGACGGGTTGAGCGAATCATGTTGCGGGCAATAGTCGTAGCGTCCATTTATAAGGTCTCCGAGGTTGCTTGAGGTGTTGTGTTATAACACTTAGCAAGCCTTATGCCACATACATTGCCCCCACTACTTTACCCCGCCCATACCCCTTATATTGATAAGGAACCCATGTTTCTTACCGGTTAAAGGTCTGTAAGAACTCGGCAAAAACCGCCTCAAGGAGGCAATCTGGATTCCAGACCCTCGCTAAACAAAGAAAAGCCCCGGCACAAACCGGGGCTTCATAATTTAACATCCAAGCTCGAACCTATCTGCTCGGATCCCCTTCGTTGCACAAGTCCTCGATTGCAATCGCGAGCCGATACGAGCCTCTTGCCGCCGAACTCGCGCCGTCCAGAACGATGTAATAGTCTCCCGGGAAAAGGCAAACTTCCAGACCCGCCGCCAGACGCTGGCCGTAGTTCAAGTACGGATCATTGTTGTTCGAGGCAACGACGAAGTCGTTGTCCGAGTCACAGCAATTGTCTTCATACAGAACAAGAAAGGTATCGAACACTGAACCCGCGGTCCGTAACGTCACCCGACAGGGGTAAAAGATATTCAGATTGACCATCACATCGCGCCCGAGCCTAGCGTTCGGAGTGGAGCAGTCATTGTTCGCCGTCATCGTGGAACCCGTCGAGGTGATATACATCTCACCGAAATCCGGCCCGTTAATAACTGTTCCCGGGCAGGCGTCGGCAAACTGGTCGAGCGAGCCTGCTTCGTCACGCGCAGAATAGTATTCCGGATGGACAAGCCGTTCAGCAAGGAAGTAAAAGTCATAGACATCTTCCGGCACGTCAACATTGTGCTCTTCATACCACTGAATGTTCTGATACGCCTGTTCTAAGATCTCCTCGGGGCTCCAAACTCCAACCGCAATGTCCCTCGTCCCCATGGGTCCTGTAGCCATTGCCGCATTGACGGCCAACACACCCATCAACCCGACAAGCACCAGTGTAATTCTCTTGCTCATGTTCAGTTCCTTTCAAAATATTCTCTAAAACAGTCCAAAATTCGTCATAGCTCCAAAAATCTAAGACAAACTAACAGCTTTTCATATATATTGTCAAGCCTTCGAATACCTTACTTTTGACTGATTTACGATTCATAACCCGCCTCTGCCCCCATTCTGCACCTCTTGCTATATCATGCCTCTAAGTAGCCCACGTAAAACAAACGCGGCGACCCTGTTTCCAGAGCCGCCGCGAAAGTTCAATGCGCAAAACCCGCATTACATGCGGGGTTAGTTTAGGACGTGTATCTTCCGTGCTGAGCACATGTCTTTCAGTCTCTGCGGCCACACGGTGACACTGACTTCACCAAGGTGGGCCTTCTTCAGGATCGACATACAGGTACGCGCCTGACCGATACCGCCACCGATTGACAACGGAATTTCGTCATTCAGAATGGCTTTGTGATACGGCAGATCGAGGAAGTGCGTTTGCTTGGTCGCTTCAAGCTGTTGCTTGAGCGTTTCCTTCGTCACACGAACGCCCATCGAGGTCAATTCGTGACGACGCTTGGTGACATGGTTCCACACCAGAATATCGCCGTTCAAGCCGTGCATCTGCTGGCCGTTCTTCACGACGCTCGGAGTCACCCAATCATCATAGTCTGCGGCTCTCATTTCATGCGGATAGCCGTCCTTCAGAGTCCAGCCGATACCGAGAATAAAGATAGCCGGATATTTCTCAGACAGCACCTTCGTCTCGCGCTGCTTGCGCGGCAGATCCGGATACATATCGAGAATCTCTTCGGCATGCAGGAACACTAATTCCTTCGGGAAGTTCGGCCACTTCGAGTTTTTCAGCTTCGGGAACTCATGCTGAATGTAATCTTCGGCATCCGTGAGCACCTTCCACTCTTTCTTGACGATGTTGACGAGGAAATCGAGATTGCGATCCTTCGCAGTAATAACTCTTTCCCAATCCCACTGATCCACATACGCGCTGTGATCGTGGTCAAGGAAATAATCCTTGCGGACGGCGCGCATGTCGGTCATAATACCTTCGCCGACTTCGCATTCAAACTGCTTCAGCGCGACTCTCTTCCACTTCGTCGCGGCTTGCACCACCTGAGCGTCAATCGGGTGCTTGTTGTAATCGTTGTTGATGTGGAAATCAATCGGTGTGCGCGAACCGTCACGGTCGAGATAGTCATTGACTCCGCTGGTCGTATCCACAATCAGCGGGCACTCGACACGGAACAAATTCAGCGATTGGCACAACCCGTCCTCGATGAACCGTTTGAGCTTGGCAATCGCCCATTGCGTTTCTTTTGGGGACAATAACGAATGATAGTCGGTCGGGAGGACTTTCTCGACTTCTTCGTACGTTCCAATTCCCGGCCCGGCGAGGTCGGCGACT